>JAYSEN010000005.1:0-238344 GCA_041913845.1 Undibacterium sp.
TTTCAACAGCCAGTAAAACAGTAAAATCACTACCAGGACGCCGACAAATCCCAGCTCTTCACCGATCACAGCCATTAAAAAGTCAGTATGTGCTTCGGGTAAATAGTGCAGCTTTTGCACGCTGCCTCCTAATCCCACGCCAAAAATCTCACCACGTCCGAACGCAATTAACGAGTGTGATAATTGATAGGCTTTACCTAAAGCATTGCCTTCCGCCCAGGGGTCAAGGTAAGCAAATATCCGTTCACGACGCCAGGGCGAAAGTACAATCACCAATGTAAAAATACCGACCAGAGTTGCGGCGATACCACCGAACCATATCCCGTTAATTCCACCCAAAAACAATATCCCCATGGCGACACAAACGATTACGCCAAATGCGCCAAGATCGGGCTCCAGCAATAACAACAAACCCACTACCCCAACAGCCGCCAGCATGGGCACAAAACCTTTGGTCAGTTTGTGCATGTATTCTTGTTTGCGCACTGTGTAATCGGCGGCATATAAAACCATGAACAACTTCATCAGTTCTGATGGTTGCAGGTTAATGATTTTGAAGGAAATCCAGCGCTTCGCCCCATTCACCCCTTTACCCAAGCCGGGTATTAAAACCAGCATCAATAAAATCAGCGTCAGAACAAATAAATGCGGCGCGTATTTTTGCCAGGTTTTAATCGGAATTCGAAAAGCCACTGCGCCAGCAACGATAGCGGCACAGACAAACAAAACTTGCCGCCCTAAAAAATAACTATTGCTGTAATTTGCGTATTTCGGTGAATCGGGTAATGCGATTGATGCCGAATACACCATGACGATGCCAAATAACATCAAGGCTAAGGTAACCCAAATCAATGCCTGGTCGTATTCCAGCATTTTGGAACGCGCAACCAAATGGGTTTCCCCTTGTTCGCGTAATTTAAACCAGGATAGTTTGGGCGCCTTCATTAAATTACCTCGCCCTGATCTAAAGCATACTCGCGCACAGCCGCAGCAAAGACTTCAGCACGGTGTGCATAATTCCGGAACATGTCGAGACTGGCACAAGCCGGAGACAGTAACACCATATCCCCACTAGTCGCATGCGATACCGCATCCTGTACGGCTTCAGTTAAACTGGCGGATTGATGAAACGACACGCCTGCAGATTTTGCGATCGCCGCGAGTTCATCACTGGCTTTACCTATCAGACAAACATGTTTTACGTAACGAGCCAGCGGATCACTTAAGGGAGAAAAATCCTGCCCCTTGCCCTCACCGCCAGCAATTAAAACAATCTTTTGTACATGCTGCCCTTGCCCCAGACCTTTTAATGCAGCAACCGTGGCACCGACATTGGTACCTTTGCTATCGTCAATAAATTCGATGCCAGCAACGGTCGCAATGACTTCCACCCGATGCGCTTCACCTTGATATTGGCGCAAACCATGCAATAAATGTGCGAACGGGATAGCGATAGCGCGACACAAAGCCAGCGCTGCCAGGGCATTTAAGGCATTATGCTGACCACGAATTTGTAAGGCATCTACCGGCATCAGTCGTTTGACCTGCGCTTCGGCTTCAGGCTGATTTTTACGACGACGACCACCGCCCTCGACCTCTTCGGCCTCGGCATAAGCCAACCATTGCATATCGTGTTCATTCAGCAGACCGAAGTCACCCGCATGCTGTGGCGCACTGCTTGAGAAATAAAATTGACTCAAGCCTGGCTTTGCCATTGCAGCAACCAAAGCATCATCTCGATTTAAAACTTGTCGAGTGGCTGGCCCAAATATTTTCGCTTTATCTGCGGCATAGGCTGACATTTCACCGTGCCAATCCAAATGATCCTGGCTCAGATTCAAGACTGTGGCAGCGTCAGCTTGCAGACTTAGGCAACTGTGCAATTGAAAACTGGATAATTCCAAGACCCATACCTCTGGCAAGGTCTGCCGCAACAAGTCTTCGCGCAAGACATCCAGCATTGCAGGGCTGATATTACCGGCGACCCGCGTGCTCAAACCGGCACGCTGACACAATAAGCCAGTCAGGCTGGTGACGGTTGTTTTACCATTGGTGCCGGTAATCGCCAGCACTCGCGGTTGGTAAGCCTGGGCTTCTTTGAGTGCGGTCAGGGCTTGTGCAAACAACTCCACTTCACCCCAGAGCGGGATACCTGCTGCTTGTGCAGCGGGCAAAATCTCACGCAACTCTTTAAAGGGGCTGAGTCCCGGGCTAAGCGCGATAAAATTTACCCCATCAAGTAGCTCAGGAGTGAATTCAGTGGCAATGAATTCCGCGTCAGGCACTTCGTGCAACAATTGTGGCAAGCGCTCTGGCGCAGTACGCGTATCAGCAATGCGCAGGCGCGCACCACGGAAGGCTAGCCATCGTGCCATCGCCAGACCTGATTCGCCTAGTCCTAATACCAACGCTGTTTGTCCTGAGTAACTCATATACCAACTAGTAGTTTGAAACAAAATTTGACTGCATTAACGCAATTTCAAAGTCGATAAACCGGCTAAAACCAATAACATGGTGATGATCCAAAAACGCACAACGACTTGCGTTTCTTTCCAACCTTTTTTTTCAAAATGATGATGTAAAGGGGCCATCAAAAATAAGCGTCGTCCTTCGCCATAACGCTTTTTAGTGTATTTAAAATAGGAAACCTGCAGCATCACGGATAACGTCTCCGCCACAAAAATCCCACCCATAATAAACAACACAATTTCCTGACGCACGATAACGGCAATCGTACCTAGTGCACCACCCAGTGCCAGAGCACCCACGTCGCCCATAAAAACCTGGGCCGGATGTGCGTTAAACCATAGGAAAGCTAAACCTGCACCGACCATGGCGCCGCAGAACACCAATAATTCACCCGCACCTGGAATGTAAGGTATCAATAAATATTTTGAATACCCTGCATGACCCGTCAGGTAGGCAAACAAACCCAAAGCACCGCCGACCATAATCGTCGGCATAATGGCCAGGCCATCTAAGCCATCGGTAAAATTGACTGCATTACTGGTTCCCACAATTACACAATAAGTCAGCGCGATAAACCCCCAAACGCCCAGGGGATAACTGATGGTTTTAAAGAAAGGCACAATTAAGTCAGCCTTGGGTGGCAAGTCCATACTAAAGCCTGACTGTATCCAACTTAACAGCAATTCCCAGACCTTGGCATTGCTCGGTGCGGATACTGAAAACGCCAGATAAAACGCAGCAATAATTCCAACCAGCGATTGCCAGAAATATTTTTCACGTGAGCGCATCCCTTCGGGGTCGCGATACACGACTTTGCGATAGTCATCAACCCAGCCTACCGCGCCATAACCTAAAGTGACGATCATGACGACCCAGACAAAGCGATTACTAAGATCTGCCCAGAGCAAAGTTGAAATGCCGATACCAAGTAATACTAAGGCGCCGCCCATAGTTGGCGTACCTGATTTAACCAGGTGGGTTTCCATGCCATAGCTACGTACCGCCTGACCAACTTTTAAGCGAGTCAGCATGCGTATCACAGCTGGTCCGGCAAAGATACCGATAGCGATCGCCGTCATCGTCGCAAATACTGCGCGAAACGTAATAAAGTTAAACAGCCTGAGCAGGCCTAAATCAGTGCGAAAATATTCTGCTAACCAAAGCAACATATCAATGATTTCCTTGTTGTTGTGTAGTTTGATCTGTTGCTACTAAATGGGCGATCACGCGCTCCATCTTCATAAAACGTGATCCCTTTACTAAAACCGTGTGATGCGCCTGAACCTCCTCGTCCAAAGCGATTAGCAGCGAGGCGAGATCGCTGAAATGCTGTGCACCAGCACCAAATGCCCGCACCGTATGCGCACTGAGTGGCCCCAAAGCGAGTACACGTGCAATGCCTTGTTGTTTTGCATAAGTACCAATTTCGGCATGAAACTCTGCCCCTTGCTCACCTACCTCACCCATATCGCCCAACACCAGAATAGCGGCACGAGCTGGTGCCAAAACGTCGATTGCTGCGCGTACGGAATCTGGATTGGCGTTATAACTGTCGTCAATTAAATGGCAAGCCTTGCGCGACAGTTTGACTTGCAAACGGCCATTAACGGCTTTGAACGTCTCCAAGCCGGCACGTATGCTGGTCAGGCTCACGCCTATGGCGTAGCAACAACTCGCAGCAGCCAAGGCATTCAAGGCATTGTGTTGCCCCATCAGTGGCAAGTCGATACTCAGATTGTGCTCGCTTAATTGCAGTTGCAATTGCTGTGTGCTGCCTTGCGCTTTTTGCTGGAGGATGCGCATAGTGGCAGCCTCACTGACACCAAATTGCAAACTACGGCGTGTTCCTGCGAACTCACTCCACATAGGGGTGTACTCACAGTCCGCTGGATACACGGCAACGCCATCTGCGGCCAGTGCTTTAATAGCTGCACCATTTTCTTCGGCAACCGCAGCGACACTTTGCATAAATTCCTGATGTTCGCGTTGCGCATTATTGACCAGCGCGACCTGTGCCAACGCAGCCTGTGCTAACTGCGCAATTTCACCGGGATGATTCATACCAAGTTCGATCACGGCCGCTTTATGATGGGCATGCAACTCAAACAAAGTCAGTGGCACACCAATTTCATTATTTAAATTGCCCTTGGTTGCCAGCACTTGGGGTTCGCCAAACTCGCAGCGCAAAATGCTTGCGATCATTTCCTTGACCGTGGTCTTACCATTACTGCCAGTAACTGCAATAACAGGTAAAGTAAATTGTTGGCGCCAAAATCGAGCTAGTTGCAATAAGGCCTGGCGGCTATCGGCGACCAGCAAAACTGGCAATGGATAATTTTCTGGTGCGCGTTCGGCAATCACCGCGGCGATGCCGCTATCGACGATATCGTTCAAAAAATCATGGGCGTCAAAATTTTCACCGCGCAAGGCAACAAACAGATTGCCATTGGCAAGCTTACGGCTATCGGTGCTGACACCATCAACGTTGACTAGCGCAGGATTGGGCCCCAGATAACTTACCTCCGCCAGCGCGCTAATAATTTCAGATAATTGCGCTCGCATTTCAACCTCGTTTCAATGTACTACTTGTTGCTACCGTTGCTAACGCCAGGGCAGCATGTTCGGCATCAGAGAATGGCCATTTCTTGCCTTTAATTTCCTGATAATTTTCATGACCTTTTCCAGCCAACAGCACAACATCTTCGGCCAGCGCATGTTTGATTGCATACAAAATCGCACTCGCGCGGTCTTCCAGCACGAATTGTTTGCCGCTCATACCTGCAGCAATATCCTTGATAATGGCAGCAGGTTCTTCACTACGTGGATTATCGCTAGTGACAATGGCATGGTCGGCCTGTTCGGCTATTTTGCCCATTTGCGGACGCTTTCCCGGATCGCGATCGCCGCCACATCCAAATACACACCAGAGTTTGCCCTGCCGCTCTTGAGCGACTTCGCGCAGACTTTGCAAAGCTTGTTCGAGTGCGTCCGGCGTATGCGCATAATCGATAACCACCATCACACTGTGAGGATTGCCAAGTAATTGCATACGACCGGGCACGGGTTCGAGTTTTTCAATGACCTGCACGACCTTATTCAGGGCATAGCCACGCCCCAGCAATATCGCCATCACCGCCAGGATATTGCTGACATTAAAGCGTCCCACCAAATGGGTTTTCACATGGGCACTGCCATAGGGACTTTCCAGATGGAAGCTGGTGCCACTATGACTGGTTTTGATATGACTTGCTGCCAATTGCGCGATGGCTGCATGTTGGGAATTCGGGTTGAGGGTATAGCCGACCACCTGTAATCCTGCTTGTGCCTGAAATTCGCGCGCCCAGCTCAGTCCTTGAGCGTCATCCAGATTAAATACCGCCAGTTGCAAGCCAGGTGTTTCGAATAAACTGCGTTTGGCTGCAGCATAATTCGCCATATCACCGTGGTAGTCGAGATGGTCTCGCGTCAAATTGGTGAATATGGCCGCGTCGAAATGCACACCTTGCAAGCGCTGCTGCGCCAAGCCTATCGACGAGGCTTCGATTGCAAGCGCTTTTGCACCTTGCACCGCCAAGCCATCGAGTCGGGTATGCAATTGCAAGGCATCCGGCGTGGTAAAACCCGTTTCTTGCAAAGCGAGTAAATGCCCGTCTTTGTAGACACCACTCCCCAAGGTTCCAACCACCGCGCAAGGCTGATCTAGCAAAGAGAGTGCCTTGCCCAACCATTGACTGCACGATGTCTTGCCATTGGTGCCAGTGATCGCCACATTAAACCAATCGGCACTCACATGCCGATACCAGGCGGCAGCAATCTGTCCCAGATGGTGATGCAAATTGACTTGTTCGAAATGGGGCACGGCCTTATCGGTATCAAGCGCGATTCCGGCTTCAAATACAATAGCAGCCGCGCCTGCCTCAATCGCAGCATGGATGTAATTACGCCCGTCACCGACGGCAGTGGGCACAGCAAAAAAGATATCACCGCGACGCACTTGCCGGCTGTCCGCGGTTAAATTTGCAGACGCGGCATGTTGCCGCATCCAGTTTATTAATTGAGTTAAAGCATCAGCAGACATCGTCATTACATGCTCTCCTGGACACTGGCTTCAGGAATAATATTGGTGATATTTGAATCAGGCGCGACATTCATGGAACGCAGCACACTTGCGGTAATTGCAGCAAATGCCGGGGCCGCCACGGTACCGGCAAAATGCCCACCTGCTGAGGGCTCATCTATCATGACTGCAACTATCACACGAGGATTGGAGACTGGCGCAAACCCAATAAAATCGCTGAGATAGCGATTCACGTAGCGGCCACCTTCAAGCTTATGAGCAGTACCGGTTTTACCCGCAACGCGATAGCCAGCAATGCGTGCCAGGGTTGCCGTACCACCAGGCTGGGTCACGGTTTCCATCATTAAGCGCATTTGTTGTGCGGTCTTCGGTGAAAATATCTGCTTACCTTTAACCGGGCCATTCACTTTTTCAAAGCTCAAGGGTATCAAGTCGCCATCGCGGGCAAAAATCGTGTAGGCGCGAGCCATTTGCAATAAAGAGACGGAAATACCATGTCCGTAAGCCATGGTGGCCTGTTCAATTGGCCGCCAGTTTTTGTAATTGCGCAGACGTCCGGCAACCGCTCCCGGGAAACCGATTTTAGGTTGCTGACCAAAACCCAGTTCCGTAAACAACTCCCACATTTCTTGCGGTGCCATTTGCAGCGCCATTTTCACCGTGCCAATATTGGACGACTTTTGTATGACTTGCTCAACGGTCAGAGAACTGTACTTATGTGCGTCATGAATAACAGCTGGACCTATGCTCATATAGCCTGGTGCCGTTTGAAATACCGTATCAGGTTTGACACGTCCGGTTTCCAGCGCCAAAGCTACCGTAATAGGCTTCATGGTAGAACCGGGTTCAAAGGTATCGGTCAACACGCGATTCCGTAATTGCGCACCTGTCAGACGGGTTCTGTCATTCGGGTTATACGAAGGCAGATTAACCAGAGCCAGTATCTCACCGGTTTGCGTATCAATTACAACGGCGCCTCCCGCTTTGGCTTGATGTTTTTCCACTGCCTCTTTTAAGTGGGTATAGGCAATGTATTGAATTTTGCTATCTATCGATAGCTTCATATCCTTGCCATCATGAGGTTCACGTATCGCTTGTATATCTTCAACGATGCGCCCCAGACGGTCTTTGATGACACGGCGACTGCCATTTTTACCAGCCAGCTCTTTTTCTTGTGCCAGCTCTATGCCTTCCTGACCTTTATCCTCAACATTGGTAAAGCCGACGACATGCGCCATTACTTCACCTTCGGGGTAATAGCGTTTATATTCTTTGCGGGTTTCTATACCCGGAATGCCAAGCGCTTGAATTTTATCGGCGACTGCAGGTTCAACCTGGCGCTTCAGATAGACAAACTGACGGTCAGAATCAAGCTTTTTGTTTAGCTCAGCCTCGCTCATGTCCAGCAAACCGGCTAACTGTCGTAACTTTTCTTTGGGGGCCTCTTGCACATCATCGGGAATCGCCCAAATCGCTTTGACAGGTAAAGAAGTCGCTAAAACCTGGTCATTGCGATCAGTAATTTTGCCGCGAGTTGATGGCAATTCCAGGGTACGGGCATAACGGTTAGCGCCTTTTTGCTGCAAAAAGTCTTTTGTCATGCCTTGCAGATACACGGCCTTGGCAATCAGCGCGATGAAGGCAACAAATAACAAAAACAGCACAAAACGCGAACGCCAGGCGGGCAGCTTCACATCCAGTACCGGACTGGATGAATACGCATGACCTGATTTGGCGGTGCTACGTGCCGTTTCTTTCATTTTTGCTCCTCTGCACGCAAATACTGAGTACGGTCAGGGCTGACCTGCACCATATTCAATTGTTTTTGCGCCACATCCTCAATCCGGCTATGTTTTGCCAATACAGATTGGTCCAGCCTTAATTGATTCCATTGAATTTCGTATTGCTTAGTCAGCGTTTGTTCGCGCTCAATATCGATAAACAAACGGCGCGCCTGATATTGCGCATTAATTTGCGACAATGCAGATAAAACCAGCGCCAAAGCCAGCACAATATTTAACTTATTGCCCATTGCCGGCTCCGGCAATGCGTTCGGCGACGCGCAAAATTGCCGAGCGTGAGCGAGGATTTTGCGTTACTTCTTCGCTACCGGGCTTTTGCTTACCCAGCAAACGCAAAGTTGGACTAGGCAAATCCACCGACTTAATCGGCAGACGACGATCAGGTTGCGCCACCGTCGCCAAACCTGCCATAAATTGCTTAACCAATCGGTCTTCCAACGAATGGAAGCTAATCACCGATAGCCGTCCATTCACCGCTAAATGTTGAAACGCCGCTTGCAAGCCTACTTCGATATCTTCAAGTTCTTGATTGATGAAAATCCGTATAGCCTGAAAGGTGCGGGTTGCCGGGTCCTTGCCCTTCTCGCGAGTTTTGACGGCGTTTGCGACGATCTCAGCGAGTTGTCGGGTGCGAGTAATGGCTTCTGTGGTCCGGCGATTAGTAATCGCCTTTGCAATCTGAAAAGCAAACCGTTCTTCCCCATAATTTTTTATAACCTCCCTGATTTCCGCTTCACTGGCTAGCGCCAGCCACTCTGCAGCCGATACGCCATCCTGATTATTCATGCGCATATCAAGCGGACCATCTTCTCTGAAACTAAAGCCTCGCCCGGCATCATCGACCTGCGGCGAAGAAATACCTAAATCCAATAACACACCATCGACCTGACTAACGCCAAGCTCAGCCAATGCCGTGTCCATTTCTGCAAAACTGCGATGTACTATTTGAAAACGTGGATCATTTATTTGCTGCGCGCTGGCAATGGCCTGCGGGTCTTTATCAAAAGCCAGTAAGCGCCCTGTCGCACCTAATTGCTGCAAAATTAAACGACTGTGCCCACCACGACCAAAAGTACCATCGATGTAAGTACCTGCCTCACGTGCACCTGTAATATTTAAAGCCGCTACCGCTTCGTTTAAGAGTACGGTCTGGTGATGAAATACGACGTCGCTCATCTGTTTATCCGTACTAGAAAGAAAAATTTGCTAAAGCTTCGGGAGCGCCACCAGCAATGGCCTGCGCTTCGTTTTGCGCCAACTTAACGGCATCCCAAACTTCAAAGTGACTTCCCATGCCCAGCAGCATGACATCGCGCTGTATCCCGGTTGCCGCACGCAATTCGGGCGCGACCAGAATACGACCTGCACTGTCCATATCCACATCAAAGGCATTACCCAGAAAAATCCGCTTCCAGTCACGCGCTTGTATCGGCCAGGCGGCAATTTGTTCGCGGTGTTTTTCCCAGGTCGGGCGGGGAAATAAGAGTAGGCAGCCATCAGGATGACGAGTCAGGGTGAGTTGGCCCTCACATTGCTGAGTCAGGGCGTCACGGTGCCGGGCAGGTATAGACATCCTTCCCTTTGCATCCAGACTGAGTGCAGAAGCTCCCTGAAACACGCCGTTTATCCTTATCGCAACTTATTTCGCGTGACTGATTTTGATTGTTGACGATAATCGAAAACCAGTATTTTTCCCCACAAAATTACACTTTTTCACACTATCGCCCACTTTAGAGTATCGATTGCGCGTGGTCAAGCGGATTCCTGAACTGGCATGCTAAAAAATATGAATGAAGTCAAAGACTTAGATGAAGCCACAAGGCAACAAAATGCTAATTTCTCAGATAAATTAGGGACTTAGCGAAACCTGTGAATGTGACGGATGAAAAAATCAGTGTTCAGCGACTGATTTGATTAGGATTGTTAGTTGCAGTCAGAGGGAATACGGCGAGGAAAAAAGCACAGTCAGGCGGAGGTAAAAATTTCACAACAAAAAATTTCATAGCAGCAATAAACACCTGTCAGTTTAACAGAGTTTCACAAACTTAGGCCTGCTCGCTACACTGGCAAGTTATAACCGTTAAGCGGGCCTGTAGTTTATTGCAAAATTAAATCGGCTTTCGTCCACTACCTGAGTTGGCGTGAAGCAAATGACGGTGCGACGAAAAGATCAAGCGAACACATAAATGAGGGTATCAATTTTGCAAAGTGCGGTTACGCGAGTGCATTCTTTTTTTGCAATAGTTGCATAAAATCTTTTTCGCTGACCGGCCGACTAAAGTAATAACCTTGATACCAATCACAGTCAAACGAAGACAAAGTCGCTAATTGCGCGGCGGATTCCACACCCTCAGCTACCACGTGAATACCCAGAGTGTGTGCCATTGCGACGATAGCCTGAACGATTGCGGTATCGTTGGGATCGTCAGGAATATCCCGTATGAATGAGCGATCTATTTTCAAACTATCAACAGGAAACCGTTTAAGATAGGCCAGCGAGGAATAACCCGTGCCGAAATCGTCAATGGATAAGGTAAAGCCCGCTTCTTTCAAGCCTTCCATCAGGATAATTGCTTGCTCCTGATTATGCATTACCATGCTTTCAGTGATTTCAAATTCGATGGAATTAACCGGAACCCGCCAAAAATCAACCACACTGCGCAATTCGTCCAGCAAATGCGGATCGCTGAACTGCGCACCGGACAAATTGATCGCAATCCGGCCAAATTGCTTATCCACTTGCCGAAAACTTAAAATATCGCGACAAGTGATGTCGAGCACCAGCATGCCTAAACGGGCGATCAAGCCAGCTTCTTCCGCCATCGCGATAAACTCACTGGGATACAGCAAGCCTTTTTCCGGGTGATTCCAGCGGACCAGCGCTTCGGCACCAATGATCTGACCACTGGCGACGGCTAGCTTGGGTTGATAATGCACGATAAATTCACGGCGCTCCAGCGCCTTACGCAGGCGCGCCTCAAACGCCATACGCTCCACCGTATGCACATTCATTTCCGCCGCGTAAAACTGATAATTATCTTTGCCCTTGTTTTTGGCTTTATACATCGCAATATCCGCATTTTTCAGCAAGGTTTGCGCGTCTTTCCCATCTTCAGGGAAGCTGGCGATGCCTATGCTGGCGCTGAGCTGGCACTCTTGCCCACTAATCTCAAAGGGTCGCGAAGCTTCATGCAGTAACTTTCCGGCAACTTCACTCAAGTCACGTACATCCTGGTAATTTTCTATCAGCAGGATGAATTCATCACCGCCTATGCGTGCAACCACATCGGATTCGCGCAGACAACTGCGAAAATTGCGTGAAACGGTCTGTAATACGTGGTCACCCGCATCATGCCCAAACGTATCATTAATATTCTTAAAACGATCCAAATCCAGGAACAATACCGCAAGATGCGTATGATTTCGTTCCGCTAAGGCCAACGCTTTGGCGAGATGCTGGTTGTACAAGAAACGATTAGGCAAGCCAGTTAATTCGTCATAATGAGCCAGCCTTAAGATTTTGTTTTCAGAGCGCCGCCCTTCAATAGCGATCCCGCTGATATCCACGGCAATACTAAATACTCCCAGGTCTCGCTGCTCAGGAACGTCGGTATTACGTGATAAAACAGTCATACTCCCCAATACCTGACCATTTTTACCCGTAATCGGCCAAGCCACACCTTGGGGATAATTCCCCAGCGATTCAATTCCATTGACGAATTGCATGCCCGGGCTATGAATTAAATCCAGGCTACTCGCTGGTTGACCATGCAAAATGGCACTGCACCAAATGCCATTGCCATGAGTAACTTGCTGTCCGGGAATTTGTATTTGCAAGAAAGCGGGAAATTTATTGCCGACTGAGCTAATGAAGTTGCGTTTGTCATCGTCGAGCATTTGTATGCTGCAAACCCAATTCGGATTAAAGCTTTCCACAAAGAGGCAAATTTCTTGCAAGATTTCCGGCAAATGTAAGTTGGAACTCAACAAATGCAAAATGTGATTCTGCCCGCTCAGCAGCATCTCGGAATAACGCCGGTCATTGACTTCACGGATGATGCTGTACAAATAAGCGACGCCATTAATGCTGACACGACAAAGCGACACCTCACAATAGCTGATTTGGCCATGATGATTGAGTTGCCACTCAAAATTTAAGGCCTCACCTGTAAATGCCCGGTCAATGAAATCCACGACCAGCCAATCGGTATTTTGCTCGGCGCTATGTTGAATTTGCTGTCGGTCTAACGCAAAACTGCCGACTCGCCGCCCGACGATCTCGCTCTTGTGACTAACCCCAAAGATACGCAGACTTGCGGGATTGCAATCGACATAAGTGTAATCCCGCCCAATTAATAAAATCGCATCTCTGGCGCTATCAAACAATAATTTATAGCGATTATCTACCGCTTCGAGCTTGGCACGGGAGCGCTTGATACGGCGATACTGACGCATCAGACTATAACTCAGCGCGAAAATGATGGTTAGGGTCAGTGCCACCAGAATTAATTTACGCGTGGTTCTTTGCTGCCAATTTGCCATCAATTGGTGCTTAGGCTGGGCATACACCAGCGAATAAGGAAATTGAGTCAGACTGCGAAAGCCGATTAAAAACACCGCATCCCCTGCCAACTTGCCTTCGCTAAAGGCTTCGGGCGTGACATTATTGGCACGGTAGCGGAAAAGGCTCTCAGGTAAACCACTTAAGGCCGACCAGCTCAGATTCGGGTAACTGGCTAAGACTTGACCATGGGCGCCATGGAACGATAAATGACTACCAGGCAGCAAAGACAGTTTTTCGTAAAATTCGCTGAAATAATCCAGATGAAATTCCGATAAAAGCAAATAAAACTCACCCGTCGTTTCCGATTTAAAAACCTTAATCAAAGGCAGTATTTGACGGTGCGGTGTCTCGATCTGGTATTCGCGCCCCCAGATCAGTTCGCCGTCCCCCTGCGAGATGGTCAGTTTGCGTATCAGAGCCTGCCGTTGCGTTTCCGATTCGTTAGTCTGACTACTGGAAGCCAGCAATTCACCTTGCAATGTATAGAGGCTCAAGGCATGCAATAATTCAGCTTCTTGCTTATCGTTTTGCAAGATTTTTTCTATTACCTGACGCTGGATGGTTCCCGAACGAAGTTCATTTTTGATGTCCAGTGAGGCTGAAGTCAGAATGGAAACGGCATCTTGCAGGGTGCGCGTCGCATGCTCATCGAGCATACGCAAGGTCAAACGCTGAGTATCTCGAATTGCCGCAACGACGCTGTTGCGATCTTCATCAATACTGATGGTGGTTTGCACCACTATCATGACAACTAATGCCACCATCGCCAACACATAGGCGATCAAAGAGGGAACTGCGCGCAGGTTTCGGTCAGTTTGCGCCATGTGGGAATCAGGCTGAGATAAAGGGAAAGCAAGTCCAGTTTATCATCGCTATCCATCGATAAAGTTAATTATTATCAAGCGAGTTTGCCCGATCACAACTCAGGATAGTATTTGAGAATAAAACAGCAAGTTCTGCTGAAGTTAGGAGAGAAAATAAAGCAGGCCGGTAGGCCGGATTCTGTTACGGTCTGGTTGCCCAGACTATGACAATCATTCCTCTAGGCGCTGAATTGCTCCAACGCTCAAGCTTTCTACCCGCACGCTCCGCGAGCCACCTCAACGCGTGCCTATTTGAAATTGCTCCGGGTGGAGGTTACCGCGTTTCACCGTAACTTAATACGCTCGTCTCTGTGGCCCTATTCCTCGCCTTATACCTTGCGGCTTTCAGCGTACGGCCGTTAGCCGTCACCCTGCTCTGTGGAGTCCGGACCTTCCTCCCGCTGCTATATCGCTATAGCAGCCAGCGATTGTCTGGCCTGCTTCAGCCCACATTTTACACTAGCTGTGGTGAGCGCGATACAGGCGCACGCTGAATTGCCTGATATCGCTAAATAGTTGCGCTTAGCCGCATCAGTCCACTGCACCGGACTACGCTAAGAAATCAGGGATTTCTTAATAAAAGTAGCAGACCAGTTGCCAATAAAAAAACTCAAAATACCCCTGCCCAGCAGACCGGGTTTCTGGTAGCTTACGGGTTCTTTGATTTTTGGCTTATTCATTTTCTATCATGCAAAATCCTCGTTCTGGTGGTCAGTTAATCGTCGATGCCTTAGCCATACATGGAGTCGATACAGTTTTTGGTGTGCCCGGTGAAAGTTATCTGGCCGTTCTCGATGCCCTGCATGATAGCCAGATCCGCTTCATCATCAATCGCCAGGAAGGTGGTGCCGCATTTATGGCCGATGCTTATGGCAAGCTGACTGGCAAACCAGGCATTTGCTTTGTCACGCGCGGTCCTGGTGCCACCAATGCAGCAATCGGCGTGCATACCGCTTATCAGGATTCGACGCCGATGATTTTATTCATAGGTCAGGTTGGTAATGATTTCGTTGAGCGCGAAGCCTTTCAAGAGTTAGATTACCGACGCATGTTTGGACCGATGGCAAAATGGGTAGCGCAAATTGACCGCGCGGATCGCGTCCCTGAATTTCTGGCACACGCCTTTCAAGTCGCGACCAGTGGCCGTCCAGGCCCAGTCGTGCTGGCCTTGCCGGAAGATATGCTGGCACAGACCGCGGTGGTCGCCGATACCCGTCGCTACAGTCCGGTGCAAAGTTCACCGTCAGCACGACAAATGCAGAAATTTCGCGAATTATTGGCCTCAGCTGAGCGTCCGGTAATTATTCTGGGTGGCAGTACCTGGGATCAGAGTGCGTGTCAAAAAATGCTGGAATTCGCCAGCACCAATCACCTACCGCTGGCTTGCGCCTTCCGTTTTCAGGATCTGGTTGATAATCGCCATGCTAATTACATTGGGGACGTCGGCATAGGCATCAATCCCAAATTGGCACAACGTATCAAACACGCCGATCTGGTTATCGCCATCGGCCCGCGTCTGGGTGAGATGACCACCAGTGGCTATACCTTACTGGACGCGCCAGTGCCGCGACAAAAACTCATTCATGTGCACATGGATGCCTGTGAATTGGGTCGGGTCTACCAGGCAGATTTAATGATAGCCAGTGGCATGAACGAATTCACCGACGTTTTAGCGGAGGTCGCCGCGTTCGAAAATACCGCTGCCTGGCGCGAACAATTGCTGACTGCCAAAGCCGAATACCACGCCTGGCGCACCGAGCCGGCACTGTTTGCGCAAGAACAGGCGCCGCTAAACCTTTGGCAAGTGGTGCAGGAATTGCAGCAACAATTACCGGCCGACGCCATTCTGACTAACGGCGCTGGCAATTATGCGACCTGGGGGCACCGCTATTTTAATTATGGTGGGTTCAAAACCCAGTTAGCACCGACCTCAGGCGCTATGGGTTATAGCGTACCCTCTGCTGTCGCAGCCAAAATTACCTATCCTCAACGCAGTGTGGTCTGCTTTGCTGGAGATGGTGAATTCTTAATGAATGGCCAGGAGCTTGCCACCGCTGTGCAGTATCAGGCGGGTATCCTGATCCTGGTTTTCAATAACGGCATGTATGGCACGATACGCATGCATCAGGAACGTGAATTTCCTAGTCGGGTGTCAGGCACTGCATTAAGCAATCCCGACTTTGCAGCGTTGGCGCGGGCATTTGGTGGTCACGGTGAAATCGTAGAAAAAACTGAGGAATTCGCCGCCAGCCTGAACCGCGCCCTGGCATATATCGAACAACATCAACGTCCGGCTTTAATCGAACTGCGCTATGACGGCAATCTGATCACTCCTGGCGCTAGTCTGGAAACTATACGACAACAAGCCATTGCGGCAGGCAAGTAATTTCACTTAGTGAACGCGCACCGTCGATTGCGGCGTGCGCGATCCATCGCCTAGGCCAGTTACGGCGTCGCTTTAGTATCGGTCACCAGCTTTAACGTACCCGCGCTTAAATCGGTATCAATACGATAAATCAGGCGCTGCAAAAACTGTACAGTGGCATAGTAAAAATCTGCCGGAATTTTATCTGCTGTGTCACCTGGGCCATGATAATCGGCATGGTCTTCTACACCAAAGTAAAGATAGGGTACACCCTTGCTAAAAAACGGATAATGATCGGATTGCTTAGTCCAGTCATGCTCCGCTTGTTCTGGCCTGTCGTGTCCGATGCGCACAACCGGTACCGTGGCCTGCGCTGCGACTTGCTGCACCAGTTCAGCAAAAGGTGGAAAATGATAACTGCCGCTCGCATACAATTCACCTTTATCACCACGTCCCACCATATCCAGATTGAGCATAAAAGCTAGCTTACCGGGATTAAATCCAGCTTGATTGACGTATGCCCAGGAGCCTCGCAAACCGAGCTCCTCCGCATCAAAGAAAGCGATGATGACGGCGTGACTTAAGGGCCTCGTCGCGATTTCCTGTGCCAGCGCCAGTATTGCGGCGACGCCAGAAGCGTTGTCATCTGCGCCAGGGTGAATTTTCCCTAGCCGTAATCCCAGATGATCATAATGTGCCGAGAGCAAAAGCGCCGGGCCTGCCTGATCCTGCCCCTCAGCCGCTGGCAGACAAGCGATGATGTTTTGCCCAGTTATGCTGCGCCCCGCTAAACTAAATTCAAAACTTTGCAAATACGCTTGTTGGCATGCTTGCGCACCTAGTTGCTGCAGGCGCTGCACCAAATATTGACGCGCTTTGTCGCTGCCGGGCGTAGCAGTGGCTCGCCCCTCCATCTCAGGACTGGCCAGTATCATTAAGTCCTGCAATAAACCATCGCGATTGACTTCCGCGCGAACCGGATTTGCCATCGTCAGCACGCAAACAAACAGCGCCACTGAGTACTCTAAAATTAAACGCTTGCTTTGCAACTTCAGAATTCGCCATAAATATGCCACAGAGTCCCCTTGAATTTGGATAGTTTGATGCAGTGCTTAATTTTGCTTAACTTTACACTTCATTATCCACTGCCTGCTCTGCCAGGCACAACTAGCAAAAAGTCTGGCATTCACAGGCATTTGACAAAAACACTGTGGCCTTAGTGCCCAAAAAATTGCGACAGGATCGCCAATGGCGGCGACCAGTCAAGGGGCTTGCAGAGGCAATCTTAAATAAATGTCGGTTCCACTACCCGGCACACTGCGTACCTCAATTTTCCCACCCAACACTTCGGTCACCAGGTTGTACACGATGTTCAAGCCCAAGCCGGATCCACCCTGGCCAAATTTCGTGGTAAAGAAGGGATCATAAACTCGTTGTAGATTTTGCTCGGGAATGCCATTGCCGTTATCACTAAACATAATCAGAACCGAATTATTTTCTGCCAACAGCGTTTTCAAGATCATGCCCCCCGAATTACGCCCTTCAAATCCATGCTTGAGTGCGTTGGTAATCAGGTTGGTAATGATTTGTCCCAACGCGCCAGGATAGCTATTCATTTGTATGGCTTCGCTAAGTTGCAAGTCCATGGTAAAGGGGGTTTTCGAAAACAAGGAATTATTGGTCAGCACAATTTCTTCTATCACGGTCCTTAAATCAAAATCCCTGCGCATTTCACTCGATTGATCTACCGCCACATGTTTAAAGCTAAGTATCAGTTCAGACGCCCGGCTCAAGGAGCGCAGCAAAACTTCGGCACCTTGTCTCATCTGCTCTAGAAATCCACTTAACTCACTGCGTCTGAGTTGCCCGCTCCCCATTAATTTTTGACAACTGTGTGCTTCATCGACGATGGTGCTGGCTATGGTCACACTATTGCCTATCGGGGTGTTTAATTCATGCGCAATACCGGCTACCAGCGCTCCCAGTGACGCCAGTTTTTCCTGACGTATCAGCTCACTTTGCATCGCTTTTAGTGAGCTCAGCGCCTCTGCCAGTTCGGCATTCGACTTTTCCAGATTTTGTGTGCGTTGTTGCACACGAATTTCGAGTTCGCTATTTAACTCCCGTATCGCTTTTTCCGCTGCGATCTGCATGGTCACATCTTGCGAGGTAATAATATAACGCCGTTGCCGGGCGTCACCATAGGATCGTGCTGACAAACTGCAAATCAACTCTTGTCCAGTCTGAGTACGCAGCTTGGCCACAAATCGGTCAATGTCGGTTCCCGCCAGCAAAAGCTGGGAAAACTCTTTTAGTTGCGCGGGGTGCACCCAGATATGTCGTTGTAATTCGCGGAAGTCGCCAAGTATTTGCTGTTCCTGATAAGCAAACAAATTTAACCAGGCATTATTTACCGCCTCAATTGTGTAGGTTTCCAAATTGATCAAGGTCAGCGCATTGGGAGAGCGTGAAAATACCTGGGAAAAATGCATTTCGTTTTGCTGGTTGCGCGCTTCAGCTTGTCGCAATCGATGCAATTGCCAGGCCAACGCAAATAAAACCAGACAGACACAACTCGTCAGCACAACAGTGACGGCAATGCGCGCATCACTGCGTTCATGCCAGGGCGTTAAAATGGTTTCAAGGTCGCGTCCATACACCACTGTCAAAGGAAAGTCGTGCAACTTACGGTAAATATAGAGCCGCTCTGCCTCATCATCCAGCCAGTCACTATCTAAAACTGAGGCTTCGGTTTCTACTTCAGTCAGATTCTGGCTCAACATGTGCTGACTGATGTCGCGATCAAGATAACGTGCTTCAAATGGAGAGCGCACCAGGATAAAACCCTGATTAGCTATCAGCGCCAGCATCGCATTATTTTCTTTTGCCACACGTGCGTATAAATCAGCAAAATAATTTAAGCGGATATCGATAGCGATAATACCCACGCGCTGAGCCTGTTGATTAAAAACGTTTTTAACCAACGGTATCACTAACTGATTATCGTAAGGGCTTTGATAGGGATGACCTATTTGCAATGCCTTAATTTCAGGATGCGTCAGCAAATTGCGTACTTCCGCTTTGTCATTGATATCGAGCTGATGAGCTGGAAAATCTTTTGATCTGATCCAGGTGTGACCAAAATTATCGATAAACCGCACTGACTTGATATAGCGTTCATCTTTATCTAACTGGTTTTCTAACACTCGCGCAACCCCGGCCGCATCGCCAGCCTGTGGCGCTATAATTTTGGCCAGACTATCCAGCTTCAACGAACCATCATTCAGGGTCTGGCTCGCGTGCTCCTCCAAGATGCGGACTGCCATCAAACCATTGGTGCGTTCAGCCGCCATCACTTGTAAGCGATCCTGTTGCATACTGTACCAGGTCTGCATCGCAATACCGAATACCCCTAATAAGGCAACCGAGGCAATCAGACAGTTTGTTTTAAACGAGGAACTCAGCACGTGCGCTCTCTTTACAATTTATCGTACCCGGCCTTCGCGCCAGGCTTGTAACAGGCTGTCATAAGAAATCGTTTCTCCTGGTGGTTTCTCGTTACTCAGTTTTTGCCAGGGGGCGCCTTTATTACTCAGGTATTTTTTGGCGACGGGAAGCGGATTCAACCTCGGTGCGCAATATTTAATCGGGCCACTTGCTAGCTTTGCTAAGCTATGTTCCATTTGCATAGCAAGCTGATCCATGGCCTGCTGAGGGGTTAACTTGCCCTCTAAAGCATCGGCGATATTTGGCCACCACAATTTTGCTAAAGCCGGATAATTCGGCACATTGGTACCAGTTGGTGTCCAGGCATACCTGGCCGGGCTACGATAAAACTCTATTAATCCACCGTATTGATCCGCATGCTGAGTAAAATAAGGATGACGAATATCCGATTCACGTATGAAAGTCAGACCGACTATCGACTTACGCAGGGATACCGTTTTCGCGGTCACGAACTGGGCATATAACCAGGCACCCGCTTTTTGTATCGCGGGCGTCGATTTGAAAAAAGTCCAGGCTCCCACATCCTGATAACCATTTTGCATGCCGGATTTCCAATAGGCACCATAGGGAGATGGCGCCATACGCCACTTTGGTTTGCCATGTTGATCAACCACCGTTAAGTCACTGCTCAGTAAGTTGGCGGTAAATGCGGTGTACCAAAATATTTGCTGCGCGATTTGTCCCTGGCCAGGTAGCAGACCCGCTTGATTAAAATTCATTTGCCGCGCTTCTGGCGGCGCGAATTTATGTAACCATTCGATATACTTAGTCAGGGCATAGACTGCAGCGGGCGAATTAGTTGCTCCACCCCGTTCAACGCGTGCACCGACTACGGTACATTTATCCGATGCGACACGTAAGCCCCATTCATCAACCGGCAAACCGTTTGGTAAGCCTTTATCTGCTGCACCTGCCATCGATAACCAGGCATCGGTGAACCGCCAGCCCAGCGAAGGATCGCGTTTGCCATAGTCCATATGACCATAGACTTTAACACCGTCGATTTGTTTGACATCCTGACTAAAAAATTCCGCGATATCCTCATAGGCAGACCAATTCAATGGCACGCCTAATGCATAGCCATACTTCTGCTTGAACGCTTGCTGCAAATCAGAACGTGCAAACCAATCAGCACGAAACCAGTACAAGTTTGCAAATTGCTGATCAGGTAATTGATACACTTTGCCATCGGGTGCCGTTGTAAACACCAAACCGATAAAATCGTTTAAATCAAGCTGGGGGTTGGTGTAGGGCTGACCAGCCTGTTTGATGTAATCAGACAGCGCTTCAATCTCACCGTAGCGGTAATGTGTTCCGATCAGGTCAGAGTCGCTGATCCAGGCATCGTATTCACTACGCCCAAGCTGCATCGCACGCTCCAGCTTATCAACCACTTCACCTTCAGTAATTACCTGATGCTCGACCACTATCCCGGTAATTTCTTTAAAAGCCCGTGACAGCACTTTGGCTTCGTATTCATGCGTAGGGATAATTTCTGAGACAACTTTTATTTTTTGCAAACCTTGCTGACGCAACTGTGCCGCAGTCTTAATAAACCATTGCATTTCCCGTGCTTGCTGTTGCGGGCTCAGGCTTGAAGGCTGAAATTCCTTTTGTATCCAGCTTTGTGCGGCTTTTTCATCAGCATAAGCGGGGAAACTGACACAACTAGCAATCCAGTAGATAACGACAAAAACAACATGCCTCATGCCTTCCTCATTCTGAAGTAACGCTACTGCATTAAGAAACTTTACTCTTCAAAATTAGTGCATCTTGAGCACTTCGGCAATTTCAGGCAAGTCGCTTTTTGTGAAATTCACATAATTTCGCACCTGAGTCTGGCTAAACTCTGAAGATCAGCAGATCTTAACAAAATCGCCGTGTCATACTGATGACAAGCAGGCAAATCAGAGCGATGGCTATCTGGAACTTGTTTTAGTTTTTTTGCTACGCCAAATTCTCTGCCAACAACCAGCAATAATTAATAAACTCAGGATGATCAAGGCGATACTGCTATTGCCATAATAAATATACGGCGTGGCACCTTTGCGTCCTTGCACACTTACCGTCAAGACCCCAGCCTGATTGGATGGCAAGCGTGCCAGTACCCTGCCATCGTGTGCAATATGTGCCGTAGCACCGGTGTTGGTTGCACGTAGCATGGGTCTTTGCATTTCCAACGCACGCATTTGCGATATTTGCAAATGCTGATCTATCGCCCAACTATCGCCATACCAAGCGAGATTTGAGGTGTTTAGCATAATTCCTGCCACCTTAGCCCGTGCGCCAGACTCCTGTGATTTAAGTTGGGCACGCAATTCCCTGGCAATTTCCTCGCCGAATAAATCTTCATAGCAAATATTCGGTTGCACGGCTTGCTGCCCAACCAACAGGGGCGCTTGCAAGGTCGCTGGCCTCGTGAAATCACTCATTGGGATTTGCATCGCTTTAACAAACCAGTCGAAACCCGGTGGAATGAATTCACCAAATGGTACCAGGTGACTTTTATCGTAGCGATAATCACGCTGCGCATAATTGGCAGACATACCCAACAAGCTATTCGCATAATGACTTCCGCCATCGTGGGCCGCCACGCCCAACATTAAGGTAGTCTGCTTTTGTGTCGCGAATTGCCGCAAAGCTGGCAAGTAATCGGGTGGCAATTGAGAGCTCAAGATCGGCAAGGCAGTTTCTGGCGTTACAGATAAATCTGCTGCTTGCTTAGTCAACAAATTAAAATACAAGGCCAGCGAATGATTTAAATAATCACTTTGGAATTTTAAGTCTTGCGCAATATTGCCTTGCAATAGCCGGACTTGTATTGCCTGACCTTCTGGCACGGTCCATTGCACCTGTTTTAAGCTGAAACCTGCAATCAGTATGCTGGCGATGAGACTAAGCGAACCCAGACGACTGCGACCGGAGCGGCTTCTTAGCAACCAAACCAGGCTTGCTGCAAGCACCGCATTTAACCAACCTATACCCAATACACCGAGTACCGGAGCGTACCCAGATAATGGACTTTGTGTGTGCGCATAGCCAGAAATTGCCCAGGGAAAGCCTGTAAATAAATACACTCGCAGTGCTTCCGCAATTTCCCAAAATGCAGGCAAAACCAGTAATAAATACCACCAGGATTTGACCTGAGCACTTTCGCGCGCAAAAAAACGCTGCGCCAGATACGCGCAAATCCCATAATAAGTCGCTAAAAACCCGCACAATAACAACAAAGCGAGAATTGCCAGCCACCAGGGTAAATTCCCAAAGCGTGTCATGGCTATCGTCAGCCAACTCACCGCTGCACTCAGCCATCCCAGACTAAAACTAAAACTCAGTAGTGCTGCACGCCCTGGTGTCATGCTATTTGCACTGAGCAAATAGAATAAGACTGCGACGCTAATAATTTGCACCGGCCAAAGTGCCATTGGTGCAAAGGCGATGACATTCGCAGCACCAACACAAAACGACAACAGCGCTAAAAGCGCTGTTGTCGTTTTGTCCGATTTATCTAAAGCGGACTTATGTTTCATCGTCTAATTCCGGAGTTTGCTCAACTTGCAGGATTTGCACCTGCCGGGCATCGGCTCGCAAAACTTCGAAATGCAAGCCATCAAGTGTGAACTCGTCGCCCATATGAGGTACTTTACCCAAACGATGGGCAATGTACTCTGCCAGGTTATCGCAATCTGGATGGGCAAATTCTGCCCCCGTGGCCTGATTAAATTGCTCAAGATCGCTAATGCCTTTGACACGCCAGCGTTGATACTGGGCGCGGCCTTCTAAAACCAGAATGGCGTCTTCATCTTCATCGAAATCGTATTCATCGGCGATATCACCGACGATTTGCTCAAGTACATCTTCGATGGTGATCAAACCCGAGACTGCACCATATTCATCCACCACCATAGCCATATGGTTACGGTTGGCACGAAAATCGCGCAATAACACATTCAAACGTTTTGATTCGGGGATGTAGACCACAGGCCGTAGCATTTCCCTGACTTCGAAGCTGTCTTCGGCGTAGTAACGTAGTAAATCTTTAGCTAATAAAATACCGATGATCTGATCTTTATCGCCATCTATCGCTGGAAAACGTGAGTGCGCGGCGCTTAATACATCAGGTATCCATTCTGCAATCGGTTTAGAAATATCCACCACATCCATTTGCGCACGAGGCACCATGATATCGCGGACACACAGATCAGATACCAGAAACACGCCTTCTATCATAGCCAGCGCGTCAGCATCAATCAGATTGCGTTCCTGGGCTTCGTGAAGAATTTCGAGTAATTCAGCGCGATTCTCAGGTTCGGGAGAAATTAAGGCGGTCAAGCGTTCAAACAATGACCGATGAGGTTTAAGGTCAGCCGATCTGACCTTACTAGAGTGCTCTTGCATAGTGGGCATAACCCGTTGTTCTTAATCCTACAGAATACATCAAAAAGCGCGGTTTTCTCCATTTTCGCTAAAAAATAGTCAAATCCTGAGTTTACGCTTTGCCTGGCGTTCAGTCTGAGCAAACCTTGCAATCTCTATACAACTCTATTAAATCAAGATGTTAGCGTACATAAACAAAGTAAGTTCCGGCTTACTCGCTAATCAGTTGCAACTCAGGCCAGTGCTGTAAAAATGCCTTAGTCTTTAAGCGTGCCTGAAATACCTGACGGTCTACGCCCAAGGCATTGTGCCTTAAAATGCCAAGAAATAAATCACGCAAGCCAAACGGCGCGATGAGTTTTAACTCACCCTGTTTATTCAGGTAAACGCCGACCGCAGTCGCGGTCTCGGGCCAACCTGCCAGGGCTTGGGTAAGGCTGGTGATCGCCGGTATTGCGTGCCCGTGGTGATCACGGTACCAGGTATGAACCAGCGCCTGATTCGTGACTTCCCAGTTAAATTCAGGGAGTACTTGCTTTAACTGGGTTTCAATTGTTTGCTGACTGGGCAAACTCAACTGGTTTAAATAGATTAAATCAAGATCGCTGGCTACGACACCTGGCGCATCAGGGAAAATATGTCGCCAAACCAGATTTCGTATCGCCCCGGCCGCAATACACCAGGCATCCAGATTGAGCTTAGCGACTTCGTGCAAAGCGCGCAGTAGATCGGGGCAGTCGTGCACCAGGGCAAGCAACTGTTGTTGATACCGTGCCTCATCCGCTGTAACTTGAGTAGTCTGCGATCTCAATATGGACTGCCGTCTTTATGGCTAAAGACCCATTGTTTTTGCTGATTCATATCAGCGCGCAAATCGTCGTCGGGATAATCAACACGATCGCCCACGCTACGATCGCCTACCTCAAGATAGCTGGCGTCAGCATCACTTTGGTTGATAAGGTGATGTGCATTTCCCGAACCCGCTGGAAAGCCTACGCACATACCCGCGCTCAGCGTTTGCTCACCAAAATTATCACGTAAGATTACTTCGCCCGAGACGATATAAATAAATTCATCTTGCTGGCTATGACTATGACGCAAGGCAGATTGCGCGCCGGGCGCCAAACGAGTCAGATTGACACCAAAATTCTGCAGCCCAAATAAATCGCCAAGTACACGCTTTTCGCGCCCTTCCATGCGTTGCGCAAAAATCTCAGGATAAAGCGATTTTTTACTGCGCGCAGCTACCTGATCAGCGTGAATAGCGAGGTGTTCAACGGAATTAATCGGCTTAGACATGGCTGTCCTTTGCTAGGCAAAGCTCGGTTTTGGAGTGAGCAGACAAGGACTTGCCTCGTCAATTCAGAGTTCAGATTGGAGCGGGTGAAGGGAATCGAACCCTCGTATGAAGCTTGGGAAGCTGCCGTTCTGCCATTAAACTACACCCGCCTGTTGTCAGACATTTCGACCTGACGAAGGCGGTCATTGTAATCAGAGTGACAGCAAAATAGCAAGCCCTGGCCTGGAATTATGATGCCGCCAACAACTTCAGGATGAGCATTCTTCAGTAGGCAATGGGCAGTCAGTGGCCGGGAAATCGCGACGTTTTAACATCGGGACGGTTAGCATAGTGCTGGCTACTGCCATCAATAGCAAAGCGGTGAAGCATGCCGCGGTAATAATGCCCTTATCCAGCAAAACGTTGGCAAAAATAATCATGATTAAGGCCTTAGTTTGCAAAAGCCAGGCTATCGTGCGAATTTCATGCCGACTCCAGCCCAACAAACGACCGGCGCAATAAACGCCGAGAAATTTCCCCGCAACCGCAGCGAATAGAAATAAGGCGGCAACCCCAAACACCAGCACCCCACCCGCTTGCCAATTGGTTTTCAAGCCCGTACTCAAGAAAAATACAGGCATTAAACACAGCAAAACATGCTGTCTTAGCGTATCCAACCGTTGCTGACCAAACCACTCGCTATCCATTACCACACCCGCTAAAAATGCGCCGACCATAAAGTGCAGACCAGCCCAATCTGCGGCAAAGGCTACCAAGGCCAACCAAATTATGGCCACATACCAGCGATCATTACGCTGCAGACGCAGCATCAGTTGTCTGAACAAGCAAGTCAGCAAGGCAAACCCCAGCAAAAACAAGGCTTGCCGCCCGACTCTTTGCCAATCAAGCAGAATTAAAGCAAGTATCGCCCAGATCGCAAGATCATCCAGACTGGCGTAACGCAAAATGCGCTGCCCTAATGGGGTACGCAAAATTTGCATTTTTTCCATCAACAAGATCAGAATCGGTAAGGCTGTCACGGCGCAAGCCATGCCGATACCCGCAATAAATTGCCAGGATTGGGCTTGTTCACCGACCCAATTAGTGTCTCGATATAGCAACAACGCAGCAACACAGCCCGTTAATAAGGGCATACCCAAGGCAAGGCTGGCTGTTAAGCTGGTCTCCTGGCGATGAGCCCAGGTTTGCTTGAAATCGAGTTCTATGCCAGCCAGCATAACAAATAGCATGACAGCCCACCAAGCCAGACCACTTAACAAATTCAGAATCGCTGGACTGAACAGGAATTGTTGAGCTTCGGGAAAGACTTGCCCAAAAATGCCTGGCCCCAGGACAATACCAATGATAATTTGCACAACGACCAGTGGCGCAAAATGATCGGTTTTAAACAAGCGCCAAATTAAATAAGGTAAGCCATAAATACTGGCCATGGCCAGTAAAAACACTTCAGTAGAATTCATGGGAAAATCGCCGCAACAGGCCAGTAACCAAGCTAGCCTCATTCTACGCAGCACCCGGGGGATTTCGTCAAGTTAAGGCCATGCTTGATTATCGCTGCATCAGCTAAGTCGATTTCTTTATCCGGAATTCAACTAACCTGCCTGGCCATCCTGACGGGGTTTAAGATAGATGGGTAGCATTTGCACAACCCAAAGCAAAATCAATACCAACCAGGTGATTGCAGCCAGATTCATTAGCAAGGTTTGATTGAATGCCGTAGCGGCCAAACGTAAGGCCGTTGCCAAATGCAAGCCCAGGTAGATCGCCCATAATCCATTTCCAGCTTGCAATACTCGCCCACTATGACCGTAACTCACGCGACTGACAAAAGCCACCAGCATTGTTCCCATAAACCCTAAGCCCAGAGCGTGCGTGGCGAGCGCAGGACTCACCGCAGCAAACTCTGCCAAAGCCAGTAAAGCAAACACCACACTAAGCCAGGCAAACGCCGCATGCAGCATCGCTAACAAACGGTTATGCCAGCAGCGCAATAAACCCCAGCGCCAACTGGTGTAAGCACAACTGATGCTCAATACCGCGGCGATCAAGCCACTGACGATCGATAAATTCAGCGACAAACTCAGCGCTAGCGCATAACAAGCGAATAGCCACGCGTGCAAAAGTGGGTAAGGACGCCAACTTTGGTAATCAGGAATGCTGCTGCCACTAAAGAATGGCAACATGCGATGACAAACACTCAAAAAGATGGGTAATAAAAACGCATATAAGCTTAGATTTTTAGCCCAAACCCAGGCTTCATTACGTCCCAGACTCCAGGCAGTCACGGCGGTTAACGCCGCTATGCCTCCTATCATACCCAGCAACAAGCCATGAGCATGTTGCTTATCAAATACGCGACTACTCTTTACCAGGTAAAACCAGCGCCAGCTAACTCTGCTCCAACACGACAACATCAGCGCGAAACCAGCGCTACGCAACGGAGTTAAGCCATAGCTGTGTGCGAAAATAACGATGAGCATGCCCGCCGTGTATATCGAGGCATAGGCAACAAACGCCTGGTTTTGATTTTCTACCGATAACCAGCGCGGCCCAGCTGTAAAGGTAAAACCCAGAATAAACAAAGGGAAAAATCCCAAAGGCATGAGTAAAGCATGCAAAGGGATATTTTGATAATGCTGATGTTGCACTTGCCAAGCCCACCAGGCAAACAACACCAGAAAACTCAGCGCGCCAAAAAAGAAGTAGGCTCGATGTGGAGCCAGTGTCAGGTGTTTCATTTCATTTACATTTTCGTTGCGCCAGAGTGGATTTAAGCAAATAAACCCAAACCGAGTTTTTTTAGCCAATCCGGACGCTGACTCGAATCCAGCCAGTATTTTAATGCGACTCCGGTTTCAGTATCACCCTGCATTTTCAATTTGCGCCGGAAAAATAAGGTATCTGCGTCCGCCATGCCAGAAGCTAGTTGCAATAAATCGGCCGCGTTTGCTGCCAGACGTACATCAGCCTGAGCGCTAGCCGTTTGCGGCAACCAGGCTTGAAATTTCCCCTTATTGCAATACAGGTAAGCCGTCACCCCCATATCAACCACTTCCAGACTAAAACTCTTACCAAATAAAATCTCTGGTGCAACCAACAATTGACTGCGGCGCGCAAATTCCAAGCCCAGCACTAAAGGTAGGTTACTCAGGCGTTGCGGCAATAACTGGCCAACTTTCTGACAAGCCGAAGGCAAAACGAAGTGACTTAAATTCATGATCCCACCCAATTCATTCCAGCCTGTGCTTGCCAGTACCCGTTACTGCGAGAAGTTCCACTGGTCAGGCAATGTTCAGCGATATAAGCAGGCCGACTTTCTTGCATCGCTAAGGCAAAGCTTTGTACAATTTCATCCGTGCCAACTGACTGAGGCTGAATACGTAGTACTTCAACCCCCAGTCCAGCAAGTTCGGGCAATTGCCGCCCCAAATCCAGACAACTCGCGCTCTGAGTTTGGATACCATTCAGGTTTAAAAAGTGTTGCGACTCTTGTGTGCGCACAGCCAAACCATCTGGATAAGCAGCACACTTAAATTCACACGCATCTTTACGCAAGCGATGATGCCGCGCCGTGAAACAACGCGACGAATGAGCTAAGGCCATGCGTCCCCAAACTTGTAGTTCACAATCTAAGCGCTGGTTGGTAACTGGTAACAAAGCAACCAAATCGGTTGCAGATAATTCGAGGGGCGCGACAAAGCGGCAGGCGCCCAACTCAGCTAACCATAACAAGGTGTCGGCGTGATAGCAGTTCAGGTGCATACCGGCGACAAAGGCTTGCCCTTGCAATGCCCGAACTGCGCTGTAATCATTTGCTTCTATCATCAGGCCGCGCGCGCCTGCACGCTCCACCAGTTTATTCATGGCTCGTCGATCAGCTTCATTATCGATCAGGGTCATACTGGATAATACAACCTGTTTACCTGAACTGCGCAAATGGCTGGCCAACTCTATCCAATCATCCAGACGCAACTGATGTCGTCGTGAGCACACGACTTCGCCGAGATAAATAATTTCAACTGGCCAGTGCGTCGCCATCTCATAAAATTCGGCTACCTTACTTTTATCCCAGTAGTAGGCAATCGGGGCTAATGCGAGTTGCATGCGAATTCCTTATTTCCACGGGCGTTCAAACGCCCCCTGCGTAACATGAGCACCTTCAGCATGGCGATTTAAGGTCTGCTGCCAATCGCTACGTACCTGATAGCGCGCACTATCTTGCGCCAAATTCTGAAGTGCAGTGCGCAAGGTTGTAACCACGTCCGCAACATAGGCCGGGGAGCGTTGTCTGCCCTCAATTTTTATCGCCCGCACACCTATGCTCTGCAGACGAGGCAACAAACTTAAGGCATTTAAACTACAGGGTTCTTCCAGAACGTAATCGGCTTCGCCCTCGATTTCGAAACGCCCTTTACACAAGGTTGGATAGGCTGCGGCCTCATGTTCGGCATACTGATCAATTAAGCGACCGTTTAAGCGCGCATATAAAGTCTGATTTTTCTCCTCCCAACTGATGGCTCTGGCAGGTGAGCAAACACCACGATTATTCGGCGAATCCCCCGTCACATAACTCGACAAAATACAGCGTCCCTCGGCCATGACACAAAGGCTGCCAAAACCGAACACCTCGATTTCCACCTGAGTTTGTCGCGCAATTTTTTCAATTTCATCCACGCTTAAGACGCGGGGCAAAATGACACGGGCAATCCCAAATTGCTCACGCATAAATTCAATAGCGTCCACTGTCGTGGCCGAGGCCTGAACCGATAAATGCAAACGCAAATTAGGATATTTTTGACGCGCATAGCCTAGCAAGCCCGGATCGGCCAGAATAATGGCGTCAGCTTCTGCCTGGCAGGCGGCGTCTATGGCGGCATGCCATTCAGCAACCCGACCTGCCTGAGCATAAGTATTGATCGCGAACAAGACCTGTTTGCCACGCTGATGGGCATAGCTCACACCCTGTCTTAAATCCGCTTCAGAAAAATTCAAGCCGGCGAAATTTCGGGCATTCGTTGAATTTTTTAAGCCCAGATACACCGCGTCCGCGCCGTGATCTATCGCTGTTTTCAAGGCCAGCAAGCTACCAGCAGGAGCCACTAATTCCATACTCGTCCCCGCAAATGAAAGTTGCATGCTAACCTGCACTATGCCGCTTGTCCTTGTTCTTCCTCAACAAAATAAAATCACCGCGCAAAGACATCGGGCATAGAATAAAACCTTATTGCTGCAGATGCTGATAGCTCTTTGTCGCTTCGAGCGTATCGATGAAAATTCGTGGCCCCTTGACTTGAATTAAGCGTTCATCGCTTAACTGATGCAGAATTCTCGACAGGGTTTCCGGTGTTAAGTTAAGCAGGGAAGCCAGCATATTCTTTTTAAGTTCCAGCCTGATTTCATTACTGCGTTGCACAGAGGCAGTTTGTAGTAAGTAATCAATCACGCGTTGCTTGGCATTTTGCAAGGAATACCGTTCGACATTACGAATAAAACCCAGCATACGATACGACAGTCCTGCCAGCATTTGTCTGGCGGTCGCCGGAGACTCATCGAGTATGCGCAACAAAGCAGATTTAGGTAAACGAAGAACCAGACTGCTTTCCAATGCTTCCGCATAAAAAGGGTAAGCTTCGTCGAGAAATAGCATAGCCTCGCCAAAGCTTTGTGTAGGATGGATTAATTCCAGCACTTTGTCTTGCCCGTTACACGAAGGAATCGCCAGTTTTATCAAACCATAAACGAGTATGTAGCAAGCATCCGCCTTTTCGCCGCGATGAAACAGTACCGTCGACTTATCTAACTCTTGTTTGCTGACTTCACGCTGCAGAGCATCCAGCTCATTGCGATTCAAGTGCTTGAATAAGCTTTGATTCAGTATCAAGCCAGGTAAATTAATCTTCGCCATCCTCTTCCCTCTTTAAACTGATTTTTCCCTAAGGCGTTCTGCACAGAATCTGGTATTCCGGCTTGCGTCAATTCCAGCCTGACTGGCTCACGTTGTAAGCTCTGTAAGCTAATCTGATGCAAATCAAGTTTACGTAGCAACAGCGTGGCTGGCTATACCCCAAAAGGCTTAGTTTTAGTGCGGCAAAAGCAGAGTAAAAGTTTAGTTGAGACTTCTGCAGACTGGCGCAAAATCATAGCGGAGCAACGCGGCCCGCAAATTGGTGCGCGCTGCAAATTGTAGAGAGCGCTTAGTCAGTGAATAGGTAAATGCGTAGCGACATTACTTGGTTATTTTTCAGCCAGGATCCGCCAGGCAGCTATTGATGCAATTAAGTCTAGCTCTTTTGAAAAATCTGTAAAATGATGTTGCCCTGCGTTTCTGAGTGATACAGCGCAAGGCGAAATCACTATAATCAAAATAAATGATTTTTCTTGTAGTGAGTCCGACATGCCTAAGTTAGCCACCGCCAAACAAAGTGCCCTGCCCTTTACACTGTTTTGCAGTGTATTACTGATTGCCTTAGTGGCACATTCCGACCTGTTATCGAGCAAGCTTGTCACCAAGACTGTGCCGACGCTGAAAATCAGTAATGAGGCACCCGCCAAACCGGCGGAAAGTGTGGTAATGGTGGGACTGAAACAAAGCTGATACGAGTCAGTTAGCGCCGCGTCAGAGTGACTGTCCGTTGAATTTCTTTTTACCGGACAGGATAGTCACAAACTGTGTGGCGCAGCCACGCTGCACTGGCATGATGAGTTATTTATCTAATCCGTGTTCAACGGCGTAAACTGCAATTTGCACGCGACTACTCAGATTGAGTTTTTTTAAAATATTTTGCACATGAATTTTGACCGTGCTTTCTGCAACATCGAGATGCCGGGCAATCTCTTTATTACTGGCTCCGCGTGCCAGAAACATCATGGTTTCGCGTTCACGGGGAGTCAGTTTATCTCGCTCTGTCGGCGGCTGTGTATGCGCTCCGGTTTGAAACTGCATGACTAATTTTGCAGTCATCGCTTCGGCTACCACGGGCTCGCCCGCCGCGGCTCGCTTTATCGCCGAAATCAAATACTCGGCTTCGATATTTTTCAATAAATAGCCACGCGCCCCGCTGCGCAATGCTGCACTTAAGTCTTCGGCTTGCTCCGAAACCGTCAACATCAGCACCGCGGTATTAGGTAAGTCATCGACAATTAATTGCATCGCTTCCAGACCCGATAAGCCTGGCATATTTAAATCCATTAATACGACATCTGGCTTAAGTTGCTTGGCTCGCTTCACCCCTTCCAAACCATCGGCTGCTTCTCCGACTATTTCAAATTCGGGATTACGCTGCAATAACAAACGTATGCCACCTCGAAATAAGGTGTGATCATCAACCAATAAAATTTTTATACTCATAGTTAGGTAGTTCCCCAATGACTATTCATGCCAGTTCAGGCGATCAGGCGCTCGTCACGCAGCAAAATCAACGCAACCCGGGTTCCTTCACCCGGTGCACTCGTCAGTGTCAGTGTTGCCGCGAGGCTGCTGGCGCGCTCTTGCATAATCTTCAAACCGACGTGGGCTTCGTTGAGTAAGCGCTCATCGTGTAAGTTAAAGCCTTTGCCATCGTCACTAATCTGAATACTGAAATCACGCTGATTATCAATGACGACACTGACGCTCTTTGCTTGAGCATGTTTGCGGATATTTGATAAAGCCTCTTGCAAAATAAAGAGTACTTGTAATTGCTGTTCAGCCGCCAAGGGCGCGCCACTTCCGCGACATTCCAATTGCCAGGCAACGCCAGTCTGACGCTCAAAACGCGCTAAGAGATTCCGCATTTCTTCTTCAAAGCTGGTTTCTTGCAAACGGGTACGGAAGTTCTGTAAAAGCTCACGTACATCTTGATAACTCTCTTCTATGCCTGCCCTCAGCATAGGCAAGATATCATTGATTTCGCCGATGGCATTGCGTTTTAACGAATCATCCAGCATTTGCACTTGCAGATTTAAGAAATTTAAGCCTTGCGCAATACTGTCATGCAAGCCTTGCGCCAGCAAATTTCTCTCGTGCGAAACGGCATATTCTTTTTCCTTAGCGATCAAACGCTGATTTTCTATAGCAATGCCCAGGTTATGCCCCAAAGTCTCTAACAAGCGGCGCGATTCATGACTTAATTCACGCTCGGAACGGAAATGCAAAGAATAGCTGCCGATAACCTGTTGCCTGACTGTGATAGGAAAAATAGCCAGGGAAAAAAAGCCCTCTTCGTTACAGCGATACCGTTTTTGCTGACTAAGCTGACGGAAATCGCGCACGACGATAATCCCCTGTGTCACCGAAGCACCGCATAAACAATCATCTTTCTTAATGCAATGTTCTTCTTCTATCATTTGTTCAGACAAGCCCTCATGCACAGTAATGTGCATATTGTCTTTCAAATTATCAAGAATTCTGACGGTGCCGCCATCCGCTTCAATGCGCTCCATAATTCGTCGCAGAAAACCCCGGCTTAATTCTTCTATTGTGTGCGGATTCGCTAAAAAACCTGCGATCTCATAAAGCGTGCTGACTTCGTGATTTTGCAATTGCAATTTACGCGTCTTTTCATGCACGCGCTGTTCCAGCGTACGCTGAGCGGTTTGGACGTGATCTGCCATGCGGTTAAATGCCAGAGCAAGTTCACCAAATTCATCCTGACTATCCACGGGTAAACGCACCGACAAATCATCTTCGCTCATTCTGGCGATACCAGTCTGCAAGCGGGTAACAGGCTCAATTATCCACAAATACAGCAAATACAGCATGGCGACCGAGGCCGCCAACGCTAAAAATATCAATACCGTTTGCGATAAACGTAATAAGGTGGTTTTGCCAGCCAATTCAACTTCGACCATAGAAACCAGGGTATTAATTTGCTCAACGAACGCACTTAAGGCGGCGCGGTAGGCAGCCAAATCCTGATGATCGCCCTGATTCAGATTTTGTGTCACTTTACGGGCATGTTGCTGCATCTGCTCACGCCAGATTTGCTCCACCTTATCCATCTGCTCACGTATCGGTTTTTGCGTGGGCAAAAACAAAGGGCGCTTTGCATCACCATGCCGTAAGTCGCGCAAAGTTTGTTCAAAACCCTGCAGCTCTGAACTAATCCCTACAGCATCACTGGAATGCTCAAGTAATAAAGCAAGGCGATATGAACGCATGCGCAGGCTACCTGCCTCATTAATCGCAGCAGCGCCGCCTTCCAACTGCCAGGACAATAATAAGGTGTAGGCGATCGCACTTAAAGTCAGGCACAAGCCCACCAAGGTCGTAATCACGATACGAAAGGTGAGGCGCTTATATAAGGGCAAATTACTGGCTTTTGTGGTGCTCATAGTAAGGCTGGAATTTGACACTCGCGTAGTTTGATGGTGTTAATTAGCCCTTGCTTTCGGGGCAGATGCACACAATTGAGTATGCCATGGCTTTAGCCAGCATGGGCAATTAAAGGGCAAACCATGGGTAAAAAACTATCTGACCGTTCGCTATAAGCCAACAAGGCGCCAGCACTCATATCAAAATACCAGCCATGCAAGGTCAAATGACCTTCACGCTCGCGCTCGGTGACCCAGGGAAAACTACGCAAATTATTAAGTGACAGAATTATTGCGCCGAGCTCACAGGCCCGATTTTGTTGTGCCTGGCTATGCAAGCTGAGTCGCTGTCTGACTTGTTGTTTCACAGGTTCAGCGATCTTCATCCAGCGGCCGATAAAATCCAGTTCGCGACTCGGCGTATAACCTTGCATGAGTGCGCGTATACCACCACATTTCTCATGCCCGAGTATCACGATGCGCTTCACATTTAAGGCCTCGACAGCAAACTGGATAGCCGCGCTAACGCCTTGCTGCGGCCCGGCCTCATTGCAAGGCGGCACCAGATTGGCGACATTTCTTACGACAAAAATATCACCCGGATCACAGTCCAGCAGTAAGGCGGGATCAACACGAGAATCACAACAGCCAATTAATAGGGTGCTGGGGTTTTGCCCTTGATTGAGTTTATCGAATAAAGGTTCATCACCCGCAAAATACTTGCTCTGAAAACGTTGAAAACCTTCTATGAATTGTTGAATATTCCTGACTGGCATAGACTAGCCCCCGGTTTGCGACATAAAACGAATTATCTGACTGGGTTTAGTCGTGAATTCATGTTTCTCTGGCTTGAGCTCGATTGCTTCGCGCAAAACCTGCTGCAAGCCCTCGTCGCTGATACCTTGACGTAAAAAGGGTCGCAAAGCGAGACTGTGCTCTTGCCCCAGGCACAGATACAAAGTGCCATCAACAGTCAATCTCACGCGATTACACGTGGCGCAAAAATGTTGACTAATCGGGTGAATGAATCCTACCGTTGCCTGGCCATCTGCGCTGCTCCAGTATCGCGCCGGACCACCGCCGATTTCCGCCGCAGCAGGCTGCAAGCCAAAACGTTCAACGATTTGCTGGCGCAAAGGTTCGAGTGGCATATAGGCCGTATTTTGCCCGGTGCTCCCCATGGGCATGGCTTCAATTAAGCGCAAAATAAAACCTTGCTGTATGCAAAACTCAGTCATCGCCAGCACTTCATGGTCATTAATGCCTTTTTGCACCACCATATTCAGCTTAATTGGCTGAAATCCGGCAAGACGTGCCTGCTGCAGCCCATCTAAGACACTGCTCAGACTATCGCGGCCAGTGATGCTTTGCATACAGGCTCTATCCAGGCTATCGAGACTGACATTCACCCGCGTTACTCCGGCCTGACGTAAAGCCCTGGCATGTTTTGCTAATTGTGTTGCGTTGGTAGACAAAGATAAATCACGGATACCTGGAGTGGCGTGAATGCCTGCTGCCAGTTCGACCAGATTCCGACGCAACAATGGTTCGCCGCCAGTCAGGCGTATGCGGCTAACGCCAAGTGCTGCAAAGGCCGCGACCACGCGCTGAATTTCAGTGAAACTTAGCCACTCTGCAGGTTCGGCATAGCCTTTGAAATGTTTAGGCATGCAATAACTACAACGCAAATCGCAGCGATCAGTCACAGAAATTCGCAAATAACTGATACGCCGGCCAAAGCGGTCTTCAAGTACAGGCGCAGCAGGTGGTGAGAGTTCGGCATTCATGCAGACATTGTCGGCAAGCCGCCTCACAAACACAATCCTGCTTGCAGCTAAGCAGCACTAGTCCTTTCGAACTAGTTGGCAGATCGGTATTGATTTATCAGACCCGGCAAATCAAGTAAATACCGATCCGCCTGATCCCCCAAATAAGCGGGTACATGCAACAATCTGCCAGGCTGGCGTTGCAATTTTTCAGGGCTGTCGTCCAGCATCAAAACGTGCTCGATTTGATAGCCAAATTTTTGCAAGCTTCGCAAATCTTTGAGGTAGACATAGCCGCCTGATTTCAAATCAACTTTTTGCACGCAGTGGGATTGATGCCAGACAAATTTGAAATTGATCGAATCGGCGAATAAATTCTCTACCACACTGCTGACATAGTCTTTTGACGCCGATGACCAAATCGCCAAATCATAATCGATAGACAGATTAGCCAGCATCGCGATGCAATGCGGCCTTAGATAGACCTGATAGGACTCATAAATAAAATCTGCTGATCTGCCCAAATCGGCAGTGCTGGCATGAACCAGAGTTTCATCCAGATCAAATACCAGCAATTTGATGAATTTCATAAGATCTAAGCAGAAACTTTGGCGATATCGCTATAAATATTAACGTTCACGCCCTTTTTCCCACAATACATCGCTGCCGCCCGCATAACGATTCAAGACGCGCGAAAGTACAAACATCAGATCCGAGAGGCGATTGACGTATTGGCGTGGATGGGGGTTGATGGTTTCTGCGTTACCAAGCGCTACGATCGCTCGCTCTGCGCGTCGGCAAACGGTGCGGCAAACATGGGCCAGCGCCGCGGCACGCGAACCTGCCGGCAAGATAAAGTCTTTCAGTGGAGGTAAGTCCGCATTGTATTTTTCGAGCAGGGCATCAAGTCTTTGGACCTGATTTTCGGTAATGATGGTGTAGCCTGGCAAGCATAACTCGCCGCCCAGATCAAACAAATCATGCTGTATCGAAGTCAGTTCATAGCGCATGGCCTCAGGCATGGCTTCACACAATAACACGCCGATATGGCAATTCAGTTCATCGGCTTCACCTATCGCGTGAATACGCAAAGAATCTTTGGTGGTACGGCTGCCATCGCCCAGACCAGTGGTGCCGGTATCGCCGGTACGTGTTGCAATTTTGGAGAGTCGGTTACCCATAATTCAATTAAATCGGTAAAAAAAACGCTAGGATACGGCAAAATAAGCTCATTGCGTGCAATGCAGTGACTGGGATTTTAAGCTGCCACCCGCATCGAGCTTAAGCGCAGGCAAGTAATCAGCCAAATCAACTCCATATCCACTATGAATTCCACACCCTTACCGCTGGGCTTACACGACGAATTAATGAGCTTGTTTGGTCACCGCTTTAGCTGCAATCCAGCCATTTGCCTGCAACATGGCCACGATGAATCGCCATTCGACAGCATGCCGCCGCAAGCAGTGGTATTTGCGCAGAGTACGCAAGAGGTGGCTGACTTACTCAAGCTCTGCCACGCCTGGCAAGTTCCACTCATCCCTTATGGCGCTGGTACCTCGCTGGAAGGCCAAGTATTAGCGCCGCATGGCGGAATCTCACTGGATTTGTCGCAAATGAATCAGGTTCTGACAATTTATCAAGACGATGCTTGCGCGGTGGTGCAGGCAGGTGTCACTCGCAAGCAATTAAATCAGGAGTTACATGGTAGTGGACTGTTCTTTTCGGTTGATCCCGGAGCCGATGCCAGCCTGGGCGGCATGTGTGCGACCCGGGCTTCGGGTACTAACTCAGTACGTTATGGCACGATGCGTGACAACGTATTGGCACTGACGGTAGTGCTGGCTGATGGACGGATTATCAAGACCGCTAATCGAGCTCGTAAATCAGCGGCGGGTTATGATTTAACGCATTTGTTTCTGGGCTCAGAAGGGACCTTAGGCGTAATCACCGAAGTCTGTGTCAAATTGCATGCCCTGCCCGAAGCACTGGCTGTCTGTATCGCCAGTTTCAATCAGACCGAACAAGCCATTCATTGCGTCATACAAGCCATGCAAAGCGGCATTCCATTAGCCCGGGTCGAATACCTGGATCAGCAAAGCGTGATAGCCTTAAATCGCTACGCTGCACTGAATCTGATGGAGCAAGATTTACTTTTATTTGAGTTTCACGGTAGTCCTCTGGCCGTCAATGAGCAGGTTGAGCTTGTCACTGCGCTGGCTCAGGAATTGGGCGCAAGTTCGATAACCAGCGCAACCCAAACTGAACAACGCAATCAGCTCTGGGCAGCTCGTCATCAAGCCTACTTTGCTTTGTTACAACGCCGCCCAGGCGCGCGCGCGATAACCACCGATTGTTGCGTACCGATTTCACGTTTAGCCGAATGCATCATAGAAACACAAAATGATTGCTTAAACCAACAATTGTGCTTTGCCATTATTGGTCACGTCGGCGATGGGAATTTTCACGTACTGATACTGGTGGATCCGGCAGATGCGCACGAATTCGCCCGTGCTGAAGCGGTCAATCAACGCATGGTCAGTCGCGCTTTAGCAGTGGAAGGGACCTGCACAGGAGAACACGGTGTGGGCTTACATAAAATGAATTTTTTACTGCAGGAACATGGCGCGGATGGTTTAGAGTTAATGCGCCAAATCAAATTCAGTCTGGACCCAAAGAATATTTTAAATCCAGGTAAGTTACTTTATCCAACTCCGCAAAATTAAATCTCTTGCATCAGGAAAAGGTGCAGGCCAGGCTTGATTAAATTCAGCTCACAACTTCACTCGGTATTAAAATCAGACGATGTCTGATAGTAGGTGCCAGCCAGGACAGGCGCCGGGGGCGCCGCAATTGCACGACGAAGTAAAGACTATATCGCCTGCGTCTGTTTCGTATGTATCCTGCGTCAGAAACTTGCACGGATTTAGGTCGAAATTAAAACCTGAAGATCAACCGGTATTTAATAAGCACACATCCTGCGTCTGTACCTGCTCTTGCAGTATGATCCAATGATCTAGAGGTATCGGCCTGGCAAAATAAAATCCCTGCATCGCATGGCATCCATGATCTATTAAAAAATCAGCTTGCTCGCGTGTTTCTACACCTTCAGCCACGACTTTTAAACCCAGATGCTGCGCCATCGAGAGTATCGATTGCACGATGGCACGGCCGCCTGCCTCTACCAGCATATCTTGAACAAAGCTCTTATCAATTTTCAATTCATACAGCGGTAACTTGCGCAAGTAAGCCAGACTGGAATAACCCGTTCCAAAATCGTCGATGGAAAAGCGTATCCCTAAACGATTTAATTCCTTCATGCGCGCTACTGTATCCTCCCAATTTTCGATTAACAAACCTTCGGTAACTTCAAAAATTAAACGTTCTCCAGGCGCTCCTGTCTCTTGCAATAAAGATGCAACTTTTTCGACAAAGTCAGTCTGACGAAATTGCTTGGGACTGACATTTACGGAAATCGGCAAACTGTCATTGCACACGGCTAATTTCAACAAGGCCAGACAAGCCTCACGCAACACCCAGTCACCCAATTTCAAAATCAAACCGCTTTCTTCTGCAACAGGGATAAAAAAAGCTGGTGAAATAAAGCCACGTGAAGGGTGTTGCCAACGCATCAGAATTTCACCGCCTATGGTTTGTTCATGTTTATCGACCTGGGCTTGTACATAGGCTTGTAAGCCGCCTTCAGCCAATGCTTGCATCAACTCACGCTCAGTCAGCAAACGATGCTCAATTTCGGTTTGCATAGAGTGCTCAAAAAAGGCTATCTGATTGCGCCCTTGATTTTTTGCTTTATGCAAGGCCGTTTCTGCTTCCCGTAAGACATCGCTGGCTTCCTGATTTTCTCTGGGAAGTAAGCTTATGCCTATACTACAGGTTAAATTGTAAGTCAGACCTTCAACCTCCATGGTCTGTGCCAACGTGTAATTAATTTTTTCGGCGACCGTCAGTGCTGCATGAGCGGCCTGACTTAACTCAGTCCCGACATTGGCCAGTAGCACCACAAATTCGTCACCACCCAAATGGCCGACGGTATCAGCTTCGCGCACGCCTTTGCCCAGTCTGTTTGCTACCTGACGTAAGATAGCATCGCCGATCTGATGCCCTTTGGCTTCATTCACATGCTTAAAATGATCGAGATCCAGGAACAAAAGTGCCGCGACACTGTGCGTGCGCCGCGAGACATTAAACATGCTATTCAGGCGATCCATCAATAGACGGCGATTTGGTAAGCCGCTTAATACGTCGAAATACGCCAGTCTGTGTATATGTTCTTCTGCCGATTTTCGTGCGCTGATATCACGTCCGGTGGCAACCCAGTGGGTATAACTTCCGCGTTCATCAACAAAGGGGACTAAGTCAACCTCGAGCAAAAATTGGCAACCAGTGCGGCTATAGCAAGTCAGTTCAAATTGTGTGCTTGTACTGCGTAATAAGGCCGTTTTCAAATGTTCAAAATCACTGCGAGCTAATAAGCTGTCAAACAAGAGATCAGGGCTCTTACCTATTACTTCAGAAGCGCTGAAACCACTGATATGAGAAAACGCATCATTGACGAAGACCATCTTATATTGCGCTATGCCCTGTTGTTGCGGGTCACGCTGCAAGATCATCACCATCTCATTGAGCCTAGCCACCGCCATCACGATTAATCGTAATTCTTGATTTGCATGCGCTAACGATGCCTGACCATCTTTAAGTGAGCGCGTAATCACACGCTGATGCTCTAAAGACTGGTCCAGACGCTGTAACAACACACCACAAGCTATTGCCAGTATTGCCGCGATGAATGTGAAGTTGACGGTGATAACGGCCAGCCGCCAGACCGGGTAATTTTCCATCCCCGGGATGTGTAAATTCGCATCGAAAAAGGTAGCCACCGAAAACAAACTGATACCAGATAGTGCTACCGCATATAAGGCCATCCTGAGATTGAGCAATAAAGCACTCATAACGGGGAACACCAATAAATAAATCATACCGGTGTAACCGACCTTAACCAGAAACCAAAGTCCCAGGGCATACACAAATAAAAGAAAATTGAAAGCGCGGTGTTGGAACTTAAGAAAGGGCAAGCGCCAGATAACCGCCACCCAACTCAGCGCTAAGACGTCGACGACGACGATGGACCACAAACCTTCCTTGGCGGCCAAAGCGATACTGGGTATTGCAGCGACAATACCCAGTGTCAGTATGATTAGCAAGATCACTGATAAGACTTGCTCACGCCAGTGTTCTGCTTCGAGTGCAGGTAATTTGGCACTCTGATATTGATTACGCAAGAATTGATATGCAGCCACGCTAAATTCCCCAACCTCGTTCAGGCGTATATATGCCGAATCGCTACGTATAAGCACGACAACCAGGCTTACCAGGCACATAAAATTACAATTTCGCCTATTTTTTAGGCAGCACGAATTCATACTATACCAAGCGCTAAAAATCCGATAGGAAAAGTTTGCAATATTGTCCAGAATCCAATAACTGCCTGTGTCTCACTTAGTGGTAGTAAAGCGACGACGAATTACCTTACCCCTATACAGTTCTGCAATCGCTGCCTTGGCTTAATGGGTTAACGCACACTGATGGTGTTGCGCATCCAAAGCGGATCTTGCCATTTATTAAAAACAGCCAACTTAGCTGGCTTATCAACACTGTTTTCCGCGCGCATAGTAGTAAGATTGAATACCTCGAAACGCCGCTGCAATCGTCCATCCAAACGGCTTTCACGTGCGATCAAGAATTTTTCCTGCGAGCCAGGTATCCAACCGGCAAATTCAACATAGCCCAGATCAGGCTCACTGGCAGCAGGTGGTATCACATCCAGCCGCCAGTCTTGCTGCGCTTTATGCCAAACCCAGAGTTCACGCCAGCCTTCCAGTGTTTGTACCGCCATCGTCAAAACCTGTTGATTTGGATGCGCACGCTGAGACGCCAGCCAGGCCTGGCCATACGTGCAACGCTCCGCACTTGCTGCTGGTGTTCCTCCTGGTTTTTGTGGTTCGATTAATTGCAAACAGGATCTGCCATCCTCTTTAATTTTCAAACTCACTGACAACCTGGGTTGCGAGTTTGTCGTAGAAATCGCTGGTAAACTAGCCCATAAACTCGCCCCCAGACGCAGTGCAGCTTCATCATAAGCCGGGAAATCCTCATCAGCCAATGCACTGACTTTAACGGCGCTAAATTCTTGATTAGCCTTGCTGCCTGCAGGCAGATAGTCTTGCTGCTTACGCGCTTGCTGAAACGCGATGGCAGACCAGACCTGGCTCTTGCGCAAGCGCAACCGCTGTTGATTCAATTCGCTGACAGCGCTAATCGCCACCTTATTCAGCACCTCAGCACGCCAGATGTCATGTGCCTGTCGTTCGCTTTCCAGGGCCTGTGGATTAATGCAATCACTGCGGGTTAATGCCAATGCTGCACGCGCTTGCAACTCTGCTTGCGCTTGCAAAGCCAGCACGCGGCGATACGCTTCACCATCGTAACAAAACCAGGCTTTGCCATCTCGTTCGAAACGTTTTATCTGCACGCCATAATAGGCCGCAGTTTCCAGTTGTGCAGCTAATAAAGTTTCAGCATATTTACTGAGTTTACTGTTGGCACGTTTGGCCAGGCGTTCCGCGAAACTCCCCAGAGCATCAAACGCCCCGGCATCGATATCGCTGGCCGGGGCTGATTTCAGGTAAGCCGCGAGATATGCAATGCCCAGACTTTCAGCACCCGGAGTATCGCGCAAATACTGCCAGATATGGCGATTTTCCTGGGCATGCTCAGGATCGAGCTCGAGCTTACGCAGTGCCTGAGCTTTTACGTAACCAGCTCGTTCGCGACGGTGATCATAGACTTGCAAATAGTCGAGCTTAGCACCGCGTAGCTCAACCATGTCGCCCTGATACAAAGTCGTTTGCTGCAAAGCGCTGTCGCGCGGTGCAGCGCGCAATGCACTCTGCTCATTGATCACTAAGGCAAAACTGCTGGCCGCAATTAAACTCATCCACATGGTTTAGTTCTCCTGAGCTTGATTCGCGTTGCTGGCACTTGCTGGCAAGCTGGTCTCTTGCGCCTTGACCGGCATCGCCGCTTTAGTCTGCCCCAATAAGCTGGCACCAATAAAACCACCATCAGCTGGCGGCGGCGCAATAATCACCGAGACTTTGTCTGAGAGTTTATCGGCCATGGTTTTTTGGATTAACAAAGGATGCTTGCTGAGCAATTGCCCTTCGCGCTCCATTTGCGTGCTGGCGACTTTGCCGATTAGATCTTGCCGATAGGCTTCGGCATCGGCTAACTTGCGACGGGAATCAGCTTCCCCAGCCGCTTCAATAATACGAGCCTGCGCCGCACCCTCCGAAGATTTAATGCGGGCGACTTTTTCTGCCTCGGCTTCAAATTGTCGTTGTTCGATTTGTTTTTGTTTAAACGGTAGCACATGTTTCATCGCCTCTTCCTGAGCCCGGGCTGCAATCACTTGTTCACGCGCTGCCGCTTCGGCTTCTTTTTCACGTCTGACTTTGGCCGCTTCCGATTCAAGAGCGGTTTGCTGCACTTCTTTTTCTTTTAATTCCAGGGTGTAGCGCATTTTTTCTGAAGCCAATTCTTCGGCCAGCAAACGTTCCATGCCTTTTTTATAGTCCGCCGGTAAATCTACCTTACCCAGCATCACCCCACGCAACGCAATGCCATCGGCGGCTAAGCGTGGCCGTAATTCGTTTTCTATTAATTGCTGCAGTTCGGCGCGCTTACTCGAAAAAATCTCTTTCACGGTATAGCGAGAAAAGGCTTTGTAAATCACTGCCTGCACCACGGGTTCAACAATCTGGCTATCGATTTGTTGATTATCTAAGCCCGAAAATTGCGCCAGTTTGTCGTTGCTTAAGGCGTAGCGCACCGCCAGCTCCACACCCAGCGATAAACCTTCTATCGATTGAAATGGCGCGCCACCCTGGGCGCTGGCACTGCCTTGTGGCCGGTATAAATGATCACGCAAGGAAACTTGCTGTATCTGGTGCAAACCTGGCATCGCAATCACACTGCCTTCGCGTATCACCTCGACCTGGCCGCTCCACTGATTGGTGCGCAACACCGCTTCGCCGCGATTCACGGTAGTAATCGGGGTATGGGTGTAGACGCCATAAATTGCCAGGCTCAAACCAGCCGTCACTAAAATCAGCCGGGTATTGATTTGCCTGACCCTTGCGCCAGCAAATTGCCCAGCTTGATTGAGTCCCGCCAGACTTTGTTTGCTACCCCAGCCTAAACCCTGACGAATGGCTGCACCCAATTTTTTTAACGCTGTGAACATGACGATCTCCTGGTTAATGTCGTGGTCTGTGCTTTCTTGCCTGACCAACGTGACGCCATCTTGCGCCTGCGCTTGCCGAAGAAACAAGTGCGACGACCACCATCTCGCTACATGAGCAAGCCGCTTTACTACACAGCTGTGAAGAAAAACTCACAAGCGAGCCGCTGGATTTTTTTGACAACTCGGTTTAGGCTAGGCAAACCTCAATTTTTTAGCCTAGCCATGAGCAAAATTGCCCTGATCGAAGATGATTTACCCACCAGCCAGCAACTCTTGCAGTGGATTAATGCGGCGCGGCCAGAAATTGAGGTCCATCAGTGGTTTAATCGCGATGATGCGGAAGCTGCGCTATTACGTGAAAACTACGATTTAGTGGTGTTAGATATAGAACTTGGGCGTGAACGCCATGCCGGGGTTGCCATCATCAATGCCATCAACAAGCACAGTGCAACGCCAGTGCTCGTGGTCTCGGCGATGCCCGCCACTATTTACCGCAGCATTATGAAGGCGCTGGACGCCTGGGATTATCTGCAAAAAGCCACCTTTTCTGAAGCCGACTTTATCGAAACCCTGTTAGAAATTTTGCGTGCGGTGCGCGAGAAAAAAGTCCAGCAAAAGCCCAGTCCAAACAATCCCAGCGTCAGCCTCGATCCTTTGCGTCAACGCAATCCTATCTGGCGCGGTCAGCGCGTCAATTTGCCATTAACGGCGCAACGCATACTCGCAGTACTCCTGGAAAAACAAGGTCAGATCGTGACGTATGATGATTTGTATGAAGTCGTCAAAAGTGGCCGCAATCGCGAAAATATCCGCAAGCATGTCTCCACCATACGCGATGCCTTCCGTGAAATTGACCTCAACTTTAATTGCATAGAAAACGTGCCTTTGCGCGGCTTTCGCTGGGTTGACGCATGAAGCGTCTGTGGCTGGCGGCCTATCGCTTACGCATCGTTTTTCGCGGCATCTTTTTATTGCTGGCACTGGCGACCCTGGCGCTGGCACTCTCTTTACTGCAACAAGAAAAGCAATTGGCATTGGCCGCCTATCAAAGCCATTTCGACAAAACCCAGCAACAACTCTCGGCCTTATTACGCCATCCCAGCGGTCAACTGGCTTTGCTGAATCCGGATTTACTCAACGATAGCCGCAATGGCTTGCGTCCTATGGTGTTGCCGTTTGCCGCACTCGATTTTGATGACCAAAGCAAGGTCAGGCAAGCCATGGCGATGTCGGGCTGTTTGCAACAATATAGCGACAGAGGTGACCTCTGCGCTGGCATAGGGAATAGTCCCTGGGGCGGCGCTTACTTGTATATCGCCGGGCACTTCAATAGCCGCAGCCTGATTGCACATCAGCGCGGCGATTTAAACTTAAGCCATGCCGACAGGCTGGAGCTCAGCTTAAAACTAGGCGACCAAAATTATCATTGGATTGCGCCATTTGAAGCCGAGAGTAATACAGCCGCATCAAACGCAGTGAATTTGCCGCTGCTACGCGGACGCTTTACGGGCTTTTTACGCGATGATCTGGACGCTGGCAAAACCCGGCCACACAAAGATTTTCGCGCCTGGGTCTGGCAACAAGGTCGCTGCAACTCTGGACAACAAGCCGACGACGATCAGCATTGCTTACGCAATGCGTTTTTTTCAGTACGCCTCACTATCCCAGAATGGCAAGCTGCCTTATTCAAAAAAACCAAACCAAGCTGGCCGCCAGAAAATTTCAATAGTCTGGAATTGCAAGTGCAAATTAAGCCCGCTGACAGTGACCACGCCTTGCTGGATAGTCAGCAACATCAGCGCAATCCGGTTTTTTCTCTGCAAGACTTACAGCAGCATTTATTAGCCGGTGAAAAAATCCAAATCCGGCGTCTGGATCAGACCCTGGCGTTCTTGCAATTACAAGGCAATAGCAGTGAATTACCCGACCCACAAGCCTTGCTGATACGTTTAATCAATTGGCTGCCCGTTGAGCAGCGGGTGTGGCAATTGCAAAAGAAAGAGATTTTAACCACCGCCAATTTTGCGGTGGAATTTAGCCTGACGGGCGATCAGCGCAGTGCCTTGCAAAATCTCAGCATAGTCGCCGCGCGCATCAGCTGGTATGTCGCAGCAATGTTACTGGCGCTGAGCCTGGCCTGGTTATTACTCGAACTCAGTATCATGCGACGCATCACCTTGCTATCCAAACGCGCCCGGGTGTTATCGAAAAATGTCAAAGCCAGCCAGGGCATAGAGCAATTTAATCTGGATGATTTACGCAGTGCCGATGAACTCGGCGTACTCGCCAGTTGTTTGCAAGACTTGCTGCGGCGCGTGCGCGAAGATTTGGAACGCGAGCAAATCCGCGCCGCGCAAGAAAAAGATATGTGGCATGCAGTCGGCCACGAAATTATGTCGCCCTTGCAATCGCTACTTGCCTTACATGAGCAAGAACACGATAGCAGCCGCCGCTATTTACTGCGCATGCAACAGGCATTGACGATCTTGTATGGCAATGCCAGCCCCAGTGAAGCATTTCAAGCCAGCGTGTTGGAATTACAGGCGCTGGAATTGCGCCAATTCTTAAGCGCACTGATAGAAAACGCACCCGATGCTGGCATCAAGGATGTGCTCGACCTTAGCGACGCCAGCACCTGCCCGGCAGCAGTCTGGGTCAGAGCCGATGAACATTCGCTGGAAGATGTCATCAGCCATATTTTGAACAATGCCCAACGCTACCGCCAGACCGCTAGCCCGATAGAAATCAAACTCGATGCTGATGACAATTACGCGCAAATCAGTGTGCGCAATTATGGCCCGCAAATCGCTGAGGATATGCTGGATAAACTGTTTGAATATGGCGTATCGGATCAAGCCGAAGCTGGTGCACTAGGCCAGCGCGGCCAGGGTTTATTTGTCGCCAAAACCTATATGGCGAAAATGGGTGGCACCATCAGCGTCAACAACCTCGCTGATGGCGTGTGCTTTTGTCTGAGCTTGCAACGCTGTACCATCACTTAGTCGCGGCTTTAAATTTAGGCATGGCAGGATTGACGAAGGCATCCAGGTCTTTGCGCTGGATTGCATTCAGCATGTGTTGATAAATCGCGTAAATGCGCTGGTACTTGCCCGGCTGATGGTAGATATGTTGGTAGGCATCAAACCAGTCTTCATAACAAATGTTATCGCGCAAACAGTGACTAGTCCACCACAAACTATAGGGGCCGCAATTGCCCGCCATTTCGCAAGCGACCAGATCAGTGGCCGCGGTTAATTCCTGAATGTCGTCAACGCTGCGGTAATCTTTACCCGCGAACCAATAGGCCCTGGGCTGGCCCTGACTGGATAAAATCGCCATTCCCTGATCCAGGATCAAGGCTGGATCTTCTAACTCCAGCCACTGCTGTATCAATTCGCGCATTAACTTGCCATCTTTTTGTTGCTGCGCCAGCTTGAATTGTTGTTCCCAACGGTATAACAGGTCATGGCTTTGCTCAAGTTCAGCCTTAGCCAACTGCAAATTGTCATCACTCCAATCGCTGGCCAATAAATTCGCACACCGCAATTGATTTTGCGTGGCCACGTCTTGTTGGCGCGCGAATTTTTTGGTATCGCCTTTGCCATCATACTGCGGCTGACGCACAAACTGGCTGCGAGCAGCACATTCCATCAAACCACGGTAGGCATAGTACAGACCACCTTGCTCAGAATGCAGCCTGGCCTTATGCATGAAGTCGCGCATATTCGTGCTGCGATAAAACTCCTGCCCCAGCGTCAGCTTAGCTTGAGCGATGTTGCGGCGAGTTTGATTTGCTTCGTCCACACTCACTTTAGCGCTGGCCAGGGCAGTGCTGGTGCTGCTTTGCGGTTTAGACGGCGAACTTATTGCAGGTGTCGGCAATGTGCTTTTCTGTAGGAACAGGCTAAGGCTGATCAATGCGACTATTACAAAACCCCAACTAACTAAGGTAGACCAACGCGACATGGGAAACTCCGAAAAGGATAGACTTGGTTTGCTATTGCACCTACTGCGCATTTTTTGCCAGTAACGTAGGGTTGGCAAATTTTTGCCCACGCGGATATTTTTTAAAATTGTTTAATAAAAATTTTGCTGTGTCAAGGACTACGCGACAGTGATAGCTCAGCAAGCACTCTAGAAACTTTATCAGTATCTTCTGGGCGAACGATTAAATATTTTTCACATGCTATTTTCAGAAATTTTTGAAACACATCATAGGTAAATATTTGACTCTCATCAAACAAACCTAATTCGACCTCAGAAGATTCACCATCCAGAAAATTACAGTAATCCTCATTTACACCAAAATCTGACTTTTTCTGTATCCGAGCCAAAGCCCATAAAAATTCGTTTTGAGTGTACATTGAATCAAAAAATTCTTTGATTAACCAATCTGGGTCTACTCGCGAATCTATTGGTCCAAACAAACCATCGTTCATTACTATCACCTTGGATGAGAATTTTTTATTGTGCCTACTACATATGTTTGCCTGGCTCTCGATGCGACCAGTAACGTAGGGTGGGCAAATTTTTGCCCACGCGGATATTTTTCGAAATCGTTGAATAAAAATTTTGCCGTGTCAACGATTAAGCGTGGACACGATGATGTCGTTTCCACGCACTATCTATATTAAGTAACGTAGGGTGGGCAAATTTTGCCCACGCGGATATTTTTCAAAATCGTTGAATAAAAAATTTTGCTGTGCCAACGACTACGCGTGGACACGATGATGCCGTGTCCACCCTACGCTTTCTAAGGCAAAACGCAGTCCGCACCGGTTACGCCCGACTTATAAGCTTTGCAGCCAGTTTTAACCCGGGAAGGCGCATGGATGCTGCATTTGTTCTTTGCGGGTTACAACATTACGGCCAGGATGGGTGTTTTCGTATTTTTAGTGGTTTATCTTAGTAAGTCGATGTGTCAGACCCAGTCTGAACTAATACGTTTAGACATTGCACTTAAAATCACGCGCATTGCTGCGATAGGTTCGACGGTCTCTCCATCTGCTTCTAAGAAGTGTAATAAATCTGAATGATTTACAGTATTTTTCGAAATCGTTGAATAAAAATTTTACCGTGTCAACGATTAAGCATGGACACGATGACGCTGTGTCCAAGCACTTTCTAAATTAAGTGCTTAGCTTAACTCAAACCCAGCCCATTGCCATCACAAAAATCACCAGGCCATGCGTCAGGCAGGCGGCTAAAAAACCGGAATGGCGGTAGGCGAATGCGGCGGCGAGGCCTTCGATTAGGGTGAATACTAATAAGGGTGTGCCGATTTGTGTCAGATTAAAGGCGAGGAAAATATGGCAAAAGCAAAATGCCAAAGCTGAGAGCCAGGCGGCGTGTAAGCTAGTCGTGTAGGTGGCGATGGTTTCTTGCAATAAGCCGCGAAACAAAAGTTCTTCATAAGCATTACCGATTAAGGCAAAGACCAGTATCGGCAAGAAGTAGCTGGGATTCGGTGGCGGTAGTGAAGGTAAGGCAAAACAGGATTTGCCGACACCAACTAACAACAAGACTGCAGCGATAGCCAGACTCGCAGTCAATACACTATGGCCTAAGTGGCGTCCTGGTCGCAAAAAGTTGAGTGGCTGATTTGTTCGGGCTTCGAGTTTATAAATGCCATAAGCCAAGGCCGCTGAAAACAAACTCAATGCATAAAGAATTTCCGGGCTGGCGCTCAAACGTAAGGAACCGCGATTGATTTGCCAAAACCCGGGCGCGGTCATGGCATCGCGTGCCAGGACAAAGCAAGCGATATGCAGCAAGATGCGGGGGATGGCCCAGCGTTTTGGTAAGCTAAGTAAAAACAAACCGGCCACGACAAAAGCTGGCACGAGCTTTAACACATACTCAGTCAATAAGAGTTCATACCAGCTCGCCATAGTTCCGCAACCTTAGTGGCTTACACCTCGGCCCACATTCTTAAGAGATTATGATAAGTCCCGGTGATTTCTATCAGTGCGGCGGCATCGGCGCCTGTCGCGGTAAGTTTTTGTATTGCCTGATCGAGGTTGTACAACATGGTGCGCTGGCCATCGTCTTTGATCATGCTTTGGCTCCAGAAAAAGGAAGCAAGTCGCACCCCTGCAGTGACTGGACTAACCTGATGTAAGCTGGTCGAGGGATAAACCACCATGTGGCCAGCGGGTAGCTTAATTTTGTGTAAGCCATAGGTATCTTGTATACATAATTCGCCGCCTTCGTATTCATCGGGGTCGCTTAAGAACAAGGTCGATGAGACATCGGTGCGAATTTTTTCGCCAGTGCCAGGGATCAGACGTACCGCATTATCGATGTGGTAGCCAAAATATTGACCACCGCCATACAAGTTAAACATCGGTGGATACACGCGTTTTGGTAAAGCCGCGCTGATGAATTGCGGATGACGTTCTAAGGCCGATAAAATCTGATCGCCCAGCAATTGTGCGACCGGACTTTTTTCTGAGAGTTGCAGATTGCGCTTAACCAGACTGCCTTGATAACCAGCGGTAACCTGACCATCGACCCAGTCGGCCTGGTTTAATTGCTGACGAAAAAAATTCACCTGGTCCAGGCTTAATACATTGGGAATAGTTATCAACATGAGACACTTTCGCAAGACTTAAACAAAATAGAAACTGCAGTGCATTCACTACGGCGAGGTAAATTGTCGCACTTCACGAACCATCTCAGTTTGATTTTGCCTAAACCCTGAAGCTTAAGAAAAACGGGCCAGTACGGCCCGTTTTTCAATCACACTAGCAATCAGAAGCGATAATTGACTGTAGCGATTACCGAACGACCTTTAGTTGGGGTCGCACGACCTGCTGAAGCCACTTCATAGTATTTTGCGTCAGTCAGATTTTGCAAGTTCAGACGAATATCATAGTCCTTTTGCTTGTAAGCGACGGTCGCATCGTAGCGGCGATAACCATCTACGGCGGCTGTTTCATAGTTATTTAGATAGCGCTTAGACGCGTAAGTCATACCGCCGCCAATTTCCCAATTCGCCATTAAGGAGTAAGTCGTCCACAAGGAGATATTGTCACGTGGTGTGTTCGGCAAAGTTTTACCAACTGCGCTGATGCCATTGCTGACTTCTTTGAGTGCATTGATACGACCATCGAGGAAGGTATATCCCGCCATGATTTGCCAATCGGAGTTGATACGACCAACCACACCGACCTCAAAACCCTGCACCTGAGTGTCACCTTGCAATGTCACGATGTTAGTCAATGGATCAGTAGTACGGGCATTGGTTTTCTGCACTTTGAATAAAGCCGCGTTGAAACTTAAAGCGCCGTCCAACATATCAATCTTGGTGCCGAGTTCCAGCGACTTGTTTTTCTCAGGATCAAGATTCGCTGAACTGGCTGTTAATGTCACGGCTTCGGTCGACGGATTAAACGACGTGCCGTACGACAAATAATACGACTGCAATTCACTCGGTTGGTAAATCACACCTGCACGGAAGCTCGTCATTGTATCGCTATGATCGAGATTCGTCGTGGTTTTGGTGGTTGCAGCATAAGCTGATTGCTCGACTTTAAAGCGTTCCCAACGCACCCCACCAACCAATTTCCATTGCTTGCTGAGGTTCATTTGTTCGTTGAGATAAGCTGCAACCGTATTACCAGTTGCATTGGTTTGCGTGTTGAAGCTGCGTTGCGCGCCCGCTGGTTTGCCCGCGTATTTTTCCTGATCCAAAGTCAGGCTGCCTAAACCAGTCCAGGCGTAACCGGTATTTTCGTACTTGTCACGCGATAATTCCAAACCGGTCGTAACAATGTGTTCGATGCCACCACTTTTGAATTTCGCGACCAAATCTGTCTGGTTTGTTAACGTGGTGTCATTAACGACGCGATCACGCGTACTGTAACTCGCCTCAATCCGACTCAAGGGCGCATTCAATGCTACAGGTGTAACCACTCTGAGTGGTGTAGGTGAGGCAACGGTTTGATACTTACCATACTGCAGTTTATTGAGTAAGGTTATTTCGGATGAAAACTTGTGACGCAAAGCGATGCTGAATACATTCACATCCTGATCGTATTTATCATCGGTGAAACCGTAAAAGCGATTTGCCGGTGCATCAACGGGCTTACCGTTGACAACAGGCACGCCATAATCCGGGGTATCACGATTACGTTGTATCAAGGCCGATACCGTGACTTCAGTCGGGCTGCCGATACCAAAACGGTAACTAGGCGCAACACCGTAGCGTTTGTTGTGCACGACATCACGCGTACTGTCATTGTCTTGCGCAAACGCGTTAATACGGAAGGCGGATTGCTGATCAATGGCGCGATTAATATCAACCGTACCACGCAGGTAGTTATCAGTACCGATGGCGGCACTGACTTCATTACTGTTTTTCAAATTTGGTTTGCGGCTGCTTTGATTAATCACGCCACCGGTAGCACCGCGGCCAAACAACATCGACGACGCACCTTTTAATACTTCCACTGCTTCGATGTTAAATGTATCGCGAGTGTATTGACCGCGGTCACGCAAGCCATCGATGTAAACGTCGGTGCGCGCAGAGTAACCGCGCAAATTGATGTTATCGCCAATCTGACCACCCTCACCTGCCGAAATCGTGATACCAGGCACATTGCGCAAAGCTTCAGTCATGGTAGTCGCTGCCTGTGCATTTAACACGGCACGATTTACCACCGTCACACTTTGTGCGATGTCGTGAGCATCGACGCCAGCTTTGTTACCCACGCTGGTTTTAGTTGGTGCGTAATCTTTATCTTTTTGCTCCTGAACTTTAACTTCAGGTAAGTTCGATGTTTTATCGCTTGCAACAGCGTGGTTTGCCACCACAGCCAATAAGGCAGCAGCGATCGGGGTCAAATGACGACTCATGAATTTCCTCAAAATAAAACAGATACTGGCACGATGGAGCTATGCCTGGACCGGGCATAGTCTGGACGATGGCTGGCGGACGGGAAGTCTGGCTGGCTGAGGGTTGATACGGGTCGAACGTGCGCGAGTCGCGCAAGGTACCAGTCAGGACTAATTTAACCGGAAGGCAGCCTCAGCTGCTTTGACCCATCTCAAGCATAAACGCAATAATAACGCAAATAGGAATTATTATCAATTGCAAAAATCAGTTTTCCATTAAGGCAAATAGACATTTAAGCAATAACCACAATAACATTAAGGGAACTTCTAAAAACCTCAAATTTAAAAAAACGGCTTCAATAAAATCAACTACTTAGCCTCATCAAATTGCTAGAAATCGAGGTTTTTAGAAGTGCCCTAACGGGGACTTCTAAAAACCTCAAATTTGAAAAACCGGCTTCAATAAAATCAATTACTTAGCCTCAGAGAATTACCAAAAATCGGAGTTTTTAGAAGTCCCCTAACACCGCGCGCGCTCTGCACTTTACTATTATTACACTTTTACTCATCTTTCCTGGTGGAATAAGCTTGCTACTCTTAGTCTGCTAGCAGCGATTCCGGCCCATTAAAAATCCAGGAATTACGCAAAACAGACGCTGACTTCGTTGTTTCGCCTTGCCGTACTCCAGTACTGTCTTCGGCTTTACGCCGCTTCTGCACAATTTTGCGTAAGCCCTAAATCATTCAAAATTAAAATAAATGCAATAACATCCAGATTATGCGGATGTTTTTAACGATTTAACGAAATGAAATTTCAAAAGCGGTAATGATTCGCACGCCATTGTCGGAACTCACTTGATTAGAATAGCAAGCTCCCCAAGCCAACAAGACAAACAGATCTTGCCACCGGAAAGCTTAGGGGAACCGAGTTGTAAGGCCTTGGTCTAACCGCTGGCTGCCAGCAATTCGGCCAAAATCAGCATAAATTTCTATAACAACATTGGAGCGCTATGAAACCGCAATTCAAATTAGTAAGCCTGCTTTGCTTCGCTGCTGTTGGCAGCCTAGCCCAGGCGCAAACCCCAGACAACCAGCAATGGCTGGAAGAAGTCATGGGCGACAAAGCCTTAAGCTGGGTCAAAGCGCAAAACCAGGTCACACGCGATAAGCTCGACAAAGATGCGGGCTTTTTAAAATTGCGCGACGATCTGACGGTAATCCTGAATTCCAAAGATCGTATTCCTGGCATCATGAAGATGGGTAATGCGGTCTACAATTACTGGACCGATGCCGAGCACCCACGTGGTATCTGGCGCAAAACCACATTAACTGATTACCGTAATGCCAGCCCTAAGTGGGAAGTGGTACTGGATCTGGATGCGCTGGCCAAAGCAGAAAATGAAAACTGGGTTTACAAAGGCGCAAACTGCCGTGAACCGGTGTTTGACCGTTGCCTGATTTCTTTGTCACGCGGTGGCGCTGATGCGGTTGAACTGCGTGAATTCGATTTAAACAGCAAACAATTTATTAAAGATGGCTTCCGCTTACCCGAAGCCAAAATGAGTGCAGACTGGCGCGGCAAAGACAGCATCTATATCGCCACTGACTTTGGCCCAAATACCATGACCGATTCAGGTTATGCCCGCATCGTCAAAGAATGGCAGCGTGGCACCCCAATCAGCGCGGCTAAGACCTTGTTTGAAGCAGAAAAGACGGATATGGGTGTTGGTGCTTACGTCAGCGAACATAATGGCGTACGCCATGAAATCGTGACACGTCGTTCAACTTTTTATGATGTCGAGTACTATGTGCGCGAAGGCGATAAGCTGACAAAATTGCCTATCCCGAGTAAAGCCGATGTCGCTTTCTTTGCCAGCCAGATTATCGTCACACCGCGTGAAAACTGGACTATTGGCGATAAATCGTATGTCGCTGGCAGTATTTTGGCGATGGATTATGCCGCCTTCCAAAAAGGTCAGCGCAATTTTGAAGTCTTGTTTCAGCCCAGTGCCAGCACGGCATTCCAGGGCATGGGCATCACGAAAAACTATTTGCTGATCAATACCCTGGAACACGTTAAAGGTGGCTTGCAAGAATGGAAGTTTACTAAGGGTAAATGGACTAGCCGCAAAGTGAACTTACCGACGCTGGGCGCAGTTGGTGTGGCCGCGCTGGACGCCGAACATTCTGACGAGTATTTCTTATCGTATTCAGATTACCTGACACCTAGCGTCTACCTGCTGGCGAAAGCAGGTAGCGATAAACGTGAATTACTCAAATCCAGCCCATCATTTTTTGATGCCAGCCCTTATATGACGGAGCAAAAATTTGCGACCTCGAAAGATGGCACAAAAGTTCCTTACTTCGTGGTACGTCGTAAAGATTTGAAATACGATAGCAGCAACCCGACCTTGTTATACGGTTACGGTGGCTTCCAGGTTTCGCTGACTCCGGGTTACTCGGGTGGCTTGGGCAAAACCTGGCTCGATAAAGGTGGCGTGTATGTAGTCGGGAATATCCGTGGTGGTGGCGAATACGGTCCAAGCTGGCATCAAGCTGCGTTAAAAGGCAATCGTCAACGCGCGTATGATGACTTCGCGGCAGTGGCTGAAGATTTGATTTCGCAAAAAATCACCAGCCCGAAACACTTAGGTGCGATGGGTGGCAGTAACGGTGGTTTGCTCGCTGGTGTGGCCTTGACTCAGCGTCCTGATCTGTTTAATGCAGTGGTCAGCCAGGTACCTTTGCTCGACATGCAGCGCTTTAACAAATTATTAGCGGGCGCTTCGTGGATGGGTGAATACGGTGATCCGGATAAAGCGGAAGAATGGGCCTACATCCAAAAATTCTCGCCTTACCACAATGTTAAAGCGGATATGGTTTATCCTAACGTGTTATTCATCACCTCCACACGCGATGACCGTGTCCACCCAGGACATGCCCGTAAAATGGCAGCGAAGATGATGGAACAAGGCCATAAAAATGTCTGGTACTACGAAAACATCGAAGGTGGTCACGGCGGTGCGGCGAATAATACGCAACGTGCTGACATGGCAGCGATCACTTACAGCTTCTTATGGAATATGTTGAAGCGCGATAATGAAGCAGTACAAGTGCACAAGTAATCAGTAAGCATTGCCGAGAAAAAACGCTGTCAGTATTAACTGACAGCGTTTTTTTATGTCGCTTGCTCAAGTCTTTTTGCGCCAGACTTGCCAGTACTCATGTCCGGCAAAGACAGGCAAAGAGACGCTGGCTGGCTGCTGTTCGAGTATCTCAAAGCGCGTCTGCATGAGTTGCTGAAATTCCAGCTCAGCACAAATAAACGGCGGCCCCCTTGGTTTATCAGCGGCAGCAGGAACTTCACTTTGCAAATAAAAATACCCTGCCAGTAAGCCACCAGGTAAGAGTAAGTCATGCCATTTAGCAACGATCGCTGAGCGTGCCGCCACTGGCAAAGCACAAAAAAATGCGCGCTCGAAAATCAACGCAAATGCCGATGCGGGTTGGTAGCTAAAGAAATCAGCTTGAAGTAATTCCAGTTGCGCCCCGGTGGGCAAATTTTTTGCGCAGAGGCGTTGTTGCGCCGCTTGTATCGCCTGGGCTGAAAAATCCAGGGCTGTGACTGGCCAGCCTGCCCGAACAAACTGCAACACTTCTTCAGCATGACCGCAACCAGGAATCAGCGTAGCGGCAGGCTGATTTTGTCGCTGTAAAAAAGCACCGAGTTCAATGGCTGGCTGAGACTGATGCCATGGCGTGAAATCGCGCGCAAAACGTTCATCCCAAAACTCAGCCTGATTCGGGTTACGATGTTGAAAGGCCTCCATAGCGACTCTCGCAAATTAGCGTAACAATAAATACACCAGCAATTGGGCGATGACGACACCGCCAAATATTCCTATCGCAAAAAACGCAAATCCCCGTAGCAATTTATTCGTGCGTCGTTGTTCCTGTAAGAGTTGCTGCAAGAGTTGATCGTTGTAAGCAGGCTGACTGGCATGACTTAAAGCCTGATGCACCAGCCTGGGTAATTGCGGGAAGATATGGCTGTAACGTGGTGCCTCGTCTTTTAATTTATCCCATAAACCACGCCAGCCAACTTGCTCGCTCATCCAGCGTTCCAAATATGGCTTCGCGGTTTTCCAGAGATCGAGATCCGGATCCAGCTGACGCCCCAAGCCTTCAATATTCAGCAAAGTTTTTTGCAAGAGCACCAATTGGGGTTGCACTTCCACATTAAAACGTCGTGAAGTCTGGAATAAGCGTAACAAGACCTGACCAAATGAAATATCTTTTAAGGGGCGGTCAAATATCGGTTCGCAACAAGCGCGGACCGCCGCTTCAAGTTCATCAACCCGGGTTTCCTTCGGCGCCCAGCCTGATTCGATATGGGCTTCGGCAACACGCTTATAATCGCGGCGGAAAAAGGCCAGAAAATTTTGCGACAAATAGTCTTTGTCGTAATCATTCAGCGTGCCAACGATGCCAAAATCCAGCGCGATATAGCGGCCAAAGGTTGCTGGTTCAACTGAAACCAAAATATTCCCCGGATGCATATCGGCATGAAAAAAACCATCGCGAAACACCTGGGTAAAGAAAATCGTCACGCCATCACGCGAGAGCTTGGCCAGATCGACACCTTCTTCGCGCAAGCGCTCAATTTGCGAAATCGGGATGCCCTTCATGCGTTCCATCACGATGACCGAAGCTGAGCAATAATCCCAGTGCATTTCCGGTACCAGCAATAAATCGGAATCCTGAAAATTTCGGCGCAACTGACTGGCGTTCGCCGCCTCACGCATCAAGTCGAGTTCATCGTGCAGATATTTATCAAATTCGCCCACGACTTCGCGCGCTTTAAGGCGCTTACCATCAGCCCATAAGGTTTCCAGCCAGTCGGCCGCAATTTGCATCAGTGCGACATCCTGATCGATGACCTCTTTCATGCCTGGGCGCAAAACCTTGACTGCAACTTCGCGACCATCGGGCAAGGTGGCAAAGTGCACTTGGGCGATGGACGCCGAAGCGATCGGCGTGCGTTCAAATTGCGTGAATAACTGATCGGGATGCTTACCCAATGACTTGGTAATTTGCGCGATCGCCAATTCCGGATCAAAAGCTGGAACCTGATCTTGCAATTTCGCCAATTCCTCGGCAATATCCGGCGGCATTAAATCACGCCGGGTCGACAATACCTGACCAAATTTCACAAAGATAGGACCGAGATCTTCGAGTGCTCTACGCAAACGTTCGCCACGTGGCGCATCCAGCTTGCGCCAAAACAGTAAGGTGGTCAGCAAACGGGTTATGCGCGCCTGACCTGGCACCGGTAAACTGCTTAAGATAATTTCATCCAGGCCATAGCGCAAACCGACCCGGACAATTTTTAATAAACGCAAAAATTTGACTAACATACTAACGACGCTCCAGTTTTTCTATACGCTTTAACAAGCGCTCAACGTCGTCACGCAAATTAACGATGTCTTGATGGTGATAATCCACTTCGGGCTTGGCTGGCAAGAGCCGGCCTTCTTCGACCAGATATTCAGCCAGATTTTCTTGCAAACTGCGCTGATGCCCGAGCAAACCTTGCCAGATCGATTTGCTACTTTGTACCACACGAACTGCAGCAATATCGCCTATGAGTTTCGCCAGATCCGCTTCGGCATCCCAGCGCACTTGCTGCGCCACCTGAGAAATCGTGTTGGCTAAATCAGCATCCCCTTCCAACCTGACATAAGCACTGGCACGCTGCATATTTTGTAAAATCAAAGGCAGGTCTGCTTTACGCACAAACAATGTAACGTCAGCGATGGCGTTGGCACTCGCCTGTATCAGATAGCCGTCAATGCTGACCGCCAACACCATACGCCAGCCATCCAGATCGATTTGCAAATGTTTCCCGGCTTGTGTCGCCATGTGTTTGCGCGCCTGTTCATCATGAGCCAACACGTGAGACAAACCCGGGAGTAAGAGTTTATTTACTAACATAATTATTCCGTTACCACTGCACTGCCGTTGAGCCAGTGCTAAACGCAGGTGTTATCGCATTCTTGCTACGACGATGAGTTAAGCAACAGCAATTCACTCAGGAGCCAGACTCATAGTCAGAAAAAGAAAAACCGCCCATACAGGCGGTTTTTCTGGGCGTTTAGCATCTTACCATGCCAAACCAGCTTTACACTGCGCCATATCAGTATGGCATCAGACTTGTTGAATACCGGCGAGTACCCAACCACCCTGGCCATTCACAGGTTTGCTCAAATTCCAGACTTCAGCAAAATTTTCTGTCGGCGCATTTTGTGCTTCCTTGATCAAGCCAGTGAACTTCACGCTGGCCAGATAATCATTACCCTGAGTTTCTATACCGAGCAATTCTGCATCCAGCGTAACCACGTCGGTGACATTCGCGCTGGCACCGCGCTCTTGAATTTGCAAACGTAACTCTGCATACATTTCTGGTGACGTGAATTCGCGCAAATCATTGATATCCGCTTTATCCCAAGCCGCCTGCAAACGAATGAAATACGACTTGGCGTTACGCACAAAACCCGGCACGTCAAAATCGGCAGGGATAGTCCAGCTACCGGCATTTGCGTCGCTGCTGCCATAGCTACCAGCGCCATAGTTGCTGGCATTATTTACCGGCTCTTGATAGGAATAGGACGAGGCATTCCCGGCACCAGCATAAGCGGGTTGCTGATTAAATGCTGAACCCGGCGCTGCCGCCTGCTTGCCACGGAATAAGCGAATAACAAAGAAAATCGCCAGACCTATCAACGCAAAAGTCAGTAAAGAACCGAGCAAAGACGCCGCCGCGCCACCTAAGCCAAAATGTGATAATGCCGCGCCAAGTAAGGCACCGCCAATTAAACCACCGACGATACCTTTCCAGGGGCTGGCTGGTTTAGGTGCCGCCATAGGTGCTGGGGCCGCTGCAGGACTACCAGGTTTGGCCTGGTTAAAATTATTGCTTGGTGCAGGTGCCGGACTAGCCTGACGCGTGACGTTATTCGATTGTCGTCCAACCGAACTACCGCCCCCCAGGCGCTTGGCTTCAGCATCGGCGATACTCAAGCTTAGTGTGCTTGCAATTAAAGCAAACGCAATCAAAAACTTCTTCATGTTGAACTCCCGTTACAATACGATACATTACGAACGGCAAGCTTATCAAAGTTTGATGCCAGTGTGCAAGGCAACCACACCAGCAGTCAGGTTATAGTAGGTTACCCGCTCCAAGCCAACCTGTTCCATCATGCCCTTCAGGGTTTCCTGATCAGGGTGCATACGAATAGATTCGGCTAAATAGCGATAACTTTCGCTATCTCCTGCGACTTTCTCTCCCATCCATGGCAACATCTTAAAAGAATACCAATCATAAGGCTTTTGCAATACTTCTGGCACTTTTGAGAATTCCAGCACCAGCAACTTGCCACCCGGCTTTAAAACCCGGCGCATTTCAGCCAAGGCCTGATCTTTATGTGTCATATTGCGTAATCCAAATGCCACGCTGACTCGATCAAAATAGTTGTCAGGGAAAGGCAGCTTTTCCGCGTCACACAATAAAGTGGGGGTCAGCAAACCCTTATTCAAGAGCCGGTCACGGCCAACTCTGAGCATGGATTCGTTGATATCGGTATGCCAGACTTCGCCAGTTTTGCCCGCCTGGCGCGCAAACTCCTTGGTTAAATCGCCCGTACCAGCAGCAATATCCAAAACTTTAAAGCCCGGTCTGACACCTGCCTGAGCAATGGTGAAGACTTTCCAGACCCGATGTAAGCCCGCCGACATCAAATCATTCATGACATCGTATTTGCTGGCAACGGAGTGGAAAACTTCGGCGACTTTATGGACTTTTTGTTCTTCTTCGACGGTAGAAAAACCGAAATGGGTAGTATTGGTCATGGCGGTATGAGTCTGAAAGGATGGCGCGGATTGTAGCGCATTTGTACTGCTTACGGCGTGTCTGTCCAAGCAGAATTGAGCGAATTCAAATTTGAATCATTAATCATTTCTACATAGTCTTGGATAAAATATTTCAACTATTTTATACCTGTATGATTTAGCAAACTCAGCTGCTATCACCCACCACTGATTCGACTAGCTCAAGCTATACAGTTTTAAGATTCAAACCTATCTTAATCGACCTGAGTCCGCTCTCACCGACGCTCTCACGGAATAGCAACGCACAGGCCGATCTGCCTTCTGGAATCAAGGCAGTGTCTGCAAGCTTGTCTTGCTAAACTCATTGAACGGTGATACTAGTTTAGTGGGTCGCCAATTCAGCAGATTAAAGTCATTGCATCAGTTATGCATATCGCCAAAGCAATTACTCATTGTACAACTTAATCAATCTGGGATCGACGAACCAGCCATACAGCATACAAATACCTATGGTGTAAATCGAGTCTTAACTTCAAGCAAATAATGTCGCTAATTCGTAAAATTTGTGTGAAATACCGAATGTTAGTGGTATCTGGCTAGTTCGCAATGACATCAACTATACGACACTTACCCTCAAGAATGTCGCTATGCGATCAGTCTGCTAACTTACTCAAATACCGAGGGGCGATCACTGCAGTCAGCCAAACCTTATTTTCACTCTGATAGAAAACTTGTCCAGCTTCCAGCAAGGCCGCGGTATCTATCTTTAAAATAACGGGTATCCCGTGACGCGCACCGACTTTTTTGGCGGTATTTAAATCTTCGGTTAAATGCACATGTTGTCGGCTACCTGCTAGCAGGCCTTGTCGAAAAATATTCCCGATAAAGCGACTCGCCGTACCATGATAGAGCACTGGTGGCGGTGACTGCGGGGTCAAGCCTAAATCTATCTTCACGGTATGACCTTGGTTAGCAAGTATTCTTAAACCATCATCGCTAATTTTAAAACGTTGCTTGTCGCAAGCAGCACAAATTTCCTGCAAATCTTGATGTGAGATTCGCTTGCCATACTGCTGTAATGCGTTTAAAAGCGTAGTTATCGCAATCCAGCCATGTTCGTCTAATTGCACACCTATGGTTTCGGGTTTATGACGTAATACCAGGCTCAGAAATTTACTGTTTCTTGTACGGTTTCTATCGTTTGCTGAACTACTTATCTGATTACCTTGTTCTTGATTTGTCTTCATAGTCTTTTACTGTATTGAAAAATGCTTCGTGATTTTTATCGCGTTTTGCTATAGGTACGGCAAAAATCACACGTTTGAATTGCTGACTAAATTCTTGATCTTGCATCAGTAAATTCACAAAGATCTGTGCCACCATTTGCGGATCATTTTGAAAAACCCCACAGCCCCAGGCGCCAAGAATAATGCTACGGTGCCCACGCGCCAGTGCCAGACGCAAGACAAATCGCGCCCTTTGCTGCATTACCGGGACGATCTGCGCAATATTTTGCGCTTCATTCCGTTTCACCACACCGGCATTCACCGCCGCCGATGTAATCACCGACATCGTGAAGGCCTGATCTAACAAGGCGTAAGTATCATCGCGAAAAAACACAACTGCAGGTGAATAAATCATATCGTGCCGATACAAACACGACTTATAGGCACGCCCTGCTTCATAATGTGCCATCTGCGTGATTAGCCCGGGATAAAGCGACGATGCTTTGGCCAGATTTTCTTCTTGCGCTTCGGCTCCGCCTAAAAAGCCGCCACCTGGATTTTTCGCTGAGGCGAAATTCAGGCATAGCAAGTTTTGCTCGCCCTGTTGCATCAATAGCCTGGCGGCCGCAATGGTGGTCAAGGCCCAGACTTCGATTTGGGTATCCTGATCACCAGCCTGGTTTGTGACTAACTCTTGTAAAGCTGTTTCAGTATAAAGCTGGGTTGCTGCAACGCTTGCAGTAATTGCAGCAGACAGATCTTGCCACGCCCCAGCCTGATTGTGGTAACCACCTTGTTCGCAGATAGTCAGCGTTTGTTGTGCCAGCCTGGCATAGTTTTGCTTACGTTGTTCGGATTTATTTAAATTCATAGTTTTTACTCACTGGCTAGTTAAGTTTAGGGAAGCTTTGTCTAGCTAATTTAATTCATTATTAAATGACGATGTGCGTCACTATAATTCACTTAGTTTATTTTTGCAACTTTCATAGTTGCATTTTACAACCAATTAAAAACCATACCGGAAGGACCTTAAGACAGCACCCATTCATCCGCTTGTTAGACGCGCAAATAAGCACATTCCCGCCAACTCTTTGATAAAGTGGCAGTTCAATTCAAATGATTTTCCCCGCAAAGCGCGTTATTTTTTCTGAAATTGTCACCGCTTGCACTGTGCTTTAATGCGCGTTAACATCATTGTCTAAGCATTCAAAATTGACATGATCAATACGCATCCATCCAACATGTCCCGCTAACGCAAAGGCATATCCGCCCTAAAAAGCGCGCGGTAATGGATGTCACTAAGCACTATCAATATTTCACCAGGAAATCGGTCAGGCTTTTCACTTGCCCCGATTATTAAGGAGCATATACATGAGAAAGCTCGTTCCCTTGCTCGCCGTGTTTAGTTTGCTGATCAGCTTGACGCAGGCAGTACTTGCCAACGCCTCGCAAGAGCAAGACTACGATATACAGCCCGACCTGCGTATTCAAACACCTGATGGTGCGACGATCAGTGGCATGATGGTGCGAGCAAAGAATAGTACGGGGTCACTCCCCGTGGTTTTTCAATTCACCATCTATGCCAGGCCACATGACAGGGATTTAGCTAGCTTGAAGGAAGCGGCAGATCGCGGCTATGTCGGCGTGATCTTCTATACCCGCGGGAAATACCTGAGTACCGATGAAATCTGGCCGTATGAATTCGATGGTAAAGATGCAGCGACTGCGATTGACTGGATTTCCAAACAATCCTGGTGTAATGGTCGTATCGGCATGTATGGTGGCAGTTACAACGGGTTTACACAATGGGCTGCGAGCAAATACTTGCATCCTGCGTTAAAGACTATCGTCCCTATGGTTGCGGGTCGTCCAGGTATGGGGCTACCGATGGAAAATAATATCTTTATCAATCCCAACTACCAATGGGCATTTTATGTCGGCAATAATCGCCTGCTAGACACCGCAATCAATGACGACCGACAACGTTTTCGCCAATTGCAATTTAACTGGTGGCACTCTGGACGTGCCTACCGAGAAATTGATCAAATCGATGGTACGGCCAATAAGTGGCTGCAGAAATGGCTGCGTCATCCTGATTATGATGAGTATTGGCAAGCCATGACGCCGCAAGCTGAGGAGTTTGCCCGAATCGATATCCCGATACTGACCATAGATGGCTACTACAATGACTCTCAGGTATCCAGCATTAACTACCTGAGGCAGCATCTGCAATACCATCCTTCAGCGCGTCACTATCTGGTGCTCGGGCCGTACGGGCATTTTGGCGCACAACGTGGCGGCGAAGCTGTACTCAATGATTTAGCGATACATCAAAACGCGCTCTTTGATATCAAGGCGCTGATTTATGCCTGGTTTGAGCATACCCTAAAAGGCGGCGAGCTACCCTCAATGCTTAAAGACCGTGTCAATTACTTTCCCATAGGCGAAACAAATTGGCGTCATGCCTCATCGATTGCGCAAATGCATAACGACACGCTACGTTTCTATCTTTCCAGCCAAAAAGAAAAGCGCGTTTATAAGCTACAACATCATGCAGAGAAAAAGCTCAGGTATTTACAACAAAGCGTAGACTTTTCTGATCGTCGCATAACGAATAATGATTACTACCCAGCGCCGATTATTCGCGACGACATTGATCGCAGCAATGGCTTTATCTTTATCAGTGAGCCACTCAAAGACGATCTCCTAATCAACGGCTCCTTCTCAGGTGAAATTTTCGCCAGCATTAATAAGCGCGATATGGACTTTGGCGTTAGCCTCTACGAATTAACTGCCGATGGAAAATACTTTCACCTGTCGTACACGATACATCGTGCCAGTTATATTAAGGATGCCAGCCATAGAAATTTAATCACACCACATCAAATCACGCGCTTACCACTGGGGCAAACTCGTTTAATCAGCAAACGACTCAAAGCCGGTAGCCGTATCGTCGCCTACCTGAATATCAATAAAAACCCTTTTTCCCAACTCAACTATGGCAGCGGCAAAGAGGTCAGCGATGAAAACCTGAGTTCTGCTAAGCCAGATTTAAAGGTTCGTTGGTATAACTCAAGTTTTCTGGAGATTCCGGTTTTACGTCTGGCAGAACAGGGAATGAATTAAGCTTGATCAACTTATTCAACGTGAACAACTACCTCGACAGCAACTGTTTTTTAAGTGATTACAGCGTAGTGCCAGGTAAATCGCTATAGCGTGCGGCGACAGCCTCCGCTTTACCTGGCGTTGGCTTGTTGCAGCGCGCTGATTAAGCTTGCTGTGCTGCCCCAATAATAGCGATCAGTGGCAGCTTCAGTGCCACCTGGCGCGTGCCAAATTTCAGAGTCGGCTCTAAGTCCGCCGCATTTTTGATAAAACCGTTGCGCCCGCACATTACTTTGCAATACCCAAAGATACAAACCACCATCACCACAGGCTTGCAAGCAGATAGTTGCAGCAGCCAGCATCAGCTGAGCTGCGACACCTTTACCGTGTTCAGCCTCCGCCACATGGAGGTTGTGTATATAACTTCCCCACTCGGCCGATTCATTCAGATAGAAGCAGACAAAGCCCAGCATGCGCTGGTTTTGTTCGGCAATCAAAACCTGTTGTCCCGGCAAGGGTTCGTGCATAATTTTCTGCCAGTGCGTATGGCGGTCGCTTACGACCTGATCTTGCAAATATACTGGCGACAGTGCTTCGCGATAAGCAAGTCGCCAACTGGCGATATGCAATTCGGCAAGTTTGGCAACGTCATGACTTTCCGCAGCTCGGATTAACATAAGCTCTTTTATCTTTATCAATAAATAACTAACGACAGCGTCTAGCCTGAAGCTTTACCGGCAAAACTCATCCCAGCACGATCAGTGACAGCCCTTGCTACCACATTGCCCAGCGCTTGCGGTGGCTGGCAACATTGCGCTATCGCGCCCGGATTCACCAACAAATCCGGCTGCTTGCAAGCGCTGCAGATAGTTTTGCCAATTGCTTTCAGCTAATTGCCCCAATTGGTAAAGATAATCCCAGGTGTAAATCCCAGTCTGGTGGCCATCATCAAATAGGATACGGATGGCATAGTGACCGACTGGCTCGATACCCAGCAAGCCAACCTCACGCTTACCAGTTTGCAAAACTTCCTGACCGGGGCCATGGCCTTTGACTTCGGCGGAAGGTGAATACACGCGTAAATATTCGAAACTCAGGGAAAACGACTGGCCATCATCAAAACTGATGTCCAGGCATTTTGATTTTGTATGCGCTTCGATAGTGGTAGGGGTCATCATAATTCGTCTTCAAAACTCAATGAGTGTGAAACTCTAGCTCCAGGCTAGCTTGCAGTTTTTGCCGGAATAAGGCCAACTGACTACGCCTTTGCGCTAACACCCGACCATCTGCCACACGTTGACGTGCACCCCAGACTGGCTGAGGGAAGTGCGCGTCATCCTGGTAGCGTGGTATCACATGCCAATGCAAGTGCGGCACCATATTGCCAAGGCTGGCTAAGTTAACTTTATGCGGTAGCAAAGTTTCGCGCATGACGCGTTCAAGCAGATAAGTGACTGACATGATGTGTTGGCGCTGCTCGACACTTAAATCTGTCATCTCTGCAATATGCTGTTGCCAGATCACCCGGCAATAGCCGGGGTAATCGTCGTCGTCGACCAAGATTACCCGGCATTGCTGATCTTGCCAGATTATAGTTTCGCTCTGCGGCTGACAAAGTGGACAGGTACTCATACCAACACCCTTTCTATGCCACCGGCATTCGCTGCGGCGACATAACGCTCCAGCCAATCCGAACCCAAAATATGACGCGCCATTTCGACCACGATGTAATCGGCTTCGGTGCTGCTATCTTCGTTGTAGCGTGACAAACCTTGCATACAGGCTGGGCAAGAGGTCAGTACTTTAACCTCGCCAGTGAACCCATCTTGACGCAGTTTGTCTGCACCCTTACGCATTTCTTGTTCTTTACGGAAGCGAATTTGCGTAGAAATATCGGGGCGCGATACTGCCAGCGTACCGGCTTCACCGCAGCACCTATCACTCTTTTCTATCTTAGTGTTGTCCTGAGTTTGTATCAGTGCATTCACCGTCTTCAGCGGATCTTGCTGCTTCATCGGCGTGTGACAAGGATCGTGATACATATAGCGCACACCTGTCACTTCACTGAGCTTGAGATTTTTTTCCAGCAGGTATTCGTGGATATCAATAATCCGGCAACCCGGGAAAATTTTATCGAACTCATAGCTGGCAAGCTGATCGTAGCAAGTCCCGCACGACACTACCACGGTTTTGATATCGAGGTAATTCAGGGTATTCGCGACGCGGTGGAATAAGACGCGGTTATCCGTCATCATTTTTTCCGCTTTATCGAACTGGCCGCTACCACGTTGCGGATAACCACAACATAAATAACCCGGCGGCAGCACGGTTTGCACACCGACATGCCAAAGCATGGCCTGGGTTGCTAAGCCAACTTGCGAAAACAAGCGCTCGGAACCGCAACCCGGGAAGTAAAACACCGCTTCGCTATCAGCACTGGTGGCTTGTGGATTACGAATAATCGGCACCACTTTATCGTCTTCTATATCCAGCAAGGCACGCGCCGTGCGCTTAGGTAAATTTCCCGGCAGCTTTTTATTGACGAAGTGGATGACTTGCTCTTTGATGACAGGCTTACCAACACTCGCTGGTGGCGTCTGGGTTTGCTTTTTAACGAATTTCTTGAGAATGTCGTGACCAAATCGCTGCGCTTTAAAACCGACACCCACCATCAATTGACGAGTGGCATTAATCGTCGCTGGATCAGTCGCATTCAAGAAAAACATCGAAGCTGCCGTGCCTGGATTAAATTTCTTTTGCCCCATTTTGCGTAAGAGATTACGCATATTCATAGAGACATCGCCAAAGTCGATATCGACCGGGCAAGGTGTGGCGCACTTATGGCAAACCGTGCAGTGATCGGCCACATCTGAAAATTCTTCCCAGTGTTTAATCGAAACACCACGACGGGTTTGTTCTTCGTATAAAAAGGCTTCAACCAATAAGGAAGTGGCGAGAATTTTATTGCGTGGCGAATACAGCAAATTCGCACGCGGCACATGGGTTGCGCAAACTGGTTTGCACTTACCGCAACGCAGACAGTCTTTAACGCTATTTGAAATCGCGCCGATATCGCTTTGCTGCATAATCAGCGATTCATGGCCCATCAAACCAAATGAAGGCGTATAGGCATTGCGCAAGTCAGCGGGCATTTCCGGCAAGTTGAGTAATTTGCCTTTATTGAAGTGACCGTTAGGATCGATTTTTAACTTGTAGTTGCGGAAGGATGAAATCTCATCTTCCGTTAAAAACTCAAGCTTGGTAATGCCTATGCCATGCTCGCCAGAAATCACGCCATTCAGAGAACGCGCCAATTTCATAATTCGTTCAACCGCCTTATGCGCCACTTGCAGCATCGCATAGTCGTCAGAGTTGACGGGAATATTCGTGTGGACATTGCCATCACCGGCATGCATGTGTAAAGCCACAAAAACCCGACCACGCAATACTTTTTTATGCAAGGCGGTGCATTCATCGAGTATTTGTTTGAAGGCAGCACCATTGAAAATCTGGCGCAATACGGCGCGCACTTCTTGCTTCCAGCTGGCACGCAAAGTATGGTCTTGTACCAGCGCGAACACCGTTGCATCGGCTTGCTTGCTTAAGCGTTCTTGCAAGACTGAATTCTGATAGCCATGCCCGAGCAAAGCCTCAACATGCTGTTGCAAAGGCTGATCGAGCTGATCGAGCAAATACGTCCAGCGCGCCTTCACTTCATGCAGTAAGCGCTGAGTTTGTGCAACCCGGTCTTCAAGTAATTCTGCTGCTGGAATTTCATCGGCGTCTTCGCTTTTACCCAAAGGCAAATTACCGCGACTAAAAAATTCCAGCAAGGCATCAATCAGTGCCAACTTGTTTTGCAAGGCGAGTTCGACATTGATGCGCTCTATGCCATCGGTGTATTCGCCCATACGATTCAAAGGTATCACCACGTCTTCATTAATTTTGAAGGCATTGGTGTGCTTAGAAATCGCCGCGGTTTTTGCACGGTCTAACCAGAATTTCTTACGCGCCTCGGGACTGACCGCAACAAAGCCTTCACCAACGCGGGTATTGGCGATGCGTATAACTTCCGAGGCGGCCATCGCCACCGCATTTTCATCGTCACCGACGATGTCGCCAAACAAGGCCATTTTAGGTAAGACGCCACGCTTAGACTTGGTGGTATAACCGACTGCGCGCAAATAACGCTCATCCAGATGTTCCAGGCCTGCTAAGATCGCACCACCCTGACGGGTTTGCTGATCGAGGTAATCTTTAATTTCGACGATGCTAGGAATCGCATCGCGCGCCTGGCCAAAAAATTCCAGACATACCGTGCGCGTAAATTTCGGCATCTTGTGCAAAATCCAGCGCGCCGACGTAATCAAGCCATCGCAGCCCTCTTTTTGCACGCCTGGCAAACCCGCTAAAAATTTATCGGTAACGTCTTTACCCAAACCTTCTTTACGGAATACCCGGCCTTTGATTTCCAGCACTTCGGTTTTGAAAGCTTGCTTATCGCCAGGGTGACGCCATTCGAGCTGGAATTTAGCGACTTCAACATCGTGAATTTTGCCGAGGTTGTGCTCTAAGCGCGTGACCTCTAGCCAGTCGCCATTTGGATCAACCATTTTCCACGAGGCCAGATTATCCAGCGCGGTGCCCCACAACACGGCTTTTTTACCACCCGCATTCATCGCGATATTGCCGCCTATGCAGGAAGCTTCTGCCGAAGTCGGGTCTACCGCAAACACAAAACCGGCTTTTTCAGCGGCATCAGCAACCCGTCGCGTCACCACACCAGCACCGGCGTAAATCGTCGCATAATCGCGCGCCACACCGGGCAAGCGTGTCATTTCGACGGCGCCAAGTTGCTCTAATTTTTCGGTATTGATGACCGCAGACTTGGACGTCAACGGTACCGCGCCACCGGTATAACCAGTGCCACCGCCGCGTGGGATTATCGTTAAACCGAGCTCTATACAGGTTTTCACCAAACCCGCGATTTCTTCTTCGGTATCGGGCGTCAGCACCACAAACGGGTATTCAACGCGCCAGTCAGTCGCATCGGTGACGTGCGCAACGCGCGATAAACCATCGAATTTGATATTGTCTTTAGCCGTGTGTTTAGCCAATTGCCGGCTGGCTTTTTTGCGCAAATCCCAGGCATCGCTAAAGCCTTTGGAAAAATCAGCAACCGCCTGACGTGCGCGTGCAACCAGAGTTTCAACATGCTGGCTGCGCTCGGCATCGGTTTCGGGTGCGGTGCTTAAACGGCGCTTTTCGATTTCATTTAAGCGATGCTGCAAAGCCTCGATCAAGGCAGCGCGGCGCTTGGGGTTTTCCAGCATATCGTCTTGCAGATAGGGATTACGCTGCACGACCCAGATATCGCCCAGCACTTCATACAGCATGCGTGCAGAGCGGCCAGTCTGGCGCTTACCTCGGAGTTGATCGAGTAAATCCCAGGCGTCAGCACCGAGCAGACGCATCACGATTTCACGATCAGAAAATGAAGTGTAGTTATACGGGATTTCACGTATGCGCTGCGCTGTGGCGGCGGGTTCAGCCTGCGCAAGATCGGCAGGAATATCAGCAATGGCATTCATAGTCAGGGGTTGGACACAATATAAAAACTTATTCTAACTTATTGCGTCGCACCAAGTGGCCTTAGCCCTGCGATTTATGCGGGGTTTTCGTGCTGAATCGAATCGCTATGGGGAAATTCGGACAATTTACCTTCTTCTCCAATATTATTTAGCTAAAGTTATAGGTTAAACCCAATTTATTTATCCAAATTATCTATAAATCTACTCAGTCAATTCCTTAAAAAAGGTTTTTGATCCCACGTAAATCTTTTAGTATAGTCATTTCAATAAGCAAGACCTCATACTCAATCCTGCTACACCTGTATTGTTCAAGCGAGGCTAAACCGTCTCTCCATCTGTATTGCCGACTAGTGAACTCTGAACAACTGACTGCGCGGCCAATTTGAAGCCTGTGATGCTCGCTGCACGCTGGCACAGGTAAGTTTTTCGACATCAACAATGCCCGCACGCTGCTGTGTACAGAGATCTCGACTAATAATTTTTGCTCAGCTGCAGGCAAAAAAAAGCCAGGCTTAATGACTAAGTCCTGGCTTTTTACATCGATACTGAGATCGAATTCTGGAAAAGGATCAGGCCAATAAGGCAGGCTTGTCTTTACCGAGTTTCAAGGTGGTTTCAACCGGGTTCCAGTTGCCGGTTGATTCCTGACGGCCTTGCAATAAGAATCGTGCTTTTTCTGCTTTCAGACTGTCCGCAGCCAATTTCGACAATTCACCTATCTTGCCTTTTTTCAAGCGATTAACGACCAAACCAATTTCCGTATCGCTAAAATCACGCAACATATCGTAGTCACCGTCGCTATCGCCAGCGACGAATAAAGGACCATAACCTTTTTTCGCAACAAATTCTTGTTTAATGATTTCAGATTTACCTGGCCCCCAGTTCAGTGGCCAATTTTTACGATAAGCGTTTTTGAAAGTTTCGCCATCTTGTTCCAGACGCAGGCCAACTACATTTTGACGTTGTACGTGATAGCCATATTTAGGGTTAGTTGCAAATTCAGCCACCACATCTTCGAGCGAAGCGGTGCTGACATACACGTCAATCCCATTTTTACGGAACGCTTCCATCAAACTAGCGACTTCTGTGCATAAGCGTATGCCTTGCGAATGACCTACGCTGACGATTCCCGCCTTACCCGGCAAAGCCGCAGGGCTGGTCAGTTTGAGTTTATTGACTGCCGCACCCAGGGCGAAATCATGCGAAGCTTCCGCTAACTTACGAACCTCAGCAACGGTCATATTAGCAAAGAAATAAATCACCCAAGGGTAGCCTACATGCACGCCGTGAGTATCATTAACGGCTTCATACATGAAGTAGAGCTTGGCGCGGAAATCCTGAAATTGCGGAGTTTCTTTGATTTCATCGAGCGACTTGCTTCCGGCCATGCCTTTGTAATTCGCATGGATAAACGCGTAATCACTGTCAAGGTCTGCACACAAGCTGTCCAGATCAACGAACTTGCCTTCACTGTTTTTAAAGTCAGCGGCAAAATTACCTGCTGGTACATTTTGACGAATGATGGCCGCGAACTCAGTGGGGCTGAGTTTAAAAGCGAGATTGTTAATTTGAAATAAGAGCAATGCTTCTTCGCAATCATTCATGATACTGGTGTTATCCCAGTCAAATACTGCGTAAGGGCGGCGCTTAGGATTGTATGATTTGCTAGTGTTACCGTGCTTGGCAATCATGGCTACCAGCAATTCGCGATTGCGTGGGGCCCATTTTGCACTATCTAAACTGACTGGTGACGTAGCCGCTGGTTTTGCCACAGCAGCCTGGCTTACTGCCATGGCTGATGCGCTGATTGCCACGCCTTTTAAAAACTGACGTCGTTGTGTAGTCGTTTGTTTCATAGTATTCCTCAGTGCTAGAGATAAAGGTAAAACCTGTTCATTGCTGTTTTTCTGACAATATTCATCGTTATCCGATGAGTTAATTTGCCAATTACTAATGACTACTTGTGCAGCCACTTGTTTATCCAAGTGATTGTTGCCGATTTGCAAGTGTGACTATTATAGGGAGGGGCAAGAAATCCACCAAGCTTTTTACGAACCTGTATTGCCCTTTCCGAACCTCCACTATAGTCAAATTTATGTGAACAATTCGGCCAGTTTGCGCCAAAACCCGTCGGGTAACTCCAATAACAACCAGGTAATGCAGCAATAGCGTAAGAATTTACCCAAGGCCATATACATCAGTGAGGGCCAAAACGGCAGACGTAACCAACCACCCAGAGTACACAGCGGATCGCCTATCACGGGCAACCAGGATAACAGCATGGCTTTGGCACCAAAACGTTTAAGCCAGACAAACCAAAACCGGCTTTGCTCTTTGCTAAAAGTATCTTTAGCGGCGTAACCCATGGCATAATCCACCACACCACCCAAAGTATTACCCACAGTTGCCACCAGGATTACCGTCCAAAATAACTGATGGTTAGCTTTTATCACCGCGAATACCAGCGGCTCCGAGCCCATAGGCAGCAGAGTTGCAGAAATAAAGGCGACCATAAAAACCGTCGTCAAACCATTGCGTGGCAAGGCCAACCAGCCCAGTAAGGCAAAAACAGCTGCTTCTATCATCCGTCTAAGTAAGCTTAAAAAACTGGCATCTATTATAATGGCCAGTCACCTTTTATCGATAAGTATGAATCCACAATTTGCGAACTTACCCAAATCTGTGCCAGCCAGCTGCAGCCCCTTAAGCGGCACTTACCAGTCTGAGCGAGTCTGGAACACCTGTTTTGAGTAAGTCATAAAACTTTTATATCTGGCTACTATGAGTAACGATTATCTGAAAAAAATCCTGACTGCCCGCGTCTATGATGTCGCTGTTGAAACTCCGCTGGAATTTGCTCCCAGCTTATCAGCCAGGATGGATAATCGAATTTACTTTAAACGCGAAGATATGCAGCAAGTTTTCAGTTTTAAAGTACGTGGCGCTTATAACAAAATCGCACACCTGACTCCGGCGCAATTAAAGCGTGGCGTGATTTGCGCTTCGGCGGGCAATCATGCCCAAGGCGTCGCCTTAAGTGCTGCAAAAATGGGCTGTAAGGCAGTCATCGTCATGCCCACCACAACTCCGCCGGTGAAAATCGACGCGGTGAAAACCTTTGGTGGCGAACAAGTCGAGATCGTGTTGACTGGCGATTCGTATTCCGACGCCTATGCGCACGCCATCGAACTGGAAAAAAAGCGCAAGCTGACTTTTGTCCATCCATTTGACGATCCTGACGTGATCGCTGGCCAGGGCACGGTAGGCATGGAAATTTTGCGTCAGCATGCGGGGCCGATTGATGCGATCTTTGTCGCCATTGGTGGTGGTGGGTTAATTGCCGGGGTTGCGGCCTATGTGAAGGCGATCCGCCCGGAAATCAAAATCATCGGTGTACAAACAACCGATTCCGACGCGATGGCGCGCAGCCTAAAAGCGGGGAAGCGCGTCACCTTGAATGACGTCGGTTTATTTTCTGATGGTACAGCAGTCAAACTGGTCGGAGAAGAAACTTTCCGCCTGGCGAAACTGTATGTTGATGAAGTCATCACCGTCGATACCGATGCTGTTTGTGCCGCCTTGAAAGATGTGTTTCAAGACACGCGCAGCATACTCGAACCCGCTGGCGCACTCGCCGTAGCAGGTTGCAAAGCCTATATCGAGCGTGCCAAAGCGAATAAACAGCCGCTCAAAAACCAAAATCTGGTCACCATTGCCTGTGGCGCCAACATGAATTTCGACCGTTTACGCTTTGTTGCCGAGCGTGCCGAAGTCGGTGAGGCACGCGAAGCCGTGTTTGCGGTCACCATACCTGAAGAACGAGGCAGCTTTAAACGATTCTGTGAATTAGTCGGCCCACGCAATGTCACCGAATTCAACTACCGCATCAGCGATGATCAGCAAGCCCATATTTTTGTCGGTATACAAGTCCACGACCGCCAGGAATCTGGCAAAATTGCGAAAAATTTCATCAAGCATGGTTTTGCCACGCTGGATTTAACCGATGATGAATTAGCAAAATTACATATTCGTCATTTAGTTGGCGGCAAAAGTGCGCTGGCTGAGAATGAATTATTGTACCGTTTTGAATTCCCAGAACGTCCTGGTGCCTTAATGCGCTTTTTAAATAGCCTGGCACCGAATTGGAATATCAGCTTATTTCATTATCGTAACCATGGCGCAGACTATGGTCGCACACTGGTTGGCTTACAGGTGCCGAAAAAAGAAATGAAGGCATTTCGAGACTTTTTATCAACCCTCGGTTATCGCTATTGGGATGAGAGCCAGAACCCGGTTTATCAACTGTTTCTGGGCCATTCACAAAATCATGGCTGAGTAATCTCAAGATCAGGCGGCTTACCCAGCCGCCTTGTTTTACTATGGACCCTATACACAATACGCCTGAAAATTCAGAATTGGGCAAAACCAGTGCTTACTGCACCGAATACGATCCCAGTTTATTGTTTCCGATACCGCGCAGTGCCAAGCGTGAAGAGATTAGATTAACTGGCAATCTGCCGTTCTTTGGTCTCGACATCTGGAATGCTTATGAAGTGTCATGGCTGAATTTACGCGGCAAACCTGAAGTGGCGATAGTCACCGTACGAGCTCCTGCTGATTCGCCCAATATTGTCGAGTCTAAGTCATTCAAGCTGTACTTGAATTCATTTAATCAAACCCGTTTAGCGGGTAGTGAAGCCTTGCTAAGCTGCTTACAAGCCGATTTATCGGCGGCTTTTGGCGCGCCTGTTACTGTGCAAATTTGCCTGGCGCAGGAATTTAATCAGGCACGTTTTGGCGACTTCGACGGCGTCTTACTTGACCGTCTTGACATTGAAGTTAACGACTATCAACCCTGCCCTGAGATTTTATCGGCAGACACAAACCAAGCCGTGGTCGAAGAAAAATTCGTCTCCCATTTATTAAAGTCGAATTGCCTGGTGACCGGGCAACCAGACTGGGGCAGTGTACAAATTCATTACGTTGGCGCGCCGATCAATCAAGAAGCCTTGTTACGCTATCTGATAGGCTTTCGTAACCACAATGAATTTCACGAACAATGTGTGGAACGCATTTTCGTCGATATTTTGCGTCAGTGTCGCCCACAAAAACTTTCCGTCTACGCTCGCTATACCCGACGCGGCGGACTTGACATCAATCCCTGGCGCAGTAATTTCACGGCCGCAGCGGGTCCGTCAAATTTGCGCCTGGCGCGGCAATAATGCTGGCCGCCATTTCCATTTCGATTAACTTTCAGTGATACCTATGACACGACGTTTCAAACAACTAGTTGCCGGCCTGTGCCTGGCTGCCGCCAGTATGCTGGCTTATGCCGATGAAGGCGATGCCCCTTGGTGGAAAAAGTACCAGGAAAAAGCGGAAACCATTTACGACCAGGGTGACTTGTCACTACTGGTGGCTGGCCACACTCATCATGGTCGGAATACGTATACCAAGGAGCGGATTGCAGAGCTTAATGAAAATACCTGGGGTCTGGGTTTTTTAAAGTCAGTGCGCGATAAAAAAGACAATGAAGAATCACTTTATGCTTTATTGATTTCGGATTCCCATTACCAGCCACAAGCCATGGCAGGCTACGCATATCAGTGGATGAAACCACTCGGCAACGATTGGGAGGCAGGTCTGGGTGTGACTGGTTTATTAATCAGCCGCCAGGACTACTTTAAAGGTTTCCCGTTTCCGGTGGTGTTACCGGTAGCGTCGATAGGTACCAAAAATACCAAATTAATGGCGAGTTACGTCCCACGCCTCTCACAAAACAAGGGCAATGGCGATGTTTTATTTGTTTTTGTTCGCTTCAGCCTGAACTAAGTTTAGCTCAGTAACCGCGCCAACGGAAAAATTGTAATTTTTCCGCTCTGGCGCTGACAGACAATTGTCCTGATACGCAGCATGGGTTAAAGTTATTGGGTTTACTCCGCTTTTTACTCATTGCCGTGTTATCCGAAAAACAACAAACTAGCCTGGCTCCCCAATTTGCTGTCTCAAACTGGCAATCCAGCTTACTTGATCATCATCCGGATGCGCTCTATGTCGTTATTGACGACAAGTTGGAATACGCCAATCTGGCTGGACTAGCTCTGCTGAAAGTTTCGGATTTAAAACAACTACCGAATTTAGCGCTCGACCAAATCTTGCTTAGCGAACACCCTGAGCACACTCGGCCTATTCGTAGCGAACTCAACAAATTAAAACAGCAAGAAGAATATTGTTGTCGCTGCCTGTGCAGTGATGGCCAAAGCCGCGAAGTTGAAATCAAAGTCACTCATATGCCGGCGTTGGCTGAATCTGCATTAATCCTTAGCGTCCGTGAATTACATATGCGTCAGCAACACTATGCCAGGCACTTGGTAAATGCCGAGCAAAAAGCACAGCGTGTGCATGACGCCTTGCATCACGAAAAAGAAATTCTGGAAATGATCGCCCTCGACAAGCCCTTAACTGACATCCTCGAAGATGTTTGCGACCGGCTGGAACGCTTGCTGGAAAATGGCGCTTTATGTGCCATCAGTTTATACGACACTGGGAACAATATCCTTTGCCTGGGTGCCGCTCCTTCGTTGCCCGGTGCCTTTGCTGACTTAATGGCCTATGTGCGCATTAATGACAAATCCGGTAGTGCCGCGGCCGCATTGTATTTCAATCGGCCAGTCATAGTCGGTGATATCAGTCTGAGCCCGCTTTGGCAAAGTTTTGCCCCGCAAATGGCGAGCATGGGTTTGCGGGCCTGCTGGTCAATTCCGATTAAAACCAAATTCAATAGCGTGATGGGCACCATCGATGTTTATCACAAACATCACTATACGCCCAGCGACGATGAGCAAGCGGCCGTCACCGACGCCAGTGACTTAATCGGTTTAGCCATCGATAAAAAAAACATGGAGCAAAGTCTGGAAGAAAGCGAGGAGCGTTATCGTTCGGTCGTGACCAACCTGACTGAAGGGATCATGGTGGTGGCACCAGGCGGTCAAATTCTGACCTGCAATCCCAGCGCTCAACGGATTTTAAAAATTGAGGATATCAGCCGGGTTGGTCGGCGGCATCGCTACTTCAAAAACATCTTCAATGATGAAGGTGACATGATTAAACTTGGTGAAGATCCCGCGTCTATGGCATTTCGACGCGCCGAACCAATTTTAAATTTATCGCTGGGCCTGGAATTGCGTGATAACTCTGTGGTCTGGCTGGTCGTCAATGTTTTACCGATACGTAAAAAGAACTCTCCTTTAGTTTCTGCCGTATTGATTTCATTCACTGATACCACTGAAGTGCGCGATACTCAGCGTCGCCTGCATTTTATGGCATCGTATGATGCGTTGACGGGTTTGCCAAATCGCCACCACTTAAACCAACGCCTGAACTCTGCGCTGCAAGACGCAAAACGCTTGCAACAAAAACTGGCGGTCTTATTTCTCGACCTGGATCGCTTCAAGAATGTTAACGACACAGCAGGTCACGCTGCTGGCGACACCTTATTGCGCGACGTCGCGCGACGCTTGTCGTCGTGCATACGTTCCAGCGATTTGCTGGCACGTTTGGGCGGCGATGAATTCGTTATCGTTGCTGAGAATTTCGAAGATGCCCAGCATCTTAAAGATTTAGCTGAACGGGTGCTGGCGCGCATGCGCGAGCCTTTTGACATCGAAGGGAATGAATACCATTTAGGTACATCGATAGGTATCAGTGTGTATCCCCATGATGGCGACGACAGCGCCACCATGTTACGTTGCGCCGATTCTGCGATGTATCTGGCGAAAGAGCTGGGAAGAAATAACTACCAGTTTTTCACTACAGAATTAAACGTCAGGGCTCAGCATCGATATGCGCTCGAAACAAATTTGCGCCGGGCGTTAACTGAGCAAGAATTCTTAGTGTACTTCCAGCCCAAGTATTGCCTCGAAGACGCACGTATAGTCGGTGCTGAAGCCTTATTGCGTTGGCATTTGCCCGATTTAGGTTTGATCCCACCACAAGATTTCATCCCGATTGCGGAAGAAACTGGTTTGATACTGCCACTTGGTCGTTGGGTGATCGCTGAAGTCTGCCGACTCACGAAAAAATGGCAAGAACTGTATCAAAGTGATTTGGTCGTCAGCGTCAACATCTCGCCCAAGCAATTTCATGACGCAGGTTTGACGCGCTTTATCGAGCAAATATTGCTGGAAACTGGCTTGCAGCCTAAGTCTTTACAATTGGAAATCACCGAAGGCTTACTCATGGGTGAGGTTGAAACATTATTACCTATGTTCACAGAGTTAAAGGCCCTGGGATTAAGTATTGCACTCGATGATTTCGGCACAGGTTTTTCTTCGCTCTCGTATTTACAACGTTTTCCTATCGATTACCTCAAGATAGATCGCTCATTCATCCGGGATATACCCGGCAACCGTGATTCGGTGGTGTTGACCCATGCCATCATCGCGATGGCTAAGGCCCTGGGCTTGAATATCACCGCTGAAGGGGTGGAAAAAGCCGAGCAAGTCTTGTTTTTGCATGAATCAGGCTGTCAGGAAATGCAAGGCTATTACTTCAGCCATCCGTTGCCAGTCAATGAATTCGAAATCTTGCTCAGAGATAAAATCAAGCTATGGCAAGATTAATTTCAGTCTAAGCCCTAGCCAAATCGGATTAGTGCTAAGATTTTTAGTATTCAGGCGGTAAAAAGCGGCCTATAATTTGTCAGAAATTGATTTTGTGCGATGCATCATTCTGCTCCGCGTTTAAAGCTACATGACTAATATCTCAAAAATACTGCCCTTAACTAACATCGTACTCGACATGGAAGTCTCGAGTAAAAAAAGGGCATTTGAACAAGCAGGCCTATTGTTTGAAAACAATTGCAGTATTGCCCGCTCCACCGTGACCGATAATTTATTTGCGCGCGAACGTGTATGCTCGACCGGTTTGGGGCATGGCGTTGCTGTACCGCATGGTCGTATCAAAGGCTTGAAAGCCCCCATCGCTGCATTGGTACGCTTAAAAGAAGCGATTCCTTTTGATTCACCCGATGGCATGTCCGTGCACTTACTGATTTTCTTGCTGATGCCAGAAAACGTCAACCAAACTCACTTGGAAACGCTCTCAGAAATCGCTGAAATGTTATCCAATGAAGACTTCCGGAATGAATTGAGTACGGAAACTGAACCCGCTGTGATCTACCAAAAAATCATACAATGGAAATCCAGCCTGGCTTAAGCCTAGTGCGCCTGGTCGCCACCTCACGCTAAACCTCATCATGCCTACGCTAACCGAACTGACTATACAAAAAATCTTTGATGAGAATCGCGAAGTCTTGCAACTAGGCTGGTTTGCCGGGTTTTCGGGGGCAGAAAAACAAATCATCGGCGATGCCGCGTCCTCTGCCGATCAGGTTGGCCATTTAAACTTAATACACCCTGGTCGTATTCAAGTCTTGGGGCATCAGGAACTCGCTTATTATCACCGTTTACACAATGCCTCGCGCAATAATCTGATGCGCGAACTGATAGCGGGAGCACCGCCGGCATTAATCGTCGCCCAGGGTTTAGAATGCCCGCCCGATTTTCTCAGCATTTGCGACGACAATAATATCCCGCTATTTTCCACGCCACATCCTTCGGCCCAGGTTATCGATTTTTTACGCGTGTATTTATCAAAACGTCTGGCACAAACCGTGACCATGCATGGCGTGTTTATGGATGTATTAGGCGTGGGTGTCTTAATTACTGGCGAATCGGGTTTAGGTAAGAGTGAATTAGGTCTGGAACTGATTTCCCGCAGTCACGGCTTGGTGGCTGATGACGCTGTCGAATTTTCGCGAATTGCCCCTAACATGATAGAAGGCCGTTGCCCTGAGTTACTGCAAAATTTACTTGAAGTACGCGGCCTGGGTTTGCTCGATATTAAGACCATATTCGGTGAAACAGCGGTACGCCGTAAAATGCGTTTGAAATTGATCGTACATTTAGTGAAGCGCAGTACCCTGGAAGAAAATTACGAACGCTTGCCTATCGATTCGCAGACCGAAGAAGTTTTGGGTTTGCAAATCAGAAAAGTCGTGATTCCGGTTGCGGCTGGGCGAAATATAGCGGTGTTGCTGGAAGCCGCGGTACGCAACACCATTTTGCAAATGCGCGGAATTAATACGCTGGAAGAATTTATGGAGAGACAGCGTCGCGCCATGGAAAGCGGGCAATAAGTATGCAAATCTTATTAATCTCTGGCATTTCCGGGTCGGGTAAATCAGTCGCACTAAATGTGTTGGAAGACAATGCATTTTATTGCGTGGATAATTTACCGCCAACCATGTTGCCTGAATTAATCTGCAACTTGTCCAATGAAAAGCTGGAACGTCTGGCTATCGCCATCGATACACGCAGCGCCAAAGTCTTACATGCTTTACCCTTACTCTTACAAGATTTGCGCAAGCAAGGACATAATGTTCAAGTCATTTTTCTGACGGCAAGCACGGAAACCCTGGTGGCGCGTTTTTCTGAAACCCGCAGACGTCACCCGCTGACGCAACATGTCAGTCAGTTCCATCAAGAAAATGATCCACCCAGTTTGATAGAATGCATAGAAGCGGAACGCGAGATTCTGGCTGAAATTCAATCGCTCGCCCACGTTATCGACAGCAGTGATTTAAGCGCTAATCAATTACGCAACTGGATCAAAGAATTAATCGCCGAAACCCCTGCCCATCTGACCTTAATGTTCGAATCGTTTGCCTTTAAACGAGGCGTACCGATTGATGCTGATTTTGTTTTCGACGTCAGGATGCTACCCAATCCTCACTACGACCCGCAATTGCGCGCCCTCACCGGCAAAGATGCCGCTGTGATTGAATTTTTAGAACAGCAAACCATGGTTGCCGATATGTTTGCCGACATTCGGCAATTCATAGAGAAATGGTTGCCAGCATTCGAACGAGATAATCGCAGCTATTTAACCGTGGCAATAGGCTGCACCGGTGGTCAGCACCGCTCCGTCTATATGGTGGAAAAACTGGCGACGTATTTCCGTCAGAAGCAACCCGTCTTATTACGCCACCGTCGCCTTAGCTAAGCGCAGTCGGTCGCCCTTATAGCAAAACAGACCTCTGCTCAACTATCGCGAACGCTCAAAGTGGAGGTCGGAGAGCGCACCTGCGCTAAGGGCAGGATGCGCATCGCAGACTTCAAATCTGGTTGTGCAGAAGTCGCCAGGTCAGACTGCCTGAATCAAGCTATGCTCACCAGCTTACGAATACGTTTTGCAACGTAAATCAAACTTACCGCGGCCAAAACCATACAACCTAACCAGGATAGCGCCATATTGAACCAGGAAATGGCTTCGCCACGTAACACTTGATTCATTAGTTGATTATGCGCGACCAAAGGCGCCCAGGCAAACCAGGCAGGTTCTTTGCCCGGAAAAAGCATAGGAATAAACGAGGTAAAGGGAATAAAAGTAGTGACTATCGTGCTCCGTGCCTGGCCTTCTTTAAAACTCTTGCTATCGGTAGCAATCGCCAGCTGTATCGCCGACATCGCGGCGGCTAAAGGCAAGAGTACCATTAAAAAATAAGCTCCGTCATTCAGCGAAAACTGAAATTCAGCCTTCAGAGTTTCATTGCTGATTAACATGCGCGACGGATAAAAGCTCAGCACCGTCATCACCACAATCAGCATGGAAATACTGGCCACGGCGGCCCATTTACCTAACACTAATTGCGTGCCAGTCACCGGATTCATCATCAGAGGCTCCAGCGATCCTCGTTCGCGCTCGCCTGCCGTTGTGTCAATTGCGGCATACATACCGCCTAATACGATCGCGACCAGCACCATGACTGGCAAGACGCTGGTTAAGGTCGCTTTACGCTCATCAGGTTTTTGCAACTGTTTCTCACGAACCTCTATAGCCTGAAACACTTCCCCGCTAATCCCGCGCATGGCCAGATCAAGTGCCAGCTTTTCGTTGGAATACGCTTCTAATAAGCGTCTCAAAGGTCGCACCGCGAATTCGGCCTGGCGATTAGAGCTATCGTAAGCTATTTCCAACCTGGCCTTTTGCCCGCTTAACAGTTTTTCCTGGAAACCCGCCTCGACCAATAATACTGGCTGTTCCAGTTTTTTCGAACGCGATTGTGCTTCGTAATCGGTTGGCGCAGCTTGTATCTGATAACCTTGACGCAAGATGAAATTTTCCAGAGCCGGCGCATGGGTAATACCCTGCACCACAACCAGACGTTTTTCTTCCTGGCTTTCCACCTGACTGAACACTGTGGAGAAGACCAACAACATAATTGGCACACCGAGTAAAGAACTCAATGATGCAACCAGCAAAGTGCGCCGATCACGTAGTGCATCCATAAACTCTTTGCGATAGACAGCGAGAATTTTCTTCATGCCATTTCCTTGGTCTTATTGTGTTTATCCAGAAAAGCCAGTTTGACGAAAGCATCTTCAAAATTATCTTGCTGTGCTTGCTGCATCAACTCACTAACGCTGCCTTGAGTAATTCGACGCCCTTGCGCAATCACCACGACCGTATCACACAAGCGTTCCACCTCTTGCATAATGTGAGTGGAGAACAGGATGCATTTATTGCCGCCCTCGGGACTTTTTAACCAGCGCAAAAATTCTCTGAGCGCGCGCGTCGCAACCACATCAAGGCCATTGGTTGGCTCATCCAGAATAATATTCTTGGGGTCGTGCACCAAAGCGCGCGCCAGTGCAGTCTTCATTTTTTCACCCTGACTAAAGCCTTCGGTACGACGCTCCATAATTTCTCCCATATCCAGCCAATCAGCTAACTGGGTAGCCCGGGCGCTCGCAGCTTGTGCACTCATGCCATGCAAATGGCCATAATATTCAATGTTTTCACGCGCACTTAATCGTGGGTACAAGCCACGTGCATCCGACAATATCCCTATATGCGCCTGAGTCGCATTACTGTCGGTACTGACCGTTTTTCCATCTATCTCGATACTGCCCTGGTCGGCTTTGAGCAAGGATGCAATCATTTTCAAGGTCGTGGTTTTACCCGCGCCGTTCGCACCAAGCAAACCCGTAATGCTGCCATCCTGAGCCGTGAAACTGACCCCGTTAACGGCACGAATTAAGTCAACATTTTGTTTCTTGCCTGGCCATGACAAGGCTTTGCGCCAATTCCCCGAGGCTCTCTGACCACTACGTTCAAAGGCTTTATGTAAATTATCAACGATGATCATTATTGCTCTCCGCTTGGCAATTGCGTGGCTTGCCACGCCAGTGGGCGCGGAATCTGTCGGATACACTGCGTATCGATTTGCAAGGCCAGGGCGTCGGTTTTAGCGGAGATGAAGCGTTCCACCAAATCACGACTACAACCTTGCATAAGTAAGCCATGCCCCGCATTACGCAAGCGTATATGCAAGCTGTTCTTACCCAAGGCTTGCGCAACTTTTTCGCCCTTACTCTCGGGTGTCACGGGATCAATACCACCGCTAAGTAAAAGCACCGCCTGCGCGCTTGGTTTAATCTGATAAAACCCGGCTGGAATTTTGGCCTTGGGCCAGTCTTTGCAAACCACCTGATAAACCTTGGCCATACTCATTGCGATCTCGTCGGTCGCAGGCTTAGTTGGATTGGGAATTGCGGCAGCCTCAGCACACCATACTGAAAAATGCATGCCATAAAACAGGCTCTCAGGCCCTGCCCTGCCCGTCGCATTGCTAATGGTAATTAAGGGCAAATAATTCCCTTCTGCCGCCTGGCTTAGCGCATACGGCAACACCATGGTCGTTGCTGGGGTATACAACACCTTATGTACCATGTTAATGATCAGCTCAGGATTAATTTCACGGCTTATCAGTTGCCCTGTACGCGGATGGGGAAAACGATATGTTGTTGGGGCTTGCGTCAACAATCGATGCCAGCGTTGTGGCAAATCCGGATAACTACGCTGACAGGCAACTTCTTCCGCACAAGCTTTAAATACCCCCTGCAAGGATAGCCAGGCATCACCCGAAGCCAGACTCAGATCAGGTGGCACTACGCCATCCAACACCATGCGCCTTACTTTGTCGGGAAATTGTCGTTGGTATTCCAGCGCGACACGAGTACCGTATGAAACGCCGACCAGATTCAAGCTGTCGTAATTCAAATGGTGTCGCAAGGCTTCAATATCTTTTACTGCGATGCTTGTGGAAAAATTTTCCAGCGCACCGTATTTTAATGCCTTGAGTTTTTGCAGGCATTGCGCACTTCGCTTCGCTAATTCATCGGGCTTACTGATAGCGAAGCTATCATCAAATTCGTCACAGCTTAAGGGCGCACTCTTACCCGTGCCACGCTGATCGAGTAAGACTATATCGCGCCGCCGGTTATTTCGGGATAAGGCTAATTTTGCATAAGCCGCCAGAGTGACAACACTCTGACCAGGCCCGCCAGCCAGTAACATCACAGGATCATTGAGTTTATTCTTGTCTTGTGCGGGAAGCACCAGGTAGTGCAATTGAATTTTCTCGCCATCTGGCTGATCCGGACTCAGAGCCTGAACTAAGGTTCCGCATTTTACTTCTTGCGCAAAATCAGGATGGCGGCATGGCATGGTCAGACTAGGATTTGCTGTAACCGATGTTACCTTACTCACCGCCAGCGAGGCGCCGATGTCTGCAGCTGCAACATAGTTCGCACTAAGCGAGAGCAAAGCTGGCAAACAAATACGTCGTAGTAGAATTCCTTGCTTCAACATAGTGTGTCGTTTTCTTAACTGAGCCAGCCAAACTTAGTACGTTGACGTAAATCAGTTAGTCGGAGTTAACAATAAGAGTTCGCGATTTTCAGCGGCACCGCGTTACGAACTCGCTGCGTGCGCATACTATAAACCATTCCTTCAGATCCATAGAACAGAGACTAGGCCTGGCGCATTGAGGCCAAGGCACCGGTTTGTAAGGTCTGGAAAGTATCAGAGTGGTTTAAGCACTTACAGGTAAGGAACCAACCCTCACCTTGCTGGAGAAAGCAAAAACTTCAAGCGATCTCTGCGCAGGCACAAATATAACAAAAAACAGAAGAAAAAATGGAATTAATATAGCTGAATCCAGATGCTGGCAGTGAACCACATTGATGTCGATTGATGGTGATTAACGAAGATTAATGCGGGAAGTGGAGCACAAATACAGCAAGCAGCGCTGGAGGAATCCTGTACTCTATTTCTGTCATGTGCAGGCACTAGCAATGGCATTCATTCACTGATGCGTGAGCGACGCGGGCTTAGGTCAGAGACAGCAATAAATTCTTTATAGGGGCAGCCAAGGCTGCATCGGCAATTTGCTGCAAGGACAGCCATCGTTGCGTGCTTTGTTGTAACAAGGGGCTACGGTGCGAGAAATTTAGCTCCAGAATTTGCGCCTCAAGTCGGAAATGAGAAAACACGTGACTAATTCCAGGCAATTCCTGCGCCGTCTTAATTTCACCCAATCGCCCCCAGCGTGCTTGTATCTCAGGCAGCAATTTCGTTACCTCATAACGCTGCTGGTCTAGCATACCATTCCATTCGGGCAAAGATAATAAGCCACCCCAAATCCCGGTGTCTGGCCGTTGCTCAAGCAATACTTGATCATCACAGCGTAACACTAACAGTAAAGCATGGCGCACTCGCTGCACTGCCTTAGGCTTACGCTCAGGATAATCAGCCGTGCGCCCGCTCAAATTCGCCTGACAATGTACTTGCATGGGACAACGCTGGCAGGAGGGTTTACTGCGTGTGCACAAAGTCGCACCTAAGTCCATTAAACCCTGGGTATAGGCGATGATGTCTTGTTCTGGCAAGAGACTTTCGGCTAATTCCCAGAGTTGATTTTCCACCGCCTTTTCACCTGGAAAACCCGCAATTGCGTAAACTCGTGTCAGTACCCGCTTAACATTGCCATCCAGAATTGCTGCATTCTTTTGATAGGCAAACGCGGCAATCGCCGCCGCGGTGGAACGACCGATGCCGGGTAAGTCAGCCAGTTGCTGAGGGTCAGAAGGGAATTCCCCGTCAAACTCGGCTACCACGCGTTTGGCACAAGCATGCAAATTCCGCGCTCGGGTGTAATAACCCAAACCACTCCAATGCGCTAACACTTGTTCAGTTTCAGCCGCTGCCAAACTCTGCACGTCAGGAAACGACTGAAGGAAACGCTGATAGTAAGGCAGCACCGTAGTCACCTGAGTTTGCTGCAACATAATTTCAGAAAGCCAGACTTTGTAGGCGCTGCGATCATGCTGCCAGGGTAAATGATGGCGACCGGCTTGCTTTTGCCAGGTAATCAGTAATTGTGCGAAAGGGAAAGTACTCTGCGGCGCCAGTAACTTTTGTTTAGGGCGCCGCGTCTTGACAACATCTGACATCAGGCTGCGACTCGTAAATTCCCGACCTCGGCACTCAACGCCGTATTCAGATTTTCTTCTAATTGGCTAAGGCTGTCTTTTTGAGCATCCACTTCCGCTTGCATGGCTTCAAAGCTGGCTATTTTATCTTCCAGACTATCGGTAGCAACGTGGATGCGTTGTATCGATTGCATGCGATTTTTGAGCTGCGCTTTATGTTCACGAATTTGTGCTTCCAGTGGTGCCATCACCACCTTTTGCCAGGCTTCAACGTCGCGATTTGCTTGCACAAAGCTTTGCTTGACGCGGGCTGCCACAGAATCAAAGAACTTTTGCATCAACACGACTTGCGGCGTCGTCAGCAAAGTCGCGGTGCTGAATTGTTTTTGGAACACCGCTTCTATGGCCTCCACTTCCTTCATGTACTTATCCAAGGAAAACGCCATCGGTGCCGACAGGGCTAAACCATGTTCTGTCGAAAACTTACGATACATGACGGTCATCATGGCCGCGATTTCATCAATTTTTTTCGACGAGGTAATCAGATTCAACTTCACATGCGCAAAGAATTGCTTAACAGCGTCACGCAAGCCTACTGAGAACTTACTGCTTTCCATATTTTCGCGGGCGACACGGATTTCTTCGCGTAAGATATCCATCCCCAGGCTGGTGTAAACCTCGGTCGATAAGCTGGTGAAAACTTTGCGTGTGCCTTGCATGCGTATTAAACTCGCATCGAATTCTTTTTTCTCAGCATCGACACGTTTCATCATGTGCTCGATCACGTTCATATTCTTACCGCGCAAGCTTTTTAATTCCAGCATTTGCTCGTGCACGCTGCGTTTGCGGGCGGTGACGATGGCTTGCTGAGCGCTGGTAATTTCATGTAACTCGGTCGCCAGCTGATTGCGGATGATGTCTTGTTTAGCCGGGATTAATTCACGCGATAAGGCATATTCCAGGGTTGGTAAGCGACTCTTCGCTAACAGCGGCGCGTCTTTATTGATTTTCGCGACTAAGCCTTTTTGCGCGGAAATCGGGAACACTTGTTTCTCTTCCAGAGCCAGGGTAGCGGCCACTGTGGCGACTTGCCGTTTTAACTGAGTTTCGATTTCTTCCGGTGTGCGTAATTCATCCCACATCGCGTCGATTTTATTCATCACGACCATGCGTCCTGGTCCCGAGCCTATGTGATTACGCCAGACATCAATATCGCTCTTGGTAACACCAGTATCAGCGGCCAGAATAAATAGCACAGCATGAGCATTCGGGATCAGGTTTAAGGTCAGCTCAGGCTCGGTACCGATAGCGTTTAGGCCTGGGGTATCGACAATGATTAAGCCTTCTTTTAGTAAAGGATGCGGGAAATTGATAATCGCATGGCGCCATTGTGAAATTTCGACCAAACCATTTTCATCGATTTCGAGCGCGGCATCGGGATCTTCTTCATCGAATAAGCCATAAGATTTAGCTTGCTCAACAGAAACTTTTTTAGTTTGACTGACTTGCTTGAACGCTTCGAGCATGCCATCGCCGGAATTGATATTTAAGGGCAACACCGTCCAGACATGATTTTGCCCTTTGTATTCACTGGTCGATTGCGCATCAGCCCGGGTTTCTATCGGCAATAAGCGTATGCATGGAGGTATGGTATCGTCGTACAGCAATTCAGTCGGACACATGGTAGTGCGTCCAGCCGAGGAAGGTAAGATGCGCTGGCCATAATCGGCAAAAAAGATCGCATTGATCAATTCGGATTTACCGCGCGAAAACTCAGCGACAAAAGCAATGGCCAATTTATCATCAGCTAAGCGCTCCATCAGTCTGGCAAGGCGTTGATCGGTGGCGGCATCACTCATATCCGATCCACGTATCCAGTTGCGATACTGCTCGAGCGCAGACACTACGGCCTTGCGCCAGTCGCTGTATTCTTGGAATTTTTGAACCAGATTGCTCATGTTACCCTCAGTCAATATTCTCAGTGGTACTAGTATATAGGCAAGTACTAAAAATTACTGCCGAAAACTATATTTGCTCACAATTTTGCGGCTTTTTGACGGCTATTTTGTGCTATTTTTGGCAATTTTGACAATAAAAAGTCGAGCGCTGGCCTTGTAGTATTTGTTTTATTGGTATACCACAAATCCGGCAAGGTTCGCCACTACGATCATAGACAAAATAGCTTTGCTGAAAATAGCCAGACTGACCATCGACACCGACAAAATCTTTTAAGCTACTACCGCCTTTTGCAATTGCTGCACGCAGAGTTTCCTCGATAGCAAGTGCCAACTTGTGATAGCGCGCCAGACTGATTTTCCCAGCAGCAGTCTGTGGCTTGATACCAGCCTTAAACAAACTCTCCGAGGCATAGATATTGCCGACCCCGACCACCGCCTCACCTTGCAATAAAAATTGCTTAATACTGCTACTGCGTCCCCGGCTAAGTTGGTATAACAATTTGCCGTCAAATTCGGGCGACAAGGGCTCTACGCCCAGTTTAAGCAACAAGGGATGAGTTTGCCAGTCAGGTCCGGCATGCCAGAGCACCGCACCAAAGCGGCGTGGGTCAGTCAGCCGCAAGACCTGATGGGCAAATACCAGATCAAAATGTTCATGCTTAGCGACGGGGGTATCACGTGGAACTATACGTAAATGTCCCGACATACCGAGATGTATCAGCAAACTGCCACTACTGAAATGCAGCAATAAATACTTACCACGACGCGAGCTTGATAAAACTGGGCGTCCTTGTATGAATTCTGCTAAATTGAGTGGAAAGGGCCAACGCAAACCATCACGACGAAACACCACAGCTTCGACGATTTGCTGATGCACATGGGGGTGGACACCTAAACGTGTCACTTCAACTTCAGGTAATTCAGGCATAGATTTGCGGATAAACGTCTTGTTATTTGCGATGTTTTAAAGCACAGACTGATTTCTGTCGAGTTGCGATTACAATTTGGAACTTTCTGTGGCTGGTGCTGCCAGACAGCTTCAGCATACAATTTAAGCTCATGCAAAAACGGCTATGCGAACAGGCCAAGCTACACTGTACGATGATCCGGTAAGTCCAGCCACTACCAACAAGTTTATTTTTGCGTAAGCCTTATTACCCACACACTCATGTCCGACGACAGGTCAGCTTTGAAAACTATTGCACAATTAATTTCAGCCTATTTTAACCCTACCGCAGTTTCAGGCGTTAGCCGCGTGTTGATGTTAAGCGCCTGCAGCAGCGTCTTGATCGCCTGCTCACACGCGCCCTTAAAACAAGATCAGGCCGACTCACTCGCACCTAAAGTCGCAGCAAATACAGCGACGCCCGCCTCGCCTGTCGCGAATGCCAAAACCGAAACCGACGATGATGATGAGGATGCCAAACCCAGCGTTGATGAAAGCTTGCCCAAACAAAAACTGACCGACGAATTACTGTACAAAATCGTCACTGCGGAAATTGCTTTTCAACGTGGTAGCTGGCAAGCCGCGTATGTCACCTTGTATTCGCTCGCCCAACAAACGCGCGACCCGCGTCTGGCGCGACGTTGCGCCGAAATCGCGCTGGCCGTCCGGCAATCGAATGAAGCACTGGCAGCGATACGTTTATGGCGGGAATTAGCACCACAATCCGCCGAAGCAACCCAGTATTACCTGGGTTTCATGGTGATGTATAACAATCTCGCTGAAATTCAGACGATCTACACAGAAAAACTCAAACAGGCGCAACCCACGCAATATGCCGCATTGATGCTGCAAGTACAGCGCTTACTTGCCCGCGCGCGCGACAAAAAAGCTGCGTTTGCAAGCTTGGAAGCGCTGCTGCAACCGTATTTAGCCAGCCCGGATGCGCACCTGGCTTTAGCGCAAGCCGCCCAGCAAATGAATGACAGCTCGCGTGCTGTGCAAGAAGCGCGCTTAGTGCTGGAAAAACGCAGTGATTCGCAACTGGCGATACTGACTTTGGCGCAAGCCAGCAAACCCGAAGCAGCAGCGCAAGAGTTGGAGAACTTCTTGCAAAAACACCCAGAGGCGCGCGAAGTCAGACTCGCTTACGGCAGCATACTGCTTGAATTGAAACGCTATTTGCAAGCCACGGTCGAATTTCAACGCTTACTTAAAGATAAACCTGACGATTATCAAGTCATATACACACTGGGCATACTGGCGATGGAAGCCGGGCAAAATCAGCAAGCAGAAACTTACCTGCGCAATTATCTGAGTGAAGTTGAAAAGCGCAGCAATGAAGCCTCGAATGATCCCAGCAATGCCTTACTGAATCTGGCCCGACTGGCTCTGGCACGCAAGGATTATAACGGTGCGCACGACTGGCTGGCGCAAGTCGAATCGTTTGACGGACGCAATCCAGCCTGGCTGACAGCACAGCTAAGACGGGCGAATTTGTATGCCGAACAAGGAAACCTGCAACAAGCACGCGACTTTTTACACAAAATCAAAGTCAATACCGAAGCCGAGCACGTGCAATTGGTGCAAGCCGAAGCCAGCTTACTCAAAGAATCGGGCGATCAACAAGGCGCGCGCACGGTCTTGCTCGACGCTTTACAGCAAATCAAAGAACAACCCGACTTAATGTATGATCTGGCGATGCTGGCCGAGGCGCGCAATGACCTGGACGAAATGGAAACCTATTTACGTCGCCTGATCGTCATCGCACCACAAAGCCAACACGCCTATAACGCCCTTGGTTATTCGCTGGCAGACCGCAATATCAAGCTCGACGAAGCCCTGCAATTAATCCAGAAAGCGAATGAACTCGCCCCCGACGATCCATATATCCTCGATAGTCTGGGTTGGGTCAAATTCCGCTTAGGTCGCCATGATGAAGCCGAACAAGTCTTGCGCCGCGCCTACGAATTACGCGCCGACGCCGAAATCGCCGCGCATTTAGGTGAAGTGCTGTGGGCACGCGGGCAACGCGATCAGGCCAGAACACTCTGGCGTGATGCCTTAGGAAAAAACCCGGATAGCAGCAACTTAAAAAATACTTTGCAACGGCTCCAGGTAAATCCCTGATACTCCCCGGCAGTATAATCACTCCACCCTTTATTACGCAGATTTTACGCACGTTTTGAATGCAGATTAAGCGATACTCCCCCTCATTAATAAAACTCAGCAGATGTTGGCGCGGTCTCGCGCTAGCTAGCTGGGTGAGTTTAAGTGCTTGCAACCAACTTCCTTTGCAGCAACAGAACTCAAGCGCTGCGCCTGCAACTAAGGCGCAGCAGGCAAGCCAGGCACTTACTTATCAAACCGAATTTCAAGTCAGCGGCCGGATTTCTATCGTCTATGAACACAATGGCAAACCGCAGAACTTGCCCGCCAATTTCAATTGGCAACAAGGGCAAACCGATTTAACCCTGCAGCTAAGCAATCGTCTGGGACAAACCGAGGCGGAAATCGTACAGACCCGTAACGGCGCAAGTTTGCGCAGACCAGGCAAGCCCTTACTGGAAGCCGCGACTGTCGACCAATTACTGCAAGAAAATCTGGGCTGGTCCTTACCCAGCGCCAGTCTGGCTTACTGGCTACAAGGCTTTGTCCAGCGCCCATCTGGCTTAGAAAAACTGATAGCTGGCGACCAAACCTTGCAAACTGAGGGGTGGCAATTACGCTTTGCGAGTTGGCAAGGAGTGCGCCCGAAACGCCTGGACATGCAACGTTATACTGAGCAAACCGGCGAGCTTCGCGTCAGCATCATCATCGATGACTGGAATCAAAACGAATGAGTGCCACAGAATTACTTGGTTGCGCCGCGCCCGCCAAATTGAATTTATTTTTGCATGTGACTGGACGGCGCAGCGACGGTTACCACCTTTTGCAAACGGCTTTCCAGTTAATCGATTACGCTGACACGCTGGATTTTTATCGCACCAGCACGGGTGAAATTCAGCGCTTAAATGAAGTTCAGGGAGTCGCAGCAGACGACGACCTGGTGGTGCGGGCGGCACGTTTGCTGCAAAGCCAAACGCAATGCAAGTTTGGCGCCGCCATACGCTTACACAAGCAATTACCCATGGGCGGCGGCTTAGGCGGTGGTTCTTCGGATGCCGCAAGCACCCTCATCGCACTGAATCATCTCTGGCAAACCGGCTTAACCCGCCGCGAATTAATGGCGCTTGGTCTGCAATTAGGTGCCGACGTGCCTTTCTTCATCTTTGGACAAAATGCGTTTGCCGAAGGTGTGGGCGAAGCATTGCAAGCCCTAAGCACGCCCAAACGCTACTTTGTAGTGATAGAACCCGGGGTACACGTGCCCACGCCATTAATTTTTAAAGATCAGGGCTTGACAAGAAATACCCCAGCCGTCAGAATAGCGGACTTTCCCAGTGACGCAGCAGCGAACTGGAAAAATGATCTTCAGGCAGTCGCCAGTCGATTATTCCCAGAGGTTGACAAGGCACTCGTTGCTCTAGCAAAATATGGGGATGCGAAGATGACAGGTTCAGGAGCATGTGTTTTTTGCGCGTTTGCAACACTTGACGCAGCACAGCAAGCTCTGCAAGAATTGTCAACTGACTGGAAAGCATGGATCGCAAAATCGATTGATTTTCATCCTATGCGCGAGTTACTGAACGATTAAAAAGATTTGGTCTGCCGACTGATTCACGCTAAAATAGCGAAGTTCTCAGGCGTCAGATAAACGGTTAGTGTAGGGGAATCGCCAAGCTGGTTAAGGCACCGGATTTTGATTCCGGCATGCAAAGGTTCGAATCCTTTTTCCCCTGCCATTAATGCAAGCCGCCGCACTTAAACTTGCGGCGGCTTTTTAATTTCACGCTCGGCTTTGCATTTTCACAATCAGCCAGCCTTACTCTCCAGTCGACAGGTCAGCCATGGCACACGCTCGCGTACACGACAACATGATGGTTTTCACTGGTAATGCCAATCCTGCACTAGCTATCGGCGTTGCTAAACAACTTGGAATACCACTCGGCAAAGCCGATGTTTCCCGCTTCTCCGATGGTGAAGTGGCCGTTGAAATCAATGAAAACGTTCGTGGTAAAGATATTTTTGTCTTGCAATCCACTTGCGCTCCGACGAATGACAACCTGATGGAAATCATGCTGATGGTTGACGCCTTAAAACGCGCTTCCGCTGGCCGCATCACTGCTGCAATTCCTTATTTTGGTTATGCCCGTCAAGACCGCCGCCCGCGTTCGGCACGCGTTGCGATTTCGGCCAAAGTGGTAGCAAACATGCTCGAAAACGCAGGCGTTGACCGCGTTATCATCATGGATTTGCATGCCGACCAAATTCAGGGTTTCTTCGATATTCCGGTCGACAATATCTACGCCTCGCCTATCTTGCTGGGTGACTTAATTGCAAAAAATTACGACGATTTGTTAGTAGTTTCGCCTGACGTTGGTGGTGTAGTTCGTGCCCGTGCCTTGGCAAAACGCTTGAATTGTGATCTGGCGATTATCGACAAACGCCGCCCGAAAGCGAATGTTTCGGAAGTCATGAACATCATCGGTGAAGTCGAAGGCCGTAACTGCGTGATCATGGACGACATGGTTGACACCGCTGGTACGCTGGTTAAAGCCGCTGAAGTCTTAAAAGAACGTGGCGCGAAAAAAGTGCTGGCCTATTGTACTCACCCTGTTTTATCGGGTCCGGCGATAGACCGCATCAGCAATTCGCCACTCGATGAATTAGTCGTTACTGACACCATCCCATTAACCGAAGCCGCCCGTGCTTGCAGCAAAATCCGCCAATTATCTTGCGATAGTTTGTTAGCGGAAACCTTCCGCCGCATCACCAAAGGCGAGTCGGTGATGTCCTTATTCACGGACTAAGTTTTCTGACGCTGCCTGCCCAGGCAGCGTTGTTTCATCTATCCCTGGTCGCGGGGATAGCAACCGCAAAACAAAGTTTTGCACATTTTGGAGTTATTATGAAAGTTATCGCATTTGCACGCAAAGAGCAGGGGACCGGAGCGAGCCGCCGCCTGCGCCGCGCTGGCCAAACCCCAGGCATCATCTACGGTGGTACTGAGACACCAGCAGCTATCGCTTTGGATCACAACAGCCTGTTCTACGCATTGAAAAAAGAAGCTTTCCATTCGTCTATCCTGGATCTGGAAGTAGATGGTAAAGCAGAAAAAGTTGTATTGCGCGATTTCCAAATGCACGCATACAAACAATTAGTTTTGCACGTAGATTTCCAACGCGTAGACCCTAACAAAAAATTGCACGTTAAAGTGCCTCTGCACTTCGTAAACGGTGATGTATCTCCAGCTGTTAAACTGGGTGGCGCAATCATCTCTCACGTTGCGGTTGATCTCGACGTATCGTGCTTGCCAGCTGATTTGCCAGAATTTATCGAAGTTGATCTGTCGAAAATCGAAGCAGGTCAATCTATCCATGCTTCGCAATTGGCTTTGCCAAAAGGCGTTAGCGTGGTTAGCCATGGTGCCGATCAGACTATCGCTCAAGCAGTGGTTACTGCTGGTGCAGCATCGGACGCAGCAAACTAATTCATTTAGTTTCGCAAAAAAAAGAAACCGCCTTCGGGCGGTTTTTTTTGTTCATACACTGAAATTCATTGAATCTTAATAAATGAATCTCCATTAAGAACACTTTCCTACCAGATGAGCAGATCCTTTAGGGGCTAGAACGAATATCCATCAGGAAGTCGTAACATTGATGATTCCCTCTAAACAATAAGCACTTCCAACAGTCTTAGCGAAGCAAGTTTCAATTAAATCCCGTTCAGCGCTTAAATTAAGTCGCTGTGTCGGGTTGGCTTGTTCAGCAAGGACAACGCCTATCGCCATTAACCTTGCCACAACCTGCCTGGCGCTTGAATTTTCCCCGACTAATTCACTGCCCCCAGAAGCAGGTTATACTTTGCGACTTCATGCTGTTGCTTTTATTGTTAGTGATACCATCAACGTAGCCAAATAAAAGAACATATGCAAAATTATGCTGGTCAGCTAAGAAGGCAAAGGCCGTAAAGTTGTACGGCTTGGCGAACACAATACCGCTCGCCTTTGTTTTGCGTAAGTCGTCAAAAAAGGAGTGAACCTTGCCTATCCCTCGTCTGCTTAAATCCACCCTACTCTGCGCCAGCTTAGCGCTGGCATTCCAACTACCTGCCACGGCACAAATCGCCAGTGGTGTTCGTTATGACACCAGTTACCCAATTATCAGTCCAGTTCAAGCTAAGCAAGGCATGGTGGTCAGTGAGCAACGTCTGGCTAGTGAAGTCGGTCAAGCGATATTACAGCGCGGTGGCAATGCGGTTGACGCGGCCATCGCTGTTGGCTTCGCTCTGGCAGTGGTCTTGCCCAATGCGGGCAATATCGGTGGTGGTGGCTTCATGGTGATACATGATGGTAAAAATGGGCAAGACTTCGCCTTGGATTTTCGTGAGCTGGCGCCTGAAAAAGCGCATCGCGATATGTTTTTAGATAAAGATGGCAAAGTTATTCCACGCGCTTCCTGGTTTTCGCATTTGGCCGTTGGCGTGCCGGGCACAGTCGCTGGGATGGAGGCCGCACATCAGAAACTTGGTAGTTTAGCCTGGTCAGAATTACTGCAACCTGCCATCCGCCTGGCGGAGCAAGGTTTCGCAATCAGCGCGCATCTGGCCGAATTATTGCAGTCATCTAAAACCGAATTAAGTCGCTGGCCTGCCACCAGAGCTATATTTTTTAAAGGCGAGCGGCCCTTAATTGCCGGTGAAATCTTAAGACAAGACGATCTTGCCAAGTCGCTCAAAGCTATTGCTGCACAGGGTAGCAAAGCGTTTTATCAGGGCTGGATCGCTGAAAAAATTGCGGCTGAAATGTCGAAACACCAAGGCCTGATACGACTTGAAGATTTACGTAATTATCGCGCGGTCTGGCGTCCCGTCGTTAAAGGAGATTATCGAGGCTATCAGATAGTTGCTATGCCGCCGCCTAGCTCGGGTGGCGTCCACATCGTACAAATGCTAAATATGCTGGAACACTTCCCATTAGCGCAGCAAGGCGCCAATAGCGCAGCCACATTGCATCAATACAGCGAAGTCATGAAGCTGGCTTATGCTGATCGTTCGGAATACCTCGGCGACCCGGATTTTTATCGCGTACCATTAAAGGGCATAACGGCAAAATCTTATGCCAATCAGTTAGTCAAGCAAATCAGTCTGGACAAGGCCAGACCAGCCAGTGACATTAAACCTGGACGCCCGCAAGTTCATGAAAGTGAACAAACCACCCATTACAGTACCGCTGACCGTTGGGGTAACGCGGTTGCCACAACCTATACCCTGAATTTAAATTTTGGCAGTGCGATTGTCGCAGAGGGCACGGGGATATTATTAAACAATGAGATGGATGATTTTGCCATCAAAGCGGGCGTGCCAAATGCCTTTGGCTTAACTGGAGGTGACGCTAACTCGGTCGCACCACTTAAACGACCGCTTAGCTCAATGTCGCCGACCATCGTCTTAAAAGACAATAAACCCATTTTGATCACTGGCAGCCCAGGCGGTAGCCGCATCATCACCACCACTTTGCAAACCATCGTCAATGTTTTGGATTTTGGCATGAATTCCGCTGAAGCCACCATCAGCCCGCGCATACATCAACAATGGCAACCCGATCAACTGAGGTATGAAAAAGGCATCAGCCAGGACACGCTCAATCTGTTGCAACAAAAAGGCCAAAACTTAAAACTCGCCCCGGTATTAGGCAAAACCCAGACCATACAAATTAAGGCCAATCAGTTCGAAGGTTTTTCTGATCCACGCAATCCCGATGGCGCGGCATTGGGTTATTGATAGAGTAGCCACAAATTTTCTAAGCACTCAGTCATCTGTTACAAAATTCAAATTGTATACTTTAGTCGTAACAAAACACTGAAAAGCACAAAGCTGGGCTACAATGATTTTGTTTTTGTAATCGTAATAACTTTAGCTCGTATTTAGCTATTTCATTCAGCGAGGATCTTCATGGAACTGACCCAATCGCAAGACTCTTACGGCCCAGCCCGTGAGCGATTTATTGGTAAAACCTTCAATCATTTAGGTGGTGCCATCCTGGCCTTCACCGCGATTGAAGTTGCATTATTCAAGTCTGGCTTAGCCGACATCATTGCCAAAGCCATGCTGAGCATGTCCTGGCTCGTCGTCATCGGCGCCTTTATGCTGATAGGCTGGCTCGCTTCGCGCGCCGCGCATACGGTAACGAGTCTGACTGCTCAGTATGCGGCGCTGGCAATCTATGTGTTCGCTGAAGCCATTATTTTTGTACCGATTTTATCGATCGCAAATAAAGTCGCCCCGGGTGCCATCGCCAATGCTGGCTTGATCACCGTATTAGCAACAGTGGCCCTGGTCATGGTGGCTTATGTATCACGCAAAGACTTTTCTTTCCTTGGCGCGATTTTAAAATGGGCGGCTATAGTTGCCCTGATCTTAATCGTCGGTGGCGTGATATTTGGTTTCCAGTTAGGCGTATTCTTCAGCGTTGCGATGATAGCTTTTGCTGGCGCTGCAATTTTGTATGATGCGTCAAACGTAATCCATCACTACCCTGAAGATCGCTACGTCGGTGCAGCCTTAGAGTTGTTCGCGTCGGTCGCGCTGATGTTCTGGTATGTATTGCGTTTATTAATCGCCTTACGCGACTAAACCCAGCATTACTAAAAAAGCCTGCCTCGTAGTTTGCGACGCAGGCTTTTTTATTCGACGCTAAACATCATGAGCTATTACACTTCGGTCAGAATTTGATCCATCGCAATATCGTATTCTGCAACGGCAAAATCCCCTGCCAGGCAAGCATAAGCAATACCGAGGGCATAGGGCCGGGGCGATAATGCCAGCGTCCGGTCATAAAAGCCACCGCCATAGCCTAAGCGAAACTTGTCGGGATTAAATCCTACACAGGGAATTAATAAGGCATCGGGTTTAACAATCGGCGCCTGCTCTGCAGGAGTGGGAATACCGTAACGATCTTTTTGCAAGACGCTGCCTTGCTGCCACAGACAAAATTCCAGGGCTTGCCCTGCTTGCACCACTCTGGGTAAAGCCAAAGCATAGCCCTGATCTTGCAAGCGCTGGTAGGCCGGCAACAAATCAGGTTCCCCCTTAATCGGCCAATATACACCGAGACAAGATGGCCGTTGCTGCTGATGCCAGTGCACAACTTTTTGGCAAAGTGATTGATCCGCCAATTGTTTATCCTGGGCGGAGAGTGCTTGCCTCTGTTTCAAGAAAAACTGACGCAATTTTTGTCGCTCTGCAGTCGCTGCAGAATGCTGGGCAGATATATCTGGCTGTGTCATACTGTCATTATCAATCGCAATAATTTTCCCAAGTCTGCGCCGTTGCCAGCATAGGATGTAGTTTGGGCTAAGCCAGTCAATTATGAAGTGGAATACAAAAATAGTAAAACACCAGACTAGTCAGATTTTACTGGCTTGCGCACTCACCGGTCTGAGCATCACCGCCGCGGCAAAGCCCAGCGGTGCGGTCAAGAGTTTCGTTAATGACGATGATCGCTTTATGGCTTTACGTGATGCGGCTCTGCACGACGATGCCAAGGCGGCGGCAGACTATGCAACGGCCTTGAAAAATTATGACATTCCTTCTTACGTCGATTACTACCGCTTACGCCCTCGCTTAAATCAAGCCAGTTATCAGGAAATCCGCGACTTTTTAAAGCAATATGAAGGCAGCGCAATCGCAGACCGTTTGCGTAACGACTGGCTTTTATTACTTGGACGTCGTGGCGAGTGGGAATTATTTGAGCAACATTACCCTTTATTTGTCGTCGCTGACGACAACCAATTACGCTGCTATGCCTTGCTGAGTAAAGCGCTCAAACAACAAAAAATTGCGCAAGAAGCGCGCTTGCTACTTAATTCGCCGCGTGATTATGGTGAAGGGTGCTATGCCCTGGTGGCACAACTCTATGAACAAAAACAATTCAGTCAGGGCGACTTGTATGCGCAATTGCGTATGGCTGCCGAAAACAATGCACTGCCCTTAGCAAAACGCCTGGCCAGCTGGTTAAAACTGAATGACAAAGCCCTCAATGAAGCCTGGGATAAGCCCCAGGCCTTGCTCAAGCGCGGCCCCGACGCCTCCCAGTCAGGCCAAGAATTGTATGTGTTGGCCTTGGGACGTGCCGCCAAGTCCGATAGCGAGGCCGCCGCTGCAAGCTTGCAGCGGCATAAAAATCAACTTAGTGACGATTTGCAAGCCTTGGCTTGGGCACAAATTGCTTACCAGGCGGCATTTAAGCTCGAACCCGAAGCCGTGAGTTATTGGAAAAAAGCGGGCCAAGTTAATTTGACCCAGGAAGCTTATGCCTGGCGTGTACGCAGTGGCTTACGCGAACTCGACTGGAAATTCGTCAAGCAGTCGATACTGAGCATGCCCGCCAACTTAAAACAAGATCCCGCCTGGATATACTGGTTAGGTCGAGCCTATAAAGCAGAGGGCAGGCCAGACGAAGCACGCCCCTTATTTGCCAGTATCGCTGAGCAACACCATTTTTATGGTCAACTGGCGCTGGAAGAAGGCAACCAAAAAATTGGTGTGCCGGCCAGCAGCAAACCCATCAGCGCTGAGGAATTAGCGCCGCTTGAACGCAATCCTAATCTGCAACGTGCCTTACGCTTTTACTCCATGAATTTGCGTTTTGAAGGCACACGTGAATGGAACTGGGAATTACGTAAAATGAATGAGCGCCAGCACTTAGTCGCCGCTGAATTGGCGCGTCAAAACAATTTGCTGGATCGTATGGTGAATACGTCGGATCGTACCCGCAGTGAAGTCGATTTTAATCAGCGCTTTCCCACACCGTTTAACGAGAATATGTATAAGGCCACACAAAATCTGGGCATGGATATGGCTTGGGTATATGGCTTAATACGTCAGGAATCGCGTTTCGTGATGAATGCTAAATCACATGTTGGTGCCTCAGGCTTAATGCAATTGATGCCAGCCACTGCACGCTATGTCGCGAAGAAAATCGGTTTGGGCAATTATGTGCCCAATCAGGTCAATGATGTCGAAACCAATATCGCGCTCGGGACTAATTACCTCAACATGGTGTTATCTGACCTCGGTGGTTCGCAAGCGCTGGCATCAGCGGCTTACAATGCGGGGCCGGGGCGACCACGCGCCTGGCGCTCGAAACTCACCAAGTCAGTTGAAGGGGCGATTTTTGCGGAAAGCATTCCTTTCAACGAAACCCGCACCTACGTCAAAAACGTATTATCGAATGCCACTTATTACGCTGCTTTGCTGGAAAAAAAACCACAATCGCTGAAGGCGCGGCTAGGCGTGGTCAGTCCCAAAGGTTTATCTGCAAATGATGCAGATATTCCCGATGCACATTGAGAAAGCTTATGTCAGATACCTTAACTCAACCTGTATTACAACAGATTTTAGGCAAACACCCAAATCGTCTGAAGCTGGTCATAGGCAATAAAAATTATTCGTCCTGGTCGATGCGCCCCTGGCTGGTATTAAAAGCCTTTGCGATTCCATTCGAAGAAATTCGGATTCCCTTACGCCAGCCGGATACCACGAGCCGCATCGCAGAAATTTCAGCGGCCGGAAAATTACCGATACTGATCGATCATGAATTAACAGTTTGGGATTCCTTAGCGATTTGCGAATACCTGGCCGAGCAATTTCCTATCTTGAATTTATGGCCGGAAAACCATGCAGCACGGGCTCATGCACGCAGTATTTGTGCCGAAATGCATGCTGGCTTTCACGCTTTGCGTAACGACATGCCCATGAATATACGTGGCCGTCACCCTGGCAAAGGGCGCAGTATAGGCGCACAAGCCGATATAGGGAGGATTTCTGAAATCTGGGAAGATTGTCTGGCAGAGGCTGGCCCTCATGGATTTTTATATGGCGAGTTTTCAATTGCGGACGCCTTTTTTGCCCCTGTGGTGATGCGCTTTCATACCTATGGCGTTGCGCTGGCTCCAGCCTTGCAAGCCTATACCGAGCGCGTACGCGAACATCCAGCCGTAGCAAGTTGGATACGTGAAGCTGAAATGGAAATTGAATGCATCGAGGCGATTGATAATTTGCCCGATAGTCCGAAGTAAATTCACGCAATGAGTTATCTCGATCCAATTTGTGCCGGTCTGGACATTTACTTAGTCGGTGGTGCAGTGCGCGATGAATTACTCGGTCTGGACGGCAAAGATCGCGATTACGTGGTCGTGGGCTCGACACCTGACGAGATGCTGGCGCGTGGTTTTATCGCGGTAGGGCAAGATTTCCCAGTCTTTCTGCATCCCAAAAGTCATGAAGAATATGCGCTCGCACGTACAGAAAGAAAAACGGCTGCAGGTTACAAAGGTTTTAGCTGTTACAGTGCCCCTGATGTCACGCTTGAGCAAGATTTATCGCGACGCGATCTGACCATTAACGCCATCGCTAAAGCAGCAGATGGTAGCCTGATTGATCCATTTCACGGCGTCGCCGATTTACAAGCGGGGATTTTGCGCCACGTCTCACCTGCGTTTGCCGAAGATCCGGTCAGGGTTTTACGTACCGCGCGCTTTGCCGCACGCTATGCCAGCATGCCACGCGAATTCCGTATCGCTGATGAAACCATGCTATTGATGCGGCAAATGGTCGATGCTGGCGAGGTTGATGCCTTAGTGCCTGAGCGAGTCTGGCAAGAGTTCGCCAAAGGCTTGATGGAACAAAAGCCAGGACGCATGTTGGAAGTGCTGGCGGCTTGCACCGCCTTGCCACGCCTTTTGCCTGAATCACTGGATTTGCCCGTGGGCGTTTCCCCTCATGAAGCCGATCAGCAAATTCAACAGCTGGCAGATTTAGTCAATCTGGCTGCCAGCGCGCAGCTTCGCTTAGCGCAACGCTTTGCATTAATGCTGTATGGCTTGATACAAGCTGTCAGTATTTCGCCTGCCGACCACCCTATCAGCCCGCAACAATTGCAACATGCCGAACACAGTTGCCAGCATCTGCGCTGCCCGGCGGATGCCCGCGATCTCGCCTTATTGTATTTGCGCCAGGCACATTCTCTTTGGCAGACCACGACGCTCACCGCAGAAGCCATGGTTGATAGTTTCTCGGCCTGTGATGCCTGGCGTCGGCCCCAGCGTATGCTAGAGTTATTGGAATTGGCAGAAACCCATGGCGAATTCTTAGCATCAGCAGAGCAAGCGCGATTAGACTTAACAAACTGGCGTACCGCCTTGCTTGCCGCACAAGCGATCAAGGGCGGCGACATTGCTGCACAATTTGCGAATCAGCCAGAAGCGGCAAAACGTATACCACAGGCCTTGAAACTGGCTCGTGTGGCGGCAATACGTGCCCGTGCTAAAGCGACCTTGAGCTAAGCTCTGACAATGCCTACGAAAGAACTGGCGCATCTGGTGCGCAGCGATAGCCGTAACAAGATTTGCTGCAGAACCTGCGCAAACAGACGCTGACATCGTTGTTTCGCCTTGCCGTACTTCGACAGCGAGCATCGCCGGCTTCAAATTTGGCCGCGCAGTAGTTGGTGCAGAGGTCTCGATAATGATGGTTTGCGTTAAATCAGTTTGCCTGAGACAGAGAATACGCTAAACTAAGTCAGCTTGTGCACCGCACAATTCGCCAGGAGCTAAAGATGAATCCAGACGATATCTACCCACGCGCACGCTCAAATCAAGAGTCAGCCACGCAAAACGAAAGCAAACCCACCGTGTTTGTGAAAGAACTCGGCGAAAAGCATCGCCATCGCATACTCAGACATTTTCTTGGACTTGAGAAAAATGATCGCTTGCTACGTTTTGGTTCACATTTATCGGATGAATTGATTGCTAACTATGTGGCTCAAATCAATTTTTCACGGGATAAAGTGTTCGGCGTCTTTAGCCATTCTTTTCGTCTGGTCGGTGTCGGCCATTTAGCCTATGCACAGCGCAGCCAGGCGGATATCGCGAGTGAAAAAGAACGAGTCGCAGAATTTGGGGTATCAGTTTCCTCTTCGGCCCGTGGCAAAGGTGTGGGTAGCGCGTTGTTTAAACGCGGTGCAATACATTGCCGCAACGATGATATAGACACCTTGTATATGCACTGCCTGGCATCGAATCAAACCATGATACATATCGCCAAAAAAGCCGGGATGGAAATTCAACGCGATTATGGTGAAGCCGATGCCTATCTGAAATTACCCCCCGCCGACGCCAGCAGCGTGCTGGCCGAAGCCATGCAAGAACAGGTAGCCACACTCGACTATGGAATTAAAGCCAATGCCCGTGCCGCTTTAAAATGGTGGCGTGAATTGCGCGGCCTGGGTATTACTGTCAGACCGGAAAACTCCGTTACGAGTGACAACTCCGCAATCCCCAGCGTTGAGACTAGAGCAAAAAAAGAAGACCAATAACAAATTCACACGCTTATTCTGCTTGGGCTTAGCCCACGACCAGGGTTTGCACGCCTTGGCGCTTTGCCGAGCAGCGCCGCGGTGCACGACAAGCATCGCAAGCTGTATGCTGAAAATCAGACGCAGAGGCGTCTTGAGGTCGAATAGTTAGCACGAAAATTTGCTAATTATTTAAGCCAACTGCGTTCAAAAACGAAAACTTTTTTAAATTCTGGCCTAAGAAACGACGTACAACGTAAATTGAAGTCAAATACCATCAATTTAAACCAGCTCCTCTCTTAGAATACCAACAGGTAAACACAGTTCTCACTGTGTTTCCAGGAAAACTCGGCAGTGTTATTGCGAGTGGTGCATTTTGGAGTTGTGAAATACAGCTGCGCCAAGGTACAGCAAACATCACCAACTTAAAAATCGGGCCGCATCCTGGGATCGCCAGTTGAGAATAGTGAAAGGGGGTAAGATGCAGATACTGTTAACTGGTGTGCTCAGCTTTATGCTGGCTAGTTTGGTTCTGCCAATTGCCTATGCCCAGGTCCCGGCTGAATTAGTGTTTGCAGTTCGCCCTTTACCCCCCTATATGGAGCCCACAGCCGATGGTTATCGCGGCTCACATATCGATATCATGCATGCTCTGGCTAAGCGTTTGGGGGTCAGGCTGCGCATGCAGGATTGCGCAACCGTGCGCTGTTTGCGCATGTTGGAAGAAGGAACTGTCGATGTCAGCATGGGTTTTGCGCGTGAGCCCTCACGTGAAGCCTATATGTATTTTTTGCAACCACCCTATGCCAGCCCAACGCGCACGCTATTCTATATGCGTAAAAATGACCCCAGAAATGTGAACAGTCTGAGCGCCTTGAATAGCTTTAAAGTCGGTTTGGTTCGTGGCGTTTTTTATACCGATGCTTTATCAGCGATTCCCGAACAACAACGTGATTACGCTCCAGACATGGAAAGTAATTTTCGCAAATTGATTGCAGGTCGTATTGATGTGGTGCCGGCGGGCATCAACGTCGGCACTCGTGTCATAGAAAAATTGGGCATAGAGTCAGAAATAAAAACAGCTCAATTTAATTTGGTGGTGAATACCGAGCGCTTTATTTCGCTCTCTCGTTACTCACCATGGTATGCACAAAGACAATTGCTGGAACGCGAATTTGCCGTGATGGTCAACAATGGCCTGGTTGCGGCCATACTTTATCGCTACGAAGAAGGCCAACATTCACGGCCTGTCCCTATCAATAAGTAAAGTGCTTCGATCTATTCTTACGGCTTATGCCAACATTAAAACTAATTAATCTGACACCGCTAAGATGGCGGAACTGATCGGCACATGGTAAATAAAATCAGTGTTTTTCAGGTCTACGCCCGCTTCATATTCAAAAACATAGCACCCCTTAAGCAAGAGCGTGGCGCCACCTTGGCGATTGGCATGAAACTCCAGGCGTTTGATATCAATGGGATGATGGCGATGCGCCAGATAAATTGAACCATCGATATAGCCATCATCTGGATTGAGTGGAAAATCATAGGCTTTTCCAACTAAATCAGCGAGTCTGGCCGACGGTAACTGTATCCCATCCAATTGCATGACGCTTGCAACTAATTCGCCTTCGAGTACAAACGCGTGCATTAACACCGTCAGACTGAACGCAGGGCCATGCGCAGACAGTATCGCATGCTGAGGCTTCAATAATTTGACCGATAAGTTTTTCATTTTGCTTAACGCCATCCGTAAATTACTCTAAGCTTGAAACTCAGTTTCAAACTCAGCTAATTTTGCAGCTTGAATAACTGCAAAGCCAGCGATTCATGCCCCACGAACTGGCAACGCCGTGGTGTCTTTAATTTGTTGCAAGGCGAAACTGGATTTCACGTCGAGCACGGCCGGGTGGCGCAACAAGGTTTCCATCATAAAGCGTGAAAAGTGATTCATGTCTTCGACGTGAACCCGTAATAAATAATCCATTTCCCCGGTCATCGCATAGCAAGCCACCACTTCTGGCCATTGCCCTACCGAGGCTGCAAAATCGTCGCGCGGTGAGCGGCTGGCGCCTTTGGCCGGTTGATCGCTGTGTTTTTCCAGGCGTACATTAACGTAAGCCAGCAAACCCAGACCGATCTTGGTGGGGTCGAGCAAGGCCACATATTGACGTATCACGCCACTTTCTTCCAAGCGTTTGATGCGGCGCAAACAGGGCGAAGGCGAGAGATTGATTTTCTCTGCCACTTCCTGATTGGTCAGGCGGCCATCGGCCTGCAAGATCGATAAAATCTTGCAATCTATTTTATCCAATTCAATTCCAGCCATAATTCGCCTCACAATTAAATTTATACGCAATATTATTGCTCATTTCATCGATTCTTTGCCCGTATTTGCAATTTTATGGCGTAATTTCGCGTCTATACTGGAAGTTTGATACACCTCAAGTTCTGACCAGCAATTGCCGCTAACGACGCCAATCACGCCACCAGAACCACATCATCGAAACTTTTCAGGAGACCAGCATGAGCTTTGAAACTTGGGATAACCCTATGGGTACAGACGGCTTTGAATTTGTTGAATATGCCGCACCCGATCCTAAGGCCATGGCGGATTTATTTATCAGCATGGGTTTTACAGCGATTGCTAAACATCGCACCAAGAACGTGACCTTATACCGTCAAGGCGATGTTAATTTCATCATCAATGCTGAGCCTGATTCGTTTGCACAAAAATTCGCACGCAAACATGGTCCTTCGGTTTGCGCCTTTGCTTTCCGCGTTAAAGATGCCAATTTCGCTTACAAGCGCGCCTTGGAACTCGGCGCCTGGGGCTTTGATAACAAAACCGGCCCTATGGAATTGAATATTCCTGCAATCAAAGGCATAGGTGATTCGTTAATCTATTTCGTTGACCGCTGGCAAGGTAAAGATGGCGCCAAACCAGGCGACATCGGCAATATCAGCATTTATGACGCCGACTTCGTGGCGATTCCTGGTGTCAACCCAAATCCAGTTGGCCAAGGCTTAACTTACATCGATCACTTAACCCATAACGTGCATCGTGGCCGCATGAAAGAATGGGCTGACTTCTACGAAACCCTGTTCAATTTCCGCGAAATTCGTTACTTCGACATCGCTGGCAAACACACAGGTCTGAAGTCCAAAGCCATGACTTCGCCTTGCGGTAAAATCCGCATCCCGATTAATGAATCCTCGGATGATAAATCGCAAATCGCTGAATACCTGGACTTGTATCATGGCGAAGGCGTGCAACATATCGCCATGGGTACCGACAATGTCTATCAAACCGTGGCAGGCATGAAGCAAAGTGGCGTGGTGTTCCAGGATACTATCGACACTTACTACGACTTGATCGACAAACGTTTGCCAGGTCATGGTGAAAACCTCGAAGAATTGCGCAAGCTGCGTATTCTGGTTGATGGTCAAACTAATGAAACAGGTCGCCGTTTGTTATTGCAAATCTTTACCACCACGGTAATTGGCCCTATCTTCTTTGAAATTATTCAACGTAAGGGCGATCAGGGTTTTGGTGAAGGTAACTTCCGCGCCTTGTTTGAATCGATAGAACTCGATCAGATACGTCGTGGCGTGTTAAAAGATGTCGCACCCGCTGAGTAAGTTTTAAGCGCCAGCGCTTAAAACGGGGCCTATCCAGCCCCACAGGAGACAAACTAAGGCTGGCCAGGAGGTCAGCCTTTTTTCACGGAGAACACAAGAACTATGGATACCAGCGTTAGCAATGAAGATTTCTTAGCCACCGTCGCTGAAAAATCGCATGGTGCCGCCTTACGCGGTGATTACGAACACATGGATGAACACTATGTGGTCGAACAAAACTGGGAAAATTACACTGAGGCTGAACATGAACTCTGGCGCAAGCTGTACCAGCGGCAAATGGAGTTATTACCAGGTCGCGCTTGCGATGAATTTATTGCAGCCCTGCATAAAATGGATGCCGCCGATGGTATTCCACGCTTTGATAAAACCTCGGAAGAATTATTCGCTGCCACCGGCTGGCGCATCGTCGCCGTACCCGGTTTAATTCCTGAACTGACCTTTTTTGATCACTTAGCGAATCGCCGTTTCCCAGTCACGGTCTGGTTGCGCAAACCCGAAGAATTTAATTACATCGTCGAACCCGATGTCTTCCACGATTACTTCGGTCATGTGCCTTTGCTGTTTAATCCTGTGTTCGCCGATTACATGCAGCGCTATGGTTTGGGTGGTTTAAAAGCGATGAAATTAGGCGGGCTCGATCAACTCGCGCGCTTGTATTGGTACACCGTGGAATTTGGTTTAATCAACACGCCACAAGGCTTGCGGATTTATGGTGCGGGGATTTTATCCTCAGGTGGTGAAGTCGAGTATTGCTTAAAACCCGGTACGCCTGCTAACCACGTCCATCTAAATATCGAGCGTTGCTTAAATACCCTGTACAAAATCGATAGTTTTCAGGAAACCTATTTCGTCATCAATAATTTCCAGGAATTATTCGATGGCACCGATCCTGATTTCACGCCCTATTACGAAAAACTCAAAAACGCTGAACCCTATTCGCCATTAAAACTCTTACCGGGTGAGCAGGAATTGCTGGCGTAAACGAGTCTTTATGCACTCAGCCAGGGGCCGCTTGCGGCCCTTTTTTGTGTGCGCTTATTGTATGCGCTTATTGTATGCATTTAACATGCCTAGTCAGCACTGTCGCAGGCGCTCAAAGCTGAGGCCGCTAAGCGCTTGCAGGTAAGAGCACAGAAGTCAGCACCATAGTTTGATTCAGCCACTGATAGGCCGCGACAACTTGCGTATCTGCCACAAAATTTTGACTAAGCTGACTAACACAGCGAAAATGCAGTTCTTTTCTGACCTGATCGAGTCGCACCAATTCAATCGCATCGAAATCAAAATAATCCTGGACCTGGCGGTAAGCTGCTTTAAAAAAACTCTCTTTCGCTGAAAACACCAGGGTCAGTAACTCGGCCTGACTCAAGCTGCCAGCGTCGCGCTTTAAGCGTTGCAGCTCGACCTGATTCAACACCACGCTGAGCATGGCTTGCTGACTCTCGGCACTCAGACGCGCTTCCAGATCTACGCCTACACCAATAAACTCGGTTTCCGGCTGAACCAGGGCCACCGCCATACTCTGACTATGACTGATGCTGCCAACATAGCCTTCAGGCCAGATCGGCTGACGCTGCCGCCCTATGCCAATTGCTTGCTGCTCTAAACCATACGGCCGCAAAGCCTGCGCCGCAGCGATACGGCCCGCTAAAAATTCGGCCTGACGTTTGATTACACTGTTTTGTAAACTAGCCGGGTAGTCGATGGCCGCTGCCTTAAATAAATCAGGCTGAAAGCGCTTACTGTCGTAGTGCGCCAGAATCAGATCTAGCCCACCTGATTCCAGCTGCAGCGTGTGCAATTCTATAAATTGCTCGGTCATCGTCCACCTTGATTATCCGCATTCAAATTCCTGCGATTATAAACCCAGGCAGCGATGCCAACGATGCGCCTCAAACAGCGCGATTAAGCGGCTCGGTCAAGCCCCGCGGTTACGCAGCAATTTCACGGCAGGAAAATCAAGGTCTACCGCAAACGCGACGTTGACGTAATTGGTGAACAAATTCAAGGCTACATGAGCCAGAATTTCCACGATTTGTTGATCATCAAAACCATGTTGACGCAGGGCGCTGACATCAGCATCGGAAATCGCGGCGCGTTGCTCCACCACTTTCAGGGCAAATTGCAAAGCGGCGCTGGTTTTGGCATCGTGCGCCTCGCCATGTTGCGCGGCCAGCATTTCTTCGCTGCTGGCACCGGCTTTGCGGCCTAGCGCGGTGTGCGCCGCCAGGCAGTATTCGCAGGCATTGCGTTCAGCCACTGCCACCGCAATTTGCTCAGCCAGCTTGGCTGGCAACACGCCCTGGCCCAAGGCGCCAAACGCTGCCCACATGCTGGTTAAGGCTGCGGGTGAATTGGCGACCGCCTTAAACATATTTGGAACTGCGCCAAACGCGCCTTGAATTTGCTGTAACAGCTGTTGACGATCTACGCTGGTGGAATTCGCGTCGATATATGCTACTCGTGCCATGATAAATCCTTTCATTAAGTTAGCCTAAGCCGTGTCAGTTTTAAATGCAGTCCATGCCGGGCTTAGTAAGAGTTAGCGCCTTGGTGCAATCTCGTTCTGGCGTCAACTAGCTGCTGCTTGCAGTTCGCTGGTGCTGAGTTTGCCCTGTCGCTGGATAAGAAGTATCGCTAAATCAACTGGATTTTTAGATTAAAATAGTCTTAGATATTTATCCAAAAATCCAAATTTCATGAAAAACCCTGCCGTACTCGACCGTTTAGCCGATTTGCTCGATAAATTTCGGGTGCGCGCTAACTTATTTCATGCGGGCTTACTCTGCGGCCATAATCACTTCGCCGCTCAGCCTGGCCGGGCGTTTTTGCATGTCTTAAAACGCGGTCAGCTGGAAGTGCATCACCCCGGCTTAAGCCAGCCCTGGCAACAACTGCAGTTGCAGGAACCAAGCTTGTTGTTTTATGCCAGACCGATAGAACATTTGTTTATCAATCCACCGGCTGAGGGTTCAGATTTTGTCTGCGCCACACTGGATTTTGATGGCGGCGAACATAATCCGCTGGTGCAAGCCCTGCCCGCCGTGATCGCCCTGCCGCTGGCGCAAGCACCGGGCTTAAATGCGACACTGGACTTACTGTTTGCGGAAACGGAGCAACTGCGTTGCGGCTCGCGGGTACTCGCTGACCGTTTGTTTGAAGTCTTGGTCGTGCAACTATTACGCGAACTGATTAATGCCCCCACCCCGGCCGGAATTCATCAGGGCATGCTGGCTGGCCTGGCTGATCCCAGACTGGCAAAATTATTGATCGCGTTGCACCGCACACCCGCAGAGGATTGGGATTTAGTAAAAATGGCGAACTTAGCCGGGATGTCGCGCAGTGCCTTTGCCGCCCATTTCAAACAGGTATTGGGTAGCACACCGGCAAATTACCTGAGTGACTGGCGCCTGACTCAAGCGATAGCCTTAATGCGCGCAGGCAAACCCTTGCAAGCGGTCGCCGATCAGACTGGCTTTGCCAATCTCAGTGGTTTTTCCAAAGCATTCAAACAACGCTTTGGTGTATCCCCCAGTATGTGGTTAAAACGCGCATAAAATAAGCGTGATCAGGTAGTAACTGCGGGAGTATGCTGAATTCTCAGAACTACAAAATCAAGGTGTGCTGTACTTGTCAGCCTTTCGTAAGGTGATAAGTCAAATTTACGGTCCATTCAAGCTACTGCAGGCAATTCACTTATTCTGACAATTCCAAATGAAAAGCACACTAGAATGAAGTTGTCAGGCCAATCAATTTTCTCTCGAGGAGTTACTAAATGGATTTGGATCAAGCCGTTGCCAAACACGCCGAATGGAAAGTGAAATTCAGAAAAGCGATCACCGCCAAGGAACAACTCGATACGGTCAGTATTGCAAAAGATAATTGCTGTGAACTGGGTAAGTGGTTACATGGCGAGGCGAAAACACGTTTTAGTGGCCTGAACACTTATCGCGATTGCCTTACCAAACACGCTGCGTTTCATACCGAAGCTGGCAAGGTCGCCAAGCTAATTAACCAAGCAGCCTATCAGCAAGCAGAGCAAGCCTTAGGAGCTGGCAGCAGCTACTCCAATGCTTCAACTGAAGTCGGCGTCGCAATCAGCAAATTCAAGAAAGAAGCGAGTTTATAAGCGCCGCACTAACTAACTCTGACAGCCCGGCAGAATGCCGGGCTTTTTTCTGAGATTGGCTATCGTTGACCAAAGCAATGTCAGCAAATATCCAAGGAGAAGACGAAGGCTGCATGCAAAGCTACTCTGCAGGTAAGTTAAAGCCAGCTGTATCTTTGTGCAAAGGCGTTTGTATGAGTTTGTTCAATTGGCCTATGATAAGCACGACTTTTTAAATTATCCTATGCAGCAATGAAAAGCTTAACCATCTGCAGGACTTTACTTAACATCACCCACGTATCATTGTTCGGGATCAACACCTTACTCTGTGCCTGCCAACCGCAGGCCAGCCCTTCACCAATTGGCGATAGCGTCGTAAAGCAAAATCTGACGTCACAGCTTAACACCTCTGGCGTCAGTATTACGCTAAATTCACAAGGTGGTGATTTTGAATTTCAGCAAAACGATACAGCGTGGCGGGACTTGCGTATGCAAGTACCACCCGCCGCAGTCAGCCAGGCCACACAAATACACCTGAGTGTGCAAGCAAATTTACCCGCTGAACTAGCAGACCCGCACGTTAGAAAACAAGCGCAACAATTAAGTCAGGTCATTAAGCTAAGTAGCGATCAGCCCGTACTCTTTCAACAGCCCGTCACGATCACGCTGCCATATAACAGTCAGGCTGTCCCCGATGATCAATTACCCGTGGTGATTTGTTGGGATGAGCAAAGCCAGCGTTACAGCCCCATCGCCATCAGCAAGATAGAGCGCGATCAGGGCAAACTGAGCTTCCTCACCGCCCATGATGGTCAATACGTGGTAATGTTTATCGACGTGCTTAAATTAGGCAAGGCGAGTTAGCTGGTATGGCGTTTTCGCATTTGCCAAGTTGGACTTCGCTGGCGATTTCCTCTGACGCCGAGTTAGTATCTGAGCGCTCACGCTGAAGTACTCAATAAAACAACCCAGGTAAGCGCAAAAAAAGTCGTTAAATGCACGAACTGCTGCGGTAGTAATGGTGCATTAGTCAGACCTGTACAGGAAATGGGACTACCTAAAAACAGACGCTTGAATTTAATTAAGCGAATGCGGGAAAATTAAGCCAAACACTGGTGAAATCGACGCGTATTGATTATTGCCAGACACACTTCCCGTCGTTTTGCGATTCTGGGTCCATTACAAAGCGATAGTTTCTGGGTTTACCTTTGGCCTGATAATCAAACTTATAAAAAATAGCACCTTGAAACACCACGGTGTATTTACCGCCAGCTACGCCGTTAATGATTTCTTCATACTCATAGGTAAATTCGTGTGGTCTGCCCTCGGCCATTTCTATCGATTCGACTCGCTTTTGCACGAGACGAATCGGACCACTGCCATTTTTATAGCTGACCTGCGCCCCCTTAGTCGCAAATGCAAATGCTAAATGGATAGGTTTTTTCTGCTCTTTTGAGACAAAGCACGTCCAGCGTAAGTCATCAGCTTGCGCCTGATTTGAAAAAACCAGCATTAAAATCGGCAATAAGATTTTCATTTTTCCGTTTTAGTAAAAGTCACAGCGAACTCAATCCAGCAAACACCAGCGTTCGCTTTAAAAGCGAACAGGCTATCTCAGCCCTAGTAAAAAAACCAACGAACTGACTTTGCCAGATGCTGAACTAAATGCTGAGCTACTTCTCGACACCCGCATGTATCGCCGCCTGGCCATCACTCCAAAAGACCTTTTGTACTATGCTGCAAATCAGCCATTGCCCTGCCTCTTTAACGACCTCAAGCTGATACAAGCAATGGGTATTAAACACCTGACCATCATTGGCCTTACGATAAATCAACATCGACACATTTAGTTTAATCTTAGCCTCAGTCACCCAAGTAAATTGCAAATTACTGGCCAGATGATGTGTCCTGAGTTCAGCCAAGGCGATCTCGCGCAAACTTACATAATCGGCCCGACTCAGCGTTTGCTGCGGACTGCCACGCAATTCAGAATAATCGGTATAAATCTGCTCCGCCAGACAACTCGCCAAGACATCCCATTGCTTCAAATCGAAACTATTCGCGAAACGTGCGACCAGGTTTTGAATTTCAAACACAGTGTCAAAGCCGATTTGTAGCATCTTGTTTTCCCTTTAAATTTACAATCAGTCTGGCTTAGGATAAGTCAATGAACCAGTGCAACAAACTTGGGTGTCTGTTTTATCAAATCGATTTCCAAAGCAAAATCTTAAGGACTTAAAATATTAAAATCATCTATCAGGCAGTTCCGAGGCTGATTATAAAATGGCCCATTTTTATTGTTGCAAACTGGCGAAATCAATCTGTCATTGCCAGGTACGATTAGCCTTCAAATCGTTACCCAGCAATAAGGGATTTAATTATCGGTTTATCCGATCTACGATAGAAAGCACAATAAATAAAGCAATGTAAAAGAAATAGAGCTTACCGACGTGCGGCCAATACAAGCCAACAGACTGCGCTTCATATGACGAAGTTTTTAGCATCCCCAACCCATAACTACGCTCTTCGCCAGGCCAGATTCGATATGAACCTGCCGGTATCAGCGGAAACAGAATACAAAACCACTTAGTAGCAATATATGAGCCATCTCGCCGAGGCTCTGATTGCCCATAAAACTGAAAACCAATACCACCGATCATAGACATAATTTGCTCCTTAAAATTATCAAGATACCCTGTAGAATTAGATAGATCTTACGCAAAACAAACACAACTGTCGTCGTTTCGACTTGCTTTAACTGATGTCTTCGGCTTGACACCTAGTCAACGCAATTTTGCATAAATTCCATTAAATCTTTGAATAACCATTTTACAAGCAAGTAGAAAGTGTGTCGCGACTTTGCAAGCACATCGTACTTAAGTCGTTGTAGGAATAAAATTGGCCATGCTTGCTAAACTTTGCACTCAAGCTCAAGATGGCCTCTCAAATCAGGTCTGTCACGCAAAGATAGTGTATGTCTTAACTATGTTTGAGCGGATTTTAACGATGCTGATTGCTGGGGCAGTGTTAGCGGGAAGTCAGGCAATTATGAAAAATTTGCGCAACATCAAACCTACCGCGGCCAATTCACTTTGCCTGACAATTTCACGCATAAAAACCATTAAGATGAAGCTGTCAGTTGAAATTATTTTCTCATCAGGAGTTTCTACATGGATTTGGATCAAGCCGTTGCCAAACACGCCGAATGGAAAGTAAAGTTCAGAAAAGCCATTAGCGCTAAGGAACAACTCGATACAGCCAGCATTGCAAAAGATAATTGCTGCGAATTGGGTAAGTGGTTACATGGCGAGGCGTAAGCGCGTTTTGTCAGCCTGAACACTTATCGCGATTGCCTCAACAAACACGCGGCGTTTCACACCGAAGCTGGCAAGGTCGCCAAGCTGATTAATCAAGCCGCCTTTCAGCAGGCAGAACAAGCCTTGGGTGTGGGTACAAGCTACTCCAATGCCTCAACCGAAGTTGGCGTTGCTATCAGCAAATTCAAAAAAGAAGCGAGTTTATAAGCGCGGCACTAACTAACTCTGACAGCCCGGCACAATGCCGGGCTTTTTTTGAGTTTGGCGATTGTTGGCTAAAGCAATGCACACCCATATCAAAGTAGAAGGCTAAGGCCGTGTGCAAAGATACTCTGCGGGTAAGCTAAAACCGGCTGTATCTTTCTGCAAAGGGGGGCTTGAGTTAGCGTGTTCAATTTGCCTATGATAAGCACGACTTTTTAGATTATCCAACGCGGCGATGATAAGCTTAAACAACTGCAGGACAGCACTCAACCTCAGCCACTTCGCTTTGCTCGGGCTGAGCACTTTGCTCTGCGCCTGCCAACCGCAAGCCAACCCTGCACCAGTTAGCGATAGCAATCACGTTGCAAGGCAAAATCTGGCGCCACAGCTTAACAGCTCTGGCATCAGTATTACGCTAAATTCGCAAGGTGGTGATTTTGAATTTCAGCATAGTGATCCTGTGTGGCGTGACTTGCGCGTGCAAGTGCCAGCCACTGCCGTCAATCAGGCAACAGTAATACACCTGAGTGTGCAAGCGAATTTACCCGCTGAGCTGGCAGACCCGCAAGTCATAAGACAAGCCCAACAATTAAGTCAGGTCATTAAGCTGAGTAGCGATCAGCCTGTACTTTTTCAACAATCCATCACGATCACGCTGCCGTATAACAGCCAGGCAGTACCCGCAGATCAAGTACCCGTGGTGATATGCTGGGATCAACAAAGCCAGAGTTACAGCCCCATCGCCACCAGCAAGATAGAGCGCGAGCAAGGTAAACTGAGCTTCCTCACCGCCCATGATGGCTATTATGTAGTGATGTTTATTGATTTGTTTAAGCATGGCTAGCACAACAACGAACTCGTAATTGGCTGCCAGCTTCTGAGCTAATTATCGTGCCAGGTACTTAGGGATGCTTTGCGTTGCGCTCTTTGGTTGAGTAGGATTTAGCTATGCTCTATTGTATCTACAGCTAGCACAGCTGTGCTTCTCGGCGTTAACGTTGACCGCCCGCCTAAGTTGTGCAGACGTCTCTTAAGGATTAAATGCAGCTTTAAATCTCTCGTCACTCAAAAAATTCTCAAGCAGACTTCTGGTAGCAGAAGGAATATTTTCTGTGACTAAACGACAAGCTTTTTCGCCTATAAATGAGCCCTCGTACCTATAAGTCGATTCGACATAAAAAGGCGCAAGTTCAGCAATCCTGAATTCTACTCCCATAGTAATACTGGCATCTGAAAAAGTCGAAAAACTCATTCTTTTTAAAGTGCCTTGTATTGGTTTACCTTTTTCATTTACAAATTTTCCACTCGCATTTAGCTCATGCAATAAAGCGCTTTCTATGTATTTTTCTAAAGGCAGACCGTCAACTTGATCAAGCTTCTTAAACAATCTACAGGTTAATTCTATGCCATCTGCAGAGCTAATAGATACGGAGCTCACCCTGACATTTGCGGTTTCCTTAAGACTATTTTGTGAACTACCTGAAACCCGATAATTTGAGTAGAGCGAAGCTTCTGGCCAGGAAAAGTTGAGTGTCTTTAATTGACCAAAATTTTGATAGAACTTATTTTTAGCGCGCCCTAACATGTCGTTAGTCAACTGGTTGGTAAATGCTAAGCTGGAGCCATTTAAGAAGTATGAGCCATAAAAGTAAATGCCAGCCTGTTCAATTTTTAAAGCCGGGCTTCGAAATGTATAGCCTGAATGGTTGGTGAATGTACCAGTCATACCCATGTAAACTCTGGCAGGAAAGGCGATCGATTTGATAGAAAACGATTCGCCAACCTTGACTGGGATCGCAATGATGTCTTTATAAACTAAGTTGTGACTTATTGAAGTTTGACTTAAGGTCGGATCCGTTGTGTATGTTTTCCCGGAATTTAGGGTAATACTTTGTACTATTCTGGGTGAGTCGATTTCAACCAATACCACCGCTTCGTCTGACTTATTCTCATAGCGGAGCGCAGGGTTAATCGGATTGATTTGACAAGCAACCAGGCTTAGTAACAAGACTAAAGCAAACAAAAATTTTGGTAGTTTCATGGCATAAGATATTTTCTAAAAAAATGATGGCGAATGTACGACAAGATCTAAATAAAGTTCGATTACTTTATGCCGACGCTTATACCTTGAACGATTTCGCTACACTTTATCGTACCAACGGGCACTGCATGTCTTGATGGTGAGGGTTACACTTCACTCAGCTCTTATTTATCACTTCATCAAGTGCATCTGGAATTGCAGTCAGTTTTGAATTTTCAATATTAATTAGTTCAACGTTCCGCCATTCTGGAACAAAACCAGACATATGCTCAAACGACCGGCAACCAGAACACCACTCCCAGTAACTACCCGGCCCCTTATATTTAACGTCGTCTATCTCGATCGGTTGAAAACGCCCCAACGCATAGTATCTATATAGGGCATTGGAACCGCAGACTGGGCACGCGGATGATAAGTACATTCCCTCATTCGAACGCGGCAGATTAAAAATACATCTCCAAGCCGTTGAGTGTTCCTCCGATACACCTTTCCATTCCAAATCTGACATTCAACGTCTCCACTCATCCATTACTCAAGCTTTGTCAATGCCCATATGAATGAGTCCTAAATAAGTCGCATAGCGTCCAAAAAACAGCTAGACAAAGCGCAAAATAGGAATAAACCTTGGCCCAATTCCATGCGCACAACCAGCCCTACCCCAACAAACTCGTCAATATGCCCTGACTATCAAACGCGGCGCGGCGCAGGCGGTCGTTGATGCCTTGCCAGGCGGGGGAGTTGGGCAGGGCTTCGACTAAGATTAAATCGGCGTGGGCGTGGTCGAGTTCGCGCAGACCGGCGTAGAGGTCGTGGGCGTAGGCGATGGGTTCGTCGCGCAGTTGCCGCCAGTGGCTGAGTTGTAATGCCGGGTGGGCTTGGTAGCTGAGTAGCGCGAGGCGTTTGCCCTTGGCTTGCAGGCTTGCGATCAGGCTTTCCAATTGCTCGGGGGTGACTTGCACGACAGGCGTGTGCGGGGCGTAATGTGCGTCCAGTGTGCCAGAGGCGCGCGGCGCCTGGGCATCGGGTGCGGCGATGGGTCGGGCCAGGGTTTCGGCCAGTTCAGCCGCGCTGATGTGGCCGGGGCGCAGTAACACCGGGCCGTGGCTTTGCAAGCGGCTTAAATCGAGGATGGTGGATTCTATGCCGACTTCGCTGGCACCGCCATCCAGCACGCTGTGGATGACCTGACCGGCACCGATTTCACCGGCAAATTCTTCGAGTACGTGTTCGGCTAAAGTTGGGCTGACGTGACCAAACTTATTCGCCGAGGGTGCGGCGACACCGCCTTTGCCGTATTTAAAATCGCGCAGTAAAGCTTGTGCCACGGGGTGGCTGGGGCAGCGTATGCCCAGGGTGTTTTGGCCACCCGCAACTGCGGCGGGAATGTGCGCAGCGCGTGGCAAAATCAGGGTTAAGGGGCCGGGCCAGTAACGCTGGATTAAAGTTTGCGCTTCTTGCGGCAGCTCTGCCAGCCAATAGCCGGGATCGGCTTCAGGGGCGATGTGGACGATCACCGGGTGATTCGATGGTCGGCCTTTGGCGGTATAAATCGCGGCTATTGCCGCTGGGTTTTCCGCATCGGCACCGAGGCCATACACGGTCTCGGTGGGAAAGGCGACCAGGCGCCCGGCTTCGAGTGCTTCGGCGGCTTCGCTAATTGCGCAAGCGCTAGCCGGGGTGCTGTGACTCAAACTCATAATGCAATACCTAAAATTTCACAAGCTTGCGCCAGGGTTTGACGGACTTCAGCCATGCTCGCAGCAGTGATAGTCAGATGGCCCATTTTGCGGCCAACGCGGGCTTCGGCCTTGCCATATAAATGCAAATGCGTGCCAGGCAAAGCCAGTAATTTATCCCAGGCTGGGCTGCGTTCCTGCTCCCCATCAAACCAGAGGTCGCCAAGTAAATTCAACATCGCCGCAGGTGAATGCAGGCGCACTTCGGCTAACGGTAATTGCGCTAAGGCGCGCACTTGTTGTTCGAATTGATTGGCGCTGCAAGCATCTATCGTGTAGTGGCCGCTATTGTGAGGCCGTGGCGCCATTTCATTGACCACCAGGCTGCCATCTTGCAAGACAAAAAACTCTATGCAAAGTACGCCGACGTAATCGAGTTCGGCAATGATAGTCAAGGCGGCTTGCTGCGCTTTGCTGGCGATTTCGGCCGAGAGATTCGGGCTAGGCACTAGCGTAATGTGCAAGATGCCGTCACGGTGTTCGTTTTCTGCAATCGGGTAGACCACGGCCTGACCATCGACACCGCGCGCCACCAAAACCGAGACCTCATACGCAAGCGGCAGCATTTTTTCCAGCACACAAACTTGTGCGCCAGTTTGTTGATAAGCTGCAGCCAATTCAGCGGCATCACGGACACGGAACTGGCCTTTGCCATCGTAACCCATGCGTGCAGTTTTTAAAATCGCCGGGAATAAATTGCTATTAACAATCGCTAAATCTGCCGCGCTGTGCAAGGCTTGATGCGGTGCCGGATACACACCGGTTTGCGCGCCACAACGGGTGAAGAAAGCTTTTTCCGCAAGCCGGTCTTGCGCAATCGCCACGCCTGCAGCAGCAGGCGCGACGAAACCGCTGTGCGCTAATTGCTGCAAACTTTGCGCTGGCACGTTTTCAAATTCGGTAGTGACGGCTTGCGTAATGCGCGCCAGTTCTGCCAGTGCCGCTGGGTCTTGGTAATCGGCCTGGATATGCAGTTCAGCGACATGCGCAGTCGGGCAATTTGCTTCAGGTTCTAACACCACCACCTTATAACCCAGCGCTTGCGCAGCGTGCGTGAACATGCGGCCGAGCTGGCCACCACCTAAAATTCCCAGACAACTGTTAGCGGTGTTGGGCAATAAAGCTTGACGAGTACGAGTAGTCATAATGGTCTGTACAAAAAAGAGTTATCTGAAATGACGCTGCAGCCAGAATAGAAAAATTCACTGGCGGCAAATTCAGCTCAGATAACACAGCTTTGCGCTACTCTGCGCACCTCTTTGCAACTCTGCGGCTGCTTGAATGCTGGAGCATGCAGGCTGGCGTTGTCGCTGCCAGACCCGCCTGCAGATCAGATACTCCCACTATTTTCGAATTTTTTAACTTGCTAACGCCCGTCGAATGGGCGCGAGCAAAAAATACTCGTGGGAGTATCTGCGAATCAAGTTACAGCGGCAATGCCATGGCCTTAGCCGCAGCGTTTTGCTGAGCGCGGAAAGCCAGTAAGCGCTGCGCTAATTCGGCATCGGTCGCTGCCAACAAAGCCACCGCCGTCAGCGCGGCATTCGCAGCACCCGCTTCACCAATCGCAAAGGTCGCGACGGGTATGCCCTTAGGCATTTGCACGATCGACAGCAAAGAATCTTCACCGCGCAAATACTTCGATGGCACAGGCACGCCCAACACGGGGACTATGGTTTTTGCCGCAATCATGCCGGGCAAATGGGCGGCCCCGCCAGCGCCGGCGATGATGGCGCGTAAGCCACGGCTTTGTGCTTGTTCGGCATAACTAAACATTTCGTCGGGCATGCGGTGGGCTGAAACCACTTGCGCTTCGAAAGGGATATTGAAGTCGCGCAAAATCGCGACGGCATGTTGCATCACATCCCAATCCGAGGACGAACCCATTACTACGCCGATTACTGGTGCGGCGGTATTTTCTACGTGACTCATGCTGCTAATTCCTGGCCCGTTAAACGTTGTAAAGCTTCGCGGTATTTTGCCGCGGTTTTTTCTATCACTTCAGCAGGCAAAGCAGGCGCTGGTGCTGTTTTATTCCAGCTAGTGATGCTTTCGAGGTAGTCGCGCACGAATTGCTTGTCGAAAGACGGTGGCGAAATCCCGGTGGCATACGAATCAGCTGGCCAAAAGCGCGAAGAATCGGCAGTCAGCACTTCATCCATCAAATGCAAAACGCCTTGATCATCTAAACCAAATTCAAACTTGGTGTCAGCGATGATGATGCCACGGCCAGCTGCATATTCCGCCGCCTCTTGATATAAACGAATACTGATTTCGCGAATTTGCGCCGCCAGCTCAGCACCGATGCGTTGCTCCATCTCGGCAAAGCTGATGTTTTCATCGTGTTCACCGACATCGGCCTTGGCAGCTGGGGTGAAAATAGGTTCAGGCAATTTCGCTGCTTGTGGCAAATCGGCTGGCAAAGCGATGCCGCAAACGGCGCCAGTTTGCTGGTAATCTTTCCAGCCCGAACCGATTAAATAACCACGCACGACGGCTTCGACCAAAATTGGTTTGAGGCGTTTGGCGACTACTGCGCGGCCTTTAACTTGCGCCACTTCATCGGCTGTCACCACGCTTTCCGGAGCGATGCCAGTTAAGTGATTGGGGACGATGTGACCGAGTTTTTCGAACCAGAAGTTAGCCATTTGATTCAAGACTTTGCCTTTGTCTGGAATCGGTTCATTCATGATGACGTCGAAGGCCGACAAGCGATCGCTGGTGACGATTAAGATTTTATCCTCGCCCACGGCGTAGTTATCACGCACCTTACCGCGACCCAATAAAGGCAGCGATGTGATTTCGGATTGAATTTGATTTGCCATTTTTTTCACCCTGCATACCAGTTGCACACTGGCTTAAAAAAACACAGGGGGCGCACTGTCTGGCGCCCCGGTTTACTTTAGTCTGTGACAAGTTGAGACCCTGCTCAGGTTACTGCATGCCCTCTCTTGACTTGTCAGCACACGCGCTTAATTAACGATCTGTGCCAGACTGCCTTTTTTGTACAGCTCAGCCACTTTTTCGAGTGAGAGTGGCTTGATCTTGCCAGCCTGACCTTCGCAACCAAATGACAAATAGCGTGCTTTGCAAATTTCTTTGGCAGCGATACGCGCAGGTTTCAGGTAATCGCGTGGATCAAACTTGGAGGGATTTTCAAACATATAGCGACGAATCGCGGCCGTCATCGCCAAGCGAATATCGGTGTCGATATTGATTTTGCGCACGCCGTGTTTGATGCCTTCCTGGATTTCTTCTACAGGCACGCCATAGGTTTCTTTCATATCGCCACCAAAGCGACGGATTTCTTCCAGCAATTCTTGCGGTACTGATGACGAACCGTGCATCACCAAATGGGTGTTAGGAATACGCGCATGGATTTCTTTGATGCGGTCTATCGCTAAAATATCGCCAGTTGGTTTGCGCGAGAATTTGTAAGCACCGTGCGAAGTACCAATCGCAATCGCCAGCGCATCGCATTGTGTCAGCTTAACGAAATCAGCAGCTTGATTGACATCCGTCAGCAATTGTTCACGGGTCATAGTGCCTTCGGCGCCGTGCCCATCTTCTTTATCGCCCATCAGGGTTTCTAAAGAACCGAGCACACCGAGTTCCGCTTCAACGGTGACACCAATCGCGTGTGAAAATTCCACCACTTTGCGCGACACTTCAACATTGTATTCGTAGCTGGCAACCGATTTACCATCGTCCATCAAGGAACCATCCATCATCACCGACGTGAAACCGGATTTGATCGCTGCCATACAAACTGCAGGCGATTGACCGTGATCCTGATGCATCACCACAGGAATATGCGGATAAGCTTCGACTGCGGCTGAAATCAAATGACGCAAGAAGGCTTCACCGGCGTACTTACGGGCACCTGCCGAAGCTTGCATAATCACGGGTGCACCGACTTCGTCAGCGGCTTCCATGATGGCGGTAACTTGCTCCAGATTATTCACATTAAATGCTGGCAAGCCATAGCCGTTTTCAGCGGCATGGTCGAGCAATTGACGCATGGATACGAGAGGCATGTTTTACTCCAAATAAAAAAAATTCTGTTAGCGTGAGACGCAATTCATTCCATTGACTAGCGCAACTCACCGATCTTGACGATCTTCAAAGCATTGGTACCGCCGACCTGACCCATAGGCGTACCCCAGGTCAGTACCACAGTATCACCGGGGCTGACTACGCCATTTTCCAGCAAGACTTTCTCGGCGTTTTCCAGAACAAAATCCGGGTCCGAGTTATACGGCAAACTAAAGGTACGAACATTCCGATACAACGCCGCTTTACGCTGCGTCGCGATGCTCGGGGTTAAGGCATACAAGGGCACATTAATGCTGTGACGACTCATCCATAAGGCGGTCGAACCTGATTCAGTCAGCGCGACGATGGCTTTCACTGGCAAATGATGGGCAGTAAATAAAGCGCCATAGGCGATCGACTGGTCGATGCGGGTAAAGGTCAGATTCAAAAAGTCGGCATCGAGTTTATGTTGCTGGAATTTTTCCGCTTCCAGGCAAATTGCCGACATTGCTTCCACCGTCGCAATCGGGTATTTACCCGAAGCAGTTTCAGCCGACGTCATTACCGCATCGGTGCCATCAAGTACGGCATTGGCCACGTCCGACACCTCGGCGCGAGTCGGCACCGCATTGACTATCATCGACTCCATCATTTGCGTGGCAGTGATTGCCAGCTTGTTGGAATCGCGTGCCATTCTGATCATCAGTTTTTGCAAGGCGGGCACCGCGGCATTGCCGACTTCGACCGCGAGGTCACCACGTGCCACCATAATGCCATCCGAGGCATCGAGGATTTCTTGCAGCAACGGGATCGCTTCGGCACGTTCTATCTTGGCGATCATCATGGGTTTGTGCGCAAAGGGCTCACCCGCGATATTCGCAAGTTGGCGCGCCATTTCCATGTCGGTGGAATTTTTCGGGAACGACACCGCAACATAATCAGCCTGAAACGACATCGCGGTTTTGATGTCTTCCATGTCTTTGGCAGTTAGTGCGGGGGCGCTCAAACCACCGCCCTGACGGTTGATGCCTTTGTTATTCGAAAGTTCGCCACCAATTTTAGTGACGGTGTGAATTTCATTGCCCTGGACTTTTTCCACGGTCAAAACGATTAAACCATCGTTGAGCAATAAAATGTCGCCGGCTTTAACATCACGCGGCAAGGATTTGTAATCGAGACCAACGCGCTCTTGATTGCCCAGTGTGCATTCGGCATCGAGGATAAATTTGTCGCCATTTTCCAGTGTGATGCGACTATTTTCAAACTTACCGATACGAATTTTCGGGCCTTGCAAGTCGGCCATGATCGCGACTTCAGTGCCGCAAGCAGCAGCGGCTTCGCGCACCATGCGCGCACGATCGATATGGTCCTGGGCTTTGCCATGCGAAAAATTCAGCCTTACCACGTTGACACCGGCGCGTATCATGGCGATTAAGGTCTCCAGATCATTTGAGGCCGGGCCGATGGTTGCAACGATTTTGGTGGCGCGTGACATGCAGTCTCCTGTTAAATTTTTTCTGCGAAAAATAAGTTGGGGTTTAGCTTAGGGCGATAAAAACAGAAAACCCGGACGACTAAGCGTCCGGGCTAGTGCTTAACTTGCTGCGCGTTGCAATAAAATTTCTACCGCAGGCAGAGTTTTACCTTCGAGGAATTCCAGGAAAGCGCCACCGCCCGTTGAGATATAACCGACTTTTTCGGCGATTTGGTATTTCGCAATCGCTGCCAGGGTATCACCACCACCAGCTATCGAAAACGCGGCAGAATCAGCAATCGCTTGCGCCACGACCTTGGTACCGTTGGCAAACTGATCGAACTCAAACACACCCACTGGACCATTCCAAACGATGGTGCCAGCGGCTTGTAAATGACTGGCCAGGGCTTTCGCTGAATCCGGGCCGATATCTAAAATCATATCGTCGTCGGCAACGTCGGCCACGGCTTTAACGGTGGCCGCAGCGCCTGGTGCAAATTCTTTGGCACAAACCACGTCAGTCGGAATTGGCACACTGGCACCACGTTTTGCCATGATTTCCATAATCGCTTTAGCTTCATCGAGCAAATCGGCTTCAACCAGCGACTTACCGATTTTCAAACCGGAAGCCAGCATGAAGGTATTGGCAATACCGCCACCGACCACGAGTTGATCAACTTTATCGGCCAGCGATTTCAATATGGTCAATTTCGATGAAACTTTAGAACCCGCAACGATTGCGACTAAGGGACGGGCTGGTTGACCCAGTGCTTTACCCAAAGCATCGAGTTCGGCGGCTAACAAGGGACCAGCACAAGCGACTTTGGCGTATTTAGCAATACCGTGTGTCGTTGCTTCAGCGCGGTGTGCGGTGCCGAAGGCGTCATTCACATAAATATCGCAAAGCGCCGCCATTTTTTGTGCCAGCGCATCGTCGTTCTTTTTCTCGCCTTTGTTGACGCGGCAATTTTCCAGTAAGACCACTTCACCAGCGGCAACGGTTACACCGTCGAGCCAGTTTTGTTGCAAACGCACGGGTTTGCCGAGTAATTCACTCAGGCGTTGCGCCACCGGCGCCAGACTATCTGCAGGTTTGAATTCACCTTCGGTGGGACGACCCAGATGCGATGTCACCATCACTGCAGCACCAGCTGCCAGCGCTTGCTGTATCGCTGGCACGGAAGCACGCACGCGGGTATCTTCGGTGATTTTGCCTTGTTCATCTTGCGGCACGTTTAAGTCGGCGCGGATGAATACACGTTTTCCAGATAATTGATTGGCGGCGATTAAATCGCTGAGTCGGTTAAATTGCATCGTCGTGGCTTTTCAGGTTGACGGACTAGAAATGAAACAGTGCCTGCACCCATGTGTTTCCGGCTAACGCGGTGACAGCACAAGGAGGACTGGTTCGCGAATTTTTGCCAGCCTGAGCGGTTTAAGCCTGCTCCAGGCTGCGATTAACATCAGATTCAGGCAAAATCAGCCGGCAGCTTTGTTGACCTTGCATATTTGCAATGACTTTACAAGGACTACGCCGGCTTCTCCATAAGTTCTGACTTGCACCTTCCTGAACCCGGCAAGCACAGCGCCCACTACCGTAAAGTCGTGGTTTGCCACGAGCAGCAACGATCAGAACGACGAAATTAGCAGAGGTAAGCCGCAGATAATCCGACAATCTGAACCTATCTCACCCCGCTAGCTACGACGATCGAGATGGGCACACGCATCAGCGCAAACCGCCTCAGGAAAACAGCCGCTATTTTACCAAAAGCCCATGCTGGCCCAAGGTCTTTTTTTACGCATAAACCACTACGCCCAGGAATTGCATAAATTTCCATTAAAACAACACCCATCCTCCAACAATCGAATTGACTGGACTTTGCCTGATTGACACCACTTTACCTACCAGTCAGCGCTCTGAGCAACGCGACTGACGCACCGACCGCTGGAGGCTTGCCGCCATCCTATGGCCGGGGCTAACTCAGCGGCCACGCCATTCAAGTAAGAGTTCGCTGACTTCTTGCATAACCCGCTTACGCCCTTCTTGTTGGCGCTTTTGTTGTCGCCAAGCCATCACCATATGCCATTCACTATGTGGCAGATCCAGCACTGGCAATTTCACCAAGGTACCAGTTTGCAATTCTTTTCGCAGGCAAAGTTCAGGCGCAAAGCTGATGTAGGCTTGCTCCAGACACAATTCACGGACAGCACTGGCTGGTTCAATCACATGGATACCACCGCTAACTTTACGCGCTTGCTTCAAATATTCGACCAATTCACGGCAGCCCGGCCCCCAGTTCAAGGGCGCGAGTTTTTCATTGGCGAGTTGCGCCAGTTTCAAGCGCGGTAATTTGGCGACAGGATGTAAAGGCGAGCAAAATGCCACGACAGGCGTACGCAACAAGGTTTGCATGCGGATACCTGGCAAACCTGGACGTTTGACCATGAAACCTATATCCACTTCGCCATCGAGTAATTGTTGCAAAATCACACTGGAATGATCGCTCAGGCAGACCAATTCCATCGCATCATTGGCTAAACGCTTTACCAACTCGCCCAGTATCACGCCCGACAGTGAAGGCAAACTTGCCAATGTGATTTTCGGCAATGCCGCAGCACTATGTAAACTGCCGCAAGCTTGCACCCAGGCAGCAAGTGCCGCCTGCGTATGTGGCAACAAGTTTAAACATGCTTGGGTTGCCACTGCGCCGCGCCGATGACGCTGAAAAAGCGGCACTTGCAAATGCGCTTCCAGCGCCGCCACGCGCTGGCTCACCTGCGGCTGACTCCAGCCCCGCGCCGCAGCCACCTTGCTAAAACTACCAACTTGCACAATTTCGTGCAGCAATTGCAAATCGTCAAAACCAAAGTTGTTTTTCATTTGTTTAGCCATAATGAATTTTTATAGTAATTATGCGTAATTGCTGCATTCTTTAATAGCAGAATTTATCGCACAATGCCCGCTCAGTGAGTGCTGCAGACCTTGCTGCCGGGCACTTTGCTTGCTCTGGGTAACTTATCTGGTTCAAGCAAAGTGTTGCGCGACTCGACTCATTTTTTCAAACCTACAGGAATTTCTAGTTATGTTTGCGGGTAAATCTTTGTCTGCAGTGCGACGTCATGGCCGTTACTTTCTACTGGCAGATCACGCAATTGTCGTGTTGGGGTTTTACACAGTATTCCCACTACTCAGTACGCATTTTGTTAACCAACTCGGTTGGTCTGCCGCGCTGGTGGGGCTGGCACTGGGGCTCAGGCAATTGGCTCAACATGGTACGGGCTTACTAACCGGGGCTATCGCCGATCGTTTTGGCGGCAAGCTATGTATTTGCAGCGGTATGCTAATGCGAGCACTCAGTTTTGCAGTGTTTGCGTATGCCAATTCCTACTGTTTGCTAATTTTAGCGTGTGTGCTTTCTGGCATAGGCGGCGCCTTATTTGAACCACCGCGCAGCGCTCTGGCGATTAAACTTAGCCATCAGGGTGAGCGTCCGGCGTTTTATAGCTGGACTATGACACAAGAAAGTTTGCTGGCTGGTCTGGGTGCTTTACTGGGCGTGGCGCTGTTGCGTCTGGACTTTTTTTGGGTGGCGATCTGGGGTTGCTTGTGCTTTAGTCTGGCGGCGGTGCTGAATGCCGCGTTTTTACCCGATTACCGCATCAGCCGCAGCGCATCCGATTGGCGACAAACCATACGCACGGTATTGGCAGACCGCCATTTCGTCTTACTCGTACTGAGTTTCACTGGTTATTTTTTACTCTACACCCAGACCATGATGCTCTTGCCTTTGCACATGCAAAGCTTGACAGGGAAAACCCAGACCCTGGCCTGGATGTTTGCCCTGCATAGTAGCTTATCGTTAGTACTGGGGATCAAACTGACGCAGTATTTGAATCGCTATTTCCCGGCATCGCAATTAATACTCGGCGGTATGGTTTGCGTGTTGATCAGCATGCTGGGTTTAGCGCTGAGCAAAAGTATCGCAGCGGCCTGGTTTAACCTGATTTTATTTTACCTGGGGCTGTTAATTGTTGAACCAGCCCGCGAAAGTCTGTTTGCGCAATTAGCCCCGCCCCAGGCGCGTGCCAGCTATATGGGATTTGCACGCATGGGTTTAGCACTGGGGGGCTTAATCGGCTATTTGGGTGGAGGTAGCTTACTAGACGCCAGTAGCATCAGCTCGCGAAAATCGACCATCTTTTTTATACTCGCAGCGATCGCATTACTGACTTTATGGAGTTTATTTCTGCGATTGCGGCAACTCAGGACCAAGCAGCCAGCTATCTGGCACTTACATCCCCAAACGTAAGTAAGTAAATACCGCCATGCCAAAAAAAATGGTTTGCAACATGTTTTTCCGCACCAGAAAGAAAGCACTCGCCAGTATCGCAGCCCACAGTTTAGGGTTTTCCAGACTGGTATTGAAATGCGCGCCATTGAGTAAAATTTCGGGAAAAATAATCGCCGCCAGCGCGCAGGCAGGCGCATAGCGCAGGGCTTGTTGCACCCAATCCGGCAAATTGACTTTATCGCCCACCAGCCAAAAGCCGGAACGGGCGATAAACGTCGCCAGCGTTAAAAATATTATCGTGAGCCAGATTTCAAGATCACTCATGCTTTGCTCCTTGCTGTACAGGCGGGTTTTGATTGCGTTGTGCCAGATAATGCTGCACCAGCATAGCCAGTGCCATACCAGCCAATACCGCCGCCAGCAAACCTAATTTATACGGCCATTGCGCGGTCAGCAATGCAACGGCTCCAGCCAACATCACTCCCGCCAAGGCGGCAGGATTTTGAACCAGTGGCAGCATGATACAAAGTATCGCCAGGGTTCCGGCAAACCCCAGCCCCCAGCTAGCCGGGATTTGGCTGCCAACCAGAATGCCGATGATGGAACCAACTTGCCAGGCCAGCCAGTTCGGGTAAACCAAGCCTTTTAAGTATGCCAGCTTACCGGCTTGTTCACCCGTATCAGGATATTGCTGCATAAACAAGGCAACCGTGACGTCGCCCGTGATGAAGCCTAACCAGGCGCGCGTGCGTTTGGGTAAATGCATGAAATGCGGCGCCATGATTGCGGAGAAAATCACGAAACGTAAATTCACTACCAGTGCCGTCAGAAAAATCACCCAAATAGGCGCGTGCACCGCCATTAATGGCAAGGCAGCTAATTGTGCCGAACCAGCAAACACCAATAAGGTCATGCCCAGTGCCTGAGGCAGACTCAAGCCGGTTTTGATCATGGCCACACCAACGACTAAGCCCCAGGCTCCTATGCCAAACAAGGTCGGCGCACTAATACGCACAGCTGCGCGAAAAGCGGCATTATCATTAGTGAAACTCATTGCATTTTCCGCGTGATTTAAAGCGGTATTGTAGCGACAATCCCAAATTACTGCAGCGCAACAACTACGCCTTAAGTTTATTTTACAGATTTCTATATCAGACTATCCCCGCGCTGCCGGGATTGTTACGCCAGATCGGGCAAACAGTGAAATGTGTTTTTACTTCCCGCCTCTGGCTGGCTAGAGTAAAATTCCATCTGTGCACTTTGGCATCATGTAATTTTGTTATATCAGATAACCAATCCAGGTTACCAGACCAGTTTGCAGCTGGAATGCTTGGGGTTTTATCTGCCTTTTGCATTTGCCTAAGCAGAGTTTCAAAAGTTTTACTAATAAGATTTGCGTAAATTTGTACTGACCAGAGCTGAAGCCGAAATCAGTACGGTGGCAGGACCAGGCTAAGCAACAAAGTCAGCGTCCATTTTGCGTAAGCCCTAATTTATTCGGGAGTTAATATGTCCAGTAGTACTAAGCAGCCAGCCGGCGCCGTTGTCGAATTAAAAGCCAAAGATTTGCCCGCTTATTGCCCGAATCCTGCGATGCCTTTGTGGTCTTCGCATCCTAAAGTTTTCCTCGATCTCAGCCATGGTCCGGCAACCTGCTCGTACTGTGGTACGCAATATGCGCTGGCCGCAGGTGAAGTGCTGAAAGGCCATTGATTTAGCGGATACCGCAACCCGCGCCTCCATTTCAAATCACCTTGCTAAGTGCAGCGACATGGCGAATCCCAAAAAACAATTGAACGGCAGTCCGGATGATATCGAGCAAGCCTATTATGAGGCGCTGGCGCAGGGTGACATCGATGCCTTGATGGCATTGTGGGCCGACGATGAAGAAATACTCTGCATTCATCCTGGTGGCGCGCGTTTGCTTGGTCATGCAGCGATACGCGCATCATTCGCTGCGATGTTTGAGCGCGGCAGAATTGCGATACGCGCCAGCCAGTTGCATGCCACACAAAATATGCTGACTGCGGTTCATAACCTGATCGAAGAAGTGCCTTTAGTCGATGATGGTATGCCCGACATCCATATTCTGGCAACCAATGTCTATATTAAAACCCCACGCGGCTGGCGCCTCAGCATACACCATGCCTCAGTCGCCAGTGGCAAAGCTCCGGGCGTCGCCAGTCATACCGGGGTGCTGCACTAAGTTGCGCTGCAACGCAAGCGACCACGGCACTTAACTGAGCGAGCTGGCAACACCGTTTTGGATTTAGCATGATGTATCACGCTCCTGCCTGGTTACCCGGCGGTCACTTACAAACCATCTTTCCGGCATTGTGCTTAAAACCCGATTTACCGGATTTACGGCGCGAACGCTGGAGTACACCGGATCAGGATTTTATCGATATCGATTTTCTCGACAGCCCGGGCAGTCAAGCTCTGGTGGTGTTATTTCACGGCTTAGAGGGATCGAGTCGCAGCCATTATGCGCGCGCTTTATTGCGACTGTTGGCGCAGCGCGGCTATGCTGGCGCAATTCCACATTTCCGTGGTTGTTCGGGTGAGTTGAATCAGGCGCCACGTTTTTATCATTCCGGAGATAGCCAGGAAATCGGCTGGATACTCCAGCGTATGCGTGAGCTCGCAGGTCCGCGCAAACTGTATGCGGCTGGCGTTTCTTTGGGGGGCAACGCCTTGTTGCGCTGGCTCGGTGAGCAACAACATCAGGCTAGTCTGGTCGATGCAGCGGCGGCGGTATCCGCGCCCCTGAATCTGGCAGCCGGTGGCGCGGCGTTGGGCAAGGGCATGAACCGCCTTTACACCCAAATGTTTTTGCGGACCTTAAAGCCCAAGTGTGAACTCAAGCTACAGCAATACCCAGGTCTTTTTAATCGTCAAGCGATGTTAAGCGCGCGCAATTTGTATGAATTCGATAATGTCGTGACTGCGCCTCTGCATGGTTACCGCGATACTGACGATTATTGGCAGCGCGCCAGTGCTGGGCCAATTCTGACAGACATCCGCGTGCCGACACTGGTCTTAAATGCACGCAATGATCCGTTTTTACCGGCGCACCATTTACCTCAGCGTGCCAGTTCCAGCGTGTTACTTGAGTACCCGGTTGGCGGTGGCCATGTCGGCTTCGCGCAAGGGCAATTACCCGGTCACGTCGATTGGTTACCACAACGTTTATTGCGTTTTTTTGAGCAAGCTCTGTGACCCGCTCGCGACGCGCACCGAGTAAATATAAAGGGAATAAGCATGGATGAGATCGTCAAAGCCGCACTCGCAAAATGGCCTAACGTGCCGGCCTGTTATGGCTGGCTCGCGCTCGACCAGCGTGGTCAATGGCGCATGCGAGACGCGGCGTGTCAGGCCGCAGGATTAGCTGGCGAGGTGATACGCCATCCCGCCTTGCTGGAATTTATTGAGCGCAATTACCAGTGCGATCAACAAGGCTGCTGGTATTTTCAAAATGGCCCGCAAAAAGTTTATGTGAATTTAAGCAGCGCCCCCTATATTTTGCGCCTGCAGCGCTTAGACAATGGCGAATTACAAGCGCGTTTGCACGATGGTCAAAGTGTGCCGACTCCGGTACGCCTGGCAATGACGCAGACAGGGCAATTATTACTCGGCTGGGATAGCGCTTTTGCGGCTTTAGACGACCGTGATTTGCAGCACTTATGCAGCGCCCTGATGAGTCAAAACGGTGTCGCCAGCGATGCTGAGATCGTCGCTTGGCTAGACAGTGAAGGTGCCGCACAAGCATTACATGTGCGTCTGGCGCAGCATGACTATCCGCTCAGCTACGCCACCAACAGCGCCTGGTTCAAGCTCTATCAATTCCAGGCAAGTCCACTCGCCCATTCAGATACTCCCCAGTAGTATAAATAGTCAATCATCAAAAACGCGCTAATTTACTACGTTGTATAAGCTAAAATCAGCATACTCCCCACCTCAACAAGAAAGAGATCACGCAAATGGAATTACAGCTGCGTCAACACGCCTGGGAATTTCTGCGCCAGCTTGGTGCCCCGCCACGACTTATCCTGCATGTGCAATTGGTCGCCGAAGCGGCCGACGCGCTGGTGCTGGCGTATCGCGAACTGGGTCTGGAATTTGATGAGCGCTTATTGCAACTCGGTGTCGCCTTGCATGATGTGGGTAAAGTACGCTATCCGGCGGAGTTATCTCAGGCGGGGCACTTGCACGAAGATGCCGGGCGTGAATTGTTACTGCAACATGGTATCGCCGCCGAACTGGCGCAGATTTGCGTCAGCCATGGCAATTGGCAAGCCTTGCAAGACGAGTTTGAAGCGCTCAGCGTAGCACTGGCCGATAAACTCTGGAAAGGCAAGCGCGTTGAGGAGCTCGAGCAAAAGCTGATTGCGCTGGTAGCACAGCGCCTGAATTTGGCAGAGTGGGAAATCATGCTCAAACTGGATCCGGTCTTTGAAACCATCGCCGCAGCAGGTGATGAACGCCTGGCACGCAGCCGTGATTTAACTAAGCTGGTGTAGTCATCTCCCATCAAAACGCCACTGAGCCTGACCACCGGATTTACAGCCGACTCGCCCAGAGTCGGCATAAACACCTAACGACGTTTTTTCTCAGCCTCTTTTTCTTCTTTGAGTTTTTCTTTCCACTCGCGCTCACGTGCATCGATTTGCGCTAATTCGTAGTACTGCGCATCCTTGGCGCGACGCGCAATTTCCAATTGCTGCACCGCCGCGGCCCAATTCGCTTGCAAGGCAAAGGCTTCGCCTAGTTCAAAATGCTGCATCGCTTCTTTGCCTTGTTCGGCATACACCTTGGCCAGCAAATTATGTAATTCGGCTTCCTGGCGATACAATTGCAACTGGTCGCGCAAAAAGTCTGCCGCCTTTGCTGGCTGCCCGGCAGCCAGTAATACTTCCGCATACTGATTCGCAATACCTCGCGAAATCGGGAAATCCTGTAGCGCTTGTTCGGCTTCCATGCGCGCCAACTCGTATTGTTTAGCTGCGAGTCGTAAAGCGATAGAAAAATGCGTGTAGCTGATGCTGGCACTTAAGTCTTTACGATATCGCATATCTTGCGCCAAACCTTGGTGATAGGTTTCGAGTAACTTACGAGCGTTTTGCCACTCATCTTGTTTAAAGGCGACAAAGGCCAGGCCATAAGTAGCGGCGAGCTTTTCATCATTGCGTTCGGACTTCGCTTGTTGCTCGAAAAATTTTTTCGCATCCATCAAGCCTTGTATGGTGCTGTCTTGTAAAACCCGCGCCCGCGCTTTGATCAAGCTGAATTCCAGACTATCTCTATGTTGCTTAAAACTTTGATTGAGTACTCGCCCCTGTATGTCAGCAATACGTTCATGTGTCAGCGGGTGGCTGCGCAAAAAGGCCGGCACATTATCTGAATAATTGCGCGTAGAACTTTGCAAGCGACCAAAAAAATTCACCATACCATTCGGATCAAAGCCAGCGTCTTTCATGATTTGAAATCCGATACGGTCAGCTTCGCGCTCAGCATCGCGACTGAAATTCAATTGTTTTTGTATCGCCAGGCCCTGACCACCTGTAGCCACCGCCATCGCAGCATCCGGACTGGAGCGTGCCGCCAGCACTGCGACCGCCAGAGCCGCTAATGAAATCCAGGAATCTTGTTTTTGACTCGTCAGCATGCGTGCAATATGACGCTGTTCAACGTGGCCGATTTCATGCCCCATCACTGAGGCCAGCTCCGATTCACTTTGCGCTGCCAATAATAAACCCGTATGAAAACCGATGAAACCGCCCGGAAAAGCAAATGCATTCAAGACTGGATCGCGCACTGCGAAAAATTCAAAATTAAAATTCGCTTCACCACGCGCGCTCGGATGCGCATCTAACATGCTCTGGCCTAAGCGATTTAAGTATTCACTTATGACAGGATCATCCAAAAAATCCGGGTCTCGCCGCACGATGCTCATAATTTGCTCGCCCAGCTTACGTTCAGCCAGCGGCGATAAGTCTTCGCGCGAGGTATCGCCCAGTGTCGGTAAATTCTGTGCCTGAGTGGGTGCAGAAATCAATAAGGGCGCTGCACTTAAGCCCAGGATCAGGCTGCCGTAGCTCAAAGTACGGTGGCATGCTCGTTGCAAGACAGAATAAGTGGGCCGGAATTGCTGCATTTCTCAACTATCCTTTGTGGTAATGGACAATGACGCCAGTTAAGCCTGGTAAGCGCATGGGTACCTAACGACATCGCCAGTATTCGCAGACATGCGCTCAAAACCTGGGTGCAAGCCGCGCCACGCGGTATTTTTGCATAAGCTTAGTCAGCAGCGTCTGGGCATCTGGCCAGAATTTACTAAAGCCAGATCAAGCGCAAAGTTAAGTCGATCAGGTATGATTACATGGCCAACCTAGACCGTTCGCTATACTAAGCGAAACCGACCTGCCTTGATATCGGTTTTACATGATTAATATTTTGCCTGATTCTAAACACCATGAGTAGCGACAAACAAGAACTTACACATTTTGATACCGCTGGACAAGCACATATGGTCGATGTCGGACAAAAACAAGAGAGCCACCGTACTGCCATAGCCCGGGGGCAGATCCGCATGCAAGCGGCGACTTTGCAAATCGTCAGTGCCGGAACTGCGAAAAAAGGGGATGTTTTGGGAATCGCGCGGATTGCCGCGATCATGGCAGCCAAACGCTGCAGTGATCTGATTCCTTTATGCCACCCACTGCCCCTAACCCGGATTGCAGTCGATTTTGAAATCGACCACGATAGCTCTCAGATCGCGTGTATCGCTCAGGTCGAAACCGTGGGAAAAACCGGCGTGGAAATGGAAGCGCTGACCGCCGTGCAAATCGGCTTACTGACGATTTACGATATGTGCAAAGCCGTTGATAAGCGCATGGTGATCAGCGACACCCGTATTCTAGAAAAGCACGGCGGCAAGTCTGGCACCTGGCAAAGTTTAATCGACTAAACCACCAGCTTGATTCTCCACCAGAACTTGCGACAAGTTGTCCTTATTTATTGCCCGCATCGCGCGCGGGCAAGCCTTGCAATGCTTCGGCAAATGCGGGTTCTTGCCGGGCGCGCCCCTGCCAATAGTCATAGTATTCAGCGTAGCGCCAGGGGTGCAAGCTATACAGTGTCAGCATGGTACGGCGCGCCTGAGGGATTTTGCCATTCAAGACATAAATCTCAGCCAGTGTGTTGAGATTGTGCTCAAAACCAAAACGGCGCGTCCAGAATGCGAAATCGGCGATTTGCTGATCACTCATGCCAGCTCGTGGCTTAAATTCCAGCAAATCAAAGTAGCGATAAAACTGGGGGAACAATGTCCAGTCAGGTTGCCGCAGATAAGTCTCGTTGATTTTATAGCCCGACATCTTGGTTTGATAAGCGCGGAAGGCGCCGACTACACGCCAGTAGTCGTAAGTAATCCAGCACATCGCCAAACACGCAAATAAAAATACCAGGTAAGTGCCCCAGGCTGGCACGCTAAAGCCGCGCGCAGGCCAGCGCATCTGATGCAAAATGCCCATCATTAAACCGACTGGCAATAAAATATAGGCATACCAAAGTGGAAATTCGACCATGCTATGCACCGCCACGGCCAACAGGCACAAACCCATAAAGCGCACTTCGATACTTCCCCATAACTTCGGAAACACCGCCAGACACCAATACGCGAGGGCAGCGCAGATCAGCAACGTGGCCGGAATCCCAATTTCAGCAGCCAGGTTAAGCACAAAATTATGCGCATGTTCAGAGTAAATCGAGGGCGTAAAATCGGCGGCAATTGCGACTTGTGCCGGGCCAAAGCCGGCCCAACCAACACCCAGCCAGGGGTGATCCAGCGCCATGCGTATCGCTTGCAACCAGAGTATTTTACGTTCCGAACGCCCTTCCAGTCGCTCAGCTAAAGCACCACTGTGTCCCAGATAAGTTGCCAACACATCGAGCTGACTCAGCATCGCAAAATAACCCACTAATAGTACGACCAGGCAGGCTAAATAGGCCTTATTGCGTCGCTCTTGCCAGCCGATTAATAAAGCCATCAAAGGCAAAATTATCCAGGCTATGCGCGATTGCGTCATCACCAAACCAGCGATAATCCACAAAGCCAGTGCCAGAATAAAATAAGCCGAGACCCGACGACTTTGTTGCCACCAATACAAGGTAGCCAAACTCATGCAATACAACAAAGCCAGTTGATTCGGCTGCGCAACATTCGCAAACGGCCGCGCCAATTGCTTGCTTAAAGGCATATACATAACCAAAGGCCGCCAATCCCAGGCCAGAAGCTGGGTGATTTGCATGGCGACGGATAGAAAGCAGCAAGTAAGCAGCGCTAATACTGCCAGCCGACAAAATTGCTGCAGCTTACTTTGGTCAACTACTAGACTTGAGCCGATAACCAAACTTAAAATGAATAACAGTAAATAGCATGTCGGGATAACTAAATCTGAACTCGTCGCGTAAGATGGATCAACTGATTGACTTGCTAAAATTAACAAAATAATTGCTGGTATAACAATAACCCACGGTACATTGAAACTCAAACTATGACGTCGGATAAACATGCTGAGCAATAGGATCAAAGAGGCAACAACCAAGAGATCCTGAAAGTACATACGATAAGGATGTATGTGAATGGGATGTAGATTAGCCAAGGCAAATAACAACCAAAACATTCCGCAAAATTTGCCTAAGTGCAAAGTCTTCATTTGATCCGGATTTTAATTTCTAGTCAGGGAGTAATAATTTTTATTTAAACAACAATTGATTGTTTGATAATTTTATAAAATAGCAATCATTTGACTGCCCCCCCCAGACTTAATTCGGAAAGGGTAACTAAAGCGAATAAAATCATCCTATTCGATCAAAATTTACCAATCTTAATTCAGTCATTTGAGCTAAAGAACTCGCTCATTTACTGCGGCAAATGTTGCATCCATTCTCGCCGTGTCTTCCAGTCAATCAAGTCAAAAACATTGCTTTCTTCTTTACTATCCTGCTTAACCTTAAAAGCGAATTGTCGCTGAGTTTTAAAATTACGCCAAAATTTAATCGGCATCTCTGATTTTCTCAAATCGAAAAATCCCGATTCGATATTTGACTTAAAATATATAAACTCATGAGATTTATTTGTTTGCAAAGGAATGCCAGACCAAGAAGTCGGAATTGGCATTGCCATTTCCTGTAAAATTGTTGGTGCAACGTCAACTTGTGATTGAAATTTCTCGATTACAGTAATCGGTTTTTTAGTGTCCTCAGCACTGAATTTGAGCATAATGAAAGGGATTTTCAAGACAGGTTCGAATACAGTGGTAGAGTGAGCAAATTGCTCTTTCTCACCTAATAATTCGCCATGATCTGCGGTGATGACAACCAAGGCGTCATCCAGGTAAGACTTGGATTGCAATTCCTGAAGTATTTTTTCGATGTAATAGTCTGCCGTCCAAACCCCACTATCGTAAAAGTTGGAAATACCATCCCAACTATCGGAGCTCATTTCATTAAAATTGACATGTTTTCCATAATAATTTACCTGTCGTTCATACCCTTTACCAGGCATCAGTTTTTTTCCGAGGCCATGTGAAGACATCATATGAAAATGTATATATTCAGGTTTGCCTTCCCATTTCGGTAATTGATTTACACGATTCAACAACATATTGTCGTCGTTCATGTAATAGTGGCTATCATAAGTTCCATCGAAATAGTCATCCACCTTGCCATACATCTCACGTAAGCCAAAAAAGTTGGTGTGATCTCCACCTAAAATCATACGTATTTTATAACCATGTTGACGAAGTGCATCTTGCAACGTGAACGGCCTCGGGGAAAACTCATGCAGATATTTGGAACTTATTAATGCAAAACAGCCGCAGGAAGACTCATTGCAGACCGAGTACATTTGACGCGCTTGATAAAGTCCATTTGTCTGAATTAGTTTATCTATTCGTGGAGTTGTCTGGCGGCCATACTGATATGCTGACATGTGATCTGGCCGCAGAGCATCAACGACAAAAACAACGACATTCGATTTCTTGATTTGTTCCAATGGGCGATATGCCCGACTAGTCTCATTTGCTTCATTCTGATACTTTTCAACCTCGCTAATTAATACATTGCTTGTTTGAAAAGCAGCTCTGGCTTGACTAGAGTAGAAAGTCAGACTAAAGGGTTCCTTCTCAATGGAAAAATGTCCATTTAAGAACTTGTGGATACTCACAAGACAGTAAAGCATGACACAGGCAATCAGAGCCAACGAAGTGAGTTTAGGTTTCACCAGTTTAACTGGCCATATCCAGTCACTCTTATTAATTAAATACCACCATGCTCCCAGACATACTAAGACGACAAATGCAAAAACAAAAAATACGTTTATTGGTACCACATCGAAAACCTCGATCAAAGATTTGATTTGTCCTGCATATGCGGTAACAATCTCCCAAGTAATGACACGATTTAAATGCAGGAGTCCGGTTACTATTATCAAATAATACAATAGCAATAAGAGATGAAAACTGGAAAACACTATTGCACTTACAGTTAAATAAATGCGTCTATTACCTATACTTCTTGCAACTAAGCATCTCGCAAAATATAGTAAAAAAACAAAAGAAATTACCAACCTCAGATGTGCTATGACTGACGTAAATGGTTGAGCAAAACGAACGAAGTAGACTAGTGAAAAGATTAATGGTGCTAAAAGTAAAACGAGTAATTCATAGCCCGCATTTCTATACAAATTTTTCAATGAATATTCCATTCAAATCCTCAATCCAAATTATTTAGGGCTTACCCAAGCCGCATTCGAATTGTTGTTTATTAACCGCTGACAAAGGAATCGTCAAGCAAGCCATGTTTGCTTGAGACAAACTTTTTTATCAACACAGATTTTCAGCCTGATGAGCTGAGAGAAGAATAGCGCACTTTATTTTCAAGCCTGAATTCGACAATATTTGTCAGCGCCTCGAAATACTGACAATATCTGTCAGTCACTTGGCGTCTTAAATCAAAACTTTGTTCCTGGTACATTACTTGCATACAAATTGTTACCATTTCACAGGATTGAGGAGGGTGTACGTGAAAAAGAACCATAATCACAGGCAAATCAATAGAACAATCACATCCGGTTTCACCCTAATAGAGTTAATGATAGTTGTCGCGATTATTGGTATTTTGGCGGCTATTGCCTTGCCAGCTTATCGTGACTACACGGTGAAAGCACGGCTAGGTGAGGGACTTAGTCTATCATCATCTGCAAGAACGGCACTGAGCATCATGTGCAGCGAGCGACGAATTGCGTCGGCAGTATCAAATACCGCTGCGGGATTAGCAAGCCCATCGTCTCTCAAAGGGAAATATGTGGATTCAGTCAGTGTTGGTCCAATTGCAGGACAAATCGTCATAACCTACAAAACGACTACAGAACTGGGTGTGGCAAGCGGTAAAAAACTTACATTTGATGCAAACTGCACAGTAAACGGTTCGTTAAATTGGACTGTGGGAGGTGATGTCCCATCAAAATATTTCCCGAGACAATAATTCTGGCACAGTGCTTGCTTACTTCTCACTTACCTTTCATCATTAAGGAGTTAACTTATGAAATCCCAACAAATGTTCCGCCGCGCTCAACAAACAACTCAGCAGGGTTTTACTTTGATCGAGTTAATGATCGTGGTAGCAATTATCGGTATTTTGGCAGCAATCGCTTTACCAGCCTATAAAGACTACACCATCAAAACTCGTGTATCTGAAGGTCCTAGCTTAGCTGGCCCAGCGATTACTGGTATTGCTGTCGCTTGCAGTGAAGCGAAAATCGCGTCCATCGACAATACTTACTTAGGTATGGGTGCTGCTGCCACTATTAAAGGTAAATACGTTAAAAGTGTTCAAGCTGCCGCTGGCTCTGCTGCAAATACAGCGACAATTACGATTTTGTATCAATCAGAATCCTCTTTGGACAGTGTAAAAGATGGCACACTGTTGTACACAGGAACTTGCACTCCAGGTGGTTCATTAGAATGGGCTATCAGTGCAACAGGTATCGATGCTAAGTACTTGCCTAGAAAATAATTGTTCTTCTTTCGCATTGTTTGCACTTGCGAATATACCTAGCTTAAAGTTTGGGTAATTTTAGGGGCCAAGAGTATCTTGGCCCCTTCTTTATTTAAAGATATGTCTCGTCACATTTATAAACTAATACTCGCGCTGAGTTTGTTTACGGTTTTTATTATTTATAAACCTGGGTTTCAGGGCTATTTTCAATTTGACGATTTTCCTAATATCGTTAAAAACCCACATATACAGATCACAACATTTAGCCTCGATCAGCTATTTGACGCTGCAACGTCAGGGACCGCAGGCCCATTAGGGCGACCATTGAGTTTACTAAGCTTTGCTGTTAACCACTTATTGAGTGGTTTCGATGCATACCAATTCAAGTTAACCAACCTCATCTTGCACTTATTCAATGGCATATTGATTTATCTGTTAACGAAAAAGCTATTCAAACACAAACACCCAGAACTTCCCTCTAAAAATTTAGAGTTGTTTTCAATATGCGTTTGTATAAGTTGGTTGTTATTGCCAATAAACGTTAGTGGAGTGTTATACGTAGTTCAAAGGATGAATCAACTTTCGAGTTTTTTCATACTTGCTGGAATGCTTGTCTACGTACGGATGCGCCAACGCGATGCCAAGTGCAGTGTATTCAAGCTATTTTCTATAATGGCAAGTTTTACATTGCTTGCTTCATTATCTAAAGAAAACGGTGTTTTGCTCCCCCCCTTACTATTACTGATAGAAATAACATTTTTTAATTTTAAAAACTCAAGTGGAAACCGAGAAAAACCCCTTTTATATGTTTATCTCTTTTTTTCGACAGTTGCGATACTTGTCGCCATTTGCTATGTTTTTTTAAATCCGGAATCTGTTCTTGGCGCGTACAAATCCAGGAACTTCAATCTAAGTCAAAGGCTACTAACAGAATCACGCGTCATTTGCTTTTATATAAAACAAATTTTATTGCCAGATGTCAAACAATTCGGTTTCCATCAGGATGACATCGTTATCTCACAATCACTGACAGAACCAATCACAACACTTTATTCGGTACTAACTTTGGCATTAGTGGCTATAGTTTCCACCATTCAATTACTGAAGAAATATTCTGTCTGGTCTTTCTGTATTTTATTTTTTTTGGTCGGTCATTCACTAGAATCGTCATTTATCGGCTTAGAAATTGCTTTCGAACATCGAAATTATCTCCCCAGCCTAGGTCTAGTTATACTTCTTTGTCACACCTTTCTAGTTTTATTTAGAAAAATCAAACTATCAGCTTTAGGTGCTTTCTGTCTTTCTAGTCTTATCATTTTCAATTCGTATATAACAATAAACCGAACAACAGAATGGGGCGACTACAAAACATTAAAACACATGGAGGTGGCAAGGCATCCAAACTCGTCAAGAGCAAATTTGAACTTAGGTTATTATTACTTTTATGCTCAGGCCACCTCACAGACCGAAGCAGAGTCAAATTATCGCAATGCGTATAAGTTTCTAGCAAGATCCAGCGAGCTCGCGCCTCATGAGGTATCTGGCTTGGTTGGCTTAATTTCGCTCAAATGTGAACATCGCTTAGAAATTGATCCAAGTTGGATAAACGCATTAATATACAGACTCAAGTACCAACCATTTTCAAGTTCAACCAGTATTTCTGTGCAAACAATCGAAGAATATGCAATAGAAAAAAGATGCAAGATTTCCAGCGAAATGTATAAAAAAATTTTACTAGCTGCGCTTGAAAACAAGACTCTTAATCAAGTTACAAAACACAAGTTGCAGATGTCTTGGGTAAACTACCTAATCGCACTTGAGCATCGAGTTGATGTCGCTGAGATGGCAATTTTAAATTTCGATAAAGATACAAAATCTGTTGAATTGCGACTTTCATTGGCGATGAAATGCCTGGAAATAGATAAACCAAAATGCTCGTCAAAAATACTCGGTGAGATTAAACCTGATGTAACGTCATTTAAATTGAAGAAGAAATTTGCTGAGCTAGAAAATGCCACAAACAGTAGAATCATTCAAACCAACTAAAACAATGACAAAATCACTGACAATAGTCCTACCAGCAAAAAACGAAGCCTTAGCGCTTGTGAATTTGTTGCCGCAATTAAAAACGCTTAGCGGTCATCCAGAAATCATCGTCGTCAACGATGGTTCGACAGATAACACCATACAGGTTTGTGAAGATAATCAGGTTAAGGTCATTACACATCCTTATAGCAAAGGAAATGGTGCGGCAATCAAAACTGGTGCACGTGCAGCTAAAGGCGAGATTTTGTTATTTATGGATGCAGATGGCCAACACAAGCCTGAAGACATACCCAGGCTATTAGCCAAGCTGCAAAATGACCATGACATGGTAGTTGGTGCACGTGATAGAAAGTCGCAAGCTGGCGCGCACCGTGCGTTTGCAAATGGGTTTTATAATCGTTTTTCTAGCTGGATGGTGGAACAAAAGATTGATGATTTAACTTCAGGCTTTCGTGCCGTGCGTGCTGATAAGTTTAAAAAATTCTTGTATTTACTACCGAACACCTTCTCTTACCCAACGACGATCACTATGAGTTTTTTCCGTGCGGGTTATAGTGTGGCTTATATTCCCATCGAAGCCCCTAAACGCATAGGCAAGAGCCATATCCGGGTGGTCAAAGATGGGCTACGCTTTATATTGATTATCCTGAAAATAGGCACGTTATATTCACCGTTGAAACTATTTTTGCCGATAAGCGCTAGTCTTTTTTTGACAGGGTTGTTTTACTATTTCTATACCTTCGTCGAAGCACATCGTTTCACAAATATGAGTGCGCTGCTATTTATCTCATCCTTACTGGTTTTTTTAATTGGCTTAGTCTCCGAACAAATTACCAGTTTGAATTATAAAGACAGCGAAGATCAGTAAGGCCGTTGCGTTGGAACCAAAGAAAATTCTTTTTATCACGCGAAATCTTCCTCCTTTGGTTGGGGGAATGGAACGCTTGCATTTTCAAATTCTTAAACACTTAAGCCAGGAATATGAGCTTGCGGTCGCTAGCCCCAGCGAGAGCTTGTCTGAATTTTCGGCGCATAAAAAAGTCGGCTTCAAAAATACATCAAAAATCAGTTTTATCGCGGATAGTTTATTTAAGTGCTGGCAACTTAGTAAAACTTTTCAACCAGACTTGGTATTCAGTGCGAGCGGCGCGACTATTCTGGCTGCCAGACTGGTGGCACAAAAATTTAAGGCCCCATTAATTTGCCAATTACATGGTTTAGATATAGTAGCTCCAAGTATTTTGTATCAAGGATTGTTTTTACCAGCAGTCCGGCAAGCAAACTCGATTATCAGCATTAGCCACCACACTACTCAGCTCGCCATAGAAAAAAACATAGCGGCAAGTAAAATTCACTTACTTCCACCTGGTGTTGATTTACCACCTCAAACCAACAATCTCACTGCTTCACCATTTGGTAATGAACGTTTTGTTTTACTTTCGGTTGGACGTTTAACCCCGCGCAAAGGTCTGGTCGAATTTATTCAAAACTGCATGCCAGGCTTAGTACAAAAGCATCCAGAACTCTTGTTAGTCATCGTCGGCAGTGACGCCGAGCAAGCGTTGAATCCGCAAAACGGTATGACTGAGCAAATTAAGCGTTTATCAAAATCGCTGAATTTGGATCAGCATATCGCACTCAAAGGCCGACTGTCTGAAGACGAGTTGACTTCGGCCTACCAACACAGTGATTTGTTTATCTTCCCAACCTTAAATCTAGCAGGTGATGCAGAAGGATTCGGCATGGTTGCGATTGAAGCGGCTGCGCATGGTTTGCCGGTGATGGCGTTCGCCAATGGTGGTGTTGTTGATGCAGTCTCGCATCGCCAATCTGGCTATTTAATCCACGATGAAAACTACCGCGAATTATCTACGCGAATATCGGAAGTGATAACTGGTGAGCTCAAGTTTGATAAAGTGGCGTGTCAAGCTTTTGCCCGACAATTTATCTGGCCTGAATACTATAAAAAGCTGGATAAGATTATCGCCACAACTTTAGCTAACTCGTCTCAATAAATCATGCAAAATTCGTGGTATCAAAGCCTGACAAGGTCAGGTTATTGATATTCTTCAGCACACCAACCAGCGTGACTTCATCGGCAGTAATATTGCCAACATCGTTTTGATTGATGATATACCAGATGCTGGCATCGCCTATGATGTCTGCAGTAATAATGACGGCCTTAGCTGCAGCCGTTGGTAAGCTGAAGGCTTTCGCTGCGCCAAAGAGGTCGGCAATTTTAGCGGCATCCATGCTATTGCCTTGTACGGTCAGCACATCACCATTTGCCCAGGATTTAGGGGTTACACTCGTGGCATTTACCGCGCTTATCCGGCTTACCCCAGTTTTGTTGAGGAATGCCGAAAAATTTAAAACATCCCCTCCTTTTCCTATCGTAAACCCTTTGATGGTATCTACCCCATTATCCGCAGGTAAAATGCCAAAGACCAGCGTATCAACCGCAGCGCCCAGGGTGATTTGATCATTGCCAGCCCCTGAATCTATGGTGTTCGGATAAGCCGAGGCCAATATGCTATTAGCCGCCGCATCGCCTTTGATTGTGACACTGACTTTACTGGTGCCTGTACTCCCCGTACTGCTACTGCTCGCTGGTGCGATAGTGCTTAAATCTAGCGAGTTGACATTACTCATCGTACCTAATAATAAGTCTATCGCCTTACTATCCAGCAGGATCTTATCGCTAAGCAAATCGATACTCAAGGAAGTCGTCAGACTGCCTTTACCGGTCAACAAACCTTGTCCTTCAAAAAAAGGAAAATCGATGTAATTAATTTGCAAATCAGTTTTTGTGGCGTTGGTTATGTTGGCTGCTTTCCCGCCCGTAAACACTGTATTATCTAAAGTCACCGTCAAGTTCGACACATTATTTGCACTGGCATTGCTACTTGCCGTTCCATTTAACTTGAGTATTGCCGTGGTATCACTGGCTTTAGTCAAACTCGCGCTCAGACCAGTGGGTACATTAGTCACTTTACCCAAGCTATCACCGACCACTCCCTTGAACGTATCATTGCTCAAAGTCAAAACCAGCTGACCGACAATCGTGCCGTCATTGTTAGCATTTTCTCGTAAGACCGTCGATGAATACGAAATAGCGCCGAATACTTGAGGCAATTCCGTTGCTTGCGCCACTTTGACTACCATCTGATCTAACTGGGTCGGTAATACGCTGACTTCACTATTTGTTGGCATACGACCTATCAAGGTCGCATAGAGAATTGAGGCATTCACCTTAGTTTGTGTAGTCGCGATAAACTCGGCTGATTGGGCAAATGAACCGAGTACTAAACCCCGGCTTACTCCATTCGCCATTTCATTTAACCAATACGCTTTGCCTGCGGCATCTGCGTTACGCCCTAATACATTGCTATAAATTTGATCGAGATATTGTTCGTTGCTCAGGTTCTTGCCATATTTCGTCACGAATTCGTCAGATTGCGCAAATGTCTGAGCAATCATGCCATCACTACCACCATTTCTATGTACGCCTAGCCAAAACAAAAAGCCATCGTAATCTGGAAGCCGGTTGAAAGTCGCTAAATAAAGGCGTGTTAGCTTTTCTGCTGCGATATTGTATTCGCTACCCGTAATAGCGTTATAAACCATACCAGAACGCGTTAATAAACCAGCATCCAGGCGCGTCGCGTAATAATCGATCACCAAAGGCTCAGCAACTTTATCCAGTAACATCAAATACAAAGCACTAACAAACTCTTTATTGGTTTTAGCCATGTCCTCACCCGTATCAGTAAAACGTAGATAAGCATATTAAGCCATGTAAATCCTTGTACCTCAGAGATCGATGGCCCTTCCTTCGGCACTTACAAAAATACCGCAGGGACTAAGCGCAACAGTGACGTCGGCCATGGCTTTCTGCATGTCCTAACTATGCGGGGCCTAGCTTAATATCAGCGTCTGCAACAGTTCAGTGTAGCGAAAACTCGCCAATTCAAGTCATTAAGCAAAACCCGATATATCGGTCTTTTCCTGATTTACTCTGAAAAAACAACAAAAACTACTCACTTGGAAAGAGGTCGATAAACTCTCGCGTCGCCTTTGCGACATCGTCGGCCAGATAGACACTGCTGATCGCCGCAACCATATCGCTGCCTTGTTGCACCAAAGGCGCGCTATTACTTGCCGTCATGCCGCCGATGACGACCACCGGCATTTGCAGTTCTTGCTTGGCCTGGCTAACGATGTCAGCCTGAGTGGTGACCGCATATTTCTTCACGCGCGATGGATAAAAGCCACCGAAAGCGACATAGCTAGCACCCTGCTGTTTAGCGCTGCGTGCCAGTTGCTTGTCGCCATAACAAGAGGCGCCGATGATTTTATGTGACCCCAGTTCGGCTCTGGCTTGCGCCACACTCATATCCGTGCCACCAACATGCAAACCATCCGCATCAACCGCTTTACATAGATCAAGATGATCATTGATGATGAAAAGCTTGCCCATGCGCTGGCACAAATCAGCTAATGCCCGAGCTTGTTGCAAACGCTGTTCAGGTGGGGCGGTTTTATGGCGGTATTGCAATATCGTGGCACCGTTTTGCAACGCAATTTCACTCAAAGCCACTAATTGATCGGTATCATCCCAATCAGGGGTGACCAGATACAGGCCACGTAATGCTGTTGTCTTCATAATTTACTACCTGGAAAAAATTTATTGCAACGCCAAACACCCTGTATGTACTTAGCGAAGTGCATCCTGGGTGTGAAAGCGACGCGGTATCAATTGCCCTTCAGCGATACGGCAGGCCTCAGTCAAACAGGCCTGGGTATAAACTTGTGCCAACTCTAAAGCATCGGCTAATTTTCTGCCGTTCGCTAGTTGGCCTGCCAGTGCGGCGGCCAACGTGCAACCACTGCCATGAAATTCACCCGCTAGACGTGGCCAACACCAGCTTTGGCGCAAACCTGACTGGTCCCACCACTGATTGTTCACATCCTCAGTCGCTACGCCATGCCCACCTTTAACCAGAATATCGGCCTGGGTGTATTCGCGTAATGCTTGAATTTGTTGCGCTGAACTAAGCTCTGTGGCCGTTAATCGCTGCAACTCGGGGAGGTTCGGTGTCACCACGCTTGCATGAGGCAAAACCAGCCGCAGAGCCATTGCCGGGTCGTCGCAAGACAGCGCATCGCCGTGCCCACTGCGCAATACCGTATCCAGGACCACAGGCAGTCCTGGCTGATTGCGGTGCAGGTCTTGCAACACATCAGCGATAATTTTGGCATGTTGCAAACTACCTAATATCCCTATCTTAACGGCCTGGATAGGAATACGGTGCAGCAGAACTTTCACTTGCTGCTCAAATACCTCGGGCGCCACCGGGTGCACACTGAATACTCGCTGATTATCTTGCACAGTTAGTGCAGTAATCACGCTTAAAGCATGCGCCCCTTGTGCGGCGATCGCTTCGATATCCGCGTGTATCCCTGCACCACCGCTGGGGTCGTGTCCCGCCAACACCAAAACACAGGGGCGATTTATTTCATGCATGATGCTTGTCTTTAACCGACGAAACGGCCCGCCATCGGTGACGAAGGACTGGCGGCGAATTTGCGTGGCATACGACCTGCCAGATAGGCATCACGACCAGCCTGCACCGCCATGCCCATCGCGCGCGCCATGCGGATCGGGTCTTGGGCTGTAGCAATCGCGGTATTCATCAAGACCCCGTCACAACCCAGCTCCATCGCGATCGCCGCGTCAGACGCGGTGCCGACACCTGCATCCACCAGGACCGGGACCTTAGCTTGTTCTATGATCAGCGATAAATTCCAGGGGTTTAAAATCCCCATGCCGGAACCAATCAAAGACGCCAGCGGCATCACCGCAACGCAACCGATATCTTCCAGCATTTTGGCCTGGATAGGATCATCGCTGCAATAAACCATCACATCAAAGCCGTCTTTGACCAGAATTTCAGCCGCCTTCAAGGTTTCTGGCATATTCGGGAACAAAGTTTTTTCGTCGCCCAGCACTTCGAGCTTACACAGCTTATGACCGTTCAAAAGTTCACGCCCGAGTTGCAGGGTATAAACCGCATCCTGGGCGTTATAGCAGCCTGCAGAATTCGGTAAGATCGTGTACTTGCTGGGTGGCACGGCGTCCAGCAAACTCGGCGCATTTTTATCCTGACCAATATTCACGCGGCGTATCGCCACCGTAATAATGTCGGCACCACTGGCTTCAGTTGCCAGACGGGTTTGCTCTAAATCTTTGTACTTGCCACTACCCACCAATAAGCGCGAACGATAGTTTTTGCCTGCTATCGTCAAGCCGGTTTCATTTGGGGTTTGCATAAATCTTTATCCCTATTCGCAAAAAAAAGTGCAAAAAAAGAGGCAGCCTGGCTGCCTCATCAGCCCATGCCGGGCTTAACCACCACCAATCGCACGCACCACTTCCACCTTATCGTCGGCACATAAATGCCGCTCGGCCCAACTACTGCGCGGTACGATTTGGCGATTGATGGCAATCGCGATAGTCTGGTTAGCCAATTCCAATTCTGTGACTAAGTCTGCCACAGTTTGCTGCGCCTGAATTTGACGCAGCTCGCCATTTAACTGTATTGCCAGCATGATTTTGTCTTTATTGCTTGTGATAGAGTTCAGCACCTTGCTTGATGAATTCCACCGCCTTGACTTCCATGCCTTTGCTCAAGGCATCTTTTTCACTGATGCCTTTGGAGGCAGCGAAATCACGCACTTCCTGAGTGATCTTCATGGAGCAGAAATGTGGCCCGCACATCGAGCAAAAATGCGCGACTTTGGCCGAATCTTTGGGCAAGGTTTCATCGTGGAATTCACGCGCTTTGTCTGGATCCAGGCCCAGATTAAACTGATCTTCCCAACGGAATTCAAAACGCGCTTTGGACAAAGCGTTATCGCGAATTTGCGCGCCAGGATGGCCTTTTGCCAAATCGGCTGCATGTGCGGCGATTTTGTAAGTGATGATACCGTCTTTGACGTCGGTTTTATTTGGCAAACCTAAGTGTTCTTTCGGTGTCACATAGCACAGCATCGCTGTGCCATACCAACCGATTTGCGCCGCACCTATGCCCGACGTAATGTGGTCGTAACCGGGCGCGATATCGGTGGTCAATGGGCCTAAGGTGTAGAACGGCGCTTCGAAGCAATGCTCGAGTTGCAAGTCCATGTTTTCCTTGATCATGTGCATAGGCACGTGCCCCGGGCCTTCTATCATTACTTGCACATCGTGCTTCCAGGCGATTTGTGTGAGTTCACCCAAGGTGCGTAACTCACCCAATTGCGCTTCATCATTGGCATCGTAAATCGAACCTGGACGCAAGCCATCACCGAGTGAGAAGGCGACGTCGTAAGCCTTCATGATTTCGCAAATGTCTTCGAAATGGGTGTAAAGGAAATTCTCTTTATGATGCGCTAAACACCATTTCGCCATAATCGAACCACCGCGCGAAACGATGCCCGTCATACGATTCGCAGTCAGCGGCACGTATTGCAAACGCACACCGGCATGGATAGTGAAGTAATCGACACCTTGCTCGGCTTGCTCGATCAGGGTATCGCGGAAGATTTCCCAAGTCAGGTCTTCGGCCTTGCCGTTGACTTTTTCCAAGGCTTGATAAATTGGCACAGTGCCAATAGGTACCGGCGAATTACGGATGATCCATTCACGGGTTTCGTGTATGTGTTTACCGGTCGAGAGATCCATCACGGTGTCACCACCCCAGCGTATCGCCCAGGTCATTTTTTCAACTTCTTCACCGATAGACGAAGTCACTGCCGAATTACCAATATTGGCATTGATTTTCACCAGGAAGTTGCGACCGATGATCATCGGTTCAGATTCGGGGTGGTTGATATTGTTAGGAATAATCGCGCGGCCACAAGCAATTTCGGCGCGTACAAATTCTGGCGTAATTTCAGCAGGGATTGCCGCACCAAAAGACTGACCTGGATGTTGACGGCCCATCAATTCGACAAGGCGACGGCCATTCGGGCCAGCATCTTTCAGGCTTTCCAGATATTCTTTACGACGCAAATTTTCGCGTATCGCGATGTATTCCATTTCTGGCGTGATGATGCCTTGACGCGCATAGTGCATTTGCGAGACATTTTTGCCTGGTAAAGCGCGGCGTGGCTTGCGTTGTAAATTGAAACGCAATTCCGCTAATTTAGGGTCATCGAGACGTACTTTGCCGTAGTCCGAGCTGGGACCAGCTAATTCTTCGGTGTCATTGCGTTCTGCAATCCATGCTGCACGCAAAGCTGCCAAACCTGAGCGTATATCGATTTTCGCTTCGGGATCGGTGTAAGGACCCGAGGTATCGTAGACGTAAATCGGTGGATTTTTTTCTGCACCAAACATTGCCGGGGTATCGGCCTGGCTGATTTCACGCATAGGTACACGCAAATCGGCACGACTGCCAGTCACGTAAATTTTGCGTGAATTGGGTAAGGGTTGAATTGCCGCCTCGTCAACTTTGGCGGTGGCAGATAAAAATTGTGGATTAGCGTTCACGCTCAGGCTCCTTTGTTTGACACCAGATTACGATAATCTGGCACGGCGACAGCAAAGGAAAAACCGGGAGCCTGACGGCTGCATGCTTCCCTTCGCTGGCATTATCCAGATCAGGTTTGAGGGTATTTCTCACCCGAAGTGACACAACATTCAACACTTCAGGACCCCTAGCTACATCGATAAGTTATGATAACTTGGATCGACACCAGCCGCATTATACGCGGTTTCAGGCACTTACCCAGCAGTTTGATTTGCTGCAGCGCGGGATGGCCCCATTACTTCGGCCATCTCTATCATGCCTTCACGTATTGCCGCAGACAAATCGTGATCCAGCACAGGCAAAGCCGTCGGATAGTCCACGAGTAAGCGAGTCACACCATAAGCCCGATTCCGGCCGTTGACCTTCCCCAGATACAATGCCATATCAGCAATTTGCAAGGCTTTTTCCCAATTACACTCATTTTCTGGCACGCCAGAAAAAGGCAAACTGATAAAGCCAGCGGTAATTGTCACGGGCACATGGATGTTTCCAACCTGTACGGGCTCATTTCCTATAGCTTTGAGTACGCGCTCGACCAAGCCGGTCATTTGCTCGGCATGTGATTTCGGTGAGTAGATCAGGAATTCCTCCCCCCCCCAACGCAACACCATATCGGTATCGCGTACGGTACGACGCAAACGATGCGCCACCTCCATCAAAACGGCATCGCCCATAGCATGACCAAAATGATCATTAATGTGCTTGAAGTGATCGACATCCATTAAAATCAGGCAATCGGGATGGGCTTTTTCCTCTTCCCGACGCTCTTCGGCTTTCGACAGACTGCGATTTTTCATCATATCGACAAACGAGCGACGGTTATACAAACCGGTTAACGGATCCCGAACCGCGTGAAATTCCAATTGCTGATTCGCTTCACGTAATTGTTGATTGGCACGACGTACTCGTCTATACAGCGCATACACCACGCCGCCGACTAACAGCGCAACTAGCGCAGTCAGCGCCATAATAATTTGTTGTAAGCGACGATTCCTCAGCTCACCATCTTTGACTTGGTTTTCACGCGCCAGCAATTCGATTTGCTTTTGTTTTTGCTCTACATTAAATTGCTCTTGCAAAACAGCAACGGCTCTGGCTCTGTCTTTACGGAATAATTCATCAGCGAGCTTCTGCTGCTCTCTGACCACACCCAGGGCTTCTTTATACATCCCTGCGCTTTCGTACATGGCACCAATTTCAGCCAGCAAACTTTCAATATCGCTTTTCGAACCGGTCAGGCTGAAATAATTTTTGGCGTCATTGATATAAGGAATGGCTTGCGCCATTTTTTTCTGGCCACCTAAAGCAAACCCTATGTTCGCATTTGCCATAGACTGTATGTAATAGTCGTCAAGTTTCTTTCCCAATTCCAGCGTTTCCCTGGCGACTTGTTCCGCTTTTACATAGTCTTTAATTCGCAAATAATGATCGGCAATATTTGCCACCGCAGTCGCTTCCATGATTTGCAAGCCTGCGGCATGTGCCACTTTAATCACGGTTTGATATGCCTCGAGCGACTCTTGATGACGTCCGAGGTGATCTAAGGCAACCGCTTGCGTCATATACAGCGAGGCGACAATACGCGGTGAATTTACCTGATTCGCCAATTTCAACGCTTCATTGGCTGTTTCCAAAGACTTTTCTGGATTCCGCATATCCAGATACAAACGCGCAATGGCTTCAAGCCGGTAAATTTTTCCCTGAATTTGCCGACGCGGTAATTTGTCAGCCAGACGCATGGCCTCATAGGCATGCTCCAAAGTTTTATCAAAATTACCAATAGCGTGATGCACGGAACTGAAGGCGACATGCAAACGCATTAACACTTCTGCGTTACGCGTTGGACCGAGCATGGCTTGAATTTCTTTGAGTTTAATTAATGCTAAAGCGAATTTCCCTTGCTCTTGCAATTCAAAGACTTCGCTTAGCAAGGCCAGCCCCAGCATCTCATTATCATGATGCGACTTCGCCAAGTCGATTAATTCGCGCTCAACTTTGGCTGCCTCTTTGGGTTTGCTGGCGTCGTAGAGTATGCCTATCAGCGTTTTATAGGCTTCAGCACGAATTTTATAGTTAGCGTCTTTATTGAGGTTGTCAATATATTCACGCAAGCGCTTTAAAGCGCCATTATTATCGCGCTCAGCCAGTTCGTAGATGGAGTAGATTTCAGATAAGTCAGGTTCACTTTCCTGCGCGGGTAAACGCATGGGCAAGACAACGAAGGCAATCCAAAGCAGATACTTAATATAGGTCTGCATAGACTTCAATTCCTTTCCACACTGGTCTCATGCCTCGTCTCATCTGGTATTTGCGTTGACCGCCGCTTTATCGCTTGCAATTTTTTGTAGGACATATTGTAAGCGCGTTCATTCGCTCAGGTTAATGGATTTTATAGAGTCTGCACAAAGCACCAGAAAATTGTTGCAGTCTATAGTCAGGGCTAAGCGTTTCGGCAAGTTTTCTGACAAGCCAGGTATCAGTTCACTCAGTGCAAAGTTTAGTTGCCAAGTGGAATTAAAATGTAAAATCTTTGTTATTTTTATTTAATACTAATTTTTTACCACATTATGTCGAGGTGACCTTGGCACCTTGACATGAGAAAAATTCGCATAGTCGCACCTCAGAATTTCATGGTAAGCGGATAAGTCATTTATAATCAGCGGTTTAGTTTACTCATAGTGATACGGTTACCATGGAATTAGCAAAGTCATTTGAACCCGGCGAAATCGAAAAACATTGGCGCTCTGAATGGGAGCAAGCTGGTTATTACAAAGCCAGCATGGTCGATGGCCGCCCCTCTTTCAGTATTCAATTGCCACCGCCCAATGTCACCGGTACTTTGCACATGGGCCACGCCTTTAATCAAACCATTATGGATGGTCTGACCCGCTATTACCGTATGCGTGGTCACAATACGGCCTGGATACCCGGCACCGACCATGCTGGTATCGCCACACAAATCGTGGTTGAGCGTCAGCTTGAAGCGCAAAAAATTTCGCGTCACGACCTCGGCCGTGAAAAATTCCTCGAAAAAGTCTGGGAATGGAAAGAAAAATCCGGCTCCACCATTACTGGTCAGATGCGCCGCATGGGCACCTCGCCAGACTGGGAGCGTGAATATTTCACAATGGATGAAACCCGCTCGAAAATCGTCACCGAAACCTTCGTTAAATTGTTTGAGCAAGGCTTGATTTACCGTGGCAAACGCCTGGTTAACTGGGACCCGACTTTACTGACCGCGGTATCTGACCTTGAAGTGGTGTCGGAAGAAGAAGATGGCTCGATGTGGCATATCCGTTACCCATTTGCCGATGGTTCGGGGCACATCACCGTCGCCACTACGCGTCCTGAAACCTTGCTGGGTGACGTCGCGGTTGCGGTTGATCCTACTGATGAACGCTATACCCATCTGGTTGGCAAACAATTGATTTTGCCGATTACTGGCCGCCGCATTCCTTTAATTGCTGACGAATACGTCGACAAAGAATTTGGTACGGGTTGCGTCAAAATCACGCCAGCACATGACTTTAACGATTACATTGTTGGTCAACGCAATAACCTGGCCCTGGTCAAAATCTTTGACTTGCATGCCAAAGTAGCGACTCAGGCAGAAGTCTGGTTAGCCGCTAACTGCCGTTTTGAATTACCAGCAGATACTGCGGGTGCCTATAGCGAAGTGCCTGTCAGCAGCGAAATCAGCCAGGCGCAATACGACTTGCCTGCTAATTATGCCGGTCTGGACCGTTTCGCCGCACGCAAGCAAATCGTTGCCGAACTCGAAGCCCAGGGTTTATTGGATTCCGTCAAACCGCACAAACTGATGGTGCCGCGTTGCGAACGCACAGGCGTCGTGGTTGAACCTATGCTGACTGACCAATGGTTTATGGCGTTATCGAAACCAGCACCGGAAGGCACTTTCTTCCCTGGCAAATCGATAGCTGAAGTCGCCTTAGAAAAAGTCGCCGGTGGTGAAATCAAATTCGTGCCAGAAAACTGGACCACCACCTACAACCAATGGCTGAATAATATTCAGGATTGGTGTATTTCGCGTCAACTCTGGTGGGGTCATCAAATCCCGGCCTGGTATGGCAGCGAAGGTCAGATGTTTGTGGCGCGCAGCGAAGCCGATGCCCGCGCGCAAGCGACTGCAGCTGGCTATCACGGTGAATTGACCCGCGAATCTGACGTGCTCGACACCTGGTTCTCTTCCGCCATGGTGCCCTTCTCGACGTTGGGCTGGCCAGAACAAACACCAGATCTCAAACACTTCTTGCCGTCCTCGGTCTTAGTGACGGGTTTCGACATCATTTTCTTCTGGGTTGCCCGTATGGTGATGATGACTACCCACTTCACCGGTCAAGTGCCCTTCAATACCGTGTATGTGCATGGCCTGGTGCGTGATTCCAGTGGCCAGAAAATGTCTAAGTCCAAGGGCAATACACTTGATCCTATCGATCTGATCGACGGTATCGACCTCGAAAGCCTGGTCGCCAAACGTACTACTGGCTTGATGAATCCTAAGCAAGCGGCCAGCATAGAAAAAGCCACGCGCAAAGAATTTCCCGAGGGTATTCCAGCTTACGGCACCGATGCTTTACGCTTCACTATGGCGAGCTTTGCGTCGCTGGGTCGTAATATCAACTTCGACTTAGGTCGTTGCGAAGGTTATCGCAATTTCTGCAATAAACTCTGGAATGCCACGCGTTTCGTGTTAATGAATACCGAAGGCAAGGATTGTGGTTTTGCCGAAGCTGCAGAATTAAATTATTCGGCGGCCGATCGCTGGATTATCTCGAGCTTGCAACGCACTGAAGCGGAAATCGAAAAAGGCTTTAACGAATACCGTTTCGATAACATCGCCAGTGCGATTTATAAATTCGTCTGGGACGAGTATTGCGATTGGTATCTGGAAGTCGCCAAGGTGCAGGTCCAACAAGGTGATGAAGCGCAGCAACGCGCCACTCGCCGTACGCTGTTACGGGTGCTTGAAGTGATCTTGCGCCTGGCCCATCCGATTATTCCTTTCATCACCGAAGCCTTGTGGCAAACCGTGGCACCGTTGGCAAATAAAAAGGCTGCCGATCAAAACGCCAGCATCATGTTGCAAAACTACCCGCTGGTGAATGCCGAACTCATCGATACCACAGCCGAAGCCTGGATGGATGAACTCAAAGCCATGACCGACGCGTGCCGCAACTTACGTGGTGAAATGCAACTCTCGCCAGCGCAACGTGTGCCTTTGTTATTGCAAGCCAGTGATGCCGAACATCAAGCCCGTCTGGCCAGCTTCGCACCGTATCTGCAAGCCTTGGCTAAGCTTTCTGAAGTCGAAATTCTGGCAGTTTTACCTGACTCGCCAGCGCCGGTTTCGGTAGTCGGCACCAGCAAATTGATGCTGAAGGTAGAGATCGATGTAGCGGCTGAACGTGAGCGTTTAAACAAAGAAATCACCCGCCTTGCCGGAGAAATCGCCAAAGCCGAAGCTAAACTTGGGAATGAAGGCTTTGTCGCGCGCGCCCCTGCCCAGGTAGTCGAACAAGAGAAAGATCGTCTGGCAAAATTCAGTGCGACTTTAGAAAAACTGCGTGAGCAATTTGCTAAATTAGCGTAATAACCAGAGTGCGGCAAATTAAGCCCCTGCCTTTGCAGGGGCTTTTTTTATTCCTGCTACCGTATCTGTTGAGCGAGCAACTCGCTTTGACAGGGTTATTCTAATAATTGCTTACACCTAATTAGAAAAAACTCCTTACAATCAAGCCCTTCAATTCGTGTTGCCTAGCATAACTATCACAAACACGCGTTGAACCAAGCGACAAATCTAACCGCAGGAGACCGCATGAAAACCTCTATCTTATTCGCCAGTTTATTGAGTTTGTTTTGCAGTACGTGTGCTTTAGCTGATGAAGGCCCTTCAGGCTTATGGAAAACCATCGATGACAAGACTGGCAAGGTCAAAGCCTTGGTCCGGATTTCCGAGGTGAATGGCGAATTGCAAGGCAAAATTGAAAAGTTGTTTATCGATGCCGAAGGTGCAGACAAAAACCCGAAATGCGATAAATGCGAAGGCGAGCGCAAAGATCAACCCATTATCGGCATGACTATCTTATATGGTTTGAAAAAAGACGGTGATGAATACAGCGGCGGTAAGATACTCGACCCGAATAATGGTAAAACGTATAGCAGTAAATTAAGCTTGATCGAAAACAATAAAAAGCTCAACGTGCGCGGCTATATTGGTGCCCCGATGTTTGGCCGCACCCAGACATGGGTACGAGAACAATAAAACACGGCCCCCATTTCAGGACTGGGATCGCAAGCTACGCAAGTTGCGATCCCAGGCTTAGCAACGCAGTTAGCGTTGCCAGCAAGGCGTCAAAACTAAGCCCATTCCGTTATGATTTTATTCTGAATCAGCCAGCGTTTCGCCCGTTTTACGGTTGTAGCGCAAGGTGATTTTCTCTAAAGCGCACAAATCAAACTCTTCCCAGATCGCTTCAACATCGTCATCAAAAACCACCATCAAATCTTGCACGCAATGGGCTTTATCAGAAAATAAAAATAACTGGGAAGCGTTATTTTTCAACAATTTGCCAGCGCGATTTTTACCCCATTGTTTGCTGTGCGTGGGTGAAATATACACTTCGCGTATATGATAACCTGTCTTATTGAGCAAGGTGAAGTCGGCGTTCCCCGCGAAAGCCAGACCCAAACTCGCTGAAGTAGCTAAACCCAGTGCGATTTTTTTAAAGTTAGTCATGTTTCTCAAATCCCATTAATTATAAACAATATAGTTGCCTTTTTTATATTTTGGCGCAGCAATTATAAATAAAAAGGCAATTTCAATTATTGTCAAATAACTAATTTCCCTGCAGATTAAAGTGAACCATTGTTAATTATGCAATTACTGAATTTACATATCCTTTTAGTTAACATAGAGCAGAGTGTGTACGCCAACGCCTTTGATTAAAATAGTGCCAGTTTATAAATTTCAATTTAAGCTCATGATCCTTGATGCAAATCAGTTGCCGCTGCCCATAAACTCATTAAGATGAGTTAACTTAATTCAACAGGAGCTGACATGCATATTGATCATCATCCCTTAGCGCAAGAATTCCCTGAATTCAAAGACGCAATTCACACCTTAAAAATCAATAATGCACACTTTGCCAAGCTGTTCAACGAATACGATGAAACCGATAAAGCCGTTATACGTGCAGAAAATGGCGTTGAACACTTATCCGATGCCTCACTGGAAGATTTGAAAAAATTGCGTGTCGCATTGAAAGATCAGCTGTATCAAATCCTGAAGCAGTAATACCTGCTCCAATAAAAAAGCGCCCAATCCGGGCGCTTTTTTTTCGAGTGACTCATCGCCGGGTCTGGCGTGGAGGTCGGAAGACTTGTACATCAGCGTAAAAAACTGGATCTTGATTTGGCCACCAATCCGGCACGCCGGCCACAGGCAAAGGGGTAAACTGATGCGGCAACAAGCCGTTTTCACGCAATTGCGCAGCGATCTGATGGTCTAGCTGCTGGCGTTGGCTGGATTCCTCAGCCAGATAAAACGCTTCGGGCACAAAACAGAGATAGCAATGCGCAGTAATCGCCTTGTACGGTTGCACTAATTTCTCCATCAAGGCATGACCAAACGCAAAAACCCGCGCCATTTGCAAAAAACGCTGACGCCCGGTGACAAATAATTCCTGCCACTGATGCATGCGCAAAGCCTGCGCCATGACCCGTCCTTCGTCATTATCAGGTAAAGCCAGCAGCGCTGCATTTTCATCAAACAAGGTCGCCGCATCGCGCGCTGGTCCACGCTGTTTACCCACACCTAAGGCAGCAATTTGCGCCGCCTGCAAGGCATTCAACTCGCGCTTAATAGCGGGAAAACTCAGCCAAACCAGCGCATTAAACCAGTCATGCAAATTGTCACGCGTGGGCACGCCACCGGTTGCCGCAATGTGCGCTTCGTAAGCCTGGCCCTCAGGTAAATCCTGCTGCGCGATAAAATGCACTGGAAAACCCGCGGCATTGCAAGTCCCGGCGTTGGCAATGGCCTGATTCAAACCCTGCCGCCAATCCTGCTGCACCAATACGTTTTGCGCCGCGGGCCAGACACTAGCGAGCCAGGGGGCTTGCCAGTTAATCGATTGCATCCAGTCGGGTACTGCCATCTCGTGTTAAACCTGACTAGCGACAAACTTCCAAGTGAGTTCTTCACCGGCATTGAGTGGAATGATTTCGCTATCGGCAAACGGTAATTGGGCTGGCATTTGCCAGCTTTCTTTGCGCAACACCACTTGCTCGGTATTGCGTGGCAAACCATAAAAGTCCGCACCGTAAAAACTCGCAAAGCCTTCGAGTTTATCGAGCGCACCGGCTTGCTCAAACGCTTGTGCATACAATTCCATCGCATGCAAGGCAGTGTAGCAACCGGCACAACCACAGCTATGTTCTTTCGCCGATTTAGCATGCGGCGCTGAATCGGTGCCGAGGAAAAAGCGTGGATTGCCCGACGTCGCAGCCGCGACCAGGGCTTGTCGGTGAATTTCCCGCTTCAACACGGGCAGGCAGTAGTAATGCGGACGTATCCCACCCTTAAAAATTTCATTGCGGTTATACAGCAAATGATGTGGTGTAATGGTTGCCGCAATCGGTCCCGCGGCGCTGGCAACATACTCGGCGGCCTCTTTGGTAGTGATGTGTTCAAACACCACCTTCAAGTTAGGCATAGCCTGACGTAAAGGCTTCATCACACGCTCGATAAACACTGCTTCGCGATCAAATAAATCGATCTCGCCATCGGTGACTTCACCGTGCACCAATAAAGGTATGCCGAGTTTTTCCATCATTTCCAGAGTCGGATAGCATTTGCGGATATCGGTCACGCCAGCGTCGGAGTTGGTGGTGGCACCAGCTGGATAAAGTTTCACTGCGTGCACCAGACCCGAATCTTTCGCCGCCTGAATTTCTTCGGGTGCGGTGTTATCAGTCAGGTACAAGGTCATCAGCGGTTCGAACTTTGCGCCGGCAGGCAAGGCCGCCAAGATACGTTGACGATAAGCCAGCGCTTGCTCGGTGGTCGTCACCGGCGGTTTCAAGTTCGGCATTACAATCGCCCGCGCAAACTGTGCCGCCGTATGGCCGACCACGCTGGCCAAGGCGGCGCCATCACGTAAATGCAAATGCCAGTCATCCGGGCGGGTCAGGGTCAATTCAGTGCTAGCGCTGCTCATGGCGGGAATTCCTTGTAGGTAGAGCCATCAGCAACCTGTGCTGACGGCATCAGAAAACGGTCAGAGCGCTATTGTAGCCTTTCTCAGCGATGCTTCAAACCTCGAACTTAATTGCAAAATAAAAAACGCAGTATTGGCGCAGGTTTTCAAGCATTTTCTTGCCATAAACCGCATCAATACTGCGTTTTAATAATCAAACCATATCAAGTTCTGCACTAGCTAGTGCGCATCCGAACTGTACTGGCTATGCTCGCCGTACAGAGGTCGGCTTTTGAATACCAACGCAGGCACACGAGGCGGTTTTAAGGTGATCGCCTAAAACCGCTAAATCGATCCCACCTCAGTGAATAATCTTCGCCAGGAAATCGCGCGCCCGGTCTGAACGTGCGTTTTGGAAGAATTCATCTTTGGCGCAATCTTCAACGATCATGCCTTTATCCATGAAGACGATGCGATTCGCGACTTTCTTAGCAAAGCCCATTTCATGCGTCACCACCATCATGGTCATGCCTTCTTGTGCCAGGCCAACCATCACGTCCAGCACTTCGTTAATCATTTCAGGATCAAGTGCCGAGGTTGGTTCATCGAATAACATCGCAATCGGGTCCATCGATAAAGCGCGCGCAATCGCCACCCGTTGTTGCTGACCACCCGAGAGCTGGCCTGGGAATTTGTCTTTGTGTGCCAGCAAGCCAACCCGGTCGAGGTATTTCAAACCACGCTCAGTCGCTTCATCTTCCGTACGTCCCAAGACCTTGACCTGACCCAGGGTCAGATTTTGACGTATCGACAAATGCGGAAACAATTCAAAGTTTTGAAACACCATGCCTATGCGCGAACGCAATTTCGACAAATTGGTTTTCGGATCAGTGACCGAGACGCTATCAACGATGATTTCACCTTTTTGTATCGGTTCTAAGCCATTGACGGTTTTGATCAGGGTCGACTTGCCGGAACCGGAAGGGCCACACACCACCACCACTTCACCTTTAGCGACTTGCGTCGTGCAATCGGTCAATACTTGAAATTGACCATACCATTTGTTGACTTGATTAATTTTAATCACATTAAACTCCTGAGCTGATTAGCGTATGATCGCGACTTTGGCTTGCAAACGCTTGACCAACTGCGACAAAGCAAAACATAAAATGAAGTAAACCACGGCGGCGAAGCTATACATCTCGACCAAACGGCCATCACGCTGTGCGATTTTTACGGCAGAGCCGAAGAAATCGGCGATCGATAAAATCGACACCAGTGAAACGTCTTGAAATAACACGATAGTCTGAGTCAATAAGACCGGGATCATATTCCGGAATGCTTGTGGCAAAACGATATGCGCCATGGTTTGCCAGTAATTCATGCCCATCGCATAACCGGCCCAGATTTGCCCACGCGGAATCGATTGGATGCCGGAACGCATAATCTCGCAATAGTACGCCGCTTCAAACATCACAAAGGTAATCAGGCAAGAAGCAAAGGCACCAACTTGTATCGGTTCATTCGAACCAACTATCCAGGCTGCAATGTAGGGCACTAAAAAGTAAAACCAGAAAATCACTAACACCAGTGGAATCGAACGCATCAGGTTGACGTAAGTCGTGGCTATCCAATACACAGGTTTAATACTGGACAAGCGCATCATCGCCAATAGCGTGCCAAATATCACCCCGCCCGTCATCGCCAACAAAGTCAGCTTGAGCGTGAATACCATGCCAGTCTGGAACAAATAAACCCAGGAACGCTGGATTACATCAAAATCAAAATTTCCCATTTTCTAGCTCCGCTCACGAACCACTTTTTGCCGAACCTGCAGCGATAAAGCCAGGTACCCGCAGTTTCTTTTCCAACAAATTCGATAACAAAATCGCGATCACTGAGACCATGATATAGATCAGGGTCGCGGCACTGTAGGCTTCGAAAGTGCGGAAAGAAAATTCTTGCATAGAACGCGCACTCGCCGTCAATTCGATCAAACCTATCGACAAGGCTACCGAACTGTTTTTAATAATCGCCGCCACTTCATTGGTCAACGAGGGGATGATGATGCGAAACGCCATCGGTAATAAGACATAGCGATAAGTTTGCGCCTCGGTTAAACCAAGCGCAGTACCAGCCATACGCTGACCACGAGGTAAAGCGTTAATCCCGGTCGCCACTTGTATTGCGACACGTGCGGAAGTAAAGAAACCCAGACTTAATACGGCTGTAATAAAAGGAGCATTCGGCAAGGTTTTAAGGGCATTCCCTAAATCGGTAGGCAGTATTTCGGGAAACACGAAATACCATAAAAACATTTGCACGATTAGTGGAATATTGCGGAATAACTCAATGTAGGCATTCGCTGCGGTGACGACGGCGCGGTTTTGCGTAGTGCGCAAGGTGCCAATAATCAAACCCAGGACCAGGGCGATGACCCAGCCACAGCCCGCGGTGGCGAGCGTCCATTTCATCCCGGCGATGAGTGAATCCAGGTAAGTGCCAGTCGCATCCGGCGCTTCTTCCCAGAAGATATTCCAGTTCCAGGTGTAGTTCATGTTTCCTCCTGCATGTGACTAGCCAGTCTGACTACCGCGTAGTCCCAGCCTAAACCAGCTCAGATAAAATTCAAGCTACTGGCCTTAGTTTGGCGAAAAATAAAACGGGAGTTTGCGCTCCCGTTTTATTGCAACGCCCGATTCAGTTCAGACTTATTTTTTCTTTTTCAAAATCGCTTTTTGCGCTTCTGGAACCACGGCATAAGCCGCTGGATTACCTGAATCGGTAGGCTTAGCGATTACTGCTTTTAATTGATCCGACATCGCCAGATTCAGCGTGATGTTTTTCGGTGGAATAGGTTGCATAAACCACTTGTTGTAAATGGTGTTGATTTCACCCGACATCATTAAACTCTTGATGGCGCTATCGACGGCCTTTTTAAATTCAGGATCGTCTTTGCGCATCATGATGCCGTAAGGCTCTACCGACAAGGCTTCCTTGGAAATTTCATAGTCATTCGGGTTTTTCGAATTGGCTGCCTGTGCCATGAGTAAGATGTCATCCATCACCCAAGCCACTGCACGGCCAGTTTCCACCATCAGGAAGGCTTCCGCATGATCTTTGGCTGGCATCACAGTAATGCCCAGGTTTTGGTCAGCGTTTAACTGAGTTAATTGTTTCAGATTCGAGGTACCCGATGTCGATACCACAGGTTTGCCTTTCAAATCGGCCAGTGTTTTTACATTTGAGGCTTTTTTCGAGAGGATACGGTTTGCCGTAACAAAGGTGGTGGGGGCAAATGAGACTTGTTTCTGACGCTCTTCGTTATTCGTGGTCGAGCCGCATTCGAGATCAATCGTACCATTCATCATCAATGGTATACGTGTAGCCGATGTCACCGGATTTAACTTCACATCGATCAGCGTCGTCAGATTCAATTGCTTTTGAATGTGATTAACGACTTTACGGCATAAATCAATGGAATAACCTTGATACGATTGTTTATCATCCAGATAGGAAAATGGAATCGATGCATCGCGCACGCCTAAAGTGATTTTGCCGGATTCTTTAATTCTTTTGAGAGTAGGGCTTTCTTGTGCTTGGGCATTAGCCATCAAGATCCCTGAGCAAATCAACAGGCTGGCGAGTTTGGTAAATTTCATGTTGTCTCCTGAAAAAATTCCCACACTATGGAAATAGAGTTTAACAAAACTGCGAAATCTGGCGGGCTACTTTGTGGCGCCGGACGATACGTAATAGTACTTAATTTATTTGAATTTTCCTGAGAATATCCAAATTTTTAACAGTATATCCGGCATTTAGTCGCCGACCATAACTAATCGGCGACTTTATCTGTGGGAAAACGTATGGTTTCACGCAATAACAAATTCATAGGCATATTTAAATTCGCGCCTTTCGGTGGAATCGGTTTGCGGAACCATTTGTCATACAAACGTGTGACTTCACCATCGATCATCATCTTGGCGATCTCTTTATCCAACATGGCTTTGAATGCCACATCTTCTTTCGCCACCATCATCGCCAAGGCATCGGTTGCCAGAGCATCGCCGACCACGGCGAATTTAGCCGGATCTTTGGCATTGGCGCGCAAGCCAAACAATAAAACATCGTCCATCGCAAATGCATCAACATTGAAGGATTCCAGCATAGAGAAGGATTGCTCGTGATCATTTGCTGTCGTCACTTTAACTCCAAGCGCCCGAACTTTATTACGATCTTCGAGTAATTTCAGCGCTGTGGTATTCACGGTCGTAACGACTTTCTTGTCTTTCAGATCAGGCCAGTTTTTCACACCAGAATCACTGCGCACCAACATCCGTGTTGAGGTAAAGAAATGCGGAATAGTAAAAGCCACCTGGGCACGGCGTTCGGCATTATTGGTAGTCGAACCACACTCTATATCGGCTTTATGCTGAGAAATAGCGGCGATACGGGTACTGGGATTCACTAAGACATAGTTGACATTTAACTTAGGTAACTTCAATTCACGTTTAATTGCGTCAACTAAGCGGTTGCAAATGTCAATTGAATAACCTTGCGGTTTTTTATCTTCACCCACATAAGAAAAGGGATGCGAGGATTCACGATGTGCAATCGTAATGGTTTGTGTTTCTTTGATACGGCTGATGGCGTCAGCGTGGGCAGACGTATTCATCATCCCCAACGCTGAAACCATAGCTACTATAAGGGGATTGTGCCAACGCATAACAGACTCCTTCAAGCAAACTGCAGAAATTACAATAAAAACAAATACCCATGTTTTCGACGCATTCTGTTACAACTCTGCTCATAGTAGTAACACTAAGACGGCGCGACATTAGGGAAACTACGTATGATACAAAAAAAACGGGCAAATGATGTCATTTGCCCGTCGCTCTAGATGAAAACCACAATTTTTCTGAATAAGTTATTCTTTCAAAAACACCTGCTTATTCAACTACCTTGTCAGAAGGAAAACGTATCGTTTCACGTAATAGTAAATTCATCGGCATGTTCAGATTCGCCCCCTTAGGAGGACTGGGTTTGCGAAACCACTTATCGTATAAACGCGTAATTTCACCCTCGGCCATCATCTTTGCAATTTCTTTGTCTAATAGACTTTTAAATCCTGGCTCATCTTTCGCGATCATCATGGCGATGGCATCGGTTGCCAGCGGGTCGCCCACTACCAAAAATTTATCAGCGTCTTTCGCGTTCGCACGAAAGCCATATAATAAAACATCTATCATCGCGAACGCATCCACCTTGGCATTCGCTAACAAGCTAAATGATTGCTCATGATCGTTGGCAGTTTCGCGTTTCATACCCAAAGAACGCACACGATCACGTTCTTCGAGTAATTTCACCACCATCGTATCTTTGGTTGTCACAACTTTACGGTCTTTCAAATCCGTCCAGTTTTTAATCCCAGAATCCGCTCTGACTAACATACGGGTAGAACTAAAGAAATGCGGAATGGTGAAGCTGACTTTACCACGACGTTCGGCGATATTTGCAGTAGAGCCGCATTCTATATCGGCCTTGTGCTGAGCAATGGCATCCACTCGGGTTGCGGGTGTCACCAGCACATAATTTACGTTAAGTTTGGATAACTTTAATTCGCGTTTGATTGCCTCGCCAAGCCGGGCGCAAATATCTATCGAATACCCTTGCGGCTTTTTGTCGTCGCCGGTAAACGAAAACGGATGCGATGATTCGCGATAAGCAATGGTTAAAGTCTGACTCTCTTTGATACGAGTCAGGGTATCGGCATGTGCTGACATAAGCATAATTGCTTGCATCAGCGTCAATATTGTCATCATCAGATAATTACGCTTCATTCCTGCCACCTCAGTTGAAATTCACAGACTAGTCTCAGGATGACGAAAATGCCAGCCACTCAAAGCAGGTTAGTCAATTGGCCCACGACATCAAGTCTACAAATAAATTAAAACGGGCTGCTTTTGCAAACAGCCCGTTTCATATGCGTGCACACCTGGTGCTCGTTAGTCCGGATTACGGATATAAGCCACGCACTTCACGTGCTTGCAATACACGGGTACATGCAATAACGAAAGCCGCGGTACGCAAGGACACTTTCTTATCTTCAGCGATTTGCGAAACCGAATTGAAGGCATCGGTCATGATACGTGTCAGACGCTGATTAATTTCTTCTTCAGTCCAGAAATAGCTAGAGAAATCCTGTACCCATTCAAAGTACGACACCGTCACACCACCGGCATTGGCGATGACGTCAGGCACCACTAACACGCCTTTATCGCGCAAGATATCGTCAGCTTCTGGCGTAGTTGGGCCGTTCGCGCCTTCGAGTATGATCTTGGCACGGATTTGATCCGCGTTTTTCGCTGTGATTTGCTGTTCCAGTGCGGCAGGAATCATGATGTCGCAATTCACCGCCCAGAATTCATTATTCGGCAAGACAGCTTCAATATCCGCAAAACCAGCGACGCTACCATGTTGTGCTACGTGATCCAGTAATTTAGGAACATTCAAACCATTGCTATGGAAAATCGTGCCGCCATGATCTTGCACTGCCACCACTTTTGAGCCAGCCTCAGCAAATAAACGCGCAGCGATACCACCGACGTTACCAAAACCTTGTACTGCAACTTTGGCACCAGCAATGCTCAAGCCACGTTGTTTCGCGGCTTCGCAACCGACGACAAACACACCACGGCCAGTCGCTTCGCGACGCCCCAAACTACCACCCAAAGAAATAGGCTTACCGGTTACCACGCCAGTTGCGGTGCGGCCTTCGTTCATGGAATACGTATCCATCATCCAGGCCATGGTTTGCTCATTGGTGTTGACGTCGGGTGCCGGAATGTCTTTATCCGGGCCAATGATGATGCCGATTTCCGAGGTATAACGACGCGTCATACGCATCAATTCACCACGCGACAAAGTTTTAGGATCAACACGGATACCGCCTTTAGCGCCACCGTAAGGCACATTCACTGCCGAGTTTTTGATGGTCATCCAGGCCGACAACGCCATCACTTCAGACAAAGTCACGTCCTGGTGAAAACGCACGCCACCTTTACCTGGGCCACGCGAGGTATTGTGTTGCACCCGGTAGCCTTCGAAGTGAGCGATGGTGCCGTCGTCTTTCTCGATAGGTACGTCAACGATCAAAATACGTTTAGGACGTTTCAAAGTTTCGATCCAGCGCGACAAAGAACCTAAGTAAGGTGCAACGCGATCGATTTGTTCGAGATAAACCGACCATGGGCCAGTTTCACTTGGAGTCAGATAGGAAGGTACAGCGTGTTCAATAGTCATGATTTAGCTTTCCTGAATGGATGGGTTCGCAACCAGGTTGGCACGATCAAAACACTGTTTCAGCGGCTGCCAACCGGCATGTTCAAAAACGGCCTTGTGGGTGATTTTTGAAAACGCTGGCATGGTAGACGTTTCCCTCATTTTTCAGCAAATGCTTTGTTTGCATCAAACTATGCAAGTTACGCATAACCTTAAAAGTGGCCTCAGACTTGTCTTTGCGCTAGCGCAAAGCGATCGCTTCTGCCCGAGAAAATTGAGGAAGCTCAACCTGCGCTGACAAGTAGCAACTTACCCAGGTAAATTTAGCGCAGCCTGAGCGAAGTGCCTCTAATCCTGACGTGATTTACGTTTCGCAGGAGTGCGCCCTTGTTCTTGCTGCAACTGCTCCAGGTATTCCCAAAGCCGCGCCACCAGAGGCTTGCCCGGGCGTTGCAATGAAGGCCGTTCGCGATACAAACGAATTTCCATGTTGACTTCCCAGGCGCCGCTTTGTAAATCGGCGCGTGCTAACTGGCGTGCTTTGACTTCACGGGTTACCGCAGACTCCGGTAAAAACGCCACGCCACGCCCTTCCAGTGCCATCATCTTCAAGCCCTCTGCCATATCGGTTTCATAGCATTTTTCCAGATGCAAAGGACTGCGCGTATCTTGCAAAATCAAATCCACCATGCGCCCCAAATAAGCGTTATGCGCATACGACAAAAATGGCAAGGGCCGCTCGGCCGAACCTGGCAAAACGAATTGCGCCTGACCTTGCTTATCACAACGGGAATAAGCGCGTAAGGCTTCGCTACCCATGCTGATCATGTCGTATTGACTGGCGTCGAGTAACAAGGGCTGACGCGGATGGTGGTAGCACAGCAGTAAATCGCAACCGCCCTCAACCAGCGTCATAACGGCATCATGTACATTTAAGGCGAGTAAGCGGCTATTAATTTCGCCAAACGCCGATTCCAGTTGAGTAATCCAGCGCGGCACGTAAGTCAGTGACAAAGTATGGGGAACCGCAAAATCTATCGTGGTTTGCGTGGTGCTGCGCTTACCGCGCAATAAGGCGCGCGCATTATCAATTTGTCCCAGCATCGCCAGCGCTTGTTCGTAGAAAATCTCGCCCGCATGCGTTAGTCGAGTGGGGTAAGAAGTGCGATCAATTAAATCGACGCCGACCCAGGCTTCGAGCGACTGTATGCGCCGCGAAAATGCGGGCTGAGTTACATGGCGTAATTCAGCAGAACGGCTAAAACTATGCGTTTCAGCAAGCGAAACAAAGTCTTCCAGCCATTTAGTTTCCATCGCGGTACTCCTGTTCCTCACTCTCAAGCTGACTGTGTTGTCGCTCCCACATGCGGGCGTATGCACCATTCGAATTTAGCAATTCAGTGTGGGTTCCTCGCTCGATGATGCGTCCTTTTTCCATCACTAAAATCTGATCTGCATCCACTATCGTTGATAAACGATGTGCTATAACAAGACTGGTTCGGGTTTTAGCTATCTCTTTTAACTCGGCTTGTATCAATTGCTCGGCATGACTATCGAGTGCCGAAGTCGCTTCATCGAAAATCATAATCGCTGGATTTTTCAGCAAGGTACGTGCAATCGCCACCCGCTGCTTTTCACCGCCTGACAATTTCAGGCCACGCTCACCCACCATGGTTTGGTACTGCTGAGGCAAGGACATAATGAAGTCATGAATATACGCGGCTTTAGCTGCAGCAATTATTTCACCTTCACTCGCATCAGGTCGGCCATAGGCGATGTTATAGGCGATGGTATCGTTGAATAGTACGGTATCCTGAGGCACTATACCTATCGCGCTGCGCAAGGAATGTTGCGTCACGCTGCGAATGTTTTGCGCATCGAGCAAGATACTGCCGTGATTCACTTCGTAAAACCGGAATAACAAGCGCGATAATGTGGATTTACCTGAACCGCTATGTCCCACCACGGCGGTCGTGGTGCCAGCGGCGACTTTGAAGCTGACTTTAAATAAAATCTGCCGTTCAGCCTCATAAGAAAAATCAACTTCCTTAAATTCGATCGCCGCGCCGTGCTGGCCACGAATTTGTAATTCGGAGGCGTTAGCATCGTCGGCAATTTCACGATTTTGCTGCAGCAAACTAAACAATTTCTCCATGTCAGCGAGGCTTTGTTTAATCTCCCGATACAACACACCCAGAAAATTCAAAGGCATGTACAGCTGTATCATAAACGCATTCACTAACACCAGGTCACCCAGACTCATACTGCCATTCAAGACACCCACCGCGGCACGCCACAGTATCAGGCTGACTGCAACCGCAATAATTGCAGATTGCCCGCTATTGAGCAGCGATAAACTGCTTTGCGATTTTAATGCGGCTTGCTCAAAACTTTGCAGACCTTGATCATAACGAGCTGCCTCGTATTCTTCGTTACCAAAATATTTGACGGTCTCGTAATTGAGTAAGGAGTCAATCGCCTTAGTCTGGGCTTTTGAATCCAGCTCATTCATGGTGCGCCGAAAATGGGTGCGCCATTCAGTAACGCTGATGGTAAACACGATATACAAGCTCAGCGCTGAAAAAGTGATGACACTAAACCAGATATCGTAATGGGTAATCAGGTACAACAGCACCAGTGTAATTTCCAGTAAAGTCGGAAATATACTGAATAAGGCGTACGAAATTAACGAGGAAATTGCACGCGTCCCACGTTCTATATCACGCGTTACACCACCGGTTTGCCGATTCAAATGAAAACGTAGCGACAAACCATGCAAGTGACGAAAAACCTTAAGAGCTATCGTTCGTATCGCTCGTTGGGTGACGCGGGCAAACAGGAATTCACGCAACTCATTGAATACTGTCATCCCTAGCCTCAGGCTGCCATAAGTGATCAGTAAGCCTATCGGTAAAACCAGCACACGCTCAGGCTGACTGGCATTGGGAGTCATACTGTCAATTAATTGCTTTAAAACGACAGGCACACTGACGTTGGCTAATTTTGCCGCGATTAACATCAGTAAAGCAAAAACGACACGCCATTTGTATTGCCATAAATACGGCAATAAGGTTCTGATGGTCGCCCAATCGCCGGGCTTTTGCTTGACTGAGCCTGGCTCACTCCGATTTGCTTGATGTCTGCGCATTTTTCAATTTTTAAACTTTAAAACCAGATCCCAGTAGTCACACGTATTTCTAAAAATTTGTGTCTGTGATTTACTCGCAGCCTGCATTCAACTATCGTGGTAATTACAACGTCTGTGCTGTACTTTAGCGCATCACCGCGCCGACAAATCGCTCAACGCGGTCAGCGCAAGCGCAGTCGTCCTGACTTTGCAATACTACCGTAAAGTTGCTTGTCAGACCTGGTCACCACTATTACATTGAAGTGGTGATTACCAAGTCAGAACTTACGCAAATTGTACGGATCAGTTTATGAAGCTGGCCGCAATAACGTTGCGAACACAACCAGGCCAGCGTCTGTTTGGCGTAAGTCCTGAAAGAATTATTTTAACTGCCTGAGTCTACTATGTCAGAAAATCAACTCCCTTCCCGGATTCCCATTTTACGAGTCATGCCCATGCCGGCCGATGCCAATGTGCATGGCGATGTATTTGGTGGCTGGATCATGTCACAAGTCGATATCGCTGGTGCGATACAAGCCGCAAGACGCGCAAACGGCCGGGTCGCGACCATTGCAGTGAATTCATTCTTATTTAAACAACCCGTATTCGTTGGCGATTTACTCTCGTTTTACGCCGATGTGGTAAGGGTAGGAAAAACCTCCATCACCATTAATGTCGAAGTATACTCGGAACGGAATCGATTACAGGCTGAAACCGTGAAAGTTACTGAAGCCACACTGACCTATGTGGCAACCGACGATGACAGAAAACCTCGTACGATTCCACCACTCGATTCATTTTAAACCATGCAATCCCGACGCCAGTTTTTACAACACACGATGAAATTACTGGCGTTGACCAGCTTGTCCCTGGCTTTCCCGGGGCAGGCTAAAAACAGTAGTGAAGCCTATCCATTTACACTAGGGGTTGCCTCTGGCTGCCCACGCAGTGATAGCGTAATGCTCTGGACCCGCATACTGAGCGACCCTTTAGCCCAACAACTATCTGATTCCAGTTATAAAGTGCAATGGCAAGTTGCGCATGATGAGCAATTTAAACACATAGTTCAGGCTGGGCATGCCTATGCGATTCCCGAACTGGCACACAGCATACATGTTGAAGTGACGGGCTTACAAGCCAATCGCTGGTATTGGTACCGCTTCTTACTCGGTGACGCTGAAAGCACGCCAGCACGCACGCGCACCGCGCCCGGACCACACGATGATGCACTGACGCTGCGCTTTGCGGTCGCATCCTGCCAGCATTGGGAATTTGGCGAATATGCAGCACACCGACAAATTGCCTTAAGCAATCCTGATCTCGTGGTATTCCTGGGCGACTATATTTACGAATGGGGACCTTACGACAGTGTACATCCGGATAAGCCACGCGGTCGGCAGATTGAAAGTCTGGACCTGTCACAGTACCGGCGCCGTTATGCTCAATACAAGGCAGACACCTGGTTGCAAATGGCACATGCCGCAGCGCCCTGGCTCACCATCTGGGATGACCATGAAGTTGCCAATGATTATGCGCTAGACCACGACGAAGGTCTGCACCCATCCTTTTTACAACGCCGTGCCGCGGCCTACCAGGCATTTTATGAGCACATGCCAGTGCGATTAAACCTGGGCGCCCACCTCGATTTCAGTCAAATGCGTATTTATGATCATTATGATTGGGGGCAATTACTGCGTTTCCATTTGTTAGATACGCGTCAATATCGCCATTACCAGGCCTGTAGCAAACCAGGCTCAGGTGGCTCGAACATCATCAATTCCGCACTATGCAAAGAATTACAGGATGCGCGTCGCAGTCTTTTAGGCTGGGAACAAGAACAATGGCTAACTCAAAGCCTGGCGTCGTCCCAGGCCCGCTGGAATATTCTGGCGCAGCAAACTTTACTGGCTCCATGTAGCTTTAGCCCCGTGCACAATAACAATGATGGTCGCTATTGGACTGATGGCTGGGATGGCTACCCTCCCGCTCGCCAGCGTTTACTGGATGATCTGCTTGCGAGCAAAGCACGTAATCCGATCGTGATTTCAGGCGATGTCCATACATTTTACGCGGCTGAACTGCGCCGTGACTTTGCGCAACCTGTATCTGCGTCAAATCCTGTCATCGCCAGTGAATTCTGCGGGAGCTCGGTCACTTCCTCATCACGCCCGCAATCAAAAACCGAGAGTTATTTGCAATTCAATCCCCACCTGAAATACGGCCGTAGCGACCTTCGGGGCTTTATGTTATTTGATGTCTCGAGCAAGCAAGCAGATTGCCGTTTTTTAGCGATCAATGAGCTGCACGATCCCCATAGCAGTGTCAATTTACTCAAACACTATGTGCTTGAAGATGGGGCGTCGGGCTTTAATGAGAGTGCAACGATTTAATCTTGCTTCAGGACGATAGGCGAGGCCTTGGCCGGATCAAAGCCTTGCACTCCAGCGAAAATCTGCCTTAAATTTGCCATATCCTGTTCTTGATCACCCGTCAGCTCCAGATAATCGACCAGGCTCACCAGCTTCTTCTTAAAATCAAAATAAGCACAACCCAACGGGATTTGTGCACCACAGGCAATGTGATAAAAACCGCTACGCCAATAAGGCTTGAGGCTGCGAGTACCCTCAGGCGCGATAGCCATCCAATACCACTCCGATTGACGGATTTTTTCAGCCAGGCGCGATATAGCACCCGTAGCCACGCCGCGCTCGACGGGCTCGCCGCCTAAGCGTCGCATCGCCCAGCCAATTAAGAACCCGGTCCAGCCCGTGAATAGCGACGATTTGGCGATAAAGTGAAATGGCTCACCGATAGCTAGCTTCGCTAATACGCCTATAGGAAAATCCCAATTCGAGGTATGCGGATAAACCACCAAAATGCCTCGCGGGCCGGGTAAGGGCTTGTAATTTAATTGCCAACCCAACTTATTCAGGATGGTTAATGCCAGACGCTGAGTCTTTGTAGGGAGTTTCGCAACTTCTAATTGATAATTCGACATAAGTACAAGTTTAAGCAATACCGTTTGACACTCAACAAGGAGCGCTCGCGTGCAAGTATAGGCTGATTTCTCTCGCTTGATGCAATTTCCCAGCACGAGTTGTCGCAAATGACAGCTTGCACCAGACAGATTATTTACCCAATCGCACGCGAGACAAGATTTCAACACAAAGAAAAACGCCCCGTATATTTCTATACGAGGCGTTCTTTTTGGTGCCGGCTGCCGGAATCGAACTGGCCACCTGATGATTACAAGTCAACTGCTCTACCAAATGAGCTAAGCCGGCGTAAAACTTTTTGCTTCGCTACACAATCAATATTGTGCACCGCAGAGGCTTCGCATTATAGACTACTTTACGACTTTTAGGGAAGGCTTTTCCGATTTTTTTTCAGTAACGGGCTTTTCTTCAGCATCTATTGCACTATGAGCAACTGCCAAACCCAAGCCCGGCTTAGCCTGCTCCGGCTCGCTGGTTGCGCCATCTCCTGCCTCATCTAGTTCAACGTCGAAAGCCATGCCTTGCCCATTTTCGCTCGCATAAATCGCCATGACGTTAGCTACAGGTATATACAAATCACGCGAGACCCCACCAAAGCGAGCTTTAAAACTGATCGCCTCATTATCCATTTTTAACGCACTGGTAGCACCAAAGCTGATATTGAGCACGATTTCACCATTACGCACGAATTCCATGGGAACTCTGGTCGCAGCAGTAACCTTAACAGCCAGATAGGGGGTATAACCATTATCACTACACCACTCATAGATGGCACGCATGAAATAGGGCTTAGTAGAAATTTCAGACATGACTAGTCAATACAATGTGAGTAAATCTGTTGCGATCTTAGTCCGGCGTGCGCCGACTCTATGACAGCTTAGTTCCAGATTCAAAAACAACAAGGCTGAATCTCTGATTCAGCCTTGTAACGGTGAAATATCAGTTCGAATTAACGACGCATTACTTTTTCAGACGGCGTCAATGCTTCGATATAGGCTGGACGTGAAAAAATACGTTCGGCGTACTTCATCAAAGGTGCCGCAGTTTTCGACAATTCTATGCCGTAATGGTCCAAACGCCAGAGCAAAGGCGCCACAGCAACGTCGAGCATGGAAAACTCTTCGCCTAACATGTATTTATTTTTAATAAATAATGGGGCTAACTGGGTCAAACGATCACGAATTTCCATGCGCGCTTTATCTTGCGCTTTCGCCGAGCCCGCAGTCTTATCATTTTCAAGAACGTGAACGTGAACGAACAATTCTTTTTCAAAATTAAACAACATCAGACGTGCGCGGGCGCGTTGCAGCGGATCAGCCGGCATTAATTGAGGATGCGGAAAGCGCTCGTCGATATATTCATTGATAATATTCGATTCGTACAAAATCAAATCGCGCTCGACCAGGATAGGCACCTGACCGTAAGGATTCATGGTCGAAATATCTTCTGGCTTATTGAATAAGTCAACATCACGGATTTCGAAATCCATGCCTTTTTCAAATAAAACCAAACGGCAGCGCTGCGAAAATGGGCAAGTTGTGCCCGAGTAAAGAACCATCATCGCGGTCGTTCCTTTAAAACGATCAGGGCGAGCTGCTGTTTAGCACCTCACCCTAGAGATTACAATTAAAATGAATTACCCGAATTATCTCAGATTATGCTGACAATTCCGAGCCTTAAAACGCTATTTTACTTCTTTCCAGTACGATGCGTTAAGTCTCCAGGCTAAAGTTGCCAAACCAGCCATAAACAATAAGACCCAAACGCCTAAACGTTTACGTGTACTTTGCTCTGGCTCGCCCATCCATTGCAAGTAGGCGACTAAGTCACCCACAGCATTATCGTATTCCGGAGCCGTCATGGTTCCTGGTTTTACGGTTTCATAGCCAACGAACTTATGCACAACTTTGCTAGCATCGTGTGTATCTTTTTCTTCTGCAAATTTAGCCGTACGTATCCCTTGCATCTCCCACAAAACGTGCGGCATACCCACATTGGGGAATACTAAGTTATTCCAGCCAGTTGGGCGGCTATCGTCTTTATAGTAAGAACGAAGATAAGTGTATAGCCAATCAGCGCCGGATCCCATTTCGGAAGCTTTAGAACGCGCAATCACCGACAAATCGGGAGGTACCGCACCAAACCAGGCTTTAGCATCTTTGGCACTCAGGCTGACTTTCATTAAGTCACCAACCTTATCACCAGTAAACAAGAGGCTGGATCTGATTTGATCGTCACTCAAACCAATACCACGCAAACGGTTATAGCGCATCGCTTGTGCTGAATGGCAATTGAGACAGTAGTTAACAAACAGTTTGGCACCATTTTGCAAAGCGGCCATGTCATTGGTACGGTCTGGTGCGCGATCCAACGCTACCCCACCGCCACTCGCCAAAGCCAAAGCTGGCGCGAAAGCGAAAGCCGCGATCAGTTTTTTTATTCGTTTCATGCTATTTCCTTATTCGGCTTAGTGAGGAGTAAAAGTCACGCGTTTTGGTACGGGCTTGAATGTTCCCATGCCACTCCACCAAGGCATCAACAGGAAGAAGCTGAAATAGATCAGCGCGCAAACCTGAGAAATACGCTCACCGATAGGTGATGGTGCTTGTACACCGAAATACCCGAGCACAATAAACGCGATACCAAACACCAGATACACGATTTTGTGCCAATCTGGACGATAGCGTATCGATTTCACTGGCGACACATCTAACCATGGCAAGAACGCCAGGATCACGACCGAACCACCGAATAACACGACACCCCAGAATTTGGCGTCCAAGCCAAACGGCATCATACCGATAATCGCCAGCAAACCAACACCTGCAATCGCCATTTTCAGCAATTGCGGCAAACGAGTGGTCAGATAAATCAAGGCAACATAGGCAGCGACACCGGCTTGTACCACATACAAGAATTCCGAAGTAGTGGCACGCAAGATCGAATAAAACGGTGTGAAATACCAGGTTGGTGCAATGTGTGGCGGGGTTTTCAGCGAGTCAGCTGGAATGAAGTTATTGTACTCAAGGAAGTATCCGCCCATTTCTGGCGCAAAAAACACCACCGCAGTAAACAACACCAGGAACACCGTGGTACCAAAGATGTCGTGGAAAGTGTAGTAAGGATGCGAAGGAATACCATCAACCGGATGACCATCGGCGTCGAGGTTATCTTTGATCTCGATACCATCAGGATTATTCGAACCCACTTCATGCAAGGCGATCAAGTGCGCAGCAACTAAGCCCAGCAATACCAAAGGAATCGCAATCACGTGGAAGGAGAAGAAGCGGTTCAAAGTCGCATCCGAAACCACGTAGTCACCACGTATCCACAAGGATAAATCAGGACCGATGAAAGGAATCGCACCAAACAAGTTCACGATAACCTGTGCACCCCAGTAAGACATCTGGCCCCAAGGCAAGAGGTAACCAAAGAAAGCTTCGGCCATCAGGCACAAGAAAATCGCAAAACCGAACAACCAGATTAATTCACGTGGCTTACGATATGAACCATATAAGAAAGCCCGGGTCATGTGCAGATACACCACGATGAAAAAGGCCGAAGCGCCAGTCGAGTGCATATAACGCACCAACCAACCCCAGGGCACATCGCGCATAATGGTGGTTTCTACCGAGAAGAACGCCAGATTGGCATCGGGTTTATAGTGCATCACCAGGAAGATCCCGGTAACAATCTGGATAACCAGCACCAGCATCGCCAGCGAACCAAAGATGTACCAGAAATTGAAATTTTTGGGGGCATAGTATTTACCCCATTGGTCGTTCCAGAGCTTAGTCAGTGGAAAACGAGAATCGACCCAGGCCAGCGCTTTTTCTGCTGCGGGCGCATCGGCCGCTACTTTCTTTTCTACGAATGCCATGATTATGCCTCGCCTTTCTCATCTTTACCGATGACCAGTTTGGTATCCGACAAAAACATGTGAGGAGGCACATCCATATTTTGTGGAGCAGGTTTATTTTTAAATACACGGCCAGCCAGGTCGAAGGTCGAACCGTGGCAAGGGCAAAGGAAACCACCTTGCCAGTCATCCGGCAAAGAAGGTTGCGCACCGGCCTGAAATTTCGAGCTGGGCGAGCAACCCAGGTGAGAACAAATACCCACCGTCACCAAAAGTTCAGGGTGCTCTTTACGGGCCCGCGTTTGCTTATCGCAATACTCTGGCATTGCCATGGTGTAGGGCTTTTCAGATTTAGGATCGGCCACTTTATCTTCGGTTTTGGCGAGTGTCGCCATCATCTCAGGCGTACGTTTAAAAATCCAAACCGGCTTGCCGCGCCATTCTACGGTCGTCATTTCACCCGGCTTTAAGGCAGAAATGTCCACTTCCACCGGAGCACCTGCTGCCTTCGCGCGCTCGGATGGCTGGAAAGTACTCACAAACGGTATCGCCGTTGCCACGCCAGCCACACCACCGGCGGCGCATGTGGCGACGAGCAAACCGCGACGGCCTGAATCGACCTGCTTTTCGATACTCATACCAACCCCAATCTGTCAATTATCAAAACTTGTTTTAAGCATGGCTAAGCCAGCTTCCAGCGACCTAAAATTATAAATGCAGAATTATTGGTTTTAAAGAAAAACAAAGGGATGTGGAGCTAGATCAAGCTTTTTTCAGACAAATTCGCATCACTCTGAGTTTTTTTGTATACAGCATCAGCTTTTTGCCGTATAGATAAGTACAAAGTCCTGTTGATGTGGGCTAAGTTTTCAAAAACAATCGGCTTACTGCAAGCCCGCAAAGCATCGCCGCAAACTCCCCGGGACACCATATTTAAATAAACAGCGTTCCGCTTTCCTGAAGTCAGACGTTACAATACGCCGATCTCGACTTACTCAATCTATAAAGGGGAAACTATGGGCATGTTGCAAGAATTTAAGGCCTTCGCCAGCAAAGGCAATGTGATGGACCTCGCCGTCGGTGTGATCATAGGCGCAGCTTTTGGCAAAATCGTCGATTCGCTGGTGGCCGATGTCATCATGCCCATCATCGGCAAATTATTCGGTGGCCTGGATTTTTCTAACTACTACATCCCTTTGAATGGCCAAGCCAGTAATCTGGTGTTGGCTGAAGCGAAGAAAGCTGGTGGCGTGATTGCTTACGGCAGTTTTATCACTATCGTGGTGAACTTCGTATTACTGGCTTTCGTGATTTTCTTGTTAGTGCGTTTTGTCAACCGCTTCAAAAAAGAAGAGCCAGTCGCAGCACCTGCGCCCGAAGTCACACCGGAAGATGTGTTACTTTTGCGTGAAATTCGCGATGCGCTGAAAAACAAATAAGCCGATTTATCACGAATCAGCAAAAAGCCCGCATAATTTGCGGGCTTTTGTTTTTTTGCGCTAGCGCAGGCTAACAGCGTTTGTTGTAGCTACGCCAGATAAAGTCAGCTCAGACCGGGTTATCTATATCGATAAACTCGTGAGCGATACCAAATTGGCTGGCCAAATGTTGGCCCAGGGCTTGTACGCCGTAACGCTCGGTCGCATGATGCCCGCAAGCCAGATAGGCAACGCCAGTTTCGCGTGCCAAATGCACGGTAGGTTCTGAAATTTCGCCGCTCAGATAGACTTGCGCGCCCGCTTGTACTGCAGCTTCCATCATCGATTGAGCGGCGCCTGTACACCAGCCTATGCGGCCTAGTTTAGCGCCGGGGTCCCCAATCAGCGTAGGCTGACGTTGCAACACCCGCTCGATATGACTGGCAAAGTCAGCCAGGGTCCAGTTGGCTTGATCAGGCATACGACCTAGCCATCCCAACTCATTTTCACCAAAGCGACCATCCGCCTGCAAACCCAATTGCCGTGCCAGGCTAATGTTATTCCCCCATTCGGCGTGCATATCCAAGGGCAAGTGATAGGCCAGTAAGTTAATCTCATTCATAATCAACTTACGCAAACGCTGGTATTTCATACCCGTTACCCGATAATCTTCACCACGCCAGAAATAGCCATGATGCACTAAAATGGCATCGGCGCCGGCTGCAATCGCCGCGTCCAGCAAAGCAGCACTGGCCGTCACACCCGTGACAATTTTTGCTATAGTATGGCGTCCTTCAACTTGCAAGCCATTCGGGCAGTAGTCACGAATTTTGCTGACTTGTAATTGCTCATCAAGGTAGTTGACGAGATCTGCGCGGCTTATTGTGGTTATACTCGTAGTCATACTGGTAGTCTTACACTTTAGTTTTATCTCAAATTATGCGACGTCTTTGGTTACTCTTTGCTCAGACTGTAACGATAGCCCTGGCTATCTGGTTTATTTTAATCAGCTTAAAACCTGGCTGGATACAATCTTTTATGCAAGCGCCGACGCCTGGTTTGAATACCCAGGCTGTCAGTCGGAATGCAGCCATTGCGTCTTACCACGGTGCGGCTAAACTATCCATGCCTTCTGTGGTGAACATCTACACCAGCAAAGAGGTAAGACAAAACCGTCACCCGTTTTTAAACGATCCGTTTTTACGGCGTTTTTTTGGCGAACAATTAAATCGCCCAACTGAACGTACTTCAAGCCTGGGCTCTGGCGTGATAGTCAGCACCAAGGGATATATTCTAACCAACAATCACGTGATTGAATCGGCCGATGAAATTGAAGTCGCCTTGGCGGATGGGCGTAAAGCCAATGCCAAGGTGGTCGGCACCGATCCAGAAACCGATTTGGCGGTGATACAAATTAACTTACCAAATTTACCGGTAATCGAATTCGGCAATGTCGAACAAGCGCAAATTGGCGACGTGGTACTGGCAATCGGCAATCCTTTTGGCGTCGGCCAGACCGTGACGATGGGCATTATTTCAGCGCTGGGGCGTCACAATTTAACTGACAAAGCCTTTGAAAACTTTATCCAGACCGATGCTGCAGTCAATCCAGGAAATTCGGGAGGCGCGCTGGTCGATAGCAATGGCCGCTTACTCGGCATTAACACCGCGATTTATTCTCAAAGCGGTGGTTCGGTCGGCATAGGTTTTGCAATTCCTGTTACCACCGTCAAAACCGTAATGGATGCAATTATCGCCAATGGCCAGGTAGTGCGCGGCTGGATCGGTGTCGAACCGCAAGAAATCACCTCCGACTTAGCAGAAAGTTTTGGCCTGCAACAAAAACACGGCACCATTATTGCTGGCGTGGTGCGCAATGGTCCGGCTGATCGCGCTGGCATACGCCCGGGTGACATCCTGGTGGCGATTAACGATAAACGGATTAACGATACCAATGAAATGCTGAATATCGTGGCGCAACTTAAGCCCAATCAAAAGGTTAAGGCCGAGGTGATACGCGCGGCACAGCAAGTGACGCTCGAAGTCACCGTGGGTAAGCGCCCGGTACCCCGCCCTGAGGAAGAATAATGCATTTAATCGATTTGCGAGCCTATCTGGGCGAACTCGCCGAAAACAATAACCGCGCCTGGTTTGTCATGAACAAGCCACGCTACGATATTTTACGTGCCGAATTTTTGCAATTCGTCAGCGATTTACAGCAGCAAATCAGTCGTTATGATGGCGCCATTGCGGCTTGTGAAGCCAAGAAAGCGATTTTCCGGATTAATCGCGACGTTCGTTTCGCGCACGATAAATCACCTTACAAAACCCAGTTTTCGGCTGCCCTGAATCCGACAAATCGTAAAAAGCCCAGCGAAGGCGGCGGCCCTATGTATTACTTGCAGTTTGATGGCCAGGGCAAATTGTTTTTTGCCTGCGGTGAATACATACCCCCTGCCGAACGTTTACAACAAATCCGTCAACACATCGTCAACGATAGCGCAGGCTTTAAGAAAGTCATCAAGGATAAAAAACTGCTGGCGGCATTTGGCGAATTACACTCCGAGGAAAAATTACTACGACCGCCCAAGGGCTATGACGCCGAGCATGAATTCATCGAATTTATTAAGTTCAAAAGCTTTTTGGTCTGGCAAGAAATCGATTACGGCAAACTCACAAGTGAAGAAGCCATACAGCAAATCGCGGAGGCATTTAAGCAAGCTCAGGTATTAGTGCAGTGGTTAAGGGCTGCGTAATTCAGCATCGTCTAACACGCAATAGCCATGCGCTTCTTCAAGGCAAATGGCTGCAATGGCGCATGGAATCTGCGTTTCCAGCTGGTTAATTAGTTAATTTTCAAATCCCGAAACTACGAACAAGGACTTACGCAAAACGGTACTGAGCAAGCATGTAGTCGCAGACAGAATCAGGGTATGGCAGGGTGAAACTACGATGTCTGATTCTGTTTTATCCAAGTCCTAAGAAAAAAGGAGCGTAAGCGCTCCTTTTTTTGACACACATATTTGCAGTGACATGGTCAGCAGGTGAATTCAAGTGCCCTCTTCGGGTTTTTCCAATTGTTCAGGTGCCTGCGTCATTTTGACGAAGATCGGTGCCAGCAATAAACCGAGTTCGAACAACAACCACATCGGTATCGCTAAAGCGCCCATACTCACCGCGTCGGGTGGCGTGACTAAGGCCGAAACGACGGCGATACCGACAATCACATACGAGCGCACGGCTTTGAGTTGCGCCACAGTGACGATGCCCACCCGGACCAGGACAATCACCACCACCGGGGTTTCGAAGGTCATGCCAAACGCCAGGCACATGGAAATCACGAAATCGAGGTAGTTTTCAACGTCAGGCGCAACACTGATCGAAGCAGGCGAAAATTCACTGATGAATTTAAAGACTTTGCCAAACACAAAGAAATAGCAAAATGCCACGCCGCCCATAAATAAGCCTGAGGATGAAATCACCAGGGGCGCGATCAATCGTTTTTCATGGGCATACAAACCCGGCGCGACGAAAGCCCAGATTTGGTATAAAACCCAGGGCAAGGCCAGAATTAATGCCAGCATCAGCGTGACCTTCATCGGCACCATAAAAGGTGAAATCACACCCGTCGCGATCATTTTGGCGCCAGCGGGCAAGGCATTCACCATGGGTTGCGCCAGGATATCGTAAATTTTACTGGGGCCTGGCCAAGCCATTAAGACCAGGGTTGCCAGCACAATGCCGTATATTGCCTTGACCAGTCGGTCGCGCAATTCGACTAAATGCGAAATAAAGCCTTCTTCGGCGCTTTGTTGTGCGTCACTCATGATTAATTTTCAGAAAAAGCCGCCAGTTTGCTGTTTATGCACACGATGTCTGGCCATGCGCGCCGAACCAGACAATAAATGGCTACGCTTACCCTGCTGCGATTTATACCAATGGGGAATCGCGCTGGTACGCGCCAGTTTTTTACGGCGAAAGCTCAGTAGTTTTTGCTGCTGCCGCAAAGGATCCGCATAATACTGCGGCGTATTTGGGTCGGATTCGGCATACTCACTATGACCAAAACTGAGTTCCTGATTCAACTCCGCCAGGTTATTATCAACACTTTCTTGAAATCCATGTATGGCTTGATTTGCATCGTTTTGCATCCGCCGCAATTCTTCGAGTTCGATTTCGCGGCTGACTTCAGTTTTCACCTGATTTAAGTAACGCTGCGCCCGACCTAACAAAGAGCCCGCCATTCGGGCTACCTTGGGCAGCCGTTCCGGGCCAATCACAATCAGCGCGACCACGCCTATGATGGCGAGCTTACTAATACCGAGATCTATCATGCGTCACCCGGCTGACTTCAAATTAAGCTGCATGCGACTCAGCTCTTAGGTTTTTCTTTAGCCTCGACGTCGATAGCTGGTTTATCAGTGGCTTGCGCAGTTTTATCTTCTTCGCCCTTGATGCCATCTTTAAAGCCTTTAACCGCTTTACCTAAATCCGAACCGACATTACCTAATTTCTTAGTACCAAACACCAAGACCACGACCACCAGCACAATTGCCCAGTGTATCCAACTCATTCCACCCATCTTAAACTCCCGTGGGAATTACTTCCCCAAAAAATAATTACCTTTGACCGCGCCAGGGTTTGGCTCCGCCTATCACGTGCATGTGTAAATGATACACTTCTTGTCCGCCATCCGGGCCACTATTAATCAGGGTTTTATATCCCCCACTATAGCTACCATCGGCTTCTTGCACAGCAGCACAGCCATGTTCCTGCGCCAGGCGCGGCGCCAAAGCCAGCATTTTCCCCAATAAGCCTGTATGTTCTGGCTGCGCATCCGATAAACACGCAATATGCAGTTTTGGGATTATCAGCAAGTGTACCGGAGCCGCCGGGTTGATGTCCTTGAAGGCCATCAAGTCTTCGTCTTCGTACACGATGCTGGAAGATATTTTTTTATCCGCAATTTTACAAAATAGGCAATTATCCACAACAACTCCTGTTACTCTGAGTACTAGCTCAGACTTAATTTTTCACTTGCTCGTGTAAATCGCGCAATTCATCTTTACGGGCGGCTTTCTCTTCGATGCCTGAAATACCTTCACGGCGCGCCAGTTCATCCAGCACTTGCTGGGGGCTAAGATTATAGTGGGCTAACATGACCAGCGTATGAAACCAGAGATCAGCACACTCGTAGAGTAAATCATCGGTATTGCCTTGCTGAGCAACTTCTTTGGCCGCCATCACCACTTCGGTGGCTTCTTCACCGACTTTTTTTAAGATCGCGTTTTCGCCTTTGGCGAATAAGCGCGCAACGTACGAAGTTTCGGGATTACCGCCCTGACTGAGTTTGCGACTTTCTATGATGGCCGCGAGGCGTTGCAGGGTATTTTCTTGCGTGCTCATTTATAAATTTGTTCCGGGTCTTTTATTACGGGGTCCACCGTTTGCCAGTCACCATCGTTGAGACCGCCGGCAAATTGTTGAAAGAAACACGAATGGCGGCCTGTATGGCAGGCAATATCACCAGCCTGTTCAATTTTCAGCAAGATCACGTCTTCATCACAATCGAGACGAATTTCGCGCACTTTTTGCACATGCCCCGATTCTTCACCTTTGTGCCAGAGTTTTTTGCGTGAACGACTCCAGTACACGGCTTCGCCGGTTTCGACAGTACGTGCGAGTGCTTCGCGATTCATCCAGGCAAACATTAAGACATCATTGCTGCCAGCGTCTTGTGCGATGACTGGCACTAAGCCAGTATCGTCCCATTTGATTTTATTCAACCATTTGGCCGAACTCATACTAACCTCATTAAAATGCCTTGATCCGACATAAATTGTTTTGCTTCCATCACGCTATGCTGGCCATAGTGGAAAATACTCGCCGCCAGCACCGCATCCGCGCCACCGATTTTGATACCATCGGCTAAATCTTGCAAACTGCCAACCCCACCCGAAGCGATCACCGGTATCGACACGGCATCGGCCACAGCGCGAGTCAAGGCCAGGTCGAAACCTGAGCGCGTGCCATCTTTATCCATGCTCGTGAGTAAAATCTCTCCCGCACCGAGTTCAGCCATTTTTTGTGCCCAGACTATCGCATCCAGGCCTGTCGCATTCCGGCCACCGTGGGTATACACTTGCCAGCGATTATCGGCTTCGCGTTTTGCGTCGATCGCCACGACTATGCATTGCGAACCGTATTTTTGTGCCGCGTCGGCCACCAATTGCGGATTGGTCACGGCCGAGGTATTGATGCCAACTTTATCAGCACCCGCATTCAGCAATCGCCGCACATCGGCCACTGCGCGCACACCGCCACCCACGGTCAGCGGAATAAATACCTGATCCGCTACCGCTTCGATAATCGGCAAAATCAAATCACGCTGATCGGACGAGGCGGTAATATCGAGAAAGGTGATTTCATCTGCGCCTTGCTGATCGTAGCGACGCGCAATTTCGACTGGATCACCAGCGTCGCGCAGCTCCTGAAAATTGACGCCCTTGACTACCCGCCCGGCAGTCACGTCCAGGCAAGGTATGATGCGTTTAGCTAAGCTCATGCGGTTTCTTCTTCGTCGTAGTCGTAGTCACCACTGAGTTCATCGGCGCGTTCCTGAGCTGTCGCCAGATCGAGGCTACCTTCGTAAATCGAACGGCCGCAAATCACGCCACTGACGCCCTCTTCTTCAACTTCGCACAGGGCTTCAATATCGGCCAGGGTGTGCACCCCGCCCGAGGCAATCACAGGAATCGTCACGGCTTGCGCCAGCTTGACGGTGGCATCGATATTCACGCCCGACATCATGCCATCGCGGCCGATATCGGTGTAGATGATCGCTTCGACACCCAGGTCTTCAAATTTCTTGGCCAGATCGATCACTTCGTGGCCGGATAATTTACTCCAGCCATCGGTCGCCACCTTGCCATCCTTGGCGTCGATGCCAACGATGATTTGGCCAGGAAATGCGCTGCAGGCATCAGCCAGAAAGCCCGGATTTTTAACCGCGGCGGTACCGATGATAATGTAAGTCAAACCGTCATCAAGGTAGCGCTCTATGGTATCGAGATCGCGTATCCCACCACCAAGTTGCACCGGCACTTCTTCGGTATCGGTTTCTTCGGCATAGTCGCGTACGGCTTGCAGGATGGCCTTAACCGCTGCTTCGTTTTTTGGCTTACCAGCTATCGCGCCATTTAAATCAACCAGATGCAAGCGGCGCGCGCCTTGTTCCAGCCAGTGTCGCGCCATTTCGGCAGGATCGGTGGAGAACACAGTAGCCTGTTCCATATCGCCTTGTTTGAGGCGGACACATTGACCATCTTTGAGGTCGATCGCAGGGATAAGCAGCATGATGTTAACAGATAAAAAACAGAGTAAGTCGTGATGGGCTAAAGAAAAAAACAGAATCGTTTGGGCTGGGACTCGCCTGGCTTAAGGATTCCAGTGTACAAAATTTTTATACAGTTGCAAGCCAGCCTGTGCACTCTTTTCCGGATGGAATTGGGTTGCAAAAATATTGTCGCGTGCAACCGCACAAGCAAACCAGCTACCGTAATCAGTTTCACCCAGCGTATGTTCAGGCTGAGCAGGGCGTGCATAATAACTATGCACAAAGTAAAAATAACTCAAGTCGGCGATGCCTTGCCACAGAGCATGAGACTGCGTCTGCCGCACGCGGTTCCAGCCCATTTGTGGCACTTTGTAACGCGAGCCATCAGCCTGGCGCTGATCAGCCAGATCAAATTTAATCACCTCGCCCGGCAACAAGCCCAGACCTGCGCTCGGGCCTTCGGCTGAGCGCTCAAACAGCATTTGTTCACCCACGCAAACGCCAAACAAGGGTTTGTTGTTGGCGGCTTCAATTAAGGCTTCTTGCAAACCCGATTGCGCCAGACTCGCCATGCAATCGGGCATCGCCCCCTGGCCAGGCAAAACCAGGCGGTCGGCACGTTTTAAATCGGCTAATTCGCCCGATATGATGATGTTGGCTTCAGGTGCCACGGCACGTAATGCTTGCGCTACCGAGCGCAAATTCCCCATACCATAATCCACTACCAGTATTGTACTCATGGCTTACAGACTACCTTTAGTTGAAGGTATGGTCCCGGCGGCACGCGCATCCGCTTCTACCGCCATGCGTAAAGCACGGCCAAAGGCTTTGAACACGGTTTCGCACTGATGATGCGCATTTTCGCCACGCAAATTATCAATGTGCAAAGTAAGCTGAGCGTGATTAACAAAACCCTGGAAAAATTCGCGGGTTAAGTCGACATCAAACTGCCCTATCATGGCACGGGTAAACGGGATGTGATAAACCAGGCCAGGCCGCCCTGAAATATCGACCACCACGCGCGATAAGGCTTCATCCAGTGGCACGTAGGCGTGACCATAACGGCGTATGCCTTTTTTATCGCCTAGCGCCTGGGCAAAGGCCTGGCCTAGTGTGATACCCACATCTTCAACGGTATGATGGGCGTCGATATGAAGGTCGCCGTGGGCTTGTATATCGAGATCAATTAAGCCATGACGGGCGATTTGATCGAGCATGTGATCTAAGAAAGGCACGCCAGTTTGCAAGTTTTGCTTGCCGCTGCCATCCAGATTCAAACTGATCTGGATTTGGGTTTCATTGGTATTGCGAATTACCGTCGCAGTGCGGGAAACTGAGTTAGTCATGATTAGGATTAAGCTACTGCAATTGCGTTACTTTGTACTGCTTTGAGGGCAATTTCAAAGGCCGCCAGGAATGCTGCATTTTCTTGCTCATTGCTGACCGTGATGCGTAAACAATTGTGCAGCAATTTGTGCATTTTACCCACATTTTTAACTAAAATTTTCTGTTCCAGTAATTTTGTGTGGATTTCATCGCTGGCCGCGACGCGTATCAATAAAAAATTCGCTGCAGAGGGGAAAACCTCGACCCCGGCGAGCTTTTGCAAGGCCGTTTGTAAGTGAGCGCGCTGCTGACAAATCGCTGCCGCTTGTTGTTGTAAAACCTCAGCACGCGGCAAAATAAAGCTAACCGCAGCCTCGGTTAACACATTGATATTGTAGGGTGGACGAATTTTTTCCAGCTCGGACATCACCTCAGCATGCCCTGCCATATAGCCCAGACGTGCGCCAGCCAGGCCGAGTTTAGACACGGTGCGCATGACGATCAGGTGCGGGTTCGCAGCCAGCATATCGACCAGGCTATCACCAGCAAAAGGTTGATACGCTTCGTCAATTACCACCAAACCATGGCCAGCCATGGCTGCCAGCACTTGTTGCACTTCGGCACGCGGATACAGTGTGCCAGTCGGGTTATTCGGGTAAGCCAGATACAGTAAGGCGGGTTTTTCTGCTGCAATAGCAGCCAACAGTGCAGGCAAGTCGAGTGTGAAATCGGCTTGCAAGGGTACGCTGACAAAGTCCACCCCAGCCAGTTTTGCCGCCATTGGATACATCACGAAAGCAGGCATAGGCGCCATGATTTTCGCACCGGGTCGTGCCACCGCCAGACTCAGCATACTGATTAATTCATCCGAACCATTGCCCAGCACCAGTGGAAATTCTTCAGGAATAGCCAGGTGACGATGAATCAAGCGCTTAAGCCCGGCATACTGTGGTGCGGGATATCGGTTCAAGTTAATGCTTTGCAAATGCAGCGCTAACTCAGCTTGCATCGCATCCGGCAAGTGATACGGATTTTCCATTGCATCCAGTTTAATCATGCCGCTGGCATCGGGAACCGCATAAGCTCCCATCGCGCGGATTTCAGGACGGATAATGGCGTCCAGATTCATCGCATACTCCCTCGTAGTATAGGTATTGCTAGTTAAAAAACGTGCATAAATACTGCGTGATCAGGTGTTTGAAACAGATACTCCGGTGGTATCGGGTTTTTCGGCGACAGGATGATGGGGTGTCGCCGCATGGCGTAACTGGTTTGCTTGTAAGCGCGCCTGAATTAAGGCCGAGTAGTCGGGGTTGAGTTCATAGCCAACAAAATGCCGGCCAGTATTTTGCGCGGCGACGGCGGTGGTACCGCTGCCCATAAATGGATCAAGCACTACGCCGCCAGGTGGGCAGGAAGCCTTAATCATGCGCTCAATAATTTCTAAGGGTTTTTGCGTAGGATGGTCTTCGCGTTCAGCATGCACTTTGTGCAAACGCGAAACACTCCAGACATCTTTGGGATTAAAGCCCAGCTCCAGCCATTTTGCGCCTTCAAAAATCTTGCGACTGCGGGCTTTCTTGGTCTCGGCATCGTAAGGAATACGAATCGCATCGAGGTCGAAGTAATAATCTTTCGCCTTCGCGAAAAAACCGATGGTGTCATGCACCGAGGAATAACGCCGCACCGAGCCACCCATCGATGGCACGCGTCGGTCCCAGATGATTTCATTAATCATGCTCATGCGTTGCTTGAGCCAGACAAAAATTTCGGGCGAATAACGCCAGGTCAAAAAAATGTACAAACTACCGTTGGGCTTGAGCTTGGGTAGTGCAATCTCCAACCAGGCAGCAGTCCACTCCAGATAGGCAGCGGCTTCCATTTTATCGGAATCATTGCCATAGTCTTTGCCCAGTCCATAGGGTGGATCAGCCAGAATTAAATCGATGCTGGCGTCAGGTAATTGCTGCATGCCTTGTAAGGCATCGCAACACAGCACCTGATCAAGAAACGCGGCTTTCATAAGCAGTCTGGGCTTTGCGGTAAGGACGTCAATCTGGACTCAATTCGGCTTATCGGTTAAACGCAATTCGGCACTGCGCGCGTGCGCTTGCAAACCTTCACCATAGGCCAGCGTGGCGGCGACTTTACCCAGGGTTTGCGCACCAGACTGGCTGACTTGCAACCACGAAGAACGCTTTTGAAAATCGTAGACCCCGAGTGGCGAAGAAAAACGCGCGGTGCCCGAAGTCGGCAAGACGTGATTCGGTCCGGCGCAATAATCACCGAGCGATTCCGAGGCATAAGCGCCGACAAAAATCGCTCCGGCATGACGGATTTTTTTAGCCCAGTGCGTGGCATCTTGCGCGGAAATTTCCAAGTGCTCGGCGGCGATCTGATTCGCGATCTCGCAAGCTTCATCCATGTCGCGCACCTGTATCAGGGCACCGCGATTTTGCAAGGAAGTGCGTATCACTTGCTGGCGCGGCATCTCCGGCAAAAGGCGCTGTATCGCCGCTTCGACCTGAGCCAGATATGCTGCATCCGGACTGATCAAAATTGCTTGTGCTAATTCATCGTGCTCGGCTTGCGAAAACAAATCCATTGCCAGCCAGTCAGCGGGTGTGCTGCCATCAGCCAAAATCAAAATTTCCGAAGGCCCGGCTATCATATCGATGCCGACTTTGCCAAACACCTGGCGCTTGGCTTCCGCGACATAGGCATTTCCCGGGCCGACTATCTTATCGACCGCCGGGATAGTTGAGGTGCCATAAGCCAAGGCCGCCACCGCTTGCGCGCCACCGATGGTGAACACTCTGTCGATACCAGCGAGTGCCGCTGCCGCTAACACCAGGGGATTTTTGACACCATCCGGTGTAGGCACCACCATGATAATTTCTTTGACACCTGCGACTTTCGCCGGCAAGGCATTCATTAAAACTGAAGAAGGATAGGCAGCTTTACCACCGGGCACGTAAATCCCGACCCTATCGAGCGGCGTCACGACCTGGCCCAAGACCGTACCATCGACTTCGGTATACCGAAAGCCGGCGCTACCGCAGGCCGCTTTTTGCGCTTCGTGATAGGCTTTAACGCGCGCTGCAGCTTGCTCCAGAGCCTGACGCTGGGCGTCTGGCAAGGCGGCTAAGGCGGCTTCAAGTTCGCTACGCGGCAATTCCAACTGTGCCATGCTGGTGACTGACAAACGATCAAATTGCTGGCTCAGCGCTAATACCGCGGCATCGCCTTCGGTGCGGACTCGGGCAATGATTTGACTGACAGCCTGACTGATCGCGACATCGGTAGCCGCTTCAAAACTTAGCAGATGCTGTAAGCGCGAATTGAAATCGGCGTCACGGGTAGATAAGCGGTTCAGCGTTAATGCGGTGGATTCCATGGTCATCAAACTAGCGAAAAAGTGAGCGGTAAATAGCAGATAAATTGCAAATGCGAGCAACTACAGGCAACTACGTCGCCGCAAAGCGGCTTTTGACAGGCTTAGTTTCAATGTCGATGGCAAGCTTGTTCAAACGCAGCCAAAATCGGTTGCAAACGCTCACGCTTTAACTTCAAGGCGGCCTGATTCACCACCAGACGCGAAGAAATATCGGCAATATGTTCCACTTCGACCAGCTTGTTGGCTTTGAGTGTGCTGCCAGTACTGACCAGATCCACAATCGCATCCGACAAACCGACCAGGGGCGCGAGTTCCATCGAGCCATACAGCTTGATCAAATCGACGTGCACGCCTTTACTGGCGAAATGCTGACGCGCACTTTCCGTGTACTTAGTCGCGACTCGCAAACGTGCACCCTGACGCACCGCATATTGGTAATCAAAGCCTTCGGGTACGGCCACAGATAAACGGCAATTCGCGATATTTAAATCGATAGGCTGGTATAAACCCGCTCCACCATGCTCTTGCAAGACATCTTTACCCGCCACCCCAAAATCGGCCGCACCATACTCGACATACGTCGGCACATCGGTAGCACGGACGATAATCACGCGTATTGCAGGATCGTTAGTCGGCAAAATCAGCTTGCGCGATTTTTCTGGATCTTCGGTCACGGTGATGCCGGCAGCCGCTAGTAAAGGCAGGGTTTCTTCAAAGATGCGCCCTTTCGAGAGCGCTAAAGTTAATTGCTGAGTCATGATCTCAATCTTCAAACCACTCTGTGCCAGCTAGCCACAGGACGGCGCGTTAAATTTATTTGATACGGCTGATTTCTGCACCCACCGCTTGTAACTTGGCTTCCATGCGATCATAGCCACGATCCAAATGATAAATCCTGTCCACTATGGTCGTGCCTTGCGCTGCCAGACCCGCAATCACCAAGGAAGCGGAAGCGCGCAAGTCGGTCGCCATCACCGGAGCACCTTGCAATTGCTCGACACCCGTAATCATCGCGGTGTGACCATCAATTTCAATTTGCGCACCGAGACGATTGAGTTCTTGTACGTGCATAAAACGATTTTCAAAGATCGTTTCCGTGACACGCGCATTGCCTTCAGCAACGCAATTCAAGGCCATGAATTGCGCTTGCATATCGGTAGGAAAACCCGGGTATTCGGTGGTACGGAAACTCACAGCTTTGGCGCGCTGTTGCATTTGCACGCGCAACCAGTCGTCACCAGCACTGATGTCGGCGCCAGCTTCACGCAATTTATCGAGTGCGACATCGAGTATGCCCGGATGCGTTTTACGCAACACCACATCACCACCGCAAGCGGCCACCGCACATAAGAAAGTACCGGTTTCGATACGATCAGCAATGACTGCGTGTTCGGCACCATGTAAGCGCTCCACGCCTTCAACGACTAAACGATCACTGCCTATGCCAGAAATTTTCGCGCCCATGGCGACTAACAAATTCGCTAAGTCCGTCACTTCAGGTTCACGCGCGGCATTTTCTAAAATCGTCGTGCCTTCCGCCAGGGTTGCCGCCATCAATAAGTTTTCCGTGCCGGTGACGGTAATCATATCGGTGACGATACGAGTACCTCTCAAGCGCGCGGCTTTGGCATGGATATAACCGCCTTCGATATGAATCTCGGCGCCCATCGCTTGCAAGCCCTTGATGTGCTGATCAACCGGACGCGAACCAATTGCGCAACCGCCAGGCAAAGAGACTTTAGCTTCACCGAAGCGCGCCAGCAAAGGCCCCAGTACCAGGATAGAGGCACGCATGGTTTTAACCAAATCATAAGGCGCCTCGCAACTCGTGATCTGGCTGCCATTCAAAATAGTCACGCCATCTTGCTGGGTGATTTGCAAACCCATTTGCGCCAGCAGTTTTTGCATGGTTTTAATGTCTTGCAAAGCGGGGACATTATGCAAATGCACATCGTCGGCGCTCAACAATCCCGCACACAAAATCGGTAAGGCTGCATTCTTGGCACCCGAAATTATGATTTCACCGTTTAAACGACGGCCACCTTGTATTTGTAATTTATCCATAGCTTAGTTCGCAGCGTGTTCTTCGGGGGTCAGGGTTTTCATCGACAAAGCATGAATTTCTTCACGCATTCTGTCGCCCAGCACCGCATACACCATTTGATGGCGTTGTATGGTGCGTTTGCCTTGAAAGGCGGCACTGACGATTAAGGCTTGAAAATGACGGCCATCGCCATCCACAGTTAACACACTGCACTCTAAGCCAGCAGCGATATAAGCTTTTACTTGTTCAGGAGTAGGATCCATAACTCACTCAAAATTATGCGTCTTAATGACGCAATTTATAGCCCGAGGCCAGCATACGCACAGCCAGCGTAGCTAACACCACAAAAAAGACTGTGACTATCGCCAGACTTTGCCAGGGATTGACATCACTCTGGGCAAAAAAACCATAACGAAAGCCATCGATCATATAAAAGAAAGGATTAACTTGCGACACTTTACGCCAGACTTCTGGCAGATTGTGTATCGAATAAAACACGCCCGATAAAAATGTCGCTGGCATGATCAGAAAATTATTAAATGCTGCCAACTGATCAAATTTTTCCGCCCAAATCCCGGCGATGATGCCCATGGTACCCAGAATTGCCGCGCCTAAAATCGCAAACACGGCAATCCAGAGTGGTGCCGCATAATGCAGATGGGTAAACCAAACCGTCACGATAAACACCCCCAGCCCAACCGCCAGGCCGCGCACGATAGACGCTAACACATAGGCCGAGTAAATTTCCCAGTGCGATAAGGGTGGCAATAAAACAAACACCAGATTGCCGGTAATTTTTGACTGGATTAAGGAAGAGGACGCGTTAGCAAAGGCATTTTGCAAAACACTCATCATCACCAGGCCGGGCACGAGAAAGGCATTGTAAGTCACGCCCTGATAACCCGAGTCCGCGCCCTTCATCACCTGACCAAAAATCATCAGGTACAGTAAGGCTGTGACTATCGGTGCAGTCACAGTTTGTGTCGCCACCTTCCAAAAGCGCAGCACCTCTTTGTAAAACAAGGTAGAAAATCCTGTCATTTGGCTCATGCGTGGCGCTCCATCATTTGTAAAAACACATCTTCGAGATCGGCCTGATGCAATTGCATGTCGTCGATCTGGCAATCTGCTTCACGCAATTGCCGCAATATCGCTTCGACCTGTTTGACATCGGTGATGCGCAAGCTGTATTGATTGGGTTTGGCCGCTTGTATGTGGCTGAGTTGCAGTGCCTGCAATTCTTCAGGCAAGTGTTGATTACCATGGGCAGCCAGCGTCACTTCCATTTGTGTGCCGGAAATTTTTCGGATCAGATTCGCCGTGCTATCGAGTGCCACCACCTTGCCCGCTTTAAGCATGGCGATGCGATTGCACAAGGCTTGTGCTTCTTCCAGATAATGCGTGGTCAGAACGATGGTATGGCCTTCGCGATTCAAACGCGCAATGAATTTCCAGAGTGTCTGACGCAACTCCACATCAACCCCGGCAGTCGGTTCATCGAGCACGATGACGGGCGGTTTATGCACCAGCGCCTGCGCTACCAGCACACGGCGCTTCATGCCACCGGATAAGGCGCGCATATTGGCGTCGGCCTTATTCGTCAGGTCGAGATTGGCCATAATTTCATCGATCCAGTCATCATTTTTCTTGATGCCAAAATAACCGGATTGCATGCGTAAGGTTTCGCGCACACTGAAAAACGGATCGAACACCAACTCCTGCGGTACCACCCCAAGATTGCGTCTGGCCTGACGATAATCACTGACAACATCATGGCCCATGACTTTGATGTGGCCACTATCTGCGCGGTTTAAACCCGCCAGTATCGAAATCAGCGTGGTCTTACCAGCACCATTCGGGCCGAGTAAACCAAAGAATTCGCCTTGTTCGATAGTCAGTGATACGCCGTCTAAAGCTTGTAAAGACTTATAGCGTTTTGCTACCTGATTAATTTGTATTGCAGCCATTTGGGCGCTCTGCTTGCCTTATGAGGGCGATCGTTGAATTTTAAGGATGGCGTCGATAAAGCTGATTTGACGCGAAAGCTAAGGATTATAGGGGATTTTCAGTTTTCCTATTGTGCCTGCTGGCAAATTTGGATTTCCTGAAACTGCACAGTGTCAATGTCGTGTGCTGGAGGGGGAGAAATGATGATGCAGGTTATAGAGTTTTAACAAACTCTGTAAATTTTCGGGCAAATTTTGCCAACTCAATTCGACCTGGCTGGAAGCAGCTGCGCGAGCCCAGGCCAACATCACGGCCACAGCCGAAGAATCGACTTTAGCCAAGGCGGAAAAGTCAAAGCCGGCACTGCCTTGTTGCAATGCCAGCAAGCCATTTTGCAATACCGAATTGGCGTTCGCCAACACTAATTCGGTATCAATTTTATAAAGAGTCAACTCTGACATTATTTTGCTGCTTTTAAATTCGCATTCGCTGCTGCCAGCTTTTTGTTTTTTTCCACTAAAGTCTTGATCAAGCCATCGATGCCCGATTTACTGATTTCAGCGGCAAAACTGCCTTTGTAAGTTTCCACCAGCCAGGCACCTAAGACATTGATGTCATAGATTTTCCAACCTGTGCCTTGCTTAGCCAGACGATAATTCAATTGAATTGGTTCGCCACGGCTTTGTATCACTTGAGAGCGCACTTCGACTTCGGTATCTTCGGGTGCAGCACGCATAGGCTTGAATTCTACCCGTTGATCTTTGATTTGTACAATCGCACCCGAATAAGTGTGGACTAACAAATTACGGAATTCATTGACCAATTGTTTTTGTTGCTCAGGTGTCGCGTCACGCCAGTTTTTACCTGCAGCCAGCGAAGTCATGCGCTGAAAATCGATGTAAGGCAGGATTTTGTTTTCTACCAGATCATAGACCTTGCGGCTATTTCCAGCCTGAACCTCTTTATCATTCTTGGCGGTATCCAGAATTTCCTGACTTAAACGCTTAACCAATTGATCCGGTGTTTCTTGTTGAGCATGCGCGCGCAAATTCAACAACATTGCGGCGAGGAATAAGAACACATATCGTAAAACTGAACTTTTCATAATCACTTCCTTAACAGGTAATTGCTTAACGCTGCATCAGCAATTTCGGCGTACAGCGTTACACATCGGTTTAATCATCTTCTACCTGCCCGGCACGGCGCTGCAGGTAAGCATCACGAATAAACACATATTTATCTAAGGCCGCTTCTTCGATCAGGGAACCCGCGTCGAGCACCGACGCACGTTTATCCACTAAACGCACCACCGTACCTATGTTTTTGACATACATAGGACGCTTGTAAGTCCAAAGATCGCCTTTAATGTCGACCGGGGTTGCCAGGCCATCACGCACCGTCAGCGAGCCAAACACTGGCAACACCAGATAGGGGCCGGAAGGCACACCCCACTTACCAAGTGTCAAACCAAAATCTTCACGGTGTTTGGGCAAGCCCGCCGCCCCACCAATATCGATCAGACCACCTAAACCGATGGTGGTATTGATCGCGACTCGCAAGCTGTCATTGGCACCGTCACCTAAACGCCCTTGCAAGAAATTATTCACGGCATTCCAGACATCACCGATATTACTGAAAAAATTACCGATACCTGTTTGCACAAACGAAGGTAGCGTATCACGATACGTCTGGGCGACTGGCTTAACCACTGCACTATCCAGACTATCATTCAGATTAAACATGGCGCGGTTAAAGCCTTCAAGCGGATCACGTGGATTCTGACCAATATTGGTTTTCACCGAGATCGCTTCGATGGTGTCGCCCGCCTTCGCTTTAACATGACTCATGGTGGTGGTGGCACAGCCAGATAATACCAGCGCAGCCAGCAGCACTAAGCCTGCCGAACGCAGTCCTGAGTACTTGGTTTGCAAGATCGAAAACATTATTTTTTACCTTCAGCCGTACCTTCGGCTGCTTTACTGAATAAAAACTGCGATATCAGGTTTTCCAACACCACAGCAGATTGTGTCATTTTGACACGATCACCAGCAGCCAGCACCTCAGTGTCGCCGCCCGGCTCTAAGCCGATATATTGCTCACCCAATAAGCCTGAAGTCAGGATTTTGGCCGAACTATCCTTGGGAAATTTGTAGCGACTTTCCAGCGCCAGATGCACCGTAGCCTGGAATGTTTTGTCATCAAACGTAATGGCAGCAACCCGCCCGACTACAACACCCGCGCTCTTCACCGGGGCACGTGGTTTCAAGCCGCCGATATTGTCAAAGCGCATGCTGACATCATAGGTCTTTTCCAGCGACAAAGCGCTCATATTGCCTGCTTTGAGTGCCAGAAACAGCAAGGCGGCGGCCCCCAGCAAAACAAACAAACCTACCCATAAATCGAGGGATTTCTTTTGCATAACATTACCCATATTTCCGACTAATCGCAGAGCCACTGCATCGCCTGCACCGCTTAGTCTTACAAATTAGAAGAGGGGGAGTATCGATTCCCCTCTCGCATTCACGCTTAATTGATCGGCGTTTTAGAGGGAGCACTTACGATACTCCCCCTCAGTATTATTGAAACATCCAGGCTGTTAAGACAAAGTCCAGCCATAACACCAATAAGGATGAAAGCACTACGGTGCGCGTGGTTGCGCGCGACACACCTTCGGGCGTCGCCTGCGCTTCATAGCCTTGAAACAGTGCCACAAAGGTCACGGCAAAACCAAAAACCAGACTTTTAATCACGCCATTGCCGATGTCTTGAAACACTTCCACACCCGCTTGCATTTGCGACCAGAATGCGCCGTTATCCACACCAATTAACTGCACCCCAACAATGTAGCCACCGATTATGCCCATCGCATTAAAGATTGCGGTCAAGGCGGGCATGGCGATAATCCCGGCAATAAAACGTGGCGCCAACACCCTTTGCATAGGGTTGACTGCCATCATTTCCATCGCAGCCAATTGCTCACCCGCTTTCATTAAGCCAATTTCCGCAGTTAGCGAGGTTCCGGCACGGCCAGCGAATAATAAAGCCGTCACCACTGGCCCCAGTTCGCGCACCAGTGATAAGGCCACTAATAAGCCTAGCGCTTGCTCGGAACCATAGCGATTCAAGGTGTAATACCCTTGATAGGCCAACACAAAACCAACAAACAAGCCAGAAATCGCAATAATCACCAGCGAATAATTACCAATAAAATGAATTTGATCACGGATTAAACCTGGCCGTTTCCAGACCGCCAGACTATGCCAGCACAGACTGGCAAAGCTGCGAGCGGCATAGCCCAAATCAAGCAAAGCGGCGATTACCCAGGCGCCCAGACGGGAAATTAAATTCAACATCTTATTTGCCCACCCCTAAATCCTCGGCCAAAGACGGACCAGGATAATGAAAAGGCACAGGGCCATCGGCTTGCGCATTAACGAATTGCTTGACATAGGGATCATCAGACTCGCGCATTTGTGCCGGAGTTCCCTCTGCGACGATTTTCCCTTGTGACAAAAAGTACACGTAATCAGCAATCGCAAAGGATTCATGCACATCGTGGGAAACCAGTATCGTGGTCGATCCCAGCGCATCATTCAATTGCCGTATCAGATTCGCGGTCACACCCATGGAAATCGGATCAAGGCCCGCAAACGGTTCGTCATACATAATGACTTGCGGATCGAGCGCGACAGCGCGAGCCAACGCCACACGCCTTGCCATCCCACCTGAAATTTGCGCTGGCATCAAATGCGCGGCATTCCGCAAACCCACGGCCTCAAGCTTGAGTAACACTAAGTCACGGATCAGGGATTCATTTAACTGACTGTGTTCACGCAAAGGAAAAGCGACATTATCAAACACGCTTAAATCCGTGAATAAGGCACCATGTTGAAATAACATCCCCATTTTACGGCGCTGCGCATACAAGGCCTTGGTATCACGTGGTCGTAATAATTGCCCATCGATGCTGACTGAACCCGACTGCGCTTCGATTAAGCCCCCGATCAAACGCAAAATCGTGGTTTTACCCGAACCCGATCCCCCCATCACAGCGATCAGTTTACGGCGTGGGAAGACCATGTTGAGGCCGGACAAAATCGTCCGCTCACCATAGCCAAACTGGATATCACGCAATTCGATGAGATTAGGCACAGTGCTTAGGAATTCTTGAAAAGCTGCATTGTAATGCAGATTTTAAAACTACGTTGCGCTGCAATAGAACGGAATATATTAAGCGATGCGATTCTGGCGCTTGATCGCTGATTTCACCAAATTATTCACGGAAAAAATCATGATAAGCCATATTTTTACTCACAAAGCCAATGAAAATAAATGAACATTGAGTCAGTTAATTTTTAAGGTACAGGAAAACGCACCTCTTTGATGCGTTTTCCTTATTTTAGCGCGTTTTGCTCTGCACTAAAACCATGGTTTTCAGGTCTAGCCCTGACAAAAATTGCACTAATGACAGCGTAAATTTTACGTAGTTGAAATAGTAAGCCGAGCAGAATTGCGCCTCGGCGCTGCTAATTTGAGCAAAAACCAAAAACATTACTTTTGCGTCAAGTTAAATTAAAATTCTGTCACAAAGGTAAATTACTATTAAACCAATAATTTAATAAACTCATCACGACAAGGCTAACTGTGGCAAATTACATTTGGAAAAAAAACGATAAAAAAAGTATCAACCTGCAATCTGGCGATAGCCTGACTATCCAGGGCATCTCAGCGTCGGAATTGAAGTTTGAACTTAAAAACGGCCACTACCTTTTCAGTAGCGCCGACAGCAGCCTGAGTCTGAGTATTAATAATGCAGCCAATAGCCTCAGCGATTTAAGCAAAATCAGCGTTAAATTTGAAGATGGCAGCAAACTGGTCGTTGCTGCCGATGGCGGTGAATTTATCTTGGATTACTACGATACCCTGATATTAAGCGGTGGCACCGCAAAAACTATTTACGGCACGATCAAAAATGACGTGATCTATGGCACTGAAAACAATGACAAGCTATTCACGAATGGTGGTGCTGATCATGTGTATGCTGGCGATGGCGACGATAAGATCAATGGCACCAGCTATTTTGATAGTGCGACGCGGCTCTGGAAAATCAGCACCACGGGATTATGGCTGGATGCAGGCGCGGGCGATGATACGATTTTTGCCAGCGCAGGTGATGACAGTATTTTTGGTGGCGCGGGTAATGACAAAATTTATGGCAATGGTGGCAAAGACCAGATTGACGCTGGCGCGGGAGACGACCTGATCGACGTCAGTCAATATTGGGACCCGACAGAAAAGAAATGGTTAGCGGCAAGTGGCGGCGCCAATATTCTGGCGGGATCTGGTGATGATACGGTTTATGGGGGCTTGGGTGATGACACGATAGATGGTGGCTCGGGCAAAAACTATCTGGCAGGCGGCCTTGGCAATGACAGCTACCTCATTCGCAGCCGATTTGATCGTATCTATGACAGCGGCGGTAGCGCCGATAAAGGATTGATTTACGCTAATTGGTTTAAAACCAGTCCGGATATTGAACAATGGAGCTGGGCCGAAGGGGTAGAAAAACTTCCTTATTGGCTCGACGCCTTAAGTTTTGTCGATACATATAGCGCGCTCTACGCAAGCGCGACGACCGTGGTAAATTATCGTTTCGTCGAAACGGCACCCAGCGGCTTTTCCGACACTGACAAGTTAGAATTTCAAGCCTTTACTAAAGCCCAGCGTGATTATGCGGTTAAGATATTCGACTACGTCAGCAGCATCATCAACGTAAAATTTGTCGAAACCAAGGATGTCAATGCCAAACAAGTTTTAGCCATCGCCAACAATAAACAAATCAGTTCGGGTGGCTATGCGAATTCTTTTGTCTCGAACGATTTTTCCAAAATTTTAATTTCAAATCGCTCAGACATACTGAATCCCGACAAAAATAATGCTTACGCATTTAACTCAGTTTTCATCCATGAACTTGGTCACGTACTTGGTTTAAAACATCCGTTCTCACATACCGACGCCATAGGGCAAGCAGCAATCGGGCCATTCTTACCGGATAGTGAAGAGAATAAAGAATGGAGTGTGATGAGTTACACCGATACGAAAAATAAGACTCCAAGCGATAAATTTAGCCCCTTCGACATCGCTGCGCTACAGTCTGTCTTTGGCGTAGCAACTAACTACGAATCCGGCAATAATACTTACAAGCTATCTGAAACCAGCACGAATATCATCTTCGACGGTGGCGGCGATGACATGATAGATGGCAGCGACCTGAAAGCGGCGCTGACACTGAATCTGGAACCCGGTTACTGGAGTTATATCGGTAAAAAGACGGAAAAAATTTCCGACCCCGGGCAAATTACGATTAATTTCGGCACACAAATTGAAAGCATAAAAGGCAGCAATTTCGCCGATACACTGACTGGCAACAGTGGCAATAATCGTATATACGCGGGGGCTGGTAATGACACGATAAGTGGCGGTAATGGTGGCTATGATTTACTGGACGGCGGCGAAGGCAAAGATCTGGCCATCGTCGTTGGCAAACGCGCTGACTATAATGTGTTTGCGCGCAGTAACGATAATCTGGTCACGGCCAAAGATGGCAAAAGCGAAATCAGTTTGCAAAACATAGAATTGCTCAAGTTTGATGATGTTTATGTGAGTTTCGACTACCAGGGCAGTAATGGCATGGCTTATCGTCTTTACCAAGCTGCATTTGACCGCAAACCCGATGCAGCAGGCATGGGCTACTGGATGCAAGCCTTTGAAAAAGGGGCCAAATTACTCGATGTTGCCGATAGCTTTGTACGTTCTGCCGAATTTCAAAAGCTGCTTGGCAGTGCCCCCAGCAACACCAAAATCGTCGACAGTTTCTACAAGAATGTCTTACATCGCACACCCGATCAGGCAGGTTACGATTATTGGTTGGATCAGCTTAATAACAATAAAATTTCCGTAGCGGGCATGCTGGCAAGTTTTTCAGAAAGCACAGAAAATCAGGCGCAAGTGCTGGGGCAAATTCAAAACGGCATCGACTACCTGCCCTGGCTAGGCTGACAGACGAGCGCTCTGCGCGACTTTGTACCGCAGTCTCAGGTGCTTGAAAAAAAACGGAGCCATCAGGCTCCGTTTTCGTTTTGAGGGTCTTCCCTGATTCAGCGTGTGCTTACAGCTGAATTACCGTGGTAAGACTGTCTCCCCCATTAAAAACGCATCGACTTCACGCGCGCACTGACGGCCTTCGCGTATCGCCCAGACCACCAGCGATTGACCACGGCGCATGTCACCAGCAGCAAACACTTTACTTAAATTGGTTTTATAGCAGCCGGCCCCCTCGGTGCTGGCACGGGCATTGCCTCGCGCATCCTGATCGACGCCAAAGGCTTCTAAGACTTTCGCCACCGGTGAGACAAAACCCATGGCCAAAAATACCAAATCGGCTTTGACTTCGAATTCGCTGTCCGGCACTTCTTGCATCTTGCCATCTTTCCATTCAACGCGGCAGGCAATCAGTTTTTCCAGCTTGCCGTTTTTGCCTTCAAAGCGCTTAGTCGCAACCGCCCAGTCGCGTTCACACCCTTCTTCGTGCGAGGATGACGTGCGCAATTTAGTTGGCCAGTAAGGCCAGACCAACGGTTTGTTTTCTTGCTCGGGGGGTTGTGGCATCAGTTCAAATTGCGTGACTGATTTTGCGCCTTGGCGATTCGAGGTGCCGACGCAATCCGAACCGGTATCGCCACCACCTATCACCACCACATGCTTGCCCGCTGCAGAAATTTGCTCTTTGACTTTATCGCCGGCATTGACTTTATTTTGCTGCGGCAAAAATTCCATCGCAAAGTGCACGCCCTTGAGCTCACGCCCAGGCACAGGCAAATCACGCGGCGCTTCAGCACCACCGGCCAGAACCACGGCATCAAATTCTTTTTCCAAAGTGGCGGGGCTGATCACTTCTTTGGCGCTGGATAACACGCCAGCAGGTAAATCCTTACCGATCAACACGTTGCTGCGGAATTCCACCCCTTCTTGTTGCATTTGTTCGACGCGGCGATCGATATGGCTTTTTTCCATTTTGAAATCAGGAATGCCATAGCGCAGCAAACCACCAATGCGGTCATTTTTTTCAAACACGGTCACGCTATGTCCGGCACGCGCCAATTGCTGAGCTGCCGCCAGACCTGCCGGGCCAGAACCGACCACGGCGACTTTTTTACCGGTTTTGTTGGCAGCGATTTGTGGTTTAACCCAACCGTTTTCCCAGCCTTTATCGATAATGAAATGTTCAATCGACTTGATGCCGACAGCATCGCTGTTAATCCCCAGAGTGCAAGCGGCTTCGCAAGGTGCCGGGCAAATTCTCCCTGTGAACTCGGGGAAGTTATTGGTCGAATGCAGCACGTCTAAAGCGTACTCAAAATTACCGCGATAGACTAAATCATTCCAGTCGGGAATGATGTTATTAACTGGACAGCCATTATTGCAAAATGGGATGCCGCAATCCATGCAGCGTGCGGCTTGTTGCTTGGCGTCTTGATCGTTGAGATGTAAGACAAATTCTTTGTAATGCTTTTTGCGTGTGCTGGCCGCTTCGCTGGCTTCTTGCAAACGCTGGAATTCTAAAAATCCGGTGACTTTACCCATTTTTATAACCTCAATCTGGATGCGGCCTGTGGCGGCTTTTCAGGCCACAGGCTAATGTTTATGCGCGTGTTGGTTTTGGCTTTAAACTACCGGAACGGCGATAGTTTCAGTAGCTGTCGTGGCTTTCGCTTCCACATACATCTCTTTCAACGCACGACGGTATTCATTCGGGAAAACCTTAACGAATTTGGCACGGCTACGCGCCCAGTCGTCGAGGATATTGCGCGAACGCGTCGAGCCTGTGTGCTTGAAATGACGTTCGATCAAACCGCGTAAGATCGCTTCATCGGTTTCGCGCTCACCACCACGAGTACGACTATGCCAGTAAGCTTTTTCCTGACTCGCCAATTGCACGTCGCCCGCCAATACCGGTTCTAAAGTCACCATCGCAGTATTGCAACGACCAGCAAAATCACCATCGGGGTCATACACATAGGCGATACCGCCCGACATCCCGGCAGCAAAGTTACGGCCGGTGTAACCCAGCACGATCACGGTGCCGCCCGTCATGTATTCGCAACCATGATCGCCAGTGCCTTCAACCACCGCAATCGCGCCCGAGTTACGCACTGCAAAACGCTCACCGGCAACGCCATTGATATAAGCTTCACCCGAGATTGCGCCGTATAACACGGTGTTACCGCAAATGATGTTATCGACTGCCCAGCCACGGAATTCGGTATTCGGACGTATGATGATGCGACCACCCGACAAACCTTTACCAACGTAGTCATTGCCCTCACCAACCAGATCCAGCGTCACACCGTGGGCCAGGAAAGCACCAACCGATTGCCCGGCCGTGCCTTGCAATTGAATATGGATGGTGTCATCTGGCAAACCAGCATGACCGTATTTGCGCGCCACTTCGCCTGAAAGCATCGCGCCCACCGTGCGATTCAAATTCTTGACTGGCGAAATGAAGGAAACTTTTTCAGCATTATCCAAAGCCAGACGAGCTTGCATGATTAAGCGATGATCGAGTGCTTTATCCAGGCAATGGTCTTGCTCTTCAGTGTGATGCACTAACTGACCTGTGCTATGCACTTGATGGAAGATGCGGTTGAAATCCAGACCTTGGGCTTTCCAATGAGTGATGGCTTTGGATTTATCCAGCAAATCACTGCGACCGATTAATTCATCGTAATGACGGATACCGAGTTGCGCCATGATTTGCCGTAATTCTTCGGCGACAAAGAAAAAGTAATTCACCACGTGTTCTGGCTTGCCGGTGAACTTGGCGCGTAAGACTGGATCTTGGGTCGCAACACCAACCGGGCAAGTATTCAAATGGCATTTACGCATCATGATGCAGCCTTCCACCACCAACGGGGCGGTGGCAAAGCCAACTTCATCGGCACCCAGCATTGCCGCAATCGCGACATCACGACCGGTTTTCATCTGGCCATCGGCTTGTACCCGAACCCGACTACGCAAACCGTTTAACACCAGCGTTTGCTGAGTTTCGGCCAAACCGAGCTCCCACGGTGTGCCAGCATGTTTAATCGACGACAAAGGCGAAGCGCCAGTACCACCATCATGTCCGGCGATCACGATGTGATCCGACTTGGCTTTGGAAACACCGGCAGCAATCGTGCCTACGCCGACTTCTGAAACCAGCTTGACCGAGATCGAGGCCTTAGGATTGACGTTTTTCAAGTCGTGAATTAACTGCGCCAGATCTTCGATCGAATAAATATCGTGATGCGGTGGTGGCGAAATCAAGCCCACGCCCGGCACCGAAAAACGCAATTTAGCGATGTATTCCGACACTTTATGACCCGGCAATTGACCACCCTCACCTGGCTTAGCACCTTGCGCCATCTTGATCTGAATTTGATCGGCTGAACACAAATATTCTGCCGTCACACCAAAACGACCCGAAGCAACTTGCTTAATCCGCGAACGCAGGGAATCGCCCTCTTGCAAAGGTATATCGGCTAAGACTTGTTGCGCGCCGATGACGCTGGCCAGAGTATCGCCCTTCTTGATTGGAATACCTTTGAATTCCTGCGCATAACGGGCGGGATCTTCACCACCTTCACCGGTATTCGATTTACCGCCGATGCGGTTCATCGCCACCGCCAGTGTCGCATGCGCTTCGGTCGAGATCGAACCCATAGACATCGCGCCTGTGGCAAAGCGTTTAACGATTTCTTTAGCTGGCTCCACCTGATCTAAGGGGATCGCTTTCGCTGGGTCGATTTTAAATTCAAACAAACCACGCAAAGTTAAATGACGCTTGCTTTGGTCATTGATGATTTGCGCATATTCTTTGTAGCTATTGTAGTTATTGGCACGGGTAGAGTGCTGCAATTTAGCAATCGCATCGGGAGTCCACATATGCTCTTCACCGCGGATACGGAAGGCATATTCACCACCGGCGTCGAGCGCATTCGCCAATACCGGATCGCTACCAAACGCCAGTTTATGTAAGCGCAAGGCTTCTTCAGCGACTTCAAACACGCCTATGCCTTCAACGTTCGATGCTGTGCCACGGAAGTATTTATCGACCATGGCTTTATTCAAGCCTATGGCTTCAAAAATTTGCGCGCCACAGTAAGACATATAGGTCGAAATACCCATTTTCGACATGACTTTATGCAAGCCCTTGCCTATCGCCTTGGTGTAATTCGCAATCGCTTTGTCGGCCGGCACGTTCAATTCAGCCGCCAATTGCACCAGCGTTTCCATGGTCAGATAAGGATGAACTGCTTCAGCGCCATATCCAGCCAGCAAGGCGAAGTGATGAGTTTCACGCGCCGACCCGGTTTCGACTACCAAACCCGTGGTGGTGCGCAAACCACGTGTCACCAGATGCTGGTGCACGGTCGATAAAGCAAGCAAGGCGGGGATCGCGACATGTTCTTTATCCATGCGGCGATCGGTGATGATCATGATGTTATGACCGGATTTCACCGCGTCCACGACTTCGGCACAAATCGAGGCCAGGCGTGCTTCTATGCCTTCTTTACCCCATTTTATCGGGTAGCAAATATCGACTTCATAGGACTTGAATTTGCCGCCAGTGTTGGCACTGATATTGCGTAATTTAGCAATATCCGCCGCGTTCAATACCGGTTGCGACACTTCCAGCCGCATCGGTGGATTGATGTTATTGGTATCGAGCAAATTCGGTTTAGGGCCGATGAACGACACCAGCGACATCACCATTGCTTCGCGAATCGGATCGATAGGCGGATTGGTAACTTGCGCAAATAATTGCTTGAAGTAGTTGTACAAAGGCTTGAGCTTATTTGACATCACTGCCAGCGCCGCATCATTGCCCATAGAGCCGATTGCTTCTTCACCGCTCTCTACCATCGGTGTCAGGATGAATTTCAAATCTTCCTGAGTGAAGCCAAAGGCTTGCTGGCGGTCGAGTAAGCTGGCGCTATCAGGCGCAGCTTCAGCCTCACCTTTCAAGCCATCGAGTTTAATCCTTACCGATTGTATCCATTGCTTATACGGTTTGGCATTGGCATAGGTATTTTTGATTTCTTGATCATCGATGATGCGACCTGCTTCGAGGTCGATTAAAAACATTTTGCCAGGCTGTAAGCGCCATTTTTTGATGATCTTGGATTCTGGTATCGGCAAAACCCCGGCTTCCGACGCCATCACCACCAAGTCGTCATCGGTAATGATGTAACGCGCGGGACGCAAACCATTTCTATCCAGTGTGCCACCGATTTGACGACCATCGGTAAATGCCATTGCCGCCGGGCCATCCCAGGGTTCCATCATCGCAGCATGGTATTCGTAAAAAGCGCGACGGTTGTCATCCATCAGGGTGTGATTTTCCCAGGCTTCGGGGATCATCATCATCATCGCTTGCGCAATCGGATAGCCCGCCATGACTAATAATTCCAGCGCATTATCAAAGCTGGCGGTATCGGATTGACCTTCAAAAATCAGTGGGTAGAGTTTTTGCAAATCATCGCCGAGCACCGCTGATTTCATCACCCCTTCACGCGCCCGCATCCAGTTGAAATTGCCTTTAACGGTATTGATTTCACCATTGTGCGCAATCATGCGATACGGGTGAGCCAAGGGCCATTCGGGGAAGGTATTGGTAGAAAAGCGTTGATGCACCAGCGCTAAGGCGGAATTGCAACGGCTGTCTTGCAAATCTTTGTAGTAAACGCCAACCTGATCAGCCAGCAACAAGCCTTTGTAAACCACAGTACGTGCTGACATCGAGGGCACAAAGTATTCTTTACCATGCAAGAGCTTTAAAGCTTCAATCGCATGCACCGCTGATTTGCGTATCACATACAGCTTACGTTCCAAGGCATCGGTGACCATGATGTCAGGACCACGGCCAATGAAGATTTGCCGTATTACCGGTTCTTTGGCGCGCACGGTCGGCGACATAGGCATCTCGGTATCGACTGGTACATCGCGCCAACCCAAGACCACCTGGCCTTCGGCACGCACTGCACGCTCGATTTCTTGTTCACAAGCCAGGCGCGAAGCGTGTTCCTTAGGCAAAAAGATCATGCCGACGCCATATTCACCGGGTGGCGGCAAGGCCACACCTTGCTGCGCCATTTCTTCGCGATAAAACTGGTCAGGGATTTGTATCAGAATACCGGCACCATCGCCCATCAAGGCATCGGCGCCGACCGCACCACGGTGGTCAAGGTTTTTCAGAATTAATAAACCTTGTTCTATGATGGCATGGGATTTTTGACCCTTGATGTGGGCGACAAAACCCACACCACAGGCATCGTGTTCATTCGCTGGGGAATATAAACCTTGCGCTTCCATACTGTCTCCAGATACTAAAAATGTCTTACCAAATGTCTACCGATAGGGCTTACGCAATCCAGACGCTGGCACAGTTGTGCGTGCCGGGGCAACGGTATTGACCAGGCTCCTAAATCCAGACAACGCACGTTTGCGCAAACCCTAACTTGATAAATTACCCAATTTCATTTTCTTGTGGCGGCCATCTTTCGAGATGAGGCGTTGGCATACACAGACCAGTCTCTGTATGTCTGCATCTGCAGTATTCAAGTTCAGTGTGACAAGCAGATGATTTATTACCTACTCGGGCAAAGCCTTGCGTGCTCCAGATACGCTTAGTTTGCTACGAATTCTTGCGAACCAGGCTGAGCCAACGTTCAAGTGCAACATCCTCATCGCGGTCGTGAATAAATAAATTCTCTTTATCTATATCAATTAAGCTATGCAACAACAGTTATTCTAAAAATTCTGGTTAATACCAAATGTATTCCTCTAATTTTAGAAGCTCTGCAAATTTACTTTGCCCGATAGCGCTTTTGTCAGAGCATAGTGCAGCGCAAAATTATACGCAACACCTATTTAATAGGGTCGGAGTAAATAAAAACTGGTTTCTATACTAGCACTTTTAATTTAGGGTCAGAGTAAATAAAATTAACAACTTAGTTAATTGAACTCAGCAACTGAGATTTGCTAAGCCATTGAATTTTTTGAGGAATATTCTAAACAACGATAACTTCACTTTATCGCTTACTCAGTTTTAAGCGTAAGAAGACAAGCAAATTCGAGAAATATCATTATGGCTGTTTTAGTAATGCAATTTACGCAATGCAATAACTTGCCAACACTTGCTCTAGCAAATCCACTCAATTGCCAGCCAGTGTCGTCACCATTCAGCTCAAATGACTAAACCTTGTCGAAAAAATGCGTGCAGGAGCAAGTCAGGAAATTAGTCTGAGGAAGCAAATGCGCTGATAGCAAACATCGCAAAGACGGAATTAAGTTTTCCGAACTGAAGCTTCACTCTTTTATTTCAGAATTGATCGGGGCTTTTTTGGGACGCCCTCGACTAGCCGGACTTAAGCGACGAGAGGTCAACTTTTCCAATTCAACCATAAATTCCGCACTCCCCAAAGCCCAGGATTTGTGTGTGGCCTGGCTAAGTTGTTGAATTTGTTGGCGCCCCAAACCAAAATTCAACATTTCTTGATAAGCCGCTTCGCGTTGGAACGGAGTATTTCCTAATCCCCAATAGGCTGGATGATCGGTGATTAAGGGATCGGCTTTATAGCCACTGTGGTGCGCTAAGCTGGACCAGGGATAATCGCTGGCACTATTCACTAATCCTGAGCGTTGCGCATGACTTTCGATCAAGATGCAACTGGGAATAAAGTAATGCTTTGCTTCCAGAACAGTCGCCCGAAAGCGACCTTGCCAGAGTGTTCCTGTGCGTTGGTATTTACGATTGTAGTAAGGTACATAAGAACGACCCAGCCATTGCATAAAACGGGCTATCCCTGCGCTGTCGCCAGGAGTCATCAGCAAATGCAAATGATCAGGCAATAAGACGTAGGCATGCACGGCCACTTTAAACTGCGACGCGGCAGAAACCATGGCATTGTAAAAAAATTGATAATCCAACTCATCCTGGAATAAGTTGCTGCCAGCAATACCACGCTGTATTACATGGTGCAATTGATACGGCACGACAAGTCGCGGTAATCTGGCCATAAAACACGTATAAATTTGAAAGCATTATTGTGCTTTGCTCTGCACACACTGTCAAAGCATAGGATCGCAGCCTTAGCCTGGCAGCCTGTCTGACTTTGGGAATCGTAGCGGATGTCGCTGCGGCAGAACAGATTTGGTCGACTATGCAGCGGCTATGCCGGGATATTGCCTAAAAAGGCAGCGAAATAGGAACCGGGCAGTGGATTTTGTAACCGATTTATCCGAGGTCCTACAGGCTGCCAGGACGAAGTCATTATCAGGATTTCCGCAGCATGTTAGTCCATCCGCTTAACCACCGTATTTGGTGCCGCCCGATTCAAGTCTAAACACCACACCTTCCCACATTCGTGCGGCGATAAAAGACAAAGCCCTTACCGGCGACGCCAGATAAGGGCAAAATATGCAACATATAAATTCTAATGTAGTGCGGCAAACTAGTCAGACCCAGCTTGCAAAATGTCTGTGCCGGAAAACTCCATGCCGGCCAATCACTCTTAAGCAGCGAGCAAATGTGCTGCGCCTTGTTTTAGGCGGAAGGCTTCAAGTGCACGAGCAGCTTCTGGCATTTCAATGACAACCGCATTTTCACCAATCAACTCAGCGATGCGCGATTGTATGGCAGCTGCCTCAGTAGATAAATCGAAATGGGCAGGACGTGTAGTCTGTTTGATACTCCAGCGCTGCACAGGTGATTGCGCACTGCCGTCCAGCAGATTTTTTTCACGCAACCAACGCTCAAAATGACGCGATGGCAAATTGCTATCAATCCAAATCACGTGGTCGGAATTAATTTGCTTGTTAGTTGTTGGGCGTACCAAAATTTCGTAAATCATGTTCAGACTCCTGATGGTTTGCTTCGCGCTTATTTCGCTTAAGCAATTTGCGGTGTTGAGTCTAAAACGTATCGCTATGTATCACGGTTGACAGTAATTTCGAAGAAATCGACTTTTTTTAGTATTTTTTGTTACGCAAAGTTAATTTATAGCTGATCTGCATCCACCATTTCTAATTAATAATACAAAAAGTATTGCCAAATAATCCTCATCCACAATCCTTGCTATTTCGCCCTCAGCCTAAAGAAGGTTAAAGCGGACATATCATCAGTATAACTTGCATTTTAATTATTATTTATGGCGGTTTTACATACTTAATAAGCAAACAAATAAAACCAAAAAGCAAATGCTTCCCGGCTCAGCGAATAAAAGTCCCGCCACTCGTGGTAATTCGCGTGCTGGTGGGCGACAACTTGTATGCCATGTTTTTGCAAAGCCAATTGCATACGCGCCAAATGGAAAAACTGACTGACTACCATGACACTTTGATAGCGCTGTTTTTCAACCAGCAATGCAGCTTGCTTTGCGGTATCCCAACTGGTGTAACCCTGACTATCTACCCAAATATGTTGAACCGGAACACCCTGGGCAATTAAATAATCACGCATTGCTAGCGCTTCGTCATGCCCTTCCTGCCCTTTCGCGCCGCTGACCATGATGGCTTTGCAGGCAGCACCTTGATACACCTTAAGCGCCGCATCCAGGCGTGCTTGCAAACGTGCCGTTAGGCGGCCATCCGCGTACACGGTATTTCCAGGCACGATTAATAAATCACACGCGCCTTGCTTATCAAGCAAGCCAAACAAGGCAATTGCCGCCATATTCATTAGCTGGAGCAAGATCAATGTGCATGCCAGACCTGGCAAGTTCTTTTTTAACTTCACCATTATCGAAATGCTCTACTGAATTCGTATCAGTCTTGTTTGTCTGGATTCAGGCCTGATTATGTTGACGAACCCCCAGCACTGGCAACGCTACCCCACTACCGTGAATTTTTCTACGAACCCAGCCTCTGTTAAGCCTTGGTCGTTACGCTGTTACTCAGCTTTTGACGGTCATGCTAGTAAGCTTAATCCAGAAAACTCCAGCTATCTGCACCGTCAAAATGGCGTGGTTTGATGTCCGCATACAAACGTGGTTCGAAATTTCGTAAATTCACACCGTGTCGTGTACCTGGTTTGCCATCTAAAGGGAGCCAATGGGTAATGCAACCACATTCTTTGCAACGTATCGTTTGCAAAGTTTTATCCCCCCAAACATAGCTTTGAGTATGCTCAGGGTGACCACTGATTTTAACTTGCCCCATGGGATAATATGTCCAAAGCGCCCCCAAACGACGGCAAATAGAACAATTACAAAGCAGTGCCGAATTCGGTGCGCTTGGTAATTCCAATTGCACTTTACCGCAATGACAACTACCTAATAAACTAACTGGCTGCTGTTCCATCGTTTTCCTTTGTTATAAAACAGAAGTTTTAAAAAACTCAGCAATCTAGCGACACGAGTTTTCCACGCAGAATTTCAAATTGCCCAGTAAAACGATATCGGGCAGCTAATTATGAGCGATTTTTCGATTTATACCAAAGTCCTGCACCGCCCCAGGTAGTGACTGCAAGCCCCCCCCGCGAACACAATGCGGAGCGACTCAGCTGGTTTTCAGGCGGCTTCGGGTACCACACCAAATTGGTTTTGACTGGACTGACCAGGCTGAGCCAGTAAATAAATTAAGGCCAGCGCGCCCAAGATTGGTACCAAGGCGATCAACATAAACCAACCGCTACGATTGGTATCGTGCAAACGCCTTACCCCTACCCCTAGTGCAGGACACAAGACCGCCAGGGCATACAGCAAACTGAGGTATCCGGCAATGCCAATCACACGTTCAACGATGGAAATGGTCATTGCAATCGCCAGATTGATTGCGAAAAACATCCAGTATTCCTGACGATGGGCACGGCCCTCGAAATCGTAATAACGCTTCAAAACCGATACATACCATTCCATCTTTTTCTCCTTTATTGTCATCTTAAGTAAATGCAGGCAACTCATTCTGAAACTGAACAAGCACGCACAGCTTACGGACAAAAAAGAGGGAAAAGAGTAAAACCACCATATTGTTTCTTTGCTTACAGGCTAGCAACGGATGGCCGTCATTTTCAACAGAGTCCAGGGTTTCGCAACATCTGCACAAGACTTACTTACAAACTTACTACTTTGCACACGCAAACGTAACAAGATCTCAAGTTTGAGCTGATTTATCCGCGTTACGGCTTGTTTGTGCCTTATCAAAACAAAAAACCCGAAGTTTGCAGCTTCGGGGCCTTATTCTTGACGGTTAAATTTGCAAATAAGTGCGTAAATCAGAACGGAATGTCGTCATCCATATCCGAGAAATTCGGTGCTGGACGCGGAGCCGGACGGCTAGCTGGTGCGGGTGCCGGACGACTTACTGGTGCTGCGGCTGGAGCGCCATAACCATCGTCCATGGCTGGCATACCACCACCCATTGCGCCCCCCTGACGGCTGCCCAGCATTTGCATAGAGTCGGCACGAATATCAGTTGCGTATTTTTCTACGCCATCTTTATCCATGTACTTACGGGTACGCAAGCTGCCTTCGACATAAACTTGCGAGCCTTTTTTCAAATACTGGCCAGCAATTTCAGCCAATTTGCCAAAAAAGGTAATGCGGTGCCATTCGGTTTGTTCTTTCTTTTCACCTGTCGCTTTATCTTTCCAGCTATCCGTCGTGGCTACGGTGATGCTGGTCATTGCATCGCCACTCGGCATGTAGCGGGTTTCTGGATCGCGCCCCAGATTGCCAACGATAATTACTTTATTAACCGATGCCATATTACTCTCCTGATGAAGCTCACCGACTATAGGAAATTGATGAGCCTGATGAATGAATTGTTAATTTATTGCGCTTTTTCTTGCATTAATCCCTGCATTACCGGCGTCGGCTGGCGTAGTCGACGCTTTTCTGTGACTAATCGCAGGCATAGCGGCCGCGATTATAAGCCAGACCGCACACAACAAGCCAGCCAGTACAAATACCGCGGCTGGATTGCCATGTTGTTTAAGCCAGCCGCCTAACCAACCACCACAAAACAAACCCAGTGCCTGTAAGGTGTTATATACCCCGAGTGCCGTACCTTTTGCTTCTGCTGGCGCCAGTCTGGAAACTAAAGAAGGCTGGCAAGCTTCGAGTATATTGAAAGCGATAAAGAAGGCAAATAATAAAATAATTAAGCCGATACGGTGTTGTAAAGCACTGCTAAAAGCAAACAAAACCAGACTCAACAAAGCAATCGCGGCGACAAAAACCGTTTTCATTTTGCCTTTCTTTTCGCCGTACATTATTGCTGGCAACATTGTAAAGAACGACAAAACCATTACCGGCAAATACAATTTCCAATGCTGCGATAAAGGCAAATCAACCACACTGACGAGATAGGCTGGTAACACCACAAACATCGCCATTTGCGAAAGGTGTAAAACAAACACGCCATAATTTAGTCGCACCAATTCTGGCATCAATAACACCTCGCGTAGCGCAACCCTTTTCATCGGCAAAGCTGGGGCTGATGGTGTGAGCTTGAGCACAATGGCCACACCTGACACGGCAAGCGCGGCAGTCAGAAAGAAGATGCCGCGCATCCCCACGGCCTGGTACAAAGCGGGGGCACACACCAATGAGAGTGCAAAACTAATCCCGATACTGCCGCCAACCATAGCCATGGCCTTAGTCCGGTGTTGTTCACGGGTGGTATCGGCAATTAATGCCGTCAAGGCCGCTGAAATCGCGCCTGAGCCCTGTATCGCCCGCCCAATCAAAATACCCATGACGCTATCGGCCATTGCAGCCCAGACACTACCGACTGCGAATAAAACCAAACCAGCAATAATCACGGGTTTGCGCCCCAATCTGTCTGAAGCCATGCCCAAAGGAATTTGACAAATGGCCTGGCACAGACCGTACATGCCCATGGCTAAACCGACTAACACAGCATTATTGCCATCTGGCAAAGTTTGCGCATGCAAAGCAAACACGGGCAAGATTAAAAACAGCCCCAGCATACGTAAAGCAAAGATGCCAGCAAGAGAAGCCGCACTGCGAATTTCTTGCTTGCTCATCGCCTCGCCCGCGTTGAGTGTCATGCTTTCCTGACTTAAATTGGAAGAATTAGCCATGCTCATATCAGATTGCACTTTCTATCTACATCTATCTCGCACAAGCCAGGTAACTTTGTGTAAATCCCTGGTAATTTAGCTGGTCGATTAAGTCTTTAATATCAAAGTCGGAGAATTCGACAGAACAAGACGCAGACCTGTTCAAAACCCGTTATAGTATCAGGTTGCTTGAAACTGCCCAAATGCTGTTATGACGACCCGGACAAAAAAATCGAAACCCGATCAGGCTACGCTAGCGCAAGAACAGGCGTTTGATCTTGATCAGCAAAATCTGAGTGATAAGCGTGAATTAATCCGCGTACGCGGAGCACGTACTCACAATCTGAAAAATATTCAACTCGATATTCCACGCAATAAACTGGTGGTGATCACTGGCTTGTCGGGTTCGGGCAAGTCTTCGCTGGCGTTTGATACGCTCTACGCCGAGGGCCAGCGCCGCTACGTCGAATCCTTATCAGCCTATGCGCGGCAATTCTTGCAATTAATGGAAAAACCGGATGTCGATTTGATTGAAGGTTTGTCACCCGCAATCTCTATCGAGCAAAAGGCCACCTCGCATAACCCGCGCTCTACCGTGGGCACGGTAACCGAAATCCACGATTACTTGCGTTTATTGTATGCCCGGGTCGGCACGCCATATTGTCCTGATCATCCCGAAAATCCGCTGGCGGCACAATCGGTCTCGCAAATGGTTGATGCAGTTTTAGCCATGCCAGAAGATAGCAAGCTGATGATCATGGCGCCCGTGGTGGCGAATCGTAAGGGCGAGCATCTGGATTTGTTTGAAATGATGCAAGCGCAAGGCTATGTGCGTTTTCGCATCCAGAGTGGCACCCACCCAGCCGCGATCTACGAAGTCGAGTCGCTGCCTAAATTAAAGAAAACCGAAAAGCACACCATAGACGTGGTGGTGGATCGCGTCAAAGTTCGTGCCGACATCAAACAACGCCTGGCTGAATCGTTCGAGACTTGCCTGCGTCTTGCTGAAGGTCGCGCACTGGTGGTAAATATGGATACTGGCGCTGAGCAACTCTTTTCGAATAAGTTTGCTTGCCCGACTTGTGGTTACTCCTTGCAAGAGCTGGAACCGCGCCTGTTCTCATTCAATAACCCCATGGGCGCTTGCCCGGAATGTGATGGCCTGGGCCATATCGAATTTTTTGATCCTAAGCGCATCGTCGCTTTCCCGAATTTATCGCTGGCCAGTGGCGCGATTAAGGGTTGGGACCGACGCAATCAATTTTACTTCCAGATGTTGTCTAATCTGGCGGCGTTTTATGACTTTGATCTGGACACGCCGTTTGAGCAATTGCCAGAGTCAGCCCGACAACTGATTTTATTTGGTTCGGGTAAGCAACAAATTCCGTTTACCTATATAAATGAAAAAGGCCGTACCGTCATTAAAGAACATGCCTTTGAAGGTATAGTGCCGAATTTGCAGCGCCGTTATCGCGAAACTGATTCGATGGCGGTCAAAGAAGAACTGGCCAAGTTCATCAATGAAAAACCTTGCCCTTCTTGCGAAGGTGCACGTTTGCGCATCGAAGCGCGCTTCGTCAAGGTCGGTCAGGGTAGCCAGGAAAAAGCCTTGTTTGAAATCAGTGTGATGCCTTTACGCAGCACGCTGGATTTCTTTGAAAACCTGCAACTCACCGGCGCCAAGCGCGAAATTGCCGACCGCATCATCAAAGAAATCGTCGCCCGTTTGCGTTTCTTAAACAACGTCGGTCTCGACTACTTATCCTTAGAGCGCAGTGCCGATACTTTGTCGGGTGGTGAAGCCCAGCGCATACGTTTGGCTTCGCAAATTGGCTCAGGTTTAACTGGTGTGATGTATGTGCTTGATGAACCGTCTATCGGCTTACATCAGCGCGACAACGACCGTTTAATCGCCACCCTCAAGCATTTGCGCGATATCGGCAATAGTGTATTAGTGGTCGAGCATGATGAAGATGCGATACGCGCCGCTGACTTTGTGGTCGACATGGGTTTAGGCGCGGGCGTGCATGGCGGTGAAGTAATCGCTCAGGGCAATTTGCAAGAAATTCTCAGCAATAGCAATTCCCTGACCGCGCAATACTTAAGTGGCGCTAAAGCCATTGCCGTACCAGCGCAACGCCACCAGGCTGATCCCGAGAAGCAATTAGTGATTAGCGGCGCCAGGGGTAATAACCTGAAAAACGTGACACTGCGTCTGCCTGTCGGTTTATTGACTTGCGTTGCCGGAGTTTCAGGCTCAGGTAAATCGACCCTGGTGAATGACACGCTTTACCACATCGCCGCACGGCATTTATATGGCTCGCAAACTGAGCCAGCGGCCTTTGACAACGTCGAGGGCTTGCAGCATTTTGATAAAGTGATTGCGGTGGATCAGGCGCCGATAGGCCGCACCCCGCGCTCAAATCCCGCCACATACACCGGGCTCTTCACGCCGATACGCGATTTATTTGCCACCGTACCCTCGGCCAAAGAGCGTGGTTACAGCGCTGGCCGTTTTTCCTTTAACGTCAAAGGTGGTCGCTGTGAAGCTTGCCAGGGTGATGGCGTGATCAAAGTTGAAATGCACTTCTTACCCGATGTCTATGTGCCTTGTGATGTCTGCCACGGCAAGCGCTATAACCGCGAAACCTTGGAAATTCAGTATAAAGGCAAGAACATCCACGAAATTCTGGAAATGACGGTGGAAGATGCGCATGAGTTTTTCAAACCCGTACCAACCATTGCGCGTAAATTGCAAACCTTGCTGGATGTTGGTCTCGGTTATATCCGTCTGGGCCAAAGTGCTACCACTTTGTCGGGCGGTGAAGCGCAAAGGGTCAAGCTGGCGCTGGAATTATCTAAACGCGATACTGGCCGCACCCTGTATATACTCGATGAACCGACTACCGGTCTGCATTTCCACGACATCGATTTGCTATTGAAGGTGATTGCGCGCTTGCGCGATCATGGCAATACCGTGGTGATTATCGAGCACAATCTGGATGTGATTAAAACGGCTGACTGGATTATCGACCTGGGCCCCGAAGGCGGCGCTGGTGGCGGTCGCATCGTTGCCGAAGGCGCACCTGAAGCGGTTGCAGATAATCCTGAAAGCGTTACAGGCAAATATTTAAAACCCTTATTGAAGAAAAAATAGAGTTAGGTCGGGGCGGCCCCGACCAACAATAAGAAAGTACTTAGCATGGCTATACGTTTAATCGTCGGTCTCGGCAATCCCGGGCCAGATTACGAACAAACCCGTCACAACGCCGGGTTTTGGCTAGTTGATCAACTCAGCCATAATTTGCAGCGCGATAAAAATTTTAATGCGCTGGTCACTAAAATTAATTACGCTGGCCAGGAAGTGTATCTGGCGCAACCGCAAACCTTTATGAATCGCTCTGGCTTTTCAGTTGGGGCGATTTGCCGCTTTTATAAAATCACGCCCGATCAGGTCTTGGTGGTGCATGATGAACTTGATTTATTGCCTGGTGTGGCACGCCTGAAAAAAGGCGGTTCTTCCGGTGGTCACAATGGCTTGAAAGACATTACAGCTGCGCTGGGTACGCAAGATTATTGGCGCTTGCGGATAGGCATAGGCCATCCGCGCAGTTTGAATTTACAACAAGGCGTGGCTGACTTTGTATTACACCGGCCACGAAAAGAAGATATGGCCTTAATCGAGCAAAGCATAGATCGTTGCCTGAATGTCTTGCCCTTGATCGTCAACGAAGAATTTACTGAAGCGATGCAACGCTTGCATAGTCCCGTTTAACTCTCACTTACTTAACCATGAGCACTGCCGCGCTGGAAATTCGTGCAGGTCGCCTGGCCTGGCAACACTTGCAGCAATTTGGCTTGCAGGCTTCTCGTATAGCGGTACTTCCAGCCGCAGCGGGTGGCCCTAAAGGTTTAATCTTACAAGAGCTGGATTTCTACCTGTTTGGCCAATGGCTAGCCCAGGCACCCCGCCAGCGCAGTTTGATCGGTGCGTCTATTGGCGCATGGCGGATGGCTGCCGCTAGCCAGGCTGATCCGGCAAGTGCATTGCAAAGAATGGGCGAAGCTTATGTCAGACAAAGCTATAGCGCTAAACCCAAACCGTCTGAAATTACGCACGTGATCAATCAAGTCGTCAGAACGATAATCGCGGGACATGAAGCAGAAATCTTGCAACAGTCCCAGCACCACCTGCATATTGTGACAGTACGTGGCAAACGTGGCCTGGCTCAGCCACAAACCATCACACGCAGTCGCCTGGGATTTGCGCGTGCGGCCTTGGCTAACACGCGTAGTCGCGCCGCTTTAGCACACCATCTGGAACGAGTGATTTTTAGTCAAAACCCGGCGGCACTGACTTGGTTAAGTCCACACTTCGACGCCTTTCCCAGCCTATTGACCAGTTTCACTCCAGCCAATCTGCATCCAGCCTTGCTTGCCTCGGGTACCTTGCCTTTATTGATGCAGCAAGTTAGCGACATCGCCGACGCACCAGCAGGTAATTACTGGGATGGTGGCATCATCGACTACCATTTGCAATTGCCCTACCAGCGTTTGAATAGTCATACGACAAGGTTAGCTGACGCTGAGCTGGTGCTGTATCCGCACTTTCATCATCAAATCATTCCTGGCTGGCTGGACAAGGGCATGTGGTGGCGTCGCGGGCATCGCGGTAAATATAAAGAATGGCTGGACAACGTCATATTGATTAATCCGTCGCGCGCGTTTGTGCAATCGCTACCGCGCGCAAAAATCCCTGATCGTAAAGATTTTTTTTATCACGGCTTAGATCATGCAAGTCGCATCAAAGAATGGCAAACGGCGATCGCTGCAGGTAAATCCCTGCGCGAGGAATTTATCGCGTTTTGCCAACAACCCGATATGAAGCGGGTTTTGCCATTAAATTTCTAAGAAAAAATCAGCAATTAGCGCAAGTCAGCGAGCAAAGTGCCGAGCAGCTCGTAGCTAATTATTGAGTGCCGCTTCGGCCTGATATTTTTCCAGTTCGGTGATTAACAAGGGGAATAAGCTTTGTAATTGCTCATAAATTACAGAGACACGGTTAAAGTCATGTTGCTTGCCTTTAGCCTCGAGCGCGCGTGCCAATTCTTCGATAGGCTTGGCATTAAAGTTTCCGACTACACCTTTCAGGGTATGCGCGCTGCGGTACAATAATTCGGCATCCTGGTTTTGTATAGCCTGAGCCAATTCGCTGAGTTGGTCTTGCCAGGATGAGAGAAACATGGGCGTGATGAATCCTAAGATTTCTTGGTCCCCACTCATGATTGCCGCATAAAAATCAAAGACGGGTTCACTCTTTTCTTCAATCCGCGCCAATACCGGTTGCGGTACTAGTTCGGACATGCGTAATACGGTTTCTGGATGGGCTTTCTGCAAACTGAGATGTTGCAGTAAGGATTTCAAAGCTTCAGCTTGCAAGGGCTTAGCCAGATAATGATCCATACCAGCTTCCAGACAACGCTCTCTATCACCCTGCATAGCGTTAGCAGTCATGGCAATGATAGGAACATGCCTTTGCCCTTGCTCACTCGCTCGTATGCGTTGCGTCGCTTCGATACCACCCATCTCTGGCATTTGCATATCCATCAGGATGGCGTCGTAGCGATTAATTTTATGCATGGCAATCGCCACCAAACCATTTTCCGCGATGTCGGCTGTATATCCCCATTTTTCGAGCAAGCTACAAGCCAGTTTTTGATTAATTGGATTATCTTCAGCGACTAAAATGTGTAGGGCAGCTAAGCCTCCATCGCGGCTCATCGCCAAATTATTGGCGCTCAGGTTAGCTGGCGCCGCTACACCTTTACAGGCTGAATATATCGCACAGCGAAGCTCATCTGGAGTGACAGGCTTACGCAATACCGTGGAAATGCCCAGTTTTATTGAACGTTGACGATCCTCCGCGACAGCCGAATTGGCCAACATAATAATTTTGCTGCTTCTACATAAATTCAAATGCTGTAGTTCTTCCAGCACCGCAAACCCATCCTTATGGCCTAAGCCAGCGTCCAACAATAACACATCAAATTCGATGCCATTTTGCTGACTTTCTTGCAGTTTGCACAGAGCATCACTGGCGTCGCTGGCAGTTTCTACTTGCAGCGACCAGGCTCGTAATAAATCACCATATTGCTGACGATTAAACTGGTTATCATCAAGCACGAAAATGCGTTTAGCTTGCATTTCTGCATCAACCAGGGAGGGGCAAGGTGAAGTGGAATGGCCAAAGCGTGCCGAAAAAAAGAAACAACTACCCTTACCTAATTCACTCTCAACTTGCAATTGCCCCTGCATGCTTTGTACTAGTCGTGAGGATATCGACAAGCCCAATCCCGTGCCACCATATTTGCGAGTGGTTGACGCATCAGCCTGACTAAACGGCTGAAAAATTTGCTGCTGTTTTTCCTCTGCAATACCTATACCACTATCGCTTACTGCGATATAGACAAGGACCTCCTGGTGCTCTATACGCTCCAATCTGAACTCCACAGAAATCACACCGGTATAGCTGAATTTAATCGCATTACCAACCAGATTCGTCAGAATTTGCCGGAGCTTACCTGGGTCACCGATTAAAAATTCAGGTAAAGCCTTATCCACCAGATAGACCAATTCTATACTTTTTTGCTCGGCGCGAAATGCCAGTGCTTTTAAGCTAGTCGCGACTAAGTCACGCACAGGGAATTCGATATTTTCCAGCATCAATTTGCCGGATTCAATTTTTGAGAAATCCAGTATGTCGTTAATTATCGCCAGCAAGGCATTCGATGAAACCTTAACCATTTCCAGATATTCGCGCTGTTGCTGATCTAAACGCGTATCCAGCGCTAATTCAGTCATGCCTATGATTCCATTCATCGGTGTTCTTATTTCATGACTCATGGTGGCTAAAAATTCGCTTTTTGCCTGGCTGGCCTCTTCTGCCCCTAATTTCGCCTTAATTAACGCTGCCTCGAATTCTTTGCGACTCGTAATATCGCGGCAACTACCGTAAATACTACCATCGGGTAATAAGGCGACATTCATCTCAACCGGGACCTGATCGCCAGTACTGGTCAGCAAGCGTATCTCTTGTCGAATAAATTTTTCTTGTTGCAAACGCTCCTGAAAAATTTGCCTGGACAAGTCCCTATGCGCTTCGGGCAGTAGCTCATAAATCGATGCCCCAATTAATTGTTCTCGTCGATACCCAAGTAAATTTAGTGCCAAATCATTCACGTAGAGCCAGCGCTCTTGTTTGCTAGCGACGAACACAGCATCAGCGGCATGATCAAGTATCATGCGTTGCTTGTGTTCGCTTTCGCGTAGCGCCGCCTCGGCTTGTCGCCGTGACGTAATGTCTTGAAACGCGGCAACCGAGCCAACCATTTTTCCATTTTCAAAAATTGGCGAAGAGACCAGGGCGACGGGAAAGAAATGTCCGGATTTATGTTGGAAAAATTCAGATTCAGAACGAAACACTTGTCCCTGTTGCATACTTAAATTGATACAACATTCATTGATAGTAACGTGCCTGCCATCTGGGGTATGAGCATGTATCAGGTCGTGCAAATATTGTCCGGTGGTTTCTTCCAGAGTCCACCCCAGAATCTTTTCCGCCTCGGGATTCAGAAACGTGCAAATGCCAGATTCGTCCAGCGTGTACACTCCTTCACCCAGGGTATTCATGATGTTCTGCAATAAGCGTTTGCGCGATTCAATTTCTTCTTTGAGCTTACGTTCCTGAGTAATATCGGTACATATAGAAATAAACTGGTAAGGCTTTTTATACTCATCCAAAAACGGTACTATTGTTGCGCTGGTCCAATACGCAGAGCCATCCTTAGCGCGATTACGAATTTCGCCGTGCCATACTTTGCCTTGCTTAATGGTTTGCCACAGATCAGCGAAAAAGTCGGGGCTATGTTGGTCAGATTTAACAATGCGGTGATTACGACCAATTAATTCCTCACGTTGATACTGACTGATATGACAAAAACGCTCGTTAGCATACAACAGCGCACCATCTGCATCGGTGATACTGACGATCGCATGTTCGTCCAATGCAAATTGCTGGTTTTTGATTGCACTCAGGGCAGTTTGTAATTCACTGCGCGTGTGTAAGACATCGCTGACTAAGCCAGAGAGTAATGCGCTTAAGGATTCCAGACTCTCTTCATCATCCAGACGCTTGCCTAATTGCGCCAAAACTTCATTGGTGGTACGGCGCAGAGTTTGCATCACTTGTTGACGCATTTCAGCCTCATGCCGCAAATTCCGGTTTGCCGCCATCAATTCGGTCGAACTCAACTCCAGACTACGTTTGCCCAATGCCAGATCGCGATCAGCTTGTTCATACGCGTCGTCGACCTGCAATAAAAAACCACGCATCCCACTTAAAGCCTGACGTGCTGCCGCGCTCAATTGCGTATGCTCTGCCAGGCTTTCAAATTCCCGTAACACTTCATCCAGCTGGGACTCTCCCGCTATGCCTAGTAAGCGCTTATATTGGCGTAAGGACAGCTTGTGTGGCATCAGACCGCCTCAGCAAGATAGGTTATCGTCATCGTTTGATTATGCAAGCTACAGGCCTCGAGTTGATAACCCGGGCATATTTCCCCATTTGAGTAAAATCCGCATAAAACGGTGCTGGCACCCAAAACGTCTTGCACCGCTTCGACTTCTTCATCGACTCTGCCACCCATAACTAATTTTCGCCCCACGCAACTGACCAATAACCCCAAAGCCTGCCCCTGATGTGGCGGCACACCATCTATCGTGGCATGCGCCGCCGTTTCAGCACCATCGACCAAATCATTGGTATGTGCATGCATTAAGCGTAAATAACCGTCTGGATTAATGACACCCGCCAGGACCAGACTACCTTGCTCTTCATCAACTCCAAGTATGGTGCGTATCTGACCTAACGATTCGCCAGCATCACTTAACATTTCAAAGGGAAATAACAGGCCGGATCCAGGCAACTCCCTGGCGTAGTCGCCCAAATAACGCTTATACACAGCCAAAGCCGGCTCACCATCGAGTTCATATAGGATATTGCCAACACATCGGGTTACTTTACGGGTCGGACCGAAAGGCTTCCATCCGCCAAAACTACCATGTGCAAAAACAATTTTTTGTCCCAGCAAACCCAGCGCAACCAGATGTTTGCTTGAAACACCTGCAGACGACAGGGTATAGGTTTTCATAATGGCAAACTCTTCCGGCGTCAGCTTGCCCGGTTTGAGTAAAATATGATCCGGAATTCCCACTTTACCAATATCGTGCATAGGCGCGGCATCCAGCACCATTTGTTGCTGCTCATCAGACAAACCCAGGTTGGTAGCAATTAAGCGTGAGTAATTGGCCATCCTTAAGATATGCGCACCTGTTTCAGGATCACGTGAATCGGCAGCACGCGACAAACGTAAAATAGTTTCCTTTTCGCGTAACTTAATTTCAGCCGTTGCTTTCTTAACTTCGGAATCCAGCCAAACGGCCCGGTTCTCTAGCAAGCGCTGGTTTTTTCGCAGTGCCAGCATATTTTTGGTGCGCGCCAGGAATTCTATTTTGTCGATGGGCTTATTCAAAAAATCATTCGCCCCAGCCTCCAGGGCCTCATAACGCACGGCCGTTTCATCGTTAGCCGTAATCATGAGTATGGGAATATCGAGGCAGGCGGGAATTTGACGGAACCGACTAATAAAGTCGACGCCATGCATTTCTGGCATCATATAATCGACAAAAACCAGGTCTGGAGTGTTTTTTTGACACCAATCCAGTGCCCGCCCAGGTTCAGTAAAACGTATGGCTGTGCAAGCATTCAGCTTATCTAACAGCTTGCATAACAGCACAACATTGATTTCAGCATCGTCGATGACAACAACTCGCATTTCCATTGGTAATCCCCAGTTACCAGCGCCAGCGCTGACTAATTAGAAAACAATACTGAAACCAATTTACCCTTTACGTTTTCACAAATCATATTAGTTCGTCGCCAATCCACACGACAACGTTTTTTGAGCATTTTGTAAAAAATACTGTGGAGAATGCCGCTAAACTGACAATTCTCAAAGTTGGCTTTTTGCTCAGCTTAGGGACTCGATGAATTGCATAAGGCAAGTTTGGCGAATTTTTCCACGATCTGTGGGTACGCTTGCGCTTGTGCCACCAAAATGTCGGCAGAATGCCAATTGAGTGCGCCACCACTTAATTCAGACAAAACGGCTCCCGCCTCCGTTGCCAACAGGGAACCAGCGAGCCAATCACTCATCGTCTTATCCGTTTCCCAATAAATATCAACTTGTCCAGCTGCTAATTGCGCCAATGACAAGGATGCTGGCCCCATCCAACGCTGTGCAAACACGCATGGAATAATACCGGCAAGCAGGTCGGTAAACCGTTTCACCTGAATTGCGGGACGTTGCGGATAATTCGGAAAACTGGTGGCAGCGAAACAAATTTCTATGGGATGGCGTAACACGCATTCCAGACGTTTTTGATTGCAATATGCACCCAGCCCTTTTTGCGCGAAATAGAGCTGCTTACTACTGGGTTGATAAACCCAGCTATATCGCACTTGCCCCTGAACTAGCAGGCATAAGGTCAGCGTCCATAAGGGATGTCCATGTAAGTATTGAACCGCACCGTCTATCGCTTCACAGAGCCAGACCAGTTCAGGCAAAGTACCGTTACCAGCTTGTTTCACGCCAGAATCTAACTCGTCAAAAGCAATTTCAGGTCGAAGTTTATGTAAGTCTGCGGCCAAACCAACTCGCGTCAGTGCACCGTGTTCTTCAAAGCAAACTCGCATAGCGTTTTGACTTAACAACCCCTGTTGAGGTTGTTTGCTCAATAAATCGTCGCCATAGCGAGTGAGTAAATGCGCTATGGTATGCAACTCGTCCTGGCTTAAAGTGTAAGTCGACATGACAACTCCATTAGTAATCGGAGTTTCAGTTTGCCTCAGGGCGACACGACTGGCTTACTACAGAGAGCCAGAAACTTGCTTGATCTGGCCAAAATCCGAAGTAGCCTGTAACGGCTTTGCGTGAAAGCCGTAAAATGCCTGACTTATCAATAATGCCTCGTTGTGCCAGCCCGAAATCCGCGTAGCCCAACTATCAGTGTATGTATCTTACTCGTCATGCTCGTCTGAGATTAGAACCGGGACACCCTTCACCCATCCATCAACATGCCGAAGGACAGTTATTCTATTTGTATAGCGGCGCGATTAGTCTGATCAATCAGCAAGGCCGACATTTACTCCCGCCGGGTTGTCTGGCGTGGGTTCCGCCCGAGATCAGGCATGGGGCGGAGGTTCATCAGGCGGTTTTAGCGCAACGTCTCTATCTCGATGCAGATTGGGCCAGATTACATTTACCCGGTGAGTTAAGCATAGTCCGGGCCACTGCACTGATCACGGAATTGTTGAGCCAAGTGGTCGAATTACAGTCGCATAAAGCCGCACAACAACTGTATTTGACTTGCCTGGCCGACGCTTACAGTCGCCAGGCAAAACTTCCCCTGACCTTAGTCATGCCCAGTCATCCACGATTGCTGGCGGTCTGCCAGCAATGCCTGAGCAATGTTCAACACCACTACAGTCTGGAGCAACTGGCTGAATTGGCACACATGTCGCGCCGCAGCCTGAGCCGGCATTTTCTGCATGAAACTGGCATCAGCGTCGGTGTTTGGTTGCAACAAATGCGCATACACCTGGCGTTGGAAAAACTCGTAAGCGGGCAAAGTGTTACCCAAATTGCCTGGGATTTAGGCTACCAAAGTCTGAGCGCCTTCATCACCCAATTCCGTCACCACATCGGCGTCAGCCCGGGTAACTGGCAATCCGTAATCAGGCAAAATGAGAAATGAGGAAATGAACACACTAAGGTGGCCTTACTGTTCCTCAACCTAAACCAGCGAGCGCAGCTTCAAATCGGGCTTGCCAATTATGATCTGCACGAAATTGCTGAATTTCGCTGAGATCAGCCTGGTAATTCAAGCATTGCATGGCCGTGTTAATCACTTGATCGGTGCGCTGATACACATACACGCCAGGAAATTGTGTGCGCTGCTTCATTTCACCAAAGTAGCTGCTCAGTATGGGCAAACCTAAGGCATGGTATTCATAAAATTTCACGGGGTCGATAGAATTTGTCGCCAGATTTTCATGAAAGGGTATCATTGCCACGTCAAAACTTTGCATCGCAGCGATCGCCTCGCTATGACTGCATGCAGGCAAGCACTCGATATTCGCAGGCAAACGATCTGGCAAATGATGATGCAAGGGCCCGATAATCCTCAGCCTGGCTGCTGGCAGGTGTTGTGCCAGGTGATGTGCAAGTAAGCTGACAATTTGCCAGTCAAAGCGTTCGGAAACGGTACCAAGAAAGCCAAAAACCGGAGCATGCTGAGAAATGGTGCGTTCGGTGACAGGCGGCAAACTCGCAAGATCGCAAGCATTTAAAACATACTGAGTTTTCGCGGCAAAGCCATTTAACCCATACATGCTATGACAAGAGGCCCAGATTTGATTTACCTCTGCTTGCAGCGCCTGTGTCAGTCGCAACATGCTGTAGCGTGAATAGCCATGGTAGTAATAGCCGAAATTATCCATCGCATCATAAACTCGCTGATGACTGGAATAGCGTCGGCAGATGTCTAAGGCTTGCTTCGATGGCTTACCCACCACGATTATGACCTCGGGGTCACGTAAAAAGTCGTGAATCTGCGTCGTGCTTGACGCCCATAAGCATCGATTCAGCCAAAGGGAACCGGGCAATGGCTCGATTGGCAAAGCGCGTGTTGGCACCAGTTGTAAGGCAGGATCGTTCAGGCTATTTTGTACCTGCCCTGATTTTGCCTTAGCTGCGGCGCGATTTACTAGCTGCAGCAAATCGGCGACGCCGGGCAAACGCGTAGGATAAGGATCGACCCAACAAACTTCAGCCTGTTTATGTCGCAGTAAGAACTGCACAAAATGCTGAGGTCGCTGCACAAAACTGTGCCAGGGGACAGGTGAAAAATACAATACACGCATGGCGGAATTCAATGACGGCTGAGCCCCGCATTAAATACTGGCTTAAGCCGCTTGTAAAGAGTCCGTCGGTGCTTCTTGTGGGAATAGATCACGCTGCAACTGGTCGGCGATACGCTGCGCGGCTAAGCCGTCACCATATGGCGAAACACCACGTGCCATTGCCAGATAAGCCTGACTATCGTCCAATAAAGTCTGCGCCAGTGTTTGTATTCGCTGTTGATTTGCGCCAACTAAGGCGACCACGCCACATTCGGCCGCTTCCGGCCTTTCGGTTTCCTCACGTAACACCAGAACCGGTTTGCCTAACGCAGGCGCTTCTTCCTGAACCCCACCGGAATCACTGATAATCAGGTAAGCGCGCTTCATAGCGGCGATAAACGGCGCGTAATCCAGCGGCGCGCAAAGCTGAATATTCGCTTGTGCGGCCAGGGTTTGCTCAACCACTTGTCTGACATTAGGATTGGGATGAACCGGAAACAAAACATGAATATCGGGATTATTTTGTGCCAAACTCAAAATCGCCTGACAAATTGCCTGCAATGGTTCACCAAAATTTTCACGTCGATGGCAAGTCACCAAAACCAAACGTTTGTCGGCAGGCACTGCATGCTCCAGCGCTGCATTCAAATCAAAATCGCGTTCAGCCGTCATCAATAATGCATCAATCACGGTATTTCCAGTGATACTGATTGCAGCCTCACTGACACCTTCCTTACGTAAGTTGGCTGCTGAACTGGCTGTCGGCGCGAAATGCCATTGTGCCAATCGACCAGTCATGACCCGATTCATTTCTTCTGGAAATGGGTTATAACTATCCCAGGTACGCAAGCCTGCTTCAACATGACCAATCGCAACCCGGTGATAAAAACACGCCAGTGAGACCGTCATTACCGTCGTAGTATCGCCTTGCACCAGAACCACATCCGGACGTTCATTACTCAGAACCGCATCCATTTCCAGCAATATCCGTCCGGTTAGCGTACTCAGACTTTGATTCGGACGCATCAGATCGAGATCAATATCCGCTTTGATTGAAAAAAATTCCAATACCTGATCCAGCATTTGCCTGTGTTGCGCGGTGGCTAATACTCTGACTTCCGCCCAGTCCTGCTGTTGCAGTGCCAAAATCACTGGCGCCATTTTAATAGCCTCGGGCCGAGTGCCAACCACGCATAATATTTTTTTCTTTTTCATACACATCACTTACCTTAGTTTGCCAAGCTTTTAAATACATCGGCCATCGCCTGGGCGCGTTTATCCCAATCATTTTGATCGGCAAGCTCGGCCAGTCTTTGTTTGAATTCGTCACACTCCCTGATTGCCCAGGCTTGCTCAATCGCCTGATTCAGCGTCGCCACATCGTGTCCACGGAAAACCTCGGGGTATTGCACGCACTCAGCCATTTCACTGGTCACCACAACAGGTTTTTCCAGCGCAAAGTATTCAAATAGCTTGAGCGGCGAGGTCGTCTTCGCGATTTCGCCAGGTGCAAATGGAATGAGGCAAATATCAAATTGCCTGGCGTATGCAGGCAAAATCTTGTAATCAACGGTTCCCAGGTAGAGTAAGTTTTCAGCCTCAGGTAATTGCGAAGAACCCCCAAAATAATCTGGACCTATAAACACAAATCCGGTATCTGGGCGCATCGCCACTAATTCCGCAATCGCCTCATACCACAACCAGGGAGCCAAAGCACCAAAGTACCCGACTATCTGTTTATAGCGACGACGAAAGTTCGTCAGGCTTTGTGGTAAGCGGGTAGTCAGATGACGAATATTCCGGTAATGTCGGGTATCCACACCATTTTGTGCGACGATAACTTTATCGGCACCGACTGCCGCAATTGCCTCATCAGCTAACTTACGTGCTGAAGCGACGATGTAATCTGCCCCACCGTTGAAGGCAAATTCCTTGAGCGCAAGCAAGCGCTTAATATTGGCTTCATCGCCGCTGATCTGCGGATCAATATGATCGATGTACTCATAAATCAGACAACCACGCTTACCGTTTTTCAGTATGGATTCCGGCGTGAAAAAATGTGCTGTCGAATACAAGGACCTGACGACATTCTGTAAATGATTCACCTCGTCACAGTTACTGAGCCACACATTCGGCATCACTTCCTGACAACCATCGACATTGTCGCCGGACCAGTTATCGGTGCGATAGATCACCAGATAACCCAATCTGGCAAAGGCATTCGCAATATGTTGAGGTCGCTGATACAGTGGCACATTCCAGTCTATCACCAGCTCCTGAACGAAAATACCCTGGTATTCATCGCGTCGGCTTAACACTTGCTCAGTAAATTCTTTCCAACTCAGATTATTGCAAGCTGGTCGATTCAAATCGGTCTGGCTCGTCATCGCATGATGCAAATTACCACGTACCCAACGAACAAATTGATGGCGTGGTTTGTGTAAAGCCCAGCGCCATTTAGTTGGTAGCTTCCAAAACACATGTTTGGCCAGTTGGTAACTTGCTTTACCAGGCGTTTGTAATAATTGCTGAGTAAAACGTAGAGGTCGGGTCAGCGTCCAGGAATAACTCTGTTTAAGTTCTGCGACGACATCTTCATTTTGCTGTAGCTGTAAATGCAATTGCGCAATCACTTCTTGCAGACTTTGAACTTGATCAACACTGTCTTCCCGACTTAGCCGTAACTGCTGTCGCGCCAAACGCAGGTTCTCTTGCAATTGCATTTGTTTTTGTCGGAGTTCCGCTAATTCCGCGGTATCTTTTTGCAACGCCAATTGCCTCGCCCGGTGTGCATCGGCTTCGGTCAAATGCCACGCCAGGTCTTGCCGGGTTTGCCCCAACTGCTGCTCCATGCTCAGTAATTGCTGAGCTTGCTGTTCGGCACTCAGGCTAATTTTCTGATATTTTTGTTGCCACTCAATGTTCTGCGCGTGCATTTGTTTGAGTTGCGTTTCAAGTAATTCTGCAGTGGCGACATCACGATCATGTAAATTCAATTCTGCCAGACTGAAATTTTGCTGTTGCAACCAATCTTGATTTGCATACATCAAAATAATTTGCTCGCCTTGCCAATACGTGTTTTCGAACTTGCGACAATCAACAACCTTACTCCAGATTAATTGAAATCGATGCGGCAATTGATAAGGGATATGTTGTGGAAAAAATTTCGCAAAATGTTCAGTTTCGGTATTGTGCTCACGATAGGGCAAAACCAGAATCAGCATTTTTTCAGCGTAACTGGTCAACCGGTTTAAGATTTCATGGGGCCGATGAAAATGTTCCAAGGTATTCGACGAATACACCACGTCATAAGGCGCCGTCGTGGGTAAATCCAGATTCAGCCAGTCCTCCGACTTAAATCGTAAAGCCGGATATTTTTGTTGCGCCAGATGTATCGCCTCATCTGAGAAATCGATTCCTGAAACCTGATCGGATTTAAGGTATTGCGACCATAACTTACATCCTTCGCCTTCTGCGCACCCCCAATCCGCGAGTGACCAATTCTGCAAGCGCATCAAATTAACTACCCAAACTGGCAAATGAGTAAGCGCCAAAGTCGTAAAGAATTCAGATTGCGCTGGCCCCTCTGCTTGTTGCCAGTCCTGACTAAATCGCTGATCCCAGTATTCACGCGAATTTACTGGGTGCGGAAGATCACTCAATTTCATGGAACACCTCGTTACTTAAATGTCGTTCATCACCTTGCTTGATTGCTACAATTCCGTGCTCATCTGTGCGCAAATTTTGATGCGTCAAAGTACCATCCAATGAGCGCATACTCTGTGTAATGGGGGGATGAAATTGCCCAAACAAACGTTGCTCGTTCAAACTGGAAAAATAATGACAACCTTCGATATATTCGTAATAGTGAATATCGCGATGTTGGCGATTTTCGAGTGCGGCGACCAGTAAGTATTTGCCAGTGACTAGATAATTTTTCATAGAAAATGTCACTTCGATTTGCTTACTCTCAGTGAAGTGCATGGGCGAGAAATCGTGAGTAGTTGAAACGATTAAGTCGTTTCCTTTTAAATCTTTAATCGAAATCGCTACACTTAAATTTTGCCGGAAAAAGCCATCTGGCAAATGAAGTCTCACTTTAATCAAGAGTGTTTCCTGAAAGGTCAACACGTCTTTTCTGTCCCCATAGGCATCGCAAACCTGGGCACTCAAAATTAAACCCCGATGTGATCCCCAATGGGTAACTGGTCGCAAGTCCAGACCTTCATCGCGGGATATCACTTCAGGCGCAGGAATATCCGCTTCCTGATCGCGACACATCATTTCCATGTAGCGCCCGGTAATAGGAAACACTTCACCCTGAGCAACCAGGCATCCCTGATCCAACCAAATTGCACGCTGGCAAAGCGTGCGTACGGTTGTGACGTCGTGGCTGACAAATAAAATACTGCAACCACTTTCCTGTATTTCACGAATCTTGCGCATGCATTTGGCGACGAAACGACTATCGCCCACCGATAAGGCTTCATCAACAATCAGAATATCGGGACGTACATGAATCGCGATTGCAAACGCCAGGCGCGCGTACATGCCACTCGAATAGGTTTTCACTGGCCTGTCGATAAATTCATCCAGCTCTGAGAATGCGATTATTTGCGGATATGCGGCGTCAATTTCCTTGCGTGACAAACCCAGAATTGCCGCGTTCAAATAGATATTCTCGCGTCCGGAAAATTCGGTATTGAAACCCGCTCCCAATTCCAGCAAGGCGGCAATACGTCCACCCAGGCTTACTTGTCCGGAAGTCGGTGTCAAGGTGCCGCATAGTATTTGCAATAAAGTAGATTTACCACTGCCATTTCGGCCGATGATTCCAACGGTTTCTCCGCGCTTGACTGAAAAACTAATGTCGCGTAAAGCCCAGAATTCCTGATGATAATGGCGCTTACTCCCAGCAGCCGATGCGATCATCTGTTTTAAACGATCTTGTGGTTGCTGGTACAGTAAAAATGATTTACTCACCGCTTCCACTTTCAATATGGCTTCAGATGACATCAGCAAAACCTTTACGTGTTTTTTGGAACCAGAAATAACCGGCCCAGGCGATAGCGGCACAAAATAAATTTAAGCTTAACCACGACGACCAATTTAACGCCTGCCCCCAGATCAGGGTGTTGCGACTCTGTTCCAGGATGATGGCTAAAGGACTCCAGGCTAGTATCGCTTGATACTCGGGAGGCAAGGCTTGCAAGGGATAGAAAACTGGCGACAAAAAACTTAAGACCGCTGTCAACACCACGACGATTTGCTGCATGTCGCGAAAATAAACACCCAGTGCGGAAAAAAACCAGGCGAAGCCCAGACTGAGCCAGAGTAATGGCAATAAACTCAGTGGAAATTGCCACAGCGTTGCTGGTGGCCATCCACGCAGATAAATAAATGCAAGCAACCAAACCAGCAGGCTGAATGCGGTCTGGCATAGCGCCGCGCCTAAATTAACTAAAGCCAGCAACTCTAAAGGGAACACGAGTTTTTTTACGTAATTGGCATTGGCTGTGATACTAGTTGGTGCCCGACTCAGTGACTCTGAAAATATCGCGAAAACCAGCATGCCTGAAAATAACACCAGGGCAAACTCTGTTTTCGACTCACTTAAACTACTCCAGCGAGCCTTAAAGACCACGCTGAATACAAAGGTATAAACCAAAAGCATGAGCAAGGGATTAATCATTGCCCACAGCAAGCCCAACCACGAACCCTGATAGCGAGCAAGTACCTCGCGTTTTATCAGGCTGAGTAGTAAATGCCGGTGTTGTATCACCGAGGCAAGTAAATGCCTGAGCGTATAGGAGGGGAGTTGATGTTGAACCCTGAGCATGTCAATTTCTATCTGGTGAATGATTAATATGAACACCAAAGATGTAACGGACAAACTATGCCCGCAATCCGCTGCTACGAAATCGTGTACTGATCACGTGCTCACTCGCTTTGATTCACGATAAACCAGAAGTGGCGACAAGTGCTCAACACAATACGAACAGGAAGAAAATTATAAAGCGCTCAAATTTTCAAAAATATAAGCTCTGTCTGGCAATTGTCTTGAATTTGTCGTTGGATTTTTATTCGAAGATGACAAATTAAAAGTGCCTGTTTACTAGTGCTCAGATGTTTCGGCTGCCTGGCTAGCCTGGCGCAAAACAATCAGGTGGCTGAAAAAAAATGCCTGGGAACTGCTTTTTTCGAGTAGCTGGAAATCGTGTTTAACTGTGGATCATTGCCAGAGTAAGGTCACCCCGACTCTGGCACCAGGCTTAGCGTAATAAGATCAGGCATTGCCTGAGTTGCTGCAGAAACTGGGTCGCATTTGCCGCACTAAAGACCATGGGAGGTTTGATTTTCAACACATTATCGTCGGGACCGTCTGTCGAGAGTAAGATCTGTTTTTGTTTAAGTGCTTCGACAATCGCATGCGCAAACCGGCTATCGGGTTTGCCTTCACGCATAATTTCTGCGCCAATAAACAAACCCTGACCACGTACGTCGGCGATCTCGGGGAACTCCTTTTGCAATTCGCGCAAACCATCCATCAAAATGCCACCCACTTTTTCTGCGTGTTGCTGCAAGCCTTCGTCTTCAATCACATCGAGCACAGCCAAAGCGATAGCCGACGACACCGGATTACCGGCGAAGGTATTGAAGTATTCCATACCACTGACAAAGGCTGCGGCGATTTCAGGGCGGGTAACCACCGCCCCCATAGGATGGCCATTGGCGATGGGCTTACCCAAAGTGACGATATCTGGCACGACATTTTGCGTAGCAAACGCCCAAAACTGCGAGCCGGCACGACCAAATCCCACCTGCACTTCGTCTGCCAGACAAACCGCACCAGCTGCACGAGCTTTTTGATAGACGAGTGACAGATAATCGGGAGGTAACACAATTTGCCCACCGCAGCCTAACATCGATTCGGCATAAAAAGCCGCAGCACCTGCGCCTCGTTGCTGTATCTGCGCTAAGGCATCGTCGAGCTGGTTAGCATAAGCTTGGGCTGCGCCCGGACCACGATAGCGGCCACGAAATATATCCGGCATAGGCAGCACTTGCACATGGGCAGCCCGGCCTTGTCCACCTTTACCATTAAATTTATACGGACTGAGTTCTATCATGCTGGGCGAATGTCCATGGTAAGCGTGATCGATCACGATCACGTCGTGCGCCTTGGAATAAGCACGTGCCAGACGCAGTGCCAAGTCATTCGCTTCGGTTCCGGAGTTAGTCGGAAAAACCACCGATAATTCTGCTGGAAAATAGGTTTGCAAACGCATCGCATATTCCACCACATTATCATGCAGATAGCGCGTATTAGTGTTTAGCTGAGCCATTTGTGCCTGGCCCGCCGCAACCACACGCGGATGGCAGTGTCCCACATGACAGACGTTATTCACCATATCCAGGTAAGCACGGCCATTTTCTTCATATAGGTAAGCGCCCTCACCCCTGACTATCTTTAAAGGATGTTGGTAAGCCAGACTCAGAGTGGGATTTAAGTAGCGTCGGCGCAGTTCAATTAATTCGGTATGACTGCGCGTGAGAATATTCAGTGCCATGGTTTAGTTAGTTTTTCAATTCAGTAATTGCAGTAAATCGCGCTCAAGACTTACGCGATCAAGTTGTGCAAATTCATGCAACATCGCCCGCACCGCTTTTTGCGAAACTTGAGCAAAAGCGTTTTCTGGCTGTTCATGGGCTGCCTGGGCTGCCAATAAAATACTCTGACTCAAACGCCCTAATACACAAGGCAATAACATTTTCAGCTCGACCAGACTTAAGCGATTGCGTTGCAAATAGGCTCGCGTGATCGTTAGCAAACTTGCGCGCGCGTCACAACTAAATTGCAAGGCATAAGTGATAGCAATCGCCAGGTCTGCGACTCGCAGACTATGGCACATATCGCCAAAATCGATTAATCCTGTCACTTTAGTCTGGCTGACGATAAGGTTTAAATCATTGGCATCATTGTGTATGACTTGCATGGGTAATTCGTTTCGGTTCAGCGCCAATTCTTGTTCGAATAAATTCAAACATAATTCCAGTTGCTGATGTAATTTCGACTCGCTTATCCATGCTAAATTTGCGCGTAAATCAGCTAAGCGAAGCAGATTCCAAGCATGCATACGATTTGCCTGACTATGATTAAAATCCGCTAAACCCAGCGTCATCGCCGCAACACTCTGACCCAGACTGATCTCGAGTTGCGTTAAGTCTTGATAACGTTCTTGTCGTATCAACTGACTAGCCAGACTTTGATACGTCACACCAGGAACAAAACTCAGCAAACGCAGATAGGTTTGCTGAGTCTGACCACGCCATACGACGGGTAACGCGAGTAAATGCTGACCGCACAAACTGTGCTGCACACGCGGTAACTGCAAAGGCAATTGCTGGTTCTGCAGATGCAGCAAGGCCTGATTTTCGAAATCCAGATCCGCATAATTCCAGTCTGGATTAGCCAGCTTTGCAACGAATTCGCGCTCACCGCAACGCAGACGAAAGTTTTTGTCCGAATACGAAGGTAATTGACTGATGTCCGCATCAATACCCCAATGCTGCTGCAATAATTCATGCAGTGCCTTCTCGTCGATCTGACTAAATTCAGATATCAAAGCTTATCCCCTGCGCGAGTGGCAACGACTGGCTGTAATTAAAGGT
>JAYSEN010000006.1:0-191463 GCA_041913845.1 Undibacterium sp.
CGGGTTAATAGCTTAAAATAAATGAGCTATCGGTAAAAGTAATAATACAAGGTACAAAATCAAAACGGGTTTCGTCGATGGCGAGCGCGTGACGTCCCTGTGCTACGCGTGGACTGAGTTGTAAATCGGCAAAATCCAGCCATTTACGTTCGAGGTCATCAACAAATTGCAAACCGTTGGCAAAAGGAATGCCCAAAGCGCCCACGGTATCCCAGACCCCGACTAATTTAACTGGCTGAGCATCGCGTTCAGCCCAGAAATCATAATGAATATCACGCGACTTATAAGCCAGCCAGACTTGTTCGGCGCGCTCGGCGGCATCTTTATCGTGTGCGGCGGGTAAGACCCCCGCTTTGGCAACCAATCCCGCCAGACTACGAGCGGACCAGGCGCCGCGTGAAAAGCCAAAAATCCACAGCTTATCGCCAGTTTGATAAACCTGTGACAGCAGCAAGTAGGCATCAATAACGCGATCGTGCAAGCCACTTCCCAAGGCCCCACCTAGTAAATTATGTTGCCGCCCATTGGCACCGACGCCTTCAAGATAAAACGCCACTTGCTGCGGATGCTGGCAACGTCGGTGAGAACGTATCGGCCCCTGTTCGGCTACTTCGGTGCGTTCACCTTCGAGTAATTCAAATAATCGAAACACATTGGTCTGCTTACTGGGGTCATTCCAGGTGCCATCCATACAAACAATAATCTGCTTGCTCATCATGTAACTCCCGCGTCAAAGAATTGGCCATTTTTCGCGTGCCTCTAGCCTTTCAGTATAATCTTTTGCTAAGATTTTTGCGGAATTTTATTGCCATTTCTTTATCGCAACCTGACATTATGGTGAGCATAGCCCTAGCGCAATACGGCAATTTCTCTGCGTTAATGGTATTAAAAAAAACAGATTAGCAGCGACAATGTGAATTTTGTATAAATAGTAGGGATAGCACATTTATTTAATACCAAAATCAATTTAACGGCCAATAATTCAATGCTAACGCATGCTTAACAGATCAATTTCATGACTTTTTCATGTGAGCAAGTCGCAATTTTTTGATGCATTTTGGACATTTTAATTTGCAGAAATAAACATTTACTGGTTAAATAAGCCCAGCCCTGGCTCAGGGTTTCTACTCAAATAACTCTGCTATATTGCGTGCTTAGCTGTGCAATTCCAGCATGGCGCAAGCTTTGATTAACTTAATCTACTGAGACTCTCAGTAAGCAAATTCTGGCATGTTGCAGAGCACACTGGCACAGCCAGCGTAGCCGCTATCCGCTTGAGCGGCAGCATGCTAATTCAATTCTGGCCACTGGCCTTGTAATCAGCTGTCACCACCTAGTTTACGTTCAGGTTTGCCAATTCGATAAACTGGCAACGACAGCAAGCAACGTGCCTGGCTTGTAAGGAGCATTACTATGATCGATAGCGGAACCGCAACAGGAACATCACGCAGCCTGTGGGAAAAAATAAGTCGTCGCTTTAATTTACACAGCGATAAAGCCGATGATCACACCATCGATAAAAACATACGCTCAGGCGTCCGGCTCAGTGGTAGTAATTTATGGGCCTTGATTTGTGCAATTTTCTTAGCCTCGATAGGCTTAAACGTCAATTCTGCTTCGGCCATTATCGGTGCGATGCTGATTTCGCCCTTAATGGGACCAATAGTCGGAGTCGGTTATGGCGCAGGTATTTATGATTTCGCACTGATCAAACGTTCTTTAAAAAATCTGGCGATGGCGACAGGGGTCAGCTTACTCGCGTCCACCACCTATTTTTTGATCAGTCCTTTAGGTCAGGCGCAATCTGAATTGCTCGCGCGTACCAGCCCGACTATCTGGGATGTCTTAATCGCGTTTATAGGTGGTTTGGTGGGCGTGGTCGGAGCAACCCGTAAAGACAAGGGTAATGTGATCCCCGGTGTGGCGATCGCCACGGCATTAATGCCGCCTTTATGCACGGCTGGCTTTGGCCTGGCACATGGTAATTGGCAATTTATGCTGGGCGCTTTTTATCTGTACTCGATTAATAGTGTGTTTATTGCCTTTGCGACGATATTGATGGTGTGGATCTTACGCCCTCAACATGTCAATGAAGTCGATGACCGGACTCAGTTATATGTGCGTCGCGGCATGTTAAGCATCGTTGCGATCACCGCAATCCCAAGTATTTATCTGGCTTACCAATTAGTGAGTCAGGAAATTTACCAACAGCAAGCACGCCATTTCATAGAAAAGGAACTGGTGTTTGAACAAGCTTTGGTCGCTGAAAGCCGGATAGAGTCCGAGCAAAAACGGATAACGGCGAAGTTAGTCGGAAACTGGGTTAATGACGAAGCGATTCAAGCTTTACAAGCGAAGCTCGCTGTGTATAAGCTCGAGGGCACACAATTGCAAATCAGCCAGGCAGGGAATAAACCGCTGGACTTAAAAGCCTTACGTGCCAGCTTGCTATCGGAAAGCAATAACGACAAACTTCAACATGCCGAAAAGGATGCGTTAATCCACAACTTGCAACAACAATTGCAACAGCAAGAACAACAGCAACAAACTCAGGACGCCTTGTATCAGGCAATACGAAATGAGGTAATGGCGCAATATCCCGACTTAAGTGATTTCCGTATCGGGCCCTTGCATGCAGCTTTAGCTACGCCACAGACAACGGATCAAGTGCCACAGAAAAGCGACATTCTGGTGATACTGACTAGCGTCAATGCCCTGAATAAGCCGGAACAACAACGTTTACAACGCTGGCTCGGCGCTCGTTTATCAGGCGCAGGCGTGCATTTATTACTGAATTCAAAAAAACACAGTGACTATCTGCCTGCAGTACGTGAAGACGTCGCAACGAATACCGAAAAATCGATCAAGCAATAACAGGAGTTCTTATGTCTCTACCTGACTTAAGCCAGTTTCCAGAACTAGCCTGGGCCACAGCACTTTGCCTTAGCTGGGTTCTTGGTGAAGTATTGGCACGCTGGGCCGGATTACCACGGATCAGCAGTTATGCCCTATGTGGATTTTTAGCCGCGAATTTCAGTGGCGGCTTGCTCAACGTTGCTTACCATAATTCACTGCTTTTACTGTCGAATATAGGTTTTGGCTTAATCTTATTTGAATTGGGTTATCGCATTAATTTATTGTGGTTACGTCGTAATCCCTGGCTAACGCTGACCGGTCTGGCCGAAGCCTTACTCAGCTTTGTCGCGGTCTTCTTAATTGCACGCTGGTTTGGTTCCGAAGACCTGGTTGCATTACTGTTGGCGGCATTGGCTATGTCGAGTTCGCCCGCAGGTGTCTTGCGCATTATCAATGAGAAAAAAAGTGCCGGTCAGGTTAGTGAACGTGTCTTGCATCTGGCAGCCTTAAACTGTGTGCTGGCGGTATTTTTATTCAAACTTATCGTCGCCTTTTGGGTCGTGCAGAAAAAAGGAGAAATCCTTCCAGCATTTAGTCAAAGCCTTATCATTTTAGTTGCGTCAGCTTCATTTGGCGTGGTATTTGGACTGATCCTACCCTGGGTCTTGAGACGCCTGTTAAAACCTTCGCACGATACGACACTGGCCTTCACCTTCGCGATTATTTTATTGGTGGTGTTGACCCATGCATTGCGCTTATCGCCCATCCTTGCAACACTGAGCTTTGGTTTAATGGCGCGGCATCGTCGCCTGACCTTGAATCAGGCACAGCGCAACTTTGGCGCCTTAGGTGACTTATTGACGGCACTTTTATTTTTCTATGCGGCCTCAACGCTGGAATGGCAACGAATCAGTCAGGGTATCGCCTTAGGAGCCATACTGATCTTAGTCAGAATAAGCTGCAAACTCAGCGTTTGCACCGGCTTTGCCTACCTTAGCGGTACCAGCAAGCGTAAAGGTTTTTTAACCGGATTGGCGTTAACCCCAATTTCCGTTTTCGTGATCTTAATGCTGGAACAAACCCGTTATATCGGTATAAGTTTGCTGGATGAATTAGCGCCATTGGCGGCGATGACTTTATTGCTTGATATTGTCGGCCCCATCCTGACCCAAAGGGCTTTAGTCTGGGCGCACGAAACACCTGAAACCAAGGAGTAAGCATGCCTTTAAGTGAATTCAAACAATCTGATTCCCTGACCATGGGTGTGGAACTGGAATTACAGTTAGTCAATTTATCCAATTTCGACTTAATACCAGCGAGTCCCGATTTATTACATTTATTGGGCCGACAAAATTTCCCTGGTCAGGTCACGCCGGAAATTACTGAAAGCATGATAGAAGTTTGCACCGATGTGCAACGTGATCATGTCGGCTTACTCACACAGTTACAGCAAATTCGCGATACGTTGATTAAAGCAGCGGACCGCTTAAATCTGGGCATAGCTGGTGGCGGCACCCATCCATTCCAACGCTGGGATGAACGCAAAATATTTTCCAAACCACGCTTTCAGGCCGTTTCTCAATTGTATGGTTACCTCGCCAAACAATTTACTATTTTTGGCCAACACGTTCATATAGGCTGCAGCTCAGGCGATCAGGCTTTATTCCTGTTGCATGCGCTGAATCGATATGTACCGCATTTTATTGCCCTATCCGCATCTTCGCCCTATGTGCAAGCGACCGACACTTTGTTTCACTCCTCACGTTTGAATTCAGTGTTTGCCTTTCCCTTGTCTGGCCGGGCACCATTTTTATTAAATTGGGAACAGTTTAATAACGAGTACTTCAATAAAATGGAAAAAACCGGCGTCGTTAAGAGTATGAAAGACTTTTATTGGGATATTCGCCCCAAGCCGGAATACGGCACGATAGAGCTGCGGGTCTGCGACACACCTTTACAAGTTGAAACGGCTGCCGCGTTAGCGATTTACTTGCAAGTTTTGTGTGCCTATCTGCTGGATCAGCGTGAGCCCGCACCGGCTGAGGATGACTATCTGGTTTACAATTACAACCGTTTTCAAGCTTGTCGCTTTGGTTTAGAGGGTGTGACCGTTCACCCTAAAACCTATGAAAATCGCAGCATCTGCGATGACATCCTGGTCACCTTGCATTTACTCGAGCCGTACAGCCAAAGCTTGCAAGCTCAAGCTGCATTAGAACATCTGCGTCAAATCATACATCAAGGGAATGATGCTTCTTATTTGCGCCAACAGCAGCAACAGCATGGTAGTGTTGAGGCGATAGTCGCCGCCGCCTTACAGCGCTTTCGCGAGTAAGTTACCAGACCAATGCTCGTGATTTCAGTAGCGCTCTGCGCTTTACAGCGTTACTGAAATCGCGCTGCATCAACGTATCTTAGCTTTCAAAAAAAGATAATCTGAAACAATCATGGCTGCCAGTTTGGCGAATTAGCGCTACAGCCCGGTGGATTTAAATGAGGTTTCGAACTCCCGCCATTATAGAAATCCGTTTTATCAAAGTTTTTGCCGCCTCCATCACTAAACTGTCACCAGCCGGTACACCTAATTTTCCAGTCCAGTTCTGAGCTTGCATCAACCATGATGGTACTGGATATGCTCTCGAAGTACGCCCTGAATGAATTGTGAGTGGAATTTGACTTGATGTGAATGATGTGAAATTTTGTAAGCATTTATATAACTTTACACAATTTCCCACATACTCAGTCATGCTCAATTTTACTTCCTCAATTCACGCTCTTTCTCCCTATGCGTACCTACATCCAATCACAGGACTGCACTTCAAGCCTGCACGAATTCTTAGACAAATATCATTTTCAAACGCTCAATTATGCTGAAGTCTGTAAGCGCTTAGCGCTTGATAGTTTATTCGTCTTGCCACAAGAATTAAACGGTGAAGATGAAGATGAAATCGCCGCATATTGGGATGAAACCTTTCCCGAAATTTTTTACCATCACGGCGATCTGGAAATAGAGGGTGACTTACCTTCTTGTTTTAATCAGTTTTCCACCATCGTCATTCATGGCAACCTCAAAATTGCTGGTTGGATGCATTGCTTTTACTATGTCAGCGGAGACAGTCAATTCGACTGCCTTCGCTTAAAAAATTTCCAGCACACTAAAGGCCGAGAAGAAGCCCTGATACTCGCCGAACTCTATGGTGACAATCACGAAACACTCGAAGAATTTGATCCAAGAACTCTGACAACACCCTTGCTATTTAGCTGGTGCGCGGATCTGGATTGCGTGGAATTAGTGGGCGACACCACAATATTTGCGATCTTTGATGAGTACTATTTAAATTCTTACCTCGGTAAGCTGAGACCAAATCAAACACTGCTATTCTGGCAAGACTATGCCTATGCTCTCAAGCCTGACTACTATTACTCGATTGGCGATCCTAGTCATGATGGCGCCTATTGGAAAGCAGAGGAAATCGCTCAAGCCATCAAGGCTGGGGACGAGATATTTGTTGAACCTTTTCAGCCTCATGCTATTAATCATTATCGTAAGGGCAGGTACTTACTCGAAATCGGTGACGATAAGGCCGCGTTCCAGCATTTTCATCGCGCAACCGAACTTTGGCCAGCGTATTATTTTGCCCAATTTGAAGCCGGTTCTTGTCTGGAAAGAGTCAATGCATTTGCGCAGGCGATACCGTATTTCCAGGCCGCTTATCAACTTTTCCCCACTAAGCTTGAGTATCGGTATCTGGAAAGCCTTATACGGGCCGGCTTCTGTAGCTTAAATTTGCAGCACTACCAACAGGCGATCAATTTCGCCAACCAGGTGTTAACACATGACCCTGATGACGTTGATGCCCTCTATATCAAAGCCGAAGTCGCCTGGAGTCAGGGTGATCCGCACCTAGCCATTGAACTATTACAACAAGCCATTAACGTCCATGCCAATTACGATAATCACTGGTTACTCGGCTTGATTTATTTTGAGCGTGACGATAAGCCACAAGCTCAGCATCATTGGAAATTGTCGAAAAACTTCAATGTTGATGCGCCTCAATATGAAAACGCCAATCACCCAAATTTTTTCTCTAAACCGCCGTGTAAAGTAGACTGGCAAGACTTTACTGAAATACACGAGGCAGAAAAAGATGCCACATACTGGCACAATTATCTGGAACAACGCCGTTATTTACTACAGCAAGGACAGCACCACCATTTATATGAAGTCCCCAAGCTTTACCTGACTGTAGATGTTTTAAATACCTGTCTGAACACAAAAAATGACTTGAGTGACTACCCTGTCAGTGGCTCGGTAATTAGCTGTTTTTCCAGCGAATTATTAACACGCGATCACATTTACCTGGCGTTGAAGCGTAAGGCTGCGGCAAAGCAAACTGACATTCCCGAGCACTTGCTCGAAGCCGATATGTTAATGCTTATACCCAATCTGAATTTAGATTTGGTTCCTGCGCATTTAAAGACCTACCAATTGTCACTGCGCATGGTCGAAAAATATTTTGCACACCTGAGTAAAGTTCCAGAGGCGCATAAAGATGAAGCCATGTATTTAGCTTGTCTGACAGGAGGTATACTGAAATCAGGAAAAACTGACTTCATCCCCGCCGAGTATTTAACTGAAGCGGCGCTATTAAAAGCCATCGCCCAGAATTTTGCTACGTTAAATGCGATACCCGCGAATCGTTTTAATCAAACTGTATTCGACTTCGCCGCCTCACTTTACCATGACCGTAACGAATGGCACGATTTGGTCAGTCAACATAATCAGGAGCATTGGCGCATTACCCGGCCGGAAATACGCTTTCATATTAATGATTTCCAGCAAGTTTGGCTGTGCTTCTGGGATCAGGATTGGGTAGTGTCTGTTTATAAGAATAGCGTCGAAACGAAATCACTGGAGTTACTTGCCATCCCTGAAGCCTACATCAATTATGAGCTTGCTAGCCTGGTCGTAGCAAAATCTGCCTATGAGTTTAGTTCGATTCCCTTGCATTTACGCGATGCCGGGCTGTGTGAATTAGCGTGTACTCGGGAAAAAGGTAATGCGCTCGAACACGTGCCAGTGCATTTACGTAGTCTATCCGTGTGCAAAGCTGGCGTCATGCAGCATTATCGGTCTTATCGGTATGTTCCTCTGTCATTGCGTACTGCGGAATTTAGCCGACTGGCATATGAAAAAAACCCGCAACAGCTCGATGCGATTCCTTACGAACACTATGTAGACGTGTTTAGTCACTTCTTGCAGGTTGAAAACGATATTCGCCTTTTCTCAAACTATCATTATCTGCGTGGCGTTGGTTACTTTTACCAAAAGGAATACACCAAAGCGATTGAAGATATCCAAGCCTGTCTGGATAGCGGCACTAAGGAAAGCCATTTGCTGGCCCGCTGTTGGTATATGTTAGCGTGGTGCGCAAATAAGCTGGGCGACCATCAGTATGCTGAGAACGCCTTGAATAAGGCGGTAGAAATTGACCACCTTGCTCTGCAAGATTTCTCGCTTGACTTAAACACAGCTCAGCTCCCACCAATCAGCATTGCTGAGATACTCTTTGACGCCAGACAGTACGATAAATTAATGCAACAACTTGCTTTAAGCTATCAGGATGAAAATTGGCCTGTTGCGGCAGAAACGCTATCCGCTATTGAGAAATTACTACGTCTATCTCAATGCTCAGAAATGAATTATTGGGCGTGTCTCTGGGATAATCAACGCTTTTATCTGTTACAGACTAAGCAAATTGATGCCTGGCGTAAGCATTGCACCTATGCGATAAGGGAGTTGAGTAAGCTCGATCTGTTTGCCTACCTAAGCTCAGACAATCCTAAGCGCGCAGCCTTACGTCATCTGTATAACGATCAGGCATACGATTTGTTTAGTCAGGCTAAAGACAGCGCTGATTTGAAACAAGCTTTACTTTTATGTGAGCGATGCATGAACACCATTTCACCGATTGAGGATAAAAATAGTGCCGATTTCAATTTGCATACTCAAGTTCTGATATTAAGTGAACTAGTTAAGTACAGCGATACGTATCAAAACCGGCTAAGCGCGCTACAACAAAAATTAAGCGCAACATCTCAGTCTGAAGAAGAACGCATGCCGTGATATTACTGACTTGATGAATATCACCGCCTTTATGTTTTGATGATAAAGGCTAAAGGCGGTGTTTTAAATGGCCTTATTCGAACTCAGGCAAACTCAATTGCTGAGGATCGCTTAAATCGGCCAGACGGGTACCCAGACCGATTAAACGGACTGGCAAATTACGTCGCTGGTAAGCACTTTTTAGTAAATCGCGATACACCGCCAGATCGATCTGGCGCCCCGCACATTCTATGGTAGTGACACGAAAATCGTTAAAACGTAATTTCAAGTAGAGCTTTTGGATATACGCTTCAGCGGCAGCGCGTTGCAAGCGCTTTTGCAGATCGCTGTATAAAATTGGTAATTGCTGTTCGCAAGCTGCCAGATCAACCAGATCGCGAGCATAGGTTTCCTCTACACTCAAAGACTTGCGCTCCGAACTGATATCCACCTCACGCTGATCGATGCCACGACACAGTAAATACAAATGATGACCCAGCTTACCAAAATGGCGCAACAAATCGGGCAAGGCCCAATGCCGTAAATCGGCACAAGTTTGCACACCCAGGCTGTGCAATTTTGCCGCCGTCACTTTACCGACACCGAATAAACGCGCGACTGGCAGAGCCGCAACGAATTCATCGACCTGATCAGGTAACACGACAAACAAGCCATCGGGTTTATTCCAGTCACTCGCGATTTTTGCGAGAAATTTACTATTCGCTACGCCCGCAGAAACGGTAATTCCAACTTGTGCCAGCACACGCTGGCGAATTTCCTGCGCAATTAAGGTGGCACTCCCCTGATGTTGCGGTGTCGCGCTGACATCAAGATAAGCTTCATCAAGAGACAAGGGTTCGACTAACTCGGTGTAATCGCGATAGATCTGCATGATTTGGCGCGATGCATCGCGGTATTTTTCCATCGCTGGTGGCATGATCAGCAAATCCGGGCAACGCTGGATAGCTTGCGACATCGGCATGGCTGAGCGTATACCAAAACGTCTGGCCTCGTAATTACACGTGGCCACTACGCCGCGCTGATCGGGTCGCCCGCCTATAGCCAGCGGATAGCCACGCAAACGCGGGTTGTCACGCATCTCAATCGAGGCATAAAAACAATCGCAATCACAGTGAATAATTTTCCGGACCAGAGCAGCCATATCTCTTCAGCATAAACGCTGAAACGCGCACCGCTTCAGCCTGGATAAATTGTAGCGCTTTTCCATGACACTGAACAGATATACAGTTCTCTATCCCTATCGGCCGAGTTTATAAAAACTGTGGTTTTTCTGATTCATTAGAAGTTTGCTACTTTGCACAAGTTTGCGGCTTCAGGTACAAGCGAGAGTAACTAAGTCAGGAGTTGGGCATGGAATGTGATTATCTGATAATTGGCGGTGGTTCTGCAGGCAGTGTCATGGCGGGGCGTTTAAGTGAAGATAGCAACAAACAAGTGATTTTGCTCGAAGCCGGTGGCACAGGCGATAGCTGGGTCGTCAACACACCCGCGGCTGTCGCAGCGATGTTACCCACGCGTCTCAATAACTGGGCTTTTGAAACCGTGCCACAAGCAGGTTTAAATGGTCGCCGTGGCTATCAACCGCGTGGCAAGATGCTGGGTGGCTCATCGGGCATGAATGCGATGGTCTATGTACGCGGTCAGGCCGAGGATTATGATGATTGGGCCGCTGCGGGAAATCCGGGCTGGTCATTCCGCGATGTCTTACCTTACTTTTTACGTAGCGAAGATAACCAGCAATTTGGTCTGCCCTGGCATGGCCAGGGTGGCCCGTTGAAGGTCAGTGCGCTACAAAGCGATAATCCATTTCAACAGCATTTTTTAAAGGCGGTAACGGAAACTGGCTTACCCCTGAGTCAGGACTTCAATGCCGCTTCGCAAGAAGGGCTGGGGTTGTATCAGGTTACCCAGGTGAACGGCGAGCGTTGCAGTGCCGCGCGAGCGTATTTACGGCCGCATCTGGGCAAGCGTGCAAATCTGACCGTACTCTGTCAGGCTCAGGTAACGCGCATACGTTTTGCAGAAAAACGCGCTGTGGCCGTTGAGTTCTTCCAAAACGGCGTGTTACGCAGTATCAAGGTCAGAGCCGAAGTGTTGCTGTGTGCTGGCGCCATCCAAAGTCCACAAATTCTGATGTTGTCGGGCATAGGCCCAGCCCGCCATTTGCAGCAATTTGGAATACCTGTGCAACACGATTTAGCAGGCGTAGGACAAAATTTTCACGATCATCCTGATTATGTGTTGAAGTACCGCTCCGCTAGCCGTGATTTACTCGGGGTATCAGCCACCGGCAGTTTGCGTCTTGCCAAAGAGTTCTGGCGGTATCAACGCATACGCCGCGGCATGCTGAGTTCCAACGGCGCTGAATGTGGTGGTTTTTTGCGTAGCAAAGCCGAACTTGAACGACCTGATTTGCAATTGCACTTCGTGATTGCCTTACTCGAAGATCATGCGCGAAAAATACGCTATGGTCATGGCTTTGCCTGCCATGTCTGCGTACTCAGACCACGCAGTCGTGGCAGTATTCAACTTGCCAGTCCAGATCCACTCAGCGCCCCATTGATAGACCCCGCGTTTTTGCGTGAGGATGAAGATGTCCAAACGCTACTTGCGGGTTACAAGCTAACCCGGCAGTTAATGGCCGCACCAGCCTTACAACAGCATGTCAGTGGAGCATCAGAGCAGGCTGGCAGCGATGACGAAATCATCGCCTTACTGCGTGCAGGCACAGATTCGGTTTATCATCCTGCGGGAAGTTGTAAGATGGGAAGCGATGCCATGGCGGTGGTCGATCCGCAATTACGGGTTCATGGTGTGCAAGGCTTGCGTGTGATTGATGCGTCTATCATGCCAACGCTAGTCAGTGGCAATACCAATGCGCCCAGCATCATGATAGCCGAAAAAGCGGTGGATTTAATTCGCACCGCGCATTGAGACCATACCGTGGCAGCACTGAGGCCCGGGCTGGCCTCAGTCAGACTGGTTTTACGGTTTTGACTCGGCGTCGGGCTGCGCCAGGTGCGTGGTTTGCAACATGGCTGGCAAAGGCAGGGGCATACGTGCTTGTTCAAATGCATAGCCCATTGCCAATAAATTCGCTTCACTCCAGGCGCTGGAAAACAACGACAAACCTACCGGTAAGCCGCGCACCAAACCCATTGGCACGGTCAGATGTGGATAACCAGCGACTGCTGCCGGGGTGCTGGCCGCACCTTCGACCACATCACCCTTAGTGTAATCGATTTTCCAGGCTGGCCCAGTCGTCGGCGCGATCAAGGCATCAAGCTTGTGCTTATTCAAAGCCATCATGATTGCGTTTTGCGCCGTGGTTTTAATCCGTGCGCTGGCTTGACGATACGCAGGATCTTGCAAACCCTTGGTCGCTTGCGCCTGTTCGAGTAACTCTTGCGCAAAATAGGGCATCATTTTATCTGCATGCGCTTTGTTATATGCGATGACATCAGCCATCGTGCGGACTTTTACGGCGGCTGGTGTGCGTGTCAGGTAAAAATTCAAATCGGCTTTAAATTCCGTCAGTAAAACTTTGAGTTCATCTTGTTCCAGCGTTTCCATTTTCGCTAACTCAACCTGATCGACGATAATCGCTCCCTGTGCTTTGAGTAATTCCAGAGTTTGCTCAAATAAGGCCTTGGTTTCCGTGTCGTAGCTATCGACCAGGCTCCTGACCACACCCAGACGCTTACCTTGCAAGGCCTCTTTTTTCAAATCAGCCAGATAATCTTTGCTACGCTTTTTATCGGCTAAACGCGTCGCGGGATCGGTCTTATCTGAACCTGCCATAACATTCAGTAGGAGCGCTGCATCGCGCACGCTGAGCGTCATCGGACCGGCGGTATCCTGACTATGGCTCAAAGGAATAATACCGCTACGACTGACTAAGCCTATCGTCGGTTTCAGCCCCACCAAGCCATTCACCGAGGCCGGGCAAACGATAGAACCATCGGTTTCTGTACCTATCGCAGCAGGAATCAGGCGCGCCGCAACCGCCGCCCCCGAGCCTGAACTTGAGCCACAGGGACTACGATCTGGTGCATACGGATTGCGCACTTGCCCGCCAGCGCTGCTCCAGCCCGAAGTCGATTGGGTCGAGCGCAAATTTGCCCATTCACTCAAGTTTGTTTTGCCCGCAATAATGGCTCCTGCTGCGCGTAAGCGCGCGATGACAGGAGCATCTTGCTGTGCCAGATTCTCATTCAAAGCCAGCGAACCTGCCGTAGTCAGCATCCCCTGAACTTCGATATTATCCTTTACCATAATTGGTAAGCCATGCAAGGGATTGCGTGGATTTAATTTGTCGGCTGCATGTGCTGCCAGTGTGGCTTGCGGGTTCCAGGCATAAATCGCTTGCAAGCCGGGATTGTATTGCTCACTGCGACTTTGGTAATTTTTCAGAATTTCACTGGGACGCAGTTTGCTTTGTTGAATTTGCTGCGTCAGGCTAGACAAATCATCTTCAGCATAAGCCCATTGAATACTGCAAGCGAGTAAGCTTGCGACCACAACTTGAGCAGGATTAATCCACTTCATTCGTAACTTCCCAAGGTTGATGACGTCAGTCATGTTGATGTTAAGCGCTTATCACGCTATGAATTATTCTTACTGGTATCCGCTTACTGAGTTCATGCTCAGAAAAATGGCCAGATTGTACGCGTAACTGCGACCATCACGATATATGCATAGCAGCATAAGGCGGCGATACTGGTGGTATAACTAAGCCAGCCACGCTTTAAGCGTTTTAAAGCCAGGCTACCTAACACGATGTAAACACACAAAGCCAGTAATTTTGCACTGAGCCAGGTCTGCACAAATGGATATTGTCCCGAACGATAGGCCAGCGTCAGGGCACTCAGCAACAATAAAGTATCGACCAGATGTGGCAATATTCTGACCCAGCTAAGGCGCAATAAAGCAGGCGAACGCCAGCGCCAGAATGCGCGCAAGGCAAATAGACTGCCACTGCAAACGACACAACTGATGTGCACCTGTTTAATCAGCAAATAGGTATTCGTCATAGAAAATCCACTCCCTGCTTTGCCGCTCGCGGCGATACGAACGAGCCCAGTTAAGGCGCAAATGATATACCGCATTCCACTCTCGCAGGTAAATCTATGTATCGGTATGAAACTATGCCAGAGCGGCTATACCGTTATCGTCACCAGCCTGTAGCTAAATTTTGCTAAAACTTAACAATCTGCGACGATCTGTGCATTTAATTACAATTTGCTCTCCCGTCCAGACTTGCCTTCTGATACATTATTTATCAACCATGGGCGTAGTGAATTTGCAGAGGATGCTGAATTATGTTTTCAAAGAAAGCGGGAATCGCGCTTGTTATCGCAGCTGGTCTGGCGGCGGCTGGCGGGTATTATTGGGTAAAAAAACATCCCTCGCAGGGGGTGGCGGGTGGCGACACCGTAGCCAGCAATTTGCCGTTTCAGGTGCAGGCTTGCAGTGCGCGCTTGCATGAAGATAAACCTGCGTTGGCACTGATGTTGTCCGACAGTGTGGAAAGTGGGCAAAATCTCGAACAATTAATTCAGGTCAGCGACCTCGGTGAACCCGCGAAACAAAAGAAAGACGCCAAACCCAGTGCCCCGGTGGCTGTCAAAGCAGCCTGGCTGGTCGCTGATAATCCCCGCGTTCTGGTTTTCCCAAATGTCAAACCAGGTCACCAGTATAAAATTGAACTCGCCGCCGGGATCAGTGCGACCTCGGGAAATAAACTGGAAGCGCAGCATACCTGCGAAGTCCAGGCAGATGAAATGGCTCCCTCCTTTTTCTTTGCCAGCAAAGGCAGTTTATTAACCGCTAATCTCAACGGTGGCTTGCCAGTGGTTACGGTGAATGTACCTGAAGTGGATGTCGAATTTTTGCGTATCAGTGAAGATAAACTGCCCAAATTTTTTGATATGGTGGCTGGACGTCGCCCGAATCAGGATGAATCAGCCGAAGGCGATGAAGAAGGGGCTTATTATTACGACTACTACGAGCAAAGAAATCGCTTTAAAGGTCAGACCAGTGGCTGGCAATTAAATGCCTTACAAACAGTGTCACAAAGTGTTTATCAAAATCGCTTTGCTACGAGTGATCAGGACAACACGCGCAAAACCAGCTTTTTACCCGTTGAGAAAATCAAGGAATTGCAAGAGCCGGGAATTTATGTCGCCGTCATGCGCAGGCCCGGTGTCTATGACAATGATTATCAAGTCACCTATTTCTTTGTAACCGATATCGGTTTGCATGTACGCCGACAAATCAAGCATACCGATGTTTTCACCACTTCACTTTTGAGTGGAAAAGCTCTGAGCGGCATAGAAATCGATGCCCTCGATAGCAATGGCAAGCATTTAGTTCATGGTAAAACCGATGGTGATGGCCATGCCCAGATGACAGGCTTACCAGATAGCGCAAAAATTCTGATCGCGCGACGTGGTAAAGAAATTTCTGTGGTTTCATTGCAAGAACCCGGACTGGACCTAGCTGAATTTGATATTGGCGGGCATTTGCCACGCGACGCCAAATTGTTTGCTTATTCGGGTCGTGACTTATATCGGCCAGGCGAAAAATTTACGGTTTCGGTACTCGCGCGTAATGCTGATGGCTCAGCCTTACCACCCGTACCTTTAAAGGTTACCTTGAAAAAACCGGGAGGTGAAGTTTACAGCACCTCGGTCTGGCAACCACAAACCAAAACGCCTGGGTATTTGCAGCAAGGTCTGGATTTACCTGCCGATGCTGCAACCGGGAAATGGAGTCTGGAATTCCGCGCCGACCCGAATGCCAAACAAGCCGACACAATTTACGGCTTTCAGGTCGAAGAGTTTTTACCCGAACGCATGAAGTTAAACCTGAAGACAGACAACAGCATTTTGCAAAAGAATGATGCCTTTAGCGTGGAAGTCCAGGGAGATTATTTATACGGTGCGCCAGCTGCTGGTAATCGCTTACTCGGTAGTGTTGCAACCGAACGTGCCCGTATCCCATTCGCCAAAGAATGGCCGGGATTCATAGTCGGCGATTTCAATGATGACAGTAATAAAAAACGCAGTGAAATCGAAGAAACCGCATTGAATGAAACGGGGAAAGCGGAGGTTGATGTACCGTTTGAAGCGAATGCGAACTCGGTCATGAAAATTCGCGCCGCCTTCAGTTTATTGGAATCGGGTGGACGACCTGTAGTGCGTTCAGTAGAAACACAATGGTGGCCAGCTCCGGCTATGATTGCCTTACGCCCGCTCTTTGAGAGTGATGTCAGCCGTGAAAATGCCTTAGCTGAATTTGAATTAGTCCGTCTCGATAGTAAAGCAAAATTGGCGCCTATCGCTCAGGCGCCGTATCGCTTAGTGCGTGAAGACCGGCAGTATTATTGGCGTTTTGAACCCGGACGTGGCTGGCACTCTGGCTATTCAGAAGCGGAAGAAACCATACAAAGTGGCGCAGTAGTATTGCAAAAACGCGCAAAACTCAGCTTGCCTGTAGGCTGGGGCACATACCGGCTCGAAGTCACCGATCCGGAAACACAACTCGTCAGCAAATACCGTTTCTATGCGGGCTGGAATGCCCAGGATGCTGAAAGTATGGGAAATCGTCCCGACCGCGTTAAATTGCAGTTAGAAAATGTACCCGCACAAGCTGGCAAAGATATTAAGTTGAAAATCACACCTCCACACGATGGCGAAGCATTGGTGCTGGTTGAAGCTGACAAAGTTTTGTGGAGTAAGCGTATCTCGGTCAATGTCCATGGTACCGATATCAGCATACCTGTCGATAAAGACTGGAAGCGCTCGGATATGTATGTGTCCGCTATCGTCTACCGACCTGCGAGCCAGGGCGACAAAATCACGCCTGCGCGTGCGGTCGGCCTGAGTTGGCTACCGATGGCACATGAGGCGCAAAAGCTGAAAGTCGCGATACAAGCGCCGAATCAGGTCGAACCAGAAAAACGCGTTGTCGCCAAAATTAAAGTCGATGGCATGGCGGGACAAAATGCCATGGTGACGTTATCAGCCGTGGATGTCGGGATTTTAAATATCACAAACTTCAAAACCCCGGATGCCTTTGATTTCTTCTTTGGCAAACACCGCTTTGGCGCCGAACTCAATGATGTTTATGGCAAATTGATAGAGCGTATGGATGGCACACCCGGCAAGATCAAATGGGGTGGTGACGCTGGTAAACGCGATACCCGCAGCATGCCAAAGAAAGTCAAGCTGGTGGATTTATTCAGTGGTCCGGTACAATTAAACGCCAAAGGTGAAGCTGAAATTCCTTTAGCGATTCCTGATTTTAATGGCACGCTGCGTTTGATGGCGGTCGCATCGACCAGTACAGCCTACGGTCAGGCAGATAAGGAAATGCTGGTAACCGCGCCTATCGTCGCTGAAATTGCTTTGCCACGTTTCATAGGTCCTGGCGACAATTCGCTGATTGCCCTGGATGTCACGAATATGCTACCTAATGAGCAAGAAATTAATATCAAGATCGGTAGCGATCGTTTGTTGAAATTCAGTGAAACTGAACGAAGTGTAAAACTCAAGAACAAGCAAAGACAAATCCTGCGCTTCAATATGGAACCCACCGAAGCATATGGTTTGTCGCGCATCAGTGTCGACGTTAAAACAAATGGTGTCGCACCTATTCATCGTGAATTTGCATTGCAAATCCAACCGCCTATGCCGCGTGAACAAGATAGCCGGCGTTTGCGTATAGATGCCGGTGCCAGCCAGAAAATCGATGCAGCAACACTGGATCGCTACTTCAAAGGTTCATCGACCCTGAGTGTCACCATGTCGAACAAACCGCCTTTGAATATTAAGAGTATCGTCAAGGGCTTACTCGATTACCCTTATGGCTGTCTGGAACAAACTACCAGCGCTGCTTATCCGCATTTATTTATTGATGAGGCAGCAGCAAAAGCGGTAGGTCTGGAACCGCGCAGTCGCGAACAACGCGCTAAGTTTATCGAAGGTGCAATTTCGCGCATTGCTGGTATGCAGGCTGCGAATGGCGGTTATCGCTTATGGAGTGGCGATTCGGGCAATTATGAAGTCTGGTTGACGCCCTATGTCACCGCTTTCTTAATGGATGCACGCGAAGCCGGTTTTAATGTTCCTGAAGACATGAATAAACGTGCTTCCGCCTGGATGTTGGAGAAATTGAATGGCGCAGCCAATCAATTTCCAAGTATTCCAGCGGGCATAAAACCCAAGGCCGATGGCAATTATGATTGGCGCGATCACGAATTCCTGCGCAACAGTCACCAGCGTTTTGCGGAGTTCGCGCACATTGGTTATATGCTGGCGCGTGAACAAAAAGCACCACTGGCAGCCTTGCGTATGCTGCACGATCAGTATCGTGATCGTGCGCGTTCACCGCTGCCGTTGGTGCATCTGGCGATTGCGCTGCAGTTGATGGGCGATGCCAAACGCAGTGAGCAAGCCTTAAATGAAGCCATGGGTAAAGCCTATGGTATCCAGGCCAATTACGATTGGGAATGGCTGGGTGACTATGGCAGCGGTTTGCGTGATTACGCCTTATCGTATGCTTTGTTATACAAACATCAGCTCAACCACGCGCAACGTGAAAACTTATTGCAACAAGTTTCAGCACAACTTTCGCGGAATCGCTATTACTATTCAACGCAAGAACGAATTGCCTTATTCCTGGCTGCGCGTGCCGCTGGTTTAGCCAGTTCTGAAAGCTGGAGTGCGCAATTAGTCAGTGCCGATGGTAGTCAGGCCTACAGCAGTAAAGATAATCAAACCATTAGCCTGAATCCGGCACTCGCAGCCAAGGGCCTTACACTGGAAAACAAAGGCACGGCACCGTTGTGGGTGGAAATTGAAAGCAGCGGCTTCCCGCTGAAATTGCCAGCGTCGTCAGATAAAATCAGCCTGGAGCGTCGCTGGTTTACCACCGATGGCAAACCCTGGAAAGGTGGTGCCTTGAAAGTCGGCGATATGTTATTGGTACGCGTCACTGCTAAAGCAAAACAAACCATAGAAGATGGCATGATAGTTGACCCTGTGCCAGCAGGTTTGGAAGTGGAAAACCAAAACTTATCGCAAGGTCCGCAAGCTCAGGAATTCAATATTGAGGGTGTGAATCTGGCTCAGGCGATGACGGATAGTCGCATTAAGCATCGTGAATTCCGCGATGACCGCTTTGTAGTCGCGGCAAAAATTGAAGGTAGTCCACTCAATCTGTTCTATATGTTGCGTGTGGTCACCCCGGGTAAGTACACCGTTCCAGGCACTTATGCTGAAGACATGTACCGACCAGAAATTCGCACTTACTTGCCGGCTAGTGAAGCCATTACCATCACCGACCCCCGGGCTGTGAAATAAGAAACGAAGCACGCTTTTTAAGCAACGGCTGCTACCTGAAGGTAGTAGCCGTTTTTTCTCAATCTTCAGCTAAGCGCAGGATGCATAGCGCGTACTTCTTCCTGTGTTTAGCTGAATGTTGTTTGGTTGAATTTGCATATGCCGGTCTTTGTCAAAAAATTTGTCTCCTGGTCGCTAATCAAGCGCCTATGTGTATGGTGCCATCAGCATAAACTGCGCGCCGTTTCGGCACTGATGCTGAGCCTGATGCTGGTACTCGATCTGTCTTTCCCGCCGCCCTTGCCTAAATCCCAGCCTGGCATGCTGGTATTAGCGCGCGACGGCTCACCGTTACGTGGCTGGCCTGATGGCGATGGGGTCTGGCGGATTCCAGTGCAGGCTGAACAAGTCTCACCACATTATCTGCAAGCCTTATTGAATTACGAAGATCGCTGGTTTTACTGGCATTTAGGCGTGAATCCACTCGCTTTACTGCGCGCTAGCTGGCAATGGCTACGCTATGGAGAAATCATTTCAGGAGGCTCTACGCTGAGTATGCAAGTCGCCCGAGCCCTGGAGCCCATGCCTCACAATGTTGCCGGCAAACTTAAACAAATCGTACGCGCCTGGCAAATTGAATTGCGACTATCCAAACGTGAAATTCTGACTTTGTATTTGAATCACGCACCCATGGGTGGCATTGTCGAAGGCGTGGAAATGGCGAGTCGCAGTTATCTGGGAAAATCGGCGGCGCACTTATCGCAAGCAGAAGCTGCGCTATTGGTGGTCTTACCTCAGGCGCCTTCACGCTGGCGTCCTGATCGTTATCCGCAACGTGCCCAGCAAGCTCGCGATAAAGTCTTACGCCGTATGGCGCAACGCGGGGTCTGGAGCAAAGCCGAGGTCGAAGATGCCCTGATCGAAAAGGTCGCGGCAACTCCGCCTAAACTGGCTTGGCTGGCGCCCCTGGCGGCGGAGCGCCTGCATCAAAGAGCGCGTCATAATAAAGCCAGTGTCGAGGTTATCCAATCCACCATAGATCGTGATTTACAGGTAATGCTGGAACGCATGTTAGCTGATCGCGTCAGCCAGTTACCGCGTCACGTTTCTATGGCAGCGCTAGTGGTCGATAGCAAGAGCATGGAGGTACTGGCCTATGCCGGTTCAGCCGATTTTCACGATGCCCGGCGTTTTGCTCATGTCGATATGGTGCGCGGGATACGTTCACCGGGTTCCACCTTAAAGCCATTCTTGTATGGGATGGCTTTAGACGAAGGTTTGGTCCATTCAGAAAGTTTGTTAGCAGACACACCGCAATCGTTTCACGGCTATGATCCGGGCAATTTTCAGGCGAATTTTTCCGGCCCCGTCAGCGTTGCCGATGCTTTACAACGTTCCTTAAACGTCCCCGCTGTGGATTTACTCGACCGCGTAGGCGCCGCGCGCTTTCATGCCCGACTCGAAAATGCGGGCTTACATTTGCAATTACCGAAAAATGCTATCCCAAATTTGTCGATCATTTTAGGTGGTGCGGGCACGAATCTGGAGCAATTGGTCGGCGCCTATCGCAGCCTGGCGATGGCGGGAATTGCCGCGAAAACCCGTATCACTACCTCAGAACCACTGCAAGAAAAACGTATGATGAGCGCAGGTGCGGCTTATATTATTCGTTCTATTTTAGAAGCCGGTGGCAATCCGGATCGTGCATTTATAGAAAACAGTGGCCCGCAACTGGCCTGGAAAACCGGTACCAGCTATGGCTTTCGCGATGCCTGGGCAGTTGGCGTGGTTGATAGTTATACCTTAGGCGTATGGATAGGGCGCCCCGATGGCACCCCCAATCCCGGCTTTTTTGGCGCTAATGTTGCCGCACCCTTATTGCAACAAATTGCCTACGCCTTACCTAAACGTGGTGAGTTAAACCGGGCTCGCCCGGCCAGCGTCAGCACGGCGACAATCTGCTGGCCTTTAGGCAATGCTGCCGCGCAAACCGCTGCGGAACATTGTCATCAAAAGCGTAGTGCCTGGGTGCTGGCGCAAACCATACCGCCGACACTGCCGGACCGCTTACGCAATCGTGGCTTGCTGGAAACCATCTGGCTGGATCCGCAAACCGGCTTACGCACAATGCCGCAATGCCAGCCAGATGCGAGCTCGCAAACTATTGCGCACTGGCCAGCTTTACTTGAAGCCTGGTTAAGCAACAATGAGAAAACCAGTTATGGCTTAAGCCAGGCACAACGCTGGGATCCGGCTTGCGCCAATCTCGCCAGTCTGGCTCAACAGCAAGTGAAGATCATAGGCTTACAATCAGGAAGTAAGTTACGCCCAGTACCCGGGCAAAAACAAATTCCTTTGAGCCTGGAAGCAGTAGGCAGTCAGGGGCAGCACTATTGGTTACTGGATGGAAAATTAGTCTGGCAAAGTACGCATCGCAAATTACCCAAATTGCTCATCAGTGAAAGTGGCCAGCATAGCCTGGCAATTATTGACAGCGCTGGTCACTACGCCGCGATAGAATTTGTTGCTGAATTTTAAAACCGACTGCTGTAACCAAACTTAAGGCTTGCTGACAAATGTCAGCATTCTGGTGATAATCTACTTTTCTGTAGGCTGGCAGGAGCATCGATGAGTGGCATAGTACGCTTGGTAAAACTGAGCAAACCCGGTTTGCACTGTGAATTGGAATTGCTGCGCGCGCCCGCAGAACAAGAAGCTTACCTGGTGAATTTGCGCGAAGGTAAACCGAATGGCGAATGGCGCGAAAGTAGTAAAACGCCATTTGCCCTTGATTTACTGCAAGCACGCCGGCTATTTCAGGTTACGCTGGAAAGCAAACTCAATCAAGCCTATCAGTTAGACAGCGATAGCGCCCCTGAACTGGCCAGCCTGATCGCAAAACCAGCTCAGGCTACCAACCTGTCCAGTACCGTAACATCAGCGCGACCAGTGTCAGAGTTCGCCAATACTAATAACAGCAACGAAAGTACGGCAGCGAGTATCTTGAAACAAAGACTGACCGCCGCAAACTGGCGTCAGCTCGATGAAGCAACACAAAGCCGTACCATCTGGCGCATTGCCCATCATCGCGTAAATGATGTCGCTGCGCGCCTGATCGAGTTATTAGAAACTGGCTCTGCGATGCTCGATTATGCCTTGGCCTATGCTTTGGGTCGAAGTGCAGATCATGGTGCCACCCTGGCCTTGTTTGAACTCAGTCAGCGCCATCGCGACAGCAAGGTGCAGCGTATTGCACGACAAGCCTGGTTAAGTCTGGCAGAGCCAGGCGCTAAGCAATTTCATGCCAGCCAAATTTTTAGTAGTTGGCCAGTCAGCTTACAACAAATCTTTCAGCAGAGTTTGTCTGCGGCGCAACTTGAAGCCAGCAAATTCGCGCTATTTACAGAGATCAAACGACTCGAACTACAAAGTCAGCAAAAAGGCGCTGACACATGGTGTCGCCAACACTGGTTGGAACAATGCGATGAATATGCGCTGGCTTTAGCGCCCTCGGCCGAGGCAACTCTGGCGCGCGCACTGGTGTTGAGTGCCTGTCATGAATGGGAACTGGATAGCGGCAGCTTTCGCGCCTTACGCCACTTATTTAAGGCAGCCGAATTTCGCGATGATTATGAATTGCATGCGATCTTACTGCAGCGTTTCGAAACCACCCCGGCACGTTACTGGTTAAGCTATGGTGCCGATAGCAGCCTTTATCTGCGCGGCAAGTGGCGCCGTTATCGCGACGAAGTCAAAAGCCAGCAGAGTAGCGTGGCTTACTCAAATCTGACCCGCGACTATTTGATACGACGTGGTTGGCGTACTCTGCAAGAAGCTGCGGCACTGGATAGCGCACAGTTTATCAACTACGCCATGGCCTACTTGCGCCTGTGTGACGATGCCCATGCCGGGCAAATCCGGAATTATGAGCAGGCGCGCTGGGATGCCGATACACGGCGCTACCAAGTGGAAACTCGTCACTATGATGCTTATGCGAGCTGGAATAGTTTTAATCAACTCACGCGGCAACACGGCCCATGGCAAATCAACCGGAATGGCCGCAAGTGCTCGATCAACGTACCACAACCTCCAGCATTGCAACTCGGTCAGCGCTACGAAGCCTATGCTGACATCTGGGATCAGTATCCCGATAGCTTATTCGAATTAGCACTGCACCAAAAATGCCAGGGTGTAGCTGAGTTTGCTGCCGCCGCGCTGGCGACACAGCAAACTTATTGCGCGCAACTGGACGGCACGCAACTCACACAGCTATTGCAAGCAAAAACCGCCTTAAGCCAGCAACTGGGTTTAACAATTTTGCAGCAGCGCTTGCAAACCCGCGCCTTAAACGAGCAAGAATTACTCGCCTTATTGAATTGCGATTTAATACAGGCGACCGCAATCGCAGTACAAACTTTGCTGCAACAACACAGTTATGCCGAGCATACGGAAATCATGCTGGCATTAATGCTCAATCCGCATCAGGAATTGCGCGATCAGTTCATTCGCTTGCTGGCATTTAGTAGCGCGGCCAGCAAACATAATTTGTTACTGAGTCTGATCCACAAGCTGACTACGCATGCTATCCCAGTGACGCAACTCCGCGCCGCACTTGATTTGCCAGCTTGCGTTTGGTCTGAGCATTTGCAAGTCACACTGGCGCAGCTAGACATCAGCGAATTGCAAGCTTGTGCCAATTTATTGCTGACCGATAAGCTTGATGCCGCCGAACTTGCGGCGATACTGGTGAGTCGCCATCCGCACGGTTTACAACTGATTAATGCGGCAAGCTTACACGCCTTATTGCAACATGCGGTACCAGCCTGGCAAAGTATCGGCGTGCAATTATTCAGCGCTTATCCAGTCAGCTTATTGCGCCAACATGGCGATTTACTGGCACTGTTGGCTTGCTCTGGCGAAGCACGGATACGTCAGCAAATCCACCCTTTATTTAAACACTTCCGGGACGATCTGGGTTTACAGCAACGCATTTTAAGTGAAATTATCGATCACTTATTCCGTAGCGATATTCGTGTCATACAAGATCAGCAACAAGTCAGCTTGCATCAGGATTTACTCAAGCTGGCGCAGACTGACTTATTAGCGGCTTGTCGTTTGCTCGAGCTGGATTTGCAATGGCGTTTGCTCCAGGCACAAAGCCGTGGTGCACAGGAATTTGCCGCCTGGCTGTTAAACGATGAAGAACAAGGTCTGGCGCAGGCGCTGAGTCTGACGCAATGGCTGCAGCTAGCGAAACACCCGCAACAGTTGGTGCGTCTGCGCCTACAAAGCTATTGCCTGCAACAGGCTGAGCTGGTCGCAAACACACGCAATGAGAGTCTGGCCTTATTCAATAGTAAATGGCCCGACATGCTGGATTTTGCCACTGAATTTTTTCAAAGCAGGGTGGCGCTGGCCGACTGGCAATTAGCCCAGTTAATTCAACTTTGCGATCATCCACAAGCTCAGGTACAAAGACTGGGTCGACAATTGATATTGCAGCGCTTTAATGCAGCCGAAGCCGCTGAATTTGTCGCCCATCTGGCCGAACATCCTTCTGCCTCTATGCAATTATTCGTCAGCCAGTGGCTGGAAACCGCAATTACCCAAAGCAGCGATGGCCCCGCCTTACTGCAGCAATTACACGCGTATTTTCTAAGTGTGTTATCGCATGTGAATAAGGCGCGCACCGTGAAAAGCCGGATTATCCAATTTCTGAGTGAATATGCCTTGCAGAGTCAGGCTGCAGCCAATTATGTTGCAAACCTTTTCAGCCGCCTCGTGCTGACTGTCACTTTGCGTGACAAAGCCGCCTATATTCTGAGTTTGCAAAAAATCGGGCAACACTATCCCGAACTGATGCAAACCGCGGACTGGCCTGTGCAAATCCTGGCTGTGCCACAAAAACTAAAACACCCTATGAGCCAGGAGCCACGCGCATGAAGTTCTCTTACCGCTATTATGGTCATAGCCAGGTCAGCGATACCGCAAACCAGACACAAATGCAGTTTGCGCCAGACACCTTGCGTCAACCTGTGCATTTCTCCGGGCAGTTAAATCCTCATGCGGCCTTGGCCTTTCGCGAAGCCATCAGTGCCATGCACGATGTCGTGGTCGCTGATTTGCGGACACAAAAGAAAGATCGCAGCGCCTACTTTAACTGGCTGGCCGAAAATGAGAGCCTGTTACTTAACGAGTATATGGCGCAGGCATCCGAACTCAAACAAAAAATCCCGCCACTGAAAACGGAGCTTGAGCGTCTGCGCAATCTCAAACAAAGTTTGTTGCAACCATTTTATAAAGCCCGACAAAAATACTTTGATTACCTGTATCAGGCAAATCGTGATATGTGGCTGGTATTAGATCCGGTAATCAGTGTTCATCCCGATAAAATCTTATTTGAATGCTTCAGCCGGGATGAATCCAGTTATGCCAGTCTGAGCTGTCGCCACAATCTGTTCACGACGCAGGATGGCTTTGCTTGCGGTACGACAAATATTGATTATTCTGCCGATTTATATCAGGAATTTCAAAAGATACGCAGTTATAAAACCACGCGCTTTGACGTGATGGCAACAGGTTTTCAAGTGCAAACTGCGCGTGATGAAGCTTACCACGAAGCGAAAATCGATTTGCCCGATAGTTGGTTGCGTGGCTTTTTACAAGTCAGCAGCGCCCTGGCCTTGCCCGCAACCCGGCTCAGCTTGCATCCCATGGACATACATAATCTTTGTCTGGTATTGCGACGTCATCTGGAACAGCAGGGCCCGCGTTCGCTGCGTTTCATTTTAGAGCCAGGGCAAGCGATAAAAATGCGCTTTGAACCCTGGAATATTGAAATCCTGTGCCCTCGCTCGCTCTACCAAGGGCATACGGCTCAGGAAATACGGATTTGGGGACGTCGCCGCTTGCTGACCTTAGAACGCTTAATCGCCCATAGTCAGCGCTTTAGCGTGATTTTACTGGGTACGGGCTTACCCAGTTACTGGATTGCGCATTTACCCGAGATCGACTACACCCTGGGTTTGTCAGGCTGGACTGCGAACGATTGGTCACGCGCGGGAAATTTTGACTTGCTGGCGTCACGCGAAGAAATTTCTGCGAGCGCACTGCAAGCGATCATCAGTTATCTGAATCAACATTGGTATGCCAGCGCCACACAACTCAGCCAGGCTTGCGGTTTGACTGCAGCGGAAACGGCCAGCGGCCTGGGCAGGCTGATGCAATCGGGACGCGTGGTATTCGATGCGACTGATCAGCTGTATCGCTGGCGTGATCTGGTCAGAGAGGCACTGGATATGGATAGTCTGCGTTTTGCCAGCACGCAGGAAGCCGATGCGGCGCAGTTATTGAATGCAAAATACTGGCGTCATCTGCAGTATCAGGAACTGCCTGAAAACGTGCAGCAATGGCGCGCAGAAATCAGTGATAGCCCGGCAAAGCTACAACGCCGCTATCAGGTGATGATACAGCTGGACGCAGATCAAGGCTTACGTCAGGCCGAATGCGAATGTTCATTTTATGTACGAAATCGCTTATACCGTGGCCCATGTCCACACATGCTGGCCTTGCGACAAATTAGCCGTCAGCAGCAAATAGCGCTGGCCTGAGATGGCTTAGGTGAAAGAAGAATTTGTTACTCCCGCTATTTTGTAACGCAAGAAATTACTGATTACAGAAAAACGTATTTACAGACAGGAGGTCAGAAAGTAAAATCGGTTTTGGCAGGAAGGCTCTTGCAATCCGAATGGTGTATCGCCATTCTCGCAGCTTGCTTAGCTTTGCTTCACTGAGTCGCTCTTCACTGTGCCGTAATTCACTACCGGCGCAAAGACGATTCCAATTCGCTGAATTCCTTTGGCGCCGGTAGTGAATTACGGCGTCGAGTGGATCAACTCAGTCTTAAGGCTCTTCGACGAGCTTCCTGCCACTCTCCGGTTTTACTGACTGACCAGTTTAAAACGATGTCCTGCGACATCTATCAAAACAGGTTGGACCATGAGTACTGCACCCAGCGGCAATCAAAACAAAGCGCTCTCAGAAATGAGCCGGGCCGAGTTGTACGCGCATTTACAAACACACAGTAAAGACGAATTGGTCCTGGCTGAAATGCAAAAGCTGGGATTTTGGCCGAGCAACCAGCAGCAACCTGTTCCAGCGCAAGAACTGATACAACGTGAAGCTGAACTACAGCGACAATTAAGCGATTTGACGCAACGGCTAGCTGAGGTACAGGAGCCGGCTCGTGCCTTACGTGAAATGCGCAAGCAACGCATGGCTGCGGCGAAACAGCGACGCCTCGAAACGCAGCGTCAGCGCTTAGAACAAAAACATCAACGCGCGCTCCACTGGCATCAACGCCGACAGCAAGAAATTTTGTTTTTGGGTGAAGGGGTTTCTTCGGCTTTAAATTATCGCCAGAGTAATCATGAAAAACTAAAAGCCAAGGCCTTGCCGATACTAAATAATGCGGCTGAGCTTGCGCAAGCGATAGGCATCACGCTGGCAGAATTACGTTTCTTAAGCTTTCATCGTGAAGTTAGCCGGGTGCATCATTATCGTCATTTTTGCTTGCCGAAAAAGAGTGGCGGCTTGCGCCAGATTTCTGCACCCATGCCCAGACTGAAACGTTGCCAGTATTGGATACTCGATAGGCTATTAGCGCATCAGGAATGTCATCCGGCTGCACATGGCTTTATACGGCAACACTCCATCTTGAGCAATGCCCGTCCACATATCAACCAAGCGGTTGTGATTAATCTGGATCTCAAGGATTTTTTCCCCAGCACGGGTTGGCGTGCGGTTCGCCAAGTTTTCAGCGAATTGGGCTATAGCGCTCAGGTCAGCACCATCCTGGCATTGTTGAGCACGGAAATTCCCGTGCAAAAACTGAAGCTCGATGGTGTCGAGTATTATGCCGCAATGGGCGAGCGACACTTACCGCAAGGTGCGCCGAGCAGCCCCATGATTACCAATTTATTGTGTCAGAGTCTGGATAAACGCTTGCAAGCAGCGGCGCAAAAACTGGGCTTTGTCTATACCCGTTATGCGGATGACTTAAGTTTTTCCTGCGCCGCCGAAGCACAGGGCGCGGTAGGCAAATTGCTCTGGCGCGTCAGAAAAATTATTGCGGATGCTGGTTATACCCTGCATCCTGATAAATTGCGCATTATGCGGCGGCACCAGAAACAAGAAGTGACTGGCATCGTCGTCAATCAAAAAGCGAATCTGGACAGTAAAACCTTGCATAAATTCCGTGCGACTTTACATCAGATCGAAAGTAAGGGCTTAGCCGGTGCACATTGGCAAGATGCACCTGAGGTGTTGTCAGCGATGGAAGGCTATGCGCGTTATGTCTGCATGGTCAACCCCGAAAAAGGGCAACCCTGGCTGGCACGCCTTGTTAAATTACGCCAGCAATATCCTGCCTTAGCTCAGGCTAGCTGGCCGCAACATAGCGCTTTACGGGCTCGCGTAGCACAAGCGGGGCCGCTTTTGCGTGACAACGGCGCTGCCTGGTGGATGGCACAAGAGCGAGCGCTGCCTGAGCCACCCAAACTGCCTGAAATCAAAGCGTCACCACAGACTTTGTCCTCGCAACAACCGGCTATGTCGAGTCCCCCTTCGGCGCAAGGCTGGGGCCATGCGCAGCGCGAAGAAGTGCTCGAAGAGGTTGAAAATAATTCCGCCGACGCGTCTACTGCTGAAAAAAAATCTGAGCCGCCATCCAGTACTGAATTGATCGCGATGTTCATCCTCAGTCTGGGTTTAGCGCAGCAATTGCATAGCGTACACCCTTTGAGTTTTGGAATTTTAATGATCGCGCTTAGTTATTTTAGCCGGCGCAGCCGTTTAAGCTGGTTTATGCTGGGCCAAATCGCATTGTGGTGGATAATCTGAGCAGCAAATCAAACGCTACTGAGGCTCGTTGCGCTGTAAAAAATAAACGGTGACCCATTTTTAACCAGGTCACCGTTGTGATAGCTACTGCTTACTTGCCCGACTCAATTATTTTAAGCAGCTTGTCATCGGCAACACCGCTGGCTTTGGCACTGTTCAATAATTTGCTTTCCAGTCGCGTATTGCTATCTAAGGCTGTGGCTTGTTCTACCGAGGTTTTGCCCAGGGCCTTTGAGCCACTGATCAATTCCATTTGCACATTGTTTCCGCGCACAAAAAATGTCTTTAATTCGGAATTGACATCTGAGTTGTTAGTAACCAGGAATCCCTGGTAACCTAATTTACCTTCGATTTGCAAATTACTCTCGGCAGTAAATGATTTCTTGCGCGGTATCGCATTGGCCAGATTCAGAATCTCTTTAATTTCTTTTGGATCGCTGACGACAAAGGTAGGATTAGGTCGTCCAGAGTAAACCAGTAATTCAACTTTTAATGCTTTCACCGCTTCCCCCGCTTGTGCGCACAACGCACTGCAAGCCAATACGATAGAAACTAAGCCTGATTTTAAGATCGATTTATTCATAAATTTCTTTCTGAGCTATGGTGTGTAGAATTAACGTATATCGGCTTTGCCTTGTCCTTGAACTGCGTCCGAAGGCGTGAAGAAGTAACCGACAAATTCCGTGTACATACCACGTGCTGCGGTTTCCGGATTTGAGATCACCGCATTATTATTGTCCAGATTCGTTGCCTTGGTACTGCCAGGCTTATGCGTCCAGCGTCCATCGCTATCCTGACGATACCAATGGTAGTCTATGCCAGGGGCGACCACTAAGGCGATCTTAGTTTTACCTTCGCTCGACGTAGCGGTACGTGTAGTCGGTACCAAACCATCCGCCACCGCCGCGTTATACACAGCCTGACTTGTCATGGGATAGCCGCTTACGCCATGGGCGCGGCCAGGTTGCGCAAAGGTATTGGTGCGCTTGTTGTTGGCATAGTTGTAGCAGTTATTATTCAACTGCACCGTGGCACCATCATTCCAATAGCTTGGTTGATAAGACGGCGTGGAATAGATAGGTTTAGGTTGCGCACTGGTTTTACTTTCCCATAAAACCGCGTTATCCGGACCTTTGACGACCAGATTCCCATTCGACTGTAATTGCAAGATCGAGCCAGGATGATTGTGAGTACCGGTATTGAATAAGGCCGTTCCAGTTTTACTATAAACCACCAAATTACCATCACCTTGCATTACCGCGACCGCGCCTGGATTACCGTAACTATTTGCATGCCACAACGGTACCTGATCCTGGGTGCGATAAAGCACCAGATTGCCGTCACCTTGCATAACCAGGTAAACCAGATTGTTGTCTAGTGGTTTGATCGACTCATTGGCTTGCAAACTTTCATTGGCAACCAGTTTATCGGTATAACTATGCGCGGCATAACTGGTCTGTGTCAGGCTGGCAAAAAACATCACCGCGGCAAATTTCGCCAACTTAAAAGTGGGGGAACAAATTTTTTTCACGTGCTCGTCCTTAAAGAGGGATACAACTTTTGAAAAAAGGCAGGTTGTTACCAACCAGCCAGAAAATCTTCACTTACTGCGAAAACTTAATTTACAAAAATGTACCATTAACAATCCCACTCAAGGAACGATACAAAAGTATGTTTATTTGTATACTCTTTTTGATAATTTAATGAACTGGCAATTCAACATTGAATAACACTCGCTAGTAATTTGCACTTAGCCGTATCAATGAAGCGCGGTGCAATCTGCGCTGGCTTAAGAAATGAAATCGTCGGCAACAGCTTTATTTTCGGTCCAGACGCTGACTTAAAACGTCTGCCGCAATTTCAACAAATACCTTAAGTTTTGCTGAGATAAATTTTTGCCGCGGATAAGCAATGTGGATAGGATCGGTACGTGCTTGCCAGGCTGGCAGAACACGCACTAATCGCTGCTTCTCGACATCGTCAAGGCACCAGTATTCAGGCAATAAAGCCAGAGCTACGCCGGATAAAGCCAGGGTTCTGAGTGCGCCGATATTATTGATCAGCAATTGGCCAGGCATTGCAATTTCCTGACTGGTTGTGGCGCTGAATAAAGTCCAGCTATCCCGACCAAACGGCGTGAATTGTGCACAACAATGATTCTGCAAGTCGGCGGGTGTTTCTAACGCTGCCGCACTTTGCAGGTAGGCTGGGCTAGCAAATGCCAGCCAGCGCGCAAAACCTACGTTCTTTGCGATCAGGGTAGAGTCTTTGAGTTTACCGGCGCGTATCGCCACGTCGACACCTTCCGCGACTAAATCGACATAGCGACCGGTCAGCACAAATTCGATTTGCACCTTGGGATGCGCTTTGTACATACTTTCGATGATGTCAGTCAAAATAAAGTCGCCTAGATCATCCGGTGCGGTAACACGCAATCGTCCATTGGCCTCACCAGTCACTTCACTGATCTGGTTTTTCGCAAGCTGTAATTGTGCGATGCCAGCTAAGGCATGCTGAAAAAAGAGATTTCCCGCTTCGGTTAAATGCAGACGTCGCGTGGTTCTCTGCAATAAAGTGACGCCCAGACTTTTTTCCAGCATAGCGACACGATGACTCACGGTTGATGTAGGTATCCGTAGTTGACGTGCTGCGGCACTGAAGCTGCCAGTCTCCACCACCTTAACGAAGACTGAAGCCTGGTTTAAATCCATTATCCCATCCTATGTAAAGTATTTTCCATTTTAACCATCTAATCAGGCTAAAGGCAGATCGCTAGAATAGCTCCACCACTCATGCAGCGGATACTGAACTAAAGCAGTATCTGACTGTCGGGGCGTCATGCTACTCAACAGGCAGCATTTTCAGGATTAATCAAACAAGGAAATTATCATGAGCAAACCCTATGTACGTCTGGATAAAAATAATGCGGCTGTGTTACTGGTTGATCATCAGGCTGGCTTGTTATCGCTGGTGCGGGATATCGAACCCGACAAATTTCGCAATAATGTGTTAGCTCTGGCTGATTTAGCGAAGTACTTCCAGTTACCGACGATACTGACTACCAGTTTTGAAAATGGCCCAAATGGTCCTTTGATGGCTGAGTTGAAGGAAACCTTTCCTGATGCACCTTATATTGCACGCCCTGGTCAAATCAATGCCTGGGACAATGAAGAATTTGTCAAAGCAGTCAAAGCAACGGGTAAAAAGCAATTGATAATCGCAGGTGTCGTGACGGAAGTTTGTGTCGCCTTTCCGGTGTTGTCAGCGCTTGCTGAAGGCTTTGAGGTATTCGTAATTACCGACGCCTCAGGCACCTTCGATGAAGTTACGCGTTATGCTGCCTGGGACAGAATGTCTGCAGCTGGAGCGCAATTAATGTCCTGGTTTGGAGCGGCTGGAGAATTGCACCGTGACTGGCGCAATGACGTAGCGGGACTTGGGGCTTTGTTTGCGCAACATATTCCCGATTATCGCAATTTGATGAACAGTTACAGCGCGATGTCAAAAAATCCGCAGTAAGTAGCGCAACAACGCCAGCACTCTGGAGCGGGTTCGGTGTGCTGGCATGCCAGATTCGTGGACTGTAAAAGTTGAATCAGTAGCGAATGGAGCCAGCCAGTTTTCGTGACTACAGTCAACGCTTACATCGTTGTGGTCATGGTTTTGGCCTGGACAACCACGAGCGCCCCTGGTTGGCCAACGGCAGCCAGGACGTATTACAAGAAAACATGGTGGTATCGATAGAGCCTGGCCTGTATTTATCTGAAATGGGCGGCTTCCGTCATTCCGATACCGTCGTAATTACAGCTGATGGCTATCGTTGCCTGACTCAAGCCCCGACACAACTTCAGGATTTAATTAAACCCCAGCGCACACTGCGTAAAACGGTAACCGCCTGGTTTGTCAGACGCAACCTTGGCTTGAACCAGACTAAGCTTAACTGAGCCGCCTGTGAGCTTGGGTGTAATGCAGAAATTTAGTGAGGCTATCGGCTGGACTTGGCAAACCCTGATCTTCAAGAATTTGAGCCATGCTGCCGCGGTGGTAGCCGGCATGGCTCAATACATGCCAGAGTATTTCCTGCACGCTCATCGTGCCAGGCTGCCCATCGGTAAAGTGGAAATGCCTGATTTCAGCTAAATCCGCCTCACTTGCCGTCGTCACAAATTCGCTATACCACGTGTCGGTCTCGCTGACACGATGCTTTAGTTCGGTCAATCCGGGTAATTTTTCTGACTCGCTTGCGTTCCAGGCATGTGTTTTTTTAAGCAAATGTGCTTGAAATATGGCATCGACCACCTGGGCATGGTCATAAATAGCCAGCACTTGCTGCAAGCGCGCTGGCGCCAATTGTGAACCGAGTTCACACACACTACTAAGTAACAATTGATTCGCCCAGGCTTTGTAGGCAAACATCGACACAAGTGCTGATTTCATTGCGGCCTCCTGATTCGAGATCGCCATGGTGCAGCATTTATTTGTATTTTACAAATACATTATTGCAATATGCGTGCGCTTGGGACCGCCCCAATTTACAACGATAAGTCGCACACGCTATGCTCACTGCGCAAAGACATGGTGCGGGCTTTAGCAATTGTTTAGCGCAACCCTGCACCATTTCAATTCAGTCACGCCAAGCTGAGCTTGGTCGCGCTGCTAACTTATAACAACGTCAATGTAACATCAATATTGCCGCGTGTTGCGTTGGAGTACGGGCACACACTATGTGCTTTGTGTATCAAATCCTGGGCTTGTGCTTTGTCCATGCCGGGCAAGCTGATTTGCAACTCCACTTCGATACCAAAGCCATTTGGAATCGCGCCTATCCCCACCAGGCCATTGATACTCAAATCCGCTGGCAAGCTGATTTTGTCACGACCAGCGACGAATTTCATGGCGCCGATAAAACAAGCACTATAACCAGCAGCGAACAATTGCTCAGGATTTACACCTTGATTACCGGCACCGCCCAACTCTTTAGGGGTAGTTAATTTCAAGGCCAAATCGGCTGCGGGGATTTCAGCGCGACCTTCACGGCCACCCGTTGCTGTTGCTTGTGCACGATATAAAACGTTTTCGATAGACATGATTTACTCCTGTTAATAAGGCATCACTGTATGATTCTGGTTCGATTTAGCGGGATGCCAACGCTAAGCAAACAATTTAACTTCTTCACTATTAAATAGCGCACTACTTATATTTTCTAAAAAATCAGCACGACTAAGTTAAGCTGCTGACCAAGAATGAAACTACACACTACGCTGTAACCCAACCAGACAAAATCAAGCAATTAGCGGCTCCCTGGTTCTGTGTTGCCATGACCTGTAGCAGGACCCGACTCAAGTCAAGGTATCGGCGTACTGATGCAATTGCTGACGCAATTTGACTAACTGTTCACGCAGATCAATAAGTTGCTGCAAATCACAAGAACTAGCACAGGCGAGCGTTTCAGGTATAGCTAGTGCCTGCTCACGTAATTCTTTTGCGTGACTGGTTAAAAATACCTGAACCTGACGTTCATCTTCTGGCACACGTTGCCGCGTTAACAAACCCATCGCTTCCATGCGTTTGAGTAAAGGCGTTAAGGTCGCCGAATCCAAAAACAAAGGTTCACCGATTTGTGACACGCTTAAGCCATCTTGCTCCCACAACACCATTAAAACCAGATATTGTGGGTAAGTTAAATCCCATTGTTTGAGCAATTTACGATAAATTTTTGTCATCGCCAGCGAGGTCGAGTACAAGGCAAAACAAAGTTGTTCACCGAGCATAAGCGCCTGATAGGGATGGCTGTTTTTATCGTCTTCCAACATGATTAATCGCAAGTGAGTTGAAGTTTTATGCATTTTAAATAGTGCACTATTTAATTGCAAGCGATATTTTAACTTATTTTTGATTTCATCCGCTTTTGCCATTTATGTACTTAATTGGCAAAGTCTTGCTGTCCCTGCCTGCACGTAGCTACACCGCCTAATTACAGACAGACCAAATCCAGCTTACTGTCTCTGCTTTACTTAAGTCAGCTTAATTCCGCTGATTTCTGCGCGGGTAAATTCAGACTGTGAAGCAGCATATCAGCCACGTCTTCCACCAAAGTCGATGCGGCTCGCGCTTGTTGCATTTCATGCAAATGTAAGCGATCAGAGATACCGATAAACCACCAGGTATGCTGTTGATCAATGACGAAATCCAGGGTGGCAAGCTTCAAGCCAGCAATCTGCAGAAAGTGTTGCCATTGCGCAATCTGATCCTGACTGATAGTGAGTGGGCAAGGCGCGAATTGGGAGCAGGGACCATGTGCCATTTGCAAATTGCCGGATAAACTAACTTGATATGCAGAAACCACACTGGCAGTTATTAACACTTTCACTGAATACTTTACATCGATTAATTCCTGGTAAAGCGCCGGGCTGTAAAACAAAGCATCGTCAAACTCGCATTGTGCCAGGCTGAGAATAGTAGCCCCAGTATTTTCCTGACTTTCTCGCGGATACCATGAAGACAGCGCAGTGGCCAGGACCCGGCCACCACAATCGCGAATAAAGTCTCGAATCCGCTGCGCTTCATTGCTACTCAGGCTGGCAGGTATCCTTAAACCTGCCTGCTGTGCCCAGTGATATAACCGGATGGGATTGGCAGTCGCCTGTCGCGCTGCCGCTGTGTTACACCAAAGCGCAGTGGACTCGGATGCTAATTGCAACGCTGACAGCAAGGCTTGTTGGTGCAAAATGGTTTCGAATTCCTCCGCAGTGGCGATCTGTGACGGTACGCTGGTATCAGGCCACTGACTTGCACACAGATACAGTACCAGACTTATTTCTGCCAGATTCAGGTTCTGCTGTTGCCAACGCAAAATCCAGCCAGCCATGCTGGTCAGTTCCAGACTGTAGCTACTTTGCTCAGCCAAATCATCGATGATAATCCGATAAATCTTGCTGCAACGTCGCTGCAACTGATGCGACAAACTATTTGCATCAGCGAGATTTGCTGTATCACTCACGATCAAAATTTGCATTTATTCCACTTCTATCCAGATTCACCACAACACCACTCGCTATGCCATAAAAATCGGCGTGGTGCCCACGCCCCCCTACTTTAGAATAGGTGGCGACAACCACTATTTCGGGTTAAAGCAGTTAAAATTGTCGCCAGCCACCAGAATGGCTAGCCAAGGCGCTTTGCCCCATGTTGCTGCCATCCTGAAGTGTCAGGATATGCCAACGAAAACCAAGGCCTGCGCACTTCAGCATAATACTCGCCATCCAACCGAACCACCACTTTCACCTTTTAGCATGCCCAGTAACAGCACACTTTTTCGCCGTGGCTTTCATTACCTCAGTCAACACCTGAGCAAGCAATTTTTACACTGCGCATGCCAGGGTTTTATCGCGCTGGTTTGCCTGTTAGCGATGTCGGCTAGCCAGGCAAAAAGCAACACTACTCAGACACGGCAAACTTATGCCCTGCATTTTAATCAGCTGATGCCTCAGGAAAATTTAAAAACCTCAGGTTTAACCGATATACGCCAGGATAAACAAGGCTTTTTGTGGATAGGCGGTCGCTATGGTTTATTTCGTTATGATGGCTACAGTTTCCAAAATTTCCAACACGAACCTGGCAACCCCGGCAGTTTAGATGATGACTGGATACGGGTTTTACACACCGATAATCAAGGTCGCTTATGGATAGCAACCGATCGAGGAGGCTTGCATTTATACGACAGTGAGAAGGCCCAGTTTCAGCGTTTTTATTCACAACTACCCGTCGCTGAAAACGATACGATCAAGGCCATGATCGATGATGGTTTGGGCGGCTTATGGCTGGCCACCCGAAATGGCTTAAAACACTTTAATCCTTCGACTGGACGCTTCACGGTCTGGCAGCATCAGGAAAATAACCCACGCTCAATCGCAACCAACCGCCTGACTTCGCTGACACTCGATGAACAGGGTAATCTCTGGGTCGGACATTTATATGGTCTGGACTACAAGGCACACGACAGTGATGACTTTGTGCATTATCAAATATCGCAGGACTCTCAGCATAAAACCGTGCGCTCCTTATTAATCGACAATGCCCGTCGTTTATGGATAGGCACGAATGTTGGCCTGGAAATCTGGGATTTAAATCAGAATCCTATGCAACGCCGGCGCTTGAATGAAAATGATGGTTTTGTGAGTGGCACGGTATACCGGATATTTCAGGACAAGGAAGGGCAAATCTGGTTAGGTCTGGCTTCGCAAGGCTTGCTGTTACAACGTAAAGCGGACGAGAAATTTCATTACTTTCAGCACCTGACTGGCAATCCCTGCAGCATTTCTGGCAATGATGTTGAAGCGATCTTTCAAGATAAGAGCGGAATTTTGTGGATAGCAACCTGGTCTGGTGGCTTGAATTTTGTCGACTTAAGTTCGCATCAATTTTTGAATATCAAAAATACGCTGGATGAAACATCCGCAGAATTATTAGAAAATATTTCCCAAGTTCGGCCATATGGTCAGGACAAATTACTACTGGCTTCGAATGCACATGGCTTGCTGGAATTGGATTTACAGCAACACAAGGTCAAACGCTTAACTCCACCCACCGCCAAGCCCAACGAATTAGCTGAGATCGATATGTTGGATAGCTTTGCCCTGGCTCCGGATAAATCTGCCTACCTGGCTACACGTGGCGGTTTCCGACGTTACGACCCAAAACACCAGAGCCTTGAAATTACCTCGCCTCATAACGGTTTAAACAATTTTAGAAATTTAGTCAGCCAGTTATATACCGATAGTCAAAGCAATCTGTGGCTGGCAAGTGGCGATGGTTTACATTTCTACCAGCCTAAAACTCAGGAATTTGTGTCTTACCGGCATATGCCAGGCGATACCAGTTCGATTAGCAGTAATCGCGTACAGGCCATACTCGAATTGCATCCAGATAATTTTCTAGTGGCGACAGTGCACGATTTATTGTTGTTCGATGTCAGAAAAAAACAATTCGACAATTTGCTCAAAACCTATCCCAGTGTCGATAAAAAAGTGGCTGACGGCGTTCATGTGCTTTTTAAAGATAGCCAGCAGCGTATCTGGATAGGTCGCAACGATGCCATCAGCCTTTACGATCACGCGAGCAAAAGTGCCCGAAGTTATGCTTTGAATGGCGTAGTGCAGTGTATTGCTGAAGATAGCATGCATAAGCTCTGGTTGAGTACGGATAAAAATTTGTGGGAGTTCAATCCTGAAACAGGAAAAATACGTGTCGTCACCAAGCAGCAAACCATGGACAATGGTTTCTTCTACCTAAATTCCTGTTATTTTGACGCGCAAAAAAACAAGATGTATTTTGGCCGCACCTCAGGTCTCTATGAATTTGATCCGAGTAAAGTGTTGGTGAATCAAGTCGCGCCCAGTGTGGTCATCACGGATTTCTCTATCTTCAATCAATCCGTCAATTCTCTAGCAAATGCACAGCGTGATTTAAAAATGTCAGGTCGTTTGCCTGATTTACATGAAATCCGCTTGACACATGAACACAGTGTTTTCAGTCTGACTTTTTCAGCCTTGCATTTTTCAGATCCGCAAAAGAATCGCTTTGCCTATCGCCTCGAAGGCTTTGATCGCGACTGGATAGAAGTCGATGCGCAAAAACGCTTTGCCACCTACACCAATTTACCAGCAGGCAGTTATAAATTCCACGTAAAAGCCAGTAATCCGGATGGGGTGTGGAGTGAAGATCACGCGACTATGAAAATCTGGATAGAGCCACCGTTTTGGCAAACTCCATTATTTCTGACGTGTATGACTTTATTGGTCTTTTTTAGTCCATGGATAGCCTATCGCTTACGCACGGAAAAACTCATCCGGCAAAAACAAGCGCTGGAATTGCAAGTCAATGCACGCACTGTCGAAGTGCAGCAACAAAAACGTGCCCTGGAAGATTCGAATCTGGCCTTACAAAAAGCCAATCAACATGAGCAACAACGACAAAGTGAACTAACCCGCTTTTTAGCGATTGCCAGTCATGACTTGCGTCAACCCATGCACGCATTAAATTTGTATCTCGGCACCTTAAACGAACAAGCACTGCCTGAGAAGCCACGACAAATCCTTAGTTGCGCGATAGATTGCGCGCGTACCATGGATAGTATGTTCGTTAATTTACTAGATATGTCACGTCTGGATGCACAAATTGTTCAGCCTAACTTGCGTCATTTTTGCTTGCAAGCCGTGCTCGATAAAATTCAGGTTACCTTTGCGCCCTTAGCCAAAGATAAATCGCTGGAATTCGTGGTCTATCCCTGTGAACTGGGTTTATACAGTGATCCCGACCTGGTCGAGCAAGTATTGCGCAATCTGGTCGCCAACGCCATCCGCTATACTAAACAAGGTAAGGTAGAAGTCAGCACGCAGGCGGAACCTGGAAAAATCGGCATACGTGTCAGTGATACCGGCCCCGGTATTACTGAACAAGATCAAGCCTTAATTTTCGATGAATTCGTGCAGCTCGATCAAAACAAGTTAGGGTTGGGCTTGGGATTAGCTATCGTTAAACGCTTGACCAACTTATTGCACGGCGATATACGTTTGCAATCGAAACCACAACAAGGCAGCACTTTTATATTTTGCCTGCCTGCCCCGTTAGCGTCGAGCAACCACACGCCGCGTCAGGTTCGCGAACAAAAAGCCAGCCTTTGCGAATTACGCGACTTGCTGGTGGTCTTGATTGATGACGATACGCACATTTTACAAGCGACCCGGCAAATCCTCGAGCAGTATGGTTGCGTAGTGGTCGCTGGCCCCGACTTTGCCAGCGCTAGCGCGCCGCTAATCAGCATGAATCAGGTGCCGCAATTCATTATTTGTGATTATCGTCTCAAGACTCAGGAAAACGGCTTGCAAGTGATAGAACAATTGCGCGAAGAGTTTAATCAGGAAATTCCGGCTTTATTGCTAACTGGTGATTTATCCGACCAATTTCAACAATCCTTTAGACTAACTCAGGCCACGCTCTTGCATAAGCCTTTGCAAGCCGAGGCGCTGACTAAGGCCATGCTGAATTTACTGGCCAACAGCACGCTTTGAAGGCTCAGGCCTGGCTTAATTCGACTATGCCATCGCAAGTTTCTCAGGACACTTTAGGCGATGCTATAGTCTGACAAGTTTATATTTTTAACAATTGGATTTGTTGCTGAGTAAATTAAAACTAGCCATGAACTGGCAGATTAGCGCATAATTCAGCCTAGTTCGCCTGATTTAAGCCCAATTGACGCACCATAAGTATCGCCTGCGTGCGGTTGCTGACATTCAGTACCCGGAAAATTGCCGACATATGCATTTTGACCGTCGGTTCTGACAAGCCCAAGCGTAAGCAAATTTCCTTATTCGATAAGCCTAAATCAAGTAAACTGATTATCTCTTTTTGCCTTTGCGTTAAATTCAGCACTGTATCATTTGCAATCGAGTGATTCCCGGTTGTGGTTATCCAATCCGTATCTAAGTGATTATTTTGCAGAATTTGCCGTATAACCTGCGCCATCGTGGTAGTTGATACTGCTTTCGAAATCGCTACACGTGCACCAGCATGTAAGGCGGCGCCAATTTCACGACGATTTTCTGATGCCGAAATAACCACGATGTTTGATAAAGGCCAGTTCTTTTTAATGAGACTGATAGCCTCGACCCCTTTTAATCCTGGTAAGCCTAAATCCAGCAAGATGATGTTAAATGGCAGTTGCTTGACTAGCCCGCTCAGCGCCTCTTCCACTGAACTGACTGCATAAGCCTCCGATTTTCCTACCAAAGTTTGGGTAAATCCTAACATCGCATCGCGATAGATAGGGTGATCTTCAATGATTAAGGCGAGTTGCGACATGTAAATGCGATTCAGAAAGAGATTTGTAGAAATGCCTTTGATGGTTTACTGTGAAACGACAAAATCCGTTAAGCACTAAGACTATCTTGGGAATATATAACAAGCTGATACTGATAGGGTAGTAGTAAGTCTACTTTATTTCGCAGGCTTGCTTGATCGCCAATTATTAATGGCCAGAGTGGCAGGCCTGTTGGGCTTCCGAGTCAGCCCCATATTCACATTCAATTTAGAAATTTTTTGCTATGACTAGTTTTTCCGATTTAAATTTGCCCGATAGCCTGCTGCAAGCCTTGCAACAAGTAGGCTATGAATCGCCTTCGCCGATTCAAGCTGCCACCATTCCGCATTTACTGGCGGGACGCGATGTGCTTGGACAAGCACAAACTGGTACCGGAAAAACCGCGTCATTTGCCTTACCTGTTTTAGCGCGTTTGCAAACCCAGCAACGCAGCCCGCAAGCATTAGTGCTGGCGCCAACCCGCGAACTGGCGATACAAGTCGCCGAAGCTTTCCAAACCTATGCACGCTTTATGCCTGGCTTTCACGTTTTGCCGATTTACGGCGGTCAAAGCTATGGCCCGCAATTAAGTGCCTTAAAACGTGGCGTGCATGTGGTGGTCGGCACACCTGGTCGTATCATCGACCATCTCGATAAAGGCTCGCTCGATTTAAGCCAGATTAATACCCTGGTGCTCGACGAAGCCGATGAAATGTTGCGCATGGGCTTTATTGATGATGTCGAACGGATTTTGCAAGAAACCCCGGCTTCGCGCCAGACCGCGTTGTTTTCAGCGACCATGCCGGCACCGATTAAACGGATTGCACAAACCTATTTGCAAGACCCGGCCGAAGTCACCATCGCGGCCAAAACCAGTACCGCAGAAAATATCCGCCAGCGCTACTGGTTAGTCAGTGGCTTGCATAAGCTTGATGCCCTGACACGCATACTCGAAGCCGAAACCTTTGATGGCATGATCATTTTCAGCCGCACGAAACAAGGAACCGAAGAGCTCGCCGAAAAACTCGATGCGCGCGGTTTTTCTGCTGCAGCGATCAATGGTGACATGAATCAGCAACAGCGTGTGCGCACCATACAACAACTCAAAGAAGGCAAGATTGATATTCTGGTGGCGACTGACGTCGCCGCACGGGGTCTGGACGTTGAGCGGATTTCCCACGTGATTAACTACGACGTTCCCTATGATCCGGAAAGCTATACCCACCGTATTGGCCGTACTGGCCGTGCTGGACGTAGTGGTGAGGCGATATTGTTCATCACCCCGCGCGAAAAAAATCTCTTGCGCTTAATCGAACGCACCACGCGGCAAGCGGTTTCGCCACTGACTTTGCCAACAGTACAAAATGTCAACGACGCGCGGATTAATCGCTTCCGTCAGCAAATCCTCGACATCATTGAACAAGATGAACTCGATCAATACAAAGGCGTGCTGGAAGCCTTAGAGACTGAACACAATGTGCCCATGCTGGAAATCGCCGCCGCCTTAGCGCGCATGGCCCGAGGCGACAAGCCCTTGCTGATGGATAAAAAGCAGCGTGATGTGCTGAGTCAGGAAATCGCCCCACGTAGTCATGAAGCACGCCCAGCGCGTCTGGCTGAACCAGGTATGCGTAGTTACCGGATTGCAGTTGGACATAAGCATCGCGTTAAACCCGGCAATATCGTCGGTGCGATTGCCAATGAAATCCAGATCGAGTCGCGTCAAATTGGCCGCATAGAAATTCAAGACCAATTTTCCATCGTTGATTTACCAGAGGACTTAAGCCAGGAATCACTCGATATTTTGCAAGAAGTCCGCGTTGCGGGTCAGGCTTTGCGGATACGCCCCTGGACCGAACAGGCAGAAGTGCCTATGCCGCGCGAGCGCAGCCCGCGTGAGTCAGCACCACGGGAATCGACTAAACCAGCACGTCGTTTTGAAGATGAAGCACCCAAGAACAAACGTCGCGAAAGTGGTAGCCTGGAATTTCCTATGCAAGCTTATCGGATAGAAGTTGGTCGCGCGCATGGCGTAACTCCCTCGAATATTGTGGGTGCGATCGCCAATGAAGCCGGACTGGAAGCTCGTCATATCGGTCGCATAGAAATCCACGATGACTACAGCACTCTGGACTTACCAAGTGGTATGCCGAAAGACTTGCTCGCTTACCTGAAAAAAGTCTGGGTTTCAGGCCGGCAAATCCAAATTACCGAAGTCGGCGCTGAAACTGCACCTAAAAATGCCGATTTCAGTACAAAAGCCCCTAAGAAAGGCCGCGAAAAACTCAAACGTTAAGTGAGAGTCCAGGCGGATTGCCAGGCCAGTCGGGAAAACCGCGCAAGCCTTGTAAGCCGCCTGTGTGTATGAAACACACCGTGGCGCCAGACTTGAAGGCGCCACGCTGACATTCCCGGCTCAATGCCATTAAGGCTTTGCCAGTGTAGACAGGTTCGCATAAAATCCCGCTGTGTTGCAGGAATTGTTCGCAAAAGTCACGTAATTCCTGATTCACCACCGCATACCCACCTAAATGCTGATCGCAAATTAAGCGATAATTTTGCCAGTCGGTTTGTTGATTTTCCTTGAGTAAGCGCGCAACTTCGGCATGTAAGTAGTCGCCCTGCGCAATCGCTGTCACACCGATCGCTTCAGCCCGCCCTCGCAAACCCTGGACTATGCCTGCCAACGTTGCGGCAGTGCCTGCGGCACACCAAATATAATCGGGGATAAATGGTAATTCATCGACTAACTCGGCCACACCCGTCAGGGCCAGGGCACTACTACCCCCTTCCGGGACCCAGACAGTATTTGGCTGATTTACATACTGCCCCCAGTATGCAGGCAAAGCGCGCAGCTGGCGGTAGTCTTGACGGCTTACAAACTCAATTTCCATACCCCAGGCGCGACAATCGGCGAGCATTGCGGTTTCGGCTTCGCCACGAATAAAGGCTTTAACAGCGATCCCCAGGCGCTGACAGGCAAAAGCCAAGGCATGAATGTGGTTAGACCAAACCCCGCCCATGCTGAGCACCGCCGCGCCTTGTTGCTGAATGTGCTGCAAAGGGTATTTAAGTTTGCGAAATTTATTGCCAGATACCGTGGCGTGCAGCAAATCGTCGCGCTTAATGCAAAGCTGAATTCCCGGGAAAAGCTCAGAGTGTATAAGTTGGCAAGGCGAGGCTGGGGATGCAAATTCCATAGGCTGGTGTTACAGTATGTTCAGAGTGTGAGGGAGTCTACATGTCGTTCGATAATAATCAAGCCCTGAGCGATGCCAGGCAAAAGCTGGAACAGTTGATACAGGCATTGAAAGCCGGGCACCAGCAAGATAACTTATTACCAGCACTAGAAGGTGTGGCAGCGCAATTAAATAGCATGAGCCGGCACGATCACTTAACGGGTGCTTTAAACCGGCGTGCACTCATCGCCGCCTTAGACACCGAGCTGGCACGCTCTTACCGCACCGGACACACCTTCACTCTGGCCGTGGTCAGCATCGATAATCTGGATCGCACGCTGGAGCAATTTGGTCAGGCTCAGGCTAAAGCCAGATTGCAACAATTTTCTGGCGAAGTGCTGACTATTTTACGCACGCTGGATAGCTTTGGTCGTATCGCCGCCAATGAGTTTGCGATAGTCATGCCCTCAACCTGGATAGAATCGGCGTATAAAGCGGTGCGTCGCTTGAAAAATCATCTGGCGAGCTGCGATTGGGCTGAACCGGGTGCGCTGAGTTTTAGTACAGGTTTTACCAGCAATGCCCATAAAGATACGGCGGAGAGTATGTTGCAACGGGCTAGTCAGGCTTTGCAAAATGCGAAAGCTAAGGGGGATGATCAAATCGCTGAAATTGAAGCACCCTTGCCCGATTACGACCCCGATGCCTGAACGGTTTGCTTAAAACTGGCAATCACGCTGTAGTTTGCGGCGTTCTAATAATTCGATTAAAACCTGATTATTCGCTTTAGTGGCCTCAGCATACAAGGAATGCCGGCCCTCACTGTTGATATTCCGTGGGCAAGCCAGCAATTGCAGTTGCTTATCACTGAGTTGATTCAATACTTCATACAATGGTGCACTGATAGGGGTATTGCCACGTAACATACCTTGTCCGGTTTCGCTTGGCCAATCCAGACTCGCACCTTGTTTCATCACGTAACGGAATAAGCTGGCACCACCATCTTCAGCCAGTTGCCAGTCACTAAAACGTCGGCCTTCCGTCAACACCAGATTCGCTTCACTGGCATTTAATTCACGCAAGCGATGTTGTATCGAGGCGATTTCATTGCTCGACAATTTGTTAGTGCGACTTTGTAAGTAACTGGTAGGGCGTATTCCAAAACGTCGCAAAGTCCAGGATTGTAAGGGTGTCCAGGGTGAGCTTTTGCTGGGCGATGAAAAAGGATCGATACCTAAATCCAGTGCGAAATTAATTAGCCTGACATCGCCATTTTCAAACGCGAAGACCAGTAAGGATTCCGAGCCACGCACTTCGGCCAGATTGATACCGTGATTCGCTAAAAAATACAGCCAGGGAATAATAGTCTCGCTGTCCAGTTTTTCCGCATAAATTAATGGATTCCACCAGGGAGTCTGGCTACAAGCCAAGGATAAATCCTGCTCAGTGAAGACCTCTATCAGTTTCACATCCAGGGTTTGCATGGTCGCGTCTAAAAATGGGCAATGCGCTTCGGCACCTGAGCCACCGTCTTGCTTTTTCAAATCTTCCAGCAAAACACTTAACACCGCTGGATTGTGCGTCGCTAACGCACATTCTCGAAACAGGCGCAGCTTACTGTCGGTATCCCAGTTACCATAATTTAATTCACGCTTTAACAGCGGCAAATTACCTGCACAAGCAGCTTGGCGTGCGCCATTATTTTGCCAACGCTCCTCCTCACTGACCAGCCATTTATTGTTTTGGCTGCCTTTGGGTGTGGAGAAAAAAACCGTGCCCAAAATAATCAGCGCGACTGAAATCAACCAGGCGAGCAACGCCATTAAGGCGCGCAGCCAAAACCGCATATCTTGCAACAGCAACACCATGACAGCGGGAATGCACGAAAGCAAGAAAGCGGTTTTCACCGTGGTCGACATCGTGTCCGCAGGACCTGCGGAATTCGCCGCGAGCGCCAGTGTGGGCGTAACCAGGATTGCGCCGAATAGCCCTGCCGCAATCAGGCAAACAGGTATACGACTACCTGTCTTGCCATGAAAAGCCAAGCATTTCCGACTACCGATCAGATCAAAACGCAGACTTGCAGCTCGCCAGTACCTCATCAGAACTCCCCCTCTTGCGCGGCAAAGTCTAACTGAAACCGCGCAGACACAATTAATTTCCTTAACCTAAACCACAAACAAACTGTTAAGAAGCGTTAATTGTTGTCTACAGCGCACACTGCAAGTCCAGCGCTTATCAAGCCAGATTGCGCAACTCCCGCAACGCCACCGAGACAGGTGCCAAATCCGGACTTTGCGTACTGATAGTCGCGAGCAAGCGATGCAAACGCTCAACCGCTTCCTGATATTGCTGACACAAATCCGCTGAACTGATTTGCCGCTCCAGCAGGCTGCGCGTGAGTTGCTTGGCGATCGAATACACATCATCACGGGCACTGCCACGGGCCTGAGTTTGCCACAAGGTGTCGGTAGGCAAACGGTTGATTTGCGTGCGCCAGGCCGTCAGACTTAAATCGTGATCGACCGCGAAATAGGTCTGCGCAGTTGTTTCCAGACTAGCCTGGCTGGCTTCGGCAATATCCGCAATATCGAGCGCCGGGAAAATGTATTCGAGTGCACTCAGATTTTGCGCCAGTGTGGTTTCCACTCCTGCTTGTATCAAGCTTTGCGCAGCTGCCTGCCACTGTGCACGGCTGGCTTCTGGCAACCAGTTATCCAGCTGCCAGCGTAACTCGCGTGCGGCTGGTTGATAGCGCTGTATCATGCTCGGCAAATCTTTATTTGCTGAACGCAGACGTAAAATCCAGCGCGAAGCACGTTGCGCCACGGTGATTAATTGCGACAGCAAATCGAGTTGCAACTGACTGCTGACGACATAATCGAGCGCATCAATCTGATCCCATAAAGCTTCCAGATCAAATATTTCGCGCGCCAAAGTGAACGCACGTATTACGTCGGCCGCACTGGCGCTGGCTTCAGAGGCGATGAAATTAACGAAGGTAGCACCGGCGCGGTTTACCACATTATTCGTGATATAGGTAGCGATTATTTCCCGTTTTAAGGGGTGCTTCGCAATCGCCTCGGCAAAACGCTCACTCAGTACTTTGGGGAAGTAGGCTTGTAAGGCACTGGCAAAGTAAGGATCGTCGGGCAAATTGCTGGCGATTAAGTCGTCAAACACCGCCATCTTGGCATAGGCCAGCACCACCGCGCCTTCCGGTGCACTCAAGCCGAGTTTTTGCGCCTTGCGACGGGTGATTTCTTCATCACCCGGTAAAAATTCCAGCGCCCGGTTTAAGCGTCCCTGCGCTTCCAGACTTTGTATTAAGCGCTGCTGACCTTCCAGCAAATACACCGGACGATGACGCGCGATATCGATGGCTTGAGTTTGATAATAATTGTCGGTCAAGACCAGACTGGCGACTTCATCAGTCATCGACGCCAGTAAATCATTGCGCTGCTTGAGTGTTAAGTCGCCGGCTTCAACAATACCACCCAATAAAATTTTGATATTCACTTCGTGGTCTGAGCAATCCACCCCGGCTGAATTATCAATCGCATCGGTATAAATCCGGCCACCTGCCAGCGCAAATTCGATACGACCATTTTGGGTGCAACCTAAGTTACCGCCTTCGGCCAACACTTTGCAGCGCAGATCACGGCCATTCACACGGAAGGCGTCGCCCGCTTTATCGCCCACCTGAGCATTGCTTTCAAAGCTGGCTTTGACATAGGTGCCTATGCCGCCGTTGTAAAGTAAATCGACTGGCGCCAGCAAGATCGCACGCAATAAATCGACTGGCGCAATTTCAGCTTTGTCTAAACCCAATACCGCCTGTGCTTCAGGTGACAAAGTAATCGACTTGGCACTGCGTGGATAAACCCCGCCACCCGCAGAAATTAAACTCTTATCGTAATCATCCCAGCTTGAGCGCGGCAAATTAAATATGCGCTGACGTTCAGCAAAGGAAATCGCTGGATCGGGACTCGGATCAATAAAAATATGGCGGTGATCAAATGCCGCAACTAATTTGATTTGTGGCGATAACAGCATGCCATTACCAAATACGTCACCCGACATATCGCCGATACCGGCGACGGTAAATGGCGTGGTCTGGGTATTGATGCCCATCGCGCGGAAATGGCGTTTAACCGATTCCCAGGCACCGCGTGCGGTAATCCCCATTTTCTTATGGTCGTAACCGACCGAACCACCCGAGGCATAAGCATCATCGAGCCAAAAACCATAGTCTGCCGAAATACCATTGGCGATATCCGAGAAAGTCGCGGTGCCTTTGTCGGCCGCCACCACCAGATAGGGATCATCGGCATCGTGTCTGACTAATTTGACTGGCGGCGTGATTTGGCCTTTGACGATGTTATCAGTCAAATCCAATAAACCCGACAAGAAGGTTTTATAGCAAGCCACACCTTCGGCTTGATAGGCATCGCGCTCAGTCGCTGGCGGCGCTTTTTTCAAAACAAAACCGCCCTTAGAACCGACCGGCACAATGACGGTATTTTTAACTTGCTGGGCTTTAACTAAGCCCAGAATTTCAGTGCGGAAATCTTCGCGTCGATCAGACCAGCGCAATCCACCGCGTGCCACTTTACCAAAGCGCAGATGCACGCCTTCGACCCGTGGTGAATACACCCAGATTTCAAACAAGGGTTTGGGTTCAGGCATATTCGGCACATTGCGCGGATTAATCTTAAAGCTCATATACGGCTTAAAGCTGCCATCGGCCTGGGTTTGCCAGAGATTGGTGCGCACCGTGGCTTGTATCGTCGCAATAAACTGGCGCAAAATCCGGTCTTCATCCAGACTTTCAACCTTCGCCATTTCCTGATCGATGTGTTCGAGTATCTGCGCTTGCGCCGCTTCACGTTCACCAACAAAATCGGGCTTGAAACGGGCACCAAATAATTCGGCAATTAATTGTGTGATACGCGCATTTTTATTCAAAGCGGCTTCGATATAGCTTTGGCTATTGGCAAAACCAAGTTGTTTGAAATAACGCGAACAAGCGCGCAAGACCACGATAGAGCGGGCATCGAGTTTGGTATTTAAGACCAGACGATTTAAATCGTCACTCTCAACCTCGCCATTCCAGACCATGCAAAACAGCGCTTCAAAGCGCGCTTTAATTTGCGATAACTCGATGCCTGCACCAAGTTGCAAGCCCAGATCATGAATCCAGAAGCACGCCTCACCGGTATTGATTTGATACGGATGCTCATCGAGTACGCGCGCGCCCATGTGTTCAAGCAAGGGCAAGGAATCCGACAAGGCCACTTTACTCAGGTTGTAAATCTTAAAGCGCAGCATTCCGGCTGGCGCATCGAGTGGCCGGTAAAGTTTGACCTGCATTTGATTATTGTCTTGCAGACTATCCAGCACCAAGGCGTCCTCAGCCGCCATATCCGCGGCAAAATCTTCACGATAGGCGGTAGGGTAGGCTTGTGCAAAACGCCGCGCCAGGGTTAAGCCCTTGGCTTCGCCGTGGCTGCGCAATAACACATAGGTGAATTCATCTTCCCAACGCTGACTTAGCTTAGCAATGCGCGCTTCGAGGGCATTTAAATTCAAGTCTTGTGGGGCTTGCGCACTGGCGCGCACCAGATAGTGTATCCGCGCCATCGGGCTATCGGTCAGCATGGGGGTAAATTCCACCGCTGCACCATTTAAACTTTGCATTAATTCATTGCCGATTTTGACGCGCAATTCGGTGTTATAGCGATCGCGTGGCACAAACACTTGCGCCGACGTGAAGCGGCCAAATGGATCACGCCGCAAAAATACCCGGGTACGCTGACGTTCTTCCAAGCGCAAAATACCCATCGCGTGTTCAGCCAATAATTGGCTATCGATCTGAAATAATTCATCACGTGGATAATCATCAAGTATCGCTTGCAAGGATTTCGCTGCATGGCTTTCTGGCACCACGCCGGAGTTCGCCATCACCGCCGCGACCCGTTCCCTGACCATAGGTATACTGCTGACGGGTTCAGAATACGCCACCGAGGTATACAAGCCCAAGAAACGCGATTCGCCGATGACCTGACCAGCATCGTTAAAGCGTTTGATTGCCACATAATCGAGCCAGGCTGGACGATGCACAGTTGAACGTGTCATCGCCTTGGTGACCAGGATTAATTCATCGGAATCCATCAATTGCACTACCGCGGGTGGCAAATACGTCACCGGCGTATGTACTTTTGCGCGCAAGATGCCCAAACCACTGTCAGGAATGGCAACCAGGCTGACTTTATCGCCTTCGCGGACTAAATCGTAATCGCGCGCACCGAGGAAGGTAAAGCGCCGGTCTTCCAGCCAGGCTAAAAATTCCAGTGCTTCATCGCGTTTGCTACCGCCTTGCACTTGTGTCGCACAAGCTTGACGTACATTTGCGATGCGTTGCAACATCGCTTGCCAATCCACCACCGCACCGCGTACATCAACTAAGGTGCGTTGCAAATCGTCGAGCAAGGCCAGTCTTTCGTTTTCATCGACGATGCGGTCGCATTCAACCATGATCAGCGATTCTATGGTGGGTATCGCGCCACTCTGTTTAGCCGCTGCAACAGAACTGATTGCGCTTAAGCCACCCTGGTCATCGCGTTGCACTGCCATCAGCGGATGCACTATCCAATGCGCGGTCAAGCCGCGGCGGTTAATCGCCATCGTCACCGAATCGACTAAAAACGGCATATTGTCGTTGACGATTTGCACTACCGTGTGTTCGCTAATGTAGCCATCTTCGGCTAAGGTCGGGTTATAAATCCGTATCACTGGCGTTTGTGCTGGTCTGACAGCATCGACTAAACGCCAGTGTGCATTTGCCTGGGCGAATAAGGTTGCGGCACCCCGTGCCTGAATTTCATCCGGATCGGTGCGTTCAAAATAATTGCTGATGAAGTCGCCTTGACGGCTGTTAGCCGAACTTGCGTGTTGTTGCTGATAAGCGATTAATTCGGCCAGGTGGCTGGAACTCATGCTGTCTCCTTGAGAATGAGCGATACGAAATGCGTAGCCTATACCAGTGTAGCTAATCTGGTATTGTGGAAAACCAGAATAGTCACAGTATCTACCATTCTCAAGCGCAGGACAATTCAGACTATCTTGCTAGCGCACAATTATTTATCAAGATCAAGAACGCGGATACACGGGTAGCAATGCGCTGGCGACTACCGTCGCACCATCAAACACCGTCCCGGTCGCGAGCTGCGCCAGCAAACGAGCGCGTGCCTCAGGCTGCTGCGGCAGTGCCAGCGTCACTTGCAGGTAAGGCAGATGCGCGGCCTCGCTGCCGCAAACTGGCTGAGCTGGCATCAACGGATGCTCTGACAAAGAGGCCACCGGGGCGGTAGTCAGCGGCTTATTTTCGGCGGGCTTTGGCGCTGAGGGCAATTCGGCTGCTATGCGCATTTGCAAGGCATGCAAAATCGCACTGGCCTGCAGTATCACCGTCTCGTGAGGGCCGGAAAACTTGCGCATGCCCGAGAGACTGGGATCAAGCACACCGCCCGTCACTTCAAATTCTTGAGGGTTGATTTGCTCGTAATGGAATGCCTGCCAATTTGGCAAGCCGCGTTTTTCCTGGGCTAATTCAGCGATCACCACACCGGCAATTCCGGCCTGTGCCGTCATACCGACGGGTGTGATCCCACTTAAGTCCACTGGAATATCTGTTGCTGTCATTTTGCGTCACCACCTATCAGGGTAGGGCAGGCTGGTTGCCCACTACCCCGATAGTGTAACGAGTCTGCGGCTTGCGTGGTAGCGGGTGCAGACTAAATGATTTACTTACCCGAATCGCCGGAACCTGGCTTGGCCGGATCTTTAGGTAAAGGCTTACGTGGCAGCATTTCCTCACGATTCGCGGCATGGGCAACAAAACTGGCCATAATCAGACTGGCTTGCATAATGTCTTCTTTAGGCACTTTATCGTACACATCCATGTTCGAATGATGGGTCCGCGCCGAGTAATCCAGCCGGTCTTGAATAAACTCGAAACCTGGCACGCCAACGCTGTCAAAACTGACGTGATCGGTGCTGCCTGTCTTGCGCAAAGTCACCGTCGTGGCACCCAAATCGTGGAAAGGCTGGAGCCAGGCTTCAAAAATGGGTTTGATTGCGGCGTTATTTTCGGCATAAATTCCGCGAATCTTGCCTGCCCCGTTATCCAGATTAAAGTAGACACTGACCTTGCTGTGCATAGCTTTGTAGCTGAGCGGCCCAGTCAGCTTACGGGCAAAACTGGGCAATTCCAGCTCTTTCGGATCAGTCGGCTCAGGACGTTCTGCCAGATTTTTTTTGACCCAGGCGCGTGAACCCAGCAAGCCTTGCTCTTCACCCCCCCACAGGGCAATACGGATGCTACGGCGTGGTTTAAAACCAGCCTCTTTCAATAAGCGCAAAGCTTCCAGGGTGATCGCCACGCCTGCCGCATTGTCGGTCGCCCCGGTCCCGCCATGCCAGGAATCCAGATGCGCGCCCAGCATCACGACTTCGTCTTTTTTATCACTGCCTGGCCATTCCGCCAGCACATTGACGGCCGCTTGTGGATCTTCCGCATGAATCTGGGCTTGCACATCCAGTTCGAGCTCCAGCTCTTTTTTCTTTTCAGTCAGCCGATATAAGCGATTATAAGTTTCGGTCACCAGCACCAGGCTGGTTGGCCCCATCGCTTCACCTTTTTTATAGCTGCCACCACCTTGCACAAAGATAGTGCCATCATCACCGCGCGAAGGGCTGATGATCGCCAAGACCTTTTCTTCTGTCAGAAAGGGCAACAATTTCTTTTGGAAGTGGAAATTTTTCAAATACGTCGCTAAATCACCGCGTGGCGAACTGCTGGCCTCAGTCGGGAAATTTTGTAACTCTTGTAAATCATCGTGACTATAACGCTGGGCATCGGCTTTTGTATGCGGACTCAGCAAACGTGGCGTCTCCAGCATAATGATGGCGCCGGCAAGCTTGCCCTTCCATTTCGCAAAATCTTCTTCGGCATTGATTTTCGCAATCATCAGCTTGCCACGTTGCACACCTTGAGTGCCCGGAGTCCAGGCTTTGGGTATCGCAGTAAGGTCGAGGGCAAACGGGGTAATTAAGCGGGCACTGGCTTTGTTATAAGTCCAGCCCACGCCAAAAGGGGCAAAACTTTCGCTACGCACTTGTTGTAAGCCCAGACCTTGTAAAGTCTGTCTGGCCCAATCGGCGGCATGCTTTAACCCGGGCGAACCCGTCAGACGTGGACCAATTTCATCGGTCAGGCTGGCCAGGTAATTTTGTGCCTGCGAACGATTCAAGGCTTCGTCGCGCAAGGCATTAATCAAGGCCAGGTCGAGTTTTTCTTGGTGCGCGGCATAGTCCCGTTGTTGCGCCTGTACCCAGGGACTCAGCATTGGATTGAGCAGTAAGACGCCACTTAACAGCAAGGTTGTAGCCCGCATTTTTGTCTCCTTGATTATTGAATGTAATGGATGGCACTGGCGAGTTTTGAACGCTTTGCCAGAATTTTGTTCCCTGAAGGTAAGTAAAATAACGCTTTTACAAAAAAAACTGCATAGTTATGGATTCGCGGTTAGAATGCTGCATCGCAGACTGGCCGGCTTGTCAACACTGTTTCGTGAAACTTTTTTCCGTCGTGATTGCCTAAGCCAGGCTGACTTCAACGAACAAATCTGAGGGAATATATGAAAAAGAAAACGAGTGCTGTTTTAGCAAGTGTACTGGTATTAGCGATGTTGGCTGGCTGTAACGACGACAAGAAGGCCGATGCAAATAGCTCAGCCTCTGCTTCGACGAGCCAGGCCGACCAGGAAGTTGCTGCGACTGTAAACGGTACCGTGATCCGTAAAAAGCAACTCGATCAAATCATGACGCAACAAGCTGCGCAAGGCATGCCTGATAATGCGGAAACTCGTAAAATGGTGATCGAAAACCTGGCTATGCAAATTCTGGCGGCGCAAGAAGCTGCGAAAAAAGGCATAGACAAGAGTGCGGAAGTTGCTGATGCCCTGGAAATGTCTAAGCAATCGATACTGGCAAATGCCTTTGTGAAGGATTACTTCAAAACTGCCACAGTCAGCGACGCTGATTTGAAAGCGGAATACGACAAATTCAAATCCACCCAGGCTGGCAATGAATACAAAGCGCGCCATATCCTGGTTGCGAAAGAAGACGAAGCCAAAGACATCATCGCCAAAATCAAAAAAGACATTAAAGCCTTTGATGGTTTAGCTAAATCCAAATCCAAAGATCCTGGTTCGAAAGACAAAGGCGGTGATTTAGGTTGGTTTGACCCGCGTGGCATGGTGCCAGAATTTGGTGCAGCCGTTGCTAAATTAGAAAAAGGCAAATTCACTGAAGAACCTGTGAAATCGCAATATGGCTATCACGTTATCGTGTTGGACGACAGCCGCCCAGTTACCGTACCCGCTCTGGATGAGGTCAAAGCTGGCTTGACTCAGCAATTGCAACAGCAAAATCTGAAAAAAATGCTGGATGACCTGAAAGCTCAGGCTAAGATCGATATCAAAGCTGCTCCTGCCGCTGCCAGTGCATCCACCAGTGCATCGGCACCTGCAGCTCCAGCCAGCACGCCAGCAGCCAGCGCACCTGCTGCTGCAAGTGCCGCAGCCTCAGCTAGCGCAAAATAAGCCACATTCGCTAGTTCTCAAACATCAAGCTGCTTGGGGTGACCTGAGCAGCTTTTTGTTTTTCTAAGCCAAAGCGCCTTGGCTAAGGTCTGCGCAAATCTATCTCCCTCGACAGATATACTCCCCTCCAGTATAGCCATTTAACGCCCTTATTCTGGGCGTAATTGAACTGTAAGCTTGCCAGTATAGAGTGAGCGGAATATTCCTGAATTGCTTTCCATCACCTATACTAAAACGTGGGATTGCATGCAAGCACGTCGCCCGGTTCAATCCGAGGCGACTAACTGCAAAGTAGCAAGGCCAATAATAGTCAGCATGCACAACGCATGCTTGCACGGAGACGTAGCCGCAGCCTGGGGGTGGCATGACAACATCGCACGAAGACGAATTAATGCTTTTTGCCGAAGAGAGTCTGGATTCTGTCGACAACAAAGAAACCGCTAGTTGGAAAATCGCCATTGTGGATGATGATGAAGATGTCCACCACTCCACTGAATTTGCCTTAAAAGGGGTGATAGTCAATCATCGGCCACTGCAACTGATACACGCTTACTCAAAAGCGCAAGCCCGCGAGGTATTTAAAGACTTGAACGATGTTGCCGTGGTGTTACTCGATGTGGTGATGGAAACGGAGCAAGCAGGCCTGGAATTAGTCAGCTTTATTCGCGATGAATTGGGCTGGACTGATACCCGTATCATCTTGCGTACGGGGCAACCAGGTTATGCACCCGAAGAAGATGCAATACGCGATTACGATATTAATGATTACAAAACCAAAAATGAATTAACCCGCAAAAAGTTGCTGACTTCACTGACTTCGGCGATACGTTCGTATGAACAAATCCGCACCATCGATGCCAGTCGTCGTGGTTTACACCAGATCATACGTTCCAGCGCTGCGTTTACGTTTGAACATGGCATACACAGTTTCGCCGCAGGCGTATTGACGCAGATTGCGGCACTCTGCGGGATTCCGCCTGAGGGTTTGCTATGTGCCGAAGCCGATTACCAGGATGACAGCAAGGACACGCCTGCTTTTAACGTCATTGCATCAGCCGGGCATTACAGCAATTTAATGAATTGCCCGATTGACCATATTCACAATAACCATATCCGCGAATCACTGCGTTGGGTGCTGACGCATAAAGAAGCCTTGTACAGCCCCGGCAGTATGACCTTGTATTTCGCCGGGCGCGGCAAACGCCCTTTGGCTGCCTATATCGATTTACCGACTGCGCTGTCCGAAATCAACCAAAATCTGCTCGAAGTATTTTGCGCCAATCTCGATGTCTGTCTGGATAATCTGCACTTGGTCAGTCAGTTAAAGAATCACGCTTACCGTGATCAACTACTGAAAATGCCAAATCGCCTGCATTGTATAGAACAACTCAGTAAAGTGATCGCTGAAAATCCCCAGCCATCGATGCTGGTGTTAATTGATATTGATGATTTTGCTGAAATCAATGATGTTCTCGGTCATCACTATGGTGATTTATTGCTCAAAGCAGTGGCAGACCGCTTGCGTCAGGAACTCGGGCAAGAAATTTTTATCGCACGGATTTCTGGTGATGTATTTGGCTTACTTGGCGCGGAAGCACAATTGCAACCTGAAATTGTCCGTCGCCTGTTTAGTGAAGCCTTTGACATAGAAAACACCTCGCACAGTGTCTCGGTCTCAATGGGCATGGTGTTACTTGCCGACTACCAGGGGGACGGCGCCGAACCCTTGAAGGATGCCAGCATAGCCTTAAAACGCACCAAATTATTACATCGTGGCAGCTATACCTTATTTACACGCAGCATGGGTGTGGAAATTCGTGAGCGCGCGACCTTAATGCAGCATTTGCACAAAGCCTTTGATACCGAACGTTTATTTTTAATGTACCAACCTCAGGTTGACTTATATGACGGTCATGTAGTCGGGCTGGAAGCCTTGATACGCTGGCGTCGCGACGATGGCAGCATGATACCGCCTAACGAATTCATTCCTCTGGCTGAATACTCGGGCTTAATTGTCAGTCTGGGTGCCTGGGTCTTACGCACGGCCTGCCACATGATGAAGGGTTTACAAAAATCCGGCGTCGCCCCTGAGCGTATTGGTGTGAATGTCTCGGCAGTGCAGTTCCGGCAAGATGATTTTATCGACATCGTCCGACAGGCTTTGCACGATTCAGGTCTGCAGCCTGGACATCTGGAATTGGAAATCACCGAATCCGTGACTATGCATGGCTCAGCCATGTTGGAAAGCAAATTGCACGAACTCAAAGAGCTTGGCGTTAAAATCGCGATTGACGATTTTGGCACGGGGTTCTCGTCGCTGAGTTACCTCGACAAATTGCCAGCAGACCGCTTAAAAATTGACCGCGCTTTTGTGAATCAAATTGACACGCCGGAAGGTCCGCGCATTGCTGAACTGATTACCGGTTTAGGTAGTAAACTGGGTTTGTCAGTGATCGCTGAAGGCATAGAACATGCGCATCACTGGACTTGTCTGCGCGCCATGGGTTGCGATGAAGGGCAAGGGTATTTCATTGCCAGACCTATGGCAGAAGAAGACTTGCACGCCTGGTTAAGCGAATACCGTAGCCCCGTAGCAAAACTGACTGAGTGTAAAAGCTCAGACGCTGCGTAGTTTGTGGGCCTGACTGAATTGAACCACCGCCTTTGCCAGGCTCAGGTACATACCCAGTCACCCTCAACTGGCTAGCTCGTCGTCAGATGATCGCACTCCTATCACGAGACCTTGTTCATTTCTGAGCAAACGTCGCCAGTCTTTGGCTCCGCCATAACGCCGGGCGACATCGTCGACGAGCTTCACGATGTCGGCGCAATCAGGCCATTCAGTACAAGGTATGGTCATGTCGTCGGCATAGCTTTGTGCCGCAAACAAAATTTCGGCCGTCACCTTGACATAAGGCAGGCCATGACACATCTGACTATCCAATTGGGCTTTGGTGTACGCCAGTTGATCTAACAAAGTTAAGGCATCTTGCCTGCTAGTCCCCGTCGCCACGGACTTCGCTGCCAGCAGCATGCCGTAGGCAACACAACAGCATTTGGCGTCCTGCGCCAGTAAATCAGCGAGTAAGTCCAGCAACTCAGCAAGAGTTAGACAACCTTCAGCCTGCCCAAAATACAGGGGTACTGTAACGCTACGAGTATTCATGACTGGCTCCAATTCGCTTTAAGTGTCAGCGCTCGGTCTGGTTTATCCCGGCACAGTATGGCGTCACGACAAAGCCGGTCTACCCGTTTCAATAACAGTGGCAGCCGATCAGGCCCCTGCATTTGTGCCACGCCAGATTTAGCATGTTCTACGGCGCCAGTGCTGGTGATATACAAGGGTTTGCTACTCTTGCCACGTAACAGTTGGGTTTGTTGAGCGATGCCATGAAACGGGTTCTTGGCGACACCGATTATCGTACTCTTGCCGTCTAAGGCATCGTATAAGTGCTTACCCAAGCCTGGTTTCGCGACACCATCCAGATACACATAACCATCGATGACGATGACCTCAGGCTGTAAGCGGTGTTGCTGCAGTAAGTGCAAGATGCAGGGCAATTCCCGTTTATAAAACTCCCCGGGCTGGTAGTCGGCAATTTCATCGACATCACACACAAATTCACCCAATACCTCGGTGGCGGCCCAATCAGCGTAACTAACACCGGCGACACAGGCGGAGTTTTCGGTATAGTGAACGTCGACAGCTAAGATCATAAGCGCTCCGGGTAAAGCCTGGAAGTAAGGGCGGGCCAGCTGATCTTCAAGTACTCGGTGACTGATTCTGTATCAAGCAACGTGAAGTCGATACACTGCGCGCTCATGACTGGGAAAACTGGAGATAGAAATGCATTGAGGTAAGCTCTGCCATCCTATTCTGTCACTCAACTTGCGTCCGTTGCCGTAATCTCTGTAGACGGTGCAGGGGCTTGTTTTGCTGGCCACTTGGCGAAAGTATTCACTGAGCAAAATGCAGGAAGTAACCAAAATAATAATCCGATAAACGTTACCTCTTGTGTCGCAGCCAAACAAACTAACATCGCAATACCTACAATTGCGATTAAGCTTGTGTTCATTACCAGAGCAAATTTGAGATCACGTTCAGCACGGGTTTTTGTTGCTCGATACGAAAAATAATAAGGCAAGCCTAGAATCAACAGTAAACTGGCAGCACCGAACATGCCGCCAATTTTAGCAAACTTATCGCCGGGCAGAAAAATCGTTGCAAGCGTCGAGCCAATTGCGATAAAACCAACTATAGTCAGGAAAAGCGCATTGATATACCGAGTAACTAATAACATAAAGATTATTCAATTTAGTGGGTAAAAATTAATTTTACCGCAAGCATTTTCCGATTGAAATTTCGATTACTAACTGCTGGATAGTTGCGCTAACTTTCGATCCTCTTGATGAGCTTGATACTAGCCAGATAATCTTCGCTTCTGGCTGTTTGAACTCACCCAAGCAATGCAAACTCAATTCGTATCCAGAACCGGCATACTCTTGACTAAATCATCGACTGCTTTGACTTGTTCCAGAAAAGCTTCGAGCTGGGATAAGCGCAGTGCGCTCGGACCATCGCATTTGGCTTGAGCCGGATCAGGGTGAGACTCGAGGAATAAACCTGCCAAGCCCAAGGCCATACCGGCACGCGCTAATTCGGTGACCTGACCACGGCGGCCGCCCGAGGCGGCGGCACCGGATTCGCGTTGTTGCAAAGCGTGCGTGACATCAAAGATCACGGGCTTATTGCCACTGACTTGCTTCATCACGCCAAAGCCCAGCATATCAACCACCAGATTATCGTAACCAAACTGGGCGCCACGATCACATAACATCAAATTCGGGTTACCGCATTCTTCGAATTTTTCGACGATGTTTTTCATTTGTGGCGGGCTGACGAATTGCGGTTTTTTGATATTGATGACGCGGCCGGTTTTTGCCAGGGCCACCACCAAATCGGTTTGCCGTGCCAGGAATGCGGGTAATTGCAAGACATCGCAAACCGCGCCAACTTCGGCGGCTTGCCAGGGTTCGTGAACATCGGTCAAGACCGCGACGCCATGGGCTTTTTTAACTGCTTCAAAGGTCTTCAAACCCGCTTCCAGACCTGGGCCGCGATAGGAATGAATAGAAGAGCGATTGGCCTTATCGAACGAGGCCTTAAAGACATAGGGGATGCCCAGCTTTTGCGTGACACGCAAATATTCGCCGCAGACATCAACCGCAAATTGTTCGGATTCCAGGACATTGATGCCACCAAACAGGGCGAAGGGCGCGGCATTATCGACCACGATGTCATTAATCTTCAGCATTTTTTAACCTTTAAATCTATAGTTTGTCTGCGTCAGGCCTGGCCTGGCTTGCTCAGTGCGAGTTTGTCTGAGGCGGTATTCTGCACAGTCTGACGTCAATTTGGCAAGCATGTTCAAGTTGCAAACCGTATTACGCCATCCACCCCAACGATACGTTGTAATTTACCGGCATACCAAAGCTGGTGGCAATGCGCCAGCGCTTCACCGATGGCAAAGGTCAGTTGATGCGGGTCTAAGGCACGCGGGAACATGATGGGGACGATCTCGCAGGCCGATTTAGCGCCCTCGCTGCAAGCCTGATAAACCTCGGCCAGGCGCGCAGCGTGATGTTCACGCAATTGCCTTATACGCTGGCGCAAGCCGCGAAAGGGCTTGCCATGCGCGGGTAAGACCAGCACATCGTCGGGCAATTCCGCCAATACACTGAGGCTGTCCAGATATTGCTGCACCGGGTTGGCCAGCGGTTCTATCGCAAACACCGAGACGTTGGTAGAAATCCTTGGTAACAGCATGTCGCCAGAAATCAAGATATTCGCTCCGGCCGAATACAGGCAGACATGTTCGGGTGAATGGCCAAAGCCGCAGATCACTTGCCACTGACTACTCGCCAAATGCAATGACTGCCCCGCTTGCAAACGCACATACGAACTCGGTAGTTCTGGCACTAAACTGGGGTAGTAATTCTTACGTTGTGTCACTTGTTCATGCATGGCCGCGTCGCTTAAACCATGACGACGGAAGTGATCCAAGCCGGCACTGCCATCGGCGCCCGCCAAACCCGCCGACATCATGCGTGCAAAACCGTATTCGCCAGCACTCATGTGTAAATCGACTTGCCAATGCTGGCATAGCCAATGTGCCATACCAACATGATCAGGGTGGCAATGGGTGGCAATCACGCGAGTCATCGGCAAGCCCAGTAATTCAGCGGCACTGTCAGTAAAAATGTCTTGCCAGGCCACCTTAGTGCCAGGGTTATTGACGCCACAATCGACGATAGCCCAACCGGTTTCAGGACGGGCGGCGCTACCGTTCTCATCTTTTAACAGCCACAAATTAATGTGGTTTAAGGCAAATGGCAGCGGCATGCGCAGCCAATACACCTGACCTGGCACGATAGCCTGTAATTGCCCAGGGGCGGGAACCTGGTCTTGCCAGGGATAGCTTAATTCGGCTTCATTTGGATTCATTTTGACTCGCACTGCAAAGTGACTAGTGGTTTGGGCTAGTTCTGGGTTATACCTGTATCGTTTGAGCTTGATCTGGCAAATTACTACCGCATTGCAGCCCCCAAAGCAGTCTATGCTGTCGATCTTGCGCTCACTTTGTCACACTTCGCTCATCTCGTTTTAGCCGATTTTACTGGGTCGAGCCAGCGTCAGACTTGCGACAGCGCAGCGGTAAACGGTATTAAGTCCAGAGATTTTGCTCTAAAATGGACATTTGACGTTAACGTAAACGGCATTTTACTGGTTTTCTGTGCCAGGCCAAACGACTCTAACTATATGGCAACTTACACCATTACCGAATTAGCAAAAGAATTCGATATTACGCCGCGCGCGATACGCTTTTATGAAGATCAGGGCTTGCTCAATCCCAGCCGTGAAGGGCCAGGTGGGCGCAATCGCGTGTATACCCAACGTGAACGAACCCATCTCAAACTGACTTTGCGCGGTAAACGTCTGGGTTTGAGCTTGTCTGAAATCAAGAGCCTGGTCGATATGTATCGCTCGCCTAAGGATACCGAAGCACAATTAGAGAGCTTTCTCGACGTCTTGAAACGGCATCGTGCAGTACTTGAACAACAACGGGAAGACATCGCCATCATGCTGGCCGAGATCAGTGCCCATGAAGAAAAAAGTCAGGCCTTGTTAATGCAGGCACGTCAAACCGCTGTAAAAAGTGACTCGTAAAACTACCAGCGCGACTAATTGACGTTTACGTTAACGTCAATTAGCCGTATTATTTTACCTGTAAGGTGGTGTGAGTTTGTAGTCAGTTAAGCTAAGTTGGTGTACATAAACCCGATTTACCCCTAATTTTAGTAGCAACACAAACTACGTGTACTATTTGCCAGGCTAAGCCTGGTCTTAGCGAACCCGTTTTGTATCGTCAATGCAATTGCAAGCGTAATAACGATGACGACATAAGCCCTACACCACCGCTTGAAAACAACCTTTCCCAGTGAGGAGACTATGCTGCATTTACCAGGTTTGAGCTTTGATCATGGCGACGATATCGCCGCTTTGCGTTCTGCGGTACAAGAATTTGCTGCCGCTGAAATCGCACCACGTGCCGCTGAAATCGATAAATCCGATCAGTTTCCTATGGATTTGTGGCGCAAAATGGGCGATTTGGGCATCTTAGGTGTCACCGTTAGCGAAGAATACGGTGGCGCAAATATGGGTTATCTGGCGCACATCGTGGCGATGGAAGAAATCTCACGCGCCTCGGCTTCGGTCGGCTTATCGTATGGCGCGCACTCGAATCTGTGCGTCAACCAGATCAAACGCAATGGCAATCAAGCACAAAAGGAAAAATACTTGCCTAAGTTAATAACTGGGGAGTATATCGGTGCACTCGCGATGTCTGAACCGAATGCGGGCTCTGATGTGGTGAGTATGAAGTTGCGGGCGGATTTAAAAGGCGATCACTATGTCTTAAATGGCAATAAAATGTGGATCACCAATGGCCCTGACGCGGATGTTTTGGTGGTCTACGCCAAGACTGACTTAGACGCTGGCCATAAAGGCATGACCGCCTTCCTGATAGAAAAAGGCTACCCAGGTTTTAGCATCGCGCAAAAACTCGACAAACTCGGCATGCGCGGTTCACACACCGGCGAACTGGTGTTTGAAAACTGCATGGTGCCAGTCGAAAACGTACTTGGCGAAGTCGGCAAAGGCGTGAATGTCTTGATGTCGGGCTTGGATTTCGAACGCGCGGTCTTATCTGGCGGCCCACTCGGCATTATGCAAGCCTGTATGGACGTGGTCGTGCCATATATCCATGATCGCAAACAATTCGGTCAGGCCATCGGTGAATTTCAATTAATGCAAGGCAAAATCGCCGATATGTATTCGACCATGATGGCATGCAAATCTTATGTGTATGCGGTTGGTCAGGCCTGTGATCGCGCCAGCAACGCCGAAGCTGTACGGGCACTGCGTAAAGATGCAGCGGGTGCTATTCTGTATGCAGCTGAAAAAGCCACCTGGATGGCGGGTGAAGCAATCCAGACTTTGGGTGGCAATGGCTACATCAATGAATACCCGGTTGGCCGTTTATGGCGCGATGCGAAGTTGTATGAAATTGGCGCGGGCACCAGTGAAATTCGCCGCATGTTAATTGGCCGCGAATTATTTGCAGAAACTCGCTAATTTGCGCGATCTCGCCGTAGTTTGTGCTAGTTACCAACTACGGCAGCTTGAGCGACGTGCTGATTGACTAGCTGAATGTGCCACCGGATTTGCTAATAGCGTAAGGAAATCCACCATGCCTTTACATACCACCACTCCTTTGCTGGAACACCGGGAATTATCGCGCGCACTGAATAAGCCGGTTTGGTTGAAAATGGAATCCAGTCAACCCTCAGGCTCATTTAAATTACGCGGCATCGGTTTGTTGTGCCAGCGCGCAGCCGAAAAAGGAGCCAAGCATTTCATTTGCCCGTCGGGTGGTAATGCTGGCTATGCCACGGCAGTCGCAGGGGCCGCATTAGGTTTGCAGGCCACCATCGTATTACCACAAAACGCACCCGAAAATGTGCGGCAAGCGATTTTAAAACTGGGAGCGGCGCTGAAATTGCATGGCGCCAACTGGGATGACGCGAATCGTTATGCAATGGCATTAACTGCCGCCGATATGGATGCAGTCTATGTGCCGCCCTTTGACCACCCCGATATCTGGGATGGCAATTCCAGCATGATGGTGGAATTAGGCGGTCACGATTTTGATGTCGTGATTTGCTCAGTGGGTGGTGGTGGCTTACTCAGTGGCGTGATCCAGGGTTTGCATAAAACCAAGCGGCCAAACGTGCCTGTGATCGCGGTAGAAACCGAAGGTGCAGCGAGTCTGCACGCAGCTTTGCAAGCCGGTAAAGTTGTCAGCCTGGATAAAATCACCACCATCGCACATACACTGGCCGCAAAGCAAGTTGCTGAACACGCTTTTAAATTGGCGCAACGTCACCCGGTACATAGTGTCACCGTCAGCGATGCCCGTGCAGTCCATGCCTGTCTGCGCTTTGCTGATGATATGCGGACCCTGGTCGAACCCGCTTGTGGTGCGGCCTTATCGGTGCTCTATGATAATTTACCGGTGCTGGAAAAATTCCAGAAACCGCTGGTGATTGTATGCGGTGGCATCGGTGTCGATCTGGCTAAATTGTCGCAATGGCGGCAAGATTTCAAACTGGCTTGAGGCAAGCGCATGAGTGGCACCCATTTTCCGAAACTCTTATCCTCGCAAATCGCGTTTGATATCGCGCGCACCATACTCGATGGATTTGATCGCCACTACAATTTATTTCGCGCCAGCAGTCAGCGTGCGCGCGCCTTTTTCGTCAAAGGCGACTGGCAAGCCGCACAACAAAATGCGCGCGATCGTATCGGTTATTACGATCAGCGCGTGCATGAATGTGTGCAAATCCTGGAAGATGAATACCAGCCCGAAGATTTGACCGATGAAGTCTGGCGTGAAATCAAGCTGCATTACATGGGTTTGCTGACTGATCATTTGCGTCCCGAACTGGCTGAAACCTTTTTCAATACGGTTTGCACTAAGCTATTGCAGCGGCATTATTTTCACAATGACTTTATCTTTGTGCGCCCCGCCACGGCGACTGATTACATCGAACGCGCCGATACGCCGCCGACTTACCGGGTGTATTATCCAGCGCAAGATGGCTTACGCTTCACTTTAAAGCGCATCGTCACCAACTTCCGCTTAGAAGCCAAGTTTGATGATTTGGATCGCGATGTCGGCTTAGTTGAAGCGCGCATGCGTGCCGAATTTGGTCAGCACAAAGTCGAACCGAATCAGCAAATTCAAGTGCTGGCGCATTTGTTTTACCGTAATAAAGCGGCTTACATCATAGGCAAGGGCATCAATGGTAATCGCGAATTCCCTTTCGTGGTGCCGATTACGCATCTACGCAAAGGTGAATTAATTCTCGACACCGTGATTTTTGACCCAGTTTTAATTGCGGTGTTGTTTTCCTTTACGCGTGCTTACTTCATGGTCGACATGGAAGTACCCAGCGCCTATGTGCAATTTATACGCAGTATTTTGCCGCGCAAACCACGCAGTGAAATTTACACCATGCTGGGTTTGCAAAAACATGGCAAAACCCTGTTTTATCGTGATTTTTTACATCACCTCAAATACTCATCCGACCAAATCGCGACCGCCCCGGGCATTCGTGGTTTAGTCATGCTGGTATTCGCGCTACCCTCGTTTCCCTATGTCTTTAAGCTGATTAAAGACAGCTTTCCGCCACCCAAGGAAACCAGCAAGGCACTGGTTAAAGAAAAATACTTGCTGGTGAAAAATCACGACCGCGTTGGCCGCATGGCCGACACCCTGGAGTATTCCGATGTGGCATTTCCCCGTGCCCGTTTTTCCGAAGATTTGCTGGCCGAAATCCAGCAATTTGCGCCATCTTTGCTGGAACTGACACGTGATGAAGTGGTGATACGCCACCTCTATATAGAAAGACGCATGACGCCATTAAATATATGGATCAGCGAAGCCGAACAACAAGGCGACCAGGCCGCGCTCGAACATGGTGTGCGCGAGTATGGCAATGCGATTAAAGAATTGGTTGGCGCGAATATTTTTCCCGGCGATATGCTTTACAAAAATTTTGGCGTGACCCGTCATGGTCGTGTGGTGTTTTACGATTACGATGAAATCGAATACATCACCGATTGCAATTTCCGCAAAATCCCTGAACCGCGCAATGAAGAAGACGAGATGGCGGCAGAACCCTGGTATCCGATTGCCAAAAACGATGTCTTCCCTGAGCAATTTGCCACTTTCTTGCTCGGCAATCCCAAAGTCAAAGCGGTTTTCATGCAGTATCATGCCGACTTACTCAGCGCCGACTATTGGCAAGCTCGTCAACGCCGCATACGCGCAGGCAAAGTTGACGATGTTTTTCCCTATCCGCAAGAAATTCGTTTTAATCAACAGACTATGACTGCCACAGGCAGCACTTCACTTACATAAAGGAGTTTTACATGAACGATCCTATCGTTATCGTTGGTGCAGCACGTACCCCTATGGGCGCCTTTCAAGGTGATTTTTCTGGCTTGACTGCCAGTCAGCTCGGTGCCGTCGCGATCAAAGCTGCAGTTGAGCGCGCTGGTGTAAAACCAGAATTAGTCGAAGAAGTGTTATTTGGTAATTGCTTAATGGCGGGTCAGGGCCAGGCACCAGCGCGCCAGGCCTTATTAGCCGCAGGCCTGCCTGTTTCAACTGGCGCCGTGACCTTATCGAAAATGTGTGGCTCAGCGATGAAAGCCACCATGATGGCTTACGATTCGATTTTAGCGGGCAGTAATGATGTGATGATCGCTGGTGGTATGGAGTCGATGACCAATGCCCCTTACATCATCCCGAAAGCACGTGGTGGCTATCGCATTGGTCATGGCATGATGTATGACCACATGATGTTGGATGGTCTGGAAGACGCTTACGACAAAGGCCGTTCTATGGGTACCTTTGCTGAAGATTGCGCTGGTAAGTACAGCTTCACTCGTGAAGAACAAGATGCATTTGCGATCGCCTCGGTAAAACGCGCCCAGGCTGCGGCTGAAGCCGGTGCCTTTGATTGGGAAATTGCGCCCGTCACTGTGAGCGGCAAAGCCGGTGACACTGTCATCAGCAAAGATGAAGGCCCAGCCAAAGCCCGTCTGGATAAAATCCCAAGCTTGAAACCGGCTTTCAAAAAAGATGGCACGATTACCGCCGCTTCTTCCTCATCGATTAACGATGGCGCTGCTGCGCTGGTGTTAATGCGCGCTTCCAAAGCCGCTGAACTCGGTTTAACACCGCTGGCAAAAATCGTTGGCCACGCCACCAATGCGCAAGAACCTAACTGGTTCACCACCGCACCAGTCGGCGCGATCCAAAAGCTCTACAAAATAACTGGTTGGACTACCGCCGATGTCGATTTATTTGAAATCAATGAAGCCTTTGCCGTGGTGCCCATGGCGGCCATGAAAGAACTCGATATCGCGCACGATAAAGTGAATGTACACGGTGGTGCCTGCACCCTGGGTCATCCTATCGGTGCCTCGGGTGCGCGCATCATCATTACCTTGATGGGTGCCTTAAAACGCCAGGGTAAAAAACGCGGCGTTGCGGCACTCTGTATCGGTGGTGGCGAAGGCACAGCCTTAGCGATAGAAATGCTGTAATTAACTAAGCACTCATTGCTGGCCCTGTTGCTGCGGGCCAGCATTTCATAAGGGAACACCGATGTTGATTTGTATTGCAAAAATCGTCGCAAAAGCGGGACAAGAAGATTTCGTAAAGCAAAATTTACATACGTTGATACAGCCTAGCCGGGCTGAAGCGGGTTGCTTAGGCTATGACATGCATATCGATCTCAAAGAACCGGCGGTATTTATGTTTTACGAAGTCTGGCGCGATCAGGCAGCGTTCGACTTTCACATGCAAACCGAGCACTTGCAAAGCGTCTTAGCCACACTCAAAGACGCTCTGGCCGAGGTGGAAGTGCGTCACTTAGAAAAAGTGGTGCTGTAATGCCGACCGCATTAATTCTTGGTGCTTCACGCGGCATAGGCCGTGAATTAGCAAAGCAATACCTGGCGCAAGGCTGGCAAGTGTATGCCAGTGCCCGTCATGAAAATGACTTGGCAGACTTGCGCGAACTGGGTTGCCATGCCCTGCAACTCGATGTGAATAAACTCAATGATTGCGCAGGCCTGGCCTGGCAACTCGACGATATCCAACTCGATGTCGCGATTTTAAATGCCGGCGTATTCGGCACGCGTACAGAAGGTATGCAAAGCCCGCAACAGGCTGAGTTTGATCAAGTCATGCAAACCAATGTGTTAGCGGCGATGCGCATCTTGCCGCTGCTGTTACCGTTAACCGATGCGGCACACGGCAAGCTGGCAGTGATTTCATCTAAGATGGGCTCAATCAGCCTGCGCGCTGGCAACCATGGCTGGCTGTATCGCGCCAGTAAAGCAGCATTAAATTCGGTTTTGAAAGATGTCTCCATGCAAGCCCATGGTTCTATCTGTGTCAGTCTGCATCCGGGCTGGGTACAAACCGATATGGGTGGCGCGGATGCGGATCTCAGCATCGATGAAGGTGCGCGCCGTATTATCGCCACGCTGGCGCAATTGAGCGCCGCCGACAATGGCAGCTATATCGATGCCAGTACGGGCGAACGCCTGAGCTGGTAAGCCAGCCTGACAATTACGATTACCCTGAGGAGTCAACCAGAAATGGTTTTGAGCGAACAACATGAAATGATACGCGATGCGCTGCGCAGCTATGCCCAGGACAAATTGGCACCGCAAGCCGCGCGTTGGGATAAAGAACATCATTTTCCCGCTGAAGAATTAAAAGAACTGGCACAACTCGGTGCATTTGGCGTCGCCGTGCCTGAAGAACTCGGTGGTGCTGGTCTCGATTATTTATCGCTGGCGCTGGTGCTGGAAGAAATCGCCGCTGGTGATGGCGGCACCTCGACTATTATTTCGGTCAACAATTGCCCGGTTTGCAGCATCGCCATGATGTATGCCAACGACGCGCAAAAACAACAATGGTTGCGCCCACTCGCGAGTGGCGAAATGCTGGGCGCGTTTGCCTTAACTGAACCGCATGCTGGCAGCGATGCCTCGGAGTTGCGCACCACCGCCAAACGCGAAGGTGATCACTATGTCTTGAATGGCGTTAAGCAATTCATCACCAGTGGCAAATACGCCGATGTCGCGATCGTGATGGCAGTGACCGATAAAGCCGCAGGTAAAAAAGGCATTAGCGCATTCTGGGTGCCGACCACTACTCCGGGCTATATCGTCGCCAGTCTGGAACAAAAAATGGGCCAGCATTCGTCCGATACCGCGCAAATCCTGTTTGAAAATTGCCGCATTCCTGCTGAAAATTTAATTGCCAGCGAAGGCATGGGGTATAAAATCGCACTCTCAGGTTTAGAAGGTGGCCGCATCGGCATCGCTTCGCAAAGCGTGGGCATGGCGCGCGCTGCTTACACTGCGGCCTTGGCTTATGCGAAAGATCGAGCTAGTTTTGGCAAAGCGATTTTTGAACATCAGGCGGTGCAATTCCGCCTCGCTGAAATGGCCACCAAAATCGAAGCCGCCCGGCAATTAATCTGGCATGCCGCGAGTTTGAAAGATGCGGGCAAGCCTTGTTTAAAAGAAGCGGCGATGGCGAAATTATTTGCCTCAGAAATGGCTGAACAAGTTTGCTCAGCCGCTATCCAGATACACGGTGGCTATGGCTACGTCAGTGATTTCCCGGTCGAGCGGATTTATCGCGATGTGCGGGTTTGCCAGATTTACGAAGGTTCATCAGACATCCAAAAAATTCTGATAGGCCGCGCGATTGCTCAGGAATAACATGAGTAAAGCGAGTAAAACCATGACCGCCACCGCTTGCCATTGCGGTTCGGGTATAGCCTTTGCGGCTTGTTGCGAACCGTATTTGTTGGGCCTGGCGATTGCGCCCACCGCAGAAGCACTGATGCGTTCCCGCTATAGCGCCTATGTTTGCAGCAATGAAGCTTATTTGCAAAACACCTGGGATGAACGCACGCGGCCGCGCGAAAAACTCAGCCACGATGAACCTACGCAATGGCTGGGCCTGGAAGTACGCCAGCACCAAAGCGAGGGCGATCAAGCCACGGTGGAATTTGTGGCACGCTATAAAATCGGCGGTCGCGCGCAGCGCTTGCATGAAGTCAGTCGTTTTGTGCGTCATGAAGGACGTTGGTATTACGTCGATGGGGTCTTTCCGAAAACCGCCAAATAAACCCTGCGCCTGGCTGGCATAAAAACGCCAGATTAAATACAGCAGCACACCGATAAGGATAAGAAGATGACGATACTCGAATCTAAATTAAATCCGCGTTCTGAGGATTTCAAAAGCAATGCCGCGATGATGCAAAGCCTGGTTGATGATTTACGTGCCAAGGTGGCAAAGATCGCTGAAGGTGGCGGCGAAGCCGCACGTGCCAAGCATTTGGCACGCGGTAAATTATTGCCACGTGAACGCGTACACATGTTGCTGGATGCTGGCACACCGTTTCTGGAATTTTCGCAACTCGCGGCCTACAACATGTACCAGGAAAAAGCTGGCGTCGATGCCGCACCGGGTGCGGGTATTATCACTGGCATAGGCCGGGTTGCCGGACAAGAATGCGTGATCGTTTGTAATGATGCGACGGTTAAGGGCGGCACTTATTATCCGCTGACCGTGAAAAAGCATTTACGCGCACAAGAAATCGCTGAGCAAAATAATTTACCTTGTATATATCTGGTTGATTCGGGTGGTGCTAACTTGCCCAATCAAGATGAAGTGTTCCCGGATCGCGATCACTTTGGCCGCATTTTTTACAATCAGGCCAACATGTCAGCCAAGGGCATACCGCAAATCGCGGTGGTGATGGGTTCGTGTACCGCCGGTGGTGCCTATGTGCCAGCGATGAGTGATGAATCAATTATCGTGAAAAACCAGGGCACGATTTTCCTCGGTGGCCCACCCTTGGTGAAAGCGGCAACCGGTGAAGAAGTCAGCGCCGAAGACCTAGGCGGTGGCGATGTCCATACCCGTTTATCGGGTGTGGCTGATCATCTGGCGCAAAATGATACGCATGCACTGGCTTTAGCGCGCACTATCGTCAGCAATTTGAACCGGCAAAAACCAGCTACGGTGAAACTCAAGGACGTGGCCGAGCCACGTTTTCCTGCCAGCGATTTATACGGCATTATCCCGGTTGATACCCGTAAGCCATTTGATGTGCGTGAAGTGATAGCGCGCATCGTCGATGATAGCCAGTTCGATGAATTTAAAGCACGTTATGGCACGACCTTAGTTTGTGGTTTTGCCCATATCTGGGGCATGCCGGTCGGCATCATCGCAAATAACGGCATTTTGTTTTCAGAATCAGCCTTAAAAGGTGCGCACTTCATTGAACTCTGTTGCCAGCGCAAGATACCTTTGGTGTTCTTGCAAAATATCACCGGCTTCATGGTCGGTCGCAAATATGAAAACGAAGGCATAGCCCGCAATGGCGCGAAAATGGTAACGGCAGTGGCGACCGCGAATGTGCCCAAATTCACTGTGATTATCGGCGGTAGTTTTGGTGCCGGTAACTACGGCATGTGTGGCCGCGCTTATTCGCCACGCTTTATGTGGATGTGGCCAAATGCGCGGATTTCGGTGATGGGCGGCGAACAAGCGGCGAGCGTGTTAGCGACCGTCAAACGCGATGGCATAGAAGCCAAGGGCGGTAGCTGGAGCGCTGCAGAAGAAGCCGAATTCAAGCAACCGATCAAGCAACAATACGAAGAGCAGGGCCACCCGTATTACGCCTCAGCCCGACTTTGGGATGATGGCATCATCGATCCGGCAGATACCCGCCGCGTGCTGGGCCTGGGTTTATCGGCAGCGCTGAACGCACCGATACCTGAGGCGAAATTTGGCGTGTTCCGGATGTAAGGAGTCAGCATGAACCTGAGCACCTTAACGCTGGAAATCCAGCAATATCAAGCCACCGTAAGCTTGAATCGCCCTGAACTACGGAATGCCTTTAATGAAACCACGATCGCTGAATTGACTCAGGTGTTCCAGCAACTCGATCAGGACGAGCATGTCCGTGTGATCGTGCTGGCGGCAAATGGCCCGTCATTTTGTGCCGGGGCTGATCTCAACTGGATGAAAAAAATGGCCGATTACAGCGAGGCGGAAAACCTTGCTGATGCGAGTCAATTGGCGACCATGTTGCAAGCGATTTATCGCTGCAGCAAACCAGTGATTGCTAAAATCCAGGGTGATTGCTATGCCGGTGGCATGGGCTTGATCGCGGCGGCTGACATTGCCATCGCAGTTGATAGCGCGAATTTTTGTTTATCTGAAGTCAAACTCGGTTTAATTCCGGCGACGATTTCGCCCTATGTAATTAAAGCCATGGGGGAAAATGCCGCGCGCCGTTACTTCATCACGGCAGAACGTTTCAGTGCCGCCAAAGCACTGGCCTGTGGCTTGGTGCAGCAAGTGGTGACAGCGGCAGAACTCGATACTGCTGTCGCCGAGATTGCCAGGGCGATTTGTCAAAATAGCCCGAATGCCGTGAAACAAGCGAAAAAACTGGTACAAGATGTGGCAGGTCAAACCTTGACGTCCGACTTGATCGCGCAAACCGTGGCTGGGATTGCGCAGATACGGGCGTCGGAACAAGGGCGCGAAGGGGTGCGTTCTTTCCTGGAGAAACGCAAACCTGCCTGGTTGACAGAGAATTAAGTTTAAGCTCAGGCTACAGTTCAAGCTGGGCTGAAGTGGGCTGAAAATGCGATAATAGCGGACTAAGTCACTGTGGGCGCTGATAAACAGCGGTTCCGACAGTATTTTTTAGAACACAACCCAGTGTTGGTGCGCCTTTCCAGTCATTTTCATGCCACAAGGCGCGCTCAGCTTGCGTTTTCATTTCAACATCTACCGTCTTCGCCGCCTCCAGACAACATCTTACCGAGGTCTTCCCCGCTTAAGATGCGTGGGCAAGAGCGCAGACCCAAGCTGAACGTACACTTGCATAGGTTTTAACAGGAACACGAATTACATGTCGCAGCAAGAAAATTGGGTGGCGCGCAGTTTGCGCCAGGTCTGGCATCCGTGTACACAGATGCAACATCATCAAACAACCCCGCTCCTGGCGCTTTCACATGGCCGGGGCGCTTACTTGTATGACATGGATGGCAAGTCTTACCTCGATGGGATTTCTTCTTGGTGGGTAAATTTATTTGGCCATGCCAATCCGCGCATAGGCCATGCCTTGAAAGACCAGCTCGATAAGCTCGAACATGCGATGCTGGCGGGTTTTACCCATGCCCCGGTGGTGGAATTGTCCGAACGTTTAAGCGCCTTGACGGATAATCAACTCGGTCATAGCTTTTATGCCTCAGATGGCGCTTCAGCGGTAGAAATTGCGCTCAAGATGAGTTTTCATGCCTGGCGTAATCAGGGCCGCAGCGAAAAACAAGAATTCATCTGCTTGCGCGGCAGTTATCACGGTGAAACCGTCGGCGCATTGGCGGTTACTGATGTCAGCTTATTTCGCGAAGCCTATGGCCCGATGTTGCAACGCGCCCATGTTTTGAGTAGCCCGGACGCAAGGCTGGCCGAGGAAGGCGAAGACGCTATCACTATCGTTCAGCGTAGCATTGCCGAACTCAGCTGTTTCTTAAGCGAACATGGTCAGCGCATCGCAGCCATCATTGTCGAACCTTTGGTGCAATGTGCGACCGGCATGGCGATGTATGATCCATTGTATTTGCGCGAGTTACGCGCACTCTGCGATAAACATCAGGTGCATTTAATTGCCGATGAAATCGCCGTCGGTTGCGGTCGCACCGGTACTTTTTTCGCTTGCGAACAAGCTGGAATCTGGCCTGACTTCTTATGCTTATCCAAGGGCATTAGCGGTGGTTATCTGCCTTTGTCGCTAGTGATGACGACAGAACAAATTTACCAGTGCTTTTACGATCAGGATATCCGTCGCGGCTTTTTGCATTCGCATTCTTACACCGGCAATCCCTTAGCTTGTCGAGCAGCTTTAGCGACGCTGGATATTTTTGCCAGCGACGATGTCTTGAATCAAAATTTACAAAATTCGGCTTACTTTGCCAGCTTGCTGGCGCCACTGGCGCAGCGGCCAGAAGTTCGCCACCTGCGTCAATGCGGCACTATCTTTGCGTTTGATGTGGCGCTCAGCGATGCCCAGCGCGCCAAAACCTTCTCGCGCGATTTTTTCGCCGCCGCCTTAAAACGTGGTGTGTTATTACGCCCGATAGGCCATACCGTTTATTTCATGCCGCCATATATTTTAGAAAAAGCCGATTTCGATTTGCTGGCTGCCACCACCAATGAGGTTTTGGCGGAGGTGTTGTCATGACTAAAGCCGCGCACAACAACCGCTTACTGCAGGATTTGCAAACCCAGCTCAAGCACCTCGAAGATCAGCATTTATTGCGCAAACGCCGCACTTTATTAAGCCCGGCAGATGCCCGCGTGCAAACTGAAGAGCGCGAATTACTGGCGTTTTGCAGCAATGATTATCTGGGTCTGGCGAATCACCCTGAATTAATCGCTGCCTTGCAAGAAGGGGCCGCGCTGTATGGTGCTGGCAGTGGCGCCTCGCATTTAATTTCTGGCCATAGTCTGGCACATGAAAAACTCGAACAAGACTTAGCCGACTGGTATGCGCCACTGGTCGAAGATGCGCGTGCCTTGTATTTTTGCACTGGCTATATGGCGAATCAAGCCATGGTCAGCGCCATAGCACAAGGCGACGCCACGGTCTTCTCAGAAGCCTTGAATCATGCGTCCTTAATCGATGGTGCGCGCTTATCGCGGGCGCAAGTGCAAGTGTTTCCGCATCTGAATTACCAAAAGCTGGAACAGCAATTAAAAGCCTGTAAAACCAAGGTGCGCGTGGTGATCACCGATAGCGTGTTTTCCATGGATGGGAATATCGCGAATTTGCCTGAACTCTTGCGGATATGCGAAGCCAACGATGCCTGGCTGATAGTCGATGACGCCCATGGTTTTGGTGTACTCGGTGAACAAGGCCGTGGTGTACTCGAACACTATGCTTTGCGTTCACCCCAATTGATATACATGGGCACGTTGGGTAAAGCTGCAGGTGTCAGTGGCGCCTTCGTTTTAGCACACAGCAGTGTGATTGAATGGCTGATACAAAAAGCGCGCAGCTATATTTACACCACTGCAGCAGCACCGGCCTTAGCCCATGCCGTCAGCCAGAGCTTGCGCATTATCGCCGGGCCAGAAGGGCAACAACGACGCGCGCACTTGCATAAGCTGATCGCCTATTTCCGCGAGCAACTGGATTTACAAAGCTGGCAGTTAATGCCTAGCCAAACCGCGATACAACCCATCATCATTGGTGAAAACGCCGATACCCTGCGCGCTGGCAGTAATTTGCTGCAGCAAGGTTATTGGGTCGGTGCGATCCGTCCACCGACGGTGGCCAAGGGCAGTGCGCGCTTGCGCGTCTGTTTATCGGCCGCGCACCAGTTACCGCAAGTCCAGCAATTAGCGCTGGCGATTAATCGTCTGGATCAAATGGCTTACGTCGCCAATTGTTTTGCCGAGGTATTTTGATGACAACAACGACGACACGCCCTTACGATTTTTTTGTTACCGGTACCGATACCGAAATCGGTAAAACCCTGGTCAGCTCGGCCTTATTGCAAGCCTTGACGCACGCAGGCTTAAGCAATATCGGCATGAAGCCTATCGCCTCGGGAGCAGAATGGCGCGACGGTGCCTGGCACAATGACGACGTAGACAGCTTACGCGACGCCGCCAGCGTTAAAGTTGCGCAAGAATTGGTTTGCCCGTATTTAATGCAAACGCCGGCAGCACCGCATATCGTAGCGCAACAAGAAAATATTCAACTGGAATTTGCCCCTATCTTAGATGCGTATCACGGTTTGCAAGCACAGGCTGAAGCCATCATCATCGAAGGCGTAGGTGGTTTTTGCGTGCCACTTGATGCACAACGCGATACCGCCGATCTGGCGCAAACTCTGGGCTTACCGGTGATACTGGCGGTCGGCATACGCCTCGGCTGCATCAACCATGCGCTATTGACCGCCGCGGCCATCCATGCGCGTGGCTTACGCTTAGTCGGCTGGGTCGCAAATTGCGTGTCACCCGACATGCTGTATCCGGCTGAAAATATCGCCGCTTTAGAACAACGCCTGGATGCGCCTTTATTAGGTCGCATTCCCTATTTGACGCAGCCTGCCGCGCAACGTCCGGCCGCTGCTGCAGCCTGGCTGGATCTCAGCCCACTTGGCATTGCGCCGCTTGCGCGCGCCACTAATTAATTCGAGTAAAGGAAAGTTTATGGAAAGCTCCAGCAGCCAAGCGATACAATTTCATGCTCCGGTAAAAACCATTACCGCTGAAACCTGGCCAGTCGATGAAGTGATGGCTTTATTCGATTTACCGTTTAATGATTTGCTGTTTCAAGCGCAAACTATCCACCGTGCCAATTTCCCGGAAGGCGAAGTTGAGCTGGCAACGCTGTTGTCGATTAAAACCGGCGGCTGTGAAGAAGATTGTGGCTATTGTCCGCAAGCAGCGCGTTACGACACTGGCGTTGAAGCGAAAAAAATGCTCGATGTGCGCGAAGTTTTGAGTGCTGCCAAAGCCGCACGTGAAAGTGGTGCGACACGTTTTTGCATGGGCGCAGCCTGGCGCTCACCGAAAGATCGCGACATAGAAAAAGTCGAAACCATGGTGCGTGAAGTTAAAGCCCTGGGTTTGGAAACCTGCGCCACTCTTGGCATGCTCAAAGAAGAACAAGCGCAACGCTTAGCCGCTGCCGGTCTGGATTACTATAACCACAATCTGGACACCGCGCCCGAGTTTTATAACAACGTGATTTCTACCCGCGATTATCAAGATCGTTTAGATACCCTGGGCCATGTCCGCGGTGCAGGTTTAAAAATTTGCTGCGGCGGTATCGTCGGCATGGGTGAAAGCCGTTTGCAACGCGCGGGTTTAATCGCGCAATTAGCCAACTTAAATCCGTATCCGGAATCGGTGCCGATTAATCACTTAGTACAAGTCGAAGGCACGCCTTTACATGGTTTGCCACCGCTCGATCCACTCGAATTTGTCCGCACTATCGCAGTCGCACGCATCACCATGCCAAAAGCACGCGTGCGTTTATCGGCAGGCCGGCGTGAGCTTGGCGATGCAGTGCAAGCGATGTGTTTTATGGCAGGCGCGAATTCGATTTTCTATGGCGATAAATTACTGACCACGGGTAATCCTGAAGCCGATGCTGATCGTGAATTATTAACTAAGCTGGGTTTAAAAACCCGCGCCAAAGTTGAAAGTAAAGCTGGTAATTGCAATTAAGCACCAGCCTCTGAGCTTACGTAATCTGACTGACGAGGCAAAGGTTTACGCTGCGCACTTTGCCTGTTTCATTTAACCCTGCGACAGCCACAAGCTGTTGGCACTATTTAGGTGACACCATGTTTACAAAAATCCTGATTGCAAACCGTGGCGAAATCGCTTGCCGCGTCGCCGCAACGGCACGCCGGCTCGGCATTAAAACCGTGGCCGTGTATTCCGACGCCGATGCGCTTGCCAAGCATGTCAGCGCTTGCGATGAAGCCGTACACATCGGTGGCGCGGCCGCCAAAGAAAGCTATTTGCGCGCCGATAAAATTATCGAAGTGGCTTTAGCGACGGGCGCCCAGGCGATCCATCCGGGTTATGGTTTTTTATCGGAGAACGCCGAATTTGCCGAGGCTTGCGCGGCCAATGGTATCGCCTTTATCGGCCCGCCAGCCAGTGCGATTGACGCCATGGGTAGCAAGTCAGCCGCTAAAGCCTTGATGGAAAAAGCCCAGGTACCATTGGTGCCAGGCTATCACGGCGATAATCAGGATGCTGATTTCTTGCATACACAAGCCGATGCTATCGGTTACCCGGTCTTACTGAAAGCCAGTGCCGGTGGTGGTGGCAAGGGCATGCGTGTGGTGGAACAGAGTGCCGACTTCAAAGAAGCCTTAGCCTCGTGCAAACGCGAAGCGATTAATTCCTTTGGCGACGATAAAGTGCTGGCCGAAAAATACCTGCAAAGGCCGCGCCATATCGAAATTCAAGTGTTCGCCGATACCCACGGCAATTGCGTGTATTTGTTTGAACGCGATTGTTCAGTACAACGACGTCATCAAAAGGTTTTGGAAGAAGCGCCCGCTCCTGGCATGACTGCCGAGCGTCGCGCCGCCATGGGTGAGGCGGCAGTGGCGGCAGCCAAGGCCGTCGGCTATGTCGGTGCCGGTACGGTGGAATTTATCGCCAATCAAGATGGCAGTTTCTACTTCATGGAAATGAATACGCGCCTGCAGGTCGAACATCCAGTGACTGAAATGATTACCGGCACTGACCTGGTGGAATGGCAATTGCGCGTCGCTGCGGGCGAGCCTTTGCCACTGCGTCAAGAGCAATTACGCATCCATGGTCATGCCATCGAAGCGCGCGTGTATGCGGAAAATCCAGAAAAAGGTTTCTTGCCGTCGATAGGCAAATTAGTGCACATGCAAACCCCGGCTGCGGTGAATTTTGAACTCGGTGGTACTGCTAATCCAGCCGCTGTGCGCATCGACAGTGGCGTCACACAAGGCGATGAAATTTCACCGTTTTACGATCCTATGATCGCAAAATTAATCGTCTGGGGTGAAGACAGGAATGCTGCGCTGGCACGTATGAGTCAGGCACTGGCGGATTATCAAATCGCTGGTTTGCATACCAATCTGGCGTTTTTGGGCCGTCTAATCCGCAGCGAGGCGTTTAGCCAGGCTGATCTCGACACTGGTTTAATCGCCCGTCATCACGACGCTTTGTTCCCGGCCAGCGCTGCAGCGAGTACCGAAGTTCTGGCCCTGGCCAGCGTCGCCTTATTGCAAGCGGAAAACCCCGGTAGCAGCGACGATCCCTGGGCCACCAATCAAGGCTGGCGCATGAATATGCACTTGCAACGCAGCTTGAAATTCAGTGAAGAAGCGCATCAGCATGACTTAACGCTGACCTATCAGGCGGAAGGCTGGTTGCTGCAACAAGCTGAACGCAGCACCAGCTTGCGCTTAGTCAGTCAGCAGGCCACGCAACTGCACTTACAATGTGGCGGCGCCACCATTAAAGGCAGCGTGGTACGCGTCGGTGAACATTTGCATGTGTTTTATCAAGGCCAGCATTACGATTTACATTACCAGGATGCCCTGGCCCATGCCGGTGATGCCGAAGCCGAAGGTGGCCGCTTAACTGCACCTATGCCAGGTAAGATCGTTGCAGTCTTAGTCGAAGCGGGTCAGACCGTGAAAAAAGGCGAGCCTTTGCTGATTATGGAAGCGATGAAAATGGAACACACGATTTCCGCACCGCATGATGGCAAAGTCGCTGAAGTGCTGTATCTGGTCGGTGATCAGGTGACAGAAGGCGCGCAATTGCTGCAATTTGGTGAATAAGTCTGGCGCAACTCAGGACTATCACCTGCGCCTTGCCTGCCCGGTGGATTATGCGGAGGTCGCTGCGGTGTATACAGCCGCAGCACTCAGTAATTTAGCTGACCGCGAATTTTTACTAGCCCATCCTGAAGCGCTGGTTTTGTCACACAGTGAGTGGCTGAGTAAAGATAGCTTGCTGATTTGTGCGCAGCAAAAGGTGCTTGGTTTTGCCAGCTGGAGTCGGCTTGATACCGCCTCCGCTGAATTAAGCGAGATCTTTGTACTGCCATCACATCATCGCCTTGGCCTCGCCACGCGCTTGCTGAACCGGCTTTGCAATGATTTGCGTCAACAACAAATCACGCAGTTGTATGTCACAGCAAATCATCATGCGCAGGCGTTTTATCTGGCGTATGGCTTTATGTTTTTGCATCCCGTAGCCACAGATTTCGCCATGGCAGAGCGCTATAGTCTTAGTCTGATGGACTAAGCCAAGCTCGATTGCGTATCAACCTGGAACTCTGCCATGCAGCACGGTTTTGCAAAACCTTAAAAATCCAAAGCCAGCCCTAACTTCGCAAAATGACGGCCGCCTGTCGTCAAATCAGCGTAGGCCGTGGCTATTTCGCGGCTGCTATAAATTTTGTCGATTTGTGGTTGCAAGCGATGCTGCGCAATGTAATCGGTGGCTGAGCGCAAATCGGCAACCGAGCCCGTGTTATTACCATATACGCGCAAAGCCTTAGCGATGATCTGCATTAAATCTAACTGACAATGCTGACCATTCAGAAATCCCACCGTAAACACCGCGCCACCCATTGCCGCCAGTTCAACTGAATGTAAAAAATTTTCACCACCCACCGTATCAATCACCAGGTCGATACCGCGTCCATCACTGATATCGGTGATGCGTCGCAGCCAATCAGGATCGCTTTTGTAGTTAATTAAATGATCAGCACCCAAGGCCTTGGCGCGTGCCAGTTTTTCCTCAGACGAGGAGGTGATAATCACTTCTGCACCGGCCGCTTTTGCAAACTGCAAGGCAAAAATACTGACGCCGCCTGTGCCTGAAATTAATACTTTGCTACCCGTATCAAGTCGGGTTACTTGCATCGCATTCCAGGCAGTAGTCGCCGCTACCGGTAAGCTGGCAGCTTGCATATAACTTAAATGCTCAGGTACTTTGACCAGACTGGTTGCTGGCACCGCGACATATTCGGCTACTGAGCCGGGTAAATTAATGCCGCGCATCTTCGCCAGCTTTTCTGAGCGAATAGGGCCATCTAGCCAGTCTGGCATAAAATGGGGAATGACACGCTCGCCCACACTCAAGCCTGTCACATCATCGGCCATCGCGACGATTTCACCCGCACCATCAGCAACCGGAATCAGTGGAAAATTTGCGATAGGCAATTTCCCGTTAATCAGTGCGATATCCAGATAGTTGAGCGATGCTGCATGCATACGCAATATCACTTGCCCGGCTGCCAGCGTGGGCTCGGCTAGTGTGACAGTTTGAAATGCGCCCAGATTTGGGGCCTGTAATTGTATAGCTTGCATAGAGTTTGACTTTCTAAGGAGTTAGCAACAAGGTTTGCGTACTGCTTAGTATCCGGAAAAGCCATCCTGCGATAAACTGCGCCCAGGTTGATTGATTCTAAACGCTGAGTTGCAAATGGACTTATTAGAAAGCATGAAGGTATTTGTAGTCACGGTAGAACAGGGCAGCCTGAGTGCCGCCGCGACTGCTCAGGGAATTTCTGCGACTATGGCTGGTAAGCATTTGCAAAGCCTGGAGCAACGTTTGCAAACGCGCTTATTACATCGTACGACCCGTAAGCAGCAACTGACCAGCTTTGGTCAGGACTACTATTTACGTTGCAAGGAAATTTTGCGTCAAATCGAGGCAGCTGATCTGAGTGCGGAACAACATCAAATTAGCCCCAGCGGAAACTTACGTATCAGTGCGCCGGTCAGCTTTGGTAGTATCGTGCTGGTGCCAAAGTTAGCTACATTTCTCGCAAAGTACCCAGAGATACGCATCGATCTCGATTTAAGTGACAGTGTCGTCGATTTAGTTGCCGCCTCCTTTGACCTTGCTATACGTATAGGTGAAATCCATGACTATGGTTTGGTGGCGCGTGCCTTACCCGATTATCAATCGATAATTTGCGCCTCCCCTGAGTATTTACAAAGCCGGGGCCATCCTGCCCATCCCAGCGACTTAAGCCAACATGCCTGCCTGAATTTTAGTGGTGCCCAGAGTTCGTTCTGGCGTATGCGCAAGCAAGGTGTGACTTATCAAAGTCAAATTTCCGGTCAGCTACAAATCAATCATGGCTTAGCCCTGCGCATGGCTGCGCTCTCAGGCATAGGTTTAATTATGCAGCCGGAAATTTTACTCAGGGACGATATACAAAGTGGACGTTTAATTCGGGTACTGCCTGAGTATCAATTAAGCAGTCGACCTATGAATATGCTCTACCTGGTTGATCGTTACCGTAGCCCCAAATTACGTTGTTTTATTGATTTTATGTTGAGCGAATTTGCCTGAATCCAGGGGATGTCAAATTCGCCGTCGAAAAAAATGGTCTCAAGGCGCGAGGATAATGAGGTGTTATTCCGTGCAGGATTTAGTCCGGCGCTTGCCATAACTCGACTTTATTCCCTTCGGGATCGATTACCCAGGCAAATTTGCCATATTCGCCATCTTCGGTTTGCTCTAACACCTGGCAACCTTCGTCGCGTAATACCTTGATTAAGCCAAAGACATCGTCGACGCGGTAATTAATCATGAAGTTAGCCTGCCCCGGTGCAAAATTCGCCGCGTCGCAGGGATTAATCGACCAGATGGTCATGCCGCCATTGGCTTTATCGTTTTCATCACCCCAGTTGAATGCTGTCCCACCCCAGACTTGTACGTCTATCCCCAAATGGCGCTGATACCAGGCACGCAAGGCCACAGGGTCTTTTGCCGTAAAAAATATGCCGCCTATACCAGTCACTCGTTTCATTTGCAGTCCTTGGTCAGTGAATTTAATACTCGGGAGGTAACCCGAAACATTTTTTTAAGTCTATAAATTTATGTTGAATTGCATGATACAGATAATTGCGCTTGCGAATCTAAAGTAAATTATAGTGAAAGTGCTGCGAGCAAAATCGTTGTGGCTGTAACTGCTGGCCGATTGAGTGGCTTTTACATTACAAGCTTGAATGATTTTCCTGACACCCGGTGCTCTTTTTGCATTTTCACTCGCGCATAAGCTGGTCTGCCGTTGTTTTATTGCAAACTCAATGTCTCAGCGACTTCGATATGTTACCTAATATGAAACAAGATGCCATTACGGTATTGGTGATAGAAGACCAGCGTGTGTTCGCACAAATGCTTAAGACCTTATTGCAACGCCGCTTTGCCAGTCATGTTTTATTAGCCAGTCATCTGGAACAAGCTAATCGCTTACTGGAACAACATTATGAGCAAATTGATATTGCGATATGCGATTTACACTTGCCTGACGGTCGCAATTTAGAAGTCATCTCCGCAGTTGAAAAATACGACATTCCCATCATAGCCATGACGGGTAAATTTCCTGAGGAATTACGCGGCGAACTGTTGCAACGTAAAGTGGTGGATTATGTACTCAAAGAAAGCTTTACGTCGTTTGACTATGTTTTGGGATTGGTCCAGCGTCTGTGTCGAAACAAATCGATCAAGGCCTTGATCGTCGATGATTCCGCCTCCTCGCGTATGTTGTTGCATGCCCATTTAAACCAGCAATGCATACAAGCCGAACTTGCCGTCGATGGTGTGCAAGGATTGGCCATCTTAGAAAAAAACCCTGAGATTTCACTCATCCTGGTGGATCACGAAATGCCCAAAATGAATGGCATGCAATTTACTGCCGAAGTCAGGAAACGACATAGCAAAGAACAATTAGCCATCATAGGCATTTCCGCGTCTGCCAATGACAAATTATCCGCGCGTTTTTTAAAGCATGGTGCCAATGATTTTTTAAGCAAACCCTTTTCGTATGAAGAGTTATTGTGCCGGGTTTCGCAAAATCTCGATATGCTGGATCTGATACAACGCAATCGCCTCGCGGCGATCTCGGATTATCTGACTGGTTTATATAATCGACGTTATTTTTTTGGTTACTCCGCGCAATTACTGGAAAAACGCGAGGAATTGGGGTGGATTTTTCTGGCGATGATAGACATCGACTTTTTCAAAAAAATCAATGACCAGTATGGCCATTTGATTGGCGATCAAGCCTTAATACAGACTGCCAAACACTTACGTGAATTATTTCCCGATGATTTTATCAGCCGGCTTGGTGGCGAAGAGTTTGTGATTTTATTTCAAAACAAATCCAGCGCCAGCGTTGCCGCAGCCTTAGAAACTTTTCGACAAAGGCAACAAGCAAGCGCACTGGCATTGGGTGATGGTTTACATCTGACGGTGCCCGTCAGCATAGGTTGCGCCATGCTGCGCGCCGATCACACTCTTGATCAATTACTGGATGAAGCGGATAAGCTACTTTATCAAGCCAAAGAAAATGGCCGCAATCAATTAATCATGCCCGCGTTTACCCAGGCTGCTTAAGCCCGCCATGTTGCAATTGCTCCAGCTCCAATAATAAGCTCAGACGCTGCTGCTGCGCGACGACTTGCCAGTGTTGCCCGCTAATGGCTCCCTCCAAAGCCCACAATAAGTTCAGACTAGCCTTGGGCTCGGCTTGCTTAACACGCCAATAGGCAGCAACGGCACCGATAGCGCGCAACTCACTGGCGCTCTGTATGCCAGCAAGGGCCAGCATCGCCACGGATTTTTCACCTAAACCGGGTAATTCAAGTAAAGTTTTCATACAAATCCTGGTGCTTACGAGGTTAAAGCAGAAATCACTTGGTTAGCATTTGCCGCTTTTGTGTCTATCGACTTATGTTACCCTAAGTCTGTCGCCGGGCTCAGGATCGAGCTGGGTAACAGCAGCAAATAACAGCCTTGCATTTTAAACTTAACAGTAACAGGTTAGCAGTATGCGTATTTTGTTTCAGGATAACGGAAATTTTCGCGACGAATGGTTGCAGGCATTAGCGAAGCATTGCCCCAACGATGAAGTCAGGGTGTGGCAAAGTGGTGACCAGGCAGCAGCCGATTATGCCATCGTCTGGAAACCTGACGCCGGGATGCTGGCAGGACGTGAGAATTTGCGCGCGATTTTTAGTCGAGGTGCGGGGGTCGATGGAATCTTGCAATTAGGCCATTTACTACCACCGGGTGTGCCTTTGCTGCGCTTAAATGATGCTGGTATGGGGGCGCAAATGGCGGAATACGTGATGCACGCCTTGCTACGCTTTTATCGCCGTTTCGACGTTTATCAAGAACAAGCGGCACAAAAACAATGGCGACCGCTGCCAGCGCAAGATCGCAAGGATTTTCCGGTCGGGGTCCTGGGCTTAGGGGTACTTGGACAAAAAATTATTCAAGGCTTGCAAGCCTTTGACTTCCCGGTACTGGGCTGGAGCCGTAATCAAAAAGAGTTACCCGGGGTGCATACTTATCATGGCTGGGATCAGCTTGACGCATTTTTGGCCGCGACTAAGGTATTGGTTTGTATCCTTCCCCTGACTGATGAAACCCGTGGACTATTAAATCGCCAGCGTCTGGCACACTTGCCTAGGGGTGCGTATCTGATTAATGTCGCACGCGGCGCCCATGTGGTCGAAGCTGATTTACTCGACTTGATACAACAACAGCACTTGGCCGGTGCTTATCTGGATGTGTTTGCCGAAGAACCACTACCAGCCGCTCATCCATTTTGGCAAGAGCCGCGCATCAGTGTAACTCCACATATTTCGGCCATCACGCTGATAGACCAAAGTGTGCAACAAATCGCTGCAAACATGCGTGCATTAGAACAAGGCCAGCCGGTTACTGGACTGGTCGATTTACAACGCGGTTACTGATACGGGTATACTGCCCGTTTTTCTGCTTTTGTAGGAATGGCGATGACACAGCTCTCTATCAATATTAATAAAGTTGCGCTGCTGCGTAATTCGCGCGGACGCAACTACCCCGATGTCGTGGCCTTTGCGCGCCGTTGTCTGGAGTTGGGTGCAAAAGGCATTACTTTGCATCCACGCCCAGATCAACGCCATGCACGTTACAGCGATGTTCATGAATTAGGCTTGCTCTGCGCGGAATTTGGTGTGGAGTTAAACGTCGAAGGTTATCCGACTGAGGAATTCATGCAAGTGGTGTTAGCTGCCAAACCCGCACAATGTACGCTGGTACCCGATGCACCAGATCAGCTGACTTCGGATCACGGCTGGGATTTACAAGGCCAGGCAGAGTTATTGCGCCCGATACTGGCGCAATTGCAGGCTGCAGGGATACGCAGCAGCTTGTTTGTGGATTACGATAATTTTGACTTGAGCTTTGCCCGTGAGCTCGGTGCAGACCGGGTAGAACTGTACACCGAACCGTATGCCGAAACCCATGGTTTAGCTTCGCAAGCAACCATTTGGCAGGGCTTTGCCAGTGCCGCGCAACGCGCTAAAGCGGCAGGCTTAGGCGTGAATGCCGGGCATGATTTGAATTTAGAAAATCTGGCAGATTTTTTACAAATTCCCGGCATAGAAGAAGTGTCTATCGGTCACGCCGTGATTGCTGAAAGCCTGTGGCATGGCATAGAAAGCGTAATCCCGCGCTATGTCGCAATTTGTCAAAACGCCGCCAAGGCCTGAGCTAAATTTGCCGAAAACCGGTGCATAAGAATTGCCCTTATGCACCGCAGTATTCAACTCAGATCAAAATCTTCGCCTGCAGAAAAATCATCGCTAAAGCTGGCACTGTCTTGCAAACTGGCACTATCCAAGGCAGCGGGAGCGGCTTCCGTAGCTGGACTGGCCGCGGATTTATCATCAAAATAGCCAGGTAATAAATCGCTTTGTCCGGCCGAGTTTAAATTACTAGCACTCTGGCTCGCCGCATGCCCGCCCCCCATTAAGTTACCCAGCCCTTGAAACAAGAAGGCACCTGCGGCAACCCCGGCGGCCGTTGCCGCCATGGTGCCTAACCAACTACTGCCGCCGCTTGCTGGCGCAGCAGCGGACCAGGAGTTAGGCGCTGGATAAGTCTGCGCCTGGGAAAAGCCTTGATTTAAAGAAGAATGACCAGCGCTGACACGGGAACTATTGCCCCAGCCGCCGCTCAAAAAACTGCTTTTGCCTGACTCTTGTAAACGCTGTACCTCAGCCTGTAAACTAGCGATTTGCATTTGTGCCTGCGCCAATGCCTGATCTTGTATCATGGCCCTTTGCACGAGTAGATACAAGGCATCCGGTTGCCGCGCATGTGCCAGTTGAATTTGCTGCTCAGCGTCAGGATCTTTTGATCCAACCTGAGCCGCCACCAATTGTTGCAAAAAATTTTTTAAGGCTTCGGTTTCTTGCGGTGTCATGATTCGCACTCCCTGGCTTGAACACAAGCTCAATGTTGGAGCAAAACTGGTTTTTTCAATAGTGCCCCAACACGGCGCTAAGCAAGCGTTTTTGCTTACAAGCTGTTGCACCTTTGCAAGTAAAAACAGGTAAGATACTAAGCTAGGAACTGTAGTCAGTCTGCAGAACTTCGCGTTACTATTCAGGAAATACCATGACCAGCTCTATCCAACTTGCAGCACGAAATATACTGGATAGTATGCGCGCGCAGTACGAGCAACCGCTGCATTTGCTGGAAACTCAACTCGACAATTTCAGTCATCTCGATCTCGAGCATTACGCAGCCTTTAGCAAATACATGAAGAAACTGGGATTTCGGCCTTTAGTGGATGTCGAAATCCTGAGTGTCAGCCAGGCCCCAAATAGCTTGCTCTTGCCCACGGTAATCCGTAGTATGGTCAGCACCAATGGTCGTTATGTCTGTACTTATTATCAAGCAAAAACCCGACGCAGCCGGCTCGCGCTGGATTTATGCAAAGGCTTGATGAACTTACGTTGGATGGCCGCGCCCAAAAATTTTATTGGTAATTTGAGCACAAAACATTGCATAGGCTTTGAAACCGAATATCAGGATGGCTTGCAAATCACCACCAGTAACGCACAAGCTGCTGGCATGATAGGTTCACCTCAGCAATTGCAACAGTATTTTTTAGCTTATCAAACTAAGGCGAAAGTTTTGTTTGAAGAGCATCGCCAACACTTGGCTGAAAGTGGCCGCAGCAAGCAAGAAATTCGTTTGGTTGCTGGTAAAGATCAATTTCTGGCCATGCAAGACCGGCAACAAGCCTTGAAAAATGCCCATCGCAAATCGGTCAATTGGGTCACGCGTGAAGAACTACTCGAAATGGCAGGGGGCAATGCGACTATCAGCGATGCAATCTACGACGAAATTCAACGCATTTTGCGGCAAGAAGCGAGCTTGCCTTAAGTCTGTAAAAAATCATGCCCAACCCAAAGGCTGGGGCATGATTTTACGATTGCACTTCAGGGTTGTACTTTAAAGTCCAGATCGTGGAAGTCAAAACTGAAATCGGTCGCCGGAGAAATCGCTTTCATGCTTAATCCACTCGCTTTACCTTCATGATTTAAGCTGAAATTGGCGTAGGCATCGGCATGCAAGCTACGGTCATCCCATTTAATCACGAAGGTATTGCCTTTATAAAAAAACATTTCACCCGTCAGTGTTGGCGAACGTTTTGCACTAAAGCGTAACTTACCATTTTGCTGACTCACACTGACTTCACCAAACCAATTGTCGCGATATTTGCCCAGATAAGGACTGACATCAGGCTGGCGACTCTGTTTAAGTTGCGCCTGAATTTTATGCCAGACTTCTTGCTCGACTTTTTCTGCCTCCGCCTTGCGCTTACTCACGCGTTCGCGCATTTCTTGCAAACGATCGGTGACTGGCATGCCCAGATATGCGTCTTTAATTGTATTGCTGATGACCGTAAACGCCGCGCCTTGTTCTTGATTGGTCAAGACGATAATGCCCAGATTGAGTTCGGGAATTAAGCTGACCTGCGTCACCATCCCGAGCAAACCACCCGTATGACTGACTTGCTTATAGCCCTTGATGTCACTGACCACCCAGCCTATCCCATAGCTGGTAAAGTGAGTGTTGTAACTGCCTGGATTCGGCCCCATAGGAATGATGGTTTGGGGTGACCACATCTCGTGCAAGACTTTTTCACTAAGCAAGCGCTGGTTTTCTTTAGCTCCCGGATAACTGCCTTTGTTCAATAACATGCTGACCCATTTACTCATGTCGTGAACATTGCTGTAGATTCCAGCCGCAGCGCCCAGCACCGGATTCGGCTTAAATGGCACGATCTTTAATTTGCCATCAATCTCGACATGCGGATCAACCATATTGTCAGCAACCGTGACCCGGTCTATCGCTGCCGCGCTTTCGCGCATACCCAAAGGTTTCAAAATACGTTTTTCTATGAAATCTTCCCAGCTCAAGCCAGAGGCACGTCGGATAACTTCTCCGGCAACGATATACAAATTATTATCGTAATCGTATTTGCTGCGAAAACTCGAAACGGGTTTCAGGTAACGTAAGTTATGTATGACATCATTGATGGTGAAATCACTGCCATCCGGGAAGAACATTAAATCCCCGGCGCCCAGACCCAGGCCACTACGGTGAGTAAGCAAATCCAATACCGTAAATTCTTCGGTGACATAAGGGTTGTACATCTTGAATTCGGGCAGGTACTTGCTGACCTTATCGTTCCACTGCAGTTTTTTTTCATCCACCAGGATAGCCAGTGCTGCAGCGGTAAAGGCTTTGGAATTAGAGGCGATGCCGACCAGTGTATGTTCATCCATCGCATGCTTACCAGCGATAGAACGTATGCCATACCCTTTACTCAGTACGACTTGATTATCTTTGACGATCGCAACAGATATGCCAGGCACATTGAAAGCCTGACGTGTCTTTTCGACTAATTCATCAATTTGCGCCAGATTCGGACTCACCGCAGGCGAGGTTTGCGCCATCACCGTGGCGTTCAGACTAAAAAGCGCCAGACTCAACAGCGCGGTTTTATAGCGTAAGGGTATAACGGGCATAATCGTCTCCTGTATGGACCGGTTTAGAGTCAGCTCAGGTTATTTAGTTCAAGGCGGCGCAGATTCGCATAGTCATTACGACTGACGAGTCCCGACCGGCCCGGATTGTTATAGTGCTTGGTGTAAGTAACGCCAATAGGCATGCGGACTATAACCCGTAATGGCGATAAAATCTGCCGTAAAATGAGCTTGATCGTAATAGCCAGCTTGCAGCGCCAGCCGTGCCAGATCCGGTGCCTGGTGCGACTTTGTCTGCAATTCAGCCAAGGCTTGATGCAAACGAAAACGCTGTATCAACCATTTGGGATGGATGCCCACATAGTGTGCGCAATCGCGTTGCAATTGGCGTGGACTACAAGCCATGGCTGCCGCCAGACTGGCGACACTGCTGTCACTTGCGTTCTGTGCCAAATTCGCCACCAGGGCATTTAAGCGTGTGATTTTTTCATGTGCTGCCAGCTCAAAGCGCGCCAATCCAGGCAGGACGTGTTGCAGCAAATCCGGCCAATCCGCCTGACTGGCCCAGGCCAAATCCAAACCCGGCCAATAGCGTTGCGCCCATTCTGGCACCGCGATTTTTTGATTGCATAGCGACTTCATCGCAAGCCGCCATAAACCCCAGGCCGAAGCAGGCTGGAACTTAATCCCAAAAGCCTGGCCCCTACCCTCTAAGTGTTTATGAAAAATCGCGCTCTGTACGCCATAAAAATTCAGGGTATTGTCTTCAAACACCAAATGGCAATGCGGATGCGATAACACCAGCTGACTCAGGCTTTGCTGCTGAGTATCCCAGCGCACCATCCAACAATGCTGAATATGGGTTTGCAGCTCGGGACTCAGGATTTCAACAAAGTGCTGGTAATGCTGTTGCGCCAATTGCGGGTACAAGATGCCACGCGCCCGGCTGGCTTGAATTTGAGCATCGCAATCGATGTGTTTTGTCGCGTTTTTCCTAGCCGTGGGTGGGGGATTTTGTTTCAATCTCGATTCCAGTTGAAGTCAGAGCGCAAATCGTTTGCGAGTAGCGAAATCGAAAGGATAGCACCTGTGTTAGCGTATTTAACAGCCTTGATACTATTGACGCCATCATTAGCGACCAATAATCTGAACCCCGCCGACCAACACAACACCCCAGCAAAAGGAAAAGCCATGAGCCAATTCATCAGCGGTCGATTTGATGTGAATTTACAGTCCGAAACCCTGGCCCACCCCGAATTAACGGAAGTCTTCGGACGCCGCAGCTTACGCAAACAATTTCACGGTGAGTTAGCTGCCAGCAGCCTCGGTGAAATGCTGAGCTACCGTGGCCAGCAAGCTGGCTCTGCCGCTTATGTGGCGATCGAGCAAGTGCAAGGCAAATTGCAGGGCAAGTCGGGCAGCTTCGCGCTGGCTCATTACGGCCGCATGCAAGCCGGCCAGTCTGAACTGATACTCCAGGTAGTACCCGACTCAGGCACGCATGAACTAAGCGGTTTGAAGGGGGAGATGAAAATTATCATCAAAGATAAGCAGCATTTTTATGAATTTAATTATCAGCTGCCGACAGCCCAGAATTGATATTTAAACTAGTCAAGCGGAATCTTGCGAAAACTCGGCAATGGCCGCATCCCTTACATTAATTTGATTTAACAAAGTCCTCAAGCTCATTCGCTCGTTGCGCCCTGGCATCAACCGAGCACTGAGCTGCCATCATGAGGGCCACGCTCCCTCCATCAGGGTCATGATAAAAGCCACAATTTGCTTCGATAAATTTTAACCACAGCCGTTGCGCCTCTTGCAACTGCGCTTTTCGTGATGAATTCAGCTTAGCCATGAGGGCTTTGTAGCTTACATTCAAACGCTTGTCTTGTAGCTCGTATTCCTTATTGATGCAATCGAGAACCGCTGGGTCAACCGCACCAGCTCTGACGATACATTTCTCATAATTTGGACTAAGCTTAACGCTACTGGCATAAACCAGCCTCGGCTGCAAGATCAATAGACTAATTAGCAACGCGATGGTTCTTATTTTCATGAGCTTCCTTTTATCGGATTTGATCTAGCCCAGGTTAAATCTCAGTCAATTCAAATAAAGTTTTGATGCACTAACACAATAAACCTAATCCATTTGCTGTCGCAGCTGGCGCGCCTTACTTTCGTAAAAGCGTGCCGATAACTCATTACCCTGTTGCTTTAATTCGCGACTATAGCTTAGCGCAATCTCAGCTGCCAGTTGAAAGGCTTGGATGAGTTGATTTCTATCCTGATCAGCAACGATCTGGCCTTGTTGAAAGCTGCCGGCGTAAAAACCCTCTGCCCCCTCATATACCCCAAACACGGGTAGCCCATGTTTCATCTCGCCTAAGAACAAATCGGTGGTGGTGCGCGAACTTGGGTAAATTTTGACTATGCCCTTGCCCTCGGCCTTGCCATTCACACAAGCGCCTTGCCAACTGTGCATCATATTGCGCCAATAAGGGGAATCGACTTCACATTTGGCTTGCGCCACCGGGCTGACTAGCGAAAACAACAAAAACCAGGCACTCAAATTTACTAAGCTACGCTTCATTACGCTAAACCCATCCCAGTTAACGCAAGATGTCTTCCACCGCATCCACGACCAGGCGCGTTGCTGCGGCAATAATTAAGATATCACCGGCAATTTGCACATAGCGATGCGTAGGTGGCAAAGGGCTTAAGCGCCGACGGATTTCCAGCGGCACTTCGGTATACCGCAGATCACTCGCCAGGGCTTCGCCACGACGCCACTTTTTCGCCTGCCCGGGCGGCAGGCAACCATTATTCTTTTTCGCCAAACCGGGTGGACAATGACCACGTTGCGCCTGGCTCTGATAGTAATCACTTAAGACCCGTCTGTCATCGTAACTAAAGCTCAGGCTATAACTGAGATTGCCTTGCGCCTGCGCTTGCTCCGCGTCTTTATGCGAGTTACCGTGTTTATCCGAGTGCTTGTCAGGACGCCCTGCCCAGGCAGGTTTATCAGCCCAGGCCAGGCTGGTCGCGGCGAGCTGGCTGAGTAAAATTAAGCCAGTCAGAGTTTTAGTCCATTTCATCGTCGTCACTTCCTTCAATTTTCATTAAAACCACGCCGATACTGTATGGCTTCAGCGATATGCTTTGCTTGAATTTCATCGAGCTCTGCCAGATCAGCAATTGTTCTGGCGACTTTCAAAACCCGATGGTAAGCCCGTGCTGACCATTGGAACTGTGTCAGCGCACGCTGTAATAAACGCTCGCCTTCAGCATCTGGCCGACACCAGCGCTCGATTTCGGTCACGCTCAAGGCTTGATTGGCTTTTTGTTGGCGTTGTAATTGGCGCAGTCGCGCAACTTCGACGCGACCTGCGATACTGGCGCTGGATTCGGCCTGGCTGGGCGCTTGTAGCTCAGCATGGGGCAGGGCATGGACAGAAATTTGCAAATCGATACGATCCAACAAAGGCCCGGAAATTTTATCTTGATAACGTCTTACCTGATCCGGGCTGCAACGACATTTGCCATTAAAATGCCCAAAATAGCCGCAAGGGCAGGGATTCATCGCCGCAACCAATTGAAAATTGGCGGGAAAATCCGCCTGCCGCGCCGCCCGCGAAATCGTAATTTGCCCGGTTTCTAAGGGTTCGCGCATAACTTCCAAGACTTTGCGTTCGAATTCGGGCAGCTCATCCAAAAACAACACACCGCGGTGCGCTAATGAAATCTCACCAGGCCTTGGGGTACTGCCGCCACCCACTAAGGCCACCGCCGACGAAGTATGATGCGGTCGCCTAAACGGCCTGCGCTTCCAGTTTTCCAGGCGAAAGCCACCGGTTAAGGAAGCCACCGCCGCCGATTCCAGTGCCTCGGCTTGATTCATGCTCGGCAAGATGCCAGGAAAACGCGCCGCTAACATAGACTTTCCGGTGCCAGGCGGGCCAGACAATAAAATAGAATGGGCGCCCGCTGCAGCCACTTCAAGGGCGCGCTTAGCCTGAGACTGGGCTTTGACTTCAGCAAAGTCGCCGTAATCGTGCGCCTGGGCTGCGCCAACTAAGTCATTACGGTAACGTGCAAGTTTCGGTGCTTGCGCATCGGCACTGAAATGCGCACAGACATCAAGCAAGCTCTGCGCCGGATAGATTTCACAGCCCTCGACCAGTGCGGCTTCGGCGGCATTCTCTTGCGGTAAGATAAAGGCACAGGCTTGCTCTTGCTGGCTGATGGCATAAGTCATTGCCAATGCCCCGCGTATAGGCCGTAATTCACCGGAAAGTGAAAGTTCGCCAGCAAATTCATACTTTGCCAAGGCATCGGCAGGAATTTGCCCGGCAGCGGCGAGTATCCCCAGCGCGATTGGTAAATCAAAGCGTGCCGATTCTTTGGGTAAATCCGCTGGGGCTAAATTGACGGTAATGCGTTTATTGGGGAATTCAAAACGAGCGTTTTGCAAGGCGGCACGCACCCGGTCTTTGGCTTCTTTGACTTCCGTCTCGGGTAAGCCGACGATAGTAAACGCTGGCAAACCATTGGCTAAATGCACCTCGACTGTCACCTGAGGTGCTTGCATGCCTTGTAAGGCGCGACTTTTTAAGACTGCCAGCGACATAAGCGGCAGCCTCGCGTCAGGATTCGATACTGCCGTGTTGCTTCGCTTCCAATGCGGCAACCCGGTGTTCGAGTGCTTCTAACTTGGCGCGGGTTTTTGCCAACACTTGCGCCTGAATTTCAAATTCTTCACGTGTGACTAAATCGAGTTTGGCAAAACCCTGAGTCAGCATCGCCTTAACGTTTTTTTCCACATCTTTGGCGGGTGAGTTTTCTATCACCTGGCTGATACGGTTGTGGATTTCATTCAGAAAATTAAGCTTTTCCATAACATTTGCGGATTAAATTCATAGTTTATTCAAAGTGATGCACAAAAATTTGGCGAATTCGAGCTGCCTTTTGTCATCATTGCTGCATTTTTGTGCGCCACAATAATTCTGCATCAATTTGGTGCAGTGCAAATTTGTCGTCTTGATAAATCGCATTCCTCATCATAGCGCAAACTCGGCATCAGCGACACCAAAGCGCAAGCCTGAAGCAGGGAAATCCCTGATTTAACAGGGATTTTTGCCAAAGACTAACGCCCGGAGCGAGCTGGCACGAGTCCTGCTTAATCGTCTGCAGAGCAAGATTACTTATCCATCAGGGAGTCTGACATGAAAGCATCGCTGCAAACTTTACTGGCTTTAAGCTGCGGTCTGAACATTTTGGTTAGCGCCAATGTGTCTGCCGAAGAAACCAAGCCAGACAATGAAGTCAGTTTCAATCTGGGCTTGGCCAGTGAATATCGCTACCGCGCGATTTCACAAAGTCGTCTTCAACCCGCGCTACAAGGCGGTGCAGATTATGTGCATAACCCCAGCGGCTTTTACGCGGGTACCTGGCTCTCCACCATTAAATGGACTAAGGATGCGGGCGGTGGTGGTGATATCGAATGGGATTTGTATGCCGGTAAAAAAGGCGAACTGGCCAAAGATCTCAGCTATGACGTCGGCGTACTCAGTTATGTTTATCCATCAAATGGCCTGGATAAAGTCAGTGGTTTTGTGAATGCCAACACCACCGAAGTCTATGGCCAGCTCGGCTATGGCGTGGCGTACGTTAAATACTCGCATGCCGTGACCAATTTATTTGGCTTCGTCGATAGTAAAAACAGTGGCTACCTCGACCTCGGTGCCAATCTCGATTTAGGTGAGGGCTATACCTTAGCTCTGCATGCTGGCCGACAGACTGTCAAAAACACCAGTTCGGCCAATTACAACGATTGGAAAGTCGGCATCAGTAAAGAGTTTGCCGGTATCAATTTCAGTCTGATGGCCTTGGGTACCAACGCCAACGATAAAGTCTATGTCACACCAGCTGGTAAATTCACGGGCAAAACCACGCTGGTACTGACCGCTGTTAAAACCTTTTAATTATTTAGTGAGGCTAGCATGAAACTCATCACCGCCGTCATTAAACCTTTCAAACTCGATGAAGTGCGCGAAGCATTGTCTGAAATTGGTGTACAAGGGATTACCGTCACCGAAGTGAAAGGTTTTGGCCGTCAAAAAGGGCATACCGAACTCTACCGGGGTGCTGAATACGTCGTCGATTTTCTGCCTAAAACCAAGATAGAAGCGGCCGTTGACGATGACATCGTCGAACGCGCCGTGGAAGCGATAGAAAAAGCCGCCCGCACGGGCAAAATTGGTGATGGCAAGATTTTTGTCTATGACTTACAGCAAGTTATCCGTATCCGTACCGGTGAAACCGGTAACGATGCGCTTTAAGAAAGGATAATCTGGTATGAAAGCCTTGTTAAGCAAGTTTTTGCAAACCCTGGCACTGAGTTGCTTACTCAGTAGCGCCTTGCCGGTGTTGGCTCAGGATCAAAGCACGGCCAGTACGGCGGCGGTCAGTGCCAGCAGTCCGGCACCAACGCCAGCAAATGGCGCTGCCAGTGTGACACCCGTGCCAACTCCGGCGGTGGAAACGACGCCGTTAGCAAGTGCCAGTGCACCTGCTGAAACGACAGCACCTGCAGTCGTTCCACAAAAAGCGGACACCACCTGGATGATGGTTGCCACCATGCTGGTGATTTTGATGACCATACCCGGTCTGGCCTTGTTTTATGGTGGCTTAGTCCGCTCGAAGAACATGCTCTCGGTGTTGATGCAAATCTTTATGATTTTTGCCGTGATCATCGTCCTCTGGTGTGTTTATGGTTATTCGCTGGCCTTCACCGAAGGCAATGCCTTCATCGGTTCGTTTGACCGGGTCTTCTTGAAAGGGATCTGGGACCCCGCTAAAGCCAGCTTCAGTACCGCGGCGACCTTTAGTAAAGGCGTGGTGATTCCTGAATTTATCTATGTCGCGTTCCAGGCTACTTTTGCAGCGATTACTTGCGGTTTGATCGTCGGTGCGTTTGCTGAACGCGCCAAATTTTCCGCGGTGTTAGCCTTCGTAGTGTTGTGGTTCACCTTCAGTTACTTGCCAGTGGCGCACATGGTCTGGTTCTGGACTGGTCCCGACGCCATCAAAGATGCCGCGACTCTGGCCAGCGAAACCGCTAAAGCCGGCTTCTTGTTCCAAAAAGGTGCGCTCGACTTTGCCGGTGGCACGGTAGTACATATCAATGCCGCAGTGGCAGGTTTGGTCGGAGCGTATTTATTCGGTAAACGGGTCGGTTATGGTCGTGAATCAATGGCACCACACTCGCTGACCATGACCATGATAGGCGCTTCGCTGTTGTGGGTGGGCTGGTTTGGTTTTAATGCCGGTTCAGCCTTAGAAGCGGGTGATATTGCGACGCTGGCCTTTATCAACACCTTGTTAGCGACAGCTGCAGCGACCGTTTCCTGGGTCGGTGGTGAATGGCTCTCAAAAGGCAAACCCTCGATGTTAGGTGGTGCTTCCGGTGCGGTGGCAGGCTTGGTGGCGATCACCCCGGCTTGCGGCTTTGTTGGCCCTATGGGTGCCTTAATCATCGGGTTGCTGGCTGGTGTGATTTGCCTCTGGGGCGTAAATGGTTTGAAACGCTTACTCAAAGTTGACGATTCACTCGACGTATTCGGCGTGCACGGTGTCGGTGGTATTTTGGGCGCCTTGTTGACCGGTGTGTTTGCCGCGCCAGCGCTTGGTGGTCAGGGCATCATGGATTACGTTAGCAATAAAATCTCGGCCGACCCGTATTCGATCGTTGCGCAGGTCACGACGCAGGCTACGGCCGTGATCGTCACCATCATCTGGTCAGCAGTGGTTTCGCTGGTCTTGTACAAAGTCGTCGACATGTTGATAGGCTTGCGTGTACCAGAAGACGAAGAACGTGAAGGCTTAGATATCACCAGCCACGGTGAATCGGCTTACCATCATTAATCGTCCAGTTAGTTTTTCAGCGTCCAGAATAATAATTATCCAGTCTCCAAAACTTGGCTTGCCTGCTCACCCAGGCAAGCTTTTTTCTGCCTGTTTTTACTGTTCGCCTGCAGCCAGAACAAATGACAGTCTTCATGATGGCATGCCTGACACCGACTTTATGCTGTATCTCAGCAGCGGCAAGTTAGGTTATAGTAATGTTACCATTTTGCAAAATATTTGTGCTTATGAAATTATTTAACCCTAAGCTGAGTTACCTGGCTTGCGCCCTGAGCCTGACCTTGGGACTGAGTGCCTGCAGCACGCAGGCTCCCTGGCAAATCGCTGACGCTAATCACTGGCAAAAACTCAACACCGTCGCTTACAAAGGTAAGCAAGACGACATTTACTTTATTGATAGTCAGCAGGGTTGGTATGGCAATGGCGCTGGCAAGCTTTACCATACGCGGGATGGTGGCGAGAATTGGCAAGAAATCTGGTCACAGCCCGGTACCTTTATCCGCGCGCTGGGTTTTATTGATGAGCAGCACGGGTTCCTCGGCAATATCGGTACCGATTACTTCCCTGGGGTCAGTGATGAGCAGGCGCTATACCAGACTAAAGACGGTGGCAAAAGCTGGACTAAGGTCATCACTGCTGATGGTCAGTTAGTCAAAGGCATATGTGCGATTGATATCTTACGCAATAATTTCATTAATTCCGGCATCATGGATCAGCGTTTGATTATCCACGCTGCGGGCCGGGTCGGTGGCCCGGCACACCTGATGCGCTCACTGAATGGCGGTGAGAGCTGGAGTGTGATTGATCTGAGTGCACATACCGCGATGATACTCGACGTCAAATTCTTTGATGCCATGACAGGTCTGGTGTTTGGCGCATCCGATGCCGACACGGAAAAATCACATGCCCGCATCATCTTGACACGCGATGGTGGCAAAACCTGGCGCACGGTTTATGAATCCAAGCGCTTACATGAACTTACCTGGAAAGCCAGTTTTCCCAGTCGCAATGTCGGGTATGTGACGATACAAAGCTATGATCCAAATCCACAAAATCAGCAACGCTATGTTGCGAAAACCGAAGATGGTGGCTTGAGCTGGCGCGAAATCAACTTAGTCAGCGATCATAAAGTGCGTGAATTTGGCGTGGGTTTTGTCGATGAACGCAATGGCTGGGTTGGCGCGCTAGATGGCGGTTATCAAACCACCGATGGCGGCAATAGCTGGCGCCATGTCGCTATGGGACGCGCAGTAAATAAGATTCGGATTATCAAAAATGAGCAAGCTGTGCTTGCTTATGCGATAGGCAGTCAGGTGTATAAATTTAAGCAAGATTACAAGTAATTAAAAGCTGCGCAACCCAGGCAAATAAAAAACGCCAGCACTCGCTGGCGTTTTCTGTTTTTGCGACGTATCGCGCAGCTTATTTCTTTGCCTCAGCCTGAACTAACAACCAATAACGACCCAGTTCAGCCGAACCATCGGTGCCTTGCAAGCCAGCGAAGATTTCTTTGGCTTTATCACGATTTCCCACTTTTAAATACGCCATACCCAAGTGCAATTTGGCTTCATCGAGGGATTTCAAACCACCTTTGGCAATACCTTGCTCCATCAAAGCAATACCGCGTTCAACCTGGTTATTCACCACATAGTTGTAGCCGATATTCACCAGACCGACACCGGTTTTGGCGTTTTTCGCAGTGGATTCACCGGCGTCCAGGGCTTTCACGTCATCTGCCGCTTGCTTGTGAATGCGGTCACGCAATTGCTTTTGCTTTACCGCGTCTTTACCGGCGCCTACCACTTTTTTCTCAAAGCCAGCGTCGATGTAAATCTTTGCTTCAACTGGCAAACCTGCCAGCATCGCCAATTCTGCCATATCGACATATTCCGCACCTTCTTCGACATTGTCAGTTGCGAACTGAATACGGTAGGCGTCCAGCAATAAGCGATCGCTGAAACCAGGACGGGTTTTTAAACGGTAAACTAAATCAGCCCAAGTTTCTTTTTGTGGATAAAACTCGGCCATTTTTTCCAACATGCGCACAGAATTGGCATTGTCTTTGGCGTTTTGATAGGCGCTGTATGTCAGGCGTAAATTTTCTTCGCTAGGTTTGGCACCAGTTTTGGCATCGGCAGCCAGAATTTCTTCCATGTATTTGGCGCAATTAGCAAAATCATTTTCCAAATAATAGGTACGGGCAATCAGATTGCGCATTTGCACGGACTCGGCATCCAATTGCAAATACTTCGTCGCCCATTCACGCGCTTTCGGGTATTGTTTGGTGTTGAAATACGTTCCCGCCACGCTCGAAGTAAAACTCTTACGCTCAGCAGGCGATAAAAATTCCGATCCCAGCATGGACTCCATCGCTGCAATCACAGCAGGCTGATCATTTTTGCCCATCGCGATAGCGGCACGCAAACGTTGTACGGTATAGCTTTCGTAAGGAGTGATTTTGTCCAGCGCAGCCATCGCGTTGACTTTATCTGTGGCTGCTGTGTAATCTTTGCTATTCAATGCAGCCTGAACTTCTTGATACAACTTGCCCATTTCGGCACGAATTGACGGTCCCTTCTCTTTATCGGCTTCGGCTTGAGCATACGCAGGCGAGCTGGTAACAGTAGCAACGCCAGTGCCAAGTGCCACGACCATTAACGCAGCGAGCAAATAGGAAACTTTTTTCATAATTCTTCCAGTTGTTGAAAAGTTAGCGCAGAAATGGCGATTATAACTGAGCCTGCGACTATGTTAAGCATACAACTGCAGTCAAAACCATTACCATTTGCAACCAGTATCTACAACGGTACTCACCGCGAGCGGGATGACAGCCAATAAACCTATGCCAGAATAGGCTTTTAAGCAATCTTTCTTAGCGGCTTTTGCAACATTTTGCCCTAGTTGCGTTTCCATGCGTTGATCGCGTCTGTGGCTATCCTGAATTTGCGCTATTGTGTCTGGCTTTTGTTGTTTACCAAGTTGTCGCGCTGCCCCGCGCAATTGATCGAGGTCAAGCGGGGACGCTACAGCTAAGGGATCAGCCGTCTGACTACTGCTAGATTCCGGCGTCGCATCTCGCGGTTCGGCTGCTGTGACCGGGGTTGACACAGTGCCGGGCGGGCTAAGCGGCGCAGCCTGACTCAGGGAGCGCCGGGGCTTGGGCGCTACTGGCACGACCACCTTGGCTGGCTGAGACTTGACGGAGTCAGCTTCGGCTACGTGCGGTGCGGGCTTGACGCTGCGTATCCAGCTTATTTCCAAGCCCCCCTGATCATTGCTCTGGGCTGGCTGATGCCAGCGCGGCCAGGCTAACCAGATGCAAAGATGAAGCAGCAACAACACAGCGACGGCCAGGCGATGCTGGCGGACGCTCCCCAGTTGAAATTCCCTGCCTCTGTTGTTTTCAGGTACTCCGGCGAGTATCACCATACGTGTCTCCATTACGTCCTGTTTTTGCGCGTCTTCACGTGTTCCCGGATGATACTCCCTAGCTATTTGAATTAATTTGAATTTATAAAAGCATCAGACTAATTGCTTTTTGGGCGCACGGTTTGCACCAGTATCCAAGGCCGGATTACCACCGTCCACAAGCTGAGGTCTTGTTCCAGCCACAACTGCGCTTGCTGATCGGCGACCTTGCTGACTTCGCCGCGCTGCAATAATTCAGCAAATGCCTGACTTTGGTCTTGCGCCATAATCAGCGCGACTTCGATCAAATCCAGATGATCAGCCACATGCAAAACATTCCCAGCGGCAAATTGCCGTTGTAATTCTGCCCATGGATAAATCGCGGTTTCACGTAAAATTTTGCTACGAAGGTCTTGGCTCGACATACAATTTCAAACTCAGGCTGAAGCCGTACTTTGCCACACAGAAACTAAAGTGGTGCGGTACTTGCTCGGGTTGATCAGAGATACTGGCAAGGACTGCCAGACTAGTGAGCCGAAGTATACGCTGGCAGGGCAGGGCTGACAGCAGAAATTCGCGAACTTGCCACCTGATTTGCCAAACACCGCGCCTAGCCTGCTTTTTTGCGCCAACCCCGACTACAAAGCCCGTATGACTTTACGACGCCAATTATTGCTTACGATCAGTTGCTTGTTTGCACTGGTATTTTTGGGTTTGCAGTGGTTGAATTTGCAAGCAACCCAGGATTATTTACAACAACAATTAGCCACGCATGCTCAGGAAACCGCGACCAATTTATCACGAATTTTGGCAGCTCCGCTGAATCAGGCCGATTTGACTATGGCGACGGTAGAAGTTCAACCGGTTTTTGACCGTGGTTATTTTGAACGTATCGTCATTATCGATGCGCATGGCAAACCCTTGCTCACTCTGCAACGCCCACCATCTGCACAAACTACCTGGCTAGCTGACCTCTTACCCTTGCATAGCACGCCCGGCGAGGCCTTTATCAGCGCGGGCTGGAAACAATTAGGCAAAGTGGTGGTGCTGACTCAGCCTGACCATGCTTATCGTTATTTGCAAAACCAATTCTGGCGCAGCGCGGGTTGGTTACTTGTCTTGTATTTTGTCACGCTGGCCCTGACGCAGTTATTGCTGAGTTTTATCTTACGCCCGCTGGCTGAAATCGAACGCGTTGCGCAAGCCATACAAGAAAAACGATTTAGCCAAATCAGCCTGACACCACGCACGCGCGAGTTCCAACGCGTCATACTCGCACTCAATCAAATGTCTGCGCGGCTCGCAACTATGCTTGATGAAGCGCTGGCAAAAGCCGAAAAATTCCGCCGCCAGGCCATGCAAGATCCTGTCACGGGTTTGCAAAACCGGAATAGTTTCGATATACGTTTGCAACAATTACTGCAAGAAGAAGCGTCATTTAGCCAGGCTTGCTTATTTGTATTGGAAATCGACGGTTTAAAAAACTTGAATTTGCAACGCGGCTATCAGCAAGGGGATCAGGTATTACGTAAGTTCGCGCAAACACTTGCGAGTAACCTCAGTGACCAAGAGCAATTTCTGACACGTTTGGGTGGCAATACTTTGGCTACCTTATTACTCGATGTTAGCGAAGTCCAGCATGCCGAACTCTATTGCCAGCAACGCCAAGCGCGCTTGCAATCGGTGGCCAGCGCTTATCCCGAATTAAACCTGGTATTTGCTGCTGTTTGTTTTAATGCGCAGCACCGTGCCAGCGATATTCTGGCCGCGCTGGATTTAGCCCTGGCGAAAGCACGCCATGGCGAAACCGCCAGACTATGCTGGCAAAATCTGATAGAAAACACCGGCTGGACACTGGGATCGACCGCCTGGCGTGAATTAATCACGACAGCTTTACGCGAACATCGCTTGCACTTATATACGCAACCGGTGGTCGAGCTTGCGACTGGCAGAATTTTGCATTACGAGATAATGGCGCGTTTGCAAGACAGCGATGGTAAGCTGATTCCAGCTTACGTGTTCTTGCCCATGGCCTTGCGTCATCAATTGTTGCCGGAATTAGACCGCGCCATGCTGACGCTGATTTTGCAGCGCATGCAAAGCGAAGCGGCGCAGCATCACTATGCCTTTAATTTATCCCAGCAAAGCTTACATGACGCGGCGTTCTGCGCCTGGTTTAAATCCAGCTTACTGGCGCATGCACCTTTGGTGTCACGACTTTACCTGGAATTATCGGAATACCGATGCGCACAAAACTGGCCGCGTTTGCCGAATTTACTCACAGAATTCCGTCAACTCAAACTGAATTATGCAATCGACCATTTTGTCGGCCAGGCACATATCCTGAGTCTGATTCGTAATCATCCGGCTGCCTATCTGAAATTCGATGCCGCCTATTTGGTCAGTTTGTGCGCCAACCCCGAATCGTATAGTCATTGGCGTTCCTTGCAAGAGATTGCACAAACCTTAGGCACGCCAATTATTGTTCAGAATGTAGAAAATGAAGCTCAGGCACGGCTCCTGGCTGATGAGGCAATACGCTATGGACAAGGTTATTACTATGCCGCGCCCAGCGCCAAGCTGAAAGAGTTAAGCGATGACAATACGCCACTCAGCCGCAAAACGGAATAAGTAACCGCGCCAGCGCTCTCGCTTAATAATGAAACTGGCCACGCTGTTCTTGTTCCATCTTCGTTATCAATTCGCGCCACAAGCGTACGCTGCTGGCGCCATCTTTGCGTTTATTGCCGCTAGCTAACCACAAATCCTCATCATTAAAACTGTACACCGGAATTAAATCAGTGCGACTGGAGCCTGCTTGTACTTCATCAACTAAATTATCGAGTATCCAGGGATCCGCATCGGCTTGCGGATAATACGCCAGCACCATATGGGTTTCACCAATTTTTACAGCACGCACATAAGTAATGCGCAACCGCTCTATCGGCACGCCCAATTCTTTTAAGCTCATGTATTTGGCAATCGCATAGTCTTCACAATCACCACCCCAGGATGCATAAAACTCTATCGGCGTTGCCCAATAATCAGCTTGTCCCCAATGTTGCTGATCACTCAGATAAGGCACGTGATTATAGAAATTATTGACTTGCTGCAGCAGCTTCAATTCCTGCACCGCATCGGCATTTTTTTTATGCGCGTTAACGGTATTCACTTGCTGCAGTAAGCGCAATTGCGACTGACGTAAATTTTCCAGCCGTTTGGGAGCTTCGCTACCGAAGCGCTTACTGGCATAGGCATAAATACCGGGTGCGTAATCACTCCAGCCAGCCAGGCTGATGGTGCAGGCCAGACTTAATCCACAGCATAGCGCCAGCGTCTTACGCACTCTGTCTCCCAAGTCTGAGCGAAAACCATCAGTGTACCGTTTCTACTTGGAAAACACTGCTAACTCTAAGCAATATTGCCTAAAAAAAATCAGCATAGACGCCACAAATTAATAAAATATTTAGAACTTTATATATCTAAATTGCTATTCAAGGATTACCATAATTTCTGACACGCCTATTCCAACAAAGCATCTCCGACGTGTCTCTGATTACTGTAACAAGGCAATGCAAAGCTCACTCTGACACTGGCTTATCAGGCAAAGTTGGAGACAGCCGCAGCAGTTCTGGCATTGAGGTGTTACAGCCACCAAGTGGATTGCCGTCGTTAACTCAGCACACCAGAACTTACCCGCTGCAAAGCGTCAAGGGCAAGGTTGCACACAACTGGCGGACTGGGCTTAACCATGGCAACTCACAAGTAAGCTGTAGTACTTAGGAAATCGATGCGAATGTCACTGCGACAAATCCGTTTTGTTGCCTTTGCCGCGTCAACCTTGTGATATTGAGAAATAGGGTGGTGAATCCGAAGTCGCGCCGTGGATTCTGCAGCCGATTATTCTTAAGTCCGACAGCTCTATGCAACACCGGCCCGTCGCCTGGAATACACACTATTCCAGGTTGTGCGAATTTTGATTACGCGTCATCAACAGGAGCGGTTCATGCAAAAAACCTTGATTTCACTGGCCTTAATTGCCAGCCTCTATGCCAGTAACAGCAGCCACGCAATCGATAAGAAGGTCTGGATTACCGTCGGTGAGCAAGCCTATCAGCAATTGATACTCGCAGCACCACAACTCAAAGCCAGCAATAATAGTAGGCAAGCCTTACCCGGCTTTAATCCGCCACCTCAGCATCAGGAAACCATACATTTGGTCGAAGTCAGTGAATCACAATTACTGTTACTCTCGTCTGCTGTGCATGAAAAGCTGCATCGTTGTGGTGGCTTTATTCAGCATGAAAGTCGTGACGAAGCGATACAGGCTTTGTATGCACCGGCACCGTTAGCACCTGCCAGCAAGCCCTCGTACACCATCGATAATCAAAGTGTGGTCACGCCCATGCTATCGCAAATGCAAGCGACTAATATCGCGCAAACCATTATCGACTTATCCAACTTCACCAATCGCTATTACAAAACCAATGTCGGGGTTGATGCTTCCAATTGGATTAAAAATCGCTGGCAACAACTGGCCAATGGCCGTAGCGATATCGTAGTCGAGCAATACACCCATGCGAGCTGGCCACAGAAGTCGGTAATCTTAACCATCAATGGTACCGACAATGCGAGTGAAATCGTTGTGTTGGGGGCGCATCTGGATTCCATCAATCAAAGCGGCACCACGGAAACCACCCGCGCACCGGGTGCCGACGATGATGCTTCTGGCATTGCCAGTCTGACTGAAATTTTACGGACCATGGTCAGCTCGAATTACAAACCCCGGCGCACTATTAAATTAATCGGTTATGCCGCGGAAGAAGTGGGCTTGCTGGGTTCAAAAGACATCGCAGCAAATCACAAATCGAAGGCCGCAAATGTGGTGGGTGTGATGCAATTAGATATGACCAATTATAAGGGTTCACCATCGGATATTTATCTGTACACCGATTACACCGATAGCGGGCAAAACCAATTCGTCGCGAATTTGATTACCACTTATCAGCCCAGCTTAAAAATTGGCTACGATAAGTGCGGTTATGGCTGTTCCGATCACGCCTCCTGGTATAACCAGGGCTATGCTACATCGATGCCGTTTGAAACCGCATTTACACAAGATAATCCTTACATCCATACCGCCAATGACACCTTCCAGAATGCCGGTGGCAATGCCAATCACTCCTTAAAATTTGCGCGCTTAGGTTTATCCTTTGCGGTTGAACTCGGTAGTGACGGTGCCGCCTTGCCCGATAAGGTCGAAACCTTCAGCGGCAGTCTGACAAAAAATCAGACTAAGAGTTATGGTCCGTTCAAACTGAAGGCGGGTGCAAACCTGACTGCCAGCACAACGGGAAGCGGCGATATTGATCTCTATGTTAAAAAGGGTGCTGTGCCCACCACCAGCAGCTATGATTGTAAATCCGATGGCTCGACCGCGAGTGAATCGTGCAGCGTGAACAGCGCTGGCAATGCCGATGTCTACGTTTTGGTCAAAGGCTATTCAGCTGGCTCTTACACATTGAAAGTCAGCTACACACCACAATAAACGCGGCATCTTCAAGCACCACGCCCAGACTAGTCTGGGCGTTTTTTTATCCTCAGAAAACACTTAGCAACGCCATGCAATAACAATACACCTGGGGCATGTGCACTTGCGCGCGCGGACTCGTATGCGACCACAGTAACGGCTTAATTTCCTAAAGCCTGCACGAGTTGCTCACACATGGTAGCGACTGGCATGCTCTGCGCAAAGTGACTGGCAAGGCGCTGACTTGCGTGTTTCACTTGTTCATCCTGCAGTAAGCAAACGATCGCTGACTCCAGCTTGCTCAGCGTAAGTTTCTTTGCTGCGATACTGCGCGCGACAGCCAGTTCTTGCATGCGTCCGGCATTATCAAACTGATCCCAGGCATAGGGCGTGACCAATTGCGGCACGCCAGCGCGCATCGCTTCCGCACTGGTACCGATGCCACCATGATGTGCCAGTAAAGCTACTTTGGGTAATAACTCAGACAAGGGCGCATAGGCTTGCCACAGTATAGATGCAGGTAAATTGGCTGGTAGCTGGCTAGGGTCTTTGGTTAAAAAAATCGCGCGCCAATTGCGCCGCTGCACTAGCTCTGCTGCCAGTTGAAAGAATTTCTGTGCATGTTGATGCCCAGTACCTGGCGTAAATACCAGGGGCGCTGGCCCTGCTGCTAAAAATTCTGCGAGTTCGTGATTCAGTTGACTCGCGCCACTCGCATCAAACAGGGGGAAATCGGCTTGCAACAGATGCGCAGGCCAATCCTTTTGCACAGCGCCAAACCAGGCTGGGAACAAGCATAGTGCAGCATCGGGGGTACGCAACATATGCGTGAAATAGGACTGAATAGGCGCTAAGTTTAGCTGTTGCCGGACTTGATTTATTTTGGGCAGTGCTACCTGATCGATATACCGTTTTTCTACCAGGCGCCATAGCCATCGTCGCCAGTATGGCCCCAACCAGGCCGGTATCACGCGGTCTTCCAGTTGCATACGTCCGTAACAACTGGGGATATTCGAAGGGGCTAAAAAGGCCGTCGCAATTCGCGCTATACGCCCTTGTTCGCGTAGTATCGCTGCCGCAGGTAAGGCGAGTGGATGAGAAATAAGCCAGTTCGAGGTTTGCAGGTGAGGTGAGAGCGTCGCCAGAATTTCCCGCATCAGATCGGGATAAAAACTCGCGAGTAAGGCAAAGCCCTTACGCGCATCCCATAGATCGGGATTTCTTAAGATACGCAGGTAATCTTCATCATTCCCCAAACCGATAAATGGCAAGCCTGCTTGCTCCACCAATGCGCGGTGGTAACTGGACGCAACAAATTGCACGGCGTGACCACGAGTCTGGAACGCTTGAGCTAAACGCAGATACGGAAATAAGTCACCATAGGAGCCCACAGCGATCACTATTACCGGGGGCAGTAGCGGGTTTTTCATGTTTACTTAGTTTTTAACAGACCACGCTAATTGTAACGATAAAGTCAGCTTGGTACAGCATCCTGAGGTTTAGGTTTTCAGGTGCTTAAGATTGTTGCACTGCGTACCGTGAAACGAACTTGCACACGGCCCGCAGCGATGACAGCGGGTCGGGTCGGATTAAAGTAATTGCCTGAGCACTGGACTGATGCCGTAAGCCTTGCCACAGCATTGCGACTGGCTTTGTTGTTCCGCAGCGCTGGCGGGGCTGCCTTTATCAAACACTACACGCCATTTGCCGTCGGCCTCTAAACGCCAGATTGAGTTGAAACGCCCCAGCACTTTACCTTGTGGATCGCGCACTAAGCCAGTGCTTAAGGCGAGTTTGCCGCTCTCCAGAACTTCAACCTGATCCGGCTGCCAGGAAAACGGCGCATCTTTTTCTTTGAAATAAGCAGCCCAATGAGCCAATACTTTCGCTTTACCACGCAATGCACTGGCACCATTAATGAATATCGCTTCCTCGGCGACGAAATTGGCGAAGCGAGTCAAATTGCGTGTCGCCATAGTTTGCGCAAATTCTTGCTCAGCTTGCCAGACTTGTTGCTGCGGTGTTTTCTCCACCGGCGTTGCAGCCAAACCTGGGCCAGCAATTAGTAATGACCAGGCCAGACTTAGGACTAGCCAGCAAGCGCGTGGAAAATGATGCATGATGCTGCACTCCTGAATTACGGATAGAAGAAAGCACAAAGTAATTGCTAAAACCAGGTTGGGTTACTCAGTCTGCGTGCTGGCCAAAAAACAAGCCTTTAATACGTTTGCGGAAAATTGCAATCAAACCCGCAATAATGAGCGCGACAACATTAAATCCCAGAATTTTATCGCCACCATGATCGACGAAGGGTCTGGCATTCGAGGGCATGGTAGCGGCATACAAACCACGGTCATAACTGGCACCAATCACCTGACCATCGTTATTTATGGCATTTGTCAGATATAAACTTTTACCAGCCGGATGCAAGGTCATTTTATTATCGCGCCAGACAAAAGACAGCCGGATATCGGGTAAATCCACTACGCCCACCACATGTCCCAGATTATTTATGCCCGTAGCAAAACTATTTCCCATGCCTATTTTCGCGCCCAGATCGATCATCTTAGCGCCATCGTGAACAAAGGCATGCCAGCGTCGTCCCGGCATTTCAGAAGCCCCCACTACAACACCATGATCATTGATCGCGGTCGCGGTGCTGTAACGCCCACCCAGGGTTCCCAAATCGCGCATGCCGGTTTTTTCATCGTAAAAAAAGGCATGGCGGGTACCATTCTCCGTCATTGCCGTGCCCACCACCTGGCCCGCATTATTTAAGCCACTGGCATAACTGATCCGTCCACCTAAGGTACCCAGGTCTTGCATGGCCGCACCCGGTTTTTGTATAAATGCGCGCCAGTCACCTTGCTCGTTATCCGCAAAACCCGTTGCCATGCCCAGATTATTGATCCCGGTGCCATGGCTATGCCGTCCACCCAAGCCTGATAATTCTTGCTTACCATGCTGGCGATCGTAAATAAAGGCGCGCCAGATGCGCTCTCGTCTGACCGAACCTACAATTTGCCCTTGCTGATTAATTCCGCGTGCTTCGCTTTCATCGTCACCCGCTACTTCGAGCTGATGCAACTGCCCCTTTTCGACATACACGGCATGTGTCACACCACTTTTTTCCTTAATGACTGCTGCGACCTGGCCCTGTGCATTCATGTCATAGGCGATCGATTCGCCATAGCGCTTACGCTCTATCCCCACTGGATGACTGGTGGCATGAGCCAGATTTATCGTTAAACTCAAAGCAAACAAGGAATGACGCAAAATGGCTGACATGCTGGTCTCCACAGCGGAAAATACGGTTTATGGGTGACTCAAGATACTGGTGTATGCCGGATGTTTTGAGAGCTGCTACAGGGCAGCGCTCCATCCTGTTTTTGGAATGGTCTTGGGTCAGTCTGTTTATTTTTTTATTTGCTCAAATATACAGCAAGTTTGATATTGCGCAAGATAATTTACTCGCAACACCCAGTTATTTTTACTCCTAACTAGCATTAAACATCGCATAACAACAGCAGGATTACATTCGTAACTTGAATTTCATTGCTGCACCTGAGTAGCAATTTCCCGAGATATGTAGCGAAAACCACGCAAAAATTCGATCAAGAGCGGGTATTTACTTAATTTCCCCCAAGCAAATTGACAACATTAGGACAATCGTCCTACACTAATTAGGTCAAGCGTCCTAATTCGTAATGCAACAATCTGGCGCTGATTTCCAGCAGGCGCGCCCTGAGCAAGGTGGCATGTGCTGAATAGTCAGGGCTTAAACTCACCACCCTATATGGACACACTACCTGCTACCCGCGATCGCATTATTAGCATGGCCGACGACTTGTTTTATCAACACGGCTACGATCACACCACGTTTGCTGACATCGCCACTGCGGTTGGGCTTTCGCGCGGCAACTTTTATCACCACTTCAAAAGCAAGGATGAGATTTTGCTGGCTGTGATCGCCTTGCGGCGCGACAAAACGCTGGTGATGTTGCAGCAATGGTCAGAGCAAGGCCAGCAACCGCAGGCCCGTCTCGCCAGTTTCATCGACATGATGCAAATGAATAGCACCAGAATTAGTCGCAACGGCTGCCCGGTTGGTAGCCTGTGCAGCGAGCTTGCCAAACTTGAGCATCCCGCTTTGCCAAATGCCAGTCAGCTAGTTGTGCTATTTCGTGATTGGTTAGCGCTGCAGTTTACTGAGCTGGGTCTGGCAGCACAGGCGCAAGCTCTGGCGATGCATTTACTTGCGCGCAGCCAGGGCATCGCCACACTCGCGCATGCCTTGCAAGATGAGGCATTTATACACACTGAAGTCAGTCAGCTACACCAATGGCTAGCAGCCGTAATCGATTCAGCAGCGCAAGCTGATTAATGCGCTTCATGGCTGCTTACATCCTAATTTCCTAACCACCCTGATCAGGAGTCGCCCATGTTTGTCGTATTACTTAAAATCCAGGCAGAAAAAACACAGCTTGCCGCCCACATGCCCGCCCACAAAGCCTGGTTGCAACAAGGTTTTGACGATGGTTGTTTTGTTCTGGCAGGGAATATCACCAGCCAGGCCGGCGGCGCAATTCTTGTTCATGGTATTAGCGAAGAGGAACTCGCGAGTCGCTTGCAAGAAGACCCCTTTGTGCGCGAAGCCTTGGTCAGCGTTGAAACCATCGCTATTCAGGCAACCAAATCCGATCCACGTCTGGCCTTTTTATGTGCGAATTGATCACCGTGGCGCGCACTACAATTGCGCCAGGTAAGCGCAAAACATATCGGCCAAGGCATTCGCATATCGTTTGATTTCCGCATCACTGCGAGCCTCTGCAGAAAACTCATGGCCATTCGCCGCCAGCGTAGTCAAGATCAAGGCGCTGGCGGTTGCGCAAGCTTGTTTGCTGGACTTGGGTGCTACGGCACGAATGAAATCATTAAAATGCTGTTCGGCCTGGGCGCGTGCTTGTTTCGACTCTGGCGCATCGCGATACAAAGGCGCGGCATCATTCAAGGCCACCCGCAAACTCGCTTCTTCACATTCGGAACGAATAAACGCCAACACCAGCTTACGCAAACGTTGCAAGGCGGGCAGCCGGGTATTGTGCAAGATGCTCGTCAGACTTTCGGCGGTGCGCTGCCATTCATCAGCTTGCAAACGATACAGTATCGCTGCTTTATTCGGAAAATACTGATACACCGAACCAACACTGACACCTGCGCGCTCTGCCACTCTGGCAGTGGTAAATCGAGCCGCCCCTTCGCGCGCTAAAACCTGAATAGCAGCTTGCAAAATCGCCGCCACCAAGTCATTCGAACGTTGTTGTTGGGGCTGTTTGCGCGAGGCTATCTGCGGTGTTTTGGCTTTTGTCATGCTGGGTTTCTTGATCTGAAAATAATGCGAATAGAAAATGTGACGAACTATTCGTATTATAGCAATGCGACGAATTCATCGCATTACCTCAGTGTGCGTTACCTGATTGAGCTTGAAAATGGGCGCAGGAGCTGGCACATCTGCGTGCTTCAGCAAACCTGAATTTGCATCGTCATCAACTCGACCAAGCGCATCAATTCATTCTTATAGAAATGGAATCAACCATGACACCTACTTGCCTGAACACGATCACGCCTTTATTAAACCAATTGCTTTCCCAAGCCAGTTCGGTACACAGTCCCTTGCTGGCAAGCCTCAGCAATGAAGAACGCGACCGCTTAATGCGCAGTAAAACCGGCTACCGTGAAATGTATGGCCGCATCAAAGAAATGTGGCTACCTGTTTCACGCCAGACCGGTGAATTGCTGTATTTGCTGGCGCGCGCCTGCCAGGCCAGCACCATTATCGAATACGGCAGTTCGTATGGCATTTCCACGCTGTATCTGGCCGCAGCCTTACGCGATAATGGCGGTGGTGTTCTGATAGGCAGCGAATTTGAAAGCGAAAAAGTCGCGGGTGCGCGCCTGCATTTACAACAAGCTGGCTTGAGCGATTTAGTCGAAATCCGCGAAGGCGATGCCTTACAGAGCTTGCGCGACAATTTACCCAAATCCATCGATCTGGTGTTACTGGATGGCGCAAAATCGCTTTACAAAGACATACTCGATTTACTCGAATCGCGTTTGCATGTGGGTTCGCTGATCATTGCTGATAATGTCGATTACTGTCCCGATTATCTCGAACATATACGCCAGGCTGATGGTGATTATTTGTCGCTGCCATTTGCTGATGATGTCGAGGTCAGTTTGCGTTTACGATGAGTGCGCAAGGATACCGATGTAGCCTGCTGCAAGCCCATGGTATGCTGTTTGTTTTGTTTACCTAACCATTGCAAACAGCAGGTTTATGACGACCCAAGATTCCACCGAAAACGCCAGTGCGGCCGCGGTTGCAACTGAGCCCAGCATGCTGCGGCGTGCCTTTTTTGCTGCCGCACTGAGCATCCTGGCGGCGCTGGCCTATACCTGCTATACCCTGGGCTTTGTGGTGTTACGAGGCCCAGCTTTATGCCTCAGCACGGCCTGTGCAATTTTTCGTACGCCACGACTTAGCCGAAAATTGAAATGCCTGGCACTGAGTTTATTACTACCACTGACGCTGGCGCTGGCACTGGTTGCGCTGCCAGCATGCGCTGGCTATGGTTTAATCATTGGCTTCGTGATGGCAAGTGCGCAGGCTGAACTGGCTGCGCTGTTACCGATTTGTCGGCATCTGCACAGCATGTTGCATGCGAGCCGGGCAGATCTCCTGAATAATTTGTCGGCGTTTGCGCTATCGCCTTTGGCTGAAGGCGAAACTGTTTTTGATCTGCCCGTCACTAAACTTGGCGCAGCGCTCCTTGCGGGCTTGCTCGCGGGGAGTTTTTTCTTACTCCTGCTGAGTGGGTATGTCTGGCTCATGAGTTTGCCTGCTTTATGCCGCTGGGATTTTCTCTATCTGAGCAAATCCACCCAGGCAGTTGTGCTGCGTATTGCCGTGGTGCTGATTTCACCGCTTTGTGCCTTGCTGTTTATCGTTCTGGCACCCCTGGCAGGTGCAATCTATGGCGCAGTTTATGCGGCTCAGCTCAGTTATCGCGGCAACTGGCGCGCCTGCGTTAACGAGTTAGTGCAAACCCTGAAGCACTGGCACAGGCAGTTCATGCAATACCTATTTTAAACCCTGGCCTGGGAACGCAATCTGCATGTGGCCTTTCAAGGCATCGCCTGAAAAGCCGCATGCAGATTGCGTCTTCAGGCTATGTTTTTGGGTGTCATGCACCGCTGGCTTGCTGCGCACCAGTCTGTCAGTACGCCGCCTGACGCCAGGCTTGTTCAAGTTTTGCATACACACCGTTTTTACGGATTTTCAGCAAACCCTGATCGAGTAAGCTGGCGTAACGCGCCGCTTCGGGTCGTCGTTTAGAAAAACTCACATACAGCTTATCCACCGAAAGTGTACCGACTTGCTTGATTTTGCCTTGCAATTCTTGCGGATACAAAGCGCTTAAGTAATCAACCACACGGGTATACACCAGCGAATAATCGGAACGCTTTAATGCCAGCTTACGTAAATTGGAATAATCACTGGGTGCCATTTCGCGCACTATGCTGTGATCGTTGTCGATCACATCGGTATACGTATAACCATGCGTTAAGCCCACACGCTGACCACTCAGATCGCTGGCGCGTAAGCCGCTTTGGCTGGAATCGGCCGCGGCATAAATACCAATTTCGGCTTCAAATATCGGCACCTGATGGAATAAGAAATGCTCGCTGAGTTTGGCTTCATTAAGGCTATCAAAACAACCTAATTCCTGCCCGGTTTCGACCAGTTTTAAACAACGCGCATAGGGCGCAGCCAGATACCTTACCTTGATATTCATCGCAGCATAAGCCGCCGTTATCACATCTACCGCAAAGCCATGTAACTTGCCCGCCTTCAAACCCGAATACGGATACCAGTCGTCCTCACCGACCAAGGTAATGCTGGCACTATGGCTGTCCGCCACGACGGGCTTAGCCTGGGCACTCAGTCCCAGCGCCAGCCACAGACTGAACAAGGCGTGCGCCAGCCAACGAGTCAACCGTATTTCTGAACTAATGCGTATAAACATAGACGTGCTAAACCCAAGCGTAATCACTGCATCTGCAACACCAGACTAATGAGACGCTATGATATAGCAAAATTGACAGCAAAAATGTGCGATGTTTTAGCTGCTTAACTCAACCAGATTAATCCGGCATACGGCTGCTGGCGCAAGGCTTGCAAACGGGTCTGTAAATCGCCGGAATGAATTTCCAGCTTATGCCCGTCGGGATCTAAAAAATACAGTGAGTCGCCTTCGCTGCGATTTTGCTTCCATTCGGTTACGCCAGCACGGCGCAATTTTTCGGCGCAACGTGCAAAATCGCTTTGCGCTACCGTCAATGCGACATGGCTGTAATCCTGCGCCGGGCTGGCCTGATCCAGCGACAAACAGAGCCAGAGCTGTCCCAGACTCAGATATGCGCCGCCATCCCAGCGCACATGCGCACGCAGTCCAAGTAACTGCGTATAAAAATCCAGCGAGCGGTCCAGCTCGCTGACTGCCAGTGTGAGGTGATTTAATCCACTTATCATAGAAATCGCTGCCCGACTTATCGCAAAATGCGGGCGATTGTATCGCGAATTCAGCAAATACTTACCAGTTGCGGTGATCGCCATGCTGATACTCTTTATCTGGCAATTTGGCTCGTTCCGCAAACTCGCTTTAATCGTTGGCATCATTCCATTTGCCATGATAGGTGCGGGCCCCGCCCTGGTGATTGCAGGCGAACCGCTCGGCTTTATGGCGAACTTTGGTTTGTTATCCTTAGCTGGCATCATCGTGAATAACGCCGTCTTGCTTTTGGAACGCATCGAGGTCGAACTCGAAGCTGGCCTGAGTATGCGCGAAGCGGTCGTGGCTGCGGCAGTGGCACGCTTACGCCCCATCGTCATGACCAAGCTGACTTGCATTGCCGGTTTAGTGCCTTTGCTATTGTTCGCAGGCTCGCTCTGGACTGGCATGGCGGTAACGATTATGGGTGGCTTATTACTCGGCACCCTGATCACGCTGGGCTTGGTGCCGGTGTTGTATGAGTTACTGTTCAGCGGAAAAATTGCGGCGTGGGCGGAACGCTTAACTGCTAGCAAAGCCAATCGAACGATAGCGACACCTGTGGACGCGGCGAACATCACTCCGCATGCGACCTTAAGTTAAATTCCTGCCCAGCTGAATTTATCTGACTCAGCACTTGCCGATCACCACCGCCTTTTTATTTAGTCGGTGGTGATGTCACATATTGTCTATCCGGGTTGCGATGAAAGCCGTCTTTACGTAACTGGTTAAGACTAGACTGTGCAAAATTACTGGAAACCACAGAGACAAACGCAAAAATGTAAGCGCAATAAATATGCGCCTTTTCAAGCATTTTCTGGCCAGCAGGCTTACAGATAGCGCGTTTTGCATTTTGAAATTTTTTTCGCATCAGCCATGCTGACTACAAGCGACTTCACTCTCAAATCGCCGCTAAAAAAAACTTAATATCAGGCAAACTGTGGAAATAGTCGATATCCGATTTCAGCGATTTCGTCATGCCTTTCATCTCTTTAATATCGGTTTGCAAACGTCGGCACAGGGTTTTTGCCGTAACTGGCATGCCCTGATTATAGTGCTGCGCGATTTGCTCATTTAAAAAGCTGATTTCATCGCGTAATTCACGTTCTTGATCGGCCAGTACCTGTATGTAGTGTTTGAGTTTAAGCGGATTCAAACCATCCAAATGTTGTTGATCGATTTGCTCCAGCTTTAATTGAAACTCCAGCAGCTTGAGTAAATCACGTGCTTCATAGGCGGCATTCACTTCTTGCAGCAAAGCGGTTTTTTCCTGACGTTTATGCTCATCCGCTTCGCGGTCCGGATGCAACAGGCTGGCGAGTTTGCGATAGACTTCTCGTAACGACAAGCTGACCTCTTTTTCTTGTTGTTCCAGCCTGGCCTGCTTGGCGATGTGCTTAGCTGATCGCGGGGCATCGGAGTTGGCGGAAGAACTCGCTTCATCGTCCTCGGATGATGGAAATTTTTCGCGCATCAATTGATCGATTTTTTCCCTAGCCAACTCGTCATCGAAATCAAAATCATCGGGCAAATCGATATCAAACTGCCGCTTTATTTGCGCCCGTATCAACGCATCTTCATCACGTTGTTGCGCTTGAAATTCCTCATCAATATCGACCCCACACCAATACTGAAAAATTTCTTTCAAAGCCGGATCGCTATCCACTGTCAGCGCATTGTAAGCCAGATTTTCGATCAGCAAACTCAAGCGCTTCTGATCCCGTTTGCTTAATTTTTGTTGACGCGCAGCCTGGTCAAGCTCGCGCATAAACGCCAGCTTCATGAGTTTAAAGCGCTGCGATTCCGGTTGATATTCTTGCCGTATCAAGTCTTCCAGCGTAGCGATGTCGGTTTTGAGTCCACTCAATTTTTGCTTATGTTTGTCGATTTTTTCGGTCAGCAAATTAAACCGCTTTTGCTCCTTGCTGAGCGCTTTATCGTCATGCTTAAGGCTGACTTTTAAGGGATGGGTATTCATAGGGCGATAGTGTGTAAATTCGGCTAAGCTAAAGTGCTTTAAGTTTGTGCAGGCAAGTGGCTAATTACTAAGCTAGCAATTATAAAACAGTTGAGTAACTTAGACACAAAGCTAGCTATGATGACTCAACTTAACCGAACCGCACTTCATCATTGGAGAATGACTTTATGCTGCAATTTTTATGTACCAAAGATGCCACTGAAATGCTGACTCAGCGTAAAAACGGGGTTTCATACACCTGCGTCAATCGACAGGCGGTTCCGGCAACGCCGCAAGTCTGGCAATGGCAATTACATGCGGCTAAGCTAGCCAGACAAAATGTGCTGGTGGCAATGCATGTTGAAACCCGCTTTGCCATGATTTTTATCGGCCTCAAAAAAGGCGATTCCACCCGACTATTACACGAGTTCTGGGAAAGATTAAGACAGCACCTGAGTGAAATGAGCAGCGAATTTTCAGGCCTACCGCCATCACAGATTGCGAGCTTGCTTAGCACACTGCAAGAAAATCATACCGCAGCCGAATTTCATACCTCCAGTAACCGCAGTGTACAAGCCCATATCAATGAAGTCTTATTTCAATCTCGCTTAGCTATCCAGGAAAAAGGTTGTACTCCCGACCCGTCTGAACAGGCTGAGATATTTGACGACTTCATTAATAAGATGCTTAGACGTATTGCTGGTGGCGACTATTTTTATCCTGCCGAAGCCAAGCTGTTATCATTCCTGCGAGGTTATACCGATTTCAAAGAAGCCGATCTCGACGCTGTGCGCGAACGTATGAATGCGGCCAAACGGCGCGAGTTTCAAAGTGATATCGCGCCAATTGACCGCTAATTCCAAAATTAGAGTATTCGTAAATCATCAACCCTTAACAAATCATCAGTCAAGTTTCTTAAATCTTAAGAAATCCAGCAATCGCTTCGCCTCGGATATTTCGTCGTGGGGCACCAATAAGTAATGCCATGGTTTGCTGCCAAGTTTGGTGTTATATTCAGTCGCATTCTTGCACCAGCGCACGGCTGCTGTTGCCTTAGCCTGCACTTCTTGAGTATCAATATCTACACGTGCCTTAGTTTCAACCATAAAAATCATCGTTTCAGACTCAACTACAAAGTCAGGAATGTATTCAGGCTGTTCACTGCCTAATTTATAGTAAATCTGAAACTGTCCTTTGGCTGGCTTAAACCATTTCAATGCATCGCGTTCAAGGATGACCGCAAACCGGCGCTCAGTATCGGAATCGAACTTTTGCAGCGGATACAAGCAGCGCATAAAACCGCTAAACAGCATCTGCTTGATCTTACCAGGTTCGGTCAGCGTTTCACGATAATGCTGCGTAGTCTGACCTGCAAGTATGGTGTAGTTACAGGGCTTGAGTTCCGTGAAACCACGGCTGACCTGCACTTCATAATCAGTAGCATCTTCCCAGAAGTGTGCCATCATCTCGGCATGGATCAAGCGTGCTAACTCTGCACCATAGGTGTCGAATACTTCGTGCAATTCGGTATCTGAGTAGTTCTGCGCCTGATAGTGTGCTACCGCTTGCCCAGCCAAATCATAAAGCAAATCAGCTTGCGTAAAATAATCGATGTCGTCATAGTCAATCAGTTTCTTGACGATGTAGTCTTCATAGCGTTGCTCTTTCACGCCCGCTTCGCGACTCATAGTAAACTGCTGGTTTGTACGCAGCTCTTGACCAACGATCTCACGCTGTCCTGGCTGGAAGTTTGGCAGTGCACTCAGTTTAAATGGATGAAAGCCCGAACTCACCTCGCCAGTTGGCACAACGGCGATACGTGGAATATCGATGGTTTGCTGCACCACGATCTCGGTTGTTTTTGCTACCACTGCGGACAAATCCAGCACGGCTGTGCTTTCATCAGCGCCCTCCAACAAATTGCCCTGGCTGGGTTTTAAGCGCTCGGTCACTTCTGCCAAAATGGCCGATTGTACTTCTGGCTTAAGCAGCGCATTACTGGTCGGCACCAGGTCGCGTTTGACCTCGTACTTACTAATCACTTCCATCACTAGCTTGGCAGCCTGACGCTCGCCCTCGGTGACAAACACCGCCGTCGGCGTAGACGACTCTGGCGCGGCGCCGGTATTTGCTGGAGTAAGCACTATCGGTGAAGTGGTGCCGAGGCCCAGTCGGGTCATCACCCCGGAAGCGACCTGCACACTGAGTTTTTTATCGTCCGCACTCGGGGCTTCCAGAATCACTTGCTTTAGCCGAATTGGCGAATCACCACGATTGGCTTCATCAATGATTTCCTGAAATTTATCATGTGCGACGATATTCAGCCTATCCACCGCAGCCACGCCAGTGCGTTTACCGTAAGGCAAACGCAGGCCACGACCGATGGATTGCTCAATCAGCGTACGGGCGTTGGCAGCCCGTAGCGGTACGATGGTATAAAGATTGGTGACATCCCAGCCCTCTTTGAGCATATTGACGTGGATAACGATCTCAGTGGGTTCATCCACGCTTTCCACTGCAAGCAGCTTACTAATCATCTCCTCTTCTTCAGCCCCGCTGCGGCTGGAATCGACCTGAATAACTTTGCCAGCGTAGCGTGCCTCATAGAAAGCCGTTGATTCAATCAACGACTTCAGTTGCGAAGCATGGGTGGTATCCCTTGCGATCACCAGCATGAACGGTTTAACCAGCTTCACATTATTCTCACGGGCGTAGGTAAGCAGTTCGACTTTGGTACTCTCATGTAACCTGACACCGTCCTCCAACTTTATCTTTTCTATTTCTTCGGCGCTGTGTGCCTGGGCGTCGAAGTTGCGCTGGGTCACCGCTGCGGGCTCTTTAACAAAGCCATCTTCCATTGCTCGCGCCAAAGGGTAATCCATTACCACATTTCTGAATGGCACCGGGCCCTTGGCGGATTCAACAAACGGTGTCGCTGTCACTTCCAGGCCAAACAACGGTTTCAACTCATTAATCGAACGCACGCCAGCACTGGCGCGATAGCGGTGCGATTCATCCATCAACAGCACCAGATCTGGCAAGTTAGCCAGGTGGTTGAAATAACTATCACCCAATACCTCGCGCATACGCTTAATCCGCGGCTCTTTACCACCACGCACTTCAGAATTGATCTTGGAAATATTGAAGATGTTGATGCGCACATCGTGCGCAAACCCCATGCTCTGGTCCTGAACCACCGCGCCAGTCTGATCGTAATTATCACCCGTAATGATCAAGGGTGCCTGCTGCGCGAATTCGGCAATGCCCTTGAACACATACTTAGGGGTATTGCGTGTAAAGTCGGTAATCAGTTTGTTATAGATCGTCAGATTAGGTGCCAGCACAAAGAAATTGTTAATGCCGTGCGCAAGGTGTAAATAGGCAATGAACGCCCCCATTAAGCGGGTCTTGCCAACACCCGTTGCCAACGAAAAGCACAGCGAGGGAAAGTCGCGTTCAAAATCATCCAAAGTTGGAAACTCTGCTTTCAGGATAGCCAGCACATTCTCAAGACTACGCTCATGGCTCAGCATTTCAGGGGTAGTCTCAATCGCGCGCAACAAACGCTGCAGCGCCTCGGACTGTGGCTGACGTAAAGACAAACGACCGCTGATATGATGAAAATGACGACTACTCATGCACTACCCCTTCTTCTTATTCGTTATGCCCGTCGATTTACGGCTAGTTACTAGTTTCTTAACTGGATTAGCGATACTCGCCTCAAAATCCTGCTCCACTTTTGAACGAGCCTGTGCCTTTTGCTGTTGATACAGCGCGTATTCTGCCTCGGCCTTGGCTTGCGCTACCGTTGCCATGACCTTGCCTGCGAGCGTCAAAACCTCACGCCCGGTCATTTTTAAAAAATCATCGAGCCGCTGTATCCAATCACGCATAGTCGAGGTTTGTCTGGCCTGTGCTTGTAATTCAGCGACTTCGATATAAGCCGTGACAATGCGGTTGAGTAAGCCTAACTCTTGCTCATCGAGATAATTTTTTGCGGTTGCTATATCGGCTTTATGAATAGACTTGCCCTTTTCCTGCCCTTGCCAGTTAGTCAAACCCATATTCGGCTTGCTGGCATCAGCACGCAACACCACTAATTCGGACGCCGTGTGGCCGTGTGCCGCCCAATGCATTTTGTTTTGTACCGTCGCAAAAAATTTTTGCGCATAATCTGATTTGGGATCGTAATCTATGCTGGTTGCAAAAATATCTAATACCTTGCGCCAAAACACCTTTTCAGAAGAACGGATGTCACGAATACGTGCCAGTAACTCTTCAAAATAGGGATCGTCCTGGCCCGACTTAAAGCGTGCATCATCGAGTACAAAACCCTTCACCAGATATGACTTCAGTTGCTCAGTGGCCCAACGCCGGAATTGCGCACCACGATGCGAGCGCACCCGATAGCCGAGTTGCAGCACCACCTCCAGATTGTAATGATCAGACAGCCTTTCCACATCCCGCGCGCCTTCGCGGGCAACTATTCGGAATTTCCGAATAGTTGCCGCAGCATCTAACTCGGCATCGTTATAGATCGTTCGCAAATGCCCGTTAATGGTAGACACCGTTACCTGATACAACTCTGCCAATTGTTTTTGCGTTAACCACAGGCTGCCATCGGTTAAGCGCACCTGTATCGCACTGACGCCATCTTCGGTTTGATACAGCAAAAATTCAGCTTGCGGTGCAGGTAGCTCGCTCATGTTTAATCCTCTGCGCCAGCGTCATTAAATAAAGCACCCTGATTTTCTGGCGTCGCACTGGCTTTCTTACGGCTGACTTTTTTTGCCAAAGTTTCAGCCTGGGCCAGGGTTTCAGGCTGATTTTCTTGTGCCAGTGGCAGATTGGCGACGTTGAGGCTGTAGTCGTCGTGGCCCCACTCACAGCGGGCCAGCACCATCTTCGGAATCTTCTTCAGTGTCAGGTTAGGCCAGCGTTCGGATGCTCTGGCCGTAGTAACGCCATGGAAGGCCGCACAGCAAACAAGCAGGCTCTGGTCGCTGCCGACCTCATCCGACAGTGCTTGCAGTTGTTCCGCCGACAGGTTTTGGGTCGTGACGTAAATGAAGTCCCGCTCGCTGGAATGTCCGTGCTGCCACCATTGCACCTCCGAAGGGGCATAGGTGAAGCCTTCCAGCTTAGCGAGTGCTTCTGCCAACTGCTCGGCCTTGTACTCGGGGTTGATGACAGGATTGCCCCAGCGGTCGCTGACGATCAGGCTGGGCGCGAGCTTGTAGTAGCGGAAGCCGCCGCCGCCTTGCCAACCGACTGCCTTTGAGATGCCACCCTGATCTTCGCCGTTGACTACGGCTTTCAGCCGGGGGACGACGTGGGTATGGCAATGCTCACCAAGTTCAACCATGATCCAGCGACGCCCCATCTTGTGGGCTACGGCACCAGTGGTTCCAGAGCCGGCGAACGAATCGAGAACGATGTCCCCAGGCTTTGTAGCAAGGTCGAAGCATCGCTTGATGAGCGCTTCGGGCTTTTTCCCCTTCGGGAAATCGACGTTACCTTCGTTGTGTAGATTGTTAGAGAGGATGTCATCCCACAAAGTGGTGAGCGGCTCGCCAGCAACATATTCCCCATCAATCAGCTTTAGCTTGTCAGAGTAGAAAAGAATTCTCTGCCCGCCGATGAAGTACATGTCGGAATACCCGGCTCGCCCAAGTTTCATTACGACTGATGGGTTTGCGCGAGATGTATCAATCATTTCGCGAGCTGCGCTACTCACCGCAGAGTAGTCTGGTCGAGCGAGCTGGATTACCCGCCCCGCATTTTTCAGAACAAAAGCTGAGATTTGCTCTTCATACTCGTCACCCAAGGCTTTTTTTAGCCCCCGCTCTGGCTGGCCGAGACTGTCTGCAAAAGCGCTGGCTAACGTGGTGAAGCGCCAATTTTCAAACGGGTCATCATAATTTTCAATGTACTGACCGTATCGCTTGTCGCGTTCAGCCCGAGCTGTGAAAACACGATTTGGAGCCCACGCCGACTTGTTCTTGGCGTAAATGAGGATGAAATTGGTAGTGCTGACAACACCAGGGTTGATAGATTTATGCCCGGTCGCTGATCCCTGTTTGAACGATACGACTGACACCCTGTTGGCTCGTCCAAAGACTTCGTCCAGCAAGACAATCAGGTAGCCAAGTTCGTTATCGTCAATGTGGACGAACAGCGTGCCATCCTCGGACATTAAGCGGCGTATCGCTTCGGCGCGATCTCGGATCAACCCCAGCCAAATCGAATGCTCATAGCCATCATCGTAGTGTTCAAAGGCTTGTTGAGTATTGAACGGCGGATCAATGTAGACGCACTTAACCTTCCCCGAAAACTCTTGTTCCAGCGCCTTCAATGCCAGCAGGTTGTCGCCGAAAATCAATCGGTTGTCGAAGATGTCGCCCTCGGTCACGCGATGCTTGGCGTGGTATGTCCGTTCCGAATCTTCGAGCAGGATGCGCGGCTCCAGCTTGGGGCGCTTTTCCTTTCCGATCCAGGTAAGTTCTAATTTTTGTCTTATCATAATCAGGCCAATAACTCGTTAAGATACAGCATCGCTGAGTTGTCTACCTCGAGCTTGTAAGCGGCATCGGGTTTACCTTTTCCCATTTTCTGAAATTTTGGAATACTTGGAGTTTTATTCAACAATGGCTTTTTGCCGCCATGTAAAATCACATATCTCTCTTCAGAAATAATCAGTTTTTCCTGATGAAACTCTTCCAGCAAACCCAAAACATAACGCACAAATTGGCGGGTACTTTTGAACTGTCCGGCATAACCCACAGGATTGCCTGACTTCAGATCGATGTACACCACGACAAGCTTTCCATTTCGATTGACCACCACAACGCAATCGCAAGCACGGTGATGATCATGTCCATCAACTGCCAGCAATGGTGACATTACCACAGCATTGCAAGAACGATGGATGTGTTTACATTTTCTTCCATCATCAGGATTAAAACTTAACCAGTCGCCGTTTTTAGCTATTAGTGTTACTTTTTTGAGCGTGGCTGCAGCGTCAGCTTCGCTAATCTGGACATGAGTGTGCTGAGCCCCGTTGTAGGTGACGCAACTCAGTAAATTTTGAAGTTTCGACATTGCGCCTAATAACATCAGAGATCCCCTCCATACAGAATTTCGCTCTGAATGGCATTCATTTCTTCAATTGTGGTATCGAAGGTCGTGACCTCAATCCCTCTGTCAGGATAAATCGTGGCGGATTTAAGCGTGTTAATACGAGTCGCACGCTTTCCCTTCATGCTGGCAGCTTTCAGCCCATCACCGGTCATATATAAACGAACACGCTGCGGATTCAATAACTCTTCATCTGCGTAGTTATGCACTTTCTGCATATCGCGCGTATGACTTGTTCTTTGGGCAAGCATGATCAAGGTATTGAACTCTTTAACCAAATAGTCGCTATGCGTGGTAATAAAAACTCGGATGCCAGCATTCACCATACGCGCCACCAAACGTGCGAAAGCACGTTGATTTCTCGGATGCAGATTCAACTCTGGTTCATCAATAATAAACAGATCACCTGGCTTCGCTTTACAACGCAGATAAAAACCGATATCCAATAATGCACGAATGCAACTGGATGATTCATTCATTGAGAACCGAGGTTTTCCACTACCTTTAGGTTGATATACCAAGCCCTGATCTTTAATGACTTTATAACTGCCACCAATAATGGCATCGAATGCTTGTAGAAGAGCAGGATTATCTGAAGCTAACTGGCCAATTTGTTTATCTATGTCTTCCAGTTGGCGAACAAAATCAACATTATCTTGCACAGGCCACGCATAACCACCATCCATTTGCTCTAAAAGGCGAAACGGATTCTTCTTTAGCTCTTTCGAGTCAATGGTGCTTAATGCTTCGATCATTCGTGTTCGAGCTAAATCCAGTTCTCTTCTAAAAATAGCCGCTCCAGTTCGTTCCGCGCTTGAGATATGTACTTCGGGTAAAAATGGGGAGAAAACTATTTCAGCAATAGCATCTGCCACAAAGTGGCTCAAACGACTAACTGGTGATCGCAAAATTTCATCATCCCCAATAAGTAACTCCAAGATTGAACTTGTTGAATCTTTGCTCAGTGTAGCCAAAACCTTACCTGCAGGGCCATCTTTAATAGTGCGTTGAAAAGGAGTCGCGCTAAAATCTTTTTCTTCATCAACCGACACTAAAAGGCGAGCACCGTCGAAAAAACTCTGGTTCGCGGCAAAAACCTGGGGCAATAGTGCGATGTATTCGTTGCTGAGCTTTAATAGATAGTCATTTACCTTGCCATCAAACATCTCATGCAAGTCAAATTTGTAAGTTCCCGTTGCTCTTGCGGCATATTCAATCTCTTTAACCAATACCACTTGCAATAAGCGCCTCCAAGTTCGCAAAAAACCGTAAATAGCATAAGTTGCATAGGTTTTTCCGGTATTGTTCTCTCCACAAATAAGCGTCAAATCTGCCAACTCCAGTGACGCATCATCCAGGAGTCCTAGCTTCTCTAATTTAAATTTCATTTTCGGCTCCTATTTGAGTTTGTATCGATATGTTGGTCTGGAAAGTACCAAACAAATACTCTAAACCTTTGATATTCGATTGCACTATGAATGTCCTCCCTGGTTTTGCTGCGCCAAGGCCGCCATCAGTCGGCCTTTCACGGATCGACAGTCCGTTTTGTTTTCAAAGACGCTACGAGCTTGCTTGTTCCACTGGATTGCTTGAACGACGGAGACCAAGCTATCTGCCACCGAGTCGATCTCGCGAGAGAGTGCCGTCAGTTCGTCTGCGCTGAGATTCAATTCGGCGCCGTTGTGCAGTGGCAGCCGGATGAAGATCACGTGCAGCACCATCCACGCACCGTGGGCCAGCACCTCTCTGGCGGGCAGCGTGCCTGGCGCTAAGCCTTGGGGATCGCCCTCAGCACTTGCTCGATCTCGAATCTTGCGGATGACGGTGCGGCCGATCTGAGCAATGCGCCACATCTGCTTGGCCGTCAGAGAATCTGCGAACAGCCGCTCGTAGGACTGGCGTAAGGGATCGGTCGCAGGCACCAGACCCTCGCGTCCGAAGAGCCGCTTCTTGTCGGACTTTGCAGCGACCAGGTAGTCCTGCCAATCGCTGGTCGTGACGGTGCAGGCCAAAAACGGAGCCAGCTCGCGGGCGCTGAAACTGCTTGGGGATGGCGGCGCATCATCCTGCCCATGCTTGACGATGTACTCGATTCCGGCCATTCGCAGCGTTTGCTGCCACATGGCTTGGCGCTCATCCAGCGCAGCGAAGTCGTCCAAGTCCACCGCGTTTTGACGGTTCCTAGATTGCGTCACCTGGTCGCCAAAGCCATCCGGCGCGTTGTCCAGGCAGATAAACGTCGCCATCACCATGGCGGGATTCGCGTCGTAGTGGCCTATCGGCTCTTTGGCGATAGCCCCCACGGTTTGGGCACCGTTGATGATGGACAGCCCTTTGACACGAAATCGCCCAGAGTGTCGATGTGGGTCGCGGGGATGCTGCTCATTAATGGCCTCACAAAGGAAGGTAACGCCATTGTTGAAGTAGAAAAAGTGCTCAGGTTGCTGTTGCAGGGTCTCCGTCAGACCAGCGTTGACGGTTGTCGTTCCCTTGAAGCGTCTGATGTTTCGATCAACCAGGCGGTCTTCGTACTGCACCCACAGTTCTGCAATGCGCTTTGCCGCCATGCGGCCGTAGAACGCCTTGTAGGGCTCCTGGGTATGCCCGAAGTCCTTCAGCTCAATGTCGGCCTCAATCGCCTTGGCAGAAATGCAGTCTAAATGCAGATCGTGAAGGGTGGCGAGCCCGTAAGCATGGCAGCGCAGGAATCCGGGATTCGGGCCGTTGAACGCACGTTCCAGGTCGGCAAAGATGTCTCTTCGGTCATCGGACACGGCCGTACCCGAGTAGGCGAGTACCACCTTGAGCTTGCAAACGCCGCTGTTCAAGACATCGGCAATTGCTGCGCTACGATTCTGAAGTGCGCTGTTGAAGCGGCCCCAGCGTCCCTGGATCAGATCGGCGACGCCATCCCGAAACTTGGCCACGTCACCAAGCTCGGGTTCGCCGGAGCCGGACTCCTTGTACTTCGACTGAACCAGCCAGATGGTCTGATCGCTGGCCACGAATACCGAATCGATGCCATGGTCCAGGCCGCCGTCTATGCTCGCGGCGACGGCCTCTTCCAAGCTCGCACCAGCAGCTTCATGGAGTACGAACGCCGCAATCGCCTTGGACAGGAAATTACTGCGGCGGGACTCCGGGCTTGTGCCCGTTCCCGTGATGAGTGCTGCGTAGTCGGCTTCTAGCTTTTGGCACAGCAGGTCTAGTTCAAGTGGGCGGATGGGGCCTGTCGCCATCAGATCAACTCCCATTCAACGGTGAACAGGGTTTGCTCTTGCACCTCCTGCTGCAACTTCGACTCTAACTGGTTAATCAGCTCATTGCGTTCGGCCTCAATCGCATCCTGGCGGTCAAACAGCTCACGTCTTAGCCTGGTACGCTTGCTCTCCAGCTCCCGCTGTTGCTTCTGCCACGATAACTTCTCTTCCAGCGTGGCGGCACTGGCTGCGGTACGCCGTACTTCCTTGATCTGGCGATCAATCTCTTTGATCTCTTGCTCTATGCCCAGTTTCAAGTCGTCAGCCCAGGCATCGAGCTTTTGCACTTCTTGCTCAAAGTAACCCAGGTTGCGCTGGTTGATTTCGCGTAGCAGTGTCGATTTACGCGATTCGATGTCTTGCTCCAGCGGGCTTAGGATGTAGCCGCTTGTTTCTGCTGATTTAGTCATCGCAGGCAAACGCAGCAGCTTTTCGGGATCATCTTCAGCCAGAATCTGCCCATCTGAAGTCGTAGCTGCAAGCAACAAATGTTGCTCCTCATTGCCCAACGCTGCGACTGATATCAGCCGCAGGCTAAGCCAGCCAGTTTTGCCGCGATAAGGTTTGAGGGTGCTGAGCTGGCTACCGTGGGCGTCGTAATCAAAAACCAGGCGTGAGTCCGGCAATTTCTGGTTCTTTGCTTGTGCAATGATCCACTCAGCAAGTGTGTGGCCAATACGATAAAGGTGCGAATCGCCAGAACGGCGCGGTAATTCATAACGCCCCAGTTCAACTGTAGTTAAGTCAGCAGAAGGTAAGCGATGCAGGGTAAAGCCATTAGCGTCAAAGCTGGCGTAATCGGCTAACCCAGACCGCGTCAACTCATACAACATATGTTCATATTTACTTCGTGCGGCGCTGCTGTCTGCTGCACGAATTCGTAATTTGTTTTGCACTTCTTCATCGAAATTTTCTAGCAAAATTTGCCGTGTCTTGAGCATGGCCTCGTTAATCTCTCCAGACAAGTCCCGCTGCAATTTCTCGAAGCTGGCTTTAATTTCTTGAGGGTCACGGCAATTTTGATAAATTTCAGCAATACGACGTTCAAAATCAACACCAGAACCTATCGCGCCAAGCACCTCGTCACTCGCACCAAACACACCTTCAAACAACTGGAACTTTTGATCGAGTAATTCATAGACTCTCGCATCCGCTTCATTGCTACGATCGACAAAGTTGACCACCACCACGTCGTGCATTTGTCCATAGCGATGGCAGCGGCCAATACGTTGCTCGATTCGTTGCGGGTTCCAGGGCAAATCGAAGTTGATGACCAGCGAGCAAAATTGCAAGTTGATACCCTCAGCACCTGCTTCAGTAGCGATCATCACTGTACCACGCTCTTTAAAATGCTCAACCAGTGCTGCCCGGGTGTCTGCGGTTTTTGATCCAGTAATACGATCTGACCCAGCATGTCGTTTGAGCCACTCCTTATAAACAGTTTGCGCACGGGTATCGCTGTTGGTGCCGTTGAATAAAACAATGCCTTCACCGTAGGGAGTTTCTGCCAACAGCGAAAGCAAGTATTCTTGTGTGCGCTTGGATTCGGTGAAGATGATCGCCTTTTTGGCTGCGCCTAACCGTTCAAGCTCAACAAACGCCTTGTCCAGCGCAGTCAAGAGTGCCGTGCCTTTGGCGTTTTCACGGATACTTGTTGCCAACGCTTTGAAGCGCTGCAGCTCGGCGATTTCCTGAACGACAGCTTGTCGCTGCTCTGGCGTTGCTAAGACCGCGTTAGTTTCTGCTACGTCCCATTCCTCTGCGGTTTCATCAAGCGACTCGTAGTCATCATCAAGTACCTCAGCCAGGTCGGGGATATCTGATGATTCATCAAGTTTACCCTGTAAGCGTTTCGCCATGGTTTCCAATGCACCAGCAATGGCGTAGCTGGATGAGGCCAACAGCTTCCAAAGCACCAACGAGATCAACTGTCGCTGACCATCTGGAAGTGCATTGAGGTTAGGGCGGCGCAGGTAGTCCGCGACAAGATAAGAAAGTTCACGTTCTTCACTTGATGGCGTAAATTCTTCAACGATAGCCTTACGTGCGGTGTAGGGTACGTACTGTTGAACCTGGCGCCGTAAAGTGCGCTTGCATACGGTAGCAAGGCGAGCACGCAAAGCCGTGAATGCTTGTTCTCGCGACTGCGCGGTAAACTGAGTGCGGAAACTATCAAGATCACCAAAGACACGGTCATCGATCATGCTGACCAGGCCGTATAACTCAAGTAATGAGTTCTGCAAAGGGGTGGCGGTCAGCAGAACTTTGGCGTGCACATGGGCCAATGCCTCTTTCAACGTCCTGGCGATCACGTTGCTGGTCTTGTAGACGTTACGCAGGCGATGTGCTTCGTCGAGCACAAGCAGATCCCAATCTATGGCCTTAATCTGATCAGCCTTTGCTTTTGCAAATTGGTAGGAACAGATAACGGGGCCAGGTACGTCCTGAAATGGATTTTGACTACCTTGTTTGCGCAATGCATTGAAGTTCTTGGTTTCGAGTAAAGTGCCTTGTAGGTTGAACTTGTCTTGCAACTCCTGATGCCACTGCTTACGCAGGTTAGCAGGTACGATAATCAGAATGCGACGACGACGCTCGGCCCAGCGTTGTGAGATCACAAGCCCCGCCTCTATGGTTTTGCCCAGGCCAACTTCATCCGCCAAAATAACACCGCGTGAAAGTGGATTGGCGCAAGCAAACAGAGCTGCCTCAACCTGATGCGGGTTAAGATCAACTTGTGAGTCGACCAGGGTTGAGGCAAGCGTCTCTATCGAGTCGCCCGCTGCACGACGGGTTAGCAGCCAGGCATAGTAGAGGCTTTGATGCGGCGTCAAAAATTGCTGAGTCATGTATAAACTATCCTAGTACTACGGTAGGTCGCAGTTGCGCCGAACCAACGTTCAACTTTGCAATTACAGTTTTATCAGGATTTAAGAAAAACTTTGCTGACCAAACTCAAAACCCAAGACGACATTGATATCCTGCAAGCAGAAAAAATAACGCTAGTTTCTGTTTTCCTAAACATCCTGTTTTGATGAAATTTAGGAAATTTTACATGACTGCAGACCGTATCGCCATCAAACCTTTAATCCTATGAGTAAAGTTGCAGCGATACACGTCAAATTGTTAGTTAAAAAAATTAAAAATGACTAGAACAAATAAAGTTGGTCAGGTTCTTTTTCCTAAGTGATTGATTTTTATCGTTGTGAAAATTGACCCAAAGTTGGTCACATCTAATTCATTTTCAGCGATAAAAAATTTTTGAAAATATAGTTGGTCATATGTACCCAAGCTCATGACGGTATCCCGCAAAGGAAAATTAATGACTGTTCCGCCAATACGCTTACTTAAATCAGATTGAAATCGAATTGTCCCTCAATTGGGAGGGGCAATTTCCGTAAACAGCACATTCCGTATGGATGCCATTTCTTTTCAAACGAATTTCTCGCAGTACATGCGCATGTTCAAGATCAGCAGCAACTTGTGAGGTTTTAGCGAAATTCAAGGAAAAATGCTGGTAGTCAGCACGATCTTTAAGCTTATTTAGAGCTTCCCCGAAAAAAGAAAAAGGCTCCGCGGAGCCTTGTCTCGGTAAGCTAAACTTACCTTGCGAGATTCTGTTTCCCCCGCTATCCGCAGGACCTAAATTTCTCCAGGCAGCATGTCCGTATTTCACTCGCGCTCGAACTATCTTGGCAAGTATACTAACATGAATTTTATAGAATTGAGTAATGGCACTGCCTGCAGTTATTAGTGTCATCCTTTTTGCGAGTGCATTCTTGTAAAGCCTCTAAGGTACCGTCCTTGGACTCTCGATTAGCCACAACAAGTCTGTTGTGTAAATAATCTCTAGCCAATGAATAGAGCGTTGTACGCTATTTATTCGAACTACCTAGATAGCTTTTCCAGGTTATTCGATCAGAAGGTAAATAATTCAGTAAAGAGATATTAAAAGTGACAAAATCCAAGACCAATCTGCCAAAAACTACCTCAACCAATAAGTCGCTAAATACCCCTTTAGATCCTGAGAAGCGATTGAAGGATCTTAATAATTTGATCTATGCAGCATACAACTCTCCTGATCCTATAGCTATGGCACTACGCGTATACCTAGATGATGAACGTACTACGCCAGAGGGGTGGGTGCGTGTCTACTGGCCCAATGAAGCCGTTGAATTACTCGAAACAGGGGCAGTTATCGAAATCAGCCTGGACCATGATTTGGGTGATGATGAGCGAGGAACTGGTTACGATGTAGTGTTATGGATCGAGGAAGCAGTCGCTCTGCGAGGCTTCGTGCCACCCAAAATTTCAGTACATTCAGCTAACTCTTCAGCCAGAGAAAAAATGGAAGCCGGAATTCGAGCAATTGAAAAACTATCGACTCAAAATAAGTTGTAGAAACAGTTACTCTTTTAACGTCAAATTTTTACTTGTGTATTTTTGAGGCTGGCGTGAAATTACCTTAATTTGTCATCATTAGCGCTAGAGCGTAGTGAGTCTTTAGCCATAAATCTAACTGAAAAACTCAAGTGTTACAAAACATGAGCACATAGCAACCAGCAATATATGACAAAAGTTCACGCGTCAGCGACTTAGATCAAAACATTTACTCAGCTTTCAGAATCTTTTTGCGTCGTTCAAACGCTCTCGATAATGCGGGTGCTGGTTCCTTAGGCTCAAGCAGCGCTTGAGCAAAGAGCATCTGATCGGCTGCTGATAACCGAACCATATCGGGAGATTCCGTGACTTGATTCACTGCCACCTGTAACGTTGAGTTAACAAAGTCATTAACTGAGCACCCCCGAATTTCTGCAGCATACTTAAGTTTTAATTTAAGATCCGCATCTATGGTGACCTCAAGTAAGGTATCCGAGTTAGATTGTCCGACCATCATTTTACCCTTCATATTTTCGAGAGGATCGCTCCAGAAATGCTTGTGCATTTTTAACAAATTTCCTGGAAGCTTGTACCGATCACTTAGCTTTGCTGCGATTACATCAGTTTATTACTTAGAACGATGAATACATTTTTCGTTTGGTTAAGTAAGAAACAATGTCGTGTCTTTTATGATCAATTGCTATCCAAAGCGCGTCAAACTGCTCGAACCGAGTTGGCGGCATCAGTGTTAGCTCCGGATCACCACGATTTGGGCCAGCATACTCGACTAGCATTTTGAATAAGTCAATATCGCCAATTTGGGCAGCAAAAAGGGTTGGTGTCCACTTTGAAATGTCCCCAGGTTCAACTTGATAACGTCGATTAGCATCGGCATCAGCCTCAAGCAATTGCTGAATTACCTGGCGACAATCTTCAACTGGCCTTGCATAAAACTCTATCAATTCGTTAAAAATCTGCTGACTGCCTTTTGTACGATCAAACATCGACAGCTTTGACGCCCGTCGACTCCGTAAATCTACATCCAGTATAGCCCCATCTTTTTCATCATACACATCAGGCGGCGTCTTCCCTTGAAAATATAAACTCAGTGGCTTAGAGAAATCTTTATGCAAATTCTCATGAAACCGTATCATCGCAAAGCAGAGTGCCGATGGGAGAGTGGCACAAGGCTTTTCAACTTGCGCGCCCAATTTAATTGAGCGCCTGACCGTCTTTATACAAGCCATCTCAATCGCTAACTTCAACGGAGTTTCACGAAATGTTGAGGCGGGTCTGTAGCCATTTCTCCCTAACACGGTAGTTATGCTGCGATCGAGAAGTGAACCTGTTGCGTTATTGGCGGCATGATTGAAATGTCACACATTGATAAATTACGTGGTCGGGACTTGAAACCAGCTAAATCGACCTGATTTGCATGTGGCGTGGCATAAGCCATGTGGGGTGAGTCTAGACTCACCTTTTTTTATTTAACTTATTTATTGAGGTTATTATGTTTGTTGAAAATTATCACTCTTTTACCGAAACCCAAGACGGAAGCCGAGTCTCGGTGACACGTTCAAATCCTGGTCAGCCGTCAACTTCTTTGCCTGATCAACTTAAGAACGCTAATGCTGAAGAATATAAAGCAGCAATGTCTCAACCTGTAGTAATTACCAAAGGTGAATGGTTAGCCATGCAACAAAGATATGCTGAGAGTATAAACCTGATTGAAATAGTCAGTAAAGCAGCATATAAAGGTCTTCCCAACGACGGAAAACGCCGCTATATAAAGGAGCTGGAAAACAGCTCGAATATAGAGCAAGCTGCGGATTTAAGCGGTGTTACAGTGGGCTGGGCGAAAACTCAAGCCAGTAACGCGAAGAACAATGGCAAATAGTTCCTAGCCACGGTGTGTCGCACCTTAATTTCGTAGTTCACCGCATTAGTTGTACCAAACCATAAAAACTTGTTGTACTTGTAAAAAATCCCGATGCCAGGCTAACTAAAACCTGGCATCCGGGTGATCCGTTGCGAACCTTTATCCCGGTTGCTAACGATCACCCCACCAAACATTTCGCTGTTGCATCGCCCCTGGCTGTTGTCGGTCGTGGCGTGCCGGCCTGTTACAGAGACTAGACCGCTGTCAGCGCTCTCGCAAGTCAAATACACACTTGCAAGGACGCCGCCAGCGGTCTTTTTCGCTCTGTGGCCGGGCATTCCGCCTCGCCCTTCTCATAAGGTGTGTCTATGGCTTTTCTCCTTCTCCCCTCACTGTTCGTTATTCTCCTTGTCTACGGGTGTACCAGCCCCAACTAAGTCAAGCGGTCAAAGTACACTACGAGTCTATCGGAGTCTCCGACTGATTTGTGCCTCAGTGTCTTCCCTCATGGCATATCTCTCGTAGGTATCGGCCAGCTTCATTAGAAGCTCTGAAGCCACATAGGGGTATGAGGCTCGGATTTTCTGAGCTAATCTCCTGTACTTCTCTGCTAATTGCCGCTCTTGTTCGCCACCGGGACCTCGTGCGTGAACGCCGCGAGAGTTGAAAACACCATTTTGAGCTCCTCGCATCAATTCTTCGGACTGAATGTCTTCCATGACACGTCTTACTGGTTCGCAAGGCCAGGCACCATCGTTTCCTGGCGGCGCCGAGGACAGAAGCTCTCCAAGTACAAAGTCAGCGATCTCACTTCTAGAGAGTTCGACGCTGTACTTTCGAACTACTTCAACCCATTTTGAAAGCCGGTCAAAGTCTACTTCATCGTGCTCGTTGCTTCCTGGGATTCGCCTCAACGTCTGAATAAGCTTATAGCCACGCTCCGCCATCACCTTTGCCTTGTCAGCCTCTACTTTGAATTGTGGAGGATCTTCGGCGTGGTCCTTGCGCTTATATGTCCAGACGATCGCCTGGATCAGCACTTCAGGATGGTCCTCTATGTAGCGTTCCAGATTGGGAATCATAGACTTTGCGCTCCGATCCCAGGCGCGATCCAGTACATCAATGTAGGCAAACTCAAGCACAGCTTTTTGCTCAAGTGACAGCTCTAAAGACCTATCGATGCACTCGAATGCCTTTTCTACGTGGTAGTGCTCAAGCAAGTATTCGCCCGGTTTATCATCACCACCTTGTGACATGGCCGTGAGCAGCTGGACAAGCGAGTGTATCGGCAGCTTCTCGGGCGAGTCCTTGGCGAGCGCAAACGCAGCCCGTGGTCGCTTGGCGTTCATTAACATGTCGACTGCCTTCGCCAACTCCAAAGGGGATTCATGCAACCAGCCAGGAATGATTTCCTTCCAATATTGAGCTTCAGCAGCCTCGCCATGTGAGCCGACCAATGCCCAAGTAGCCTTACAGAATGGTGCCAGCATCAAAATACGAATCGCGTTTTCGGAACCAACGGCTGAAATGACAGACCTGAGGAATGTATCGCGCTCAGCTTCATCCGATATTGCCCCGAAAATACCTTGTACTAGCCATTCCGAGGCGCGAGCAGCGGAATCAGTTTGGAGCATTTGCTGGTAGGCGAGCTCAACGAGCGCAAGCAATTCTTCAGTTTTCAGTACTCGGTCGACGGACAGTGCACCAATAACTCCTGGCACGCCGCTTTTGAATGCTAGGCCAAGCAGGCCACCGACCCCTTGCTTCTCGAAGATTTCCTGTAAGGCAGCAACTCGCTGGTCGCGGATGCGTCTTTCGCGCGCTTCGAAATCCATGTTATCGAGGTCTTCGAGCTCATCAGCGGATTCTTCAATCCACGAATTTTTGAATAGCCATGCATGCTTGTCAGCGAGGTTGCTAGGCTCGAGTGATGCATATACGCCCTTCGCGATGATTGCAAACTGGGAGGACGCTCCATTCTTCTGTGCTCGTAATGCCGCACGCCGGGACAGTGTAGAGGTACGGATTTTTTCGCGTAAGGTTACCTTGTCGCCATCATCAGCTGTCTTCGCCCAGGTTTCGACAATTTCCCAAACGCGGGACTGGTCGACTTCTGAAAGGTCATGGAGCCGGTCGATAAGATCGCTAAGCATCGATACCGTGTAGCTGGCCTGCGTGAGCGCCAGTTTAACCATCTCGGCCTTAAACTCCAAGATAGGACCCCAAGTCGGGAACGGCTCACCATGACCGTAGCCATCCGGCCGCCACGTCGGCTTGTGGCTGTAATGCCCGACTTGATGATTATTGCCGAACTGTGCGATGCAAATCTTCCAGGCGACACTAGGGAACTTTGCGGAAAGCGTTTTCATCAGCGCTAACCGTTCTTCATTGCTGGCCGCCGTTTGGGGCATCCACGCCCGGAATATCGCTTCCAGAGAGTTCTCGGGTTTATTGCCCCAATTGTCATTGATCTCAATCTGCGCGAGCCTCGCAAGAATCAGTGCGGTGCGAGGGAGTGTCTCCACGTTCCATGCCAGCCCTTCCAGCGCCCAGAGCAGGCCTGTGCGGCTGGGACTGCCGAACACCCCAGACCCTGCCGGGCGCAGGAGACCAAAGACCGCGGGGTTCTCCGCTTTAAGGTCGCGGTCAATGATTGAGAGGAACTCGGTCGGCGCCGCTTCGGAGTAGAGCGGAAGATCTCGGTGGTTAGCCTCGAGTTTTCGCGTGGTTAGCGGAGTCAGTAGCTCGCGCACTACAATGGTCGCTTCGTCCTCTGTATCGATGCCAAGGCGCCCTTTGAAGAGGCTGACGCCATGGACAGCGAGGAGCACGAGCGTTTCTGAAATCCCCTGGCGGAAGGCTGGAGAGAATTCCCTGGTTTTGCCAAGGATGGAGGCGGCCCAGCGTTGGTCCTCAGCGAGGTCAAGGGATGGATCATCCTCCCCCAGCACCAGTCGGGCGATTTCAAAGTATCGTTTCAGGTCTTCCCGGGTCACGTTCCGAGCGATGGTGTAGAGCAGGTCGATCTTTGAAACCACGCCGCGATAGGTTCTGATGGACCAGACAGGCGCGTCGTTCAATTGGAGTAGGTGCTGGCAGTCCCTCTCAAGATCTTCAAAGTTGCGGTCACCGGCCATCAGTGACAGTCCAACCTTGTCGGCCTCGTTGAGCTCGTTCCATGCGCCTACCAGCATAAACGCGATAAGGCTCTCCGAAGCGTGTTGCTGCGTGGCCCAGAGTGGCATCCGTACCGCTTGGACGGTCGCCAGGCGACGACGAAGAACGGTCAAGGACCGCCCCGATTCATTTGCCAGATTCTTTATTTCGTCGCGGTTCATGCCGACACTTTCCAGGGCAGACTCAAAGGTTTCGAAACCTACCGGCTCGAGAATGATGTCGGGCTTTGCGTTGATGGAATTTCTTGGGTACACGACGAATGCGTGCATCTGGTCGGCATAAGGCGCGAATTCCACCTCGACATCCCTTGAGTGGATGACAGGAATAAAGGACTTTGCTCCTTCGGCTAGTCGTGGCAAGACGCCCGATTTGTCGAACACCAGGACACGGTCCCGGAAGGCCAACAGTTCCGTACCGCCATCAGGGCCTAAACACTGGGCGATGAATGCCAGTGCTTCGTCCGTGGAATCTGCCGCGATCACAATTTGCCCTGCAGAAGACTTTACGAGGCGAGAGCCAAGCTTGCGCTTTGCTTCTTCGATGGCCGAACTGAAAAGCGACCCTGGCAGTGGTGGTGTCGCCACGTTTGCCCAGTCTGCCCAGCATCGGTCAAGAGACCGCACCTCATGGGATGGTGCCTTCGTTTCGTTCGCGAACCAAGCTTGGGCTGGAAGCGATTGTTCCAACCACTGCTCAAGGTCACTGGAATCATAGGCTCGCACATCCTTCCATGCACCTTCGGCCCGCTTCTCTGTTACCCATCTGTTTTTGCCGGGCCACCGACGAGGAGTCACAAAGACGAAAACTGTATCCGCCTGCTCTTCTTCTGAAGTTGCCCCCAGACTCTTTTGGTAGTCGCTCTCCGCCTTGGCTCTAGGATCCTCATTGGTGCCGAACTCCCACCCAGAGCGCTCAGATGGAATCCAAGGATTTCCTTCGCTCGCTTGTAACTTGCCATCCCACCCCCCACGTTCGGCATCATCATTTCCTGGAAAATCCACCTCCGTAAGTCCGATACCAGTTGAATGAATCAATGTCCTCAAGAAGACAGAAAACCGACTACGAGCAGGAATGTTGTGCGCCGCCCAGTTCTCAATGTCGTTAGCTTTGAACGATAGAAACGGTGGTACGTACATTCTAGTGTTAACAGGGGCACTTTTCTGGCAGGCATTGAAAGCATCGTACTCGGTCTGCATTTTTAATAAGTCCTCCCGAGGTTTCCCAAAAGCCTTCTCAATGCGCGTTGCCATGTCGACGGAAAGAGATGCCTTTCCGTTCAGCAGATTAGAAAGGGCCGGGCGACCGACACCGATCAATTCCGCAGCTTTGGTGACGGACATCTTAGTTGGAAAAACTTCTGCCTTAATGCGGGCACCAGGGTGGATGGGTTTGTTAGTCATGCGTCACCTTTATTTAATGCAGTCTGAATCAGTCATTTAACTTCAATATAGTGTATTCTGTAGCGCTACGCAATACATTTATTGGGAATCAATCAAAATATAGCATCCTAGAAGTCAGAGCAAGCAAGTTTTTTGCTTCAATGCAAATTCTATTCAAGTTTAGCCAATCACAATCAATGCAAAATAAACAAATTTTTTGAAAGGATTATTGTGAACAAGTTACTCAAAAATTCCTTGCATGGCTCAATTCAAAAAACCGCCCATCAAACGTGTAACAGATTACGAATCCGTCTCTGCAGTCGCCAGGAAACTTGGTTTAAATGTAAAAACGTGAGTAGATGAAGTATCAGAAGGCAAGCTTAAAAAGTACGAGTAGGGGAATAAAATTTTGAAAAAGGCAGACGCATAAATGCTAATAATTATTAATGCCATTCACGCCAAGTTTTAGGGAGTGTACAACAGCCCACGCGTAGTCAAAGAATTGAGAATGTGTGATTTTACGTTCTGTAATGGGCATGTCGAAGGATAGCTCCATCCGGCTATTGCGGTTGATCTATTCAACCTAGATGTGATTGTTTGTTCAGTCAAACCATACAAAAAAGTGAAAGTGTGGCAGCCACTATGCAGGTACTGACCTTCTGAGCGAGCAAAAGGAATATGGTAGAGCTTGCCTATTGAGCCGCAAAGGAAATTGCTTGAATAACACGTCCATCGAAAACTAGCTTAACTTAACATCTTCAAGAATATGCGTTTGCATCGCTTTCTTTGAACGTTCCTTAGCGAAATGAAAACAGCAAACCTTTACCGCATTGAAGTGTCTTATAATCGAACTCGTCAACAATCGACATTTGCCTATCGTGCTTCGGATAATTATTTGTAAGACTGAGATAGGAAACAAAATTAAAGGAATTTGGTTGCGTAGCATGCACCTAATGATTTGCTCAATACATCTAAGCCAATACAGCTCATATGTAACTCTCAAGTGAAAACTCTATAAAAATTGTTAGGATATGAATTCATCCACATTCAATCCAGATAATTTTTCGGCGTCTATTCCTAAAATCGATATTGCTGAAAAATATCCCATCAATCTGGCAACGCCTTTAAACGATGAGCATATCCGAGGTTTACTTGGTCGTTTTGCCAGAGTCAATGGCTTTAGCAGCTCTAAGTCATTCACACATGCGCTGAGCCAGGCAAATCAAGTCGGTGCAGAAAGTCCGGCGTTTTTAATTGCAGATTTACTTGCATTCGATCGTAAGCAATTTGTCGCAGAGCACACAATGTTGCCGGTTATCGCGCCGATTCATCGCTTGGATTACGACGGCTCTGATACAAAATACCTGGCCTTGCTTAGCTATCATGGTATGTGGCCAAAAAATAAAATGCGTTGGTGTCCAGTTTGTTGCAAGAGCGACATGAACAAATGGGCGGTTAGTTACTGGCGCAGAGCTCATCAACTACCTGGAATAGAGTGGTGTAACGAACATAAAACACCAACGATTATCACAACTAGCAGCAATGCGTTTTTTCCACCTGGTCATCCAAACACGCATGGACCGTCATCGATAGCGTATGATGATCTCGCCTCAGAACTTGACAGTCCTCGCCTTCAACAATTTACATTGCTGATGCAAAGCTTGCTGCAACTGACTAAGCCTTACTCAATAACAAGTTGGACTAAGGTAGTGAGTGAAGCGTGCAAAGCCGCTGGCTTGAGAATTGGTGAAATTGGAAAACGTCCGGTAGTAAGCGATTTGATACAACAGCAATTTCCATCAACCTGGCTAGCACGTCATATGCCCGAAGTGCTCGATAAGCGTCCTACCCACTATATTCGTAAAGTAGATGGTGCAACCTTGGAAAAGTTATTCGCCTATCCGGTACTGATTTGCGTAGCCATCCTTACTGTACTGTTCGAAAACCACCAGGATGCCTTACGGGCGCTCGATCAGGCAAGTCAATCCTCACTAGTGCAATCAAATTCAACCGATTTAGCGGTGCAGGCTTTTTGCAAAGGCTTGAACCTAGCCGAGGCCTGTCACCAATTTAAAATTGAACAAGCCGTTTTAGAGGCTTCACTACGAGAGCGTCTTAAATCAGGCATCAAACATACATCAGATACTCTGCAATCAGCATGATCTTACAGATTAACTAGCAATTTCTTCAGCAAATGCGCAGATCGCGGCCATCGATGTGGTTGTTCAATCACCTTGTTGAGTTGTGGGATGGCCTTTTTCATTTCAACCAGCGACATGGGTAATCGGAACTCATCTTGAATATATCGATATAACACGTCGGCGATTCGTTGGTCATTGTTTGCCAGACGTTGCGTTGCATGATTCGCCCTGGGGATCGGCAATGTTGAAATGGAGCTTTGCTTCAACCACTCTTTATCGTTTCGGTAAAGCCAAGCAAAGGCGGCAGGGTTCATTTTTCTAAGTCGCTGAATTCCAATCAAGGGATACATCCCAGCTATTTCTTGCCAGATCTGACGGTAGTGATTTCGCGTCCTAATTGTTCGCACATCGTGCCAGGTTTGCTGTAATCCAGGCGTTGTTCGCATCACTCGCGTCACGGTACTAACCGATAAACCTAATGCAGTTGCAATGCTTGCCTTGTCTTCGCCGGAGTTCAATGCACAGATAAGTTTTGAACGAACTTCCTCGTTCAACATTTTGGGTCGGGGAGGGGTTGTGTACCCGGAAGCGGCAAATCTTGCCGCTGCGGTCACATAATCAATACCCGCCAGTTTGGCGGCATGAGAAACACTAATCTCGCCGGCAACCACACGACCAAGGTCTAGTGTAATTGTGGGATGCTTGATTGGTAGTGACTTTGTATTGTTGTCGATTATCGATTGACGTGCCGATTGAACATAGGATTCGCTGTAGTGCACTGCAAAATCATACCAATCATTAAAGAATTCAGCTACCCAAATCAGATAGCGAAGTGGATGCATCAATGAACGACCTGTTAAAATGGCTTGCAATTGATTGCGCAAATAATGCGTGGTCGCTTGTCCTTCGAACTCCGGTATTCCCGACAGTCTTTTACTACACTGCGTCAGTAAAGGCTCCATTAATTGCCAACGAACCCGCCCACCGGGATGAGTCAATCCCATGCCACACAGCCTTATCCTGAGTGTTTGTGACAACTTGACTGGATCAGCATAACTCCCCGACTCATTGCTAACGACAACTTCACAAACCTGAGCTAATTTACGCCAAGCCTCTGTGGTGTCATCCTGGTTTGAAAGCAATGCATTTTGAACTAGATCCAACATCCTTTTTTGTTCAGGTAGTATCCATGAATATCGTTCAATATTGCCGTGCTTCTGGGCACATAACTGCAGAGGTCTATTATGCCGCAGGCAAGTCCAAACACCGGGTAGTTGATGGCTCCGGTGCCAGTAAGCCCAACCAAATTGACTTAAATCCTCCTTAATACAGTCTGGACAGGCTTTTAGCGGATGCGATGCTCCTAAGCCACTTGTCAGCAAGCCTAATTGGTATTTCAAATGACCTATTCCATGTCCAAACATCGCCTGCATCGCCCGATCAGCCAGTGAGACTGATCGGAAAGGTAAATAGAATGGTAGTAGGGTGCGTTGAGCAACAATCTCTTGCGCGGTTCCCAAGACCGTGAGTGTGTGTGAGGCTAAGCACTGAATACGCGCAGGAAAATCGTGTGCTGTGCCAATCTGGTGATGGCCAAACAGCCGTTGACACGTCGCTCGATGTGAACCGAGTGCAGCAAGTTTATGGTAACGACTGCACCAGCTAAACAAGGTTTCATCCGGCAGTGGCATTAAATCAATCTGAAAGCCTTCGAATTCGAATTGCGTGTTCATGTTAATCACCCACTGACTTTTTACGCGTTGTCGACGTCAATACTCCATCTCTTAATAACTGCGCGCCGACCTGCAAACTTTGAGCTGACAACGAGGGACGTTTTTTTATCGGCACGACTTTGTTACTGTGCGAACTCACCTCGTTTGGGATGCTCTCTTGACGAATTTGTTGCACATACTTTCGAGCCGCAGGTGATAATGTGCTCTCAAGTAATGCGTTGGGAATATCTTGAAAAGTCGTCGTTTGCTTTTTCTTAAGTGGTATTGCCTGAGCTGGTGACGGCAAAACGTTAAGCGGGCAGATCAGGTCCGGACGTCGTTTTGCGACACTTGGATTGATGTCCAGTGCACGTAAGTCTTCAGTGGTTTGGCGATAAATCGCATACTCACGACTTCGATAGGCTTCCCTGACGGTGTCAAGGTCAACCGTTGCCTTGCCATTAGCGCGTGCAATTTTATAACTAGCGATCAACAACCTTTTCAACTGCCTGAACAGGCCTGCAGTATATTGGTGGAGCAGGTCGGCATGCTCAAAAGGATTAAGTTGAAATATGTCTGGTGCGACTTCGACATATTCCCTGATCGCATCGTGCCACCAATCATCATTTGAGCCTGGTGGTTGCAATACGGTCGGCATGCCTAATAATCGGTCCTTCTCCTCATGTGGACGTCGATCAAGTTTTTCCACTAACGAATAGTTCGCGACGTAAATCAAGGGAGGCCCTAACGACATCAGAGAAAAAATGAGCTGGGAAGTAAGGGTATTGGCCGCGCTACTCTGAGTCACGAACTGCATTTCATCAACTATCAGACTGCAAGTCGCTGTCGCCATGAACCAATCTTTGATATGTTCCTTTACGTTAGAAATCGTTCCACGACAGCGACTACCAGATGCCAATGGATTCGACAAACTCTGTAAAATTTCCATTTCCTTTTTTTTCACATCGATACTTAATCGACGCACAGGATAGACACGAATTCGCTGGGTTTCACAACGAAATTCACCTGGTTCTGGGAGTTCACAAAGTCGAGTAAAGGCAGCACATAACGATGACTTACTAACGCCTCCCAGACCGGTCAAACAACGTATTGGATATTCGGGCAGTTTCATATCCTTCGCACAATATCTAGTCAGATTATAATCTTTTACACTAGGAAAAACTGCGTAGGCATGCGCCTTGGCATGATCGATCCACCCCATTAATATGTCGAGATGTTGTGGACCTGGAACAAAGATATCTGAAAATGCCGCTTCAAGTTTAATCGCTGCAGTTTCCGAGGTCATTGCGTCAAGCCCGTGAATCAACTGCCCAGGCCTGAAAACTCTTTTTCTCACTACATCCTTACTTGAAAGACACTCAAACCATTCAAGCCAATAAAGAGAGCCGTTCATACCGCCCTCCTTTTACTTCCAAAATATGGCTTCAAAATACTGGCTTCGGTTTTTGATAATCCAGTGCCACGTCGATTTCGCCCAGGCATCTGCACCGTTTTATCAAAATACTGTCCAGTGGTTTGGTGATAGCGCTCTTCATATTCTGCGGCGACCGCAATTGCTGAACTTTTAATCCGGGTTTTCGCATTACGTTGAAGGCTTGCCAGCTGTTCAGCTTCCAGTGCTGAGATAAAAAGTTGTTCCTCACCATCGCGCACATTTAACTGGGCATCGAGTTGAATTAATTCACCGTCGAGATCGATCCATATGTGGCGAACGCAAACATTCAGTAGATAGCCTTCTAGGCGAAAACGTCCACCCAAATGGACTTTTTGCAATTGCAGGTCGAGGAGCGGGTGATCGCTCATGTAGCGAATACTCAAATAGTAAATCCCATCATCGCGGACCTCTAATTCCACCCGCTCTAGAAACTCACGGACTGCCTGATCGAAGTCCATGGAAATAGAAAAATTTCTGCCGCGACGATCAAAGTATTTCCACAATTCGACTGGAATGGGGAGTCCGATCTCAGAGGTAGCTTCCGGGTTTAACCGGTTCGTCATATCCGTTGAGTTATTACTGATGATGCATCTATTAATCTCCTGGACAGCGATCTGAGGGATCGTTGCAGCGGTTATTTTATAGACTGGTTTTCCTTCCGCTTTGACCTGTTTGGGATGACGAGTTTCTACACTTGCTTTGGATTGGCCGGCGTAACTCGGCGCAGCTTCTTTGATTACAGGTTTGAATGCCCCAATTCGAGGATCCGCCTTTGCGGTACTTCCTGGGCCACGATCATTAATAATGTGAGGACTGATGCCAGAACTCGGCCAATCCTCGTTTACGATATCTAAACCAAACAACGAGGCAAAGCGAACCTTATCAATCGCGGCACAAAAGCTTGCCATCCGATAAGCCGCTGCTGTTTCCGAACCGAATGAAAACCCAATGCCAACGATCATGCCAGAAAACTGACAAACCAAACGTACTACCCAGATAGGAGGCAATTGACTTCCTGGCAAATATCCTCGTGCGACTTGATCCAAACAATATGCGTCTTGTTCGACTTTTTCCATCAGGTTGCCCACGCTTTCGGAAAATCGTCCTTCCGAGTGCTTTAGTCGATTGCGAGTACGCGTATAACCATACTTGTGCAATTGTCGCTGATCCAAGGGATAGACTTGGGCGACGCGATACACAAATTGGCCCAGACTTGGAAAGGCCTTGCCTGCTGGATGAACGAATATGTGCATACCATTTGGTGCACGCTGAACCACGCAACCAAATAGCTGGGTCAAAGTTTGATGATAGATCCGTGACATCCTTTTTCCGGGGCCGGTAAATCGGCGATACCCGGCTAGCATCATATCGATCATTGCAGCATCGTTTGAGCCAAATCCATAGTAGGTGCCAAATACTTTCGATGGGCGACCAAACTTTTTCGCACGACCTAGTCTGTCCCATTTTCCGATATTGTGTATCGAATAGGTCAAAACAAGCCGCTGCATGCCAAAGCATAAATAGGCATAAAATAATCGCCGAAAGCGCGTAACATTTTGTGGTGGCGTGCATTGCCTGGCTTGGGCGTTAATCAATGAATCCGGGGATTCTGCATTTAAGATTTCATCGAGATTTTCAATTAAGGGGCGCAAATGTTTCAGCGTCAACTCAGTCCGGTGTTGATGTTTCTCTTTTGATTGTGAGCTAGTTATTCTGTTCACTAGTTCCGAACTGGACAAGTCGCCAAACCAGGGCGGCAGGCTTTTTGGCTCGTCACACACTCGTATCAAGTCACTTTCTATGCCTTTCTCAAATTGCGATCTCGCTACAACCACCAAAGTAGGGAGATACTCTCGACTTGAAACGACACGGCTTTCACCATCTAACTTCTTTAACTGAAATTCCAACAACAATACCCGCTGACGATTTGCATCGTTACGTATAAAAAAGTAGGTGCGCCCTTTTTTTAGCGAACCACAGCCATCGAAGGCCATTAATTGAGTGCCAATTTGCATGTTGCCCCCTACACAGTTACTCTGGAAAACCAACGGGCGTATTCCTTGAGCGGATCACGTCGTTGTTTCAGTAATGCCCGGTCTAAAAAGATAGGCTCGTCCATGAGTTCAGCAATCACATCACGATGCCAAAGCGCACGCATAAAACAAGCGCGAGCTTGCTCCATCGTAATGCCGTGCTTGTGCACAACGGTGAGTAACACTTCAAGTGGCGGTTGTTGTACTAGTTGACCAAAACGAAGTCGATCGCAAATTTCTTCGTAGACCTCAGGTTCGACGTCTTTGGCATACGGTAGAAACAGCAAAAAGCTTCGTAAGTTATGAATGAGCCGTGCCGGTAATTCGGCATCAGTTACATGGATAGTAGGAATACCGATGTTTTGGTAATACAGTTCCTCAATTGCGTGCCGTGTGCGAACCCGATGTCGGTCGGCATCAGGCTGTATGCTCGGCTTCGCTTTGAATGCATTTTGTTGAAAGTCTCGACTCGTGGCTTTAACCGACCAGTTAACACAGTACGGCCCAGCTTCATCTTGGATAAACAGCAGCAAATCCCCTGTCCATGGTATGGGAACGGTTATTGGCTCCAGTGTTTCAGGATGACGTGTCTTAAAAACCGGATGCAATTCGAGACAACTTAATTGATCACAAAGCGCAATAGTTCCCGTGACATTCGGGAGTACCTCACCCTGCATTAAGGGATGGTTGGCCAGAGGATGTTCTCTCGCTTCAGTAGAAAGAACCCGTTGCTCATGCAACTCAAATAATCCCGGGTGAAACAAGGCAAAAATCAACGCCTTTTGCTCGATGCTCGACAGTACGTGGCAATAACGGCCTAATCGTTCCGACCAGACTTGTGCACAGCGACTGCGAGAAGGTGCTTCCTCGCGAGTCGCTTTTATCGTTGGTTCGTAATTGGGACTCCACCTGGGTGGGTCTTGCCGTCGATGTATTTCTTTTAAGCGCGACAATGTAATACGCATGACTATCCCTTCCTGGTCACTCTCAGTGACATGAAATCTTCATCAGAAAATGGAAGTCCTTGACACGCTCACGTTGAGCGTTTACATTGAGACTGCGAACAAAGTTCGAGGACTTCCTCGGCACAAAACGTCATAGGGTTGCAGCCCTATGGCGTTTTTTTGTTTTGGGCTTACATAGCAATTCTCCTCACATCCGCATTAACTTCTGTTGTTCAAACTTGCGCTTGCACCTGGTTGCTACAGCGCTGTTTAGCTAACCAGGCCGCAACATCGGCTGACAACGCAAAACTTCCACGACGGTGCTCAATTTTAAAGACGTTGATCGGCAGCATGCGTCGATGCATCGCTTGCCGAAAAGCTGCCGGGGTCGGATAACCGAGTTCTTTGATAAGTGCTCGCGTACTCATAATTTGACCGTATTTATCTGTGAGCATACGCAATATCTGATCCTCGATGAGGTAAGGCTTCCCTGTCGTTTCTTGTATCATCGCGTCACTTCCCGTCATATCCGAAAATGCATGGTATGTGGTATTTTTTAGTTTGCAAAGATGAGACGTTTTCATTAGTTTTCAATTCAACAACAATCAGATAACTCATTGATTTAAAAATAAATTCTATGGAATTTCGAAGTTCAGCCGAGTTCAGCCCAAAGAAAATTAGTAAATTAATAATAAAAATTTCTTCGGTTTTTTGGCTTCACTTCATCCAAAAACAGCTCCAACTGACCACAATGGCTGCCGTCCAAACAACACTTGACCCAGAAGGCGCGCGAGGGAAGGCTGGTGTGAGTCGAAAGTGGGGAGACTACAAGCATGGACACCATCGCCCCTCAGCGGCAACAATTCAGCTAGCTGAATGTAAAGTGCCAGGATCCGCAGCGATTATTAACTCGTTGCTGTGGGAGGCATTACGACCGGATAGGCATCCAGTACCCATAGCAAAGAAACTTATTGGCCAAAGTGGGGATCATGCAGACAAGTTAATTCGCATGGCACTCAAACCTCTGCCAGATACATGCAAACGCGCTTCAGTACATCGATTAGCGATCAAGTTAGTAAAACGAGCAACTCTGACTAGCTTAGCCGTGCTCACCATCTGCTTCAGGCTGGCTATTCGATTTGAAACTGATAATTGGCTAGCTATCGTGTTGTATTCGATGATTATGAAATGTTTAGAAGTTCAGTCGGTTATTTTTCTTCGTTTGAATGTCGCCGACCTTATTGTCAGATATTACTACGTTGCGTTTTTCAGCTCACAAAGTTGGGTCAAGTTTTCCAAATTCGACCCATTTGAATTTGTGTATAACGCAGAGTTACTCTCGCATTATCTGGATAGAGAGCAACTTAAACGAGGACGAGTATTTACCGATCGCCAGGTCGTAATTGAGAGTTATGAATTGTTGTTTGGTAAGAAAAAAGGAATACACTACCTTTAAATATGGTGTTACCTGATTATTAGCCCACCGCAAATATTCACTTTTTCAAGAGGCCAGATTTATTATACAACTACAAACATTCTCAGAAATTTATGTCACAATTCTTTCTATTAAGAATAATGGTTACTACATTCCAAGTTACCTATCAACCAAACGAAGCTGCATATCCCCCGAACGGCGTCAGAGCTTGAATAATGGTGCGTTTCTAATTATAAGTATCATGTCTCCAGCAAAGCACTTTTACTCCTAGAGTCAGAACAACAGATCGCCCTTTTACGCACGGTAGAACTTTCTAATTAACTACTCGATCAAGCCTTGCGTGTACGATTCCACCATTTAGCACAACCGGGGCTCGGTAAGGTTCATAGCCTTGCTTAGTAATTTGCAATTGTCGTTGGTCTGAGGATAAATTAGCAGGCAAATTGGTTAACCGAAAGTTACCTGCGTTGTCAGTGGTTGTAGAAAATTGATCTAATCTTACTTGTCCTCCGATTACCGGACCCGTTGCGTCCATCACTATACCGCTCAATGTCAATTCTTTGACACGAACCTTCAAGGTCTGCGTTGGTTTGTCCAATATGATTTTTTCGCCTGAGTCCACAAACTCATATATATCCGAGATCAACCTAACCTTGACAGACTGCGCACGAAAATTATTGGGTACCTGAAAAAAACGCGCCTCCCCATGCTGACCTACATCTGTCGTTCTCGGATCCACGCCAACAAATAGGGTTAGGCGACCTTTTACACTTTCTTCAGCTTTTGACACAGGCTCAAGAAATATTGTGACATCAAAGGGTGTACCTGGATTTGGCACTAACCAAAACCCTAAAACGACTACCACTAGCATGGCTACAATAGGCCCACCTAATTTAAGGGTGCCGTTAAGAACTTGTCCTTCGTAAAGTGCTTTGCTTTGAAAGAAACCAAAAGATACTGTAGCTGCGCATAACCCAATAAACATCAGTAATACATACCAGGCCTGTTCTGTTAGGCCATATAGCGCCATTGTTGGCGCAAAGAACAGCATACTTCCAAATAACCCCAATCCTACTAACAAGGCAATTAGGGCAATTGAGGCATACCAAACATAGTTCTTTGTTTTCATGATCATTTACCTAAACTCTTAAGGTTATTTTCAATAGTAGTAATTTCCTTAGCATGGCTGCCAGAATTGTTACTTTCGAGTTCTATTAAGATATGCAGTGCTTCCGTGAACCGACTACGTGCTTCGGCGTTCTGGTTATCGTCACGATTCTGAAGGCCAAGGTTATTTAAACTAACCGCTAGGTACGGTTGATAGATGGCAGGGTTGATAGTTGCCAAGCGGCGTGTAATGCCCAGAGCCTCAACAAAATTCGAGAGCGCTTCAATTTTTCGATTTTCAGCACGATTGAGAAGGCCAAGGTCGTTCAAACTTTCAGACAATTCTAACTGACCTGTTGTTGAATTAAACTCAGCTAGTTCACGGCGGATATGCAATGCTTCATCGAACTTTATTCGGGCTTCAACCAATTTTTTATTACTTACGTTGATATGCCCTAGCCTACTTAAACTGGCTGCCAATAAAGATCGATATTGAGTCGAGTTACTCGTGGCCAAACCGCGATAAATTTGCACAGTTTCCGTCAATAAAGCTTCCTCTTCATCCTTTTTGTTTTCGATAGAATTCAAGTAGGCAACATTAGTTAGGCTACGTGCAAAATCGGGGAGGTAGGTAGTTGGATTCGCCGTGGCAAGTTCACGATAAATTCGAATAACTTCCTCCAATTGAGATCGAGCTTCCTTTCTACGATTTTCGGATAGATTCAAGAATCCGAGACTAGATAAACTATAAGTTAAGTCCGGCCCAAAGGCTTCTTGATTAATCTTAGCTAGATCTCGACGTATTAGTAGAGATTCTTCTAACAACAATCGGGCATCGGTATTCCTATTTTCAAAGCGATTCAAGATACCGAAATTATTTAATGTGCGAGCTAGATCAGGCCGATAGGTCTTAGGGTTTTCCTTTGTGAGCGCGCGCCATATAAGCAAAGCCTCCTCAAACTGCTCACGCGCAATATCACCACGACCTACCTCTCGATTTAAAATACCGAAACTATTTAGAGTACGAGCTAAATTGGGTCGATAAACACTGGCATGAGCTTTACTTAAGTTACGCCATATTGCTAAAGCCTCTTCAAAATATAAACGAGCTTCTGGAGCTCGATATTCATCATTATTCAAGTCCCCGAGGTTATGCAAAACGATACCCATAAAAGCTCGTTGTTTATCAGGATTGGTTTTTGCTAATAATCGTCGTATTCGTAGCGCTTCTTCGAGCTGAACTCGTGCCTCCATTATTCGGTTCTCGTCGCGATTCAATATACCGAGGTTGGTTAAGAGTCCTGCCAAATAATCTAAATTGCGTTGATCCCGTGCCAGTACCTCCGCTCTTTCATAGTAACGGCGAGCATCGTCAAAGCGATTAAGGCTATGCTTGAATACACCAAAACCAAACCAAGCGACAAAAGAATATGGTGCGATACTAATAGCCTTCTCATGGACTCGAGAAGCGCCCTCAAAATCTAATGATATCGACAATAATTCCGCCTTTAATTGCCACGCAGCTACGTTGTCGAGCTGTTTTTTTTGAATTTGCTTAGCTTCTCGCTCAAGTTGATCATTATCAAGTATTTGAAGCGCTTGATCGAACTGTCCTTCCGTAAATTTTACAAGGGCGGATCGATATAGGCCTGCTGATTCGTCTGGTTTAAGAGACGCTACGTTTTCTGCAAATTTTTTGACTGTTTCTAACGCTTGATCTCGTTCACGCTGTAGTCGCTCAAGCTTTTGGGTATCCCTTGGGTCAACCTGTTTTACCTTTTGATCGTAATTCCGTTGAACTCTATCAGCTCCAATCAGATTGTAATAAGCCAAACGATGTTGCTCTCGTTCGCCTTTTTTACAAACAACAATTGTTAATGCTGCCCTTCCGCTTGTTTGTCCATCAGGCAAATTGAGATGCAGCGACTCAAAATTAACTACCTCCCAAACACCGTGTCCATCAACGTGTACCTGAACTTCTTGCCCTGGTCTCGCTTTGGGTAATTCTAGAATAAAGGTACCATGGTTATTACTCACCTGATCATTGGCAAGATGGGGAACCGCTACTGTTACCCCTTTGACGGGAACGATTTCTCCAACCCAGCCTTGCCTCACCAATCCCCGCAACTGAACCTGACTCCATGCCGGTAAAGTGAGGCTGAATAGGGCCAGTATCCCGATTTTTTTGACTAGGTTAAAGTAAAGTGGGGGAATTGTGTACATGATTACCTTTTGGGGCATTCAGTTCAAGTCTTCACTTTAACTCATTAATTCATATACAGATACATTTTCAACACTATTGTATTTAAGTGACTGAAATCACCCTTCTTAAATTTGAGTACAAATTGGCCAGCTAACTTATGTAGTTAAATATACAGAAACGGTTCTTGTTTCCAAACAGCATTAAATTTAATGCCTGACCAACTTTATTCCTGTGTGACCAACTTTATTTGTTCTAGTCATCTAGTCAAAAATCAACCAAATCCTCACTCCACCGTCACCGACTTCGCTAAATTCCTCGGCTTATCCACATCCGTGCCGCGTGCTAAGGCGGTGTGGTAGGCCAGTAGTTGCAGCGGGATGACGTGGACTATCGGTGAGAGTGGGCCTAAGTGTTCGGGCAGGCGGATGACGTGGACACCTTCGCTGGCCTGGATGTGGCTGTCGGCGTCGGCGAAGACGTAGAGTTCGCCGCCACGGGCGCGCACTTCTTGCATATTCGATTTGAGTTTTTCTAATAGCGTGTCATTCGGTGCCACGGTCACCACTGGCATGTCTTTGGTGACCAGCGCGAGTGGGCCGTGTTTGAGTTCGCCTGCGGGGTAGGCTTCGGCGTGGATGTAGGAAATTTCTTTGAGTTTTAAGGCGCCTTCGAGCGCGATAGGGTAGTGCAAACCGCGACCCAGGAAGAGGGCATTTTCTTTGCGGGCAAATTCATCAGCCCAGGCGATGATTTGTGGTTCTAAGGCTAGCACGGCGCTGACTGCGAGTGGCAGGTGGCGCAGGTTGCGGATGTGTTCGGCTTCTTGGTCGGCGCTTAAGCGGCCTTGTTTTTGTGCCAGGGTCAGCGCCAGTAAAAACAGCGCAACTAACTGGGTGCTGAAAGCCTTGGTGGAGGCGACGCCTACTTCAACGCCAGCATGGGTTAAGTAAGCCAGTTTGCATTCTCTGACCATGGCACTGGTGGCGACATTGCAAATCGTCAGGGTGTTTTCCATGCCCAGGCTGCGTGCATGTTTTAAAGCGGCCAGAGTGTCGGCGGTTTCGCCGCTTTGCGAAATCGTCACGACTAAGGTGCTGGCTCGCGCCACACTTTCGCGGTAGCGATATTCGCTGGCGATTTCTACATTCACCGGAATTTGTGCCAGCGCTTCTATCCAGTATTTAGCAGTTAAGCCTGCGTAATAACTGGTGCCGCAAGCGAGGATTAAGACAGAGTCAGTTTGCTGGAAAATTTTATAGGCTTGATCACCAAATAGCTCGGGCATGATATTGCTGAGGCCATCAAGGGTATCGGCTAAGGCGCGCGGTTGTTCAAAGATTTCTTTTTGCATGTAGTGGCGGTAGGGGCCAAGTTCCGCCGCGCCATTGTGGACTTGCACGGTGCGCGCTGGGCGTTCGACGGCTTTACCGACCGCGTCGCTAATCCAGACATTTTGAATTTGCAAATCGACGATGTCGCCATCTTCGAGGTAAATGATTTGATCGGTGTTACCAGCCAAAGCCATGGCGTCGGACGCCAAATAATTTTCACCCTGGCCCAGGCCGACCACCAAGGGTGAACCCTGGCGTGCGCCGACTAAGCGGTGTGGTTCATCACGGCACATCACGGCAATCGCAAAGGCGCCGGTTAAGCGGGCGCGGGTTTGTAGCACGGCTTCGAATAAATCGTCGCGATAATAATAATCAACCAGATGGGCGATCACTTCGCTATCGGTCTGACTGCTGAATTCATACCCGGCGGCTTGCAATTCACGACGTAATTCTTCGTAGTTTTCGATAATGCCATTGTGGACGATGGCGATACGCTGGCGCGAAATGTGCGGGTGGGCATTGTCTTGCGATGGCACGCCATGAGTGGCCCAGCGGGTGTGGGCGATGCCAGTAAAACCGCTGAGGTTTTCGCTTTGCACTTGTTCTTGCAATTCGGCGACGCGGGATGTGCTGCGCGCACGTTGCAATTCACCATTTAAATGCAAGGCCACGCCACAGGAATCATAGCCACGGTATTCCAGGCGTTTTAAGCCTTCGAGTAACAACGGAGTGATATTTTTTTTCGCAACTGCGCCAACAATACCGCACATAGTGTTTCCTTTTCAGTAAGGGATGTAGACTTAGGCTTTGCGCCAACAGTGCGCTTAGTTAAGCCCTAGCCAGTAATCAAATTCAGACCTGGTTATGCTAAGCCAGACGATTTGAATTTTTTGTGCAATATTTTGCGCGTTTTGTATTTATATTTCACTCAATTCCGCTTATGATGATTTCATTCAAATATTTGAGTCATTTGAAATTTTATGTCAGAACTCGATGAGCTAGATAAACGTATCTTGCTACAAATTCAACAAAACGCCAATCTGACGAATCAGGAATTGGCAGAAAAGGTTCATGCTTCTGCGCCGACTTGTTTGCGCCGCGTGCAGCGCTTGCATAAGTCGGGTTTTATCCACAGGCAAGTGGCGATTTTAAATCCGCAGGCGTTTGCCGCGAGTTTGCAGGCGATCGTCGAAATTACTTTGGATAAGCAACATAGCGAGGCGATGGCGGCGTTTGAGCTGTGGGTCAAAGAGGATGCAGCGGTGCTGCAATGTTACCGGGTCTCGCCGGGGCCGGATTTTGTGCTGATGCTACAGGTGCGCGATATGCCGGCTTACCATGAATTAGCGCATCGCTTGTTTTCTGAGCACGCCAATGTGCGCAATGTGCGCAGCTTTTTTGTGCAGCATTGCGCAAAGTTTGAAACCGCGTTACCGGCAAGCATTGTGCTGTAAATTAGATAAAGGTGGGGGCTTTTATGCAAAATGATGGGCTAGCAGCCTGTCAGACCCTGGGAATCGTAGCGAATGTCACTGCGACAGAATAGAGTTAGTCGACTTTGCAGCGGCTATTTCGAGATATTGAGCAAAAAGGCGGCGAAATAGGTGCCGAGCAGTGGATATTGCAGCCGATTTAACCTAAGTCCAACAGGCTGCTAGCGTAAGGGTTCCCGCTGTTTATTGCCCATTCTCATAACATCTTCTTTGTAGTACTGCGAATAGACTTTCCAGACGACGCCGGATTTTGCTAAACGCTCCATCATCTCTTGCAACACCAGCCTGTCCGCTTCTGACAGGGATTTCTTAGACAAATAAATGCCGCTGTCTTGCCAGGTAATTTCTGCCAGGGGTTGATAACGTACATGCGGAGCCAGATCGCTGACCCTGTTGTCACTCTCGATAACCGTCGCAAAAATATATGGCGCCATGATCGTGGCTTCGGCCGCACCGGCTTTTAAAACCCGGGCGACAGAAACCGGATCTGCCTCAAAAATGACGCGATTTTTTTTATGCAATTGCTCTATGATCTGGCGGTATTCTGGGCCATAGTCAAAGCCCCTGACTAACACCACGCGTAACTGCTTGTGTTGTATTAAGGCAGCGAAATCGCGGATTGCGGGAGGATTGTGGTTAACCGTGATCAAGGTCGCCCGCGTGTAAATCAAGGGAACAAAGACACCCGATTCATCGCGTTTTTCAGTTTTTACGGCAGGAAAAAGTAAATCGGCCTGACCGTTTTCAAACAACAATTCCATGCGTGCCCGCGGAACCAGACTAAACTGAAATTGGCATTGTTCTTTTTGCGACGCTAAGCGAAATAAATCAGGGAAAACGCCACTGTATTGATTTTCTGCCACGATTACGGAATAACCGATTGCTGCGACAGGTACGTTAATGATTCTGGAACAAGTGTCGCCAGCTTCAGCATTGCTAAAGGTCAAGCCACTGAGCATGGGCAACAGCCAGAATAATTTCATCACAGTAAATTGTTATCGTTGGGATATAGCCACAATAGTCAAACCCATGCAAAAAAGCAAAATTAACGCAAGGCAAAACCTTGTTGTTTAAAATCCCGGGCGACCGGGTGCGCTTGAAACTAACGCGAGGTTCATGATGACTTTACGAACTCACTTCACGAATATACAAGCCAGTACCGCGGCTGACTGGGATCTAATCTTACACAGTTACCGACGCGATAACCGCCAATTACCCGACAAGTTTATCCTGGCTCTTAAGCAATTGGAGCACGATTACGGCGGGTATCCAATTAACCGCTTTGTGCATAGCTTGCAAACAGCAACACGCGCCTGGCGCGATGGCAGAGATGATGAGTATGTTTGTTGTGCGCTATTACATGACATAGGAGCAAGTATCGCCCCCTATCACCATGCCGAGTACGCGGCAATGTTATTACGACCCTTTGTCAGTGAAGAAAATCATTGGATGGTGGGCCATCACGATATTTTTCAGGGCAAGTACTATTTTGCGCATTTGGGTTTGGATGCCGAACAACATGAACAATTTATTACACATCCTTGCTACCAACGCACGGTAGAATTTTGTGAATTGTACGACAACCCTTCGTATGATGCTCACGCTGAAACTTTTCCTTTAATTGAGTTTGAACCGATCTTGCATCGCGTTCTTAGCCAGCCTAAGTCGGGTATTTCTGGCGCTCCTTAACCGTGGTCTATGGTTTTATCTATGCAGCTACAACATCAAGTCATGGTTATTACCGGAGCTTCGCGCGGCATAGGCGCGGAACTCGCCCGTCAACTTGCGACACGCTATGGTAATAAGCTGGCACTGGTTTTGGCGGGACGAGACGAAGAAGCCTTACAAAGTGTGGCTTTGGCGTGCAAACAATTTGGCGCGGCGACTCTGATCGTTAAAGCAGACATTTGTGCAGAAAGTCATTGCCGCCAAATCATTGCCGATACGCTGGAGCAATTTGGCAGCATCGATGTGTTGGTTAATTGCGCCGGACGCTTTTTGTATGAGTCACTACTAGAACATGAACATCTGGCCAACGCGCAAGAAATCATGCGTAGTAATTTCTGGGGCAGTGTCTGGTGCACTCAAGCGGCTTTGCCGCATTTAATCAATAGCCGTGGCCGCATCGTATGCCTGGCTGCGCAATTCAGCACCGCTGCTTTGCCTGGGCGTAGCGCTTATTTCGCCAGCAAACAAGCTCTGGTCAACTATTTTCAAGCCATGGCGATGGAACTTACACACAGTGGTGTCAGCATCAGCCTGGTTTATCCTGATCTGGTAGCCACGCGCGCACGTCAACTCGACTTAATCAGCAGTGGCTTGAAGCACATGCCACGTGCAGTCAGTGTCACCGAGTGTGCTGAACAAATCGTTCAGGGTTTAGAAGCGCGCGAACCTGCAATCTACATCAGCCATTACATGCGCCCCTTGCGTTATTTGCACAAATTACGCCAGCACTGTCTGAATCTGTTGCGACATGCGCGCTGGCGCCGGCATTTGGGCGTGTAAAGCCCATGCCGTTACTAAGCGGGCGGGGCCGACCAATCGCTCACTTAGCTTGTTTTAATTTTTTGCGGGCGCTGCCAGTTTTCGATAGTCATTTGTTTCGCGCGCGATACCGTCAACTTACCTGCAGGAGCATCTTTGCTCAGTGTGGTTCCCGCGCCCAGGGTTGCGCCCTTACCTACCGTGACGGGGGCGATTAACTGGCTGTCGCTGCCAATAAATGCCTCGTCTTCGATCACCGTGCGGAACTTGTTAGCGCCGTCGTAATTGCAGGTAATAACCCCCGCGCCGATGTTGACTTTACTGCCCACAGTGGCGTCGCCAACATACGCCAAATGATTGGCTTTGCTGTGTGCTGCGATCTGGCTGTTTTTCACCTCGACGAAATTACCAATATGCACATCTTCAGCCAGCACCGTACCTGGGCGCAAACGCGCAAATGGGCCGATTTGTCCTGCTGCGCCAACTTCTGCATCTTCAATATGAGTGTATGCACGCAATACCGTACCCGCTGCGATTCTGGCATTTTTAAGTACGCAATTTGGCCCGACTTGCACACCATCAGCCAGGCTGACATCGCCTTCAAACACACAACCCACATCGATGACCACATCACGGCCACATTCGAGTTTGCCACGGATATCAATTCGTGCCGGATCAAACACGTGCACGCCCTGAGCCAGCAGGGCATCAGCTTGCAACTTTTGATAGACTCGCTCCAATTGCAATAATTCGGTTTTACTATTCACCCCGGTGGTTTCCCAAAACGCTTGAGGTTGCGCTGATTTGACCGCAACACCGTCGGCAACTGCAGCTGCCACAATATCGGTTAAATAGTATTCACCTTGCGCATTTTTATTCGATAAATTCGCCAGCCAACGACTTAAGTGCTGACTGGGTATCGCCATAATTCCCGTGTTAATTTCGGTAATTTGTTGTTGTTCAGTGCTAGCGTCTTTTTGTTCAACGATTGCAACGATCTCGCCGTTGTCGCGGACGATACGACCAAAACCAAATGGATTTGCCGCATGCGCGGTTAAGATCGCCAGATGCTGATTGCCAGCGGCTGCCAGCAAAGCTTGCAAACTGGATAGCCGGGTCAGCGGTACATCGCCATACAATACCAGCGTTGGCTTGCTGGTATCCAGATAGGGCAGAGCTTGCTGTACGGCATGACCAGTCCCCAATTGCTGGGTTTGTTCAACAAATTGAATATCGCTGCCCGATACTTGCTGCTGCACTTGCCCGGCACCATGTCCCACGACGACACAGATGCGCTGCCCGCCTAATTGCCGCGCCGTGTCTAACACATGGCTGAGTAAGGCCTTGCCAGCCAAGGGGTGCAACACTTTAGGCATGTCTGAAAACATGCGCTTACCTTTACCTGCTGCGAGTATCACTATATTCATAAAAACCACCACTATTCCGACTAAACACGCGCTCGGCGCAACAGACTGGCATTCTAGTCGAGTTTTGCGGTGCTGCCATCAGCTGCACACAATTCCATTACAAATAGAAATACAGGACTTATGCAAAACAGATGCTGACCTCATTGTTTCAGCTTGCCATACCCCTGCACCGTCTTAGTCTTCAGGGTTCGTCAGCACACATGCGTATGTTCTGAAATAAAGTCGTTGATACCGATAATCTGCGCTTTAACAAACTGGCACTCAAATTTCACCATGCTCCGATTGAGGCAATCTGCGCAGTTTTGACTTATGATGCGCAGATTCTGTTTTTCTCAACAGGCCGACTATGAAAATTGCGATCTTAGGAACTGGCGCCATTGGTGGCTTAATCGGGGCACGCTTAGCTCTGGCCTTTCCCGCTCATCACACCCATCAAATTTCCGCTTATGCGCGTGGCGCTAATTTAAGCGCTTTACGCGAACATGGCTGGCGCTTACAAAACGGCGATCAATTACTGCAAACCCCGGTTTATGCGGCCAGTGATAAAGCCAGCGAACTGGGGCCACAAGACGTGCTGATCATCGCGGTGAAAGCACCCGCGCTGGCTGAATTAGCGGCACAGATTGCCCCCATGTTGCAACCAGAAACCCTGGTTGTACCTGCCATGAATGGCGTGCCCTGGTGGTTATTGCAAGGTATTCCTGAAATCGATCCGCATTTGTCGAGTATAGACCCGGATCATCGTATAGCGCAGCACTTACCACTGAATCAGGTAGCGGGTTGCGTGGTGCATGCCAGCAGCACGGTGACCAGCCCGGGCGTGATACGTCATGTTATGGGGCAGGGCCTGTTGTTTGGTTTAGCGCAATCCGGCAATCCATCGGTGGCGATGCAACTCGCTTTGCAAGAATTGACGCAAGCCTTAGTTGAAGCCGGTTTCGAAGCCAGTCAAAGTAACGATATCCGGCGTGATATCTGGTACAAACTTTGGGGCAATCTGACCATGAATCCGGTTTCGGCGCTGACTGGCGCAACTATAGACAAAATTCTTGACGACCCCTTGCTGCGGGAATTTTGCTCTGCGGCGATGCGTGAAGCGGCACAAATCGGGCGCGTGATCGGTTGTGAATTAAACCAGGATCCCGAACAACGTCATGCCGTAACACGTAAATTGGGTGCCTTCAAAACCTCGATGCTGCAAGACGTGCTGGCTGGCCGGACTTTAGAAATCGATAGCCTGGTTAGTGCCGTGCATGAAATCGCTGCTAAATTTGCGCTTCCCGTCCCCATGATCAGCGCCTTACTCGGTCTGGTGCGCGTTTTTGCCCGTGAGCGAGGCTTGTATCAATGAGCCTGATCCTGCGTCAATTGGTGGCTGAAGACCTTGCACAGGTCATGCAAATTCAAGCCGCGTGTTATCCCGCACAATATCTCGAAGCCGAACACGTGTTTGCCGAGCGCATCAAAAATTGCACGACATCCAGCTGGCTTGCACTTGATGGCAGACAAGCACTTGGGTATTTGTTCAGCTACCCGAGTCAGCTCGGGAAAATCTGTCGCTTAGGTAGCGTTTTTGCAGCGCAAGCTCAGGCGAATTGCCTGTATTTGCATGATATGGCCGTGTTACCCACAGCCCATGGTCGCGGCATAGCCCGCGCTTTGCATCAACACGCGCTGGCGTATGCGCGGCAACGGCATTATGCCCACAGCGCGCTGGTCGCAGTGTTGGATGCTGCTAGTTTTTGGCAAAAACTGGGCTATCGTGGCGATTACTCATTAAGTCAGGAGCAGCAAGAAAACTTACTCAGCTATGGCGAACTGGCCTGTTACCTGAGCAAAAACCTCAGCGAAATGTAAGATGTCACCATGCACTTGCACGACTTGACCAGGCCGCCAGCATAAACTTATACTTTTTTATATTTATAATTTATTATTCATATCAATACGCTCATAACAATTTTCTTATAAACGCTTTCTTTTTCGCTATTTAAAGCGCAAATTTCTTTGAAATTCAGGATTTAAACGCGAATTCACCGGAACTATCAGGCAAAATCTCAGTCTTTCTTATTGGCATTTTCAGACCACCCACCTTGGTTCTGAAAACACATTTTTTCCTGGATTTTGAAGCTGGAGTCGATAGTGCAAAACCGTTTACGTCCTGTGGCATTAAGCCTGTTAATCGCTACGCTGGGTTTATCCAGTCAGGCTCATGCTGATGAAGGTCAGTGGCAACCCCATCAAATGCCACAACTCAAAAAAGAATTGCAACGTATAGGTATTGCGATTCCAGCCGAACAATTATCTGACCTCAGCAAACACCCTATGTCGGCGATCGTCTCTTTAGGTGGCTGCTCGGCTTCTTTTGTGTCTCCTAAAGGCCTGGTCGTCACGAACCACCATTGCGCTTACGGTGCAATTCAAAAGAATTCAACGGCGGAAAACAATTTACTTAGTAAAGGTTTTTTAGCCAAAACTCTGGAACAAGAATTGCCAGCCGACCCGGGTACCGCCGTCTACATCACTGACAAAGTCGACAATGTGACTGATAAAGTCCATGCCGGCCTGAGCTCAACGATGAGTGGCCGTGAACGTATAGAAACCATCAATAAAAACATTAAGCAGTTAATTGCTGAATGTGAACAGGATAAAGCCTACCGTTGCTCGGTTCCAAGTTTCCATCGTGGTCATGAATACTATCGGATACGCCAACTGTATATCCGCGATGTGCGTATTGTTTATGCACCATCCGATCAAATCGGCAATTACGGCGGTGAAGTCGATAACTTTGAATTCCCGCGCCACACGGGAGACTTTGCTTTCCTGCGTGCCTATGTTGGTAAAGATGGTCGTCCCGCGCCGTTTAGTAAGGACAATGTACCTTACCAATCGAAAGACTTTTTAGTGGTTTCGGAAAAAGGCATTAGTAATGGCGATCCTATTTTGCTCGCCGGTTATCCCGGCCGTACCAGCCGCTACAAATTGCCTGCAGAAATCCGCTTTGCGCGCGACGCCGAATATCCGGCACGTATCGCCGAATTGCGTGCTGACCTCGACGTCATCGCCGCTGCAACCGCCGATAATGCCAGTGCAAAAGTGACCTATGCCAGTGTGGTAAAAAGCATTAACAACGTCTACAAAAAAACCAAGGGTTTACACGATGGCTTCTTGCGTAAAGACATCGCTGCGATCAAAGATCAACAGGATCAGGTTTTCCGTAGCTGGTTTGCACAACACCACGCGGGTAGTAGCTTACTGCAAGAACAAGATGCCATTATTCAAAAAAATATCGCCTTAAACGAACAAGAATTTGCCTGGTCAGTGGCAAATAAAAGTGCGCTCTTGAAAGCCGCGATGAATCTCTATCGTCTGGCTTTGGAAAAGCAAAAACCTGATAGTGAGCGTGAAAGTGATTATCAGGAACGCGACAAAAATCGCTTCATAGGTAAGCTGAATAATCTGAAAACCTCGTTGACGCCAGAAGTCGATCAAGCCCGATTCAGCGCTGCACTGAATCGCTATGCCAAATTGGGCTCGAATCAGCAAATCGCTGGTCTGACTGAGTTACTGCCTAAGCAAGAACAAATTGCCTCCTTGTATCAACAAACGCAATTAAATGATCCTGCAATACGCCTGGCCTGGATGAATAAATCGGTCGACGAATTCAAAAACAGTAGTGATGCATTTATCCGCTTAGCAGTGCGCCTGACACCGATTGATATGGCGTTGGAAAACCAGCGTAAAGAATTGGATGGTAACCTGGAGCGCATCGTGCCACAGGCTATGCAAGCCATGATCAGTTGGAAGCAAGAGCAGGGCAAACCCGTTTATCCCGACGCAAATTCCACCTTGCGTGTGACATATGGCACCGTTGCGCCATACAGCCCACGCGATGGCATCATCAAAGGTCCTTTTACTGTGGTTGAAGGTATCACTGAAAAGTACACCGGTAAAACACCATTTGAAGCTCCGGCTAATTTGCTCAGTGCAATTCGCGAAAAGCGCTATGGTAAATACATCGATAAAAAACTCGGTTCTGTTCCGGTCAATTTCCTGAGTAGCGCGGATACCACGGGCGGCAATTCAGGTTCAGCAGTACTGAATAAACATGGTCAATTAATCGGTTTGAATTTTGATTCAACCTATGAATCGATTACCAAAGACTGGTATTTTGATCCGGTTATTACGCGCGCAATTCACGTTGATATTCGTTACTTGTTGTGGGTCATGAAAGAGGTCGACAAGGCTGATAATGTTTTGCAAGAAATGAGCATACGTTAATCCCTGACATCCGCTGATTCCCGCCACGCCAGTGCATGACTTTGGCGTATGATAGTGCAGACTCGGTCTGCACTATTCATTTGGGGAAGCCATGGCTAAAACTGCACTCGCTCGTTTTACTGCATCGTATTTACTTGATGCACGTCCTGATCAGTTAGATTTACGTGACCGTGAATTTCAACCTGGCTTACAACACCTACCCGCTAACTTTCCCGCACTCGCGGATTGGCAAAGCTTCTTGCCTCGCTATTTGCAACAAAATATGGTGCTGGATCAGGGCCAGAATGGTGCTTGTACCGGCTTTGCACTGGCCGCTTTAATACAATACAGCCGGGCGCGTTTAAGTGGTGAGTTTGAATTAGTCAGCCCGCGTATGCTGTATCATCTGGCACGTTTTTACGACGAATTTCCGGGCGAAAATTATCAAGGCTCGAGTTGTCGCGGTGTTTTGAAGGCCTGGCACAGACATGGTGTATGCCGACGTGAATACTGGCCATACACGGTTTCCAGCAAGGGCCAGGTGGCTGATTATGAAGCACCTCAAGGCGACTGGGCCAACGATGCCTTATTGCGACGCCCCGGGGTATATTACCGTATCAATAAACTCGCGATAGCAGATATTCAAGCTGCGTTATGCCAGGCTGGAGTGGTGCTGGCCTCAGCCAGCATACATAAAGGTTGGAATTCAGCTTTATGCAAGGCAAAACCAACTCAGGAATTCCATGACTGGTCTCAACTTCCCATCATACCCGCCAGTAGTAAATCATTGGGAGGCCATGCGTTTGCTATTCTCGGCTATACCGCGCAAGGCTTTATCGTGCAGAACTCCTGGGGCAGCGCCTGGGGCTGGCAAGGCTTTGCGCTTTTGCCTTATGAAGACTGGCAAAAGCATGCGCTTGATGCCTGGGTCTTTACTTTAGCAGCAGCACAAACCACGACTCCGCTAAGTTTGACTGAGCATGCCTTCCTTTTACCCAGTTTCAGTGGCCCGGGTGTTAAAAAATCGTCGCAAAATATCCCCGCAACTAGCGGCCAAATCAGTGACGATGCGGCACTGCAATTTCTCTTGATGAATCGCCGTGATGGAAAATTACAGCAACTTTTATTGCAATACCGCGATTCTGGCGCAGCGGCACAACAAGCGATCTGCGACTTACCAGAATACTGGTTCAAAACCTGGAAACCGGGAAAGCCAGATCTGAAAATTGCCTTGATTTTTCTCGATAGTCAAACCGATCTGCAAGCCACACTGCGCTTGCTTAAACAAATAGGCCCCGATTTCTTTGAAGCAGGAATTTATCCACTGTTTATTTGTCAGGAGACGCCACTACCAGGTTTATTGCAGCAACGCCTCGAACAAACTTATGCCTCACTGGCGGCTACTTATCATGGACCGCAAGGTTCAAACCAACAATTGCGACAGCTACAACAATCTCATTTACCAGCACTCTGGCTGGAACTTCAGCATAGCGCGCAACTGGCGTCGCAAAGCCGTCAGGCTTGCAGCCTCTATGAACTCAGTACGAAGTTATCGCAGCTCCGGCAAGGTCTTGCAACCAGGCGTTTGCAACTGCATTTAATTGCACAAGGCACGGGTGTATTTTTATTGCAGCACGGAATACACATGTTGCGTAGTGCTGAATTACCTGTCAACAGCGTTCAATTAGTAACTCCACTGTGTAGTTTTGAATTTGCGGCAACCCACTGGCCAGACATGTTTAAAACGGCGACGACAAAATCTGCGCACTGGCATTTGTATCTCTGCGATAGTTCCAGCGAAAAACAACAATACTATAACCAGGCTTACGCTGGCAGTCTGAGTCAGCTTTATACCCGTGGTCTGGAATACTGCGATGATCAGTATTATCTGGCTTGGTATAGTGAATGGCAACGCTTGCTACAGCCTGTGGAGAGCGCTGTAAACGTCGCTGAAAAAAAATTACGCCATTGGGCTAAGAAACCGTGGAATTATTTGCACGAAACGCAAAAAGGCCAAAATCATCAACGCGATTTACAGCCTGGTATACACTTACTTTCAATCAGACAGAAACACCAATTTTCGGACTTAATTTGTCTACCTGAACTCAGGCAGTCTTTATTGCAGAAAATCCTGAAGCACAGCAAATCGTAAGCGTGACCAAATCAAGTCAGCTTCCACGGCTGTTTTACCCTCATCAGTAAGCCATTTGATTGCACCAGATTTGCAGGACGATAAACTTAGTTTATTGAAATTTTCTAAATGCCTGAGCGACTTTGCTAGAAGGAATAATATGGCCTTGTTTGCATCGCAAAAACCTGCCAAAGCGCCGTGGAAGGTTTTATTGGTTGACGACGAACCTGATATTCACGATGTCACCAAACTGACATTGCACCGTTTTCGACTGGATGAACGCAGCTTGCAATTCTTTGATGCCTATAGCGCTGATGAAGCCAAGCAGATACTCGCTAACGAAGCCGATATTGCGTTGGTTTTTCTCGATGTGGTAATGGAGCAGGAAGACAGTGGTCTGGATGTCGCGCGCTGGTTAAGGCAAGAGCAAGGCAATCAGTTTACGCGTATCGTCTTACGTACTGGGCAGCCTGGCCAGGCACCGGAAGAAAATGTGATTGTTGATTACGATATCAATGACTACAAAGAAAAAACTGAGCTGGATCGTAAAAAATTATTCACCACGACCTTTGCTGCATTACGCGCTTATCGCGACATTATGGATGTCGAGCTGGCGCGTCGCTTTCAACTCTCTTACCGTGATGGCTTAGAACGGGTGATCGCCGCATCCAGCCACATTTTCAGACAACGTAATTTACACGACTTTGCCAATGGTTTGTTACAACAAGTAGTTGCCTTATTGCGCTTAGAACAAAGTGTACTGTTACGTTTGCGTGCTACCAGTGGTATAGCCGAACCAGATAATTACGAGGTGTTGGCCAAGATCGGTGATACAGGTAACGACGGCCCTATATTTACGCCAGCTTTATTGCAACAACTCGACCAGGTTTGCGCCAATAAAATTTCCTTGTTAGAAGGCGATACTTATGTCGGCTATTTTCCCAATACCAGCGGTAAAACGTCTTTGTTAATTTTAAAAGGGGTCGATCAGGTTGATGAAATTGATGCAAAGTTGCTCGAAATTTTCTCATCCGGCGTTGCCATTGCTTTCGATAATATTTTACTCAATCAGGAAATTACCGATACCCAAAGTGAAATGATTATGCGTCTGGGAGATGTCGTAGAATCGCGCTCACACGAAGCGGGCAATCACGTCAAACGCATGGCTGAAATTTGTTATTTGTTGGCACTCGCGTCGGGTATGCCCCGAGAGGAAGCACTGATCTTAAAACAAGCGGCACCTATGCATGACATAGGAAAAATCGCAACACCCGACTCGATTTTATTAAAGCCAGGCAAACTCGACGCTATCGAATGGGAAGAAATGAAGCGTCATCCGGAAATTGGTCTGACTATACTCGATGGTTCACAACGACCTATCTTAAAAGCAGCAGCGATCATCGCCCATCAGCACCACGAAAAATTTGATGGCAGCGGTTACCCACAAGGTTTACGCGGCACTGAGATACATCCATATGCACGCATAGTCGCGGTTGCCGATGTCTTCGATGCACTAAGCCATGCACGCTGTTATAAACCTGCCTGGTCAATTGAACAGGTCATACAGCATTTACGTGAAGTCAGCGGTAGCCATCTGGACCCACAATATGTGGATATATTAATTCGTGAATGCCAGCAAGCACAGCTGATTAATCAGCGATTTCCTGATTAATTGTGAGTTTGGTTAAGTTGTCTTGCCTGATGATAGTGACGCGGGAAGCGCAATTGATACTGCAAGCCCTGACCAGGTTCACTCTGCGCTTTGAGCGTTCCTTGCAAGACATTGGTCGCCAGGTTATATATGATGTGCGCGCCTAAACCACTGCCACCCTGCGCTCGTTTGGTGGTGTAAAAAGGTTCAAAGAGTTTAAGCAATGCCCCGGCTTCCATACCCGCACCGTCATCCTGGTAATCCAACTGGATAGCTTCACCTTGAACCCGCACTTGTATCAGAATCTGTAATTGCTCCCTACCTTCAAGGCCATGCAATAAGCTATTCATCAGCATATTTGTGATGATCTGTGAGATCGCGCCAGGGAAGGTTTTAACTGCCGTACCTTCAGGACAATCAACCTTAATTTTGACTTTTTTCCCTTTGAACTTGGGTTGCAAAGAAATCAGAATTTCATCAAGGTATTTGCTTAGATCAAATTCCCGTATGTTCTCAGACGATTGGTCGACCGCGACTTGTTTGAAACTTCGTATCAAGGCTGCGCTGCGCTGGCAATTTGTGGTGAGTATGCGCAAAGTTTGATCCATGGTGTCAAAAAACTGCATCAGACCGGCCTCATCTAAGCGTTCCGCTTCCATCTCTTTGCGCACGATTGCCAACTCTTCAACCAGGTGACTGGTCGCCGTGACACAAATTCCGACTGGGGTATTAATTTCATGGGCTACCCCAGCCACCAGTCGCCCTAAGGACGCCAACTTTTCCTGACTGATTAACTCATTCTGTGCTTGCTTCAAAGCCACCAGAGTTTGATTTAAGGTTTCGTTTTGCTGTTCCAGTCTGGCATAGGCTAAGCGGATTTCCTGATCGGTTTTTATGCGCGCCAATGCGACCGTCACGTGATGCGCAACAAAGGCTAACAATTCAAGATCGGCCTGGGTATACACGATATTGGTGTCATAGCTCTGTATGATAATGACCCCGAAAATTTGTTCGCCCATCAGCAAAGGCACCCCCATCCAGCTAATTGCCGAGGTATTCCCCAATACCTTAAGTTCACCTTTTGCACATAAGTCTTTCATGCGCGCCTGGTCGATCAGTTCAGCTTGCCGGCGACGCGCGACATACGAAGTCATGCCAGCCCCCATAGGAAAACGCTTACCCGTTAAACCCTGATCGATTTCGTCTATTACATACTGTATGCAAAATTCATCGACTTCAGGGTAGAACAACGCCACCATAAAATTGGGTACTTGTAATAACTGACTGATGATTTTATGCAAACGGGCAAACTGAATTTCTGCCTGACTGGTGCTGGCCGATAATTCCGCAATTTCATATAACACCCGTTGCAAAGTTTCAGCACGGCGTCTTTCATTAATTTGCTGCTCCAGTCGCATCGTGCGTTCGCGCACAGCTTGTTCCAGCCTGTCCATACTTTGCTGGCCCTGCAAAGCGCTGGCAATATGTTTGGCGATCATGCCAAACAAGGCTTGATCTTCTTCGCTGTATAGTTTAGCCGCATCATAGCTTTGTATCACCACAGCGCCCAGCACCTGACCGTGATTATCTAGCAGCGGATAGCCCATCCAATGTTCGGCTCTGGCACCAAAACCCCAGGCCAGGCCACCCGCAGCTAATACTTCTTGTTCACGCTGGGCATCCTCTGCCGCGGTCATGACCAAGGCTTTTTTGTTTGCAATGATCCAGGCGGTTGGCGATTGATCAGCAGACTTGAGTTCTACATCTAGCTCAGGATTGGGCGGGGCATCGTTTTCGTCGATATAGTAGGTATATCGTATGCTATTTTTTTCTGGATTATATAAAGCCACAAAAAAATTAGCCGCATACACGATGCGGCTGATAGAACGATGGACGACGGTTAAGAATTCATGTAAATCGCGACTGTCAGCACTCACCTGGCTGATTTCCAACACCATGGCTTGTACCGCTTCTAACCTTTCCAGTCGCGCTAACATGTGTGCCCTTTCTATGTTGGCAGGCTGACTTATTCAGCCATTTTTCACATAGTAGTAGCGAAGGCTTTTATTTGATAGGCAGACAAGTGGTATTTTTCACTTCTTCCATGACGGCATAGGTATGTGTTTCACGCACGCCACTTAATTGCAATAATGATTTACCTAAAAAATCACGGTAAGCATTCATGTCTTTAACACGTGCCTTCACCAGGTAGTCAAAGCCACCAGCGACCATATGGCATTCGAGCACCTCAGGTATCGCTTGTACGCCACGACGGAAAGCGTCGAAGACATCTGGCGTAGTACGGTCTAACACCACTTCGATGAAAACTAATAAGGCAACGTCAAGCAAATGTGGATTTAATTGCGCGGTATAGCCGAGGATGTAGCCAGACTCTTGCAATTTACGCACACGTTCCAGACATGCCGCTGGGGATAAGTTGACGCGAGTTGCTAATTCGACGTTACTGATACGACCATCATTTTGCAATTCCGCCAAAATTCGTTTACTGATTTTGTCGAGCATAACCAACCAAATTCTTCGCTAAGATTTTTGAGACACACTCAATTTCAGTAGCCACCTGGCATAGGGCTGGGGTGAGGCTTAAACTGCTTGAGTCCTGTGGGATGTTGCAGCGCAACTCAAATACGCTAATAAAATTTGGCTTAATTTTCGCACAAAATAGAAAATTTAGATATGGCTTTGGATTTCCAGAATTAATCCTCAGGCAGGCTCGCTACAATTGAATCATATTCGTTTACAACTTTTACTTATGATTGCGACTATCGTGCCTAACACCCAAACCGCTTTTCACGCCCTCCAGGCTGAGCTGCTAGCCGCTCCTTCCAAATTACGTCAAGCCATTACCGAGGTCTACCGCCGCGATGAGGCTGAAGCGGTAAATTGGTTATTGAATCAAGTTCAACCTCACCCCGAATTACAAGCAGGGGTCAGTGATTTGGCTCACAAGCTGGTTAGTTCGGTGCGTCAACAACGCACCCGTGCCTCCGGTGTGGATGCCTTAATGCACGAGTTTTCGTTATCGTCAGAAGAAGGCGTGGCACTGATGTGTCTGGCCGAAGCCTTATTACGAATTCCCGATAGCCAAACCGCAAATCGCTTGATTGCCGATAAAATCAGTAAGGGTGACTGGGCTAAGCATTTGGGTGAATCGCCCTCTTTGTTTGTCAACGCAGCAACCTGGGGCTTGCTCATCACTGGCAAATTGGTTGGCTCGCAATCGGAGCAAGGTTTGGGTTCAGCCTTAACCCGTCTGATTGCAAAAGGCGGCGAGCCCCTAATACGCAAGGGCGTTGATTTGGCGATGCGTATGCTGGGCAATCAATTTGTGACGGGTCAGACCATAGAAGAAGCGCTTAAAAACAGTCAGGAAAATGAAAAACGCGGTTATCGCTATTCCTACGACATGCTGGGTGAAGCAGCGCTGACCGCCAAGGATGCCGCTTATTATTACCAGGCTTACGAGACCGCAATTCATGCAATCGGTAAGGCTTCGAATGGCCGTGGGATCAAAAATGGCCCGGGTATTTCAGTTAAATTATCGGCCTTACATCCTCGTTATTCGCGTGCTCAACGTAGCCGCACCATGAATGAGTTATTGCCTTTGCTTAAAAATTTGCTATTACTCGCAAAGCAATACAATATTGGCTTGAATATCGACGCCGAAGAAACCGATCGCCTCGAATTGTCACTCGATTTGATGGAGGCGCTGGCTTTTGACGCTGACTTGAAAGGCTTTGAAGGTATCGGTTTCGTAGTTCAGGCTTACCAGAAACGCTGCCCATTCGTGATTGATTATCTGGTCGATCTGGCCCGCCGCAGTGGTGCTAAGTTCATGATACGTCTGGTTAAAGGCGCCTACTGGGATGCTGAAATTAAACGCGCCCAAGTGGATGGCCTGGATGGCTTCCCGGTCTACACGCGCAAGGTTTACACCGATTTGTCTTACCTGACGTGTGCACAAAAATTACTCGCTGCAACCGATGTGATTTATCCGCAATTTGCGACCCATAACGCCTTAACCCTGTCCACCATCTACACCTGGGCTCAGCAAGCGGGTATTAGCGATTATGAATTCCAGTGTTTGCACGGCATGGGTGAAACGCTGTATGACCAGGTTGTTGGCAGCGATAAGTTGAATAAACCTTGCCGTATCTATGCCCCGGTTGGTTCGCATCAGACTTTATTAGCTTATCTGGTGCGTCGCTTACTTGAAAATGGTGCCAATTCCTCGTTTGTGAATCAAATTGTTGATGAAAACGTGCCGATAGAAAAACTCATTGCTGATCCTATCCTGGTGGCGCGTGAGTTGAAGGGTAGTCCCCATCCTGGCATTAGTTTGCCCGCAAAATTATTTGGTCAGGAAAGAAAAAATTCCGCCGGTCTGGATTTTTCAAATGAATTGGAATTGCAAAAAATCAGCCAGCATTTTCTTGATACGGCCCAACTGAGTATTACCGCCAGCCCGCTCTTGGCCGGCACTGTTACGGCAAACAACAGCCGCGCGATCTTGAATCCGGCAAATTCCGATGACGTGGTTGGTGCCGTCATTGAAGCCAATGCTGATGATGTCGCAAATGCCTTAGCTGCGGCTGCAGCTTATGCTGCCGAATGGCAAGCAATAACACCGGCACAACGTGCTTCGATTTTACGAAAAGCTGGCGATTTGCTCGAACAGCGCACCCTGGATTTCATGGCGTTGGCTATACGTGAAGCCGGTAAATCCTTGCCAAATGCGGTTGCTGAAGTGCGCGAAGCGGTGGATTTCTTACGTTATTATGCCGCGCAGACTGAAACAAATCCGGCTGGTCAGGCTTTGGGACCAGTAGTTTGTATCAGCCCGTGGAATTTCCCCTTGGCTATTTTCATAGGTGAGGTTAGCGCCGCGCTAGCTGCTGGTAACGTGGTTTTGGCCAAACCCGCCGAACAAACGCCGTTGATTGCCTTTAAAGCGATACAGTTATTGCATGAAGCGGGCGTGCCAGCAGCTGCTTTGCAATTTTTACCTGGTACGGGTGAAGTCGTTGGTGCACAACTGGTAGCCGATGCGCGGGTAAAAGGCGTGATCTTTACCGGTTCGACCGAAGTGGCACAAATTATTAACCGTACTTTGGCGAAACGTGCAGTGAATGAAGGTATCGACATTCCACTCATCGCTGAAACAGGCGGACAAAACGCCATGATCGTGGATAGCTCTGCCTTGCCTGAGCAAGTAGTGAACGATGTTATCAGTTCGGCTTTTGACAGTGCGGGTCAGCGTTGCTCGGCCTTGCGTATCTTATGCTTGCAACAAGATATCGCTGATAAAACCATAGAAATGCTGCACGGTGCGATGCAAGAACTGCGTATTGGACAAACTGATCGTTTAGTCACCGATATTGGCCCGGTTATCGACGCCGAAGCGCAACGTAACTTGCAAGCGCATATCAACCATATGCGTAACCAGGCAAAAAATTTCCATAGCCTGAATCTGGCTCCAGAATGCGCCAAAGGCACTTTTATTGCGCCAACAGTCATGGAAATTCAAAATCTGGCCGAACTTAAAAAAGAAGTATTTGGACCAGTTTTACACATTTTGCGTTATCAACGTGATCAGTTACCCGACTTAATTCAACAAATTAATGCAACTGGTTTCGGCTTAACCCTGGGCATACATTCACGTATCGATGAAACTATCGATTACATCGTCAGTCATGCGCATGTGGGCAATATCTATGTCAACCGCAATATTGTCGGTGCGGTGGTTGGGGTGCAACCGTTTGGTGGTGAAGGTAAATCGGGCACTGGCCCTAAAGCGGGTGGACCTTTGTATCTGAAGCGCTTGCAACAACAGCAGCAAATCGGCCTGGGCGGCAATGTGGTGTATGAGCGTAAAGCCCCGGCAGCGTTTGAAGCCTTATTAGTCTGGTTAAAAGCGAATGGCCATGCTGCAATTGCCGCTTTGGGTGACCAGTATGCGCATAATAATCCGTTTGGTGTTACTCAATTATTGCCTGGTCCAACCGGTGAAAGAAACACCTTGGCTTTTGTCAGCCGTGGCCATATTTTATGTATTGCCAATGATTTGGCTTGCTTACTCAACCAAATTTGTGCCAGCTTGGCAACTGGCAACAAAGCCGTACTCAGTGCTGATCATATGGCTAAATTGCCCGCCAATTTACCAGCCGAAGTTAAAGCGCAATTGGTACAGGCTGAATATCACCAGGCTCTGGCGCAAATCGCTTTGATTCAAAGCGATTTAACATCACAGTATCGCCAGGAGTTGGCTGCTTTAGAGGGCGCTATTGTCTCGGTGATACCTGGTACTGCAGCTCAGGCCTTACCTTTGTGGCGTTTGGTGGCAGAACGTGCCGTGTGCGTGAATACGACGGCTGCAGGTGGGAATGCCAGCCTGATGACCTTAGCCGTATAATCGGCTTAAACCTGAAGCAAACCGGATTTGTCTTACGATAAGTCCGGTTTTTTTTATTTTTTACCTATCATTTAAGCTTTCTTATCAGCAAAACTGGTGACGCTGAGTTGCTGATAGCTTCCTACCCAAGTTACTTTCTTTGCTGACTCAGACCAGGTCCGCGGAAAATAGTCCAAATTAATTGCTAATTTTTTGCCAATTCAGAGACAGGCATAGTTATCAGACCAAATTTTTCTTGCAACCAGAGTTTTTAACGCAAAACGAGATGCTTTTTAAACAGAATTGTTAGATTCTCTAGGCAAAAAACCCGGTCTTTTTTTGTAATTCAAGAAGTCTCTGTGAAAAAAAGCCGATTTTTCCACAAGCGTGGCATGGCGACCGATTTAAACCCTCTTCATCTTCCATTCTTAGTTACAGTAAAAAAGCGCTGTAAACGTCTGTAAACCGTTTTCAAGCTAGGTTTTCCATGACTTGTTACCTACCAAGTGCATAAGTACTTAGTTTTCCACCGTAAATCGATAATTTCTCCTGTGTTTAAGTTGGTGGTTTTGCACAGCAATTTTGTAAGTTGCTAAAACAACGGCGTTTTAGCGGTAGTTGTACGGTTCGCTTTTCTTTTTTCAGGGCTTCGCTGGTTATTTTCGTCGCGGTTTTTAAATAAAGTAAACGTATACATACATAGTAGTAATGGTTAACGTCGGCTTTTTCTGTGGATAAGTCGATTTATATTCACAGAAACAATTACTTAAGTTCAAAAAAAGAGCAGGGATAAAGCCTGTTAATTGACGCAATAAGTTCTGAATAGATTTTTTGTCTGACGTGAATTTTTGATTTGCACACAAATTTTTAGGTGGATATCCGCGCACTTATGCACACAAGTTTTAAAAGTGAGGTCGTGAATTCGATCACTTTTAGTTTTAGCAATGCTTAGTTTTGTTTCTTAGTTCAGAGTTTTTGCCAGGCTGTTTGAATACGGATTTTTTATTTGCGTCTCGTTTTAATAAATCTAAATTTGTATACCTGATAGTAATGGTTAACGTAGCTTGTTTGCTGTGGATAAGTCCTTATTTATTGTTTGATTCAATAACTTAAGCCAAGGATAGGTGGTCGGATAAGATTAGGTTTTAGCGAGTATAAGTTGGTGATAAAAAATTGACTGTAACTAGTTTTGACGTTTACACACAATTTGTACCTGTGGATATAACTAGCCTTATCCACAACAATTTAAGCCGGACTTTTTGACAAAATATAGGGCACAGTATGTTTTAACAGCCGTCCCCAGGCTTGAATGGCGAGGCGTTTATTCATGGCGAGATGTGCTGAATAAACTGCACAATATTCCATCGTGGGGGAGGCGCCGCGTAGGCGTTTGAAGTTGCCAGCACCTGAGCTGTAATGCAAATGCAAGTTTCTTTCTTTGGCTTGTTGCAATAAAAATGCCATGAGGCGACGATATAAAGCCAGGTTGGCTGATGCTTGCATGTCATAGCCTAGCAAAGGCGTGGTGAGCCAAGGGCAATCAGGTCGGGAATACAAACCGATAACTCCCAGATAGGTTGTTCCTTGTTTTAAGGCGTATAACTCCAGGAATCCCGTTTCACGACAGAATTCAAAGAATTTCAATGAAAAATCGGGGTTTAAACCCGAATGTTTTTGTATAAATAGTTGGCGATACAAATCACTCAGCACGGGCATGTCATCGACAGCTAATTCAGCCGCGGGGATAAATTCCAGCTTATCCTGCTTCATACGCGATGGGCTGATTAGTTTGGCATCTTGTTTTACGTGATTATGTTGCCAGACACTCGCAAGCTCAGGCTGACTCAAATAGATCAGCCGGCTTGGCAGCAAATCCCAACCAGTATCCGACAAATCCTGCATTAATTTTTGATCGACTTCAGGGCAAATATTACGGATTACCAAAGGGGAGTCTTCATTTTGACTCAGTAACTGACTGATGCGGGCGATGTGTGAAGAAAACTGACTTGAATAAAGATTGGTTGAAATTAATTGATTGCCTATCGTAATACTTTGCTGCAATCCTGTACTGGCTAATAACTGACGCAAGGCCGGCCCTAAGGTTAGCCCGGCAAGCTGCGCCAGTCTTAGCGATATCCCTCTTAACAGACGCTGGCTTTCATACAGCGGGTAATCTATCCAGGCCGTACGCGGGCATTGCACATAGCTTTGCTGAAGTTTTGGATCGCGGGTCTGTGCTAAAGCTAAGCGGGAATCAGCCAGCTCAAAGTGACGATAGACGGCGTCCGAATTTCTCACCCAGTAGGCCGAACCATGCTGACAAGCCAGTTCCAGCCAACGCTGATCAGCCGCATTTTTGCACGTATTCTTAGCCAGGAGCATTTATTTTTTGCTGTATAAATGCATACCGCCGTAAATGGCTGAACGATCCGTTTGATAATACTGCTGATTTTTTTGCGTATCGGTTTGCCAATGCGCCAGGACTTCACCAGGCAATTTTGCTTCGAGTGGCGACTTCGCGCCACCAGTACGGAATAAAACGCGAGCATCTCGATTTGCGGTGCGGTTAATCTCTTGCCATAGTTCGGTAATTTGTGTGTTATCCATCCAATCCTGCGAGTCCAACAAAATATAGGCGTCAAAACTCGCGTTCGCCTGGGTTTTTAAGAATTCGGTCAATGTTTGGTGATGACTATGTAAGCGCTCTATGTGCTGACGTATCGTCGCATAATGTTGCTGTTGCAAATACATAGGTAAGGCGCTTTGCTGTTCAATATCGTAGCGACGAGCGAAAGCCTGATGGGCAAAACAATTTTCTTGCAATGGGAAATCACAAGCCAGATGACGCATACGTTCTTTAAACAGATCAGCGAGATTTTGCCTGGGTCCTGCATCGTCGGCTAAGGCCTGGAATTGCGCCGGTGGTATGCCCAGGCTATATAAAGCCCAGGGTTGGCGTGCAACCCAACGTATTAATCGGTGATTAAAAACCGGCTCAACATAGCGCGTGAAATTTTCTTGTTGCTCGGCGAGTGTGCGCGCTTCCATCATCTTACTTAAATCACCACCAAACCATTTAACCAGGCGGTGAGAGTAGCCGATAAATTCGCCGAGCAAGCCATGTTGATACGCGTTTTCACAAAAATAGCGAAACCGTGGTTTGCCTGTGAGGTTACGCGCTTCCCAAAATTCTTTGGCATGATCGGGTAAATGGGGACGAATATGGCGCAGATAGCGTTTCATATTGTCTTTAGTGTTTGCGTGTCCCAGATATTGCAGCACCGCGCTGTAATCGGGTAAATGGCGTATGGCTTGTTTTTTCATGGCCAGCATAGCCAGATGCGCGCCATTCAAATCCACCGCGTGGACAGCAGAAGGTTTACTGCTCAGATAAGCTAATGCATTACAGCCGCCCGAGGAAATGCACAGAATACGCGCCCCTTCAGGCAAGTTCAGAGCAGCCAGATCGGCTTGCGGATCTTCCCAGATCTGCGCATAAACCAGGCGATTAAACCAATACGCGAAGAGTTGATCAGCCAGCGCTTTACTGCCAGAACTGGTGGAATTAATTACGGCGCGGTGAACTAAGGCTTTGCTGCTCATCATTATCCCCTTCTGTTGATGAGAATAATTTAAGCAAAGGAGGTGACAAGCGAGTGACAAGTTTGCAGAAATCAATCTGGTCGCAGCGTTTTTGATTTTTCGTTGCAAACTTGCCGCTTAACTCAGTTGTTCCGCTTATTCTTTAGCGCTGCCGATACTGCCCAGGTGACGGATTTGCTGATCTTGTAAACGCTTACGCCGATTTACGAAAAACAGATAAATTTGATAGGCAAAATAGAATGAAACGATGACAGGCATCGATGCAATCATAAAAAATGGAATACCCGAAACCTTAACCGGACTACTCCAGACTTCGATGGGTTTATCGGATTTTTTCGGCTCGCTGGGCAAGGGTTCTAAAGTAGGGGCATCGATTGCCACCATTGAAGCTTGTGGATGGCTGGCACTGCCCTCAAGCACGAACACGGCTTGGGAACCTGACGTTTTGGCTGGGGTGGTTTCAGCGGCTTGTGTTAAGGGAGTTAACAGTAGCAAACAACTCAAACTAAGGGCTAATTTTTTCATACGTACTATCAGTCTGCGGCATCGCCTATTTTACAGGCTAAGTTCTTCATTTTAAATGATTTTTATCGGCCAAGGGAAAACCAGTGAAGTCAGTCGTCATGCGTTACCGATAAAATTTCGGGAGTTTTGCGCTCCGTTCAGATTATGCGTTGTATCGCTTGTTCCCAACTTGCCATTAAGCTTTCTGCCTGATCGCGTGACATCTGAGGCATAAACTCTTTTTCCAGTTGCCATAATCCGGCACATTCCTGGGGATGGCTATAGACTCCGGCGCCCAGACCCGCTAACCAGGCTGCACCCAGCGCGGTGGTCTCGGTAACACGTGGTCTCAGCACAGGAATCCCGGATAAATCGGCTTGAAATTGCAATAACAAATCATTGCGCGCAGCACCACCGTCAACACGCAGACAGTGTAAAGCCGTTCCTGCATCACGGCTCATGGCTAGCAATAAGGCATGACTTTGATACGCGATTGCTTCAAGTGCGGCTCTGGCGATGTGGGCAATCTGGCTGCCACGGCTTAAACCCAATATGGCGCCTCGCGCATCGGCTTGCCAATAGGGCGCGCCCAAACCTGTGAAGGCCGGGACGAAGATTAAACCACCACTATCAGGCACGCTGCGCGCCAGCGCTTCAATTTCGGCGGATTCATTGACGGCATGTAAGCTATCGCGTAACCATTGCACAATTGCGCCGCCCATAAAAACGCTGCCCTCTAAGGCATAATTTTTTTCGGCCGTAGTTTGTGCTGTGGCTGTGGTAATCAAGCCATTCTGCGAATAGCGGCATTCGCTTCCGGTATTCATGAGCATGAAACAACCCGTGCCATAGGTATTTTTAGCCATGCCAGGTTGTTGGCAAGCCTGGCCAAACAAGGCCGCCTGCTGATCTCCAGCTATCCCAGTAATTGGAATCGACGCCCCTGACAACTGGGTGTCGGCATAATGATGGCTGGAAGCGCAAACCTCGGGCAAGATAGCGCGTGGGATCTCGAATAATTCAAGTAAGTCGTCATCCCAATCACCTTGCTGTAAATTAAACAGCATGGTTCTCGAGGCATTGCTGATATCCGTAGCATGCCGACGACCCTGACTTAATTTACAGAGTAACCAGCTATCTATGGTGCCAAAAGCCAATTCACCGCGTTTTGCGCGGTTTAGAGCGTCTGGCAAAGTTTGCAATAAATAACGTAATTTGCTGGCAGAGAAATAGGGATCGATAACCAGGCCGGTTTTTTCGCGTATGGTGGTTTCCCAACCCTGATTGCGCAAGTCCTGACAATAACCGGCGGTGCGTCTATCTTGCCAGACTATTGCGGGTGCCAAGGCCTGGCCTGTGGTTTTATCCCATAAAACTGTAGTTTCACGTTGATTAGTTATGCCAATCGCGGTAATTTCGCTAGGTGAAATCTGCGCCTGGGCGATAACGGCGAGTAATGTGGCATATTGGCTCTGCCAGATTTCTTCGGCGTCATGCTCTACCCAACCGGATTGTGGAAAGTACTGATGAAATTCTTTTTGTGCGGAGCTAACAATCTGGCCAGATAAATCAAACAAAATACTGCGTGAGCTTGAAGTACCCTGATCCAGCGCGAGCAAGTAAGCCATGAATTTTCTCCTGAATATCTGATTGTTATTTTGTATGCTTTGTTACTCTGCGCAACAAATTACTATTAGTTCTGGCTAGTATTTTATTCCAAGTTTTGTTATATTTATTTCATTGCATAAATTTCATTTATTTCCGGAGTTAGCATCGTGCCAGGATTAATTAGTTTTTTTTTAGTGTTACTGGTTCTGTGTTTGCTAGCGCTGGCAAGTATGCGTAAAAGCTTTTTACTGATACGTTTTGCAGCGGGCTTGTTAATCACAGCGAGCGTATTTGGTTGGTATCACTATATTTTTCCTGCCGGAATTACGGTACTTTTTTTTATCGGCAGTCTGGCGACTATCGTCGCAATTTCAGGCTTTATTTATGCGATTTATTCACTGGATTGGGTCTTGCAACAAAGCCAATCCAGTTAGTCTGAACAAGGGCGGCTTATTTTCTCACGCCCAATAATTCAATTTCAAAGATCAGGCTGGCATTAGGTGGAATCACGCCACCGGCGCCACGCGCACCATAGGCCAATTCCGGTGGAATAATCAGGGTACGACGGCCCCCCACTTTCATTCCGGCGACGCCTTGATCCCATCCCTTGATAACACGTCCGGCGCCTAAAGGAAAACTAAATGGCGCACGACCTATCGAGCTATCAAATTTTTTTCCCTTGCCATCTTTTTCCAAAGGATCGTATAACCAGCCAGTGTAATCGACGCTGACGGTGTGTCCGGGCCAGGCTTCTTCGCCTTGACCTGCTTTGGTATCGGTGCTGATGAGTTTAGGCTCGCTGACTACCGCACTTTCTGGATTGGCGGTTTGTGCGCTGGCTGTACCTAAGCTCAGGCTGCTGGCTAATGCCAGGCTGAGTATGCGGAATAAGTGTTTCATAAAAAATCAGGAATTAAACGTAAAGGATGAGTTAATGAAATGGCTTAGCCGTCGCAAAGCGTAAGCCTATTTTTGGACTTGGTACTTACGAAGAAGTTTGTCCATTGTGCCATCATTATCGATTTCCTTATTAAATTTATTAAATAAATCGATACGGGATTTTTCCATATTTTTATTACAGAGCATGTACAAATCAATGTGGCGGTATTTCACCACTTTCACTATTTCCTGGTCTAGCTGGTGTTGTTGTGCCAAGGCCAGGCCATGTAATTCCGAGACTATCCAATAATCGATACGACCTACACTTAAAAGCCGTGGGTTATCGCTATCCTGGTTGGCAAAATTGATACGGTAACCTTGTTGCGTCAATTGCAAACCAGTCGCTGCGTTTTTATACGAACCTATCAGATAGGGCTTACTCTCTTCAAATTTGTTCAGCCGCTGATGTTGCGATTTACGTCCATATAAAACCCAGTTATCTGAAACCAGCGGGCCCACCCATTGATACAGTGCTTCCCGTTCCGGGGTGCGGCGAAATCCAAACAAGCAGGCATTTTCTTCACTTTGGGCAGCATTTAAGCCGCGCGCCAGCGAGGTACTGGAAAATTGATAGGTTTGACCGGAACGTCGCATAATTTCGGCAACTTTCTCGGTCAGTATGCCTAGAAATTCACCACTCTTGCTATCGGTATGGGTAAACGGCGTAAATTCTTGCAGATACAGGTGTAAGTCATCTGCATGGGCAAATGGATAGCAAAAAATACCGGAGAGAAATATTAAGGTGCGAAGCTTTACCACAGTACGGGAATTTTTCTAAGAGTAACAAAGATGTCGGGCTGAAATTCAGCTATATTCGTTGGCCAGACACGAAAATTGAGTGGCCACGATGTCGAGCAGCATACTACAAACCGGAGTTTTTCTGAGCCCCAGATTTTATGGGGGGGAGTATGCTGGTTTTATCTTGAAAAACTGTTTAAAACAGTACCTATTACAAATAGAAAAAAGCATACTACCCAGTAGTATGCAGGAGGAGAAGCGATGCGTTTCAATCGGCAACTATGTCAACATGCAATCATCCAGGCCCCTATGGCGGGTGGCGCAACTACCCCGGAATTGGTCGCAGCCGTTTCCAATGCGGGAGCGCTGGGTTCATTAGCGGCCCCGTTACTTTCACCTTTGGAAATCATAGAAAAGGCAGAACACATCCGCCGTCTTACTGACAAGCCCTTTGCGATTAATTTATTTGTGCAAAGCCAGCCGCGGATCGATCTCGATGTGTTGGAAAAAGCCAAAGAATTATTGCAGCCTGTGTGTGCAGAATTACACATCGATCATCTGCCGACGCCAACCCGGTGGTGCGAAGATTTTGAGGCTCAGCTTGATGCATTAATTACCGCCAAACCTGCGGTCGCCAGTTTTACCTTTGATGTGTTGCACAGCGCCCAGATACAGCGTTTGCATCAGGCCGGTATTGCTGTGGTCGGAAGTGCTACGAATTTGGCCGAAGCACAAGTCTGGCAAGCGCTGGGCGCTGATGCCGTGTGTTTGCAAGGGGTAGAAGCGGGTGGACATCGCGGCACGTTTATCGGTGAGCAAAGCGCGGCTCAATCGGGCAGTTATGAATTGCTCCGACTTTGCCGCGACAGTTTGCATATTCCGAAAATTCTTGCTGGCGGAATCATGGATGGCAACGATATCGCGCAAGCTTATCAAGCGGGTGCTGATTGGGTGCAAATGGGCACCGCCTTCTTGTGTGCAACAGAATCGGGGATAGCGGCATGTTATAAGCAAAGGCTGTTGGAATGCAAAAATGATGCAACGCAACAGACACGTAGTTTCAGCGGCCGGTTAGCGCGCGGCATACACAATCGCTATATGCAAATGATGAGTGAAGTCGCCGATCAAGTGCCGGCTTATCCGGTACAAAATGCCCTGACCGCTTACATCCGGGCTGAAGCTGGCAAACAAAAAAACACCGAATTTATGTCGTTATGGGCAGGTCAGGGGGTGAGTAAAACCGAAGCCTTACCGGCTGCCGAATTGCTACAAAAATGGCTAGTGCAAATGCAACAGAACTAGCCCGACGCTGCTTTTATTGGGCGCTGAAAACGGCCACACAGGGGCAAGTTTATTGCGTTGCAATATGAGGTCAACGGCCCGCTAACTGCGTCGTTTTCGCCTTAAAAATCGCGTTTCAGTAGTAGTACGTACAGTAGTAATACCATCTTGGCGGTTAAACTGCTGGCTAGTTAAGATGAAAAAAGACTTACGCAAAACCGACGCTGACATCGCTGTTTCGCCTTGCCGTACTCCTGCGCGGTCTTCGGCTGCACGTCTGGTCAGTACGATTTTGTGTGTGTCCCATGAAAAAAAAAGACGATGCCATCAGACAAACATTTCTGCGGTAAGCGTCAACGTATGAATGGCTGGAGACCTGTCGTCTTCTAGCCGCGCTTTGAGTATTTCAAAGAAGGAGACGCGATGGCTGATGTCATCCTCGAAACCCGTAACCTGACCAAAGAGTTTAAGGGTTTCACCGCCGTCAGTGCGGTTAATCTGCAAGTCCAGCGTGGTCATATTCATGCCTTAATCGGACCGAATGGGGCGGGCAAAACCACCTGTTTCAATTTGTTGACCAAGTTTTTAATTCCGACTTCGGGTCAGATTCTATTCAATGGCCGCGATATTACCGCTGCCAGACCAGCGCAAATTGCGCGTCAGGGCATCATTCGCTCGTTTCAGATTTCTGCCGTGTTTCCGCACATGACGGTGCTGGAAAATGTGCGCATAGGTTTGCAACGCAATCTGGGCAACTCCTATTTTTTCTGGCAAAGCGCACGCCAGCTTGATCGCTTAAATCAGCAAGCAATGGCATTGCTGGAGCAAGTTGATCTGGCTGGATTCGCCGATAAAGTCACGGTCGATTTACCTTACGGTCGTAAGCGTGCTCTTGAAATTGCTACGACGCTGGGGATGGAACCGGAACTCATGTTACTCGATGAGCCTACTCAGGGTATGGGACATGAGGACGTGCATCGCGTTACCGAGTTGATCAAAAAAGTTTCAGCGGGACGCACGATTTTGATGGTGGAACATAATATGAGCGTGGTTTCAGGTATCTGCGACAAAATTTCCGTGTTACAGCGTGGTGCTGTGCTCGCGGAAGGCGATTATGCTGAAGTTTCCGCCAATCCTAAAGTCATGGAAGCGTATATGGGCAGTAGTGCTGCCGAATTACAGGGAGCACATTGATGAATACCGCTGCACTGGAAATCAGCGATTTGGCTGCCTGGTATGGCGAATCGCATATTTTGCACCAGGTCAATTTACGTGTTGATGCCGGTGAAGTCGTGACCTTGTTAGGTCGCAATGGCGCAGGACGCACCACCAGCTTGCGCGCCATCATGGGCTTAACCGGCAAACGCACAGGTTCAGTCAAAATCAACGGGGTCGAAGCCATCCATCTGCCGACCTACAAAATCGCGCATCTTGGTGTCGGTTATTGCCCCGAAGAGCGCGGCATTTTTTCGTCGCTGACGACCGAAGAAAATCTGTTACTACCACCGGTGTTAGCTGGCAAAGAAGCGGGCATGTCGGTCGCGGAAATTTATGAAATGTTTCCCAATCTGACCGAGCGTAAACACAGCCAGGGCACGCGCTTATCAGGTGGTGAGCAACAAATGCTGGCAGTTGCGCGGATTTTGCGAACTGGGGCGCGTTTATTATTACTCGATGAAATTTCCGAAGGTTTGGCACCGGTAATCGTGCAAGCCTTGGCACGCATGATCACCACGTTAAAAGCCAAGGGTTACACCATCGTCATGGTCGAACAAAATTTCCGGTTTGCCGCGCCCTTAGCGGATCGCTTTTATGTGATGGAGCACGGACAAATTGTGGAAACCTTTGCCGCTGATCAGCTTGCTGAAAAAATGCCGGTACTAAACCAATTACTCGGGGTCTGACCTCATTCAACTAACCGCCGTTTCAGGCGGTCATACTCAAGTGACGCAAACCTTATAACAGGAGAAGACGTATGAAAACCAAACTCAAATTAGCCAGTCTGGCAGTGGCGGCCGCTTGCAGCATTTCTGCGCAAGCCCAGGTTTCCGGCGATGTGGTGAAAATCGGTTTTATCACCGACGTTTCTGGCTTGTACTCGGATATTGATGGTAAAGGTGGTGCCGAAGCGATCAAAATGGCGATCGCGGATTTTGGTGGCAATGTGCTGGGGAAAAAAATCGAGTTAGTCACAGCCGACCACCAGAATAAAGCCGACATTGCATCGAGTAAAGCGCGCGAATGGTTTGATCGTGATGGTATGGATGTATTAATCGGTGGCACCAATTCGGGTGCAGCCTTAGCCATGTCAAAAGTCGCTGCGGAAAAGAAAAAACCAATTTTTGTGATTGGCGCCGGTTCGGCTCGTCTGACCAACGAAGAATGCAGTCACTACACGGTGCACTATGCTTATGACACCGTGGCACTGGCCAAAGGTACGGGTTCTGCCGTGGTTAAGCAAGGTGGTAAGAGCTGGTATTTCCTGACCGCCGATTATGCGTTCGGTATCTCGTTGGAAAATGATACGGCAGCGATCGTCAAAGCGCATGGCGGTAGTGTTAATGGTTCAGTTAAGCACCCCTTGTCGGCTCCCGATTTTTCTTCCTTCTTATTGCAAGCGCAATCGTCTAAAGCGCAAATCCTGGGTTTGGCAAATGCGGGTGGTGACACCATTAATGCAATTAAAGCCGCGAATGAATTTGGCATAACCAAATCCATGAAAATGGCGGGCTTGTTAGTGTTTATTAACGACATACACTCACTCGGTTTGAATCTGACGCAAGGCATGTATTTAACAGATAGCTGGTATTGGAATCAATCCGCAGAAACCCGCGCCTGGGCGCGCCGGTATTTTGACAAAATGAAGAAGATGCCATCCAGTCTGCAAGCAGCGGATTACTCTGCAACGATGTCGTATCTGCATGCGGTAAAAGCTGCTGGCACGGATAATCCAGACAAAGTCATGGAGCAATTGAAAAAGCTCAAAATCAATGACATGTATGCAAAAAATGCCTATGTTCGTGGCGATGGTCGCATGGTGCACGATATGTATCTGATGCAAGTGAAATCGGCTGCGGAATCGAAAGAGCCCTGGGATTACTACAAAGTGGCGCAAGTCATTCCGGGTGAACAAGCCTGGACGACCAAGGCCGAATCGAAATGCGCGCTGTGGAAATAAGCCATTTCACCTATCCTGCTTAAAATTTGCTGGCGTTACTGACTTACTTTTCGTGCAGGTACGCCAGCACGGCTGAGTGCAAAATTCAGCCGTTTTATTGCTCCGGTTTACAGCGGCAAGTCCGCCTTACTCCCTGATCGCTATGGAAATCTTCGGTAAACCTTTGCCAGCCATGCTTAGCCAACTGTTGCTTGGCTTAGTCAACGGCTCGTTTTATGCGATGTTATCGCTAGGTTTGGCAGTCATTTTTGGCTTGCTGAATGTGATTAATTTTGCGCACGGTGCTTTGTACATGATGGGCGCTTTCCTGGCCTGGATGGGCCTGGAATATCTGGGCTTGAATTACTGGGTCATGCTAGTGTTAGCGCCCTTACTGGTCGGTGCTTTTGGCATTCTGATCGAGAAAACCATGTTGCGTTGGTTGTATAAGCTCGATCATCTCTACGGCTTATTGCTGACCTTTGGCATCACGCTGATGCTCGAAGGTGTGTTCCGTTCTGTGTATGGGGTTTCCGGGCAACCGTATTCGGTGCCCGAGGCCTTAAGCGGTGCGAGCAATCTGGGTTTTATGATTTTGCCAAATTACCGCGCCTGGGTTGTGGTGGCTTCCTTGTTGGTGTGTTTTGCGACCTGGTTCGTGATCGAAAAAACCAAACTTGGTGCCTATTTACGTGCTGGTACTGAAAACCCTAAGTTAGTTGAAGCCTTTGGTATTAATGTGCCCTTAATGGTTACGCTGACGTATGGTTTTGGCGTTGCTTTAGCAGCGTTTGCCGGGGTGTTGGCGGCGCCGGTTATTCAGGTTTCACCGCTGATGGGTTCTAACCTGATTATTACAGTATTTGCGGTGGTCGTGATTGGTGGCATGGGTTCCATTCTGGGCTCGATTTTAACTGGCTTAGGTCTGGGTATTATCGAAGGTCTGACTCGCGTGTTTTATCCAGAACTTTCAGCCACGGTTGTGTTCATCGTCATGGCCCTGGTTTTGATGGTGCGCCCAGCGGGTTTATTTGGTAAAGAAAAGTGAGGCGGTAATGAAGCAAAAATTCACCTACGGTCTGGCCTTACTGGCATTTTTAGTGGCACCTGTTTTGATTTACCCGGTATTTTTAATGAAGGTGTTGTGCTTTGCTTTATTTGCCTGCGCCTTCAATCTCTTAATCGGTTTTACTGGCTTGCTATCGTTTGGCCATGCCGCGTTTTTCGGCGGCGCTGGGTATATCGCGGGCTGGGTCTTGCGCGACGCTGGGTTACCGACCGAACTGGGTTTGTTAGCCGGTGCAGGTTTTGCGGCCTTAATAGGTTTATTGATGGGAAGCCTGGCAATTCGTCGGCAGGGTATTTACTTCACCATGATTACCCTGGCGTTGGCGCAAATGCTGTATTTTGTCTTCCTGCAATCGCAATTCACTGGCGGCGAAGATGGCTTGCAAGGCGTCCCTCGCGGCAAATTCTTAGGTATGCTGGATTTAAGCCAGGATATGAATTTGTATTACGTCGTGCTGGCGATCACCCTGATGGGTTTTGCGTTGATAGTGCGTATTGTCAACTCCCCGTTTGGCCAGGTCCTTAAGGCGGTAAAGGAAAACGAGGCTCGAGCTATTTCGCTGGGCTATGAAGTGAGTCGCTACAAATTGCTGGCGTTTATTTTGTCAGCGGCGTTGGCTGGATTAGCAGGTGCTACCAAGACGTTGGTGTTGGGCGCCGAGACCTTGACCGATGTGCATTGGACGATGTCTGGTCTGGTGGTGTTAATGACCTTGGTTGGTGGTTTAGGCACATTATGGGGACCAGTGGTTGGTGCATTTGTCATCATTGCTTTAGAAAATAAACTCGGCGATTTCGGCAATTGGTTAGCCGACTTATCGCAAGTTGAGTGGTTCCGTACACTCGGCGATTCGGTGACTATCGTTACCGGTTTTATCTTCATTCTTTGTGTGCTGGCGTTTCGTAAAGGCCTGGTCGGTGAATTTTCTGCCTGGCTACAACGTCGTAAGCTCGCGCACCATTAACTTAAACCACATCAACAAAAACCGGGCAAATCAGCCCGGTTTTTTTTTGCCACAACAGTTTGCTTGGGCATCTGCATGGAGTTTGTTGACAATTGAGCTTATTACTAACACAGAAATGGTACACTCATTCGTTGCAATAAAAACAGCCAGACTGAGCTGTATCAGGACTCAGGCATGCACTGAGTCCCATGAATAACACTACGCAGTTTGTCTGCCCGGGCAAGCTGTGCGACTTTGACTCACATGATGAAATTTAAGCTTGTTACCCAAACTCCGACTCAGCGGCCAACGCGCCGTGCCGCCTGGTTTGCCAGTCTGTGTATTTATGCCTGGCTGAGTAACCCCACTTTTTTGTATGCGCAAGCTAATGCTCCTGCCGAACCTGCTGTTGCTACTCAGGCGGCGTCGTTAACCGCGATACAGTCGACCATGAGGCGTGCGGTCGCGATTCCTGACTGGGTTAAGCTCAAAGAGATTAAACCGCAGAAATTAAAGTCGGTGTATGCGATGTCCATGCCTTTGTTTGACACGCAAATTTATCTGGATAAATCGAGCACGGTCTTTAATCGCCATATCTACACGGCGACGCAAACGGCGATGTTAAGTCGTGTGGCGAATCACGATATTGTGTATTTTCCTGAATACCAAACATTGGCGATACATCGCATACGCATCGTGCGGGGTGAGGAAGTCATCGATAAAACAAATAGCGCGACGATTAAATTGCTGCAGCAAGAACAAGCCTTAAATTCTGGCATTATGACCGGGGCTGTGAATGCGACCGTGCTCGTTGACGATGTCCGTGTCAATGATGAACTTGAAATTTGTTATAGCATACAAGGCGACAATCCTGTGTTCGCCGGTAAATATGCGACGACCAAAATTTGGGATTATGCCTATGCGATAGGACAGAAACATCTGAGTATCAATTACCCCAAAGATGAGTTTCTGCAATTTCGCGTGTCCGGTCCTGGGGACACCAATTTAGTTAAACAAGAAAAGATCGACGGGTCGCGGAAAACTTTGGCATGGGGTGCGCAACAATTAGCGCCGATAGAATTTGAAAGCGATGTACCGACTGAAATGGAACAATTTCGCACACTGCAATTCACGCAATACCGGAATTGGCAAGAAGTGGCGAAATGGGCGGATGACTTATTTGTCAGTAAGGTTAACTCTGGTTTAATGCAGCAACTTGTCGCTGATATCAGTAACTATCCGGATACCGAAACCCGTATCGCAAAGGCGCTCGAGTATGTACAAAATGAGGTGCGCTATTTATCTTTATCACTGGGTGAAAGCTCACATCGTCCAGCGCAGCCTGACGAAGTTTTAAAACGACGTTTTGGCGATTGCAAAGATAAGTCTTTATTATTGGTGAGTCTTTTACGAGCCTTAAATATTCAGGCTTACCCAGTACTAATCAATAGTTCTGGCCATTCCGCTTTAGATAAAAAACTAGCCAGTCCTACTTTATTTGATCATGCCATTGTCGTAATTAAGTTCGCAGGCAAAAATTACTATCTCGATCCCACCCGCACATCGCAGTATGGGCAATTAGATCATCTGGGACAAAGCCATCACGGCGCCTCAGTACTCATCGTAGATGCGCAGAGCAAGGGTTTAGAAAAAGTCGATAATAACTGGCGCAATAATTCGCTCAGCAAACGTATTGAAACTGTCACGCTGGAAGACTGGACTAAGCCTGTTATCTTGCAGGTACAACAGATTTACAACGGCACGCAAGCTGAAGTCATGCGTTATTACCTAGGCTTACAAACCAAAGAGCAAATCAAGAAGATGTTTGCCAGCACGGTGTTCAAAACTTACCCACATGCTGAAGTTTGGCGCGAACCTGTGGTGAATGATGACCGTAAACTCAATACGATTTCTGTCGAACACAGCTATAAGGTACGCGACTTTTTCACATCTTATCCTGACTATTGGACTTTCAAGTATGCGGCGTCTAATTTCAGGGAACGTTTTCATTCCGCGATTTCTGCACAGCGTCGTTACCCCTTAAAAGTGGATCGTGCGCCGGCTCAAATGCACTATCAATTCATCCTGAATTTACCAGAAGGTTTTGATGGCAATTATCAACCACGGTTTACTCAGGTTGACGATGCGGCATTTCAAGCCAGTGAAACCCTACGTTTTACGGGACGTAAATTGAGTCTGGATTTGCAACTCGCTATCGCTAATGAGCAAGTTGAGTTAGCGCAGTTAGAACACTATACGCAAGCAACCAAAACGCTTTCTAATCTGGTTGAGGCCACACTGACTTTGCGTAAAACCGATGTTAAAGCGAATGCCGCACGTTTATTGCTGGACGCTAGTTCCAGGCAAAAATTAGTTGAGTCGAGTGCTGCTGCAGTTACGCGCCTGACCGAGGAGATTGCGAAAAACACCGATAACAGTATGTTGCTGTGTGAGCGCGGTTTAGCTTATGTGAAATTACGTAAGTTAAATGATGCAAAAAAAGATTTATTGAATCTGCAAGGCCTTAAGTCAGACGATAGCCGTTTTTTGAAATGTCGTGCCCACTTGCATTTTATGCTCACGGACTTCAAAGCCGCATTAGCTGATCTTCAGGGTTTGTCGGGCTTAGATGCTGGCTACACTGAAATTCGTGCATTAAGCCTGGGCCAACTGGGTCGTTGGCGCGAAGCCCAGCAGATTTTCAAGCAACTCTATGCAACACAGAGTGAAGAAAGTGCAAAGCAGCGATATTTTTTACTTAGCTATTTTAGTGCGAAAAAAGCTGGGTTAAGTATTGCTGACGCTGAGCCATTCCCGGGTGAAGGTTGGATGGCGAGTTTGTATGCGGTGTTAATCGGTGAAAAATCCGAAGAACAATTATTGCGCCAGTTATACCAGGCACCGAGCGATCAACTCGATCCTATGCTAGCGCAAAGTTATTTCATGTTGGGGGCTTTGCAAGCACCGCGTATGACTAAGATTAAGGCGCGCGCTTACTTGCAACGCGCACTGGATAAATTTCCTGCCGATAGTTTGTTGCTGCCCTTGGCCCGCGTTGAAATCGAAAAACCATTTTAATTTAACCTCCCTTTGCTGATCATGAAAGTCTTTTATCGTTTATTTACGGCGTTTGTCGTCGCTACTATCTTGAGTTCGCACGCTATCGCCGCGATTGTTGATAACCCCGCCAATCTGAATGAGGTTATCCAGGCGCTTAAGCTGTATCAATTGGATAAAGCTGCCTATGAGGGCTGGCGACGTCAGGTACTGGAACAAAATCGTTTGTTTCCTGATTCGCCCAAAACCTTTACATTGGAATCGCTGAGTGACGTGGTTACTCTGGAATCGATGACAGAAAAAAACGCGACGGTTTTACGTAAATATTGGGCGGCGAATTATGCCAGCTTGTTTATTAAAGAGGCCCAGACTCCGGCAGCAAAATTGTCATTGAAGCTTGAATTATTACAAAATCAATCTGGCCAGGACGTGGCTAAGGCTGAATTTTTCCGGCTTAGTCCCAAAGACCGCGAGGCGGTAAATAATTATCGGCTGTCAGTGTCCTATCGTAGTTTTATCAATGCCTTAAATCAGTTTCGTGAATTGAAAGGCGAGCATATAGGTGAGTGGGTAACCGCGATTTTTAATCAGCGTATTACCACTAATCGCCGTATGTATGCGGAGTTTTTAGAAGCCTTTGTACGGAATAACCAGGCAGATGAAAAATTCGATCTTTTACCCTATGTTAAGCCACCCATACACGTGGGTATTCGATCCATCGATGCTGAATTTCAGTTGATCTACCAAATTCATAAGAAAAAAGCGGAACACATGGATAACTTCAATCGGCTGATACCGCAGAATTACATCGATAAATTACTCGCGGCTGAAATTCTGGTTGATCCGGTTAAAGTGGAAGCGAGTTTATTAACACTCAGCGAATATGATGAGTATTACCAAAATTTGTTCAAGGAATTGGAAACAGCATTGGATACTTACTTTCAATCGGTTAGTTCTCTGCCTTATGCCAAATCCGATCGCCAGGTACGTCTGCAAAAAGAACAAAATTCCATGGTTAAAGCGCTTAATAATTTACTTAAGGAAGCTGAACTGGCCAGAAGCTTGCACGAGGTGACGCGTAAGATTTTGAATTTGAGTTTGCAAAACAAGGGGCGCATTAAACTGAGCGATAAAACCCTGCTGTTTGAAGATAATGCGACCTTAATTCAATACCGCAGCTTGAACGCTGAATTGATGCAAGTGGCTGAGCAACTGGTTCAATTTAATAAAGAAATTATTCAAATGAATCAAAGCTATATAAATGCCTTGCGCTCTTAATCAGGTTTTCTTGCTATGAAGTCCGGCCCAATTAGTGGCCGGATTTTTTTTATGCTAATTCTCATTGTGAAGGCACGGCGCATTTTTGCTGAGCGGTAAAAGTTGAGGTCGAGTGGCGGGGCACCGCGTACATCACAGGCTTCAGATTTGACCGCGCAGTAGCGGGGCCGTGCCCTCTTGTGGATAAACCCCATGATATACACAGGACAGTTCGAAGTTATTCCTGACTTTTTGAATAAGTCAAAAATTATTCACAATTTGCAGCTCAAAAATTACCGCCTTATCCGCAGCCTTTAAGTTAAGCTAAGTTTTTGTATACGTTAATAAATTAAGACTTATCCACAGGAAGGTGGCTACGTTAACTATTACTACTATATATATTTATCTTAATTTATTAAGTAAACCCTAAAATCATCGCTTCCCGCGTTAGCGAATAAGCGATATATAAACGGCTCAATACGAAACCTGACACGATATTTTTGCCGTCAGTGATAAACCGATTGAATAAATTATTGTCTGCGCCTTAAACCAGCGCCAGTTAGCGAAAAGTGCCAGCTGACGGTGTACAAATTAAGCCAAAATGGTGGCCTGCATTTGGGATGCATACTAAGCGAAGCAATAGTCAGGTGTAGCTGTGTGGAGAAGGGCTGGCTTAATGCGGCCTGATTGACTCTTAATCTCAGGCAGTGTTTGATTGAGGTGTACTCAGTTTGATGTAAGCGTTTAAAAAGATGAAATTAAACAGGCAATCTGGATGCGGCTTACCAGCAATTTCAGGCTGAGAAGCCGCAAAAATAGGGCGTTTTTTATTTGAGGGCACTTCTAAAAACCACCTAAAAACCGCAAAAAACTGAAAGCTCAGAGTTTT
>JAYSEN010000007.1:0-189463 GCA_041913845.1 Undibacterium sp.
GTCGTCAGGTTTATTTCTATGACTATTAGAGGCGGAGGTTTTTAGAAGTTCCCTTCAGCTTCAGCGTTAAAGATGGCAGTCAATTCGACCTCGGTAACAGTGGCGATGGCGCGATCTCGCTGAGCGTGGCACCGGGCTTTAGCATGGTGCCCAAGGTGGGTGATAAAGATGGCGATGGCATACCCGATGCGCTTGAAGTTGCAAACGGCACCAACCCGAATGTCAAAGACAATGCGGTATTGGATCGCAGCGATTTATTTGTCAAACAACTCTACCGCGATGTCTTGTTCCGTGAGAGTGACAGCGCCGGTCAGCAATTCTGGCAAAACCAACTCGATAGCGGTGCCATGAGTCGCGAGCAACTCGCCAATTCCTTTCTGGAGCAAAAAGAATTCCAGGACATCGGCAATCTGGCGCGACTGTACTTTGGCACTTTTGGCCGTTTGCCCGATCGCGATGGCCTGGCGTATTGGATAGGCGAGCAAAAAAATGGCATGGCCTTGAAAAACATCGCCAGCTCGTTCGTTGCCAGCAGCGAATTCCAAAGCAAATTCGGTAACCTTGATAACAGCCAGTTCATCGATCAGGTTTATCTGAGCGTCTTGCAACGTTCGGCTGACGCTGCAGGTAAAACTTATTGGCTGACGAGTTTAAACGCCGGAGCCAGTCGCGGCGATGTCTTGATGAGCTTCACTGAATCGGCCGAATTTAAACAAGCCAGCCAGGCCAAGGTGGGCTTGACGCTGGATTACCTGGGCTTGATCGGCGACATGCCAGAAAACAGCACCTTCACCCAATTGCTGAACCAAAATCTGACGCAAGCGCAAATTATCGCGCAATTGATGGAAAACCCCGATTACTGGGGACGCTTTATTTAAACCGCGTGCACAAGAAAAAACAGCTGCCTCTGGCAGCTGTTTTTTTATTCGCGACAGTCGTGCAGAGCTCACAACTGCTTGAAGCGTACTCTGGCAAGTTATTTGTGCCCTGGCCTTTATTTGATTTGATGCAAAAAATCGCAATAGACCTTTTGTACGTCTTTACGTGCTAACAAGCCATTATGGCCAGCTTGAGGACTAAGGTAATAGGTTTTATTCCCCGCTGGCAGGGCGTGGAAAACTTTTTCGCCTAAGGCTGCAGGTGTGGTTTGATCGTTACCGCCAGTCAGTACTAAGGCCGGCGCCTGGAATTGATTAATTGCCTGAATATTGTTAATCACTTGCAGCGGTGGCGCTACCTCTACTCTTGCAAATGGTGTGGCGAACCAGGGTATTTGCGCTTCACCGAGTTCTTGTATGGTGGTACCGGTGGTTTCTAAAACCAGACCATCCAGCTTGCGCTGTTGTGCCAGATAAGCGGCGATGAAACTGCCCAGTGACTGACCGTGGACAATGAGCTTACCGCTGACCTGGGCTCGGGTTTGGTCATAAATAGCCAGCGCATCTTTACGCATGGATTCCACATCCGGGCTGCCGCTACTGCGTCCTGAGCCGCGATGATCGTAAGCTATCCAATTAACCTGGCACTGATGCGCAATTCGCTGCAAGTAATTGGCTGACTGATCAAGGTGAAATAAATTACCACCAAAATACAAAACGCTGACGGCCTGGTCTTGTAATTGCAGGCGTATGCCCTGGATGCTTGCATCCTTAATTTGCGTCGCTTGCAACCACTCTAATTTGAACTCAGGGGCAATTTTTTGCAATTCAGCTGCTTGTATTTTGTCTTGGTGTACGGTGCCGGTACGCACATCCGGGCGCAACACATCTTTTTCGGCAATTTGTATCGTGAAACAAGCACTCAAACTACAACAGATCAGCACACTACTCAGATAACCCCGCATACTTTGACTCCTGGTATGAGACCTTTGCACGACTTACTGCGCGGCCAGATTAGAAGCCTGCGATGCACGTTGTGGCCTGGCACGGTTGCGCTTTTCAGGTTCAACTTTGAACGCTTGCGATTGTTGTGTTGAGGTCTCTGTATTTGACTTATTTGTTGGCGGCCAATTTCTAGCACTGACACTGCCTGGCGCACCGCGTAGAATTCTACGGCAAAGCGCCAGTCTGAGATGTTGGATTTTGTAAATGGGGAATTGCCTAAGCTAAAAATTGCCCTGCCTAACGAAAGAATTCTTTCATCATAAATTCTTCCAGACCAGCACTGTCTTCAACACGGGCAGATAGTTTGACAACACGACCTAAACGCTGAGATTCCCAATTGAAATCACCCTGATAATGACTGCGTATGATGCTAATCATGCGTTTCACCATCGCCAGCTGCAAATCTCCGCCTAAGCCAGCGTCGACTTCTATCACTTGTTTCCAGGAACTTCCCGCATTCGCTTTCCAGCCACGGAAAGAAAACGTGCCTACCCGGGTACTCATATTGATGATTTGAAATACGCCATTGGTGCCGCCTGCCGCCCTTTGCATACTATGCTTTACATTCATTTCAGCAATTTCTTGTGGACTAGGGCCGCGCGCAGCACGTGCGGCAGCTTCATTTTCACTGGCGGCGGCTTCTTCCTGAGCGCGTCGCTTTTCTCTGGCCGCATTAATCATGGCCATCATATCCACTTCGGGTTCAGTTTTGGCAACGACAGGTGCAGGTGGTGGTGGCTCAGCGGGAATTGGACTATCCGTACTGGGCATTGGACGAGGCCGCGCGGTAATGGCAGGACGTTGGCTCGCCGGACTGGGTTTGCTGGGCGTGCTTTTGGCTTTAGTAGGGGTTTTTGCTTTGCTGGCAGGTGGTGGCAAATACACCAGTGATTCGCTGGCACGGCCCTGCTCCCCTTTTTTGGTGTGCAAAATTTGCATGGTCCAGAGGAAATACACCAGGATGGCGTGGAGTAAAAGAACTATCAGTATCCCCGTGAAATTGGCTGGGCGAAACCGTATATGCATATGTACTATGCCGGGTTCTGCGACTTCATCTTGTGGAGATTCAAAACTGATTTTCATGCCAAAGTTAAAAAATAATGCGTCAGCGAGCATAACCGATTTGCTACGCGCCTGTGTAACAAAGCTTGCAGGGGCGAGGTCTGGAGCGCTTACTTACTGTGATCTTTGCTTTTTTCAGGCTGGTGCTGAAAATCGTGCAAATTTGCAATGCCAATTTGAGAAGCCAGTCCCTTCATAAGACCGTGTTACAAGCGGCGCTCAGGATAAAGATTTTTGTAGCGACTGACAAGCGAAGTGTAACAATTTTCCCCAAAAGCCCGTGGTCTGAGCCTGGTCGGCAAAGTCAAAGTCTTTACGATTTAGGCGTTGAGCAATTCAGACGAATTCGAGACGCTCCAGTTTTGCCGTTCAGTCTGACTGAAGCACATTAAAAGATAGCAAAGGACAGGCCGGGATTGAGGCGCGAGACTCCGCCTTAGGTCTCGAATTAAGCCCCTACAGGTAGATTAAATTAGACAAAATTCAAGCACGGCTTGAAAGATTACGCTACAAAAGCGCGCTAGTTTGTGACCTGACTGGCGATTAAGCTGTAAGGACGATAACTCAGCGGGAGTTTATGATGACAGCAATCGAAATACGCGAACGAGCCAGTGTTACTGATGTTGATAATCATTTCAAGCCAGGGGTAGTCCTGGCCAGCGCATGCGCCTTGAGTGCATGCGGTGGTACTAGCGACAAACTTGCGAGTGCCGATGATAAGGCCGCGGCTCCACTCGCACCAGCGCCACAGGCCGCCATCAGCGAAACCGAAGCCGCGCGCTTTTTAAGTCAGGCGGCGATGGGAATCACGCGTGACTTGATTACGCAAGTACAAAACGCTGGCTATGCGGGCTGGCTGGATCAGCAAATCAATCTGGCGGGCAATGGCAGCCGTTGGGATTGGTTAGTCAGCAAGGGTTTTAATGCGCCGAACTACCGCAATAGTCAGGCAGGGGCGGATGCGATGGCCTGGCGTAAGCTAATCAGCTCGCCTGATACCCTGCGCCAACGCTATGCGCTGGCCTGGTCGGAAATTCTGGTGATTGGTATCGATGGTTTGATCGGTGGCGGTTGGAAAGCCTTTTCTGCTGCCGCTTACATGGATAGGCTGGAACAAGCTTGTTTTGGTACTTTCCGGCAATTACTTGAAGCAGTTTCGACCAGTTGCGCCATGGGCGAATACCTGACGTATCGTGGCAATACCAAGTACAACGCCAAAACGGGCGCCATGCCCGACGAAAACTATGCGCGCGAAATCATGCAGTTGTTTAGCATAGGTTTGCTGGAGTTGAATCTGGATGGCAGTTTGCGCTTAAAAGATGGCCAGCCTCAGGAAACCTATACGCTCAACGATATTACTGGTTTAGCCAGGGTCTGGACTGGCTGGGTTTATGATTTAAGCAGCAGCGGAACGGATACCCCGGATTTCAAACGCCGCCCTATGGTGCAGCAAGCAAACCGTCATGAAACTGGCGCCAGCACGTTTTTGGGGCAGACCGTGGCGGCAGGTTTAAGCGGCGAAGCGGCGATGCGTGCGGCGCTCGACATAATTTGTGCGCATCCGAACGTTGCGCCGTTTATTTGCCGCCAATTAATCCAAAGGTTGGTCAGCAGTAATCCCAGTGCCGCCTATCTGCAACGCGTCGCCAGTGTCTTTGAAAACGATGGTAAGGGCGTGCGCGGCAATCTGAGTGCGGTATTGAAAGCCATCTTGCTCGACCCGGAGGCGCGCCAGGCGACGAATACGAGTAATGCGGCGCCAGGTAAATTACGTGAACCCATCTTGCGTTTTTGTGCCTGGGCGCGGGCGTTTAATTTGCAATCGGCAGGCGATAACTGGCAAATTGGTGATACCAGTGATCCTGCTACGCGGCTAGGGCAAAGTCCTTTGCGTTCGCCATCGGTGTTTAATTTTTTCCGCCCCGGTTATGTCCCCCCTAACACCAGTATCGCCAACGCAAAACTGGTGGCACCAGAATTCCAATTGGCCAATGAATCCTCGGTGGTTGGTTACATTAATTTCATGCAAAAAGTGGTGGCGAATGGCATCGCCGACATGCGTGTGGATTACACCAGCTTGCTGAGTCTGGCCGATAACCCGGCGAGTTTGCTGGCAGAAATCAATTTACTGCTGGCGGCCAATCAAATTTCAGCCGCGAGCTTGCAACGCATGACGAACGCCATCGCTAGCATGCCTGCAGGTACGGATGCGAGACGTAAAAACCGCGTGTATGCAGCACTGACGCTGGTCTTGGCCAGCCCTGAATTTCTCGTGCAAAAATAAGGAGCCATGATGAGCCACTCTACCAATGCATCACGTCGTGCCTTTTTGCAACGTGCCTCGGCCCTGTCGATTGCCGGAGCTGCTGCTCCCTGGGCCTTAAATTTGGCGGCACTGGGTGAAGCCGCGGCGGCAACCGCCAGCGATTACAAAGCCCTGGTCTGTGTTTTTTTATACGGCGGCAATGACTATGCGAATACCCTGGTACCCTATGACAGTGCCAGTTATAACGCGTATAACCAGCTGCGGCCAACTTTGGCGTATGCGCGCGATAAGCTCAGCGCCACGGTGTTAAATCCGCTCCATCTGCCATTGGACCGGAATGGCGTAGCGCATCACTATGCGCTGGCGCCCGAACTCGCCAGTTTGCTGCCGTATTTTCAAAACAAACAATTGGCGGCGCTGTTAAATGTTGGCACACTGATAGCGCCCACCACTAAGCAGCAATACTTGAATAAGAGTGTGGCCTTGCCGCCCAAATTGTTTTCGCATAATGATCAGCAATCCTTCTGGCAATCGTCCGCCAGCGAAGGGGCCAGCTCAGGCTGGGGTGGTCGTATTGGTGACTTGTTTCAGGCGGGAAATGCGAATGCGACCTTTACCTGCGTCAATGTCTCAGGCAATGCAGTTTATTTATCGGGCAATAGCGCGGTGCAATACCAGGTTTCCAGCAATGGGCCAGTCGCGCTGAGCGCTGCGCAAACTTTGTTTGGCTCTGGCCCCTGCGCCGATTTACTGAAAAGCCTGATTACGCAATCGAGCACGAATTTATTTGAAAACGAGTATGCCAGAATCAGTCAGCGTTCCTTATCGGCGCAGACTGAACTGAGTAGCGCGCTGGATGCAGCGGGGGCGATCAAAACCGAATTTCCCGCCAATAATAGTCTGGCCGCGCAATTAAAGATGGTGGCACGCATGATTTCTTGCGCCGCCAGTCTGGGCACCAAGCGACAAGTATTTTTTGTCTCGCTGGGGGGCTTTGATAACCACGATGGCTTACTCGACACCCATCCACAATTACTCAGTAGTGTCGCCGCTGCACTCGATGCGTTTTATAAAGCCACCGTAGAGCTTGGGGTGGCGCAACAGGTCACGAGTTTTACCGCATCGGACTTTGGCCGTACCCTGAGCGGGAATAATGATGGTTCTGATCATGGCTGGGGTAGTATGCATTTCGTCTTGGGTGGTGCGGTGAAAGGCGGTGACTTTTATGGCCAGGCTCCTTTAGTTGCTGTGGATAGTCTGGACGATGTCGGGCAAGGGCGTTTATTGCCCAGCACCGCAGTGGATCAGCTGGCGGCAACCTTGGCGGGCTGGTTTGGCGTGAGCGACAGCCAGTTATTGCAAGTCTTGCCCAATCTGGCGCATTTTGATGCGGCACAGCGTAAGCTGGGTTTTCTCTGAAGCAAAACATCGTTCGTGAAACGTTAACTGGGCTTTGCGCTGGTCAGGCAAAGCCCTTCTCGCCAGCCTCAGGATCTTCTACACTGTGAACTTTTTTGCCTGGAGATCGTATGCAACAGCTGGACGTGCGCGCCGCCGATGGCACGCAAATCACCTTGAGTACACAAGGGGCGCATTTGTATTCCTGGCTTACGCCTGATAAGGGGCAAATGCAAGAGCGCTTGTTTTTAAGCAAGCGCAGTGCGTTTGCAGAGGGTAAGGCGATACGCGGTGGTGTGCCTGTTATCTTCCCGCAGTTTTCTGATTTTGGCGAGCTGGTGCGGCATGGTTTTGCCCGCACTGCGGTATGGCAGCTGCGCCAGCATGGGCAAGACGTGCAGGGCAATGCGATGGCCGAACTGGAATTACTCGCCAATCCCGCCACGCTGGCGCTTTGGCCCTATCAGTTCAGCCTGAGGTTCAGGGTGCAGGCAAATCGTCAGCACTTGCGCTTGCAATTGCAGGTCGAGAATACCGATAGTCAGGCATTCAGCTTTAGCGTGGCCTTGCACAGTTATTTTGCGGTGGCTGAGCTGGCACAAGCGCGTTTGCAAGGTTTGCAAGGCGTGCAGTATCTCGACAATTTGCAAGGGCGGCAGTACTACACCGAAGATGCGGCTGAACTTACGATACAAGGTGAAATTGACCGGGTTTATCAGCAAGTGCCGCAAGCCCTGCTATTGCAACAAACCGATCACCGCTTGCGTATCAGTCAGCAAGGTTTTACCGATGCAGTGATCTGGAATCCCGGCGCCAGTGTTGCCAATCTCAGTGATATGGAGTTAGCGGAGGCTGAGCACATGCTTTGTGTCGAAGCTGCGCGCATTCAGCAGCCAGTAGTTTTGGCGGCTGGTGCGAGCTGGCAGGCGGAGCAAGTGGTGGAAATCCTGCTTTGAACCAATGCCAAGGAATTCGCTCAAAGTGACTGAAGTGCGCTACGATAGCCGCTTGACCAAATGATAACTATCTGCGTTGCGGTATTCTGCAGCGCTTTACCATCGAGTCAAAAATTTAGCTGTATATGCTTCTGAAACGTCCGTTTTGGCTACGTTTTTTGCATATACACCCCGGAGTATATTAAAAAGGATAAAAATGATCAGGATTAAATTGCGAACTTTGGCGCGTGCCATGGTGATGGGCGGTATGTTGTGCTTACAGGCACCAGGAATTTTGGCCGCTAATTTACCAGCAGGCATGAGTCAGGGAGCCAGTGTCGAAGGAATTAGTGAATATCGTCTGGCGAATGGTTTGCGGGTTTTATTAATGCCGGATCAATCCAAGCCGACCGTTACGGTGAACATGACTTACCTCGTGGGTTCGCGCCATGAAAACTATGGCGAAACTGGCATGGCCCATTTACTTGAACACTTACTCTTTAAGGGGACACCGAAAAATCCGCAAATTGATGTGGAATTCAATAAGCGCGGCATGCGTATTAATGGCACGACTTCCTTAGATCGCACCAATTATTTTGAATTATTCCAGGCCAGCGACGATAACCTGAAATGGGCGATCGAACTGGAAGCCGATCGCATGGTGAATTCCTTCATCGCCAAAAAAGACCTCGATGCGGAAATGACGGTGGTGCGCAACGAATACGAGCGCGGTGAAAATGCGCCGGGCAATGTCTTGATGAAGCGTATGCAAAGCGTGATGTTTGACTGGCACAACTATGGTAAATCGACCATAGGTAATCGCAGCGACATTGAAAACGTCAAGATCGAAAACCTGCAAGCCTTTTATCGTCAATACTATCAGCCAGATAATGCAGTCCTGATGGTGGCGGGCAAATTTGAGGCAGAAAAAGTGTTGCCATGGATACACGCAGCCTTTAGCAAAATTCCTAAACCACAGCGCGAGTTACCAAAACTCTGGACTGTCGAACCCAGCCAGGATGGTGAGCGACAATTTGTGGTGCGTCGCAAAGGCGATATTCAATTACTCATGCTGGCCTATAAAATCCCGGGTAGTTTGCATGCCGATCGCGAAGCGCTGGAATTTGCCAATGCCATCCTGACCTCGGCACCGCATGGTCGTCTGCACAAGCAACTGGTAGAAACGGGTAAGCTGGTGCAAGTGTTTTCGGGCACCCTGGGTAAAGTCGATGCCGGGATGCTGTATCTGGGCGCCGCCGTGAAAAAAGGCGAATCGCTGGAGGCCGCGCGTGACGCCATAGTGGCAGCCTTGGAAGAATTCAAAAAACAGCCACCCACGGCCGAAGAAATCGCCCGCGTTAAACGCGATGAAGACAATTATTTCGAAAAAATGTTGAATAACCACGAATCGTTGGGGATATCGATCTCGGAATACATTGCCCTGGGTGATTGGCGCTATATGTTTAAAGAGCGCGACGACAACAGCAAAGTCAATGCTGAACAAGTTAATCAGGCGGTAAAACGTTATCTGGTGCGTGATAATCGTACCGTCGGTATGTTTATACCGGAAGATCAACCGCAACGCGTCGAGGTACCGGCAGCACCAGCAATGACTGAGGTCATGAAAGATTTCAAAGCCAAAGCCAGTCAGTTGCAGGCTGAAGCTTTTGATCCTTCCCCGGCCAACATCGGCAAGCGCAGTCAGCTCAGCCAGATAGGAGCCGTCAAACTGGCGTTGTTACCTAAACAAACCCGTGGTGACACTGTGAATGTGGCTTTGAACCTGCATTGGGGCGATGAAAAAAGTCTCATGGGGAAGAAGGCGATTTCCAGCCTGACGTCCAGTTTATTGGCAACCGGAACCAGTAAATACAGCCGGGCTCAGCTCAGCGATGAAATGGCGAAATTAAAGATGAGTGGAAATATATTCCACTTCCAGACCACCAAGGCGAATCTCTCTGAGGCATTGAAATTAGTCGCGCATGTATTGAAAGAGGCGAATTTCCCAGAAAGCGAATTCAAGCAAGCTAAAGAGCGTATTCTGGTGAATCTTGAAGCCAGCCGTAATGAGCCCGCTGCGGTGGCTGGACGTGCTTTATCGCAACATTTTAATACCTGGCCTGTTGGCGATTTTCGTGCCAGCAGCAGCCTTGACGACACAATTGCGCATTACAAAGCCGTACAGTTAAGTGATGTGCAAGCTTTTCATCGGGCATTTTATGGTATCAGCCAGGCAGAATTTGCCTTAGTCGGGGCAATGGATGTTGAGCAAGTCAAAAAAGATATACAGCACTACTTTAGTGCCTGGCCCAGTGCCAGCGCTTATCAGCGTTTGGCGGGACGATATGACGAAATCAAACCCGTGCGTCAGGTCTTTAATACCGTGGACAAAGAAAATGCCGTGATTAGTGCGCGCATGAATTTGAATTTGCGTGACTCTGACCCGGATTATGTCGCGTTGACGGTGGCGAACTATATGTTTGGTGGCGGCGCAGGCATGAATTCGCGCGTGATGGAGAGAATACGTCAAAAAGATGGTTTATCGTATGGCGGTGGTAGCAGCCTGAGTGCGGGCGATCTCGATGCGAATGGCAGTTTCAGTATCGGGGCAACCGCGGCACCACAAAACATGGCAAAACTTGAAGCGGCTTTGCTGGAAGAGTTGCAGAAATCCTTGAAACAAGGGTTTACTACGGATGAATTAGCCAAAGCGAAATCGGGCTTACTGCAAAAACGCGTACAGGGTCGTAGCAGTGATGGCGCGTTGGCCGGCGCCTGGACCGATTATCTGTATTTAAGCCGTGATTGGAATTGGGCGCAACAGTACGATGAAAAGGTGAAAGCTTTGACGTTAGAACAAGTCAATCAAGCCTGGCAGCGTTATATCCAGCCTGAAAAACTCAGTATTTTTATTGCGCTGGATGAAAAGAAGGCAAAGTTAAGTCAACCTTAATCAACACCTTCTGTTGTCCGAAAACGGCGCGCCTGAATCGCGCCGTTTTCTTTTTTTTTGCAGCAATTTAACTTGTTTAACAAAGCAACTAAGCGAAGATAGCCGTGATTGTACTAAACTTTATCTAGTCAAAAGGCGGCGAGAATAGCGTGGTGCGAGACTGGCCGGAGCGCTTAAATCGACATGCAATTATTTTAAGATGGGCCGTATGCGAATCCCGGGCTTGAGTTTATTTTTACTACTTTTTCTGTGTGCTGTGTCTGGTCGGGCTCAGCAACTGGTATTGACCACCGAGGATTACCCGCCATTTAATATGCAAGCTCAGGGTAGCCATGAAATCGTGGGCATATCCACCGAAAAAGTACGTGAAGTGATGCGTCGCGCCAGGGAGCCTTTTGTCATCAAACTCTTTCCCTGGAACCGCGCTTTTCAAATGGGCCGTAGCGAAGCCCGGACTTGCGTGTATTCAACCACGCGCACTGCCGAACGCGAAGCCTTGTTCAAATGGGTAGGACCCTTGGTGAAAAATAACTGGATGATCTTTGCTCGTAAAAACGATAACCGGAATCCACGTAATCTCGACGAGTTATCCCCCTATACCATAGGAGTTTATCGTTCGGATGCGGTGGCCGACTACCTGGCTGGGCATGGTTTCAAAACCGAAGTCGCTAACTACGACGCGGATAATCCGCGTAAGTTAATCCATCAGCGTTTCGATTTCTGGGCGACGGGTGAATTACTTGGTATGGCCATTTTGCGACAACAAGGCTTGAGCGATGAAATCATTCCCTTGTTTCAATTTAATCAGACCGAGATGTATCTGGCCTGCCATCTGGAGATGCCGCAAGAAAAAGTCGATCTGTTCAACCGTATCTTAAAAGACATGGAAAAAGATGGCAGTAGTGCAGCGATAGAGCGCAAATATCGCTGAAACTGCCATCTATCAGGCTTTCCAGGTACGTTGTAAGCCCGTATCGGTATGTATCCAGCCACCCTGAGCAGTCTGACGATAATAAAAGCCGACCCCGCCCTGACGAAAACTGCGAATTAATTCGCCTAACACTTCTTCGTGCAATTTAGGCACGCGGATGTCGGCCGCCTTACCCGAAATATGCAGCGACTTACGGGCAGCCGGAACGCCATGTTCTATAAGTTTCTGATTACTGCTTTCGGTGCGATAAGCCGACAAAATTTGCAAAGGTTCGAGCACGCCAAAACGCGCGATAAAGGCCTGAGTCCCCCACAAGGTTTCTAATAACTTGGGATCGATCTGTATCTCTTGACGGGCATTAACATCGCGCAGCAAGTGGCAGAGTTGCTCATAAGCCGATGGGATAATTTCACCATCACGCCAATATAAGAGTTTCAAGCGTTCGCCACTGGCTGGACGCGCCAGATCCAGCGTGCGCGGCTTGATCCAGAATTCCAGATCGAGTGCTTGTGAGTCGAACAAATCAGGTGGCGGTGCTTGTTGTGGCAGGGCCAGCGCGGATTCGCCTGCCAAGACCATACCACCCAAACCCAAGCTGGTTTGCGCCACTGTTTGTAAAAAGTGCCGTCGATGTTTATCCACGTTTACTCCTGTATCGGGGCAGATTTACTGAAAAGACAAGCTAACTATTCCCTAGCGCTGGTAGGCCTGTCAAGTCTTATCCGTAAAAAATCATGAAAACCAAACGAGTAGAGCTGTGTGCTGCGCCATTCAGTTCAGTCCGGCAGTGTAAACAGCGGCTTAAGGCTTGAGCGTTAAGCTTTGTAAGTAAGCTCATCAAATTGCAAGTAAATTCCGCCAGGGCGACACAAACTTGATGGCGACATTCGTCGCGAAATAATGCCGTTAATTGCCCGATTTGCGCAATTTGTCGCAGTGGGGGTGAATAAATAAGCAAGGCCAAGTACACTAACAGCCTGTTTAGCCTATCACTCTTGAAATCATGAAAACCACGTATCCAGTTAAACTTTGGCAGTTTGTTCTGTGTTTGAGTATTGCAATGGGATTAAGCGCCTGTAAAGTTGATGCCGACGCTGATGTCATTAAGGGCAGTGGCAAGCAAATCAGCGAAACTCGCAAGCTAGCGGCCTACAAGGCGATCGACAATCAATCCTTTTTTGATGTGCAAGTCGAATTCGCTAAAGATGCGAGTATGATAGTGGTGGGCGATGACAATCTGGTTGGCGAGATACAAACCGAGGTTGTCAACGAGGTTTTGGTCATTAAAAACCGGCAACGTAAAACCAGCATAGTCTGGAATAGCACGCCAGGCGTGGTCAAAATCAAAGTACCGGATTTACAGCGAGTAAATAGCAATGGCAGTGGCGATATTGTGATTAGCGGGATACAAAGTGAGCAATTCAATCTGAGTCTGCAAGGCTCGGGCGATGTTCATGTCAGCGGTAAAATCAATAAGCTGGAAGTCAATCAAAAATCCAGTGGCGATTTAGACCTGACCGAGACTAATTTGCTTGATTTGAAACTGGAGTCGCATGGCTCGGGCGAAGTCAAACTGAATGAATTGAGTGGCAGTTTGCTCGCTAATATTTATGGCAGTGGTGACTTTTCTATCAATAATCTGCATGCGAATCAGGCGAAAATCGATAAGTCTGGTTCAGGTGATTTGCGTTTGTTTGGCAAAATTACCCACCTGGATTTTGAAAAGTCCGGCTCTGGCGATGTCAGCATTAAAGGCCTGGCAATGCAAAGCGCAGATTGGCAATTCAATGGTTCGGGTGACACCGTGTTAGGTGGTGAAATTGCTAAGCTGAAATTGCGCAACAGCGGCTCTGGCGACATTGATGCCTCGGCCTTACTGGTGCAGGATTTGGATGTGAATAACCATGGATCGGCTGCTATCAATTTCCGCGAAGTCAAACAAAAGCTGAAGGCAGAATTAAATGGCTCAGGTGATTTTCAGGCGGAATTGAATGGTGCACAAACTGTAGAGCTGGGTGTAAATGGCAGTGGTGACGTGCACCTGACTGGCCAGGCGCATAAGCTGCAAGCCGATTTAACTGCTTCGGGCGAATTAAAAGCACAAGGCTTATTGCTGGATGCAGCGAGTGTTAAAGTTTTGGCTTCAGGCGAAGCCTACGTTAAAGTGAAAAACACCGAAGGGTCGCGTGTAGTTCGTTTAGATAAAAGTGGCGTCGTCAACTAAGTTGGCTGAGCTTAGCGTTAAAAAAAGCGAGTCAGGTGACTCGCTTTTTTTATTGCTCAGTTTTAGCCGTTTTTTCCGAGTATTCGGTATATAAATGCAAAGGCCGTACTTCTTTGGATTTATTGCTGTTTTCATAGACTAGTATGGTTTTTCCATTAAGGAAAACTTCCATCAAACCCCATGAATCGCCATACGGATTGCGCACGATGAGACGTGTTTTACCCTTGGTTTTGTAATCAATACCAGTACCACCATGTACCGCCTGATATAAAATGACTTTGCCGTCAATTCCGGCATTGTAAGCCTGGCGGCCGCTGATTTTGAGTAAGACATCATACAAGCCATCCTGATTCTTACTGCTTAGCTGTGCCAATTCCACTTCGACGCCATCGCCATAGAGAAATTGGCCGTAAGGATTAACCTGGGTTTCAGTCTCTTGCGCATGAACCAGTGCATGACTGAGAAATGCGAAACTAACGAGTAATTTGATGATGCTTTTCATTTTTGCCTCGAATGATTTGCTAACATGCACAATATAGCGATTACCCAGGTTTAAGATGTTTATATATGCAACTATTTGCAACGGCAGCTTTACGCAGATGTCACCCACACCAAGCTGAATTTCTATCGTCGCTAAAGCGCTGTTTTAAGGCATTACGACGCGGCTTGATACTATTCATTGCAAGTATTTTGCTGACTTCGTTACCCGCACAGTGTCGGGTGCAACAGCCATCATCGGTGGTGATACTGATGAGCGAAGAACTTGATGCGCAAGGTAAAGTTCTGCCTTTAGCCCAGCATATACAGGCGATATTCTCTTACCTGGAAAAGCAGACCGGGTTGAAGCTGGAGGTGCGTCGTTATCCCTGGAAACGGGCGCTGGATATGGCGTTTAACGGCGAGGGAATAATCTTCGGTATTTCAAAAACAGCCGAACGTGAAAAAAATCTGATTTTCTCCAGTCCCTTGTTCAGCGACAAAGTGTACCTGGTTACACGTTGTGACCAAACTTTCAAATACCAGCAACTCAGTGATTTAAAGGGCAAGGTGATCGGTTTGGTGCGTGGCACCAGCTATGGCTATGAGTTTGATAAGCAAGCGGGAAAGTTATTTCAGATTGAGGCGGATACCGGTTCAAATATTGGACGCTTGCGCAAATTGTATCAAGGGCGTATGCATGCCTTTTTGCTGTATAGCATACAAGATTATCAAACCCTGACTGAACAAATTAATCGCAGCTACGCCTATGATTTTCCCGCCGCGTTAAGCAAACCGGTATTTTGTGTGTTGAGTAATCCAGTGTCGCAAGTCAGCATACATCTGGCTCAGGCACGGCATAGTGCAGCAGATCAATTCTTAATGCTGGAACTCGCGATACAAAAAGCCAGACTTAGTGATGACTATTTGCATTGGTTTAGTCAATCACAGTTTACTCCCAGATAATCAGCCTCAGAGTGCCAGGCGCTTGGATTTACGGCTGACTAACTGGCTGGCGTTGATCAAGGGATTTAAGCCCCATATCAACGCGACCAGTGTATCGGCCGGGAAATGCCAGATTCTGCCGACATGGCGTGCATTTGTATGGATGGCTGGCAGTAAGGCTTCAAGCCAGGTAGCGCTATCACTGAGTTCTATCGTGATCTCCCCTTCCTGATTGGTGTACAGATAGACTTCACCTTCAGGTTGCACCGCGAAATTGATGCCAGGCTGGATTTCTTTACCTGTCGCGAGTAGTTGCAATTCATCTTGTTGCAACTGTATCCAGGCTTCTACTTCAAGTAAATTTTCCAGGTTTATCCAGGGATAGCGCTCACTCAAAGCAATCAATTGAGGATCAGTTGGTGCAGCAAAAGATTTCGGCGAATTCATGCAAAACGATTTAATGGTGACAGTAGCGCATTATAAAGGGACTTCAGCGTCGATGACGATAGGCTACAAAGTATCAGGCCCGGATTGTGCCGGGCCTGGATATTTATTTTACTTGACGTACTTGTAAGCCCTGCTTTTGTAACAAGTCAATAATGCTATTTTCACCTGTGGTGTGGCCGGCGCCAACGACGATAAAAATCTTCTTACCGGCATTAAGTAAGTCGATGATTTTTTCAGACATACCAACATTTCTGTCATCGAGCAAGAGTTTCATAATGCGCTTAGAGCCTTGATTTTTTTGCGCAGTTTCATACAAGATTTTTGCTAAGCCTTCGGCATCACCTTGTCTCCAGGCATTCACCATCGCTTCGCTATCATGCAATATTTCGCCACTTTTGATGGCATCTAAGGTGTAAGACAAAACATCGTCACCCTCGTCGTCGCTCAAGCTGCCTAAAACACCGGCCTGAAATTCAACCGTCTCCAGAGCGATGACGGTTTTTTTATCGGCTTTCGCTTTTTGTAAAAAATGCAGATCAATGCCTTTGGCTGGGTCGTAACCCAATTGACGAAAATTAACCAGACTTAAAGCAGTCGCGGCGATAGCGGGTTTGATGCTTTGCAGATTTTCCGCATTAGGTCCCAATAAACCCGTAAGTTTTTGCCAGGTTGCTTCTTTGACGTGGTTTTGTAATTTGTCGGGTGCCTGGTAACTAAACAAAGGCATACTTTTTTGTTGAATTCCTGGGTCACTGACATCGACTTCGACGACCAGATGTTGTGCGCGTTGGTAGGCTTGCTCCGCCGCTTTAGGTAAGGGGTAAAAATCCGCTTTTGCCAGATGGATAGAGCCAAACATATAGGCCGTATTCGATTTCGATTTGATTTCCCAGAGCACACCTTTTGCGCCGGTTGTTTTATTGCTGGCGAGATTCGTGCTCGCGCTTTTTTCTTTTACCGGGTTGGTAGCGGCAGGTGCCTGTGCCTGACAATAGCCAGTTAAGACTAAGCCCAGACTAAGCAGAGAGATTTTTTTGAGTAAGCTGGTACGTGTCATCGTCATTCCAGAAAGTAGGTTTTAGTTTTTTGCGGGTGCGGGTGAGGCGCTTGAACCAGCAAGTATGCCACCATCTAAGGTGATTTCGCTACCATTCATATAGCGAGCTTCATCTGAGCCAAGTAGTACCGCAACGGCTGCCACTTCTTCAGGCTGGCCAAAGCGATGCATGGGGCAGTCCCTGACCATTTGTGCTTCACGTTCAGCACGATCAGGGCCATCTCCTAACATGACTTCCCACATCGGTGTCATGATGGCGGCCGGATGTATGGAATTACAACGGATTGCTAAGCCTTGTTGGGCGCAATACAAGGCGACCGATTTGCTGTGATTGCGTATAGCTGCCTTCGATGCTGCATAAGCTGCTGCGGCTGGCACACCGACCAGGCCTGAACGTGAAGACATATTGATGATGGCGCCAGCACTGGCGGTTTTACGCATTGTTTGTATGGCGTATTTACAGCCCAGAAACACGCTATCCAGATTAATCGTCAAAACCTGATGCCAGTCGCCAAGTTCGGTGTGTTCGGGATCATGCTTAACGCCAGGAGTTTCCAGTCCGGTGATCCCCGCATTATTGACCACAATATGCAGCGCTTGAAAATTTTCTGCGATATGTGCACAAACAGTTTGCCAGTCGGCTTCTTGCGCCACGTCGAGATGCAAATAATGCGCTTGCAATTGCTGAGCCAGCGCCTGACCCGCCGCATCATCCTTATCGGTTAAAATGACGTGGGCACCTTCATCGACATATGCTCGTGCAATAGCTGCACCTATACCGCGTGCTGCGCCTGTAATTAAGGCGATTTTGCCTGCCAATCGTTTCATTGCTTACTCCTTGGATTGATTTTTCGCCAGCAAGGCCTTTAAATTCGCCAGCCTTTGTTGCGGGCTGATTTTTTCTTCTTCTTTTGGTACGGCATCGCCCTGATTTAACTGCATTTCTTTGATAAAGCGCGATGGTTCACATTGTATCGTGGTACCAGCACGCCGGCGTTTCTTACACCAGCTGACATGCAAACTACGTTGTGCCCGCGTGATGCCAACATACATTAAACGACGTTCTTCTTCTATGCGTTCAGCCTGAATATTTTGCGGTGTATCTGCGTCACCCTTGTGCGGTAAAATACCTTCTTCAACACCGACCAAAAACACATGCGGATATTCCAGACCTTTAGACGCATGCAGCGTAGACATCCGCACGGCGTCATGTTCTTCATCCTTACCTTCGAGCATAGTCATCAGCGCCACCATTTGTGTCAAGTCGTGCAGACTACGTAAGTCGCCCTCGCCATCGCGGCCACCACTGCCTTTACTGCCTAACCATTGCACAAAATCGAGCACATTTTGCCACTTATTTTGCGCGGTTTTTTCTTCGAAGTGATCGTATAGATAGTATTCGTAATTAATACCCGCTAATAATTGTTCGAGTAACTCTGCTGCTTGTCCTTCGCGGTGAGCATGACTTTCTATGCGGTTGATGAAATCGCAGAATTCACGCAAAGGGCGCAATTGCTTTTCACTGAGCTTTTCTTCTATCCCACCCATACTGATGGCATCAAATAATGAGCATTGCCAAAGCCCGGCAAAGGCACCGAGAGCTTCCAAAGTCGCCTGACCCACCCCACGTTTTGGCGTAGTCACCGCACGGATAAATGCCGGATCATCTTCTTCGTTGGCGATTAAACGTAAATAGGCAATGATGTCTTTAATTTCGGCGCGATCAAAATAACTCTGGCCACCAGAAATCGTGTAAGGAATCCGCTCCCGTCGTAAAGCTTGTTCGATCACACGTGCCTGATGATTGCCGCGATATAAAATCGCATAATCAGAAAAACTCGCTTGCCGTTCAAAGCGGTGGGCCGACAGCATCATCGCCACTTGTTCGGCTTCGTGCTCTTCATCAACCATGGTGTGAACTTGTATAGGGTCACCCAAACCATGTTCTGACCAGAGCGACTTTTCAAACAATTTAGGATTGTTGCCAATGACCGCATTCGCCGCTTGCAAAATGCGTGTGGTCGAGCGGTAATTTTGTTCGAGCTTAATCACTTCGAGATTAGGAAAATCGACTTGTAAGGTGCGCAGATTCTCTATCGTCGCACCGCGCCAGGCATAGATCGCCTGGTCATCATCACCGACCGCAGTAAACATCGGTTTTTTACCCAAACCCGTTACCAGTAATTTGACTAATTCATACTGGCAGGTATTGGTATCCTGGTATTCGTCGACCAGTAAATATCGCAAACGCCTTTGCCATTTATCGCGCACCGCTTCGTTGCTGCGAAACAGTTCGACTGGCAAACGAATTAAGTCATCAAAGTCAACCGCTTGATAGGCGTTCAGCGTCGCAACGTAATTGCGAAACACGCGTGCAGCCCAGGCTTCATCTTCATCCTGCGCATCACGCAAAGCTTGATCCGGGGTGATCAGCGCATTTTTCCACAGCGACATGGTGCTTTGTATGCGACGAATTTGTTGCTTATCCGTGGTGATCGCTAAATCCTGGACTAGCGCAAAACAATCATCGCTATCGATAATTGAAAAGCGATCTTTCAAGCCCAGCGCCTGGGCTTCTTGGCGCAAGATTTTTACACCCAGTGAATGAAAAGTTGAAACGGTGAGTTGTTTGGCTTGCTTCGGTTCGCGCAGTAATTTTGCGACGCGCTCTTGCATTTCGTGCGCAGCTTTGTTCGTGAAAGTCAGCGCTGCAATATGGCGCGCTTCATAGCCGTGTTTTTCGATCAGATCGGCGATTTTTTGGGTAATGACCCGGGTTTTACCCGAGCCAGCACCAGCCAGCACCAGACACGGTCCTTCCATATAAGTGACAGCTTTGTATTGCTGAGGATTGAGTCCGTGGGTCATGGTATTAAGTTGGCAAGGCGGACGCCTATTCTACCCGAGCACGTGACAGAAGTTTAGCTTGCGCACTAGCAGTACTTTTTTATTGTTTGTAACGTCGCAAAATTCCATAGGTCAGGGGTGCTGGCGACAAGCCTGTTTATTTTAAAAATTAGGACTCAAGTGATTGATCTGAGGAGAAGTTGTCATTTGCGTTGCACCCTCGCAATGTTTATTAGTATTAATAATATGGTTACAAATGAACACAAAGTTCTGCTGGAACCTGATTTTTTATACACTATATTTAATAAAGTTAATCAATAAAGTAGAAAATAAAATATTGAAAATAGCCGAACGTGTTCTTTTATCTCAATTTTTTAAATTGGGCAGCGTTCAAATGTTACGTGTACGACAAATGATGAAGTGAACGCATGCTGGTTCAAAAATTGAGTTGCTTTGAAGTGGAACTAAAGCAAACTGAATTGCACTACAGCGACAAAAAAGTCAGAGAGACGGGGTAGATGTAAGTCAATCTAGAGACGGTAAAAGGCATTTTCAATACTGTGCGGAGTCCAGCAAGACCCCGCACAGTCTGAAAAAACCATCTGACGTGGCTCAAACACGCAGATGGCGGCAAGGCAAACCCATGGTATAGGAGTAGCGTGGGTTTACATCAACCATCGATAGGAATAACACAACATGAATAAGCCCGCAATAAAGTCAGAGAAAAACCTGACCGGAGTGTTGCCAGAAAACAAGGCAGAGACAGATGATGAACCCGGTACCGGGGACGCGCTTGAGACTGTCGCTCACTTAAGTCAGAAAATCAGTGTTAACCCAGTTCATAGCGACCTGATATGGCTAGGCCGCTGTCCATTGATAGATAGTCAGAATTAAACAGCTTTCCACAAGATTCCAGGGTGTGCCTGGATGCTGACTGCGTGGCTCAAACACGTATTTAGCTTACGTCCACCCATCGACTTCCGATGGGTTTTAATCACTAAGTATAGGAGAAATAAAATGCGTTTAATCAACAGTGCTGAGATTGCCATTGTTTCGGGTGGTACAAGTAATTGGGTACAAGTAGATGGGCAAGGCGATTGTGTGAATTGGGGGGACGATTCTGATGTGATTGGTATGGGGTTTGCTTCGAAACAAGGTAATAGCAGTGGTAGTGGCACAGACAAATCGGGTCAAGTTACATGTCCAAGTGGAACGGTCCCTTCTGTAACTGTAAAGACAAAAACCGAAACTAAACAAGGAGGTGGTGGAGGTTATTTTAATTTGCCTGGTTCCCAAGGTGGGGCAAACGGTGGCGGTGAAACCACCACCACCACCACTGAATCAACAACGACATGTGTTAAGCCTAAATAAATCAAAATGATAAATGTCACCATGGATCGAATTTGGTTCATGGTGGTAAAAAACATCTATGAAATCAAAGTTCTGCCATCTAATCAGTACGCTATTTGTGCTTAGCATAGCGATTTTTCCGTTTAGTGCATCCGCAAGTATGACAACGATTAGGTATAAGGTGCCGTCTAAATTCGAAAATTGGAATATAGAAATATATGGCTATGCACCTAGCGAAAATAGGACTGTTAAAGGCGTTATATTTGTGGTTCCTGGTACAAATGGGTTTGCTGAGCCTAACATAACGCAAACTAATTTAAGTAATAAATTGACCATAAAGTATCCTACTGATTTGGCTAAGACCTTCGTAGATGCTGGATATATATATCTAACAGCAAATTATCGAGGAGTCAGGTCTTTTTATGAGTGCATAAATCAAAACGAAATAGTTCCCAAAGCTTTTGTCGATAATTGCGTCGATTTAAACATTAGAAAGACTCTGGACTTTGAAAAAATTGAGGCTGATATCGAAAGTGCAGTGCTTTTTATCAAATCAAAAAAAGAGTTGGGCGTATATCCCTTAATTGTTACTGCCGTTTCAGAAGGCGGCATTCATGTTTCTAGACTGATACAACAAAAAAAAATTAATCCTGTCGGTATTATTGGTATCGGTATTCCAACAACTTCTGCGCACGATAATATAAAAACTCAAATTAGTCTTAGCGTGGAACTGCGTATAGTCTTAAGCTATATGAAGAAAAATGGACGCAATAAGTTCTGCCCTAGTGACATAAAAAAAGCCTTACCATACATTAGTGACGAATCTGACCAAATTTTAAGGAATAACTTGTTTCAAGTTTGCCGGGTAGATTCTGACATGCATGCATATATGAATGAGGCGCGTAAACTGGTTGATAAACAATTGCTTTACGCGCTACGTGAAGCTAAACCTTTCGAAGGTACTGTGTTTGGATTAAAGGTTAGCGAATATTTTGGGTACAAATGGTTATTGGACGTTGTGAATGATAGAGACAGTTTGTATGAGAAACTTAGTCGCTATCAAGGATCGGTTTATTTACTCTATGGTCAATTCGATTCTACAGTCGAAATAAAATTGGTAGATTTCTGCAAATCTAACAGGCGACCAAAGCATCTTTGTAAAATTGAATTTTTACCAAATAGTGATCATGTGCTTGAAGATAAGAGTTCAACAATCCCCAAAGAAACTCTGAACTTGTTGGTTAAGTATGCGAATTCCATGGTTCATGGTATGCGCTAATACAGCTACAACCATAAGTTAAGCACATTTGACAAAGTTAAGTTGCAATCAAATGAGTTACAAACATAAAAATTCTCTAACATGAAGCTTTCATGCGCCCCCTACTCCAAACCGAATCCGCCGAATGCGGTCTCGCTTGCCTGGCGATGATCGCCAATTACTATGGCTATCACACTGATCTCAGCGATTTGCGACGGCAGTTTTCGATTAGCCTTAAAGGTGCAACGCTGGCACAAATAATCCGCCATGCGGCGGCGCTGGAATTGCAAAGCCGGCCTTTGCGTTTAGAACTTGATGAAATTGCTGAACTGGTTTTGCCTTGCATCTTGCATTGGAATCTGAATCACTTTGTGGTCTTGAAAGCCGTGCGTAAAGACTGGCGTGGTCGGGTGACTTTGGTTTTGCTTGATCCGGCTGTCGGTGAGCGTAAAGTCAGTTTAGAAGAAGCCACGCATCATTTTACTGGCGTCGCCTTAGAACTCTCACCAACACCGGCATTCAAACCGCGCGAAGAAAAAAAGCAAATTGCGCTACGTGATTTGACTGGCAAAATTATCGGTTTGCGTCCAGCGATTGCGAAAGTCATGGCGCTGGCTTTAGCGCTGGAAATCTTTGCGATTTGCGCGCCACTGTTTAATCAATTCGTGGTTGATGAAGTCATCGTCAGTGGTGATAAAGAATTTCTCGTGGTGCTGGTGATCGGCTTTGCGCTATTGATGATCATACAAAATGCCATCGGTCTGGCGCGCTCCTGGTTTTTAATGCGCTGGAGTATGGATATTTCGCTGCAATGGTCGGCACGCGTGTTTGCGCATTTAGTGCGTTTGCCAGTGGCTTATTTTGAAAAGCGCCACCTCGGTGATATTACTTCGCGCTTTGGTTCTATCGGCGCGATTCAAGGTACGCTGACCAGCTTATTCGTCGAAAGCGCGCTCGATGGTTTGATGGCACTGTTAGCTTTGGGCATGATGCTACTTTATAGCTTAAAACTCAGTGGCCTGGTGTTGTTAGCCGTGGCCTTGTATGCCGGTTTGCGCTGGGCCTTTTATCAGCCCTTTCGTGAAGCTTCGCAAGAACGCTTAGTGCTCTCATCCAAAGAAAATAGCCACTTCTTAGAAACCTTGCGGGCGGTGACGCCACTCAAATTATATGGCCGTGAAAGTGAGCGTTTAGCGCGCTGGCAAAACCTCAAAGTCGATGTGCAAAACCGCGATATTGAAACCCAAAAGCTGTCTATCATTTTTAGAATTTCGAACACCTTGATCTTTGGCGTACAAGGTCTGGCGCTGTTTTATTTCGGTGCACAAAGCGTGATGGCGAATACTTTAACAGTCGGCATGTTGATGGCGTTTTCAAGTTACGCCGGTACTTTTACCGGGCGGATTTCGAATTTGATCGATGTCTTCATTTCTTACCGCATGCTGAGCCTGCATTGCGAACGCTTAGCTGATATCGTTCTCGAACCTGCCGAAAAACAAGTCACGCATGAAACCGAAGTCTCACGTTTAATCCCTGAAATTACCGTAAAAAATCTGCGTTTTCGTTATGCCGAAGGCGAGCCCTGGGTTTTAAATGACGTGAATTTGATCATACCGGCAGGGCAGAGCATCGCCCTGGTCGGCGCCAGTGGCTGTGGCAAAACCACGCTGTGTAAAATCTTGCTGGGGCTATTACCACCAACTGAAGGTGAGGTGCTGTATGGCGGCATTCCGATTCAACAACTAGGCATGCAAGCTTACCGCCGCTTAGTCGGCACGGTGATGCAAGATGATGTCTTATTGGCGGGCTCTATCCTCGATAACATCGCCTTCTTTGATAGCCAGGTCGATCAAGCCAGAGTTGAACACTGTGCGCAACTGGCGGCCGTGCATGAAGACATCGTTAAAATGCCTATGGGTTATCAAACCCTGGTCGGTGACATGGGCAGCAGTCTTTCGGGTGGGCAAAAACAGCGCGTCTTGCTGGCAAGAGCACTGTATAAACAACCGCAAATTCTGGCACTTGATGAAGCCACCAGCCATCTCGATATTGCGAATGAACACAAAGTGAATCAGGCACTGAGTCAGCTTGCGTTAACACGGATCATGGTGGCGCATAGACCAGAAACGATTAATGCGGCAGAGCGCGTGGTGGTGCTGGAGAATGGCAAGGCAACTGATGCTAAGGTGATTGTTCCAAATTTTGAACAGTCGACAGGACACGAAAGATGTATTGCCTAAAACTTTGAGTCAAGGCATCTATTTTTGGTTAAATCAAAATAAGCTGTCGCAGGAAAGTATTAAGGAAAAAGAGCAAAAAGGCTAGCTTTGCCAAGCCCTGGTAACATCGCTCTATGACATCGGAATTTAACCCATCCTTTGAGTGAATGTGTTGTTGTAGCTTATCAGGCATTCGCACTGCCTGCGCAATGCACAGAGCTGATGGGGCATCGAATGCAAGTCAGTCATTCAGGTCGCAGTTATTTTTTTGTTGCACCCGGAGATCAATGCTATTTGGCAAATAAGTTCATTGAACCAAAAGATGAGGTAGACGCCAGATATCAATTTTAGCAATATACCTAACTTAGTTATACCAATCCAAAAACTTCTGAGTTGAGGTATGGCTGGCTAAAGGCTCAAAATTTATTTGTAGTCGTAAATAGCAAGTCATGAGGTGTAGCTGAGTAGATATTATTCTAGCTTTAATCTTGTAGAGTTGCTTTCATAAACAAATCATGAGTTGGGTTGATAAAAATATATTTTACTGAGACTAATGGCCTTTTCCGGACAGACCTGAACGCAGGCGGCACAGGCTTCACAGGCATCGCTACGTAAGACTACGGCTTGCTTCCAACCATGAACCCAGCCTTTTACCTTACCTTTTAAGCTAAGTTTTTTCCTCGCGGATTCTGGCAAAATACTCAAGCCCAGTACCTCATGCGGGCATACGGGTATGCAATCTGCTTTGCCTTCGCAACGTTCAGGATTGATTATGGGGATGTAAGTCCCTGCGGCTTGTTTGCAAGTTAAGGTTGTCATAAGGTAAGTAAATGGTAATGATTCGTGTTAATCACCTCATAATAATTAAGCAATAATGAAAAATCTGCAATTTAATTGGATTAAATTGTTACAAAATCTAGCATTTACGGAAATTATTGAATTGCTTGGGGCGCACCAGACCTGCGCTGACGGGGAAGCAACTGATGCCAGCTGACCCGCTAGCGACGGGTCATTCAGGCAGATAGCCGATTAATTGGCCAGGGTGTTGAGTTGACCGCTTTCGGCCAGCTTACGTATAGTGCGTACGGTATCCAGGTCGGCTTCCTGATAGGCGCTGCGACGGTAATCATTAAACATCGCGGTTTCAGGATCAGTGTCCTGCGTTTGCCCATCATCGTAAGTAAATCGTACGAAAAGCGAATTCGCTTCGGGCTCTTCTATGCGCATAGTCAGGCTAGAAGCTGGTATTTCTCCTTGAGCCGGAACCAGGTATTGCACCTCTTCAGCATGTTTTAAAAAAACTGCATCCTTAACCCAAAGTTCGCCATAACGGAGTTGTCTTTGCATGCGATCTTCCTGGCGTTCCGAAATGATGGTTTCATCCAGATATGGGATGAAAACACTGGGCATTTCTGCCCTTAACACTAAACCCTGCCAAAGTTGAGCACGACTTAAGACCAGATCTAAGGGATTGGCAAAATTATTAACTTCAATTAAATGTTCAAATTTCATAATTCAATTCAAAAAAGCGTAAACGCCGTTGTAACCAGGCTGAGCTTACAGGTCGCGATCAAATAGCACGTTACAGTCTATCATTTATGGCTGGGCTTGCCAGCTTTTGCGAATTGAGGTATTGAAGTAAGTCTCCTCTATGGATATTTATGCAAGCATTAAATATGAGTCAATTGACGATCAGAATTGCCCGGGTCAGTTTATTGTGCGTAAGCCTGGTTAAGCTAATGAATGCACAAGCCGAGGTCACGCCAGCAAGTTTGTCGCGTCAGGATAGGTTAAAGCTCGAAGTGTCAGTATGCCAGCCGCATGGCCAATACATGGCTGAAGCTCAAGGCTGGGCCTTTGATGCCGAAAAGGGTAAGGCCAGCTTTGCCGATGTTAAGTGCCGTCCGCACGGTAAAATGCTGGGGCAGCCTTTGTATTGGGTGACCCAATGTGTCAGGGAAAGCGAAGGATGGGGATGCAGTCCGGCAGAACTGGAAACACGGGTTCCTTTGCGTTTTGCCGGGACGCAGCAACTGCATTTGCTGGATGTCCGGCCTGGCAGTGTGGCACCTGAAAAAGCCCACAAGGCCTTGCAACAAGCCGCGAAATACAATTATTTTCAGGGCTATTCGTTGCAACAAGCTTTGCAATCACCTTGCAATATGGGCATGGGAGAACGTCCGGATCTAGTCGAAGTCAGTTGCCGTGACTGGACTATCAGCATCAGTTTCTGGTGCCCGCAGCAAGCGCGTGATAAATCTTGTCCACGCATTATCTATATGGCACCCAAAAAGTAATCATACCCAGCCCAGCGCGCCGAGCAAAGCTCCCAGCCCAAGCAGCCAAAGTAAATGCAAGCGGGTACGCCAGACGACCAGGGTGCAGACCGCGCTCAGTGCCCAGAGCGGCCAGTCGTGCTGTGGGTCTGGCTGGGCCGCAGCCATTAGCCAGGAGGTAGCCATAAGCAGGCCGATGACGATTGGCGCCATCCCTAACTTAAATGCCCGTACACTGCGCAAGTCGCGGTGCGCATGGAGCCAGCGTGCCGCAAGAAAAGTGAGTGTGGTACTGGGTAATAAGATTCCCGCCATGCAAATCGCCACGCCAAGTAAGCCATAAGCTATGCCACCATTATTGATACCGACATGCCAGCCTAACAGGGCCACAAATAAAATGTTTGGACCGGGTGCTGCCTGCGCGATTGAGATCGAGGCATTGAATTGACTCTCACTAAGCCAGCCATGCTGAGTCACCAGATAGCGATGCATTTCAGGCAGCGTGGAAATCGCGCCGCCGACGGCCAGCAAGGATAGCATCATGTAATGCATCCCTAATTGCAGCCAGTCTTGCCAACCCAGTTGCAATGTTGGATAGTGTTCCATCATTCTGACAACCTTCGATAACACAATACACAAGCCAGTCCACCTAAAGCTATCAGCACCCAGGCAAGTGGCCAGCGTAGTATGGCAATGGCTAAAAAACAGCTCGCGGTAAAACTCAAACCCAGCGCCAGGCCAAATGGGTGTTTTTTTAATGTGGGTAACATTTTCAAGGCGGTTGCTGCAATTAAACCCACAGTAACTGCAGCCATGCCACGCAATGCCCCGCTAACGCCCGTCAATTGGGCGTATGGAGCATATACACCCACCAGTATCAGTACCACAACAAGTGGCAGACTCAGCATGCCTGCCAGTGCCGCAAGTGCGCCGGGTAATCCGAAGTGGCGATTGCCTATCATCATCGAGAGATTCACCACATTCGGGCCCGGCATGATTTGCGCTACCGCCCAGTCTTCGATAAATTCATCCAGACTTAGCCAGCGCTTACGTTCGACGATTTCGCGCTGCACGATTGCCAGTACGCCGCCGAAACCTTGAAGCGCGAGCAGGGTAAATGACCAATATAAGTCAAACAAGGATTGCGGTTTGGCCGTCGCGGAAGATGGGTTAAGCGCATCGTCGGGGGAAGTTTGTTCCATCGCAGTTTCCTAAAAAGCTAAAGGAGGTGTGAACACCACCATGGCGATGTTGACTCAAGAACTGATGGGCTTTCTTTCATTTGCCAGTCTGTGCGCCCGTATACGTGCGCGCCATTCCCCTAAGACAGTCAATGCGCTTTGGAATTCGCGTTCGATCAGATCGGCTTCGGCATCCGTGATCACGCCATCCAGCAAGGCTTCGGAAACAGCTTCTGCAACGTCGCCAACGCGGCTCATCACGCGGCACACGGTTTGCGATAAATCGTCGTCACTGACTTCCTCAGGTTCAGGAATAACAAACGCAGCCAGGCCGTGACGCCCAAGTAAGGCATGTAAAGGAAGGTAAGCATCCTTTACGCCAGCGGTGTGGCAGTGTTCAATAATGACCGATAACTCTTCGAACGAGGGGTAGTGGGTATCAATGCCAGGCGCCAGTTTATTACGCAGCACATTGACCGACATGCCCATGCGTGCGGCCAGTGCTTCCAGCCCACCAGGATAGGCTCTGGCCACTTTATATAAAGCATCGTGTTGATTAGTGTCCGAATACCGACGGGTCATGGTGAAATCCTTAGTCTATTACCGATGAAACAAGGGACTCTGCTGAATATGCTTACGTCCTGTGAATGACCTAAATTGTACAGAATCCGTTAGAATTTGAGTTGCTATCTTTTTTGCAAGCGAACCCTATGAAAACTATTGCAAGTTTACTTATGACAGCGTGGTTGCTGACCCTGCCAGTTGACAGTAGCTGGGCGGCGACAGCCAAGGGCAGTTCAAGTTCTGGCGGCAGTGCGGCGCGTTTTTCGGGTGGTTTTTCGTCTTCCCGTTCAACTACCAGTACGGCGCCGAGCAGCTCAAAATCAAGTTTCGGTAGTTTTTCTAAGAAATCGGCCGAGGCAGATCGTCCCAGTTCTAAGAAATCCGCACTGAATCAGGATTTGCAGCGCAATCAGTCTGAACAACGTGCCCGTGACAGCATGATGGCACGTGAACAGGCTAAGCGTGATACCGAACAAGCGCAGCGTCAGCAATCGACACAATCCAGCCGCAGTTATGGCGCTACGCCAGGTACCGATTTTGGACGCAGCGGTCAATCAGGTTATGGCAATAACCAATATGGGAATAATCAGTATGGCAATGCCAGTCGGAATAATTACCCACAGCAGCCAGCCCCGGTTTATCAATCGCAATCAGAGCAACAAGCAGCGCGTAACCGCATGATCGCTGCCGGTGCGGTCGGGGTTGCAGTGGGTACCATGATGGGCAATGCCAATGCGCATGGTCAGCAAGCGCCACAAACCACAAGGTCGCCCGATCAGCGCTATGAACCAATAGGCAGTGGTGAAAGTGGTCAAAGTAGCGGTTATGGTAAAGGCTATGAGGGCGGAGTGATCAGCGTTGACCCCGACAGCTCATCGTCACAGTCTCCTGCAGTTACACCTGCACCTGTGCGTGCTGAGCCTGTCAGTCAGGCAAAACCGGAATCTGGTGGCTTTTTCAAATACCTGCTGATTTTTGCTTTGATTGCTGGTCTGCTCATTTATCTGAATCGTCGGAATCGCAAAGTCAAGCAAGAAGCTGAGCGTTATCACTTAGGGAAGGTATAAACATGGCATGGAACGATGCAGTGCGTTACGTCAATAAGTTATTTAAAAGTGACGAAACCAGTAAACAACAAGCCAGGACAGCGCATCAGCAAGATGGGCGTATGGATGCCGAATTACCTTTGCGTGGACGTATCGGTGGCGTGGTCAAAATCCAGTTATCACCGTTACTTGAAGCCATAAACAATGGTTCTTTGATCGCGATGCCTGATGATGGGGAAATTAATATAGTGGCGATCAGCCGGGTGAATTGTGCCTTGTCCGGACAACTCTATCGCTATTACCTGAATACCGCGGAGAATGGCTTAGAAAAGTATTTACAATTGTATTGCAGTGAAAATGGCGAGTTATCCGAACTCCTGTATTGCAGCGGGCTGTGCCGCATCATCCCGGAAACTGTTGAGGAGCAACAGATATTTACGGGTGAAGCTGGCTATGGATTGGGGGATGCAAGTTTTACGCTGGCGCGTGAGCAGATTGCCGATTTGGGGTGGAGTCAGTCGGATTTGTCTAACGTCTTTGGCGAACGTGACAGCTTGATTTACCAACGTGATATTGGTGACTACGCCCAACAATTTATTCCACCATTAAGTGGCACCGAAATCCGGATTGACGATGCCAAAGGTGAAAGTGGATTGCGCCAGCAAGTGGTATTCATGCCTTACCGTCGCGATTTGAGTGCAACAACTGATAAACCTGAAATGTTGTGGATTAGTACTGAAACGATACAAAGTCGCAATGGTGACAGTTCCAGACCCAGTATCCATGTCGACTTTACGATAGCCATACCGCTCGATCATGAGCGTGTGCAAGTCATCTGAATTTTTGGTCGCAAGACCGTTTAACCTGAAAGGAAGAGCAATGAGCAATATGAAAGGTTGGGGTTTGAGCGCACGTTTGATCGCTAAGCATTTTTCAGCCTTAGGCGATAAAGTGTCGGAAATGATTGCCAATTTCGACCCCGAAACTGCGACTGAAGCGGACCGCGATCGCCTGGTCTCGACCTTGCATGAGACTGCACAAAAATTGGCTGCAGCCCGTTCAAGTTTCGATAAAGAACATCAAGATGTGGTGAAGTTACAAGAGTTAATCGCGACCGATGAAAGAGCGGCGCAAACTTTAGTGCAACGTCTGGCCGAAGGTAAAATTTCCGAAGCGACAGTTAATCTGTTTTGCGATGAATTGGAAGCCAATCGTGCCCGCTTGCCGGTTGAAATTCAGGAAGAGGCCGACGCTAAAGAGTTCATGGATGAATTGCAAAAAATCATGGATGCTTTAACTAAGCAATTATCTGAATTTGATGCTGCGGCGAAAAAAGCCAAACAAACCTTGGCATCGGCAAATGCGCAAAAAGATTTGCAGCAATTACGTCTGGAGCGTCAGGAAGAATTGCAAAGCCTGACTAGCATGCGTGGTAATTCCACGGCCCTGAGCGCATTAACTAAACGAGCTGAAAAAGTCAGTAATGAAGCCGCCGGTATGCGGATTATGGCGGATATTGGTCAAAAACCAATTGATCAGGCGGCTGAAATCGAAGCAATCCGGGCGTCGGTCAAATCGGATACGCCAGCGGGCGAATCTGCATTGCAACGCTTGCAGCGTTTGTCTGGTCAAGCGCCTGGCAATGTCTAAGCACAGATAAGTCAGATGGCTTCGCCTGGATATTAAGCAGCGCGTCGCCAGGCTAAACAGCGTTTTCAAAGGCAATGTTAATCACATTGCCTTTTTTCTTGCGTGCCGAGGACTACTATTCATGGGGGGAGCATATGCGGCGCTTAAGAAAGCGCTTGGTTAACATCGTTATGGGCAAAGCCTGAGAGTTGATTTTATGGTAAATTGTTTAAGTAGGTGAACTACAATTTGTTACCCTATCCAACAACTATGAAATACCGCCAGGCTGGCTCAATAGTAGCATTTTGTCAGACTTTATCGAGTGCAACGATTATGAATAAATGGCGACAAATCTTACTGGCCTTGTTAGTTTTAGCTTTCTCATCACTGGCATTTGGCGACGAAGACAGTGAAGATGAAGAAATGCAGTTACGCCGTTGGGCAGTTATGGGTGATGCGCAGGCGCAAAACTTACTGGGTTTGCTGTACATCGATAACCATTTAGGCCTAAAGAACCCTGCAGAAGCCGCATATTGGTTAGAACTGGCAGCAGACCAGGGACATGCTGGCGCACAACTAAATTTAGGTTTAATGTATTTACGTGGTGAAGGTTTGGCGCAAGATGAGCAACAAGCACTGTATTGGTTTCGTCGCGCTGCCGAGCAAACTTTGCCCGCTGCTCAGACCTTATTAGGGTATATGTATTTAAAAGGAAAAGGGACGGAAGCAAATCCCGCCGAGAGTGTGTTTTGGTTACAGCAAGCCGCGCAACAAAATTACGCAGGCGCGCAGTATTTGTTAGGTATGGCGTATTTACAAGGTGATGGTTTGCCATCAGACACCAGACAAGCAGGGTATTGGCTGGAAAAAGCCGCTAAACAAGATGTTAGTGCGGCTCAATTTCGCATGGGGATGAATTATTTACGGGGAGTTGGCGTTGAAAGAGACGCCTGGCGTGGCTATCGATACCTCTTGCAAGCAAGTTTAAAAGTCGGCGTTAGTTTAAACGACAGTCAGGAATTAGTTTGTATCGGTTTAAATTCAGAACAAATTCAGCAGGCCAGACTTAGTACTCGTCATTTAAAACTCTGACTGTATCCCGCGAATTTCTGACATCTCATTTTTTAAAATAACGTGTTGAAAAATCCTGCGCACTGATAGCGCTCGAATAGAGAAAACCTTGCATTTCATCGCAGCCCAGACGTTTCAAAAAGCCCAGCTGATTTTCATTTTCCACTCCTTCAGCAATAACGCTGAGTTTTAATGCGTGTGCCATTTCAATAATCGCACTGACAATGGCTACATTACTTTCGTCATCGGGTAATTCATCAATGAAAGAACGGTCGATTTTTAACTTGTAAATGGGAAAACGTTTGAGGTAGGCGAAACTGGAGTAGCCCGTGCCGAAATCATCGATTGCTAACTTAATCCCCAGATTTGCTAAGGCATTTAATTTTCGTATCGCTTCATCGACGTCACGTATCAAGATAGACTCGGTAAGCTCCAATTCGATCAGGTCACCGCTGATATGATGTTCATGTATCGTTTGCGCAATGAATTCCACGAAATTCGCTTGCTGAAACTGGAGTGCCGAGACATTAATCGCCAAGCGTGGAATATAAAATCCTTGGCTCTGCCACTTTGCGACCTGCGCTATCGCGCTGCGTATAACCCAGTTGCCGATCGGGACTATCACGCCAGATTCTTCAGCGACGGGAATGAAACGCCCAGGTGCGACTTCACCCAACTCGTCGTCATGCCATCGAATTAAGGCTTCAGCACCAACCAGTTTGCCATCAGGAATAGCGATTTGCGGTTGATAAACCAAATGAAAATCGTCGTTTTCTAAAGCCTGACGCATAGCATGGTCAAGCTTCATGCGCGACAGTAAACCTATATTCATTTGCCTTTGATAGAAGCGGAAATCCGAGCGGCCCCGTTCTTTCACATGATACATGGCGCTATCTGCATTCTTGATTAAGTCATCCATGCAATTACCATCGGTAGGGTAAAGTGCAATGCCTATGCTTGCCGTAACCGTAAATTGCAAGCCATCAATTGCAAAGGGGGATTGCAATTCTTCGAGTACGCGGCGCGCACAAATCTCCGCCCCTGCGGCATCTGCTTCATGCAATAGCAAAACAAATTCATCGCCGCCTAAACGCGCGGCGGTGTCTACTTGTCGTATGCAGCGATGTAAACGATGTGTCACTTCAAGTAAAACCTTGTCACCAAACGGATGTCCTAACGAGTCATTGATTTGTTTGAAGTGATCCAAATCCAGGAACAACAGCGCAAATTGCAAGTGATGCCGGTTAGAAAAGGTAATGGCTTGTTTGATACGTTCAGCTAGTAAGACACGATTTGGTAAGCCTGTCAGGGTATCGGTGAACGCCAATTCTTCAATACGCAGATGCGCATGATGGGTTTCAGTCTTATCCCGGAAAAAAACGATGTAATGTTCCAGCGTGCCATTTTCATCTAACACCCTCACCAGTGAAATCAGACATAGGTATTCGGTATTATCACGACGTCGGTTCCAAAGTTCGCCTTCAGCATGACCTGATTCATCAACACACTGTATCAATTGCGTGACGATATGCGCCTGGCTACTACTTGAAAAAAACTCAGCGATGGTCTGTCCTTGTACTTCTGCTTCCGTATAACCACTCAATTGTGTGAAGCCAGGGTTGGCTGTGACAATTCGCTTCGCTACGTCGGTGATAAAAATGGCGTCTGCGCTGGCTTCAAATACCTTCGCAGCGAGGCGTAAGCGCGCTTCATCCGCCAGGCGTTGTGTGATATCGCGGTAGGAGTAGACGCGCCCGATTGGGCGTCCCCTGGCGTATTGAGGCAGCGTAACTCGCTCCAGCGTACGGCCAGCGCTTAAATTTAACAGATCGGTTGCCTCCATTAAAGGCGAACGGTTTATGGTTCCTAAACGCTCGGTATATTTTTGCGTGTCATCGATAGATGCGTCCATCCAACTGTAGATCGCTGCATCATCTTTTTGGGTAAGTAACTCGGGTGGCAGATTCCACAACTCGGCAAATAAGTGATTGTAACTACGGATTGCGCCATCCAGGTCAGTGACTAAAATTCCATCGGCCGTTGATTCCAGCGTGGCGCGCAATTCGGCAATCAATTTCTCCAGTTCAGTTTCGACCTGATGTTGCGCACTGCGATCACTAATGGCCATTAAATACAGCACTTGCTGATCGGGTCCACGAATCAGGCTGACCCGGCGTTCAACATGAATGACCAGATCATCGCTACGGCGTAGCAGAGTTTCAGAATAAATGTGTTCTGACAAACCGGCGGCCACATCTTCCCAAAAGAAAACATCTTCAGGTGCCGCAGCAAATTCAACGATACCTTTACCTAGCAGCTGAGTTTCATCAACCAGCAAAATTTTTGCAGCAGCCTGATTCGCGGCGACTATGCGCAATTGTATGGGATCTATCAGCAGGACCGCGTCAAGTACACCGTTTATAAGCGCTAACCAAGGATGTTCGCTCATTTTGCTGCCACCGTTTTAGCATGCACATCTGCTTCCAGGCCACGTTCAAAAAAGTAGCAAAGGCGACGTCGCGGTGACAAATAATCATAAGCCGCTTTAGGCAATTGCAAGGGTTTTAAGCTGCGTTGTATGCAAAGTACCGGTTCATCTTCGAGATTGATCACTAAGGCTTCATCTCGTGGGATTTCAGGGTTGTGAATAATTACGCGCGGCTTAATGGGGCGGCCTGGATTAACCGACACGACCAAGGCATAACGTTCGTCTGTGAGTTGAACTACAGAGCCCGGCGGATAAATTCCCATCATTCGTATAAATGTGGTGAGTGTGTTGGTGTGAAAGCGATTCTTATATTGAGTAAAAATCTGCGAGAGTGCTTCGTGTGGGGTGATCGCCAGTGCAGGGTTGTTTGAATTGCACAAATTGTCGTAAAAATTGACTAGAGCCAGGATACGGCTGGTTTGTCCCAGTTTATCTTCGTGTAGATGATTGGGATAGCCCCCCCCATCTCCAAATTCATGGTGTTGACCTATTGCTAGTTGCGCACCAGGGCTTAGCCCCATTTTGCGAGATAAATTAACACTGTGTGCCACATGTTGATAGAACAAGTGCTTTTCTGTAGCACTGTATTGTTCGTCGGCCCAACGCAGCCGGTCCGGTAACTCTAACTTACCAATGTCATGCAAAAATGCGGCTAAACCAAGGTCCAGCATGTCATGCTTACTGAGTTTGAGCGCCTTGCCGAGTAATAAAGAAATTACTGTCACATTAACCGCATGCAGAGAACTTTTTTCCCCGGCCTTTTCCGATAGCAAGCGTATGGCCGCCTCATCTTCGCCTAATACGTCGCTAAGGAATTCATGTATTAATTGCTCGGTTAGTTCTCGGGCTTTTTGCGGATTGGTATGAATTAGTTCACTGATCTGACGACTGGTCATTGCGGCGTGAGCAAACTGTTTTTCGCAAACCTGCAAACTGGCTTGTTGGTTGGCGAGCAAGAGCTTTCTAGCCTGATTGGCTAAGTGGAGTGGATTGCTATCAGCTTCAGTTTGCAGTTGCGTGGCGGTCGCGGTGATTTCAGTAACTGGAGCGTCGCTTTTGGCTGGTGCATAACGAATACGCTCCATCCCCAGACTTTGTATCGTATGGATTTGCGCCTGGCTGCTAATTTTGAAGTTACTGACCGGAAATGGGTGATCCATCCAGCCGACGTCCAGATAGATATACATGCCGATACGTAGTTGGGCGACTTCGATGAATTGGGTTTGGATATCGGTCATGAATACAAAGCGATTTGTTCTAACTTAGGAAACTGGTCTGTTCGTTAACAAACAGCGCGAGCCTGACTCCTGCTTTCAGGATAATAGTTCAAGCATATGAGAACGAGCGAGCTTGTCCATGAAATTGTTGGATTTCTGCTGTTTCCCCGCGTATTTTTACTGATTATGGTGTTTTGACATTGATGTAATTGCAAATTCATGCGAAATCGTGCGAAGACTAGCCGTATTTTTCGAAAATGACACACCGATTATTTGCGAGTGAAAAGCATGATGGCAAAACGTCACAATAAAATCCCCGAAAAACTAAGCGACGATTTGACAAGTATTCCTGAGTGGTCTGGGGGCGGCACAGGTATAAAGTTTGAGTTGGAATTAAAGCGCGCCACTTTTTGACTGTCCAGACAATTGTCATAGTCGTTAGCTACTATTGGTCAAGACTGTGGGCGAATTCTACACAACCTGATTCGTAAAAATCTCGACGCCTGAATACAAACGCGCAAGCATTCAGGCGTCGCAAACTAAGTAAGTTTATGGGCTCAGAAAAAACTGGCAATCTCGTTCAGAGATTTTTTACGTATATTGGGCACTTTGCAATCATCGGCGGGATAGCCGACAACCAGCAAAATATAGGGCTTTTCATTGTCTGGGCGCTGCAATAATTGATTCAGGAAACCCATAGGACTGGGCGTATGTGTTAATGTCGCCAGTCCCGCATGATGCAATGCGGAGATTAAAAATCCGGTTGCAATAGACACCGATTCAGGAACGTAATAGTTCTTAACACTGCTGCCGTCATCCATCAGAGTATTTTTTTGACCAAAGATTGCGATGAGGTAAGGGGCAGTTTCTAAAAACGGTTTGCTATCGTCCGTACCCAACGGCGCCAAGGCGTCTTTCCATTCTTGTGGGGCGCGGTGTTGATAGAATTCGCGCTCTTCAATTTCAGCCTCAATCCGGATTTTCTTTTTTAATTCAGCATCGCTGACTACGACAAAGTGCCACGGTTGATGATTGGCGCCGGATGGCGCTGTTCCCGCGGTTAATAAGCAGGTTTCGATAATTTCACGTGGTACGCTTTTATCGGAAAATTCACGTATGGTTTTGCGGCGCTTCATTTCTTCATAAAATTCTTGCGCACGTTCTAGCATTTCAGTTTCCAGATAACGTTGAAATGGCGGTAGTGGAATGAATTGCGGGTCACCCTGATTAAACGAAAGTTTGCTCATTATGTCTCCAGTGTCGTTATAGTAGGCCAGAGCCGATCGGTGAAATCAGCACAAGGCGCTTAATTATAAGTCAGACGATGGCTTCACTTTTTGAATTTACTTATTCCGAATCGGCTTTTCGAAATGCCCATAAACCGGCAATCACCGTGAAACTGGCGACGATTAATACCACAATCAAAAAACCATGTTCATGTTGAGCCAGTGGGATGCCACCGACATTCATGCCGAGTAAGCCTGCTATGATGTTGATGGGTAGCGCCAACACCGTAACTATCGTCAAAACAAAGAGTGAGCGGCTATTCTTTTCATTGACTATCGCCGCAAGTTCTTCTTGCAATAATTTAATTCGCTCTTGCAGCGAACTCATCTCATTTAATACCAGTGCAAATTCCTCGGTAGATTGACGCAATTCCTGCACGTCATTTTCTGCCAGCCAGGCAGGGGGTTTTTGCAACAAACGGAACAGAGCGGCTGGCTCAGGTGCCAGTAAGCGCTGCAGGCGCACCAGAACGCGGCGTAATTCACCAAGATTAGCGCGTCGTTGATTCACTCGATTTGCCAACAGGTGGTCTTCAATTTCATCGACTTTTTTTATAATATTGCGGACTATGCTGATTAACACATCGGCCTGATCACGCAATAAATGCGTCAGTAACTCTATGCTGGAATTAAATAAGGCACCGCGATTGACTGCATCACGCAGGCGATCAACCGATTTTAAAGGCTTGCGACGGCAGCTGATCAATATGCGTGAATTTACACTCAACCAAAGTGTCGCAATATCGCTGGCTTCGAAACTGAAATCATGTAAGACATCGTTGACTACAGCAATCAAATGATGATCGATGTGTTCGATACGTGTAGAGCGAGAACCTTGATGCAAGGCTTCGTAAAATTCATCAGGCAGTTGTAATTTTTCTTTAAGCCATTTTTCGGCAGCGACATGGCTGAGATTGAAATGCAGCCAGATGAAATCATCGCCGTCTGCTGCCTGCAGGTGATGCATGGCCTGACCGGTATGTATGTTGATGCCAGCCTGTCCCCGTCTGAACAGATAGCCACAAATCAGGCCATCCAAATCAGCGCCATAGGTGAGCTGCTCAGTTTGCATACCAATTTCCTCTGTCAGACCGGTTAATAAAGTATTTTAACTCAGAGCGTACAGAGGAAATTGAATAAATAAACAGGCTGGTGACTTACGCGAATTCAGCTTATCGAACCACCATATTTTTATACGCCAGCGATGCCTGACGTATGCAATCCTGGAAGGTCAGTGCAGCTTGAGAAAGAGGTTGATTTTTATTCCAGATCATCCCGACCGGACTAGGTAAGTGACCCATATTCAAAGGCAAAATTTGTAATACGCCTTCAGACATAAGTTGCCGTGCTGCCGATAAGGATAATAAGCCGAGACGGGGTGGTTCCATCAGTAAAGGAATATTCACAGTACGTGAAACCGATTCAATCACGTCGGTGGGTTTATCCAAGCCATGTTTGTTCAACAGTGCAATCAGTCGCTGATGCGTGGGTGAATCTTCAAGTGAGGTAATCCAGGGCAAGCCATTGATATCTTTCCAGCTCAGATTATCGCGTCGTGCCAAAGGATTTTTGCTTGAAGTGACGATGACTAACGGATCTTCGTACAAAACTTCTTCTTGCAGGTAATCAGCGGCGCGTTCAGAGAACACACGGCCAACCAGTAAATCGATATTTCCTGCACGCAGGTCTTGCAATTGCTGATCAACCGAGGCTTCGCGTATGCTGATGGTGACATTCGGCCAGCTGGTTTTCATGATTTTGATCGCCCGTGGAATAACAGTGGTCGATACCACGCTAAGCACACCTATCGAAACTTTGCCTACGGCACCGCTCGCCAGTGAGCGCATTTCCTGATGGGCTTTTTGAAGATTGAATAAAATTTCACGGGCATGTCGTATCAGGCATTCACCTGAAGCGGTTGGTTTGATGCCGCGACCAGCGCGTTCAAACAAAGCGATGCCTATGCCTTCTTCCATTTCGCCCAGCATTTTGGATACGGCAGGTTGACTGACGTTGAGGACATTGGCGACCTGCGCCACCGTTTGTTTATCAGCTAATTCAACCAGTAAGCGCAAATGCTTAATTTTTAAATTCCGGGCAAAGTAGCGTTCTATAGGTAATGTGTCGACCATAACTAATTCAATAAGCAAAAGCGTTAAAATTCCGGAGCGGCTAAGCAAGAAAAACCAGCTAAAAAATAACCTGGATGTAAATTAATACCGTTGAAATTACTTAGCCTGTGGGGTGGTTACAAAATTGCCTGCAGCCTTTTGCCCACGTCATTTGAAGTTTAGAACAAGATGATGCGGTATAGTTCACCAAAATAGTCAGAAGTAACTATTTCTTATACAAAATTAGTACAAATTGATAAAAATATAAAACAAAAGCCAAACTTTACTTACGAAACAGCGTCTTAAACAGATGAATATATGGTAATGCTAAAATGCTAGATTGCAGCGTGAACAGATAAGGGAAAAGATATTTTTCTCAGGTCAGACGCGACGTTTGCGCCAGATCAAACTAGCATTACTCGAGTTGATATTGCTGCAGGATTTTATGCAGTTGACCACTGCGTACCAGTTTGGCGTAGGCCAGATTCAAGGTTTTGACTAACTCTTCAGAAACACCTGGCGCGGCGACGATATACGCTGGGCTGGGATCAAACACATACGGTAAAAGTCGCCAGGCGGTTTGATTTTGCTGGCTCTGCAAACTTTTGAAATAGGAATCGCGATGGTAAAAGAAACGCCCGCGGCCACTGAGCAATTTTTGCAGGTTTTGTTCCACGCTGATTGCACCGCTATCAATCACCAGGCCCAGATTGCGCAAACGCTCAACTTCGGCATGACCTTGCATAATTAAGACGACACCTTGATTACCTAGTTTGAGAATTTCATCCCAGCTGCTGACATCTATCGTATCTTCAACTCGAACAGCAAGCCGGTATCCGGTGACATGCAGAGGTAGTTTAAGAAATTGCATGCCACTAGCTTCGCGACTGGGATTTTTACGTGCCCCGCAAATAATTTCGCGGCGACCTCTTTGCATCTCATACTCAACCCGGCGTATCGGCATCACATTCTGATCCAGGGTGAAATGCAATTCGGGCGCGATTTTTTCTAAAGCGCGATAGACATCGACACATGGCCCACGCCAACCGTGCTCAGTTTTGACATTGTAAGGTGCTGCACCATCCCAGAACGCAACGCGCAATTCATGGGCTGATGCTGTGATTGAGCACAATAAATTGATCAATAAAAAGATGCGCAAACACATGTGGCGAACCGGCGTGTAAATGGGTTGAAGTGACTATCATAAAGAATTGCTGCTGTAGCTCAAACATTTTGCATAGGAAATGTTTCGGAATGTTGACAAGTCTATGCGCTAATCGTCATAGATTGATCGAAGAAATGCCTATGAAAAATTGGATTTAGGCAGGAATTATCAGGCCTGATGCGACTTTTTCCTACTTTAAGACTATGCTGATTTAAATTTATAAATAAGTGCTGATGCGCAGCAAAAGCTAGTCTATGACGGCGCATACGACTATTTCAATTGCGCGGTTAGCATCCAAATAATCAGTGGTAACAGCAAGCGAAAAAAAAGACCCCAGCGTGAGCTGGGGTTGAGCGTAATTTGCATGTTGACTTGATGTGTTTATTTGGCGGCCTTACTTTTTCCTGCGTCCGCTTTCGTTTCGATTTTATGTTCTGTAGCGACGGCTGATTTTGTTTCGGCGTGCATTTCAGCCTTGGCTTCAGTTTTTACTTCAGGCTTCGCTTCTGCCATTGTTTTGCCATGCGACTTAGTCTTGGCTTTATGCATGTGTGTGTCAGCCTTAGCATGGTCGCCACCTTTAGCTTCTGGTGCTGAAGATGCGGCAGTTTGTGCGGTTACCGCCTTACTTGCTTGTTCTTGGTTTACTGCACTCGCTTCTTTTGTTGCGATGGCGGCTTTAGCTGGCGCGGCCGTTGGTGTGGTTGTGGCTGCAGGGTTTTGTGCGTAAGCAGTACCGATTGCCATGGACGTTGCGATCAAAGTAGCGATAAATTTGTTCATGATGTTGCCTTTTAAGTGAAGTAGAATTTCTTTGTAAACAGGGAATAGTGAATCTGTTTCTACGTCTTATTTCTTTGCCTGGTGTTTGGCTTCCGCTTTGACTTCGTTTTTAGCGTGGGTAGTAGCGGCGACTTTTTCTTTGTTTTCGGCCGTTATCGCGTCACTTGCTTTGGGTGCAGGTGAGACCTTAATTTCTGTCGTCGCACTACTATGACTCGCCGAAGTTGCCATAGCCTGGGATGCTGGCTTAGCTTGTGCAGTAGGAGTCACCGCAGTTTTCGCCACGCTTTCAGCTTTGGGTGTAGTGCTTGTCGCTGCAGCGTTGCTTTGTGCGAATGCGCTACCCATAGTGAGAGATGTCATAGCGAGGATGGCGATCAGCTTATTCATGGTGTGTCCTATCTCTTAAGTTTAGTTGTCGGCCGTAGTGTTGCTACGTATGGCAAAAAACGGTGTGAGCGTAGGAACTGTTGACAGAAAAAGGTGGTTTTTTTAGAACTGTATTTCAATCTGTTTTGTCAACCAAAAGATATTAATGCGAGTTGCGTTAATTCGATTTGATGTTTGAAAACAACGTTCTGGTGAATCTCATGAACTCACATCTGTTAAAAATTCTCTTTGTGTGTACCGGCAATATTTGCCGTTCACCAACTGCCGAAGTGGTGTTGAATAAGCTCGCGCGTCAACAGGGTTTAGTGCATAGGTTGCAGTTTGATTCGGCTGGCACCCATGCCTATCATGTTGGTGAGGCTCCCGACAAGCGAAGTCAGAAATATGCCGCAAGCCGACAGTATGATTTATCAGGCAAACGTGCACGACAAGTCAACGCAACTGACTATGTGAAGTTCGACTATTTGCTGGCAATGGATCAAGAAAATTTGTCAGTTTTACGTGAGCGATGCCCATCTGAGTATCAACATAAATTAGCGCTGTTCCTGGAATTTACTTTGGCATTGAAAAATCAAAGTGTGCCTGATCCGTACTATGGTGAGGCGCGGGATTTTGAGCTGGTGTTGGATTTGTGTGAGCAAGCGGGGCATGTGCTGTTGCAGAATCTGGCCGAATGAAATCAAAGACTCGGGTTGCGACCTCGCTTGAGACGGGAGCAGCTTGCTGCGCGCAATTTTCCGTTTTTATAGTTATTTGGCAGATGTGATTAACTTGCTACAGATTGACAAATAAATATGTAAAAAAAGTTATAGTTTTGAACTTGTTGTGCTATTTTGCTTAAACCTTATTAGTATTTTGCTATTAAGGTTTAATCAAATACTATTGGAAATTCAGGCCCACTCATGTGCTGAAATTTACGATGGTGTCTACAACAAGGGAGAACGTATGTCGAATTTCAAGAATAAAGCATGGCGTTTGTTACCAGTTATTTTGCTCTCAGGTGTTTCTTTGTCTGCGTATGCAGGCGATATTGGTGTCGCCATTTCTGTCAATAAAACCCGCTTAAAATCCAGTGATGATGTGGTCATCAATGTGGCGATCAAAAACCAGACAAATCAAACTCTGTCGGTGCTGAAGTATCAATTACCGAGCGCGGTATTGGAGTCCCCATTATTTGAAGTGAGCCGTAATGGCGAAGCCGTGAATTACACGGGGAAATTAGTAAAACGCGGCAAACCTGGCGCCGACGATTATGTGGTGCTCAAACCCGGCCAGCAAATACAACAACAAATCGAATTAAGTTCGCAATATGATTTTAGTGATGGGGGACAATATTCGATACGCTATGTAGGAGCGAATTCAGCGGCGCATGCACCGGAAGCATTGAGTGCCAGCAGCAGATCAGGCAGCGTTGATGCATCGGGTGCAATCAGTATCTATGTCGACCCCAGCCCCAAGGCCGACACCCCGCTGGCACGAAATCTCGCTGAGAGTCTGGCGGGTGGAATTACCACCACTCAGTGTTCAGCTTCGCAAACGACACAAATAAAAAGTGCCTATTTGGAAGCGCAGAAAATAGCCAGCGATAGCCAAGCCTACCTTGCCGCAGGCAAGAAAGCAGCGCGCTATACCACCTGGTTTGGAACTTACGATGCAAGTCGTTACACGACCGTTAAGAATCATTTCAATGCGATCAAAGATGGCTTTTATAATAAATCCATTAAAGTGAATTGCGCTTGCAATGATTCGTCGTATGCCTATGTGTATCCCGATCAACCTTATACCATTTACGTTTGCAAGGCGTTTTGGCCTGCGCCAGTCAAGGGTACTGACTCTAAGTCAGGCACGCTGGTACATGAGTTAAGTCACTTCAACGTTGTGGCCATGACCCGTGACCACGCCTATGGTCAAAGTGCCGCGAAATCGCTGGCTATCAGCAATCCAGCCAAGGCGATTGCGAATGCCGATTCGCATGAATATTTTGCGGAAAATACACCGATTCTGCCTTAATAACAGACTGCCTCAGCAACCCCTCGGTGACTCACCGAGGGGTTTTTTATTGGCTCAGTGAGGCCTTGGCACAACGGTCGCACGCGCAGTGGGTTGTGTCGAGGCCTCTCAGTTGGCATGCGTTGGATGCGCCAGCACACTGTCGTCGGGAGCCTGAGCACGTTCCTGCATGCCATAATCACGCAACACAGACACAACACGCAAACGATAATCGCGAAAAATCGCTTTCCTGCCTAAAGACTGCGCTTGGCGATGTTCAGCCAGATTGCGCCATTGTTGTATCGCAGCCTGATCACGCCAAAATGAGAGCGATAATAATTTTCCTGGCTGTGTCAGACTTTGGTAGCGTTCAATCGAAATAAAGCCATCGATGTGACTCAACTGTTGCGCCAGCGACGCTGCAATAGATAAATAGTCAGCCTGGTGATCTGCGGCAATTTCAACTTCAAAGATGACTGCAAACATGGTGTTCTCCATTTAATTAGTGAAATAGCGCGATGCGCGCGTTCACCGAAGCTTGGTACCGGTAGCCAGCAAATACTTGCCAGGCATTTTGCTCCGTTAATACTCTTAAGGCATGTTGAGCAAATTGCAGCGCCAGATTTTGCCCTGGACATTGATGCGCGCCATATCCAAACGTATAAATCGGCGAGCCCTGAGTTTGCGGTGCAAACCTGGACGTTCCTTGCGGGGTGCTGGCATCCAGATTGGCCGCCGCTAACAGCAATAAAATTTGTTGATTTGCCGGGATATCCTGACCCGCTAAGTTAATCGCTTGTTGCGTGTAGCGACGTGTGTTTTGTATAGGCGAATCCAAACGGCAGACTTCGTGTAAAAATAAGCCAGGATAAGCTGGCTGTTGCAGAATCGCAGCGCCGAGTGCGGGCTGCTCGCGTAAGCGTAGCAGGGAAGATGCCAGCAGGCCTCGACAAGCATCGTAACTCTGACTAAACCAGCCACAAAGATTAATCAATAAGATTGTTTGATCTTGCCAGCCAACTTGTTGCTTAAGTTGGCGCAGACTAGCTAATACCGGATTGGTCATATCGTTAGCGAACTGATTTTGCATGAATTCGAATAAGCTAGTGAACGCCAGATCAGCCTGATCTAATTCTTTATCGCTACTGAGTGGTGACAGACAGGCGACCAGCGCCTGCAGTAATTCAGGCAAGCGAACCCTGACCGTATCGTGCAGACCAATCAGGTTTGCCAGACTATAAAGTGGAAACGCACTGATCCACTGATTCAGACTGGATGGTGTTGCCAGTAAAGCGTGTTCTGACTCGGTTTTGAGTTGCCACTGCGCCAGTTGGCAAGCCTGCTCGATGTCTTGTGGTGAGATCGCTGATAAGCAATGTACGGTAAGCTGTTTGCTTAATTGTTGTGCCTGACCATCTTGCATGCGCATCAGGCCCGCAAAAAAACGAGCGCTGGGGCGTCCGTTTAAGGTAGCCGGAACAGGCAGGTTATCTGGTCTGACACGGCAAGCCGGATGGCTTAGCACTTGCTGAGTCAAAGCCGCGCTCAAAACTACCCAACACGCTAGCGAGTTGTCGTAGTACAAAGGAGAGGCTTGAAGTTTTTGCAAATAATATTCCTGAGCGTGTTCGGATGTGGCAGCCGCAATGGCGTGTTCGGGGAAAGTCGTGTGCATAGGTAAATCGGGCTTGAGCAATTAACCCAAACAGAATACGCTGACGTTCTTTTCAATACTTCGTCATTCAACGAAACATGAGTGCAGAAATACCCGAACAGCGCTTAGCGCAAGTTGCCGCGGCGATTGCCGAAACCGCGCGCAGTAAAATTTTATGTGCTTTACTGGATGGCAAAGCCAGAACCAGTACCGAACTCTCCGCGATTGCCGAAGTTAGTCCAGCGACGACCAGTGTTCATTTGCAGAAATTGCGGGAAGCACAATTGCTCGACCTGAAGGTACAAGGTCGTCATCGTTATTACGCGATCGCCACTGCAGAGGTAGCGCAAGCCTTAGAGGCTTTGCTTGTTATCGTTGGCCAACCCGAATTTAAACCCAGTACCCCAGCGCGCTTGCGTAAAGCCAGAACTTGTTATGATCATTTGGCTGGCAGTATTGCGGTCGCTTTGCACGACGAATTTTTACGTCGGCAATGGTTGAACATAGTCGGTACTGATTATCAACTCAGCCCTTCAGGTGAGTCGGCTTTTAAGGATTTGGGGATTAGTACCCAAAACTACAGCAAACGCCGGCGCTTTGCCTGTGCCTGTCTCGATTGGAGCGAACGCAGACCACATCTGGGCGGTGCCCTTGGCGCAGCCTTATTGCAGTGGATGGAGCAGCGGCAATGGCTGGAGCGCGATCTCGAAGGGCGAGCGGTAGTATTCACCTTGTCCGGGCAACGTAACCTGGCTCAGGTCTTTGCCATAAATAGCGCGCAGCTTTGACTTAGTTTGTGTTATGTTCATGGCGCATGCCCTCAGGATGCGCGGTGTGCCTAGTGTTATTTTTATTTTGCTACTGTCAAATCCAAATTGACCTTGCAGTAAGAGTAGTATGGCAATCAGAGTATCGCGTTTTTCGCAATACCTGGCATAGTTTCGTGTGCTGTCAGTCGGCCTAAGTTGTTTTTGTGTTTTGGAGTCACTATGAGTCTCAAATTGGTTGATCAACTCGATACCAATTTATTACGTGTGTTGCATACCTTGTTGGTGGAGCGCAGTGTCACGCGCACAGCCTTAAAATTAGGACAAACCCAGCCTGCCATCAGCAATATGTTAAAACGCTTGCGTGACATCACGGGCGACGCCATTCTGGTGCGAGGCAAAAGCGGTATGACAGCCACTGCCCGTGGACTGGAATTGCAAGAACTGGCCAGGCAAACTCTGGATTTACTTGAGCATATTGCTAACCCGGCACCTCAATTTAATCCTTTGCAAAGTCAGCGTTGTTTCCAACTCGGCGCCCCTGATTACCTGAGTGCTTCGCTGATACCCGGTATTATCGAGCAATTGCGGCTACAAGCGCCGCAGGCTAGCTTAATGGTGCATGCCTTAAATGCTGGTTTTGATTACAACGATGCTTTAGAAAAAGGGGAGCTGGATTGCGTCATCGGAAATTGGCCAGAACCGCCACCGCATTTGCATCTGGCGCATTTGTTCAGCGATGAACTGGTTTGCCTGGTCAGAGCGAATCATCCGATTATTAATAAAGGCTTAAGCTTGCGTTATTACCTGGAAATGGCGCATTTAGCACCGACGCCGTTTGTGATCGGTCATCGCAGTATCATAGACAGCACGCTGGCCGAGCATGGTTATAAGCGAAAAATACAAATGACCATACCTTATCTGGGGATGGTGGCCGATGTCTTGAGTCGCACCGATTTAATCTTTACCACCAGCCGTTATTTTGCTGAGCAAATAGCCCGTGATAAAGCTATTGCCTTATTGCCTGTGCCTATCGTTATGCCAGCTATGCGCTATTTTATGTTGTGGCATGAACGCGCCCATGCTGCGCCAGAAGTGCAGTGGTTACGCCGTGTCATTGCTCAGGTTGCTCCCGCAGATAGCAGTGTTTAGTAGGCTTCGTGTTGCCGTAGTAATTCGGACAAACGCTGACCGGCACGGCCTAAAGGACGCTGGCTTTGATGGACTAAGGCTGGTTGAAATTGATAACGCGAACCGGGTTTGTAATTGATTTCGACCAAACTCCCTTGTTGTAATTCGTGTTCGATCAGATACAACGGTAACCAGCCATATCCCAATCCCATCAATACCGCTTCTTTTTTGGCGTAAAAGCCATCCAGATAAAATACCCGTTCGCTGCCAAAAATATGCAAATCATTCGCTTGTTGACTGGAGTCTGGCACAGTCAATTCTGTGTGTTGTTGCAACTCACATAAATCCAAGGCGGTTTGCTGAGCCAGCGTGTGGTGCTGCGCGACACACAGTACGCAGGTTTGCGATGCCAGGTATTCATGTTGTAAATGACTCCCCGGTTTAAAATCCTTTACCAGCATTAAGTCAGCGGCTTCTTTTTCGAAGCGCTGTTGTACGCCACCGAGAAACTCGACTTTGACTTGGACACGTGTCGGTGCGCCTTCTTCGGCCAATTGACGCAAGGCTTGCCAGATGTTTTGCAAAGGCAGTATGCCATCCACCACCAGCGATAAACTGGCTTCCCATTCGTGTGCTAACTGTTGCGCCAAGGCGGAGAACTGATGTGCGTGCTGTAATAAGCGCCGGCCTTCGGCCAGCAAGACTTCGCCTGCTGCGGTTAAACGTACCCGATAGGCATTGCGATCCAATAAGTCTTGCCCCAGTTGTTGTTCTAACTGACGAATCTGATAACTGATGGCGGATTGTGCCCGGTGCAGACGCGTGGCAGCCCGTGCCACGCTGCCTTCGCGTACCACGGTGTCGAGTGCCAGTAAAAAATTGAGATCTATCATCATCAAAAATATCGATGGTCTTAAGCAAAATATTACGCTTTTTTTGTCGAATAGTCTTAGATAAAGTAGGGTTTCTACGTTTCGCTTGAGCTGCCTCAACCTTGTCGCGACTGGTTGGTAAAGCGAGCAGAGTATCCACTAAAAACACCAGGAGACAGTGATGTCAGAACACAATCCCATCCAATTGCGCGGTATTGAATTTACGGAATTTTGCGGCCCATCGACTGAATATCTGGAACGTTTGTTCTGGGCGTTTGGCTTTTCTAAATTACGCAAACATGCGACCAAAGACATCGTGTATTACCGCCAGAATGACATACACTTTTTGTTAAACGCCGAGCGTAGCGGATTTTCAGCTGAATTTGCCAAACGTCACGGACCGTCGATCTGTGCCATGGGCTGGCGCGTCGAAAACGCCGACTATGCCTTGCAACAAGCGCTGGCGCGCGGCGCACGTGCTGTGCCGGACGCCGAGAAAGATCATCCCTATCCTGCGGTATATGGTATCGGCGATAGTTTGATTTACTTCATTGAACAAGCTGCCACTCAGACAATTTATGAGCGTGATTTTGTCGCTCTGGAAAAGCCAGAAATTCAAGCGGACAAAGGTTTTTTATGTGTCGATCACTTGACGAATAACGTGCCACCCGGCGAGCAAAATAAATGGGCTGATTTTTATAAAACCATCTTTGGGTTTACCGAAGTACGTTACTTCGATATCCAGGGTGTTAAGACCGGATTGACCAGTTATGCCTTGCGCTCACCGGACGGCAGTTTCTGCATTCCTATTAATCAGCCTAAAAATGAACATGACCAGATTGCTGAATACCTGCGTGATTACAATGGCCCGGGCGTGCAACATCTGGCGTTTTTGACGCGTGACATTTTAGCTTCGCTGGATCAGCTCGATGGCAGTGGTATCGACACCCTGGATATCGACGCGGATTATTATGAAGAGGTATTCAGTCGCGTACCTGGGGTGCGTGAAGATAAGCAAAGACTGGCGCAACACCAGGTATTAATTGATGGTGACGAGCAAGGGTACTTGCTGCAGATTTTTACCAAGAATATCATTGGTCCGATTTTCATTGAAATTATTCAGCGTGAAAACAACCTGAGTTTTGGCGAGGGAAATTTTGGTGCGCTCTTCCGCTCTATCGAAAAAGATCAGGAACGTCGCGGCGTTATTTAAACTCAAGGAGATGATTATGCAATTACAAGGAGTGCATCACGTCGCCTATCGGTGCCACGATGCCAAAGCGACAGTTGAGTTTTACCAGCAAGCGCTGGGCATGGAATTCATGTTGGCGATTTCGGAAGACAAAGTACCATCAACCAAAGAGCCTGATCCCTATATGCACCTGTTTTTAGATGCGGGGAATGGCAATGTGCTGGCGTTTTTTGAAATTCCCAATTCACCACCCATGGGGCGCGATCAAAATACACCGGCTTGGGTACAGCATCTGGCCTTTAAAGTTGCCGACATGGACGCCTTGTTGAGTTACCAACGTCATTTGCAAGAAATGGGACTGGAAGTGATAGGGCCAGTCAATCATGAGTTGTTTCAATCGATTTATTTCCACGATCCGAATGGTCACCGCATAGAGCTGGCTGCGAATACCGCTACGCCTGAAATGCTGGCGCGCTTAAAAGAAGTGGCGCCTGCTATGTTGGCTGAATGGAGTGAAAATAAGCGTGTGGTGAAACATGCCGCCTGGTTGCATGAAAAAGAGTTTGCGGAATAATAGTTTGCAAGGCGGATGCAGGCCAGCTGGCCTGCATCCTACGCACAGCGTTATTAAGGCCTGGTAATACGATCAGCCGGATGGTTGACGCCATCGTTAGTCGGGACATTTTCCAGTAAAGCTGGGTTGACGCCATCCAGACAGCCAACATTGTAGCCATATTCGTCCGGGCTGGAGCGGCGTTGATGATGCGTATAAATGCCACAGACACTACAAAAATAATGACGCGCGAACTTAGGGTCTGTTGACGTATGCTCGTGAGATGCGTTCCTGCCAGAACCCAGGCTGGCAAGGCGCTAGGCGAAGCTAAGGCTGGCCGCCTTTCCGAGCCGCGCAACGCTGTCCAGCGTGGGTTCTGGCAGGAACCCGAAGGGAATGGACTAAAAAGCGCACCGGGCGTTGTTGCAGCCCGCTAACAGTGATTACACTGCAGCGCGTGCTGCGCCTAGCCCATCACGCTTTTAAGTCCATTCGCACACACGATCATACGTCAACAGACCCTGGTATTGAATTGATATAAGCGCAAAACCTGTTCGCCTTGTAGCAAGCGTATCTGATCGAGCTTGACCGATGCCATAATCGCGCCACGGCGTCGGCATAAGGAGCAATCGCAGCGGCGTGGATTAACTATCCCTTGCGACAAATCTAGCTCCAGAACCACACTGCTGCAATGACAACGTAATGTATGTGTGGGCTGTATCAGGGTGTCACCAACTTGTTTAATCATCGGCCAGCTCCTTCAGGGTAACTTCAACGCGGCATACACTTCGCGTTTGAAATCAAATGAAAATGGGTGCCAGAAACTCATCAGGCGTTGTGTCATTAAAACTCCGGCGATTTGATGCTGAGGTGAAAACCACCAGTGTGTGCCAGCTATGCCACCCCATTCAAATTCACCCAGTAATGCGACCGGTTCACCCGGCAAATTGGCGATGGTGACAGCACCACCCAAGCCAAAGCCTTTTTGTGGAACCTCTCCAACGCCGGGAAAACTGATGCCCATCCCCTCAGGTAAATGGTTTTGCAGCATCAGGCTTTGTGTTTCGGGTTTCAGTAAGCTATGGCCATCGCGCATAAAGCTGCGCATCAGAGCCAGCATATCATGCAAGCTGGAAACCAGGCCACCACCGCCAGAGAGGCGTGCCACGGGCGTTACAAAAGCACCAGGATAGGGCGATTTGTCGAGTCGCTTCAAGCCGCGTTGCAAAATATTGCCAGGATCGGAACCCGAATAATAAGCGGCCAGTCGCCCTGCTTTATGGGCAGGCAGATAGAAATGCGTGTCATGCATATCGAGCGGATCAAAAATCTGTTGATACAGAAATTGATCAAAACGTTTGCCACTGACCACTTCAACCACACGCCCCAAGACATCGCTGGCGATAGAATATTGCCAGGCCGTGCCCGGGTGAAACGAGAGTGGCAGGGTTTCCAGGATGTCGATTAATTCCGCCAGCGTCTGAAACGCATTTAACACCTTGCGTTCGTTATAGGCTTTGTAGAGCAAGCTGCCGTGGTCGAGTAAGCCATAGCCCAGCCCCGATGTATGCAGCAACAATTGCTTAATTGTGATGTCAGATGCGGCGGCCTCGGTATCGTCGAGGCTCAGCGCGTTTTTACGTAATACCCGGCGCTGACCCAATTGCGGTAAGTATTCCGATACGGGGTCGTCTAATCCCAGTTTGCCTTGATCGCAAAGGATTAAAATCGCTAGCGAAGTGATCAGCTTGGTATTGGAAAAAACCCGGAATAAGTGTTGAGGATTCATCGCGATCTGTTGTTCGCGGTCAGCGTAGCCGACGCAATGTAGATCGAGTATATCCTGACCTTGTAACACGGCGGCCGAGACACCTGCCAGAATTTCCCGGTCAACGTATTTCTTTAATGCAGCGTGTACCGCTGAAAAATCATGCGACATTCCACTTACCTGTAGATGCAAAACGGGTATTCTACGAGGTTTCACGGAACTTGGTGCTGAGGCTTGCGCTGATTTCGTTTTATGGCAGATGGGATTGAGGATGTCTGAGCAGAAAAATCCTGCTTAGGGGGAAAAGGCAACACTTAAGCCCGCAATAGTGGCAAATCCCGTCACTGAACTGGCGTAGTGCCTGAGCTTAGTGTTAACATGCGGACATTGTTAAATTTATTTAATTTGCTACTCAGAAAGCAGTATGTCAAGCCAACAGCCAGATAACTGTAAGGAGTCAAGCTGATGTCTGCACCCGCCTGCCGCCTCGAACTTGTCGCCATCACTAAGCGCTTTGGTGCGCTCGTCGCCAATCAGAATATCAATCTGCAAATCAGGCCGGGAGAAATCCATGCCATCCTCGGTGAGAATGGTGCAGGTAAATCGACGCTGATGAAAATCATTTACGGTGCCTTGGCTGCGGACAGTGGTGAAATCCGCTGGAATGGTCAAACTGTCCACATCTCTCACCCACAAATTGCGCGTAAGCTGGGCATCGCTATGGTGTTTCAGCATTTTTCTCTGTTTGAAAATCTGACCGTACTGGAAAATATCGCGCTGGCTTTGCCTGGGCGTAAAGCGGACGATAGTCTGGCGCAGGAAATTCAGCAAACCGCGCAGGACTATGGTATCGAGCTGGATACACAACGCCCAGTCTACAGTTTATCGGTGGGCGAAAGACAGCGCGTGGAAATCATCCGGGCCTTACTGACGCAACCGCAATTACTGATACTTGATGAACCGACCGCGGTGCTGAGTCCGGCCGCAGTGCAGAGTCTATTTGCCAGTTTGCGAAAAATTGCTGCCAAAGGTTGCAGCATACTCTTAATCAGTCACAAGCTCGATGAAGTCAGAGATTTGTGTGAACGTGCCACAGTTTTGCGTCAGGGCCAGGTCGTTGCCGTCTGCCAGCCTCAGCAATTAAGTCTGCAAGAGTTGGCGCACTTAATGATAGGGCAAGATGGTGGCTGGACTGAGCGTCGTCTTCAGCAAGATTTGGGGGCGCTAGCTGAAGTCCGCTTAAAATTGCAAAACTTTAGTTTGCCGGCTCAGCATTTTCACGGTGTGAACTTACAAGACCTCGATCTGGAGTTATATGCAGGCGAAATCCTTGGCATAGCCGGGGTATCCGGGAATGGTCAGCACGAATTATTCGAACTGCTGTCCGGTGAGCAATTGCCAAATCGCAGCCGTGGACAATTACAGTTAATCGGGCGAGACGCTATGGCTTTGGATGTGAGTCAGCGACGCACGCTGGGCTTACGCTGTGTTCCTGAGCAGCGTCTTGGACGCGCTAGTGTGGCTGAGTTTAGCCTGGCAGATAATTTGCTGATCAGCCGTCAAGAGCCTGGGCTGGTGCAAGCTGGCTGGATTAAGGCGAAAGCTTTGCATCAGGCGGCGCGTCAGATTTTGCATGAATTTGCGGTAAAAAGCGCAGGCAGTCAGGCCAGCGCCGCCAGTTTGTCGGGAGGCAACCTGCAGAAATTTATACTTGGCAGGGAATTACAGACGCAACCTCAGGTCTTGGTATTGGCGCAACCAACCTGGGGCGTTGATATTGCCTCGACCCAGCAAATCTGGTTGCGCTTACACGAATTAAAACGCGCCGGCTGTGCTATTTTACTCATCACCGAAGATTTGGATGAATTATTTGAATTAGCAGATCGTATACAAGTCATGGCGAAAGGACGTTTATCGCCTTCGGTTAATAAGGCCACCGCCAATCCTGAAATTTTAGGAAATTGGATGAGTGGCTTATGGGATGATTATGCCGAAGCCGAAACAGTGGCTTTGCGCGGCTTGCGTAAAGTGCGCCAGGCCGAGGCAGTATACGGGGAGACGTGAGGAATTATGGCCTTAGTGCCGGAAACTGTGCCAGCGACGGCAGAAATTGACCGCAGCTGGCTTTTTTATTGGCGGACCACGACTGGCCAGGCAGGCCTGGCAGCGGTTTGCGCCCTGATCAGCACCGCTTTAATGTTGGGTGTCTTATTAATTGGCTTGGGTAAACCATGGGCTTATGGTTTATTTGTGATTTTATTCGCGCCCCTAACTAGTTGGCCTGGTCTCGCTGAAGTAGGCTTGAAGTTAACCCCGATTTTGTTTTGCGCCCTGGGATTAGCCTGGTGTTACCGCGCGCGGCTCTGGAGTATTGGCGCCGAAGGTCAATTTATATGTGGCGGCATCGCGGCTGCCAGTGTGCTATTGAATTTATCTCCCTACCTGTCTGGGTTTACTTGTCTGCTTTATGCCGCATTGGCGGGCGCAATCGCCGGAGCGCTTTGGGCGGCTATCTTTGCTTATTTGAAGCAACGTTTTCTCGCTAGTGAAATCCTGGTGTCGCTGATGCTGAATTACATCGCACAATTGCTGCTTTTGTATTTGGTGAATGGCCCGATGAAAGATAAGGCTGGTATGAATTTTCCACAATCCGCCTTATTCACGCAGCATTACCCTATGCTGTTTGATGGTTCGCGCTTACCGCTGGCTTTTTTGCTGGTGCTGATGCTGGCCTTGCTGATGTACGTACTGCAAAAATACACTTTATTGGGTTTTCAAGTCGCAACATCGGGGGCGGCTCCGGCGGCAGCGCGCTACGCCGGATTTTCACAAACACGTTTGCTGTGGTTTTGTGTAGCGTGTTCTGGCGCATGTGCGGGGTTGGCAGGGGCGTTTGAAGTTGGCGGGCCGATAGGTCAGTTATTGCCAACAATTTCACCGGGTTATGGCTATACCGCTATCATCGTCGTGTTATTAGCGCGTCAGCATGCGCTGGCTATGATTGCGGCAGCGGCCTTACTGGCGACGCTGCAAATTGGCGGAGAAATGGCGCAATCGCGACTGGGCTTACCAGCGGCCATGAGCCAATTAGTACAGGGACTCTTATTGTTGAATTTGTTGGCCTGGCAAGCTTGCCTGAGTCGTTGGGAGGCTCGCCGTGCTGATTCCTGAGCTTCTATTGGCAATCATCGCCGCTGCTACGCCCTTGCTCTGGGCGGGGTTGGGACTGCTGATCAATGAAAAAGCCGGGGTCTTGAATCTGGGTGCTGAAGGCATGATAGTACTCGGCGCCTTGCTGGCTTTTATCGTCACCCAACACACTCAGCAACACTGGTTGGGATTGTTGGCCGGGATGCTGGCGGGTCTGCTCAGTGCCGCATTATTTGGCTGGCTGAGTCTGATACTGCGGGCGCAACAACTTGCCAGCGGCTTGGCGCTGGCTTTATTTGCGACTGGCTTGAGCGCGTTCTGGGGGCAACGCTGGCTCGGTTTGTCGAGCCCGGTTGCACCAGCCAGTTTGCGTATGCTTTTACCGCTGGGAGCCGTGTTATTCGCACTCAGTTTGCATTGGTTACTGCGTTACCAGCGCGCCGGATTGATATTGCGCGCCTTGGGTGACTCACCTTATTCCGCCTTTGCCCTGGGGATGCCAGTTTTACGCTGGCGCTTTTATGCGGTTTTGCTAGGCGGCGCTTGTGCCGGGATTGCCGGCGCCTATTTATCGCTGGTGTACACGCCGATGTGGGTAGAAGGCATGAGCGCCGGGCGTGGCTGGATAGCCCTGGCCTTAACCACGTTTGCAAGTTGGCGGCCTTTGCGCGTCGTTGTTGGTGCGAGCTTGTTCGGGGCGCTCACCATTTTGCAATTTCATTGGCAAGCGCTGGGTTTTGCCTTGCCCTCGCAATTACTGGCGATGTTGCCTTATCTGGCCTGTATTTTTGCGTTAGCCTTAATTTCCGGAAAATCACGTCGTCAGAGCGTTGATCAACCTGCGGCCCTGGGGCAGAGTTTTGATCCTTATATCAAGTGAGCGATTTTCGCATAATTGTCGCGAGTGCTCAAAGCTGATAGCGCGAAGCGCGGTTGTGCAGCGGCCTCAGTGAATTACCCTTACTTGCGGTTTACTGCTGCAGAAACTGTTTCTGGTTTTCGCTTACCTGGTGGGCATGCCAGATTACAGGCTGGCGTAAAGATAAAAATTCAGTCAGACTAAGGTCGCAAGGCGGGCCTGGTAAGTATCAAACCCGCACCCTGCAATAACTCATCGTTGAAGCATCGTTAGCAAACTCTGACCCACAATGGAAAACACCATGGATACTTTCTTCAGACCGCGTAATGTTAATCGTCGGCGTCGCCAGACTTTATTGGCGCTAGCAAGTCTGAGTGCGGGAACGTTGACGGCTTGCGATACCAAACCATCGCCATCAGCGCAGGGCGCTACGCCTAAGCCCGCAGCAAATGCCTTTAAAGTCGCGTTTGTTTATATCGGCCCGGTTGGTGATGCTGGCTGGACTTACGCCCATGATTTAGGACGACGCTCACTGGAGCAGCATTTTGCTGAAAAAGTCCAGACCAGTTTTGTGGAAAGCGTGCCTGAAAGTGCTGCCGATGCCGAACGCGTATTCAGGGATTTGGCAAATCAAGGCAATCACATGATTTTTGGCACGACTTTTGGCTATATGGAAGCGATGTTGAAAGTGGCCAAAGAATTCCCCGCCATTAAATTCGAACACGCGACGGGTTATAAAACTGCAGCGAATCTGGCGCAATACGATGTCCGCAGTTATGAAGGCGCTTATCTGGCTGGCTTGCTCGCGGGTAAGCTGAGTCAAAGTGGCAAACTGGGTGTCGTCGCCTCCGTGCCGATTCCCGAAGTTTTACGCAATATCAATGCCTTTACACTTGGCGCGCGCTCGGTCAATCCCAAAGCCAGTACGCGCGTGGTGTGGGTGAATAAATGGTTTGATCCGGGTAAGGAGCGTGAAGCCGCCTTAAGTCTGATTGCCTTAGGTGTGGACGTGCTGATGCAAAACACCGATTCCGCTGCCGTGGTACAAACCGCCGAAGAAAAAGGCGTGTTGGCGTTTGGCTGGGATAGTGATATGAGTCAGTTTGGCCCGCGCGCGCATCTCGCGGCTTCGGTGATTAACTGGGGCGTGTATTACCAGCAACGGGTCGCGGCGGCGATGGCCGGACAATGGCAAAGCGCGACGACCTGGTGGGGCTTGAAAGAGCAAATGATAGACCTCAGCCATTTGCAACAAAATTTACCGGCTGAACTCAAAACATTGCTGACTCAACGCAAACAAGCCATCATCGATGGCAGTCAACCGATCTGGCGCGGCCCGGTGACGGATAATCAGGGCGTGTTACGTATCGCCGCCGGACAAGTCGTGGACGATGCTTATTTGCACGGCATGAAGTTTTATGTCGAAGGTGTTGAAGGCCAGGTCCCCGATTAAGCATTCTGGCGCTTTCGTGTCAAATCCGCTTTATCCTCATTCTTAACATGCTAATGGCGCGTCAGCCCCTTGCTGGCGCCCACCTCCCTGAACCTGGTTTCCCCACCTACAGGCGCATATTGCGCCTTCTTACTTCATTTTCTTGCTGAGCTGTGGGCTTGGCACGGTCTTTGCTGATTGACTCCCTAAGCTGTAGTGGATGCCGTCCCTGCACTGTTTGTTCCTGAAGTTGCAGGTTTGAATGCCGAGCCGGAGTGTCGCGATGTCTCTACCTTATTTAAGCTTAATTATCACTGCCCTCATTATTGCCGCGGTGGTTTTTTTTGCCTTGCTGATGTGGCAAAGTTTTAACCGTGCAGAGGTGGCTGAACTCAGCGCCGACGATTTGCCTTTGCTCGATGAATCCACCACCCTGCCTATGCCGCCACGCAAAATAGAGACCACCGAACCGATGACTAGCGCACGTTCGCAACGTCTAGCCGCATTGAGCGAGGCTAAAACTGAACCCATGAGCCGGGAATTTGCGGCCACCGAACCACACCAGGACTTGACCCAGCACTATCAATCCGCACCCATGTCCCCCTTATTGCAAGCCCAATTCTGGCTGACCATCAAACGACCCGAAAACGCGATAGAAGTGTTGGAATTAAATATAGAACAAGAAAATTCAGTTCAGGCGCATTTGTTATTGCTGAATCTCTACATAGGCCAACAAGATGGCGTCGCTTATGAGGCACAAAGACAGCGTATGAAGCCGCGCTTCAATGTGTATATCCCAAGCTGGAATGATTATTTGCGGCAACATCGTCGCACCGAATTACGTAACGACCATGATTTAGTTAAACGCATCAATCAAGCTATTTACCAGCGTCAGGCTGGGCAATACTTGCATCAGTTATTGCATGAAACCCGTGATGGGCATAGACGTGGCTTCCCACTCGGGGTTTATAGCGACATAGTCCGCGTCTACGACGCGATCCAAAAAGGCCGCAATATCCGCCATTGCGATCAGGTTTTACGCCCGGCTTTGCACGATCACTAAAACCCAACGAAGCACAAGACCACCATCCCTGAGACTGATGCGTAAAGCCTCGTGTTAATTAACTGTGTAAATTAACATGTAAAAAGTGGTTAATTTACATGTGATTTCACACAGCATTTTTCCAGCTTTGGCGTCGATTACGCTAACCAGTGTTGACTCCGACACGCTACGGTTTCTCACTGACTGCCCGGGGCTTGCACTTGGCAGTAGCGTTTCGCCGCCGCGATAAAGTCGTGTAAATCACGCCGCAATCCCCGTCCCTGCTCAAATTTCAAATCTTGCAATAACCAGCTGGAATGTGCTGGATCTCGCCGTAGTTGTGCTTCGGCGGGCCAGACCACATTGCGAAAATGATGCGCTGCTGGGAAACGCGTATCGGTGTAAATAAAGTGTAAAGCGAGTTTAGCGCGCTGGCCTTTGGTCTGCGCCTGGGCGTAGGCGACTTCGGTATAGCCTTCATTGCTGCCACTAAACAAGTCGCCTTCTATCATGTGCGGCTTATCGCCAGCAGGCGTGACCCGGGCGCATGCTTGCTCGACCTGTTGCGCACGCCGGATTAATGTCACTAAATCGGCGTCGAGTAGGGGCGCGAGGCGCTCAAGTTGTTGTGCGTCGGGCAAGCCAGAAAAATTTGCCGCCTGTAATTGCGTAAAGAAATACTCGATCGCCCCAAGCGGGGTGGCGCGATCAGCAGCCTGAGCAGTGACTGCGGTTTGCGCCAGTGCATTGCTGGTGTAAGCGCCGGCAAGCACGATACTCACTACCAGCATGGCGGATATTTTTTTGCACATCGTCAGATTACATGAGATAAAGTTTATTAATCGGATTGGCTGGACACGCAGTAATCACGCGGGTTTTCAGTCGATGTTCTGAAAACCCTTATGGCGTGTGCGTTTGCCGTGTTCACTGAGCTTACTGTTTGTTTAAGTGTCAGGACGTAGACCGCGGCCATGCCAGTTTTGCCTGCGTTTACGTCTCCGCCGATTTCCCAGCGTTGCGCTCGTTAGCGCCATCGTATAAACCACTCAGCATTAAATAGCGACGCAAGGCTTCAGCTGGGGTTTGTAAGATTTCGGCACAACGATCGATTTGTTGCTGACTGGCTTGCAATGCACTCTGGATTTCGGTTACCGGAATATCCTGAGCGCGGCGGATTTGTGGATGTTGCTCCAGCAATTTATACATGGAAGGGCGCGACACCCCCAGTTCTTGTGCCGCCGCTAAAATTTCCCAACGCTGATTGCGCATCGCGTTCAAGACCGCATCGTGACTAATTTCATGGAGTTTTTTGCGACTCTGTGCGACGCTGTTTGCTGAACGCCCCAAACTATTGCCTGCGCTATTGCCGCCGAGCAGGGTCGAGTCCAGATTGCCAGAACGCAATTTTGGTTGCTCACTGACTGCCCCCAGAGCGGGCTGGCTGGCTTGTTCGAGTAAGCCGGATAAATCCGGGCTTTGTCCGGCTTGTAATTGCAGGCAAACGCGTCGCACCACTTGCGCCAATTGCCGCACATTACCGGGCCAGTCATAACAAAATAAGCTGTTTAAAACGTCGCCAGGGAATTCCGAGGTTAGTGTCGCTTCGCCAGGTTCGTTGGCCAGAATATGTAAGATTAACACCCCTAAATCTTCACGGCGTTGCTTTAAGGGTGGCAGATGCAACACCAGGCTTTCCAGACGACGCAACAAGGCATGATTGAAATTGCTTTGATACAGATTTTGATCGGTGGCACTTAAAATTCGCGCCGTCGAATGGCAATCCTGACTCGCGCCGAGTGGCCGGTAATCACCCGTTTCCAGCACCCGCAATAACATCGGTTGTATGCTGGCTGGTGTATTGCCCACCTCATCTAAAAACAAGGTGGCACCCGCTGCTTCGGCGAAATACCCTTTACGGGTTTGCGCTGCTCCGGTGTATGCGCCTTTGGCAGCACCAAATAAGTCGGCGGCGGCCAGAGTTTCATTTAAGGCCGCCATATTTACGGTAACCAATGGCGCGTGAGCGCGGCTACTGAATTGATGTATCGCTTTGGCCGCGAGTTCTTTACCGGTTCCTGTTTCGCCGAGTAAAAGAATCGGTAAATCACTCTTGGCCATTTGCCGGATTTGTTCACGCAATTGGATTGCGGCACTGCCGACCCCGATTATTTCGGGAATCAGATTAAATTGCGGCAGGCAACGCATCCAGTGCAGGCATAAAAACACGCTGCGGCCCAGACTGATCACTACCCCCTGATCTATCTGACTCGAACTTAAATTAATCTGATCAATAATTTCATGGCCATTGACTTCGACCACCATGCGGCTGGGCGGCACTTCCAGCATTACGCTTTGCGCATCTTGCCAGCGCAAGAGAATAGGCGTGCGCGAAATCGTGCCCACCGACATCGGCATGCCGGTTTGCCCCGGGTGGCAAAATAAGGGCGTGAAGCGATTCAGTTCGAGTACATCCTGGCTGCGGCTGTGCAAATACTGACTGCCTATCATGGCCGGGTCGGGATGCCATAGCACGGTGATGCCTAAAAACACTTGTTGCGCCATTGCGCTGCGGCGCAAAGGTGAGGTTAGCGTATAGTCAAATTGGTTCATCGTTGATGGCTAATCCGTTTAAAGTCGAAAGTTACTGCGTTTCACAGAACCTGATATCAGGCTAAACCAGCAGAGGTAAAACTGACTGCTGACAAAAGTAAGCGCGCTAAATACCAGGCTGGTCGCGATTTCATTTTGACAGAAGCCGCATTTTTAGGCGCTAATTTTGCCGTAGCCAGCGTATCATGGCGTGGCTGGAAATCGTGCTGTTTCAGACACAGCCAGGTTTAGTAAAGCAAGGTCTGCGCCAGCTCTCGGGCATACTCAGACCAGCCAAATTGTAGGCATTATTTTAACCCAGGACGCCAGCAAAATCGTCCTGACTTTGTTACCTAAGGTAGGGCAAGTCAGAAGTTTTGCTTGAAATCCGGTATCCATTTGGATGAGACATGAAGACCAAATCCTTTATAGCGATTATAAATTTCCTTGCGGCAAGTTGTTGTGCTAGCCTGGCGCTGGCACAACAGTCTGCCCCTGCTACCCTGCGTGTCGATTACATGCACACGGGCGATGCCAAGTCCGAAAGCTATGCGATAGAACGCGTGGTAATCGAGCCTCTGCCCTGGCCAGGTAACTTACAAAAAAATATTGATCACACTAATCGTGGTGTGAATTTATTTGAAGTGCGCGATGCTGTAAGCAATGAATTATTGTACTCACGTGGTTTTTCGACGATTTTTGGCGAATGGCAAAGTACCGAAGAAGCAAGCAAGCAACGTCGTGGTTTTCAGGAATCGCTGCGCTTTCCTGATTTCGGCAAGCCCGTCAAAGTCAGCGTCTTGAAACGCGAATCGCAAGATAAATTTGTCGAAGTCTGGCATACCGTGGTTGATGCCAAGGCTCAGGACGTGGTGAAGAAACAAGTCGATGCGCGTTTAAAACCCGTGCCTATCCATGTCAGCGGCCCATCTTCAGAAAAGGTCGATTTACTGGTTTTAGGTGATGGCTATACCCAACAACAAATGACGAAATTCGTCGCCGATGCCAAGCGTCTGGCCAAGCATTTATTCACGGTTTCGCCCTTTAAAGAACGCGCTAAAGACTTCAATGTCTGGGCCTTAGCCGTACCCACCCCGGAAGCCGGCGTGTCGCGGCCATCGACCGGTCATTACAAAGCTTCCAGCCTGGGCACGCGCTACGATATTTTTGCCAGTGAACGCTATGTATTGACCCTGGATAACCGCGCCTTGCGCGAAATTTCGCAGTATGCGCCGTATGAATTCATAGAAATTCTGGTCAATAACGAAACCTATGGCGGCGGCGGTATCTTTGGTCAATTCTCAACCGCGGCAGCAAGCAATGACTGGGCCAATTATTTATTCGTGCATGAATTTGGTCATCACTTCGCCGGCTTAGCGGATGAGTATTACACCTCACCGGTGGCGTATGCGACCGGTGGTACAGAACGTCAGGAGCCCTGGGAACCGAATGTCACGGCCTTAAAAAATCCGGCTCAGGTGAAGTGGCAACAGCATGTCAAAGCCGGTACGCCTATGCCTACGCCCTGGCCTAAAGAGGAGTATGAAAAGGGCTCGCGTGCGTATCAGGCAATCCGTGCTGAATTACGTAAGAATAATCGGCCGGAATCAGAAATGAGTGCCTTATTCAAAAAAGACCTGGCGCAATCCTCGGCCTTGTTTGATAAGGCTGAGCATCGTCATACTATCGGTGCGTTTGAAGGCGCGAACTACGAAGCGACCGGGTTTTATCGTTCAGAAATGCAATGCATCATGTTTGATCGCAGTGAAAAATTCTGCCAGGTTTGCCAGGATGGCATCAGTACCGTGATCGATTTATATAGTGCAGGTTCGGCAAAGAAATAAGCCTTAGTCGGCAACTGCCAAAAGAAAAACCGGATCAGTGCATCCGGTTTTTTTCTGCCCGCAATACGCGCTGAATTTAAAACAAACTGGCTTGTTGTGCGGTGTTGGCGGGTGCTTCATCTGCTGCGGATGATGCCGGTCCGGCTTTACGGCTACTCGCCTTCGCTTTGCTGACGCGTTGTAAGGGCGCGGGTTCGGCCCACATGTTCAAGGCCGGGTACAGCGTCAGTAAGGCGCGCGCAAACTCTTGCTGTTGATCGCTTAACCAATCATCGTAATGCTCAGGAGGCAAAATCACCAGGCTGCGTTTTTCATCGCCAGGTTTATGAAAGCGCTGCATCAAAGGATGTTGATCGGCATTGATGGTGATTTGCGTGAAGGAAAACTGCAATTGCCCTTGTGGGTCTTGCCAGCTATGGTAGAGCCCGGCCACGGCAAATTCGGCCTGGCTTGCTGTGTCACTGGGATAGGCGGCATGCTCGCCTTCGGCCTTGACACCAATACGCCAGCGCTCGGCTTTGCCGCTTTCATAATTCGGTTCAAAAAACGCTGACATCGGCACCAGACAACGCTGGGCCAGACGCCAGGCCCGTGCATAACTGCGTTTTTCGGCGATGGTTTCGAGTCGCGCATTCATGGTGCTAAAGCGCACCCCTTCAGGTAAATGATTTTGCGGCACCATGCCGTAGCTGGCTAACACCACTTCACGTTCTCGTTCCTGATCGAGTTTAACGATAGGCGCTTGATAGTCTTGCCAGGTTTCTGGCCAATAATCGTCGAGGTCTTTGCCAGTGCGGGCAAAGTAGGCCAGCTTTTCATGGCGCGTTGGGGTGTAATTCACACACATAAAATTGACTCACTCTCTGCTATCGTGAGCGGAAGAAATATTGGGGAGAATAATACAAAATCATATCGACTAAGGCTATATAGTTTAGCTGCAATGTCGCGTCCGCTGAGTTTTGTAAATTCAGATTATCAGAGTTTGGCAGCAGGCTGGGCAAACCGCTTGGTTTGCTTATCGCAGCATAATCCAGACTGGCGACCTTGTCTGATTTTGTGATGTTTGCCTAACTAATCGGGCAAGGTTTCCATTTTTAATTCGTGGGGAAAATTCTCAGCCAGCGCGGCTGCGTTATCGCGCTGAAATAAGCGCAAACGTTCACGCTGATCACCAGGGCGTGCGCCTTGCCAAAGTAATTCCCAGTCAGCTGCTTGATAATGCGACAGAGCTTGATCGATGTAACTGCCGATTAACACCAGTTCGCAATCCGATTTCGGCTGGTTTTCCAGTCGGGTGCTGATAATGCCAGTGTAATAGCGCAACATGGCACGTTCAGATTCGCCTAAGTTATAACTGGCGATGCAGTGAAAATCACGCGGTAGTTTTTGCTGGATTTGGGTGTACACCGCCTGGTAACTTTTGGCGTAATCTATCCAATCCAGCCACAAGCTGCTCAACAAGCACCAGCATAAGCTTAAACCGGTTAACCAGCTGAGTAAGAAACGTTCAGGCCAGCGTGGTGCGTGTGACCAGATCAGAAACGCAGCGAGTGTTGCTGTGCTGGCGACTAACACATCAGCGAGCTTAAATTGCAGTGCATAATCGGCGGGTAAGTGCCGCGTCAGCCAAGGCCAGTCAGGGGCTGTGCCCTGTAGCCACATGCACAGCCAGACTAAGACGATGATCACTGCGATGCTAGAAAACAGACAACGGCTGAACCAGTCACCCAGCGCCAGCAAACGCTTAGGTAAAACCGGCAGAATAGGGCCAGCAACCAGCGCTAAGGGCGCAAGCAAGGGCAGGGCATAGTTGTCGCGCGCTGAAGCCGCCGTCTGCAATAACACCAGCATTACGGCAAAGACCACGCTCGCAATTTGCCAGCCTGTATCTTGCCAAATTTGGCGCCCTCGCTTGCCTGCATAAATCAGCAGCAGCGGTAAGACCGGAAAGCTAAACCAGGGTAAGGCTGCCAGCCAAAAACCGGGTTTGTGTTCCGCGCCCAATTTTGCCACGGCAAAACCCAGGTAGCGTCCGACATTGTTTTGCCAAAACCATTCCATGAATAAATCGGTATCGCGCAGATACAGGCAAAGTGGCCAGATCAATAGCAAAGGCAAGCTATACGCGGCCGCTTGCAGCAAAAAAACCGCGTAATCCCGACGCCGCCAATTTGCAAACAAGCATGGCAAGATCACTGCACTTAAGCAAAATACCGCGCAGGCTAATAGACCTTTAGCGAGAAATGCCAGACCTACACCCAGGCCGAGGTAGGCCGCGGCCCATTTTTGCTGGCTCTGATAAGCGAGTAAGCCTAGCAGCGCAATTGCAAATCCAGTCAGCATAGGCACGTCGGTAATCATCAAATGACTATGCAAGAGTAAGCCCAGGCAACTGAGTAAGGCCAATACCGAGACTCGCCCGGCATGGTTGCCCCAGGCCAGTTGCGCGGCGCGGTACAAGGCCAGACAAGTGATAGACATAAAAATCGGATTAGCGAGTCGCGCTGCATCGTGCCAGCGCATGAAATCGCCAAATAAAATCACCAAACCACTGGCCAGCCAATAATACAGTGGCGGTTTTTCCATAAAAGCTTCACCAGCCATGGTTGGGACAACCCAGTCGGCACTTTCCACCATGTGCTGGATGATGCCAAAGATATAGGTTTCATCTTGCTTCCAGGGTTGATGACCAACGATACCACTTAGTAAATAGCCAGCGCACACTACCAGGCAGGCGAAATTTAAAGCCAGCACCTGAGGCTGAGTGCCGCTACTTAGTTGTTGCCGGGAATAGACAGGCGCGAGAATTGGTAAAGTGAGCTTAAAAAGTCGCATGAGCGGTCAGATCAGAAAGGGGCGGCAAAGCCTGCCAATTAAAAAGCCACCAAGCTGAGTGCGGACACAGGCGAACACCATCCACAGGGATGGCAGACAGAACTGCCAATACCGGACTTGACGATGTGTGTGGGTAGTTATTTGCCGTGGTTAGCCTAGGCGAATGGCCTCACGACCTGATACTCAAATTGGTGAAACGCGAAATTAAGTAACGTATTGTAACGAGACGGAATGGGCTTGAATAGCCAGGGGTTTGCTCAAGAATGGTGGATTAAGTGATAAATTTGCTTAAATTCTGCTTAATTTTTGCTTAAATTCGCTAACGTCGCTTAAGCTCTTTTGCTGACTAAGCTGCCTTTTGAAAAGGTGACATCTGCTTATACTTGATGGTGCAAGGTTTGCTACGCCAGGCTGGAGGCAGATGTAGCGACGGTTTGCTGGCGATTTGCTTCAGCCATGGCTGCCTGCATTTTACGGTAGACCCCGGGGCTGCAATTGTGATGCCGCTTAAATACCCGTTGAAACGCCGCATCGGTTTCATAGCCACACTGAGCGGCGATTTCACTCAAGCTATACTGGGTAGATCTTAACTGCTTACGCGCTTGCTGCATGCGCCAAATGGTAAGATACTGGTAGGGAGTATGTCCTGTCACCTGGCGAAAATGCGAAGCAAATGCGGCTCGCGATAATCCAGCTTTTTGCGCTAAATCGTGTAGCGTCCAGTTATGTTGTAAGTCGCTATGAATGGCGCTCAGTACGGGGGCCAGATACCTGTCCTGAAATCCACGCAAGCCGCCCTGGAATTGCTGTTGCTGGCAATACAGACGCAGCGTCTGTAAGAGTAAAACGTCGACTAATTTTTGTATGATTTGCTTACTGGCATAGCCAGGATCTTGATTTTCTTGTGCGATCCAGCGCAGACACTGGCTGAACATTTGCTGTTGCTGTGGCAGTAAATTCATCACCAATAAGGGCGGCAAAATACTTAACGCGGTCGCACTGAAGCCATGTTCAAATAAAAATCGCCCAGCTAAGAGGCTGGCTCGCGAACCTGTACCCTGGTGATGTATTTCTCGTTGTGCTAACTGACTGTAGGCGCTATCACAATCAACACGCGGACTGTGTAATTGATCGCACAGACTGAATTGATTTTCCCCAGTCAGAATAAAGCAGTCGCCCGCCTTAAGAGGTATGGGCTGTTCCGCATGCGGGCTGATCAGATAACAAGTGCCTTCCTGAACGATACCAAAACGTGCGGCTGGGTGACTGGCGAAGTTAATCCCCCAGGGTGCATGCATGTTGAAGTGCGCATATAAAGCACTTTGCACGTGTAAGTGCTCAATTATGTCGTCGAGGTAATTCATAGCGAGTTAGACGAATGATCAATAAATCGAGATTTTCAACGCTGTTTTGCCGGGTTTCCTATCCCTACAATAGCTGGCTTAAGCCTTAACAGCAGAGCAGATTATCATGCAAAGTTATCGTTTTACCAAATCGGGCGATTTAGCCAGTCTGACCTTAAGTGAGCACGAAATACCTGAACCAGGACACGCCCAGGTTTTGTTGCGAGTGCAAGCCAGTTCGTTGAATTATCGTGATCTGGCTTTAGTGCGGGGGGAATACCCAGGCCAGAGCCAGGCAGATTTTATTCCTTTATCCGATGCGGCGGCCGAAGTGCTGGCCTGCGGCTCAGGCTGTACCCGCTTTAAAGTCGGGGACCGCGTTATAAGTAGTTTTTTTCCGCAATGGTCAGGTGGGCGATTTGAAGCGGCGTATCGGTTGTTGCAGTATGGCAGTCACCAGGATGGCTGGCTTTGCCAGTACAAGTGTGTCGCTGAACACGATCTGGTCAGCTTGCCGCAGCATTTGAGTTTCGCGCAGGGCGCGACCTTGCCCTGTGCTGCCTTGACGGCCTGGAGCGCCTTAAGTGAAGGACGGCCATTGCAACCCGGGCAGCAGATTTTGATATTGGGCAGCGGTGGCGTCGCCTTATTCGCGTTGCAGTTTGCCAAACTTTGGGGCGCGCGCGTGATTGCGCTGACTTCCAGCCAGCAGAAAATCGACAAACTCTATGAATTAGGTGCTGATCACGTCATCAATTATCATCAACAACCGGAATGGGGAAAGCAGGTGCACGAACACAGTCAGGGTGGTGTCGATAAAGTCATAGAAACAGGTGGCGTGGGCACGCTGGCACAAAGCTTGAAGGCAGTAAAAGTGGGTGCGGAAATCGCGTTGATTGGGTTCTTAGCTCAAGCCAGGCATGAGTTTGATGCCATGCAAATTATGCTGAGCGGTGCCGATTTACGCCGGGTCAGTGTGGGCAGCCGACAAGCGTTGACGGCGATGTGCCAGGCGATGCAAATGCATCACTTGCAACCGATTATCGCGCGCGAATTTACCTGGCAAGAAGTGCCGGACGCCTGGGATAATTTCGCCGCTTGCCAGCATTTTGGCAAAGTCGTGATGCATCACAGTTTGTAGCGCCGGGTCAGGATTGTTGCGGGAAAACGCAGTCAAAAGTATGTAAGCCGTTCTGGCGTCATGCACTGAGTAAAATAATTAACTTAACGATACGGAAGTTTCTTTCACTACGCTGAGTTTATTTTAAGGAGTGCCACGCCATGACTAGCTCGTCGGTCGTCACACTAAGTCCTACTGAGTTGTCTGCCAGCGCGGACTTACCAGCGGCAAAATTATTGCGCCTTAGCCTGGGTTTACTAATAAGCTTACGCGGCTTACACCGCTTGTTTTTTGAAGGGCAGGATTGGTTAACTTATGCTTTAGGTCAGCAAGGTCTGCCTTTTGCTTACGCTTGTGCGGTACTGATTTCGCTCAGTGAGGCGACCGCTGGTTTGTCACTATTACTCGGTTGGCGTGTTAGAGCCGCTGCCTACAGCTTGATCCTGACTTACCTGAGCTGGCTCTTAGTTTTGCAAAGAAAGAATGGCTGGTTTGATTTAGGTAGCGAAAATTATGGCATGGAGTGCAGTGTCTTAATCATCGTCGCCTTACTTAGCCTGGCTTGGTACCAAAGTCCGGCGAAGCAAAAATGGGCCACCAGTTTGCTACGCTATTTCACCGCCTTTTTTGTCATGTTGCATGGCTGGCATCGCATAGAAAATGGCGGCTGGGTGGCCTGGGGCACCTATCTGAGCGAACAAGGCTGGCCATTTGGCGTGACGTTGACTGCCGCAATCACTGCGCTGGAAGCTTTTGCCGCCCCCGTTTTTGCCGTGGCGCGCTGGCCTATTTTGAGTTGGATATTAGGTGGCTTATTTTGTGCCTTGTACAGCGTCGCGATTTATTTACATCATTGGCAATTTGGCTGGTTTTTGAAACCACATGGTGTCAACGGCATAGAAGCTGCCGTATTATTGCTGACTTGTTTTGTTTGTGCGATGCTGAGCTTGCCAAAAAACCGCGAGCTAAGCGCCGAACTTGAATAAGTAAGGGCATCGACCTGATAGCTCACCATTTTTTGAAAGCCTGCATGCAAGCGTTTCTCGCCCCCAGTTTATACATCGATTTTTTGCACCCTGAGGTACAGCAACTGGCACAAAGACTTGCCGCCTCAGCCGAAACAGAATATCAATTAGTGCAAAACTGTTTTGAATTTGTGCGCGATGAAATCCGCCATAGCAATGATTACCGCTTAAATCCGGTGACTTGCAAAGCCTCCGAGGTCTTGCAGCATAAAACCGGCTATTGTTATGCCAAAAGTCATTTGCTGGCGGCTTTATTACGTGCCAATCAAATTCCGGCCGGGCTTTGTTATCAGCGTTTATCGGTCAGAGGTGACGGTGCACCGTACTGCTTACATGGCTTGAATGCAGTGTATTTGCGCGATTTTGGCTGGTACCGTATCGATGCGCGGGGTAATAAGCCGGGTGTCGATGCACAATTTTGCCCTCCACGCGAAGCTTTGGCATTCAAGATTTTAGAGTCTGCGGAAAGAGATTTACCAGAAATCTGGGCTGAGCCTTTGGCGGTGGTGACACAAGCCCTGGAAACTTACCCGACTTACGATGCGGTGTTGGCGAATTTGCCGGATATCGAATTACTACCGGCAGCGCACTCGCCAGCCTAATCACAGACTGGCGAGACATGGGCGATTACAGATTCGGTGCTAACCAGCGTTCAACTTCATCAAGTGCGACATTACGGCGTTGCGCCATATCTTGCGCCTGATCCTGACCGATTTTACCGACCGTAAAATACTTCGATTGCGGATGCGCAAAGTAAAAACCTGAGACTGCTGCGCCAGGTATCATGGCATAAGATTCCGTTACTTGCATGTCGATTTCGGCACATTGCATGACGCGGAACATCTCGGCTTTCACGGTGTGTTCAGGGCACGCCGGATAACCCGGAGCCGGACGTATGCCCAGATACGCTTCCTTAATCAATTCGGCATTACTGAATTGTTCGTCCGCCGCATAACCCCAGAGGTCTTTACGCACCCGTTCGTGCAGGTATTCGGCAAAGGCTTCGGCTAAACGATCTGCCAGCGATTTCAACATGATGCTGCTGTAGTCATCGTGTGCAGCTTCAAAACGTTGTTCGTGCTTTTCTATGCCCAGACCCGCAGTCACCGCAAACATACCGATGTAATCGGTGACGCCACTGTCTTTGGGAGCGATGAAATCGGCCAGACATTGGTTAGGTCTTTGCACGCCATCGATGATCGGTTTTTCTGTTTGCTGACGCACACCGTAATAAGTGAAGGCAACTTCAGTGCGACTTTCATCGGTATAGATTTCGATGTCATCGTCATTCACACTATTCGCAGGCAATAAGGAAATCACGCCATTCGCGGTCAGCCAGCGACCATCGATGATTTTCTTGAGCATGGCCTGGCCTTCGGCATAGACTTTGGTCGCGGCTTCACCCACCACTTCATCAGTCAAGATCGCCGGGAAAGGACCGGCTAAATCCCAGGTCTGGAAGAATGGACCCCAGTCTATGTAATTAGCCAGGGTCGCTAAATCGACATTTTTAAAGACCCGACGGCCGATGAATTTGGGGCGTCGTGGTGCACACTCGCCGCTAAATTCCAGCTGCATTTTATTTTTGCGTGCTTGCGCTAAACTCAGCATCGCTTGCGTGCGTTTGTTCGCATGTTGTTCGCGCAAACGTTGGTAATCGCTATCGATGTCGGCAATGTATTGCTCGCGTGCTTCCGGGCTTAACAGCGATTGCGCGACGGATACCGAGCGTGAAGCATCGGGCACATACACTACCGGGCCTTCGTAATTCGGCGCGATTTTGACTGCGGTATGGGCGCGGCTGGTGGTGGCACCACCGATTAACAGCGGTATCTTCATCATGCGGAAATGCGGATCACGCTGCATTTCTTTGGCGACATAAGCCATCTCTTCGAGTGAGGGCGTGATTAAGCCCGATAAGCCGATAATGTCGGCATTTTCCGCTTTGGCTTTGGCTAAAATTTCTGAACACGGCACCATCACGCCCATGTTCACGACTTCAAAATTATTACATTGCAAGACCACGGTGACGATGTTTTTACCAATGTCATGAACATCGCCCTTGACTGTGGCAATCACAATTTTGCCCTTGGATTTGGTGTCGCCACTGCGTTTCTTTTCTTCTTCGATGAAGGGCACTAAGTGCGCCACGGCTTGCTTCATCACCCGCGCCGATTTCACCACTTGCGGTAAAAACATTTTACCCTGACCGAATAAATCACCGACGATATTCATGCCATCCATCAATGGCCCTTCGATCACTTGTATAGGCCGTGCGACTTGCTGGCGTGCTTCTTCGGTATCTTCGACTATCCATTGCGTGATGCCATGCACCAAGGCATGCGCTAAACGTTTGGCGACGGGATCATTGCGCCACTCGAGTGAGACTTCTTGTTTTTTATCGCCGGCTTTGAGGCTGGCGGCAAACTCTATCATGCGCTCGGTGGCATCGTCGCGGCGATTTAACACCACGTCTTCGACGCGTTCGCGCAACTCAGCATCAAGTTCGCTGTAGACGCCTATCATGCCGGCGTTGACGATGCCCATGGTCATGCCAGCCTGGATCGCGTGATACAGGAATACCGTGTGGATGGCTTCGCGTGCCGGATCATTGCCACGGAAAGAAAAGCTGACGTTGGAAACGCCACCGCTGATTTTCGCGCCTGGCAGGTTTTGCTTAATCCAGCGCGTCGCTTCGATAAAATCGACGGCGTAATTATTGTGCTCTTCGATACCGGTGGCGACCGCAAAAATATTGGGATCAAAAATAATATCTTCTGGATCGAAGCCAACTTTATCGACTAAGGTGTGATAAGCGCGACTGCAAATTTCGACTTTGCGGGCATAGGTGTCAGCTTGGCCAGTTTCGTCAAATGCCATCACGATCACCGCCGCGCCATAACGCTTACAGAGTTTGGCCTGGCGTAAAAATTCTTCTTCGCCTTCTTTCATCGAAATCGAGTTGACGATGGCCTTACCTTGTACACATTTCAGGCCCGCTTCGATCACGCTCCATTTTGAGGAGTCGATCATAATCGGCACTCGCGCAATATCGGGCTCGGAAGCGATCAGATTTAAAAAGCGGGTCATCGCGGCCAGCGAATCCAGCATCGCTTCATCCATATTGATGTCGATGATTTGCGCGCCATTTTCAACTTGTTGACGGGCGACGCTCAAGGCTTCATCGTATTGCTCATTCAAAATCAGACGGGCAAAGGCTTTCGAACCGGTGACGTTGGTACGTTCACCGACATTCACGAACAAGGATTGCGCATCGACAGTAAACGGTTCCAGTCCGGATAAACGCATGGCTGGTTCGATGACAGGTAGTGTGCGCGGCTGATGGGTGCGCAAAATATCGGCAATCGCCTTGATGTGGTCGGGCGTGGTGCCACAGCAGCCACCCGCGACATTGATAAAGCCGGCTTCGGCAAATTCTTTGAGTAAGGCTGAGGTATCGGCTGGTAATTCATCAAAGCCAGTATCGCTCATGGGATTGGGCAAACCCGCATTCGGATAAATACAGACGAAGGTGTCGGCAATTTTCGAGAGTTCTTCGGCATACGGCCGCATCAGCGCTGCACCTAGCGCGCAGTTTAAGCCCACCGTGAGTGGTTTGGCGTGTCGCACCGAATTCCAGAACGCGGTGACGGTTTGGCCCGATAAAATACGACCCGAGGCATCGGTCACGGTGCCAGAAATCATGATGGGCAGGCGCAAACCGGTTTCTTCGAAATACTGATCGATCGCAAACAGTGCGGCTTTGGCATTCAGGGTATCGAAGATGGTTTCAACTAATAAAACATCGGCACCGCCATCAACCAGACCACGCACTTGTTCATGGTAGCTGGTGACTAATTGATCAAACGTGACATTGCGTGCCGCCGGGTCATTCACATCAGGCGAAATCGAAGCGGTTTTAGGCGTTGGGCCTAATGCACCGGCAACAAAGCGCGGTTTATCTGGTGTGCTGTATTTATCGCAGGCGGCGCGCGCCAGTTTGGCCGAAACCAGATTCATTTCATAGGCCAAATGCGCCATATGGTAATCATCTTGCGCGACACCAGTGGCACCAAAGGTATTGGTTTCTATCAGGTCGGCACCGGCCGCCAGATATTGTTCGTGAATTTCTTGTATGACTTCAGGTCGTGTTAGTGACAAGAGTTCATTATTCCCTTTCAAGAACAATTCACGCTCACTATCGGGACCACTAAAGTCGCGAAAACGTTCACCACGGTAATCGGCTTCGCCTAGCTTATAGCGCTGTATCATGGTGCCCATCGCGCCATCCAAAATCAGGATGCGATTTTGTAATAATTGGCGTAACTGGTTTTCGGTACTGACGCTACTCATGCTTAACTCCTGAACAATATGGGCTATATGGCGGCATGCAAAGCAAAGTTTGCATGGGGTCAGGCCTGGGCATGTCTGGATAAAAACAAAACCCGATCGGCCTATGCAGTCTGGCGGATCGGGTCTTATCCTTTTAGCTGCATTTATCAGGCGCCCGCAATCTGAATTTCAAATCGGCGCCGCTCTGCGTATCTGCCTTTTACTATAGGCGTTTTCGTGAGCTGCGTTAATTATACGTGAATTTGCAGCTAAATTCAGTGTCGGTGTGCGGCGCTGCGACGCCAGGTGAGCGATACAGGGTTTGCAAGCTAATAGAAATTATTTATAAGGTAACTTAAAAAAATAAAAAAATGGCAGCATTGCTAAGCAAAATGCTGCCAAAAGGGAAGTGATCGGTTACGTCAGGCTTTAGTTTTTTTAGTCCTGGTTTTTGGGTTTGATAAATAAACTAGCGACGATAGAGCTGATCAAAATACTGCCTATCACCAGCAGCGATACTGCTGGTGGTACATGCAGCCATTTCACAACCAGCATTTTGCTACCAACAAACATCAAGACAAACGCCAGACCAAACTTCAGTAAGTGGAAACGGTCTGCCATATCCGCGAGCAAGAAGTACAGCGCACGCAAACCCATGATGGCGAAAATATTCGAGGTAAACACGATGAAAGGATCGGTGGTGACGGCAAAAATTGCCGGAATCGAATCGACCGCGAACACCACGTCGCTAATTTCTATGAGTATCAACACCAGAAATAATGGTGTGAATACACGCTTACCATTTTCAATTACGCTGAGTTTTTCACCATGTTGCTGATTAGTGAAAGGCAGCAAACGTTTCGCTAGTTTTAATACCGGATTGGCTTCTAAATCAGGTTCTTGCTCATTCGCTACCAGCATACGCATACCGGTAATTAGCAAGAAAATACCGAACAAGTACAAGACCCAGCCAAACTGACTGACCACCCAACTGCCCAACAAAATCATGATGATGCGCATTACGACCGCACCCAGTACACCGTAGAGCAAGACCTTGCGCTGGTATTCGGGTTTGACGCCAAAGTGCGCGAAGATCATTAAGAACACAAAGATATTGTCAACCGACAAAGATTTTTCTATGACATAGCCAGTTAAAAATTCCAGTGCTTTTTCACCCGCAACCTGACTACCTGCCTGATCACGTAAGTACCACCATAAGCCTGCATTAAACAACAGAGCTAAGGCTACCCACACCAAAGACCAGGTGGCGGCTTCGCGTACACTGACTTTGTGACTGCGTGAACCGCCCAAAGCGAATACGTCCAGCGCCAGCATCGCCAGCACGAAAGCAATAAAGACCAGCCACATCCATGGCTCAGCGACGCTGTACATCATGCTCTTATTCCTTTTCGATAAAGCCCAGCAAGTGCAGCAAGCTGGTGAATAAATTAAAGATACTCAGATAGAGATCAATGGTGGCCATGATGTAATTGGTTTCACCACCATGGATGATATTGCTGGTTTCATACAAAATCATGCCTGACATCAACAACACCATTACGGCCGACACGGCTAAGGACAAGGCAGCAATTTCAAAGAAGAAGGCGCCCAGACTTGCAAGTACCGCCACGATCATGCCGGCAAACAAGAATCCACCCATAAAGCTGAAATCGCGTTTGCTGATTAAGACATAGGCCGACAAACCCGCAAAAATAAAACCTGTCATTAGCATGGCGGTCATGACTATGCTGCTACCACCTGGTAAAGCTAAATAGCGGCTCAACATTGGGCCTAAGCTCATCCCCATAAAACCAGTGAAGGCGAAGATAGAAACCAGGCCCCAGACGCTATTGCGCAATTTCATGGTTACGAATAACAAAGCCATACTGGCGATCAGGGTAATAATCCCACCCAGCCCTTTAATTTGCAGACTGACACTAAGAGCCGCCATCGCGCCAGAGAAAAACAAGGTCATAGCCAGCAACATATAGGTATTGCGTAATACCTTATGGGTACTGATGCGCCCCCAGGCACTGTGATCAGTGTAGGCGACAGTTTGTGCCGATTGCCCGTTGTAGCGATTAAAGTTGCTCATAATAAGCTCCTTGAAGTTAAAAAATGCCTGGTTTCAGTCTGAACAAGACTAACCATTACCAAGTACTGCTAGTCTAAGCATTACACCGTCACAAAAAAAGTCGAATATAATTGATTGATTAATCGAAAAAATCGAAGTAAAGGCAGGTATGAGTCAAATTAACTTCAAGCACTTACATTATTTTTGGATGGTTGCTAAGCATGGCAGCATCGCCCGTGCCAGTGAAATTTTGCATTTGACGCCACAAACCATCAGCGGCCAACTGAGTTTGTTTGAAGAGGTGCAGGGCGTGGCGCTGTTTCGCAAACAAGGCAGGCAATTGGAGTTGACTGATGCCGGACAAATGGTGCTGAGTTATGCCGAAGAGATTTTCGCTCTGGGGCAAGAATTGCAGGAGGTTTTACAACAAGGTTTAACTCAGCGGCATTTGCCATTTCGTGTCGGCATTTCTGACGCCGTGCCAAAGGCTGTGGCGTATCGCTTGTTGGAGCCCGCTTTGAGTTTGCCGCAAACTTTGCGATTAAATTGTCGTGAAGGCAAGCTTGAGCCTTTATTGGCAGAACTAGCGACGCATAAGCTCGATATCGTGTTGTCGGATAGTCCTTTGCCAGCACAAATCAATATACGGGGCTATAGCCATTTTCTCGGGCAATCCAGCCTGAGTTTCTTTGCCCGGCGCGATTTACTGCAACGTTTTCCCGGAGATTTTCCACAATGTCTGAACGGAGCACCGTTTTTATTACCCGGCCGCGATGCGGCAATGCGGGCGCGTTTATTGCAATGGTTTGAGCAACAAAATATACAGCCACAAATTATGGGCGAGTTCGATGATAGTGCGCTCATGAAAGCATTTGGTGAGGCCGGGGTCGGTTTTTTTGCTATGCCAGATGTAATCAGTGATCGGGTTGAGCGCGATTATCAATTGCTAAAAGTGGGACACACAGAGCACTTATGTGAACAGTTCTATGCGATTTCTGCCCAGCGTAAATTAACACACCCAGCAGTATTGGCAATCAGCTCTGAGACTAAACAAGCAAGCCCGACTTGATACGTTTCGGTAAAAGCTAAGCTGGACCGGGAAAAAATAATAATTTGGCCCCGAATATCAATTAGGTATTACTTGCTCTAGTAGATAATCAATAAAGACGCGGGTTTTCAAAGGTAAATGACGTGTAGGCAGCCAGGCCGCTACGATCTGGCGAGTCTGGTAATTATCTTGAAATTGCCAATCGGGTAATATTTCAATGATTTCACCATGTGCCAGGGCTTGCTCTGCCACAAACGCTGGCAACAAACCTATGCCAGCTCCCGCTTGCACCGCTGCGAGCATGGCGATACTGTTGTTGATAGTGAGCTTACTGGGCATGTTTAAACTCAGACTTTCACCATTGGCATGGCACATGCTCAGGCGATTGTTGAATTCATGGTAACCGTAAATGATGGCGTTATGCTCAGTTAAGTCGCGTGGGTGGTGTGGCAGGGTATGCTCCTGCAAGTAGTGCTTAGACGCGACCAGGATATAGCGCATCGTCATCAAAGGCCGGCTAACCAGACCGGGTGCCAGTTCGCGACTGATACGCAAGGTCAGATCAAATCCCTCATCAATTAAATCGACCATGCGGTCAACCAGGCTGAGTTCTAACTGCAGCTCAGGATAGCGTTGCATAAAGGCGTGCAAGCGTGGTGCCAGCCACAGCTGACCAAACACTACCGGGGCTGAGATGCGCAGCTTGCCTTGGGGTTTATGGCCATAACTTTGCCCTAAGGACTCGATTTCCCTGGCTTGTTCAGCTAAACGACTGCAAGCGGCATAAACCTGCTGACCAAATTCGGTGGTCGATAAACGTCGGGTGGTGCGATTCAATAGACGTGCACCCAGATGCGCTTCCAGGCGTTGCACCTGGCGACTGACAGCGGAAGTAGTTTGCTGGAGTTCGCGAGCGGCAGCACTAAAACCCTGCATTTCCACGACTTTGGCGAAGACCAGCATCTCTTGTAAATAACTCATTGTTGAATTTTCAGAACAGATGTTTTGAATATTTACGGGATTGTTGCGCATCCAAATATTATCCAAAATACGTCACGTGAACAAGTTGAGGAGTTGGTGATGAAAAGACGGGATTTGTTATTGGCCGTGATGGTGACAGCATGCTGGGGCTTAAATTTTTCCGTGGTAAAGCTGGGTTTGCAAGGTTTTGATCCATTTCTGATGGCGGCTTTGCGGTTTTTCTTATGTGCCATGCCTGCGGTGTTTTTTATTCCCCGACCTGCAGTGAATTATGGCTATTTGTTGGCATACGGCTTGATTTTCGGGGTTTTGGTCTGGGGCGTCAGCTACCTGGGTATCGAGGCCGGTTTGTCGGCGGGCTTTGCATCACTCGTGTTGCAATGCGCCGCATTCTTTTCGATATTGCTGGGCGTTACGGTTTATGGCGAGGCATGGCATACTCATCAAAAGCTGGGCATGTTAATTGCAGCGCTGGGTTTGCTCTGCATATTTTTTATCAGCGATGGCAGCGTCAGTCTGCTTGGTTTGGCTTGCTTGGGTTTTGCCGCCTTAGCCTGGGCCGCAACGAATTTCATCATTAAACAAGCGAAGGGGGCGAATCCACTGGCGTTTTTAGTCTGGTCTTGCCTGATAGCTCCATGGCCTTTGTTACTCTTAAGCGCTGGGCGTATCGGTTGGTCAGGGTTAGCACAGCAATTACAGCATTTGGATGGGCGAGGATTAGCAGCACTGGCGTTTCAGGTGTATCCGGCGACTTTACTCGGGTATACCATTTGGAACAGCTTGCTTAAGCGTTATCCGCTGGCGGTGGTGGCGCCCTTGTCATTGACTGTGCCCGTGTTTGGTATGCTGGCTTCGATGTGGATTTTTAATGAGCAGCTTAGTTGGTTAAAGGGACTTGCGATGTTTTTGATCCTACTTGGACTGGCCATCAATAATTGGGGCAAAAACTGGCTAACTATACTGTCAGCCAAATCCCATGCAACAAGCAGCAAATAAACAAAAAGCCCGGAAATCCGGGCTTTTATCATTGTGCTCAGCGTTTAACGACGACCTAACATCGCTTTAACCGTTTTATCCATGGGCACTGCATAATCATGCGTGCTGATGACAATATTGTCGCCTGGACGTATCAATTTCAAATTGACGTAAACAAAGCGGTCGCTTTCAGCATAAGTGCCGACGATAACTGCTTGCGCACTATGACTTTGCGCCACGTCTTTGATTTCACGAGTGAGTAATAACTCGCCAACGTTCTGACGCATAAACACTTTATCGCGGAACTTCATTTCTATCATACGATAACCAGCACGGGAAAACTGCCCCGATACTTGTTCAGCGATGATGCGACCAAAAGTCGATGAATCTTCGAGTTGGTTGATATTAGCCAGTGTTGCCACGATCAACGGACGCGAACTATCCAGGCTATTACCCGCGCCAGCAATCAGCGCGCTCGCCGCTTTCTGGTTGAGCGGAATGAATTCATTGGCTTCCGCTTCTTTGTAGGTAGGTTGCGGCGTTGTCAAGGGTGGCGCAGAGCCTATACCCATGCTGGCACAAGCGCTTAAACCTAAAGTGATCGCAGCGATCAGAGCGATATTTTTCTTCATGCTTATTGGCCTCCGACTACTCTGAAGGTGTAGTCACTTTCTTTGTTATACATAGTCCAGTCGCTGTCAGCAATGTAATAAGCATCGGTGCGACGCGCTATAAATTGCGAATTCTTCACCAGCGAAGTTGTTACGATCAATTCATACTGAGGTGTTGCGCCGCTGGCGTATTCCTGATCGATCCAACGTAGCCAGTCATACGCGCCGGTTACGGCTAAGCCAGCCAAAACAGCGTCAGTTTTAACCGGGAAGTCCAGGCCATGAATCGCCATCACGCCAGCCGAGATGGCGCTGGTGCTAATAAAACGTTTATTTTGGTGACGATTCGGTGAAAATTTCAGTAATTGTGTATCAATATCGATGACTTGTGCCGTGCCATCATTGTATTTACGTACCGTTACACCTTGATTCACCAGGGAGGTAATGATTTGCGTGTAGAACGCCTGGGTGAATTTGCTATTGTGCTGAGGCGGAGTAACAAAAACAGGCGCACCCACTTTTTCCGTGCCAATACGTATTTGATCGGCTACGTCTTTTGCAATCAACAGCCAATGGTTAGCCGCTTGCAATTTAGTTTGCTTAGACGTAGCAAAATTGCTCGCCAACGGCGCTTCGCTATGAGTTGTCGAGCAACCCGCTAACACGGCAACCGCCATAGCAACAGGGAGTAATTTCTTCATGGGCTCACCTTTTTCGGTTTTTATTGGCTGTTTGATTCTGCATTGCTGCAGTTAATCAAGTTTATTCAAATTCAAAGAAGCTGACAGCTTATTCTGTCTAAAAAGCGACAATAAGCGATTTTGGTGTAAGAGAATACAACAAATACGTTTTCTTACAAAGAAATTGCTTGTAACCAATTAATACCAGCACCAGTCTATGGGAAAAACGCGAATCTGCCTTCGGCTTTGTCGTTTTTACGCTGCATTGCCATTTTAAGCACATGTATGACGCGGGTATTAAACTAGCGCAAAAGAAATTGAAATTTTGCTTCCGCTATGACTTAAGCTTGCTTGCCAGGCAAATCGATGAGAAATGGCCTGGCTAAAATCCGATCTCGCCAATTATTTGTGAGAATTTGTAAGTGATTGCCATGCCATACCAGCTTGCATAGGGAAGCCTTGCAAAAACTCGGGCGTGGCCAGACGTTTTCCGCCCGGTTTTTGCAATTCCAAAAGTTCCAGCGCACCTTTGCCACACGCCATGATGATCTTTTTGGAACTGACTTCGATCAGACTACCCGGTGTCAATGCATGCTGATAATCCGGCAGGCAACGACTGCGCCAAATTTTAATGGTTTGCTGACCATAGCTGAGCTGGCATCCTGGAAATGGATCAAATGCTCGGATTTGATTGTGTAAAGTCTGGGCATCTAGATTTAAATCCAGAAAGCTTTCATCTTTACGGATTTTCTCAGCATAAATTACACCAGTCTCGGGTTGAGTCTGGGCAGCTAAGGACCCGGTTTCCAAACTCTGCAGGGCATCGACAATCAATCTGGCCCCTTGTGCTGCCAATTTATCATGCAAACTGGCACTGCTGTCCTCGTCGCTGATCGCCAGGCTCTCTTTCAACAACATGGCACCGGTATCTAAACCTTCATCCATTTGCATAATGGTAATGCCAGTTTCCACATCGCCAGCAGCAATAGCGCGTTGTATCGGGGCTGCGCCGCGCCAGCGCGGCAGCAAAGAACCGTGAATATTCAAACAACCAAGGCGCGGAATCGTTAGTACCGATGTCGGTAAAATTAAGCCATAGGCTGCCACCACCATAACATCGTGTTCGGTGTCATTTAATAAACGATGTGCGGCTTCGGCCTGGTCCGGATATTTACCATTCAGGCGCAGCGAAATGGGTTGCGCAACCGTAATCTGGTGCGTCAACGCGACTTGCTTAACCGCCGAGGCTTGTAGTTGCATGCCACGACCAGCGGGTCTATCCGGCTGAGTGAGTACTAACGGAACCTGATGCCCGGCGGCCAGAATTGCGCTTAAAGCCTGGGCTGCGAATTCGGGTGTGCCCGCAAAAATGACTTTCATTAGCGCTTCGCCTTAGTTGCTTCGCGCTCTTCTTTTTGCAACTTGGTTTTGATGCGATTGCGTTTTAATGGTGATAAATACTCAACGAATACTTTGCCTTTCAAGTGGTCCATTTCATGTTGTATGCAAACGGCGAGTAAGTCTTTGCAATCGACTTCAAAAGCTTTGCCATCGCCATCCAGTGCCCGAATTTTGACTTCAGCCGGACGCACTACGCCATCGTAGATGCCGGGTACTGAGAGGCAGCCTTCGTCATAGGATTTACGTTCTTCACTGGCCCAGATTACCTCGGGGTTAATGAAAACTTGTAGCTGATCACCGGATTCTGAGACGTCGATCACCACAACTTGCTCATGCACGTCGACTTGTGTCGCAGCAAGGCCAACGCCGGGCGCGGCATACATGGTTTCCGCCATGTCCTTGATCAGAGTTTTTAATTTGTCATCAAAGACGGTGACAGGTTTCGCGATTTTGTGTAAGCGCGGATCGGGATAACGCAAAATATTTAAAATAGACATAAGATAATTCACAACAAGACTGCGAAATTGTTACGCAGTTTTTCTTGCTAGTTCAAGCAATTATGGGCAGAATTTGATTCAATTTGGCAAGATTAACAAGTTGAGCATAAACTCAGCTTGGGCCATGCCGTTTTACTGACCGCGTCGACACGCAACGGGTAGTTTTATGAAAAAGTTTAGCACAATCAGTTTCTTAATCGGTATGAGCTTGTTTCCAGCAGCAGTTTTTGCTGGTAATGGACAGGCTACCACAGCGCAGGCAGAGGCAGTTGCTGCCAAAACCAATTGCAAATTTCATGAGAATGCTCCGGATTCTCATGAAGTCGTCAGAGGCGATACGTTGTGGGGGATTTCGAGTAAGTTTTTAAAAAATCCCTGGTGCTGGCCGGTGGTCTGGGGCATGAACAAAGAGGATATCAATAATCCGCATTGGATTTATCCCGGTCAGGTTGTGTATTTCGACCGCGCCAATGGTCGTTTGCGTTTGGCGAACAAAGGTGCAGTGCCAACCGTGAAATGGTCGCCACACACGCGTACCGAAGGCCTGGGCACTAATGCGATTCCCGCCATACCTGCGGCGGTAATTGAACCCTTTTTATCGCAACCACTGATTGTTGAAAATAATGAATTGGCAACTGCTCCGCGCGTCATAGGTGCACGTGAAGAGCGCGTGCATCTGGGACGTGGTGAGCGCTTGTATGTGCGTGGTGATTTGGAAAGCGGCACGTCGTTCCAGGTATTTCGCCCTGGTGAACCTATGCGTGATCCGGAAACCCGTGCCATCTTAGGATACGAAGCCGTGTATCTGGGTACGGTCAAGCTGGTGACCGAAGGAAAAGATAATGATGTGCATACTTTCCAGGTAGTTTCTTCGAAAGAGGAAATGGCAGTCGGTGATCGTTTATTGCCTATCCCACCACAACCTATCGTAAATTATGTGCCGCATGCGCCTTTGGACGAAGTCGAAGCGCGTATTGTTTCGGTGTATGGTGGGGTCAGTGTTGCAGGGCAAAACCAGATCGTTGCCATTAACAAAGGCAAAGATGATGGTGTGACTCAAGGTACGGTACTGTCGCTTTATAGCTGGGGGCAGACGGTGATTGATAAGACTGACAGTAATCGGAAAGTGAAGTTGCCGGATGAAGAATATGGCAAGCTATTTATTTTCCGCACTTTCAGCAATATTTCATATGGCTTGATCATGCATGTCACCGATGTCGTGAAAATCGGTGACGCCGCACGTAATCCGAGTTTCATTAGTCCATGACGGAAGCTCAGCAAGCCGCTTGGTTGCGTGTATTTCTGACGCCTGGGATAGGGCGTCAAACAGCCTGGCGCTTGCTGCAGCAGTTTTCCGATATCGAGGCATTTTTAAAGGCCCCAGCGCAGCAATGGCAAACTTGCCTGAACGCGCGACAAATCGATGCCTTGCAACGCCCATCAGATGCCGTTTTACAGGCTCTGGATTTGCATCTCAAATGGTTGCAAGTTGCATCCCATCATCTGATTACCCCCGATCAAAGCACGTTTCCAGAAGCGCTGCGACACATTCCCGATCCGCCATTTCTTTTGTTTGCTGAGGGTAACCTGGCGTATTTGCAAACACCGGGGCTGGCCATAGTGGGTAGTCGTCATGCAAGTCAACAAGGCATGCGTAACGCCCGTGAGTTCGCCGCAGCGCTGGCAAATCAGGGTTTGTGTATAAATTCCGGCTTAGCCGCAGGGATAGATACGGCGGCCCATCAGGGCGCCTTAGCTAGCGCAGGCGCGAGTTGTGCTGTGGTTGGTACGGGATTATTGCAATGTTATCCCGCAAGTAATCAAGCCCTGGCGCAACAATTGCGCGAAAAGGGCTGCCTATTAAGCGAATATGCCCTGAACACGCCAGCCATCGCGGCGAACTTTCCGCGTCGCAACCGGCTAATTTCTGGTCTCAGTCTCGGGGTCTTGGTGGTGGAAGCGGCGGCGCAATCTGGCTCGCTGATTACTGCACGTATGGCACTGGAACAAGGCCGTGAAGTTTTTGCAATACCTGGTTCCATTCATAGCCCGCAGGCTAAGGGTTGCCACCAATTGATACGGGAAGGGGCAAAGCTAGTTGAAAATAGTCAGCATATCATGGAAGAGTTGCAACTTCCCGCGTTAGCGAGGCCCGCACTTGAACCCCTGCCCATCGACGCAGATGAAGCGGAGTCGGACTTATTCACTTGGTTGCAAGCCGAACCGATACACCTGAGTACTTTGGAGCAACAAAGTGGCTGGGACAGTGCGAGCTTGAGTGCTGAATTAATCATGCTAGAAATGCAAGGTGCTATAGAAAACTTGCCAGGTGGCTGGTTGCGACGCTTGTATTGAATTAAGCCCGATGGGCCTCAGCAGGCCCTCGTGGCAGGCGAGTTCCGGGGCACTTTGGCTTGGTTCGGGTAAATCATGTAAATAATTTTTTTACTGAAGCTATGGGGAGTATATTTGAAGGCGCTTACCGGGATTGCGTTATAAAACAATTTTTGATCATACTCTGGGGGAGTATGTATGGTGCGCAGGCAAGTGCAAAGTGCTGGGGGACTTGTCGCGCTGGCTCACAGTCGGTACAGTAATGCTATGTTTGAAGTTCTCGTCTATCTTTACCAAACTTATTATCGCCCGGAAGCCTGTCCGCAAGCCGATGTTTTATTTAAAAAACTCAGTGCTGCGGGTTTTGCAGAAGAAGATATCAGCCAAGCACTGGATTGGCTGCGTGGTCTCGCGATAAGTAGTGTCAGCAATTTACACACGCAGCAAAAGCCAGATAGCATGCGTTTTTATACCGACCAGGAGTACCGTAGTCTGGGCGTTTCCGCTTTGGGTTTGATTCATTTCCTGGAGCAAGCCAGCGTGTTTAGCGGCATCCACCGCGAGATCGTGCTTGAACGTGCGCTGGCCGTTGGCGAATCACCCTTGTCGCTTGATAAATTACGTATCATTGTGCTCATGCTGTTATGGAGTCAGGGTAAAGAGCCCGATGCCTTGGTATTAGATGAATTGTTGCTGGAAGAAGACGAAAGCGAAGAGCGTGTCTTGCATTAATTTCCCAGTATAAATTCCAGTGACCGTCATCATGGCTAGAGCCTGAGTAAGGGTAAAACGCTAAAAAATGCTTCAAGGAAATTTGTAGCAAAAAATATATCGCCCTTGCTCTGGATCCCTAAACACGTTTATTATTGCCGCGCTTGACTGGGAAGGCGGCTTGCTGCCTGTCGCTAACGACATAAGCGGGTGCGACAGTCAGTCAAAAATGCGACAAAAAAGCCTGGCAGTTGTAAAAGTTTGCCATCAGAAATTGGCAAATCTGCATGAGGTAATATAAATATGAGTTGAGTCGCTGTGCGACTCCTCACCAATCTGTGATGCCTGAGACGTGATCGTCGGGCATCTCTGTACAATATAGAGATTAAAGAAATGACAAAAACGCTCATCATTGCCGAAAAACCCTCTGTCGCGAACGATATCGCCAGAGCCTTGGGGGGCTTTACCAAGCATGATGATTATTTTGAATCGGATGAGTATGTCTTGTCGTCGGCGGTCGGTCACTTACTCGAAATTACCGTGCCCGAAGAATACGATGTCAAACGTGGCAAATGGAGTTTTACGCATTTACCCATGATACCGCCGCATTTTGCCTTGAATCCCATCGCCAAAACCGAGGGCCGCTTAAAGGTGTTGACTAAGTTAATCAAGCGTAAAGATGTCAGTGCCATCATCAATGCCTGCGACGCGGGCCGCGAAGGTGAATTGATTTTCCGTTTGATTGCGCAACACGCTAAGGCAAAACAAAGCATCAGCCGCTTGTGGCTGCAATCGATGACGCCGACTGCGATACGCGATGGTTTTCATAAATTGCGCAGTGATCAGGAAATGTTGCCGTTGGCCGATGCCGCGCGTTGCCGCTCTGAAGCAGACTGGCTGATCGGTATCAATGGCACTCGTGCCATGACCGCGTTTAACTCCAAAGAAGGTGGTTTCTACCTGACTACCGTGGGCCGGGTGCAAACCCCGACCTTATCCATCGTGGTCGAACGCGAAGAAAAAATTAAGCAATTCGTTTCACGCGATTACTGGGAAGTCAAAGCTGAGTTCATCTGTGCAGCGGGGATTTATGAAGGCCGCTGGCAAGATCATCAATTTAAAAAAGACGAACACGACCCTGAAAAGAAAGCCGAACGAATCTGGAGTAAAGCCGCTGCCGACACCATCGTGCTGGCTTGCAAAGGCCGTCCAGGTAAAGTCAGTGAAGAATCCAAGCCCGCCACGCAAATGGCTCCGGCCTTGTTTGACTTAACCAGCTTGCAACGTGAAGCGAACGCACGCTTTGGTTTCTCGGCAAAAAATACCCTGGGTTTGGCGCAAGCGCTGTATGAAAAACATAAGGTACTGACTTACCCGCGTACTGATTCACGCCACTTACCTGAAGATTATCTGGGCACTGCACGACAAGTCGTTGAAGCGCTGGCAGACAATCACAATTATCAGCCGCACAGTGCGCAAATCTTAAAAAATAACTGGATCAAACCAAATAAGCGGATTTTTGATAACAGCAAAATCAGTGATCACTTTGCGATCATCCCCACTGGTCAGGCGCCTAAGAGTTTGTCGGAACCCGAGCAAAAACTCTATGATCTGGTCGCACGCCGCTTCATGGCAGTGTTTTTCCCAGCCGCAGAATACCTGATAACGACACGAATTACCGAAGTTGCAGGTCATCAATTCAAGTCAGAAGGCAAAATTCTGACCCAGGCTGGCTGGCTCGCGGTCTATGGGAAGGAAGTGCTCGACGAGGGCGATGGTAAAGCGCAGTTGGTTGCCGTCGCACCTAAAGAAACGGTGCACACTGAACAAGTCAACGTCCATAGTCTGTTCACTAAACCTCCCGCACGTTATAGCGAGGCGACCTTATTGTCAGCCATGGAAGGTGCGGGCAAACTGGTCGACGATGGTGAATTGCGTGAAGCGATGGCGGGTAAGGGCTTAGGCACACCAGCAACCCGTGCCGCAATTATTGAGGGCTTGCTGACTGAAAAGTACTTATTGCGCGAAGGTCGTGAATTAATTCCGACCGCGAAGGCATTCCAGTTGATGACGCTATTGCGTGGTTTAGGCGTCGATGAATTGACCTCGCCAGAATTAACCGGTGAGTGGGAACATAAGCTGTCGCAAATGGAAAAAGGCAAGATCAGCCGCGAAGATTTCATGCGCGAAATTGCCCAAATGACGCAAATCATCGTCAAACGTGCCAAGGAATACGATAACGACACCATCCCGGGTGACTACGCGACCTTGAAAACACCGTGCCCGCATTGTGGTGGCGTGGTGAAAGAAAACTACCGCCGTTTTGCCTGCACCAATTGCAGTTTCTCGATGTCTAAAACACCGGGCAGCCGTCAGTTTGAAGTCGCCGAAGTCGAAGAGTTACTGGCTAAACGTGAGATCGGACCTTTGCAAGGTTTCCGTTCCAAGATGGGGCGACCTTTCGCCGCGATTCTGAAAATTGTGGCTGATGATGAAAATCAAAATCTGAAACTCGAGTTTGATTTTGGTCAGGCCCAGGAAGAAGATGGAGAGGGTGGTGAAGTCGATTTCTCTGGGCAAACCGCGCTAGGCCACTGTCCGAAATGCAATGCGGGTGTTTATGAGCAAGGCCTGGCCTATGTTTGTGAGAATAGCGTGCAGAAGCCTAAGAAGTGCGACTTCCGCAGTGGCCGGATTATCTTGCAACAAGAAATTTTGCCTGAGCAAATGAGCAAATTGCTGGAGCTGGGTAAAACCGATTTACTCCCAGGATTTATCTCGCAGCGAACGCGCCGCCCATTTAAAGCCTACCTGGTCAGAGCAAAAGATGGCAAAATAAGCTTTGAGTTTGAAGAGCGTAAGCCAAAAACTGAAACGAAAACTAAGAAAACCGAGGCAGCAGAAGCCGACGCTGAAACCACTACTAAGCGCAAAACTACGCGCAAGCGCCAAGCCTGATCCTTTCTTCCGTGCGGATGAGTGTCTATGATGTCAGCCAAGCAGCAAAGCACTACCTTACTGAATGCGATACGCACGGAAATTTTGCATGAGTTTGCGCAGCGCTACGATGACCTGGTCTTGCAAGCGCAGCAAAATGCGCAACAAAAGCAAGAGTACAGTACTGCCGGGAATGAGCAAAAGCAATTGCAGCAAGCCCGGCAAGCGCTCTACGAACATCGCCAAAGCATAGTTTCGATCTGGCCCAGTAAATTGGCGCAATTATCGGAGCGGGCTTTGCAAACCGTGTATCACGATGATCGTGAAGCTAGCCGGGCCGTAAAAAATGAGACTACAGAAAGTCCTAAAGGTGGTCTGAGTTTGCTCGAATTCGACGAATTTGAGCACAGCTTGCGTTTCGATAAATTGATACATTACATGCGCAATCAAGCGGGTCAACAGTTGATTGACTTGAATATACGCCTGGCAGTGATGTATGGCCAAGACGATATAAAAGAGCGCGAAAATCCTTTCCGTCCCTATATTTTTGCCCGCAGTATCGCACTTACGCTGGATCAGTTACGTTTGCCGCAATTGACTGAAGGGGTGGCGCTGAGTTTATTGGGTGAACCTGCCGCGCAGTTACTTTATGGGATTTACCAACTCGCCAACGCTAAATTGGAAGCGGCGGGGTTCCCGGCCAAACTGCATTTGAAAATCGCTAAAGCGGTACAACGCGCAGCTTTGCAAACAGTGGATGGACTGTTACCACCCGGGCTTCATAACAACGGTTTTCCCGGTGCGCCTTTGCCGATTCCACCCTCGATTCAACGCGCTGCCGCACGCAACCTGAGTCCACAACAACAACTGAGTAATTGGCTGCATCACTTACGTGGCATGCCCGAATCACTGCCTGGCCAGCAAGCCAGTGCTGAGATGGCGTTTCCAACACTGATGGATGCCAACGATGAAAAGCCGCCTGGCTTTGGTGATTTTTTGCGACGCATGCTGGCTAATTCCGCGGCGACTCAGGCGACTATGCAGTCTGGAAACACCGCTACGGGCGATGCTGCACCATTGCCTAATTTACCTTTATCAGGCTTATTTAGCGGTTTAAGTAATCAAGCACAAGCGACCCAGCCAGCGGGCGTGCACGACATCGTCAAGATGTTGGGGCAGATGCACAAGACACTGGTGCCTGAGAGTAATGCCATGGTGGCAGAAAATGGCGCGATCCGCTCTTTATTGCTAGAACAAAAAAACGTACTTTTAAACCTGACTCAGGATGAAAAACAAAGGCAAACCATAGACATGGTGGCCTTATTGTTTGAAGTTTTATTGCGTGATTCCTTATTGAACCTGGACTTGCGCTTGCAACTCGGACGACTACAGTTTTTGTATTTACAGCTGGCTTTGAAAGAGCCTGCGTTTTTGAGTCAGCAACATCACCCAGCGCGACAATTAATTAACCGTTTTTGTACAGTGAGCCATAGTGCTGGCTACATGAATGAGTTAAAAGATAAGATTGATGATGAAATCAATCGGATTATGCGTACTTTGTTACGCCACGATTGTGAAGTCCCCGAATTATTTGCGCGTTTACTGGCACGTTTTGAAACCTTGGTGACCCGCGAATTCAGGGCTGCCAGTACCGCAATACGGCGTACTGTTAAAGTCATCGCCGAAGCAGAAATGCGCAGTATGCGGGTAGCAAATATTCGCGAAAAACTTGCGGCCGCTTTTGCCCATGTCAGACTAGATAGTTTGCTCAAGGAATTTCTCGAACAAGATTGGGCTCGCGTGATTGAATATGCGGAACGCACTGACAAGCGTATGGCGCGCTGTTTTCGATTGCTGGTGCCAGATATGGTCTGGAGTTGCTATCCTAAGCACGGTCAGGAGCAAATGACGCAATTGAATGCGATGTTGCCAACCTTGCTAAGTCACCTCAAACAGGGTTTGCAATTATTGCGATGGGATGTACAAAGGCAGCAAACCTTGCTGGACCATTTAGCCCATATTCATGGTCAAAACCTGCGTCGCCATCATTCAGTGTTACCTCAACAAGCACCCGCCATACTCAGTGTGCATGAGTACTTCGATAGTTTCACGAATCAAGACGATTTGTTCGAGAATAACCAACTCGATGTTGATGATGCGGCTGAATACTGGCCAGAAATCGCCGAGGAATTGGGTTTGCCAATCGGCATCTTTGCCCACGAATGGGTGCAATCCTCTGCAATAGTGAGCGCTGGTACAGAAAAAGAATTACAAGAAGTGGTGCTATGTGGCAGCTTGTTACGCCTGAAACATGGCGACCGTTTGGTTAATGCCAGTGTGCATTGGATTAATCCTAGTTTTGCCAATATGGTACTGGCTCTGCATGGCGGTAATGATGCCATACTCTTAAGTAGTATCGATTTGCATCATCTACTTATCAAAAACAAGGCTCAGTTGATTGAACCGGATTTATGTTTTGATCGCGCAATCTTGCAGGTTTTGCAAACCGCCGACGCCATGGACGCCTTGAATGCAAAATAGTTTGAATAAAATATTTTCTAATTAACTTCCGCTGCAAAATAGTTTTGCTCTACAGAAAAATTGGCGTATATTTCCAACTTGCCCTTCAAGTGTAAGAAATTGTTTTTTTCTGCATATTTATTCTTGATTTAAATACAGAAACCAGGTGAATTAACCTATCTTATTCAAAATAGAATGGCTAATCCACATTTCAATTGCGTTTGCATAGCAGTGTGTGGAAAATAGCCAGGGAGGGTGTAGTTGAATTCGATTAACTTTTTCACTTCCTTTTTACATGAAACTTTCAAATTTAACCGTCAGTAAGCGCTTAGGGCTGGGTTTTGCTTTAGTGCTGGTGTTATTGATCGCTGTCACCTTGGTTGGCATCGTGCGGATGTCACAAATTCAAGCCCGATTAGAAAAAATCGTCAATGCCAGCAATGTTGAAACACGTCTGGCCATCGATATGCGCGCGATTGTCTATGATCGTATGGTGTCATTACGAAATCTGACACTGTTAAATGATGCGGACGACATGGAAAAAGAGTTCGCAAAAATCAACGATCAGTCGAAAAAATACAGCGAAGCCGAATCTGCAATTTTGAAATTGCACAAAGAAACGGGCGATAACAACGCTGACAAAAAAGCGGTATTGACTAAGTTGAAGGAATTGGAAAATGCAGCAGCTTCATTGCCTGCCAAAGCCAAAGAATTAGGTTTAGCAAACGATGCTGAAGCCGCAACCATAGGCATGATTAAAAAGCTGCGTCCAACTCAACAAAAATGGTTAGATACCTTAAATGAGCTGGTCGTGCTTGAAGATAAGCTTAACGTTGAAACTGCTGACGAAGCTAAATCCGCATTTAAGGCAGCAACCACCACGATGCTGGTATTGGGCGCCTTGGCTGTATTAGCTGGCGTCGCGGCGGCTGTGGCCATTTCTCGCAGCTTGTTAAATCAGTTAGGTGGCGAACCCGATTATGCGGCTACCATTGCAGCGCAAATTGCGGCGGGTGATTTAGCCTCAGATATTGCACTCAAACATGACGACAAACACAGCTTATTAGCGGAAATGAAAAACATGCGCGATAGTCTGGTGACGATAGTCAGTCAGGTTCGTGTGGGTACCGATACCATAGCCACTGCTTCAAGCGAAATCGCCAGTGGTAATATTGATTTGTCTTCGCGTACTGAACAGCAAGCCAGTTCGCTGGAAAAAACCACCTCATCGATGAAGGAAATTACGACGACGGTGCGACAAAATGCAGAAAATGCGCGTGAAGCCAGTCAGTTAGCAAATTCAGCTTCTGAAGTGGCTCGTCAGGGTGGTGCTGTAGTAGCTGAAGTGGTCGACACGATGGGCGCAATCAATGAGTCCTCGAAGAAAATTGTCGATATTATCAGCGTGATCGATGGTATTGCATTCCAAACCAATATTCTGGCGTTGAATGCTGCAGTTGAGGCAGCGCGTGCCGGCGAACAAGGGCGTGGTTTTGCCGTGGTCGCAGCGGAAGTGCGTAATCTGGCGCAACGTAGCGCAGCGGCGGCAAAAGAAATCAAAACGCTGATTGATACCTCAGTTGAAAAAGTCGAAGTGGGTACCAAGCTGGTGGGGCAGGCTGGTGTGACCATAGACCAGGTGGTATCCAGTGTAAAACACGTCACTGACATTATTTCCGAAATCAGCGCTGCGAGTCAGGAACAAAGCGTGGGTATAGAACATGTGAATCATGCGATTATCGAAATGGATGGCATGACACAGCAAAATGCTGCATTGGTTGAGGAAGCAGCTGCAGCCGCACATAGTTTGCAAGAGCAGGCTTCAGAGTTAGCCAAGTTGGTCGGGGTGTTCAAATTGAGTGGCCACGAACAACGACAAAGCATCAATACGGCAAGCAGTGCTACAGCAAAACGTGCAGAGGCCAAGCCTGTCGTCAAGCCACGAGCCAACGCTGTGAAATCTTTGCCAGCGGCGAAACCTGCTGTCAGTAAGCCTGTTATTGCCAAACCAGCCGCTTCGAAAGCTACAAAAGTTGACGAAGATGAATGGGTAGAGTTCTGAGTCGTGCTTGTAATTTAAGCGATATTTTTTATACTTAAAAAAATTGTGGAATTAAATATGAAACGCCTACTACTTCCCTTGATATTAAGTTTGTGTACTGGCTTATCCTATGCCGCAGAGACCGCGCCAGTAATGGATAGCAAATCGTGTGAGCCACCCAAATATCCTAAAGCGGCGTTGATGAATGAAGAAACAGGCACCGTCACTATGGGCTTTTTAGTGGGCGCCGATGGAAAAGTCGTCGAATCAAAAATTGAAAAATCGAGTGGCTCTAAAAGTTTGGACAAAGCGGCACTGAGCGCACTTTCACAATGTAAATTTAAGCCAGGTACCCGTGATGGTAAGCCTGAACAAGCCTGGGCAAAAGTGGATTTTGTCTGGAAGCTTGAATAAAGTTTGTAGGGTTAGTTAGTTAAAAGGAGCGCATCAGCGCTCCTTTTTTTATCGAATTTTTACGCCGCAACCTTCAAATAAGGCAAGCTAGTACGCAGTAACAGCACCAGCGATTAGTCTAAGATTGCAAAGTCTGATATAAAGCCTTAATAGAGTCATAACTAATCGGTATTTTCGCTACTCATGCTTTCCTCTCGCTCAAACTTATCACTAACTTATTTCAAACTGATCTTAGTCGCATTTTTATGGGGTGGTACTTTTATTGCCGGACGCTTAATTGCGCAACAGATTCCCCATATGATTGCGGCATTTTTACGTTTTGCGATTGCAGTGGCATTTTTAATTCCTCTCTTGCTTTACCAGGAACGCGGTTTTCCCAAATTGAACCGTCAGCAACTACACGCAACCTTTGCTTTGGGTGCAACGGGTATCTTTTTCTATAACCTGTGTTTCTTCGCTGCTTTATCACGTATGCCGGCAGGCAGAACGGCTTTATTTGTTGCCTTAAATCCCAGTGTTACCGCATTAGCGTTGGTCATTTTTATGGGGGAGCGATTAAGTTGGCGTCGCTATTTCGGTATTTTCCTGGCTTTCATCGGCGCCAGCGTCGTAATCAGCCGGGGGGATTTACTTTCCTTATGGCAGGATGTTGGCGCTTCTCTAGGCCGAGGCGAATTATTTATGCTGGCCGCGATTTCTGCCTGGGCAGCCTATACCATCATAGGTCGCCACGCCTTGAACGGATTAAGTCCGTTAGCCGCCACAACCTATGCGGCATTATGGGGTTTGTTATTATTAGGTGTGGCGGCCTTACCCGAATTACCAGCTTTGCATCTCGAGCAATTTACTTTGCAAGTTTGGCTGGCGCTCTTGTACCTTGGGGCTGGAGGCACGGTAATTGGCTTTGTATGGTACTACCAAGGGGTAAAACACATCGGCCCGACGCGTGCTGCCATCTTCAATAATTTAGTGCCAGTTTTTGGAATTAGTCTGGGTGCAGTATTGTTAAATGAAACTATATTGAGCTCGATGTTGATTGGCGGTGCATTAACGATTGTTGGTGTGTATCTGACTAATCGCTAAGCCTGGCTGCATTAAAGGCTATCTTATCGATAGTCTAAGTAAAACACGAGCACCAAAATCTGAGGTGCATTAGTTTATGCAAATCCTTAGGTGAACGAATAACGACACTTAATATAGCAATTTGGTTTTGCTACCATTATTCTGAAATTTGCATAAAATGCAGTGTTGTATCAATGCATGTTTAACCGATTTACCTAGTTGACCAGAAAAACTGATGTAGACGAGATTTGCCTCAAGTTGCAGTGAAAGCGGTATTCCAAGGGTAGTACGCCTGAACAAGGGGGTGAGGATGCTGTTGCTACCAAAGCGACCACGACTGGTAATTGTTGAAGATGATGATGAACTGGCGCAGTTTATCCAGCTCAAGCTAGAACACCTTGGGTATAACACTGTCGCATGCACAGGAAACGGTGTAGAAGCCATACTGTTGACCGGTAAACTGAAGCCCGATTTAGTTCTAATGGACATTGTTTTACTCGGAGACATGGATGGCATCAGCGCCGCAGTAGAAATTCATCAGCAATGGCAAGTCCCAGTGGTTTTTCTGACTTCATTGGATGGCGATGAAGTCATAGAAAAAGTCAAATATTCAAATGCCTATGGTTACGTTGTAAAGCCGTTCACAGACAGAGAACTGAAAATCGGCCTGGAAATGGCCTTGTACAAATTTCAGGCTGAGCAAAGTCTTCGTATAAGCGAAATACGTTATCGTACTATTTTTGCCACTGAACCTGAATCAATTAATGTCATCGATAACGATATTAATTTACTGGAAATCAATCAGGCCGGTCTTAATTTGTTTGAGGTCGATAGCCTTGAAGAGGCTCAGCAATATCCCCTACTCGACTTTGTTATACCGGAATATCGAAATGGGTTCACCGCCTTGCATCAGCGAGTCATGCGCGGACATGCGGGTACTTTCGAATTTGAAATTTGTGGACGGCGCGGTACTCGTCGCTGGGTCGAAACCCACGCAGCACCCATGCACGATCCCAGTTCCAGTACCACGTTGCAGATTTGTATTAGTCGTGATATCAGCAAGCGTAAAGTTACCGAAGAAGCTTTGCGGCAAAGCGAAAGCGATCTGCTCGATGCTGAACAAGTTGCCCATGTTGGGCATTGGTATTGGGAAAAAGCCACCAACAAAGTAGTCTGGTCAGATGAAATGAGGCGGATCTGGCAATGTGATATCAATGACTTTAATCAGGATTTCGAGGCTATGATACGGGCCTCGGTGCATCCTGATGACCATGATCTGGTATTGTCGACACGACGAAATGCGACCGTTGCGCATCAATATTCCTACCCCATCGAATACCGCATAGTTCGTGCAGACGGCAGCCTGCGCCATATCTGGTCGATGCCAGGAAAAAAGGTTTGTGATGCGAATGGTGAAGTGATACGTTTATGTGGAATTATCCAAGACATTACTGAACGAAAAATCGCCGAACAGTTGCGCCGTAAAAATGAAGCAGAATTAGAAATGACCTTTAGTAGTTCGCCTATAGGTATGGCTTTGGTGGCCCTGGATAGCCGGATACAGAAAGTCAATTCAGCGTTTTGCAATATGGTGGGTTGGGGTGTTGAGGATTTACTGGAGCGCCATCTTGACGAAGTCACGCTTGCTAGCGAAATAGGACGGCAAAAGAAAATTCTTAACGATATTGCTGAAGGGGTACGGAGCTCTACGCAAATCGAAATTCGCTATGTTCATAAAAATTCGCAGGCGGTCTGGGTATTACTCAACATCAATCTGGTGAGAAACAGTAATCATCAGGCCCTGCATTATTTACTTCAGGCGCAAGACATTACCGAGCGTATTCAGGTCGAAGCCGACTTACATAAATTGTCATTGGCGGTCGAACAAAGTCCGGAAAAAATTATCATCACCGATGTAAATGGTGTAATTGAGTATGTGAATGCCAGTTTTGTCAGAAATACGGGTTATAGCCGTCACGAAGCTTTAGGGAAAAATCCTCGAATTTTGAATTCTGGATTGACGCCAGTAGATCGAATACGGGAAATGTGGCATGCCTTAATCCAGGGTGATACCTGGAAAGGAGAGTTGATAAATCGGAATAAAGATGGCAGTGTCGTCACCGAATACATCATCGTGACACCTTTGCGCCAACAAGATGGGCAAATTACCCATTATGTTTCAGTGCAAGAAGATATCACGGTTAAAAAGCGATTAAACGAAGAGCTGGAGCGGCACCGACACCACCTCGAAGAATTAGTGGTCAGCAGAACGGTTGAATTAGCCGCTGCCCGGCAACAAGCTGAGGCGGCGAATTTGGCCAAGAGTCACTTCATCGCTAATATGAGTCATGAAATACGGACGCCGATGAACGGCGTTCTGGGTATGACTTATCTGGCTTTGTCCATTACGAATGATCCTAAGCTACGCGATTACCTGTTAAAAATCCAATCATCGGGACAACACTTACTGCATTTAGTTAACGATATTCTGGATTTCTCAAAAATCGAAGCGGGTAAGATGACCTTGGAAGAAGTGGACTTCAGCCTTGAAGAATTAATCAATAATCTCTCCAGTATGACCAGTAATAAGCTGGTGGATCGCGATATACAATTGAGTTTCTTCATTGCTCCCGACGTACCGCGCTATCTGCACGGTGATCCGCATAGAATCAATCAAATCTTACTGAACTACACAAATAACGCCCTGAAGTTTACCGAGAAAGGGAAAATTACCGTCAGTATAGAAGTGGCAGACATCAGTAAACAAATGCTGAAATTCAGTGTCATCGACACAGGAATTGGTTTAACCGCGACACAACAAGAAAAACTCTTTAATACATTTCAACAAGCCGATAGTTCAACCACACGCAAATACGGTGGGACTGGTTTGGGACTGGCAATCAGTAAACAATTGGCTTTGCTTATGGGCGGCGAAGTCGGGGTGCAATCTGAGGTGGATAAAGGAAGTGAATTTTGGTTCACCGCTTTCCTACCCGAAGCACAGAGTTTTGCCGGGCAGCAGGAAACCAAAGGCCTGAGTAGTTATCAAGTCAGGTTACAGCAATTTGTCAGCTTACGCGGCAATGTGCGGGTCTTAATTGTCGATGACAATCAATTTAACCAGCAAATTGCCAGCGAATTATTGGAAACCGTGAATATTCAGGTCATGACAGCCTGGAATGGCGCGGAGGCATTGAATTTGCTCGATTATGAAGAGTTTGATTGCATACTCATGGATGTACAAATGCCAGTCATGGACGGTATTGAGGCTACCCGAAAAATACGTCGTAATCCGGAGTTTGCGTGCCTGCCAATAATTGCGATGACAGCCAATGTGTTGAGTGAAGACAGGTTACGTTGTCTGGCAGTTGGTATGAATGACTTTGTTGCGAAACCATTTTATCCTGAGATGTTGTATCACACGATTTTGCGTTGGTTGAATGGCAGCTCGGACGATGAATTGAATGGCGATGTGAATGCTGATGAGTTAACAGGCGAAGATGCGCAACCAGTCATCGACTTTCAAGTGTTAGCCAGACAACTAGCTAATAATCCAGAAAAAATTGCGCTATTTGCTGACAAGTTCGTTAGTAATGCTGAATCGGAAATGCAATTATTGGCGCAATATCTGGCCGATCATGATATCGCCGCTTGCCGCGCACTTGGACACAAACTAAAAGCTGCAGCAGGGGCTGCGGGCGCTGGCATATTTGCTGAGTTAGCGGCAACAATGGAGCAGGCGACTGAAATCCAGGTGATTGAAAACCTGCAAAGGCAATTCAAACACCAATTACCATTGATAAAGCGCGCAGTAGATCACTATATACAACGGCGTCAACCGGATTATCAATTACAGGAGCTAAGAAAGAAAGCGATCGCGCAATATGCTGATATGCAAGTGATGATACTTGAGGATGATCCAACGCATATAGAAATTGCCAGTGCTACCTTACGCAAGCTCGGTGTGACCCGACTTATGACTTGCATTGATGGCCAACAGGCATTGACCGTTTTACGAACCTATCAACCGGATTTATTGCTTTGTGATTTACATATGCCGGAAATAGATGGCATCAGTTTCTTACGCAAAGCGGCGGAGCAAGGCTATCGCGGTGCGGTGATTTTAATTAGCGCAGTCGATAATAGTCTACTTAAAGCTGCTGAGAAACTGGTAAAAGCCTACGGTCTGAATTTATTAGCGGCATTTAGTAAACCCTTGGTCGGCGAATCCTTAGAGCTGGCTCTGGCACAGAAAATCCAAAATCAGACAACCGCGGCTCAAGTTCCTGCTATTGCTGCGCTCAGTCTGGATGAGTTGCTAGATGGACTGGCAAATGATGCGGTGACGCTGGTGTATCAACCTAAAGTAAGGCTAAAAGATAAATTGGTGGTTGGTGCGGAATGCCTGGCGCGTTGGCGACATCCTCAGCGTGGCATACTTGGACCAGCTTGTTTTGTTCCGGTATTGGAAGCACATGGCTTAATTGGCAAACTCACTTTGCAGATACTACAAAAAGCAGCGGTTCAGGCGGGTGTCTGGCAAGCGCAAGGTTGGCAATTCAAACTCGCAGTTAACGTTTCTATGGAAGACTTGAACAGCCTGGATTTACCAGAAATCATGGAAGAAATTGTCTTGGCGGCGGGGATTAATCCAACCATGATAATTCTGGAGTTAACCGAGAGCCGCCTGATGGAAAACCTGACGCTGAGTCTGGAAATTTTGGCGCGCTTACGTTTGAAAGGATTTGGTTTGTCGATTGATGATTTTGGCACCGGCTTTTCAACCATGGAGAATTTAAAATTACTTCCTTTTACTGAATTGAAAATTGATCGTGCTTTCGTGAATGGCGCCAGTCATGACGAAGCCGCAAGAGCGATCCTTGGCTCGAGTATCCAATTGGCAAAGACCTTCAATTTAAATCTGGTTGCCGAAGGCGTGGAAAAGCAAGCCGATTGGGATTTAATCGCAAATTCAGGTTGTGATCAGGCACAAGGCTACTTTATTGCCCGACCTATGCCTGCGGAAGAATTTTTGACCTGGAAGCAACAATGGGATCAACAACGTTAATTCCATCCCATTACCAAATCTGGTGTAGTTGGCCAGACAAAATCCAGCTTACGGATAGTCAGCATACCTGAGATTTGGCACAATCTTCGCTGGCATTGCTCACACTCAGCATTGCTGAAAACTTTAGCGCTTTTCTCCACAACTCACAGTACGTTAAGTGAGGAAAAGTGTTATTTTGTCTCAATACCTGAGTGCCCGAAGGAGAATTCTGTGAAACAAAGTTATTGCGCTATTCTTGCGATTACAGCGCTTAGTGTCTTACCCGCTTGTACCCAACTGCCAGCTAAATCAAGCGAGTCGTCAACTATGCCATTGCTTGGGGTAGAAAGCGCATGGTTGCAATATGGTGAGCAGGGCAAGCTCAGTTTGCGTGTAATAACGCGTGGTGCCGAATGTCCGTCGTTTCGGGCCGATAGGCAAAACTATGCGATGCAAGTTCGTGCTCCTGCCGAAACGATCGCACAACGTCCTACCGTCAGCGCGCCTGCTTTAAGCAAACCTTCAGCGTTTCCAGTGATGACATGTGAGGCTAACTTAGCAGCGCAAGTGAGCGAAGTCAGTCTGGCTCAGCAAGTGTGGCACATTCCTAAGCGTATCAACAAAATACTGGTCATGGGTGACACGGGCTGCCGGACTCAGGCCAGTAGTAAATACTACCAGGCTTGTAATGACAGTCAGCAATGGGCTTTTGCGGCGATGGTGGCTGAGGCGGTCAAACATAAACCAGATATGATTATTCACGTCGGCGATTATCATTACCGTGAAAATGCCTGTCCGGATTCTGACCCGGCGTGTAAAGGTACGCCCTGGGGATATGGCTGGGATACCTGGCAAGCTGATTTTTTTACCCCAGCTCAAGCTTTATTGCGAAGCACGCCCTGGATTTTTGTACGCGGCAACCATGAAACCTGTGCGCGTGGCGGTCAGGGTTGGTGGCGTTTTCTTGATCCGCGACCGCTACAGAACGGCAGAGATTGCAATGTGGTGAGCAATGACGAACTGGGTGATTACAGTTCACCTTATGCGGTTCCTTTTCTCAATGGCACAGGTGAGCGGCAGCAAGTGATCGTTTTCGATAGCGCAAAAGTGGGCTACAAGGTGTTATCTCAGCAAGATTTTTCCTGGAAAACCTATCAACAACAAATGCGAGAAGTTGACACGCTGAGTCAACAAGCGGGATTTTCATTTTTTATTAATCATCATCCGATTTTAGGCCTGGCTTCCGAACGCCGCAAAGATGGGCAACTGAAGATTTATCCGGGCAATGAAGTTTTGCAAGACGTAATGCAAACCTTGCACGCTGAGCGTTTATTCCCGAAAAGCGTGCAAATGAGTCTGGCTGGGCACGTCCATGTTTTTCAAGCCTTAAGTTTTAATTCAGATCACCCAGCACAATTGGTTTCCGGTAATGGCGGATCTTCGCTCGATCAGGCTTTGCCTATGCCTTTACCAGAGGGAACGCAGGTTTATAAACACGCCAGCATAGAAAAATTCATCAACAGTAATTCGGTTGGCTTTTTGATTTTACAAAGTTCAGGGCATGAGTGGCAAATCCAGGCTTGGGACAAAGATGGGCACAATTATGCCAATTGCATTAGCGTAAAGCAGAAACTGCATTGTTGAAATCAGGAATTTATGTCCCCCGAAAAGCCAGCGCCCTGCTGGCTTTTCTATTTGTGATGGGCTTAGCATAGTACGCAGGTCATCGTAGATAGTTTAAAAATAGCAAAATGGCTGGGCGGAAAGTTGTTTCTTGACTTTTTTACCTTGCTTAGTAGTCCGTCTGCTCTAGATTGACTAAATCTAATAGAGTTGAACAGGAATTAAATTTGATTAAACGTCAAGCTTGCTGTATGGCGGTGACGTATCTGATTTGATCTGGCTCTATTAAGACTTTCACCACAATTGGGGTCAACGATGAAATTTTTTTATGATCTGAAGATCGCCCACAAATTATTAATTGGTTTTGCGAGTCTGCTATTAATTACTTTATTTATCGGTGGTTTTGCGATTTTGCAATTGGCTACCGTTAATCAAAATACCTATGAATTGGGGACTAACTGGATGCCCAGCGTAAATGCTGCAATGGGGATAAAAGAGCGGGTATCGCGCATACGTTCTCAGGAAGCGCAGTTAGTGTCGGCGGAAAATGAACATGAAGTTGAAAAATATTACGGCAGGGTCAAAGAAGCGGTAGATGGTTTGCGCGTAGAGGAAGACATTTACAGCAAACTGCTTTCTTCAGAAAACGAAAAAAAGCTGTATGCAGATTACCAGCGTTTAATGGCCGATTACCTGAAAATCTCGGCGCAAATCCTGGATGCAAAGCGGCATTCGAACTCTGACGAAGCGTCGAAACTGATGCGCACGGTTTCGTCGAAAACCAATACCGAGTTACGTAATATCGTAGATAAGTTAGTTGATATCAATGTCAATGGCGGCAAAGAAGCTTATCAACAAGGTCAGGTAATTTATAACAATGCGCGGTTCTGGATCATTACGCTCATCATCGTTTGCCTGGTACTCGGCACGGTCATGGCAATCAGTATCGCACGTATCGTTGCGAATCCTTTGCAAGAGGCTGTCAAATTGGCGCAAACAGTTGCAGCGGGGGATTTGAGCAGTACCATCAGCGTTAACAGTAAAGATGAAACCGGGCTATTGTTGTCCGCGCTCAAAGAGATGAATGCGAATTTACTCAAGGTGGTTTCCGAAGTCAAAAATAGTGCTGAGGAAATCAATGTGGCTTCGGGTCAGATCGCTCAGGGCAATATGGAATTATCAAGTCGCACAGAAAATCAGGCGGCCTCGTTGGAAGAAACCGCATCGTCCATGGAAGAAATTACCTCGACCATGAAACACAATAGTGATAATGCGAGACAAGCTAATCAACTGTCTTTCTCAGCCTCAGAAGTCGCTCAAAAGGGTGGTGCTGTCGTCAATGAAGTGGTGCAAACCATGGGGTCGATTAATGAATCCTCTAAGAAAATTGTCGACATTATTTCTGTTATCGACGGAATTGCCTTTCAAACTAATATCCTGGCGTTAAATGCTGCGGTTGAGGCCGCCAGAGCCGGTGAACAAGGTCGGGGATTTGCCGTGGTCGCTTCGGAAGTGCGGAATCTGGCGCAACGATCAGCCAGTGCAGCCAAAGAGATTAAGTCGCTGATTAATGACTCCGTCGAAAAAGTCGAACTGGGCAGTCGTCTGGTTGATCAAGCTGGTTTAACCATGCAAGAAGTGGTCGATAGCGTCAAGCGTGTCAGTGATATTATCAGTGAAATTACGGCCGCCAGCACTGAACAAAGTTCAGGTATCGATCAGGTCAATACGTCGGTCATGCAAATCGATCAGATCACCCAGCAAAATGCAGCCCTGGTGGAAGAAGCGGCCGCCGCCGCCAGCTCTTTGCAAAATCAAACGCAAAAACTCAGCGACCTGGTTAGTGTGTTTAAGCTCAGTGAACAGAATTTCATCGCCAGTTCACCAGTTAGTCAGCCTAAAGTCAACAAACCCAGTATTGCAACAAAAGCGAAACCTGCGATTTCCCAGGTCAAGCGGGTAAGTTCAAGTAGCAAACCAGTCGCCGCACCGATGAGCAAACCAGTCACAAAAAAAATGACAACGACGAGCAATGATGATTGGGAAGAGTTCTGACAATATTTCATCGTTAAGCCAGGTCTTAAGCAGCGACAGACTTTATAGTTTTGTCGCTGCATTTCAGACGGTACCAGGGCAAAGCTGCCAAATACCTACATTTGTTGGTTTTTACTCGCGCAGCGATTAGTCATAACTGCGTTGATCGGCAATTTGTTTGCCATCATCAGCGAGCTCAGGGCCAGATACAAACTCGACATCGCCGCGCAGTTTCGTGACGTCGCGCACACTCGCAATAATAGCGAGCCTCAGAGCTTCATTCGCATCGGCACCAGCATGCAAGACACAATGCAAATTCATACTGTCATTGCCGATACTACCGCTGATAATTAAGCGAGCCTTTTGTATTTCAGGATGTCGCTTGCAGACCTCAGTGACTTGTGCCGGATGTACAAACATACCCTTGACCTTGGTGGTTTGGTCGGCACGTCCCAACCAGCCACGTAAGCGCTGATTAGTACGACCACATGCTGAACTCCCCGGCATGATGGCCGATAAATCGCCTGTCGCGAAACGAATTAAGGGGTAGTCGCGATTGAATGAAGTGATCAGCACCTCACCGATTTCCCCGTCTGGCAAAGGCACGCCAGTCAGCGGATCGGCGATTTCCAGTATCAAATCCTCATCCAGAATTAAGCCAGGTAAGGCGTGTTCTTCATGCCAGCTTTCATAGGCGATATTGCCGATATCGGCACTCGCATACACTTGCAAAACGCGTTGCATGCCTTGCTCTAAAAACCAGGCTCTGAGTGAAGGAGGTAAGGCTTCAGCCCCCACCAACGCGTACTTTAATTGCGGCAAGGGTACCTGCATTTCAGCCGCTTTTTCTAAGATGATTTTTAGAAAGCTGGGTGTGCCAACATAGGTCGAGGGCTGTAATTGCTGTAGCGCTTGTACTTGCATTTCAGTTTGGCCAGTTCCTGCCGGTATGACTGCACACCCCAGGGCGGTGGCAGCACCCTCAACCATGAACGCCGCCGGGGTGAAATGGTAAGAAAAACAGTTATGCAGAATATCGCCAGCGCGTACACCCAGCGCATGCAAAGGACGGGCAAAGCGCCACCAGTCGGGGCTGCGGCCCTCTGGATCGAAAATAGGGCCTGGTGACATATAGAGGCGCGCCAACTCACCCGCAGCCCTGGTAGTGAGTCCGGCAAAAGGCGGGTTCTGGGTTTGCAAGGCCTTCAAATCGCTTTTACGGGTGATCGGCAATTGTGCCAGTTGCGCCCGGTTTGTGATTGCAGCCGCATCAGCCTGCGCTAAGATAGCAGCCCAGCCCGGCGCTGATTTGGCATGACGGATTAATTCGGGTAAGGCAGCCATCAACTTGGCTTCGCGCAGTTCGGGATCCAGCGTTTCGCGTTGATCGTAATAAATGGACATACTTACTCCAGGTAGTTAAACCGACAGGGTTGCACTCAGAGGGGCGGGTTCAAGCCAGCCAGCGTTTGCGCCGGCGATAAAATTTCATGTCTTTAAAACTCTTGCGACCGGCCGCAGAAACCCCGAGATAAAATTCTTTGACATCTTCGTTGTCGCGCAAATCGGCCGCCTCACCTTCCATGACGACCCGGCCATTCTCCAGAATGTAACCAAAGTCGGCGTAACGCAGCGCGATATTGGTATTTTGTTCGGCCAGTAAAAACGAAACGTTCTCTTGTGCGTTGAGACTTTTGACGATATCAAAAATCTCTTCCACCAATTGCGGTGCGATCCCCATCGAGGGTTCGTCGAGTAAGATCATGCTGGGTTTTGCCATCAAAGCGCGTCCTATCGCACACATTTGCTGTTCGCCGCCTGAGGTATAGCCTGACAGTGAAGCGCGACGTTCTTTCAGGCGCGGAAAGTAGTGATACACTTTGTCGAGTTCATGACGCAGCTCAGCGCGGCTTAGGTTGCGCGTATAGGCACCAGTCAGTAAATTCTCTTCAACGCTTAAGTGGGCAAAGCAATGCCGCCCTTCCATCACTTGCGATAAGCCGCGTTTGACCAATTCATTCGGCGTCAGTTGATCCACCCGCTCACCACGAAAATGAATATCGCCTTTGGTAATATCGCCACGCTCATTTTTAAGTAGGGTTGAGATCGCTTTTAAAGTGGTGGATTTTCCAGCGCCATTCGCGCCCAGCAGGGCAACAATTTTTCCTTGCGGGACTTGCAGTGAAATCCCTTTCAAAACCAGAATCACGTGGTCATAAATCACTTCAATATTATTGACCGCCAGATACGCGGGGTTGAGGCTTGCTGCGCTTGCTTCCGTTAAGCTCATAAAATTCTTTCCTAGTCAGTGCAGTTTGCGCAGTGGTGTCAGTGGCCAGCACGGCGCAAAACTGGGCTGAGCCTGCTGTCGACTCAGCCAGAATGCTGGGCTACTTTACTTATAGCAAGCCGCTGTCAGGTTTTTTTCTGCCGCATATTTATTCGATGAATCTTCTAACATCGCACGGGTTAAGGCTTTATCACCGGTGACCCAGTTAGCGCTGACTACTTTCCACTTGTCGCCAGTCCATTGCTGTACCTTCACCGCGCCCGAACCTTCATGATCTTCGCACGAGGTTTTTACTGGCGGGAACATCCCAAGAGCCCCCAAAGCTTTTTGCCGTGCTTCATCGATGTTCAAATTCTCAAAGCCCCAGCGTACCTGTTCGGCACTCATGACTTTGCCCTTGCCGAACTTTTCTTGGGCTTTCAAAATCGCCTCAGTCCATAACACCGCAGCAGTCACACCACGCATGTGATAGACCGAGCCAACCCGGCTTTTATCGCTGAGATTACCTTTGCCCGCGCCATACACTTTGCTGCGAATTTCATCGATCAACGGGTAATTTCCCGGCGTGTTAAAGGTCATAGAGCTATACCCTTTGGCGGCGTCGCCAGCCGGTATCACATCTTCTTCTGAACCCGCCCACCAGACTCCCAGCATTTTCTCGCGCGAAAAACCATTGCGTGCCGCGGTTTTAATTGCTACTGCATTCATTACGCCCCAGCCCCATAGAATCACATAATCAGGCTGGGCCTGGCGAATTTGCAACCATTGCGATTGTTGTTCATTGCCCGGATGCGCCACTGGAATTTTGACCAGTTCAAAGCCATGTTTTTTCGCCAGCGCTTCGAGTACCGGAATCGGTTCTTTACCAAAGGCAGAATCGTGATACAGGTGAACGATTTTTTTACCCTTGAGTTTATCCACACCTCCGGCTTTCTCGCCTAAATACGCGATCATCGCCGCTGCCTGATTCCAGTAACTGGTAATCAAAGGAAAGACCCAGGGGAAAACCTTGCCATTCGCCGCATCGGAACGGCCATAACCGAGCGTGGTCATCGGGATTTTGTCGACCGCGACGCGATCTAATACGCCATAAGCAATCCCGGTTGAGAGTGGTTCAAACAAGGAGGCGCCACCGTGAGCAGTTTTTTGTCGTTCGTAGCATTCGACCCCGCGTGCTGCGTTGTACTCGGTTTCGCATTCTTCCCAGAGAAGCTTGACGCCATTCAAGCCGCCTTTCAGATTGACCAGATTAAAGTAATCAATCGCACCACCATAAAATCCTGAACCACCTGCCGCATAGGGGCCGACACGATATGAGGGAATGGGTACGAACTGATCGGCGGCAATTGCGCCTTGGCTCAGCAGCGCAGCACAGAGGCTGCTGGCAAGTGTGAAGCGGGTCAAGCGTTTCATCCTGGTCTCCTTATGGAATAGTGATAATGTGGGATTTCAGCTGGATTAATGCGGGAAGGGCCAAAGCCTGAGTTTTTCTTTGGCGATTTGCCAGAGTCTGGCTAAACCATGGGGTTCGACAATTAAGAAAAAGATGATCAGCATGCCGAACACCATGAGTTCCAGATTCGAGGCCACACTGGTGGGTAAATTTAAACCATGAGCAAATAAATTCAAACCTATGGGTAATAAGATGATGAAGGCTGAACCAAGGAAAGAACCCATCACCGAGCCGAGCCCGCCAATAATCACCATGAATAAAATTTTGAACGAGAGTTCCAGGTTATACGCTTCAGGTTCGACTGTGCCGAGATAGGCGTAGGCATACAAGGCGCCAGCGATACCGCAGTAAAACGACGAGATAGCAAAGGCCAGCAACTTAGTGCGCATTAAGCGGATGCCGATAACTTCAGCAGCGACATCCATGTCGCGTACCGCCATCCAGCAACGACCGATATTTGAACGCACCATGTTTTTGGCGAGTAAAGCTAAGACACTGACCACGCTTAAGGTGAGCAAATATTTTTTGACTGGGGTGTTGATAGACCAGCCGAAGATTTGCATTTCCTGCGCCGTGATCACTCCTGAGGAGGAGTAATTAGTGAACCAGGAAATCTTGGTCAGACACCAGACCACAAAAAACTGCGTAGCCAGCGTTGCCGCAGCCAGATAAAAGCCGCGTATGCGCAAGGAAGGTAAGCCAAATGCTACCCCCACCAAGGCCGCACTGATACCACCGAGTACGAAGGCCAGTAAAATCGGAATGCCAGGAATACGCAAGACAAAGTTATAACTGGCAAAAGCCCCCACCGCCATAAAAGCGGCCGAACCCAGCGATAATTGTCCGGCATAACCCGTCAGTAAATTTAAACCTAAGGCTGCCAGGGCAAAAATCAGAAAGGGCGTGAAGATCGCGGAGAAGGCATACTCGCTGGCGAGTAAAGGGACCAACAGAAACGCCAGCACTAACAAACTGATGATGCCCAGGCGGTCTTGGCGGATAGGGAAGATTTGTCCATCGCTTTGATAGCTGACTTTAAATTGCCCGGCTTCACGATAAAACATAGCATGTCCTTAAAAATCGATTTTTAGAAACGCAATCTGGATGCGGCTTATAGCTTAATTTTGGCTGGTAAGTCGCATCAGTATTGCGTTCTCATTTTCAGGGGACTTCTAAAAACCTCAAATTTGAAAAACCGGCTTCAATAAAATCAATTACTTAGCCTCAGAGAATTACCAAAAATCGGAGTTTTTAGAAGTCCCCTTCAATGTTGCATTGATCGTTGCACTCAGATTCGGCGTATGATTTTTTCGCCGAACAAACCTTCGGGTCGGATCAGTAAAAACAACAGGGCTAATACATACGGGAACCAGCCCTCGATACCGCCACCGACTAGCGGTCCCAGATACACTTCGGCGAGTTTTTCTGAGGCGCCGATAATCAAGCCACCGATAATGGCTCCGGGTACCGAGGTGAAGCCGCCTAAGATCAGCACGGGCAAGGCTTTTAAGGCAACAAAGGTCAGCGCAAATTGCACGCCGTTGCGCGCCCCCCAGAGTAAGCCCGCCACCAGGGCCACCAGGCCGGCAACCGCCCAGACTATGCCCCAGATTTGTTGCAAGGGTATCCCGACCGATAAGGCCGCCTGATGATCGTCAGCGACAGCACGCAAGGCGCGGCCAATTTTGGTTTTGGAAAACAGCAGCGCTAGGGCCGTGACTAAGATGGCACAGACCAGTGCCGCAACCACATCGAATTGCGAGACGATGATATTGAATTTCTCTAAGACCCATTCAATCGGCACATCGTCGATGGGCAAACTCAGTTTATGGGGTTGCGAGCCCCAGATTAATTGCGCCAGCCCTTCGATAAAAAAAGTCAGGCCTATGGTCGCCATAAATAAGCTGATTTCAGGTTGGTTCACCAGCGGACGCAACACCAGTTTTTCTATCGCTAAGCCCAGCGCTATCATCACTAATACGGTTAAGGGTATCGCCAGCCAGAGCGACAAGCCGAATTTTTCGCTCAGACCGACGCAAGTCAGTGCGGCGAAAAACACCATCGCGCCCTGGGCAAAATTAAACACGCCGGAGGCTTTGTAAATCAGCACGAAACCCAAGGCCACCAGTGCATACATCACACCCGACAATAAGCCACCAATTAATACTTCAAAAAAGAAGGCGATATTCATACAAACTCCTAATGGCTGAGGCCGAGGTAGGCATTGATCACATCCTGATTCGCCATCACTTCAGCGGGACTGCCATCACCGATTTTTTTGCCATAATCCAGCACCACCACACGATCAGAGAGATCCATCACCACACCCATGTCGTGTTCAATCAAAACAATGGTGGTACCGAACTGATCATTGACATCGAGGATGAAGCGGCACATATCTTGTTTCTCTTCGACATTCATACCCGCCATAGGCTCATCGAGTAAGAGAATTTCCGGTTCAGCCGCCAGCGCACGACCCAGTTCGACGCGCTTTTGCAAGCCATAAGAGAGCCGTCCAACCGGGGTTTTGCGGATGTGTTGAATTTCCAGGAAGTCGATGATGTGTTCGACTTTTTTACGCTGCGCGATTTCTTCACGTTGTGCCGCACCCCAATACAAGGCTTGTTGCAAAAAATTGCAGCGCATCTTCAAATTACGGCCGGTCATGATGTTGTCGAGCACACTCATGCCTTTAAACAAAGCGATATTTTGAAAGGTGCGGGCGATGCCGCTTTTCGCTGCCTGATAGGTATCCATATCGCGACGGGGTTGGCCGCGATACACAATGGTGCCGAGTTGTGGTCGATAGACACCGTTAATCACATTCAGCATAGAGCTTTTGCCAGCGCCATTGGGGCCGATGATGGCGCGAATTTCATGTTGCCTGACATTGAAAGAAATATTGGTTAAGGCCTTCACGCCACCAAAGGATAAGCTGATATTTTGCAGGTCGAGTATGACCTCGCCGATTTGCTTGCTAGGGGTTTGCATAATCTCTTTCTCAAGCCGCCAATGCTTGTGAGCGAAAGGTTTTGGCTGAACTGATGTGCAAATTGGCGCTGACCATGCCGCGCCGGCCATCTTCAAAACGAACCTGGGTTTCTATGTATTGGCTGGTTTTATCCGAATACAGCGCATCAATTAATACCGCGTATTTTTCAGCGATGAAGCGACGCCGGATTTTACGGGTGCGTGTTAATTCATCGTCATCGGGATCCAGTTCTTTATGCAAAATCAGGAAGCGATGAATTTGTGTGCCCGCCATTAATTCATCCTGGGCCAGCTCGGCATTGACTTGCTCGAGGCAAGATAAAATTAACTGATAAGTTTCGGCTTTGGCTGCCAGATCGGTGTAACCGGCATAAGCGATACCACGCCGTTCGGCCCAGTTACCGACCGCTTCCATATCGATATTAATGAAGGCGCAGACTTGTTCACGCTGATCGCCGAAGGCGACGGCTTCTTTAATGTAAGGGAAAAATTTGAGTTTGTTTTCCAGGTAGTTCGGCGCAAATATCTGCCCCGATTGCATACGCCCGACATCGGCGGCGCGGTCGATAATTTTCAAGTGTGATTCGTGATCGAGTATGCCAGCGTCACCCGTATGAAAAAAACCCTGGGCATCGATGACTTCGGCAGTCGCATCCGGGCGTTTGTAATAACCTTGCAGCATCGATGTGGATTTGACTAAGACTTCACCATTTTCAGCGAGCTTGATTTCCACCCCGGGGGCAGCCTGACCGACGCTATCAAATTTAATTTGCCCATCGGGTTGCAAACAGACATAGGCGCAGGTTTCGGTTGAGCCATAGAGTTGTTTGAGATTGATGCCAATAGAACGATAAAAACGGAACAGGTCGGGGCCGATTGCCGCACCTGCGGTGTAAGCGACACGAATCCGGCTCAAACCGAGCACATTTTTTAAGGGCGCATAAATCAGTTTTTCACCGAGCCAGTAATTGAATTTATCTGTCAGGCTGACCGCTTTGCCATCAAGAATGTCAGCACCAACGCGCCGTGCTAACTCCATGTAGTAGTGAAACAGACCACGCTTGATGCGACCGGCATCTTCCATGCGTATCATGACCGTGGTCAGCATGTTTTCAAACACCCGTGGTGGCGCAAAATAGTAGGTCGGGCCGATTTCACGCATATCGGTCATGACCGTTTCGGAAGATTCCGGGCAATTCACCGTAAACCCCGCAGCGAATGCTTGTGCGAAAGAAAATAAGTGATCACCGACCCAGGCCATGGGCAGGTAAGACAAGATATCTTCGTGTTCACTTAAGCGATCAAATTGGATGCCACCGAGTGCCGCATGCAAAAACGAGCGATGGCTTTGGCAAACACCCTTGGGCTTACCCGTGGTGCCTGAGGTATACAGCATGATCGCGGTGTCATCGGCTTGACCAAGATCGACCTGTTGTTGATAAAACCCGGGCTGTTGGCTGGCAAATTCGCGCCCCTGCTGTTGCAATTGCTGATAGGCGATTAAGCCCGCTTGCTGATAATGCCGCATGCCGCGTTCATCGTCGTAGCAAATGTGGCGTAAGCCCGGGTAGCTTTGCTGGATTTCCAGTAATTTATCGACTTGTTCCTGATCTTCGGCAATCGCAAATTCAATTTCAGCGTCTTGTAAGACGTAGAGCAAGTCTTGCGCTGGCGCATCCTGGTACATAGGCACTGGAATGCCACCCAATGCTTGCGCTGCCGCCATGGCCCAATACAAACGCGGGCGGTTATCACCGATGATGGCCAGATGCATGCCACGCTGAAAACCCAGTTGCGCCAGGCCGTGCGCTAAGGCACGCACTTCATCGGCGACTTCGGCCCAGTTCCAGCTTTGCCAGATGCCCAGGTCTTTTTCACGAAACGCCGGGTGGCGCGGCCTGTCTGCGGCGTGTTGCGCCAAAAGGCGCGGAAACGTCGTCTCTAAATTCAGCGTGTTAGTCATAGTCTCCACCGCTTTACGCGTATTACCTCAAACTGAAACGAGCCAGAGGCAAGGGTTGGGCTGGGGTGCGAGCCGGTTTTTTGTGGCCACGCCGAATGCGGGCTGGCTCGCTTTAATTGAGCTACTGTTGCGCTTTAGTGTAGGATCACAGTAAGCTTCCTTGCTGTCATTTAGCTGACAATGTCGCGGAATTTCCTAACTATCGGTTTTGCATTGCACAAAGATGAATTCAGTTTCAGACAAACCAGATTTGCTGGCGCAAACCATGTGGGCGCAAATGCTGGCCCCCGAACATCTGGCGCGGGTACGTGCCGATCTCACTGAGCGTAGCTTTGCCGCGGGCTCCTTTGTTTTGCGTAAAGGCGATCAGGTCGACTGCTGGACTGGGGTGGTCGATGGCTTTTTAAAAATGAGCAGTCATTCTTCTGATGGTAAGGCGATTACCTTTAGTTGTATGCTCAGTGGTGGCTGGTTTGGCGAGGGCTCGTTATTGAAAGCCGAGCCACGGCGCTATGATGTGGTGGCTTTGCGCGACAGCCGTGTTGCATTTATGCCGCGCGCAACCTTTCACTATTTACTCGATCACAGCATCCCGTTTAACCGTTTTTTATTGCAGCAGTTAAATGAGCGCCTGGGTTTATTCATCTCCCTGGTGGAGTATGACCGTATGCTGGATCCCGACACCCGGGTCGCGCGTTGTCTGGCGGCTTTGTTTCACCCTTATCTGAATCCGGGATCGAGCCGTCAATTGCAAATTTCTCAGGAAGAGATTGGTTATATCTCCAGTGTTTCGCGTCAGCGTGCCAATCAGGCTTTGCAATTACTCGAAAAACGTCGCTTGCTGAGTGTTGATTATGGCGGTATTACCATTCTTGACCTGGAAGGTTTAAAGCGCTATCCGGATTGAACGGGCACGGGCTGGGCGCAAACCAGCGATAATTGGCTTTCGCAAACATCACAAACATCACCATGCAAAGTTTAGTCGTAATCGGTGCGGGTAAAGTAGGGCAAGTATTGGCCCGGCGTTTTCACGAAGCGCGTCAGTTCACGGTGCTGGCCGTGTTGAATCGTAGTTATGCCAGTGCTGCAAAGGCCGTGGCATTTATTGGTGCCGGCCAGGCTTGTCAGACGCCCGCTGAGTTACCCGAGGCCGACAGTTATTTGCTGGCCGTCAGCGATGATCAATTAACTGCGGCGGCGCTGATGTTACCGGCCAGCCTGAACTTACACGATAAAGTGATCTGGCATTGCAGTGGGGCGTTAGCGGCCCGGCATTTAGCTAGTCTGAGTTCGCGCGGCGCACTGTTGGCCAGTTGCCACCCCGTGCGCAGCTTTGCCGACCCGACACAGGCTTATGCCGGGTTCGCCGGGACCTTGTGCGCTTGTGAAGGTGAGCCCCGTGCCTTGGCGCTGTTGCAGCCCGCTTTGCAGGCTGCCGGAGCGGACGTGTTTCAATTAGATGCAGAGCACAAAGCCCTGTATCACGCGGCCGCGGTCATGGCGAATAATTACCTGGTGAGTTTATTGGATAGCGCCGCCTTAACGTATCAGGCCGCCGGCCTGCCTGCTGCTCTGGCGAAGCAGCTCACGCTTGGTTTGGCGCAACAGGGTTTGCAAAATGTCCAGCAATTCGGTAGTGAGCGCGCCTTGACCGGACCGGTGGCGCGTGCAGATTGGCAAACGGTGGCCAGGCATCAGGCGGCATTACAAGCGCATCCGCAACTGGCGGCCTTGTATCAGGCCTTTTTGCCGCTGACTCAGGCCTTAGCCGAGCGTCAGCGTGCTGGTCAGGCCCAGCACGAAGTCGAAAAACTTAGCACGCAGCGCTGAGTTTATTCCGCAAAATACACGCTGTTGCGGCCATTTTCTTTGGCGTGATACAAAGCCTGATCGGCGCGTTCAAAGACGCTGTCTTCTGTTTCGGATTCTTTGCACTGCGCCACCCCCATACTGACAGTGATATTCAATTTCACCTTGCCTTTGACCAGGGTGGTGGTGCGTGAAAAATCATAATTAGCGATCGCATTGCGTAAATTTTCTGCGATCGAGGTGGCTTTTTCCAGGCTGCAGTTTTTCAGCAATACCAGAAATTCTTCGCCGCCCCAACGACTGACGATATCGCTTTCACGCAGTGAACGCTTGGTGATTTGGGCAATTTCCTTCAATACGTGATCGCCCACTAAATGGCCATGTTTGTCGTTGATCTTTTTAAAGAAATCGATGTCCAGCAAAATCACACACTGGGTTTGGCGCATGCGCTCGGCATCGAGCAAAGCTTGTTGAAACACAAAGTCAAAGGCTTGACGATTTAACAGACCAGTCAGGGTATCGGTGGACGCGGTTTTTTCCAGACGTTTTTGGTTACGCCGCACTGTCAGCAAGACCAGACCGAGGACAGTTAAGGTTACGACTGCGCTGATGGCGATATTAATCAGGAAGGCATGTTTTATCGGTTGCAATTCGTCGTTAATTTCTTGCTCAACCAATAAATGCCATCCCAGTTCGGGAATATAGCGACTATCGACTAACACGGTGTTTTCATTGCGCTGGTAATCCAGATGCAGCGACTGACTTTTGCGGTTAGCCAGAATTTGCGTGGCGAGTGGGGCTAAACCTTGCAGTGCACTGAGATTTTGCCTGAGTTTCTTCATATTGCTACCAGCCAGAGCAATATTGCCTTTGCCATCAACAAAAAAGATATTGCGGTGGAAGCGCTGCTGGTAATTGTCGATGAGTTTTTTCACTGAATCCAGGGTTAAACCCACCCCCGTAACGCCAATGAAATTACCTGAGTAATCGAGTATGCGGTAATTGACGAAAATCGTCATGGTATCGCGATTGGCTAAATCGGGGTCGACATTGGTTTCATACGCCTGGGACTGTTTGCGTACCCGATAAAACCAGGCGTCACGCGGCTCTTGCTCGCGCACCGATTTTAATAAACCGTCAGCGTGGTAATACTTTAAGCTTTGGTTAGATACCAGGAAACTGGTGATGGCGTGATTTTTATTTTTTACTTCCTTGAGGTATTTCGTGATGGCTTCAGGGTCGTCTTCACCATTCAAAATCCAGTCACGCACAAAGGTGTCATTGGCCATTTGTGCGGAGACAAAAATCGGCCGCAAAATATCTTTTTGAATTTCTGAATAAACATTATCACCTGTCATCGGCAGGGTTTGTTCTGCCAGACTACGGCGCAATACGTCGCGTGAAGCGAGGTAAGAAGCAATTGCAGTGAAAGCGAAACCGGCGATCAATATAAAAGAGAGCCAGAATAACAACCCATATTTTTTAAAAAACTTAGGCATGAGGTCCAGGCGAGGCGAGCAAATTAATCAGCGTCTATCGTCGTTTTTTGCAGTAAGCAAGCAGCTGAAATCGCACAAACGTCCTCACTTTGCCAGGTCCGCTGCGAGAGCGCCGTCATTCCCGACGATAAAACCTCGCAATTATTGCCCATAGGCAAGATGGCTGGCAATCAGAACTCGCAGGTTTTGTGGTTTACGGTGGTAAATTTCCGAAAAACGGCAAAAAAACGCGCAAATTCTTATCTTTTTGTGCTTACTTATGACTAACTTGCTGCAAGATCATACTATAAAGCCAGCACCAAACTTGCAAATTAGATGGCCTCTGAAAGGACTTTTTACGCTGGATACGACAAGTTGTCGGGAAATACGCAAAAAGCCCCATTTTCCGAAGAAAACGGGGCGTTAACAGCGCGCATTATGTACGCGCTGAGTGAGGTAAAGTTTAAGGACGTGGTGTCAGTGAGACATGCAAACGCAAGCGATTACCTGGGTCGTAAGGCATGACGGTGGTGTAAGTGCGATTATGGTATTCATAAGTGACCGCAAAACCAGTGGCGCGACGATCCCATTGTTCGACATTGCGACATTGACGTACTGGGCGGCTTTCGTAACTGGTGTAACCATCCCGGTTATTGTCGTTATCCATGCGGTCACCGACCAGCGCACCAGTCAAGGCGCCTGCGGCGGCAGCGGCGACCCGGCCATTACCATTGCCAACCTGGCTACCTAATAAGCCACCCGCGATCCCACCGATAATGGCGCCGCCATTGCTGCGTTCCTGACGCTGGCTGTGACGTGGTACATTTTCATATTCGGTACGGCATTCCTGGCGTGGGGTGCTGACTTGTTCGTATTGTGGTGTAACGCTTAAGACGCGCGCATAGTCTTCAAAATCAGCGGCCTGAGCCGCAGCGCCTGCAGTCAGCGTGCAGGCAAAAATTAAGCTGTATCGTAAAGTGTTTTTCATAGTTACCTCGACTTTGTAAATCGACAGACAGTCCATCATAGCGGGTGCCGGAAATCTCAGGCAAAGCAATGCAGTGATGGGCGGATACTGAGTATTTAACGTCAGGAATGTAAAATTGGAAGACACAATTATGTAAGCGAAAGTATCAGCCCCATGAATTAAGCCCTAAGGGCTTGAAACTTGAGCAGTTACAGCCACATTGGCTTTGTCGTTAATGGTATTTATGCAAAACGGACGTTGACATTGTGGCTTCGTTTTGCCATTTTGCGACTATGCGACTTATACGACTAAGTCGCAGGTAGCAGAGCTCGCCAGTTGCAATTTTGCGTAGGACGTCTGATTTTAATTAAACAGGAGTATCAGTATGCCAAAAACCCTAAATCCCTGTGATTGGGCTTCCTATGTGCTGGCGGGTATCGCTTTAGTCATGGTGTTGAAAGCGGGCTTATTGATGGCCTTGTTTTCAGGCTTGTTGATTTACTCCTTAGTTCATGTGTTAGCACCCGCTATCGAAAAGCGCTTCGCCCATAAAAAGCCGCGTATGTTGGCGGTGGCTTTATTATCAGCCGTTCTGGTGCTTGCCATTATCATTATGAGCTGGGCTGGTCATGCGTTTTTCCGCAGTGATGCCGGTAATTTGCATTCTTTACTACAAAAACTGGCGGATATTATCGAAGCATCGCGGACCCAACTGCCAGCCTGGTTGAGTGCAAATTTGCCGGAAGATGTCAGTGCTCTGCAAGATTTATTAATTCATTGGTTGCGTGAAAATGCCAGCGAAGCCAAACATATCTTGCCCGAAGCCGGGCATATGCTGGTGCATCTGATTTTAGGTTTGGTGATCGGGAGCATGGTAGCCATGCGTGAGATTGAGCCCGATAAAAATCCCTTACCTTTGGCGCAAGCATTGCAAGATCGCTTACATAATCTGGCGCAGGTTTTCCATAAAATTGTGTTCGCCCAAGTCCAGATTTCCTTAATCAATACGGTTTTGACGGCACTTTATCTGGCCCTGATCCTGCCTATGTTCGGGGTGCACCTGCCTTTATTGAAAAGCATGATTGCGATTACCTTTGTCGCGGGATTAATTCCTGTCGCGGGTAATATCATCTCGAATACCGTAATCGTGATTGTTGCTTTATCGCATTCTGTTCACATGGCCGCTGCATCCTTGCTGTTTATGGTGGCAATCCATAAAGCGGAGTATTTTTTAAACGCCCGCATCATTGGCGCTCAGGTGAACGCCAGAGCCTGGGAATTACTCACGGCGATTTTATTCATGGAAACTTTGTTTGGCATACCCGGCGTCGTCGCAGCCCCCGTTTTTTATGCTTACTTGAAAAAAGAATTATCTGAACGGCAATTGGTGTAATGTGAGGCTATGCCTTTTCCCAGAGTGAAACGGCAAGGCGAGTGAAAAACAATTTTAATTAGAACTATTGATAATCTGCAATTCGCCCCAAGTTGGCTATCTTTACGATTTTGACGAACGGGTGACGACCTGCCTGAAACTGGCGAGGTAAGCGGTGGGCTAGTCGAACCGGTTTGTTCCCAGGTATGCTATTGTGCTGGGTTGGATACTCGCGGTCAGTATGCGTTTTTCCAACTCGACGGGCTTCCCAGGTGGTCTGGGGGGTTAGCTTAGCAACTGTGGGTAATAATAGCGAAGAAAGCTGATTATGGTTCCTCACCTTGTCACGGCACTCAACGGGCCTTTACTCGATCTGGAAAAGAAAATTCTCACGGCCACGCCCGCGATAGAACGCTGGTTTCGCCTGGAGTGGCAAGAGCATACCCCGCCTTTTTACTGTTCGGTCGACTTACGCAATGCCGGTTTTAAGCTCGCTCCGGTTGATACCAATTTATTCCCCAGTGGTTTTAACAGTCTGGCCAGCGAAATGCTGCCGCTGGCAGTGCAGGCAGCGATGGCAGCGATCGAGAAATATTGCCCCGACGCGAAAAACCTGCTGGTCATACCCGAAACCTATAATCGCAATCCTTATTACCTGGAAAATCTGGCGCGCATGACGCAGATTTTCCGCCAGACCGGCTTAAATGTCAGACTGGGCTCTTTGTCGCCGGAATTACTGGCACCTGAAACTATCACACTGGCCAATGGCGATCAGTTAGTCCTCGAACCGCTAGAGCGATCAGCCAATGGCCGGCGTCTCGGTGTGCGTGATTTTGATCCCTGTACGATCTTGCTCAACAATGATTTATCAAGCGGGGTTCCGGCCATACTGGAAGAGCTCAATGAACAGACATTGTTGCCGCCAGTCCACGCGGGTTGGGCGATACGGCGTAAGAGCAATCACTTTGCCGCTTACGATGAAGTGGTGAAAAAATTTGCCAAGATGGTGGAAATTGATCCCTGGATGCTGAATCCGTTTTTTCTTAAAGTCAGTGACGTCGATTTCGTCAGCGAACAGGGTTTGGATCGCTTAATTAGTGCAGTAGACACCATACTGAGTAAGATTAAGAAAAAATACAAAGAATACGGTATCAAAGAAAAGCCATTTGTGATCGTCAAAACAGATGCCGGCACCGATGGCAAGGGCATCATGACGATACATCATTCCGATGAAATTCGAGCCTTAAATCAGCAGCAACGCAGCACCATGGCCGTAGTGAAGAGTGGCGTCGAAGTGCATGATGTGATCGTGCAAGAAGGGGTGTACACCTTTGAAAAAAGTGAAACCTCGGTGGCTGAGCCTGTGGTCTACATGATAGATCGCTATGTGGTGGGGGGCTATTACCGCGTACACAAAGAGCGTGGCGTGGATGAAAACCTGAATGCACCGGGTATGCATTATGTGCCGCTGGCGTTTGCTCAACAGCATGCCGTGCCGGATATGCGCGCTTTGCCGGGTACCGCAGCACCAAATCGATTTTACATGTATGGTGTGGTGGCGCGCCTGGCTTTGCTGGCAGCTTCGCTGGAAATGGAGCGCACCGACCCGAATCCGGAAATTTATTAATGCAATGGCGTGTTACGCACCAGGCTCGGTAAGCCCGACGAGCAAGCACCCTTAGTTTTTGTCAGGAACCCAGGCATGAAAATCGCTTTTATCACTGATCCCTTGCATCAGTTCAAAATCTACAAAGACACCAGTTTTGCGATGATGCGCGAAGCGCAGCGGCGCGGCCATCAGGTGTATGCATTCGGTCCGGAGTCACTGGTTTGGCAAGCTGGGGTAGTCAGCGCCACCGTGCAACAAATCCGCTTGACTGGCGAGGCGGTGAATTGGTATGAAGTTCAGGCCGAAACGGAAATGGCGTTGACGGAGTTTGATCTGGTATTGCAACGCAAAGATCCGCCATTTGACATGGAATACGTGTATGCGACTTACTTGCTGGAGCTGGCGGAGCAGCAAGGCGCACGGATTTATAACAAACCTGCGGCGATACGCAATCACAATGAAAAACTCAGCATTGCACAATTCAGTGAATTTGCCCCGCTGACCATGGTAACGCGCGATGCGGCACGGATACGCGCCTTTCATGCCGAGCATCAGGACATCATTTTAAAGCCGTTGGATGGCATGGGTGGCACGGGTATTTTCCGTATTGGTCGCGATGGTATGAATCTGGGTTCCGTGATTGAAACCCTGACAGAGAATGGCCAGCGCAGCATCATGGTGCAAGGCTTCATTCCAGAAATCGCGGCGGGCGATAAACGCATCATTCTGATCGCTGGCAAGGCGGTGCCCTATGCCTTGGCGAGAATCCCGCAAAATGGTGAAGTCCGTGGCAATCTGGCCGCTGGCGGTCGCGGTGTGGCCCAGCCTTTATCGCCGCGTGACTGGCAAATTGCAAATGCGCTGGGGCCTGAATTATTTGCCCGTGGTTTATTCCTGGTGGGACTGGATGTGATTGGTGATTACTTAACCGAAGTGAATGTCACCAGTCCGACTTGCTTCCAGGAAATTAGCGAACAAAGCGATTGTGATGTCGCCGCCTTGTTCCTGGATGCGCTGGAAGCACTCTGAGTTTGTTAAAATCGGGGGTGTGGCAAGCAATTTTTGCGTTGCAACACTCCTGATTTTAAACTGTAAGGGGAGTATTTTTAGGAGCGCGCACCGTTAGTGCGTAATTGGAAGTTTTTCTCATATACTCCCCTAGAGTATTTACTATGATAGGCATACTTTTACTAACTCATGCACCACTCGGTGCGGCTTTCATCCAGGCTGCCACGCATGTATTTCGTGCTTTGCCTGAACGTCTGGAGGCTGTCGATGTGATTGCCGACCAAAATATTGATGAGGTCAGGCAATTAGCTGCGGCAGCAATCAAGCGCCTGGATGATGGGAATGGCGTACTGATCCTGACCGATGTCATGGGAGGCACACCGTCGAATTGCTGCAAGCAAATTGGTGACCCTGAAAAAGTGGCCGTGGTTGCAGGCATTAGTTTGCCTATGTTGTTACGCGCGCTCACCTATCGTCACGATGAACTCGATGTGGTAGTGGAAATGGCACTGGCTGGTGGGCAAAATGGAGCTTTGCGTTTAGATGAACGGATACGCCTGGGGCGTTAAGCGCTCAGGCATGGCAAGTGCGGCGAGTCGTCAGCCTTGTGGCTGATTAACCTGGAACTCAATTATGTTGCAAAACGAAGTAGAAATTATCAATAAATTAGGCTTGCATGCGCGGGCTTCAGCAAAATTTACCCAAACTGCTGGTAAATTTCCTTGTGAAGTCTGGATCGCCCGCAATGGGCGGCGTGTCAATGGCAAATCCATCATGGGCGTGATGATGCTGGCTGCGGGTAAAGGCAGTAAGGTCAGTCTCGAAACCAATGGTAATGATGAGCAAGCATGCATGGATGCTTTATTGGCTTTAATCAACGATAAGTTTGGCGAAGGCGAGTAAGCTAACGCGGCGCTTGCGTTGCCAGACTTAATCCTGAGCAGCAAACGTATTCAGGGCAATCCAGAGTAGCGCTAGTGACGAGTGCAAGTGGCCCACCTTGCAGCAGGTGGGCGCTTAGTATTACCAGTAAAACAGGGAGACAGCATGGCAACATTCACACTGCAGGGTATCCCGGTATCCCGTGGCATTGCGATAGGACGCGCGCATTTACTGCGCCCGGCCGCCATGGATGTGCAACATTATCTGGTACAACCTGAACAAGTTGAGGCCGAAGTTTCACGGCTGCAAGCAGCGGTCGAACAAGTGCATCGCGAATTGCAGGCGATCTGGGCCGATTTGCCGCCCGATGCCCCCACTGAACTGGGCGCTTTTATCGACGTGCATGTTTTGATCTTGTCTGATCCCATGCTGTCGGAAGCGCCGCTCGACATCATACGCCAGCGCCATTACAACGCGGAATGGGCTTTACTTAGTCAGTTAGAAGAATTAACCGCGCAATTTGCTGAAATCGAAGATGAGTATTTGCGCGAACGCAGTGCCGATATTCAACAAGTGGCGGAGCGTGTTTTAAAAGCCTTAACCAGTACCGCACGCAGTGCTGCAGAGCATAGCCAGAATGAAAAACATGCCAGCATGATCGTGGTGGCGCGCGATATTTCACCGGCTGACATGATGCAATTTCGCGATGATGCCTTCAGTGGTTTCGTCACCGATGAAGGCGGGCAAAATTCCCATACCGCGATCGTTTCGCGCAGCCTTGGCATTCCGGCGGTAGTCGGGATGGGCAATGCCTCGCGCTTAATCGAGCAAGATGACTGGCTGATTATTGATAGCGACGCCGGCGTCGTCATCATTGCGCCATCAGCTCAGATCTTAGAACAGTATCGCGAACGTCAGGCGCTCTTGCAAAAAGCCCGGCGTAAGCTGAGCAAGCTGAAAAAAACTCCGGCCGTGACACAGGATGGCGTAGAAATCCGCTTGCTGGCCAACATAGAATTACCCGAAGATACTCAGACGGCAATGGAAGCCGGCGCCTATGGTGTGGGTTTATTCCGTTCCGAATTCTTATTTATGGAACGCAGTGGTCAGGAACACAAATTACCCAGCGAAGAAGAGCAATTTGCGGCGTATAAAGCGGCCGTAGTCGGCATGAAAGGGCGCAGCGTGACAATACGCACGCTGGACGTCGGTGCCGATAAACCACTGGAGGCGAGTGAACATCAGATATTGAATCCTGCGCTGGGTTTGCGCGCGATACGTTACTGCCTGTCTGAGCCACAATTGTTTTTGACGCAGTTACGCGCCATCTTACGGGCCTCGGCCTTTGGTCCGGTGAAAATATTAATTCCCATGCTGGCGCATGGCTTTGAAATCGAACAAACCCTGAATTTGCTTGAACAAGCGAAAGCCGAATTACGTAGCGAAGCACTGGAGTTTGATGCCGACGTTGAAGTCGGCGCCATGATAGAAGTTCCTGCGGCTGCACTGGCTTTGCCGATGTTTGTCAAACGGCTGGATTTTTTATCCATCGGCACCAATGACTTAATTCAATATACGCTGGCGATAGATCGTGCGGATCACGAGGTAGCACACCTCTACGATGATTTGCATCCAGCGATTTTGCAATTACTGCATATGGTCATCACTACCGCAGAAAAAGCCGATGTACCGGTCTCGATATGCGGTGGTATGGCTGGCGATTTGCGACTCACGCGCTTATTGGCTGGCATGGGCTTCCGTGAATTATCTATGCCTGCGGCGTTATTGCCCGAGGTTAAGCAAGAAATTCTGAGTACGCGACTCGATGATATTCAGCCGCTCGTAAAAAAGATTTTGCGTAGTTATGATAGTCAACAAATTCGCAGTACCTTAGCTGAAATGCAAATGCTGGGAAAGTCTTTGCATTGAACTCATAGCCAGTATTTAGTTAACGGTAGGCTTCAAGCATCGAATTGCTGGCATGAGGCTCGCCAATGTGGCGGCGGAAAATTTTTAAAACGGTACCGTCTTGTAGCATGGACTTTAAGTGCTGTTGCAAAAGATTAACCGTACTTTGCGGTATGCGCGCGCGCGATAAAGCTAAACCCGCCTCGACATGCTCATGCGGAGCCCAATCCATAATTTGCGCTTCGCTTAAGTAAGTTTCACGGATTTCATGCTGGCCCCAGCTAATGGCTAAACCTATGATGGCATCGACTCGTTTGGCTTTAAAGATGCGATATAAACTCAGGTAATCCGCTACTTCGACGATGCGATTTTGTGCTCGTAATTGCTGTACCAGTTGATCAAACACTGCTCCATGGCGAAAAGTCTTGATGACCCCAAGTTTGAGTTCGGGATGCTCTAAGAAGCCGGACAAGGAATAAGCGGACTTTGCCAGATTGCTTTGCAATAAAGCGTAATTGCGACCGGTTATGTACATCAGAAATTGCGCGTATTTTTCCCTTTCTGCTGTGGCAATGCTCGAGACTGTCATATCCAGACTAGCTTGTTCAAGCTGAGTCCAGATGCGTATACGTGATTCGATGCTGCGAATAAATGTGCAACCGCTGCGCTTTTCTAATTCTTCAATAATATCAAGGTCGATGCCACGTGGTTTTTGTTGCTGGTCGAGGTAATACATCGCCCCATGCTCGTAGAAGGCCACTTTGAGTTCGCCGCAAGCCGATTGCGCGGCCCAGGACAGGCCAGGACAGCTTAGTGCAAGCAGTAATGTGGTGTAACTCAGAATAAAATTGAGCCTGAGCATAGAGTGCATGTTGACAGTACCAGTGTTTTACCAACTTAGTGTAAACCAAACCAGGCTAGGAATTTGCAAGAATTGTTTGCATGATTGACGTGATGATAGGCTTTCGGTATCCTTGCCAGATTGCGCCGATTTGAGTTTCAGCTTGCGGGCGCGTGCTGTTCTACAGCGGATAAATACGGCTAAAGCGAGCTCGAATGCGCCTCTTGCTTCCATTCCCTCCCTGCAGCCGACTAACCTGGATGGAAGTTACTATGTCTGATTCTGTCGGTATTGTTACGCCACAAGCGTTTCATTTTTCTCAAGCCCTGCCTTTACAAAACGGTAGCCAAATCGCCGATTACACCCTGATGGTGGAAACTTATGGCGAACTTAACGCCGATAAATCGAATGCGGTCTTGATTTGTCATGCCTTAAATGCTTCACACCATGTCGCTGGTTATTATGCCGACGATCCAAAAAATATCGGCTGGTGGGATAACATGGTGGGGCCAGGCAAGGCGGTCGATACCAATCGGTTTTTTGTAATTGGCATCAATAATCTGGGTTCGTGTTTTGGCTCAACTGGCCCCATGCATACCAATCCGGCCACTGGCAAACCCTATGGCGCCGAGTTCCCTGTCGTTACCGTGGAAGACTGGGTCAACGCTCAGGCGCGCGTGGCGGATCGCTTAGGTATCCAACAATTTGCCGCCGTGATGGGCGGCTCGCTGGGTGGCATGCAGGCGCTGGCCTGGAGTTTGCTGTACCCCGATCGTTTACGCCATTGCATAGTCATTGCCTCGACGCCGAAATTATCGGCGCAAAATATTGCCTTTAACGATGTCGCGCGACAAGCGATTTTGACCGATCCGGATTTTCACGGCGGCGATTTTTACGCGCATGGCGTCGTACCACGGCGTGGCTTACGAGTCGCACGCATGATAGGTCATATCACCTATTTGTCGGACGATGATATGGCAGAAAAGTTTGGTCGCGATTTAAAAACTGGCAGCTATCAATTTGGCTATGGTGTCGATTTCGAAATTGAATCTTATCTGCGTTATCAAGGCGATAAATTTTCGGATTACTTCGACGCCAATACCTATTTGCTGATCACCAAAGCACTCGATTATTTTGATCCGGCACGCGCTTACGGCGGCGATCTTGCGCAAGCCTTAGCTCACAGTAAGGCCAAATTTTTCTTGGCATCATTTACGACCGATTGGCGCTTTTCGCCTGAACGCAGTCGTGAAATTGTCGAAGCGCTCATTCATAATCAACGTCAGGTCAGTTATGCCGAGATTGATGCGCCGCATGGTCACGATGCCTTCTTACTTACCGACGCGCGTTATCACAAACTGGTCGGCGCTTACTTTACTAATATCGCCCAGGAAACTCAGTCAGCAGGAGTCGCAGCATGAACTTTCAGGAACTCAAACAATTACGTCCCGACCTGGCTTTCATCGCGGATTGGATCGCGCCGGGTTCACAAGTGCTCGACATCGGTTGCGGTGATGGCGTAATGCTCGATTATCTGCAAAGCGCACGCCAATGCCGTGGCTATGGGGTGGAAATCGCCGATGATAAAGTGCTGGAATGCACTGGGCGTGGCGTCAATGTGATACAGCAAGATATGGAGCAAGGCTTGCGCATGTTTAAAGACGACAGTTTCGACACCGTGCTGTGTTTGTCGTCCTTGCAAATGATGAAGCATGTCGAAGTAATCTTGCGCGATATTGCCCGGGTCGGCCGCGAAGCGATAGTTTCATTCCCGAACTTCGGTTACTGGCCACATCGTACTGCCTTGCTGGGCGGGCGTATGCCAGTCTCAAAAAGCTTACCTTATCAATGGTATGACACGCCAAATTTACGCTGCGCGACAATACATGATTTCGCTGATCTGGCGCATGAAGTCGGTTTGCAGGTGACCGCGTGCGTCGCTTTACATGAGGGACAAGCGATACATTGGTTACCCAACTGGCGCGGCAGTCTGGCGGTATTTCGTTTGCGTAAGGCCTGATTCGACGAGCAAATGCATCTTGCAATTTAAGGTCTGGGCATTATTTAAAGCCTGATTTGGTAAATTGCTACTGGTGTATTTTGCCTATTTGTGGGATGAAGGTCAGCTGAGTTGGCGGCAAATCGTTATACTCTCAGGCTGTGACTCTGGAGTAGAAACATGAGCAAAAATTCCTTAATGTGTGGGCTGGCCCTGATCTTGAGCAGTGCGGGACTGTTTCCCGTTCTGGCGCACGCTCAGGATGGCGTTAATGTCGGTGAAAAATCGGCGCTACGTAAATTCGCTGGCAGCAATTTAGAGCAACAAGCGGCGCTGCAGTATCAGCAGACCATGCGTGGTGCCAAAGAAAAAAATGCCTTAGGTCCGGATAATCATCCGCAAGTGATACGCCTGCGTGCGATTGCAAAAAAGCTCATTCCTTTTGCCTTGAAATGGAATGAGAATGCCAGAAACTGGAAATGGGAAGTCAACTTAATCGGTAGTAAACAAGTCAATGCATATTGCATGCCGGGTGGCAAGATCGCCTTTTACACGGGCATCCTGGATACCTTAAAGTTGACCGATGATGAAGTCGCCATGATTATGGGGCATGAGATTGCCCATGCTTTGCGTGAACATGGACAAGAACGCGCGGGTGCCGCCAACTTAGCGAATTTTGGTGTCCGTATCGCCGAAGCAGTGGCTGGCTATAAAGGTTATGACCCTAACGTAGCAGGTGCGCTGGCTGGTGGTGCGGCAAAATTGACACTCTTAAAGTTTTCACGCGGCGATGAAACCGAAGCCGATGTGGTTGGCCTGGATTTGGCGGCGCGCGCTGGCTTCGATCCGCGCGCAGGTGTCACGCTCTGGCAAAAAATGGGCATGCTGAATAAAGGAGCACCTCCACCCTGGTTATCGACCCACCCTTCGGGGCCGGCGCGTATTGATGAAATTAAAAAGCATTTCCCCGAAGTCATGCCCTTGTATGCTCAGGCTAAGGGCATACCGTTAAATGCTTTGCCACCTTACCAGCCAAATGTGCAGGGGCTGACACCCGTAACCTATCCAAATTAAGCGAAGTGGGCGATATAACCGAAAAATCCGGCTAATTTCATGCCGGATTTTTTGTTTTCAAGGAAAACGGCGTATCTTAGCTGTAATAAGCTGGAGATGAAGTGTTATTGTCAGAACTTGATTTAAATTTCGAGAAATCTAGCCTAACTTCGTATAAAAACGTTATTCCATTTATAAAATTGCTTATTAGTGTTCTTTAAATGTCGAACTGTCGCAAGATTGTGACAAAAACTTCGCTTTAAAACCAACATGTCATAAACCTTTCACAAATGCGTGCCAGACTGTTTAGCAGTGCAAAGATTCTGTGTTAGACTGCGCGCACATATCAAAACAAGTCTGGATTAAGCGATTTTCTTGCCTTTTTGCTTAATTAAACCAGATGTCCCCAGGAGATAGACGCCATCCAAACCGGAGCCGTCTGTTTTTTTCATGAGAATTAGCAATCGTTTGCGTATTAGCAAATTTGCTTAAATTCGTGAAGCAATCGTTTGCGCGGCAAGACCAGGTGCGACGACGGGGCGAGGGTTGGGGGCAATACAGAATTTCTGACCAGTTTTTTATTTTAATAATTTAATCCGGGGGTTGTCATGAACCAAAGTACGCGTTTTTCCCGCATCCCATCGCGCTTGTCGCTGATGGCGCTGGCTTGTCAGGTGGTTTGCCTGAATGCTTATGCGCAAAAAGTTGAAGAAAGCAACGAGCCAGTCAGCTCGAAGCAAGTCACCATTACAGGTAAAAAAGTCGGTATGGGCTTGATGGTGCAAGAAAATGCACCAAAAGCACGAAGCACGATCACGGCTGAAGAGTTGGCAAAACAACGTCCAACTGGCAATGCCTATGAAGCACTGGAATTAATGCCAGCGGTGAACAGCTACAACTACGATGCGACCGGTTTGTTTGGTGGTGGCTTGACTTTGCGCGGCTTTAACAGCGATCAGATCGGTGCAACGATTAACGGCGTCCCTGTTAATGATTCTGGTAGTTTCTCGGTATATCCACAAGAATACGTGGATCAGGAAAACACCTGTACGCAATTCGTCACCCAAGGTTCGACCGATGTGGATTCGCCACAAATTGGCGCCACCGGTGGTAATTTCGGTATTACAACGTGCGATCCAGCGAAAGAAAAACGTTTCCGCGTAGCACAAACTCTGGGTGGCTTGAAACTCAGCAAAACTTACTTGCGTTACGACACCGGCATGTGGTCAGACAAGCGCTCGCGTTTCTTTATTTCGGTTTCGCACGCGCAATCGGATAAATGGAAGGGTGAAGGTGGCGCCAAACGTGACCACGTTGATGCTGGCTACCGTTGGGATTTCGACCGTTTTAACTCGATCAATGCAGTTGTATTGTATAACCGTGCCATTAACCAGAATATCTCAACGTTTACTAAGTCAGACTTAGATAAATATGGTTACTACTACGATTTCGCGACCAAGTTTGCCGGTCATGTTACGCCAACTAAGGGTAAAGCGGATTCAGATGTGGCGCAATTAAATGCTGACTCTTACTATAAGCTGACCAACAATCCGTTCGAGAACGTCATCGCGTCGGTTACTGGTAAATTCCGTATTGGTGAAAATACCGATGTCAAAGTCATTCCTTATTATTGGTATGGCTATGGCACAGGCGGTGTAACTCAACAAAAATTACAAACCGAAAGCCAATTCCTCGATAAGGTCACGGGTAAAAATACCGCCGGTGTAGATTTGAACGGTGACGGTGATACCCTCGATAAAGTAACGGTGGCCAATAGTAGTGTAACCCGCACGAATCGCCCAGGCTTTACCGCTTCGGTCTTGCATACGATAGATAACCACCAGATTTTGGCGGGTGTTTGGTATGAACGTGCCACTCATGAGCAATTTGGTCCTATGGTGGCGGTTGACGCATTTGGTAATGCCAACGACATCTGGCTCAAAGAAGGTCGCATTACTCGTCCAGATGGTACGCCATACCAAAGCCGCGATTGGCGCACGATCAGTACAGGTTACCAATTCTCCTTGCAAGACACTATCAGTCTGATGAACGACAAACTGACAGTGAACGTTGGCGTGCGTGTACCGACGATGAAGCGTGACTTTACGAATTACGCGAATGAAGGCACAAATTCGGGTACGACTTATCAAGTTTCCAAGAGTTATCGTGAAGTCTTGCCGCAGTTAGGTATTCGCTATCAAATTGATAACAATAATCAGATTTTTGCTAGCTTGGCGCGAAATATGAAAGCGCCACCAAATTTTGTATATTCGACTACAAACAATGTTGAAATTAAAAATGGTAAGCCGACTTTAATCAGTGATGTACAGGCAGAAACCTCATATAACCTCGATTTGGGGTATCGTTTGCAAAGCGACAAATTGACAGCGCAAGTTACACTGTATGCTGTGAATTTCAAAGACCGTCAAGCTACCGCCTACGATCCTATCGCTGAAAAATCAACATTAACTTCTGTTGGTAGTGTCAAATCCAAGGGCTTTGAAGTTGAATTGGGTAATACCCCAGTCAACGGCTGGTCTTTCTACGGTTCTTTGGGTTATATAGACAGCGAAATCCAAGACGACTTACCGGTATCAAAAAGTGCTTCCTTGCCAACTAAGGGTAAGAAAATGACTTTGTCGCCGGACTGGAAAGCGGGTTTATCGGCTCAGTACGAAAAAGACGAGTGGTACACTCGTGTGAAAGTGAAATACACTGCCAGCCAATGGGCTACGATGACCAATGATGAAATGGTGCCAGGCTATACCACGGTAGGTGTAGATGCTGGATATCGATTCGCTGATGCAGGCTGGATGAAAAAACCAACTTTGCGTTTGAGTATAAGTAACTTGTTTAACGAAAAATATCGTAATCCTTCCAGCGCTAATGTAACCAATGCATTGTCCTATGGTCCAGGGGCTGATGGCAAAAAAGTTTTCTACTACTTAGGTGCACCACGCTTCACATCGGTAACCTTACAGGCTGATTTCTAATTCTGTCAGTCAGATCGAAAAGTGAAAAGCCTGCACTTCGGTGCAGGCTTTTTATTGGTCGCGTCAGCAGGCACCTGCCGTGCGCGCGCCGTGCAAATAGTTGCCATACGAGTTAAATCTATGCTTTGCCTGGCGATAGGCATGAATTTAAAAGCAATTTTAAGCATGGCTGGAAGCGCACTATTCATGCGCCTTTTCAGCAAATTGCCTGTGAAGGCCGCATCGCAGCTACGTCTTCAAGGGGGGGCTGAAAAAGAATGCAAGCTTTGCTTACACTTCAGTATCGCCATGTCTGTATCAGTTGTAGTCGATAATCAATGGCGCATGATCAGAAAAGCGCTGTTCTTTGTAGACGCTGGCACTGCGTGCCTGGCTTGCCAAGCCCTGACTGGCGACCTGGTAATCGATGCGCCACCCGACATTGTTAGCCCAGGCTTGGCCACGGTTACTCCACCAGGTATAGCACTCAGCCGTGGTGTCGGGATACAGACGACGATAGACATCCACCCATCCAAGCTCATCAAATAGCCGAGTCATCCAGGCGCGTTCTTCAGGCAAAAAGCCAGAATTTTTTTGATTGCTTTTCCAGTTTTTTAAATCCTTTTCCTGATGCGCGATATTCCAGTCGCCGCAAATCACAAATTCGCGACCACTTTGTATCAGTTGGGCCAGATGCGGCAGAAATTCATCCATAAAGCGGAATTTGGCTTGCTGGCGCTCTTCGGACGAGGAGCCCGACGGTGCGTACAGTGAAATCACCGAAAGATTGCCAAAATCACAGCGCACATAGCGTCCTTCAGCATCAAACTCCTCGCTGCCAAAACCTATATGTACAGCATCCGGTTTTTGTTTGCTGTAGACGCCAGCGCCGGAATAGCCTTTTTTTTCAGCATAATGAAAATGGCCGTAATAGCCCGCAGGGCGTAAAAACTCGTCGCTCATGTCTGCTTCCTGGGCTTTTAATTCCTGAACACAGAGAAAATCGGCTTGCTGGGTTTGCAACCACTCGAAAAAGCCTTTCTTAGCGGCAGAACGTACACCATTTAAATTCGCGGAAATGATTTTGGGCATGATTTAGGGAGTGCAAAAGGAAAAACCTAGCATACCAGATGGCGACAAATATCGCACAAAGACGACGGAAAATCAGTTAACTGTTCGGGTATACTAGAGGGTTTATGTATAAATTATCGAGGTCAGGATGAGTGATGATAAGGACTTGCGCAGGGAATTGGATGCGGTGTATGCCAGCACCTCCTGGCGCATTACTGCGCCTTTGCGTCTGCTTAACAAATTACTCAGTTATGCCCGGCCTCGTCAGTTTATCCTGGGCTTGATGCGACTGGTAATGGCCAGACCGGCGATGCGCCAATTGGCATTAAACATAGTGAATCGTTTTCCAGCCTTAAAGAGCCGTTTAAAACGACGCTTTGAGCGTGCCCAGCTGCAACAATTAGCCCAGGCTCAGGTGCCGGGTGCCTTGTCGGCACAAAGTAGTGCCAACGCTGAAGTCCGCTTAATCAGCGACGATATTTTAAACGCTGTCAGACGTGGGACTTGAGATGCGGATTTTAATTGATTTGCAAGCTTGCCAAACTCCGGGCAGTCGTCATCGCGGGATAGGCCGATATTCGCTGGCCTTGGCTCAGGCGATGCTGGAGGTCGGTGAACAGCATGAATTCCATTTACTGTTGAATGATCAGTTTGCTGAAGCAGCAACGGAGCTGCAGCAAAGTCTGGCTCATTACCCCAACCTCAAGCAAGTCCACCTCTGGTCCAGCGTGGCTGGCGTGGCTGAAATTGAAGCCAAAAATTTTTGGCGCACGCAAGCCGCAGAAGCTTTGCGCGAACAAGCGATCGCCGCCATTGAGCCAGATTTTATCCACATCGCCAGCTTGTTTGAAGGTATGGTCGATGATGCGGTCACCAGTGTCGCCGCGAGTGTGAAACATATCCCGACAGCGGTCACTTTATACGACTTAATTCCTTTGATTAATGCCGAGCCGTATTTAGAAAACCAATTGGTGCGGCGTTGGTATTACCGTAAATGTCAGAGTCTGAAGAATGCCGATTTATTGCTGGCCATTTCTGAGTCATCGCGCCAGGAAGGCTTAAACTGGCTGGCTTTACCTGACGAACGCGTGGTCACTATTTCGTCGGCCGTGGATCAGCGCTTTGTGCCGCAAAATTATGCCCAGTCTCAGCTGGATGCCTTACTCGATAAATACCAGTTGCAAGCCGGTTATCTGATGTACACCGGGGGTATCGATTTACGTAAAAATATCGAAGGTTTAATCCGTGCTTATGCAGCATTAGCGCCGGAACTGCAACAGCGCCACCAGCTTGCGATAGTTTGCAGCGCGCGTGACGAAGACAAACAGCGCTTATTGCAATTGGCTGCAGCGCAGGGTCTGGCAGCAGATCGCGTGCGTTTAACGGGGTATGTGCCCGATGCTGATTTGCCGCCGTTGTATCAGCATTGTGCGTTGTTTGTATTTCCTTCCTGGCATGAAGGTTTTGGTTTGCCGGCACTCGAAGCGATGTCTTGCGGTGCCCCTGTGATTGCTTCGAATACCAGTAGCTTGCCCGAAGTGCTGGATCTGCCCGAAGCCTTGTTTGATCCTTACGATAGCAATGCGATTGCCAGTAAAATCAGCGCGGCTCTAAGTGATACCGAATTCCGTCAGCGTCTGTTAGCGAACAGCCAGAGGCAAGCGCAAGCCTTCTCCTGGCACTCCTGCGCAAAGCGCGCTTTAGCCGCGATGGAGGCTTGCTGGCAACGTCAGCAGCAGGCCCAGTCAGATTGGCCCTTGGTCGCCGCTAAACCGCGTCTGGCCTATGTCTCGCCAATTCCCGATGAAAAATCGGGGATCGCTGATTACAGCGCTGAGTTATTACCCGAACTGGCGCGCTATTACGATATCGATATTATTGTGCAACAAGAGACGGTCGCGCACGATTGGCTGCAAGCCAATTTCGCGATACGTGACGTGAATTATTTGCTCGACCATCAACACGACTATGCACGGGTTTTGTATCACTTTGGTAATTCGACCTGCCACACGCATATGTTCCGTTTGTTGAAAGAAATTCCGGGTGCCGTGGTTTTGCATGATTTTTATCTGAGTGGTATTTTGTCGCATTTGGAATTAAGTGCGCAAGAACCCGCTATCTGGTTAAAAGCGCTGTATGCCAGCCATGGTTTGCATACACTATTACAACGTCAGGATGTCGACGATTTAAATGAAATTATCTGGCGCTACCCTTGCAATCACGAGGTATTAAATCGTGCCCGTGGCGTGATTGTGCATTCGCAGTTTTCCGGGCAATTGGCGCGGCATTGGTACACCGGTTTATCTGAAAAAAGCTGGCGCTATATCCCGCATTTGCGGATTTTGCCGCAAGTTGTAAACAAACAAAAAGCACGTGCTGCGCTGGGGCTGGCTGAAGATGAAATTCTGGTCTGCTCATTTGGGATATTGGGGCAAACTAAGCTCAACCATCGTCTGCTGAAAGCCTGGAAAGATTCCGGTCTGGCGGCTAAGAAAAAATTGCGTCTGGTCTTCGTGGGTAAAAATGATGAAGGTCCTTACGGTTTAGAGATTCAGCAGTTGATTGCCGCGGCACAGGCTCAGGAAGAAATTCGGATCACGGGATTTGCCAGTCAAACGATGTTTCGCGAGTATTTGCAAGCGGCTGATCTGGCGGTGCAATTACGCGGTAATTCTCGGGGTGAAACCTCGGGAACGGTATTGGATTGTCTGGCTTACGGTTTGCCCGTTATTGTTAACAACAATGGTTCACTGGGCGAATTTCCAGATGATGTGGTGTTGAAACTGGAGAATGAGTTCAGCGATCAGGCATTGTGTGAGGCCTTGTTAAGTCTCGCTGAATCTGCGCCGCTACGTCAGCAACTCGGCCACGCCGGTCGTTGCTATGTGCAACAACAACATGCTCCTGCGCAAATTGGCTTTAGTTATGCCAAGGCTATTGAAGCCTTTTATGACTTGCCAGCTAGCCGGATCTATCAACAAACCTTGGCGCGCTTAGGGCAAATCCCCTTTGTGCCGGGACAAGACGATGTGCTTGCCGTAGCGCAAGTGCTGGCGCAGCAAAAGCCCGGGTTACGGCCGCGCCGCTTATTGATTAATCTGGATCAGCACGAAGATTTACTGGAAAATCAGGCAGCCTTGCAGTTTTTTGAACAGTTCATACTGGCAACGCCCGCAGGCTGGCGTGTGGAACTGGTTCGTAAGCAAAGTAAAAATTGGATGACTTTGTCGGCAAAGTTAGCAAAAATCTGGAAGTTACCCGAGTTTGTGGTCAACGACGAATATCTGGAGCTGGCTGCATGTGATTTACTCTGGCAGTTTGTTGCGGAGGCAGTGCCACCACCGCAAGCGATGGCACAGTGCTTACTGGATAGGGCGAATTGGCAAGATACGGCGCAACATCGTGATGAAGTCGCGAAATGTTGGTCGAATATCATAATTAAAAGTAAAGATTTATAATACGGAAATACTATGGAAAATAATATTCGACTGGACTTCATCCGCTTCGCAACCGAAGCTGGCGTTTTAAAATTTGGCAGCTTTGTCACCAAAGCTGGGCGCACTTCCCCTTACTTCTTTAACGCGGGTGGCTTTAGTCAAGGCGCGAATCTGGGTAAATTGGCGGCCTATTATGCGCAAACCCTGTTAGCTTCCGGCGTGCAATTCGATATGTTGTTTGGCCCGGCCTATAAAGGCATTACCCTGGCAGCGACTACTGCGGTGGCATTGGCTCAGTCCGGGCGTGATGTCAGCTTTGCGTATAACCGTAAAGAAGCCAAAGATCATGGCGAAGGTGGTGTAATTGTTGGTGCGCCACTTCAAGGCAAAGTGGTGATCATTGACGACGTGATTTCTGCCGGGACTTCAATTAAGGAATCGGTCGCGATGATTAAGGCAGCGGGTGCAGAACCTTGTGCGGCTTTGATTGCACTCGATCGTATGGAGCGGGCAGGCGACGCGGTGAATTTATCGGCCCGTTCAGCGGTGCAGGAAGTCGAGCAAAATTTTGGATTCCCAGTCATTTCCATCGCCAATCTGAATGATTTGTTCACCTATTTGTCAGGGCAACAAAGCAATGCAGAATTAGCCGGATATCAACAAGCCGTCGCCGACTACCGCACCAAATATGGCATCACAGCCTGATTGCGGCAGCGTCTGAGTTAAATAGAATTAAGGAAAAAAATGAGTAAGATTGCTTTAGTGACGGGTATTACCGGACAAGACGGCGCCTACCTGGCTGAATTATTATTGGAAAAAGGTTACCAGGTGTATGGTACCTATCGTCGTACCAGCTCAGTGAATTTCTGGCGCATTGAAGAACTGGGCATCGCCCGCCATCCGAATTTGCATCTGGTTGAGCACGATTTAACTGATTTATCTGCCAGTATCCGCTTATTGCAATCGAGTAAGGCCCGTGAGGTGTATAACCTGGCGGCACAAAGTTTTGTTGGCGTGTCATTTGAGCAACCACTGACTACCTCAGAAATCACCGGTTTAGGCGCCTTGAATTTACTCGAAGCGATACGTATCGTTGACACCAGCATACGCTTTTATCAAGCATCTACCTCGGAAATGTTTGGCAAGGTTCAGGCAATTCCCCAAGTCGAAAGTACACCGTTTTATCCGCGTAGCCCGTATGGTGTCGCCAAGTTGTACGCGCACTGGATGACCGTGAATTACCGTGAGTCCTACGGTATGTTTGCCTCCAGCGGGATTTTGTTTAATCACGAATCACCTTTGCGTGGCCGTGAATTTGTGACGCGTAAAATTACCGATACCGTCGCCAAAATTCACCTGGGTTTGTGTGATTGCCTGGAATTGGGCAATCTTGATGCGAAGCGCGATTGGGGGTTTGCAAAAGAATACGTTGAAGGTATGTGGCGTATGTTGCAAGCCGAAAAACCCGACACTTATGTGTTAGCGACCAATCGCACAGAAACCGTGCGCGATTTCGTCAGCATGGCTTTTAAAGCGGTCGATACCCAATTGATCTGGGAAGGTCAGGGCGAAGCAGAGCAAGGACGTTGCAGCAAGACCGGTAAAGTTTTGGTGAAAGTGAATCCTAAATTTTACCGACCTGCTGAAGTGGAATTATTAATTGGCGATCCGGCCAAAGCTAAACAGGAATTGGGTTGGCAACCACAAACCACGCTGGAGCAACTGTGCCAGATGATGGTCGAAGCCGATTTACGTCGAAATAAAGCAGGTTTTTCATTCTGATATGACAGCCGCTAAAGTCGCGCTGGTGACCGGCGCTAATAGTTTTACCGGGCGTTATTTAGTCCCTTTATTGCAGCAGCGTGGTTATCAGGTGCATGACGGCAGCGCGGTTCAGGGATCTGAGCCTCTGGATTTGTGTCGGCCCGCCGCTTTGCGTGAACAGGTGTTAGCGGCAGCGCCGGATGTGGTGATCCATTTGGCGGCAATCTCGCATGTTGCGCATGGCGATATCGATCAGATTTATCAAGTAAATTTGTTGGGGACGCGGCATTTACTCGCGGCTTTAGCCGAATTACCGAAGAGACCGCAAGCCGTGTTACTCGCGAGTAGCGCCAATATTTATGGCAATACCGAGGCTGAGCATATTGCAGAAGAGCAGCCAGCCGCGCCCGCAAACGATTATGCCGTCAGCAAGCTGGCGATGGAACAAATGGCCAGGTTATGGTTACCTAAGTTACCCATCACTCTGACCCGACCATTTAATTACACCGGACGTGGCCAGTCGAGCAACTTTTTACTCGCCAAAATTTGTGAGCACTTTCGTCGTAAAGCTGAATTTATTGAGCTTGGTAATCTCGATGTGGCTCGTGATTTTTCCGATGTGCGTGACGTGGTGCAGGCCTACGCTGATTTACTCGACTGTGCGACGGCTGGGCAAACGGTGAATATCTGCTCAGGACAAATTTATAGTTTGCGTCAGGTCTTGGCCATGTGTCAGGAAATTACCGGTCATCAGATGGAAGTGCGCGTGAATCCGGCATTTGTGCGTGCCTCTGACGTGTATAAGTTAGGCGGAAGCCGCGCTCGCTTGAACGGGCTGACAGGTGCGAAGCGCCTATACAGTTTGCGCCAGACGCTGGAGTGGATGTTGCAGGACGAGGCCAGATAGTGCGCGTCATCTTATCGATAGAAGCCATACGCCCGCCACTGGCGGGGATAGGTCGCTATGCCTGGGAATTGGCGCAAGGATTGCCACGACAAGCCGAGGTGAGTGAAGTACGCTATATCGCCGATGGTTTTTGGCGCGCTAAGCCCGAGCTGGCCCAAGTACAAACTCCGGCACCCGTTGTTAGTCAAACAGCCGTGCGGCCAGGCTTACGTCAACGTTTGGCGGGTTCCCGTCTGGTTTCTGCCAGTTATGCGCAGTTGCAACCGCTGTTGACTGGTTGGCAAGCGAATCGTCTTGCTAAGTCGGTTTTTCATGGTCCGAATTTCACCATACCGCGTACCCGCCAGGCCTGTGTGGTAACGATACACGACTTGTCCACTTACCATAATCCCGCCTGGCACCCGGCGAACCGGGTCATGCGCATGAACAAGGTGATACCCGAATCACTGCAGCGAGCGCAGCAAATTATCACGGTTTCCGAGTCAGTGCGCAGCGAATTACTGCAACGATTTGCACTCGATCCTGATAAGGTTCATGCTGTGTTAAATGGCGTGGATGCTCGCTATCAACCACAAACTGCGGCGGCCTTAAGCACTATGCTGGAGGGCTATGGGCTCATGTATCAGGGCTATAGCTTGTTTGTCTCGACCATAGAGCCACGCAAGAATTTACACAATTTACTGGCCGCTTACCGTCACTTACCGTTGGCTTTGCGGCGCGAATTTCCCTTAATCATTGTGGGTGGGCGTGGTTGGAATAGTGGTGACATACATACAGAAATGCAGCAAGCACAACATGAATCCTGGCTAAAGTACTTACAATACGTACCTGAGCAGGATTTGCCTGGACTTTATGCTGCAGCTCGTTTATTTGTCTACCCATCGTGGTACGAAGGTTTTGGTTTGCCGATTGCGGAAGCCATGGCAAGCGGCTGTCCAGTCCTGACTTCGGCGACCTCGGCGATGCCTGAAGTCGCAGCTGGTGCTGCTTTATTGGTAGAACCAGCCGAGCTGGACAGTATCCGTTACGGTATAGAACGCGGCTTAACTGATGAAAGCTGGCGTCAACAAGCCATAGCGCTGGGTTTGCAGCGCGTAAAAAAATTGACGTGGGAGACCTGTATCAGGGAAACTCTCGGCGTTTATAAAAAGATATGTGATTAAGTGATGAAGGTTTTGCATTTTTACCGGACCTATTACCCGGACAGTTTTGGCGGTATCGAGCAAGTGATACGGCAAATGGCTGTTGGCACTGGCCGTCTCGGAGTGGAAAACACGGTATTAACGCTGAGTCGTCAACCTCATCCGGCACAATTGGAGTTTGAAGGGCATCAGGTCTATCGTTGTAAACTCAACTTTGAAATTGCTTCAACCGGATTTTCGCTGGAAGCGATCAGCCAGTTTCGTAAACTGGCACAGCAAGCCGATGTGATTCATTATCACTTCCCCTGGCCATTTACCGACATCGTGCATTTTTTGACCGGGGTAAAGAAACCTTCGGTACTGACTTATCATTCAGATATAGTCAGGCAAAAAAATTTGCTGAAACTCTATACCCCGTTAAAGCATAAATTTTTACGCGATGTTACGCGCATCGTTGCGACCTCGCCCAATTATCTGGCGACCAGTCCAATTTTAGAACGCTACAAAGATAAAACGGAGATCATTACCTATGGTTTAGACCGGCAAATTTATCCGCAACCAGAACCGGGCTTGCTGGAACAATGGCGACAACGTCTGGGCCAGGGTTTCTTTTTATTTGTTGGTATGCTGCGCTATTACAAGGGCTTGCATATTTTATTAAAAGCCGTGGCAGGCACGGCGATACCCGTGGTGATTGTCGGTGATGGTCCGGAAGAGCGTGAGTTAAAAAGCCTGGCTGAACAACTCAAATTGCAAAACGTACGATTTCTGGGGGCTTTGCCCGAAGCCGATAAAGTCGCGCTCTTGCATTTAAGCTTTGCCTTAGCCTTTCCTTCGCATCTGCGTTCCGAAGCCTTTGGCATTTCTTTGCTGGAAGGGGCGATGTTTGGTAAGCCCATGATTTCAAGTGAAATCGGTACCGGCACCACCTATATTAACGTCGCCAATCAAACTGGTCTGGTGGTGCCACCGAATGACCCGGCCGCTTTACGACAAGCCATGCTGGATCTGCAAGCCGATCCGCAGCGTGCCAGCCAGATGGGTCTGGCGGCAGCGCAGCGCTATCAGGACTTATTTACAGCGGAACGTATGGCGAGTAATTACCAGCAGTTATATCAGTCAATTCTGCGTACCTGAGTCGGTCTGATGGACTTGCCGAAATTTACCATTTAACCAATTACAACCGATAAATTCGGTCTGATTGGTATTGATAACATCAAACACCAAGGCATTGTCTTGCCATTCGTAGTTTTTATCCAGATGCGTTTTGGCCTGGGTCAGCGCGGTGGTGACTGAATATGAACCGGGCCCCAGCGTTGCAGTAAAGGCAAACTTAAACTCGAGTTCATCACCAGGTTTTAAATCGCGCACAGTTTGCTGGCTATACCAGGTATTGCTACCCCAGATAATATGCCCTTGCTTATCACGCAGCATTAAACCCAGTACTAATTCCGGGATCACGTCATGGGCTGCAATACGGATATGCAAGCATAAATCCTGTCCGACTTCCGCGGTATTTACCTCGCTTTGCTTGTTCGCGTCAACTAAACGCAATCCAGTGATTTGCGCTTCACCTGTGCCTGAACGAGTTTGCAACCAGCCTTGTTCATTGCGCTTCTGACTAACACTGAATTTCTGATTTTCTTTTTTCGCAATCAGGGCATTGTAGTAATCAACCACTTCATCGGCCGCACCTTGTTTAAGTACTTTGCCCTGATCCAGCAAAATCACGTGGTCACACAAGCTACGCACATCGCCCATACTGTGGGTGACCAGAATGATCGAGGTACCTTGTTCTTTGAATTGACGTATCCGGTCAAAGCTACGGTGTTGAAAATAACTATCGCCTACCGAGAGAATTTCATCGACGATTAAGACATCGGGCCTTACCGCCGTGGCCACAGCAAACGCCAGCCGCGCCTGCATGCCGCTGGAATACACGCGCAAAGGTTGTTCGAAAAATTCGCCAATATCAGCAAAGGACTCGATTTCTGGCATTAAGGCGTCCAGTTGCGGCTGCGAGAATCCCATCAAGCCGCCTGCCATGTAGGCATTTTGCCGCCCGGTGAATTCTGGATTAAAGCCCAGCCCAAGCTCCAGCATGGCGCTGATGCGGCCATGCACTTGCACTTGACCGGCACTGGGTCTGACCGTGCCGGTAATCATTTTCAACAACGTGCTTTTACCCGCACCGTTTTGCCCGATGATTGCGACAGCCTGACCCGCTGGTACGGTGAAATTAATGTCTTGATTGGCCCAATAGTGTTTGCCCTGAGGTTGGCGTAAACCTAGCCAGTGCAGCAAGCGCGAGCTCAGACTCGCATGCTGGTAATAGCATTTGCCTAAATTTTGCACATGTAAAACGGTGTGTGTCATAAGGCATCTACCAGATCAGGACTGGCGCGACGAAATAGCCAGAAAGCAAAAATAAAACACAAGCTGGCAAGCAGCGCGACAGGAAGTAAGCTGGACCAGGCCGGTAATTGCCCATACAGCATGATTTGCTGGTAAAAATTGACGATGGCGGTCATTGGATTAAAGCCCAGTAAACGGCTGAAATGTTCAGGTAAGCTGGTACGTAAATACACGACCGGGGTAAACCAAAACCAGAGTTGCAAAACGATCGTGAGTACCTGACCGATATCGCGCGAAAAGACATTCAGCAAACCCAGCACTATGCCTAAGCCAAAACCCAGCAACATAATCAGGGCGATCCCAACTGGCAACAATAACCAATACCAGTTTGGCATATGCCCAAAGCAGAGAAACACCAGCAGCGTCGCTGCCAGCAGTAAGAGGTGGTTCAGCAAGGCGCTGCCGCCAACAATGATGGGCAGACACAGCCTTGGAAACGAGATCTTTTTCAGGGTATTGCCATACTCTATGAATACCGTGGTGCAGCGATTCATGATTTCTGCAAATAAGCCCCAGGCCGACATCCCCGCCATCAGATAAATCGCATAAGCCGCTTTATTGTCGATATTCGGTAATTTGGCTTTTAAGACTTCAGATAAAACAATCGCAAAGATTGTGGCTTGTGCCAGCGGATTTAAAATCATCCACATGGCGCCGAGTTTGCTGCGCGCAAAGCGCCCCATAAACTCGGCTTTAATAGAGGAAACGACGAAATGGCGAAATTGCCAAATCGATAAAATAAACGATTTCAAATTACGCCCTTAGCTTATTTAACTGGCGCGTCGGTGCGGCCGTAAATATCATCAAAACGCACGATATCGTCTTCACCCAGGTAAGTGCCAGATTGCACTTCGATTAATTCGAGATCAACCGTGCCAGGATTTTCCAGTCGGTGCTTGACGCCCAGTGGAATATAAGTGGATTGATTGGCCACCAGCGTCATAACCTCATCACCACGAGTCACCACCGCAGTACCACTAACCACCACCCAATGCTCAGCACGATGGTGGTGCATCTGCATAGATAAACGTGCGCCGGGTTTGACCACAATCCGTTTAACTTGGAAGTGGGCGCCGCTATCGACGGAATCGTAATGTCCCCAGGGTCGATAAACTTTGCGATGGTTGCTGGTTTGCGGGTAATTCTCTTGTTTTAGCTGCGACACTATTTTCTTGATGTCCTGGGTGTGCTGCTTCGTGGTAACCAAAATCGCATCCGGGGTTTCTACGACGATGGCATCTTGCAAGCCCAGGCAGCTGACTAAACGACTCTCGGCCAGTACCAGGCAGTTCTCGCAGTCTTCGAGCAGGGTATCGCCTTGTTGCACATTGCCTCTGGCATCTTTTTCAGAAACTTGCCAAACCGCGTCCCAGGCACCCACATCCGACCATCCTGCATCCAAAGGCACGACAAAGGCCGGAATCTCAGACTCAGCCTGGCCGCTGATTTTTTCCATTACGGCGTAATCGATAGAGTCGCTAGGGCAAGCTAAAAAGGCTTCGGCGTTGACACGTATGAAATCGCTATCGACTTTAGCGCTCGCCATTGCCGCCTGACATTGTTGGTACATCAGCGGCTGGAATTGCTGTATGGCTTTCAGCCAGGTACTGGCACGCATCATAAAGATGCCACTGTTCCAGTAATAATTGCCTGCTGCCAGGTAGCTTTGCGCCGTGACCAGGTCGGGTTTTTCGACAAAAGCTTGCAACTCAGAAATTTCAGTAGCTGCTCCGGTAGTTGCTACCCGGATATAACCATAACCGGTTTCTGCATGAGTCGGCACGATGCCAAATGTCACCATGGCACCATCACGTGCCTGAGCTAAGCCTTGGTTAATTGCGCGATGAAATGCCGGTACATCGGCGATGACATGGTCTGCGGGCATCACCAGTAAAATCGCATCACCTTGTTGCATCGCATTGAGTGCCGCCAGGGTTAAGGCTGGCGCGGTGTTTCTGCCAGCAGGCTCAAGCAATAGCGAGTTGTCGGTAAAGCCTGCAATACGTAATTGTTCGGCGGTGATAAAACGATATTCTTCGTTACAAACCACGATTTGACGTGAACTGACCGTGACCTCGCCTTGAAAATCATTCAAACGTAAGGCGGTTGCCTGCAACATAGTATCGTCGCTGGTTAAGGCTAATAATTGTTTGGGGTGTTTTTCACGGGATAAGGGCCATAAACGGGTACCAGAACCACCAGATAAAATGACGGGTTGTAATTGCATGCAAGACTTTCTAGTCAGGGTCGATTGCGATTATAAAAAGCGCAATTTTGCTGTTATTTTTAAGCTAATTCAAGCACTTGAAGCAGCTGTTACAGCGTTGATCCGTTGTAATCGGTTAAACTCGCGAAATATTAACGGCTGAGCCTGTAACAGGCAAGCAATACCCGACGATAAAAAATGTAAGCAGATGCTGCGTTTCGCCAGCATTGTCTGCATAAACAGTGAAATAATTTAGCTAATTTCTTGCATGAACGTCTGGCTTGTAAAAATAGAAGCGCATGCCTAATTGAACACTATGACAAATTTACCCCAAGCTCAACAATCAGAGCCAAGCAGTTTGCAGCAAAAAGTGCAGCAAGCCTTGAATCAAAGCGAAATACCTGTCTCACCCGAACGCGCTGAAAGCACAGTTGTGCAGATGCCCGCGAGCAGCCCTGATGGATATTGGCAGCAGCGTTGGCAATTGCTGCGCCAACCCGGTTTGTCGTTAAAGCAGCGCCTGCGCTTAATTCCTGGCGTAGGTTATGGCATGGCCTGGTTAAATGCCCTGCTGCGCCTGCCTTTAAGCCGCCACGAAACCGCCGTGACCCTGACGCTTTTACAGCAGCAAATCGACAGCTTAAAGTTGCAATTGCAGCAACAACAACAAGCCTTGCTTGAGTTGCAAAACCTCAAGTTAGGCGCACGCCTCGAACGCTACGATGCATTGGATATTGGCACACGTCTGATGGAGCTGGATAAATTGCAAATCGGCCGACGCTTGAAGAGTAGTCAACTCGCCTTAAAAACCAGTTTATTGAATGAAGCAAAATTATTGCAAAAATTCAATATTGACGGTGGCTCGGCAGCCAGTGAGACCGCGGCCCCAGCGCAAGCCGATTTCATGCGCGACCAGTTTTATGTCGAATTTGAAGCCTTATTCCGCGGTAGCATGGCTGAAATTAAGCAGCGTATGACGGTGTATTTGCCGTATTTGAAACATGTTACGAGTCTGCCACGCGATCAGCGCTTGCCTGTAGTTGACGTTGGTTGTGGTCGCGGTGAATGGCTGGAATTGCTCAATGAGAACGATATTCCGGCCATGGGCGTGGACATGAATCAAGCCATGGTCAAGGTCTGTGTCGAGCGTGGTTTACTAGTGCGCTGTGCCGACGCAATTGCTTATTTGCGTGAACTACCTGCGGGTTCAGTTTCGGCGGTGACGGGTTTTCAAATTATCGAACATTTGCCTTTTCCAGTTTTTGTGGAATTACTGGAAGCCGCCTTACATGCGCTTTGTCCCGGCGGGATCGTCATCTTTGAAACCCCGAATCCTGAAAACTTAAAAGTTGGCGCTTGTAATTTTTACTTTGATCCTACTCATTTGCACCCCATCATCCCACAGGTTGCAGAATTTACTGCCAAGCAGCGCGGCTACAGCAAGGCGGAAATTTTACGTCTGCACCCCTATCCCGACGAGCTTCTGGTACAAGGTGACAGCGATATCGCGCGCGTCATCAATAAAGAATTTTATGGCCCTCAAGATTACGCTTTAATAGCCTGGAAGTAGCATGCGGATACATCAATTCAGCCCCTCTATAGGTAGGGGCGACGGCGTCAGCAATGGGATATTTTTCACCCAAAAATTGCTCAGGGAATTAGGTTTTGAATCGGAGATTTATGCCGATCTGATCCCAGATGAATTACAACACCAAGTTAGACCACGCAGTGCCCTCGACCTGGCGAGCGAGGATATTTTATTCTTTCATCATAGCCTGGGCTACCCGCAGGGTGATTGGTTGCGTGCTTATGCGGGTAAGCTGGTGCTGGTTTATCACAATATTACGCCACCTGAATTTTTGCCTGACAATGGCTTGCGCGAATTAAGTGTATTGGGGCGTCAGCAATTGCGCGACTGGCGTGAGTTATTCTACGCAGCGATTGCCGATTCTGAATTAAATGGCGATGAACTACGTGAAGCTGAATATACCAGGGTTCAGGCAATTCCCTTATTAGTGGATATGCAGCGTTGGCAAGGCGTGGCTGCCGATGTGGCGATGTCGCAGAAATTGCGTGGCGCTAAAAACCTCATATTCATCGGGCGGATTTGCGCGCACAAGCATCAATTACGTTTAATTCAAGTGATGCAGCAATTACGCCATCTGACTCAGCAGCCTGTGCGTTTGATTTTGGCGGGTGGTGTCACCAGTGATTCCTATCTGCAGGAAATACAGAGTTACCTGCAAACGCATCAGTTGCAGCAGCAAGTCTGGTGGTTGGGAAAGCTGAGTGAAGCTGAGTTACTGGCCTTGTACCGACAAGCTGATTGCTATGTCAGCCTGAGTGAGCATGAAGGTTTTGGCATGCCACTGATAGAGGCGATGCAACACAGCGTGCCGGTGTTGGCGCGCCCGGCATCTGGTGTGGCTGAGACATTGGGCGAGGCTGGAATCCAACTGGATGCGACGCGCAGCGAGTTCGAGCTGGCGCAACAACTGGCACAGTTTTTAACCGAACCCGCGCAACGTCAGCGGGTACTTAAGGCGCAGCGCTTGAATTTGCAACGCTTTGCCAGGACCCGGATACGGGCCGATTTGCAGCAGTTTTTGTGCAGTCTGGGCTACCCGTCGGTATTGCCCGAGAATAGCCAGCGTACCCCTGATAATTACTGGCAAATTGAGGGTCCATTTGATTCCAGCTACAGTCTGGCTATTGTTAATCGTGAACTGGCCAAGTCATTAGCCAGGCAGTGTCCGCTACGTATCCGCAGTCGCGAAGGGCAGGGCGATTTCGCCATGAATCCCGATTTTTTACAGGCTGAGCCAGATTTTGCACAATGGCAAAGTCGCGAACCTATACTGAGCCCTGAAGTCGTGATGCGCAATTGTTATCCGCCGTATCTTGATGATATGGCTGGTGATTTGCGGGTATTGCATTCCTATGGCTGGGAAGAGTCCGGTTTTCCTGCGGAGTATGTGACTGAATTTAATCGCAAGCTCGACCTGATTACCGTGGTTTCTAGTTTTGTTGGCAAAACTTTGCGAGATAACGGGGTCAGTGTGCCAATAGCCGTGGTGGGGAATGGCGCAGATCATTTAAGCCAGGTTGCCGCCGCTAAGCTCGCAGCAAAATGGCAAGAGCATCTTAAAGGGTTTTGCTTTTTGCACATTTCATCGGGCTTCCCGCGTAAAGGTCTGGATGCCTTACTCGCTGCCTATGCTAAGGCATTTCGTCAGCATGATGCGGTGACTTTAGTCATTAAAACTTTCGCTAATCCGCATCAGACAGTCTTACCTATGCTGGCTGACTGGCGTCAGCGCGATCCGGAATTTCCACATGTGGTGGTGATTGATGAAGATTTGCCCGACGCAGAAATTCGCGCCTGGTATCAGCGTTGTGATGCCTTTGTGTTAGCCAGCCGTGGCGAAGGCTATGGTTTACCCTTAGCTGAAGCGATGCTCGAGCGTAAGCCGGTGATTACTACCGCCTATAGCGGGCAATTGGATTTTTGTGATGCAACGACTGCGGGCTTAGTTGATTATCGTTACGCCAGGGCAGAATCGCATTTTGCAGGTCTGCATTCGGCCTGGGTTGATCCCGATATCGATGATCTGGCGCGGCAATTACGCGCGCTCGTGGATCAGCCCGTCAGTCCGGCTCAGTTAGATCGTGCACAGCAACGGATTGCAGAACAATGGCGCTGGCGTGATGTGGCGGAGCGCACCATTCAAGCTGTGGAGCAAGTTCGGTCGCGTAGCACGCCGGCGCAATCCCCTAAAATTGCCTGGATCAGCAGTTGGAATGCGCGTTGTGGCATAGCGGCCTATTCCGCTTACCTGAGTCAGGCTATTCCTGAGCAGCGTTTGCTCGTGCTGGCGAACTACATACCTGAACGTATGGCTAAGGATAAGGCCAATGTGATACGTTGCTGGAATGCCGATCTGTGCGAACCAATGGACTACGCCTGGGAGTTAATTCAAGAGCAGCAAGCGCAAGCGCTGGTAGTGCAATACAACTTTGGCTTTTTCCCTTTGTCTTCCTTAGCTATGTTATTGCAGCAAGCGCATCAGGCGGGGATCGCCAGCTATGTGTTTTTCCATTCGACCGCCGATCTGGAAACGGCCCAGCGGCAGATCAGCTTGCGCAGTATTGTCGCAGAATTGAAGTTGGCGACACGATTGATTGTGCATGGCATCGACGATTTAAATCGCCTGAAAGATTATGGCGTGCATCATAATCTGGCGTTGTTCCCTCAAGGGGTGCTGGGCCAGACTCCGGCGCTGGATCGTGCTGCGACAAGCTTACCAGCCACCGCAAAGCGGGTGATCGCTGCCTATGGTTTCTTATTGCCACACAAGGGTTTGCAGCAATTAATCGAAGCCTTTATTGTGCTGGCAAAACTCGATCAGGGCTTGCATTTATTGTTGCTGAATTCCTTGTACCCGAACCCGATTTCTGAGCGCGAGTTCCATATCTGTAATCGCTTAGTGATAGAGGCAGGTTTGCAAGAGCGTGTGACTTTCCAGACCGACTATCTGAGTGACGCCGAAAGTCTGGCATACCTACAGCAAGCGGATCTGATTATCTATCCTTATCAGGGCACTCAGGAATCATCGAGTGCTGCTGTGCGTATGGGTTTGGCCAGCGGTAAGGCGGTCGCAGTCACCCCTTTGGCGATCTTTAACGATGTGGCTGAGGCGGTCCATTTCTTACCCGGTTGTGCTCCAGACGAGTTAGCATTAGGGATCGCCGGTTTGCTGGATCAGCCAGAGTACCTGGCCGAATTAGGTAAAGCCGCGCAAAACTGGTGCGCCAGCCGGAATTGGGACGTATTGTCAGAGCGCTTGCTGGGCCTGATAGATGGGGTTGCCAATGCGCTGGATGTGAATGGTTATCAAGTCTGACACGGAATTTCGAGCGAGCAGTGTTAGTCATCACTGCTAGTCAGCGGGTTTGCGATCAGACTGACAAGCAGTTTCTGGATATGCTTGCAAAAGCGCGATGACGCGTTCGGTGTGAAGGCGCCGGGCGTGATCTTGTAAGTGATGATCGGTGTCAAAGAACTGGTCTGATGGGTACATGAAATCGTAAGGTTGCCCCAGATAAGTTATTCCCAGGGCTTGAAAGCGACGCGGCAGGCCCCCAAAAAATGCCCGTTCAACCGCGTCTTGATGGTAACTGGGCCTATCCAGTAGTATCGTCGGTAATCCTATCAGGCAAACCTGATTTCTTTGCGCCCACTTTGCAAAGCCGGCCAGCAAATCCCAGGCGCCATGGTCTTGTCTATCCTGCGCGCCATAGTTCCAGGTTTTGGCGCGCCCTACCGCGTCTTTATCGGCCTGACTGCGATCGGTTGCAGCAGTATGCGTCTGATCGCCAACTGCATTCAAATGGTGGGCACCGTAAGTGCCGCCGATTGCCGGGACGTCTGGTAGATGACGCAAGCCTTGCCACCAGCGATCAGCCGACATGGCTGCCGCAATTTGCAATTGTTGCCAGCGTCCGAGCTGGCGCCAGTAATCGAGGTCTCGTGCAACGACATAGTCGATAATTTGCGCATTGAAGGTGGGTTCGTTGACCAGCAAAGCATATTCCAGCGGCAATATGACGATATCGCCAGCTTTCGCAGTTTGTCGGGCGCTGTACAAAATATACGGCAAACCTAAGCCCGCATTGACGGCCAGATTAATTACCGGACGTTGATAGTAATTGCTTAAACGCGTTGAGTCATAGCCAAACATCGCATTCGATCCCGCTACGATTAAGACTTTAGGTCCCTTTGTGTTGTTTGCCGCAGCGATTTTTAACTGATAAGCCTCAGACACCCAACGCGAACCTGGAGTCGGCACGCCCAATTGCCACTTAATCCCAATCAGCCAGAGCAGACTTAGCAGAGCCGCGATGAATAAAAAGATCAGGCTATTCTTTTTCATGGCTCAGAAATTAAAATACAAAAACTCGGTGGCAGGTTGAGTTGCCATCCATTTCAAGGCGAACCAGAACGCCAGCGTTGCGAGTATCAGCATGCTGATGCTGAGTGGCTTCGCCAGGGTTTGCCTGGGGTTGGCATCGTAATTCAGCTGGCGCCAGGTAGTGGGGCTGAACCAGACTATACCAAGTCCTAATGCCAGCCATAACCAGACCGCAGGCGCGCGCGCGGCTAAAAAGTGCTCGGGCAGATTTGGCCAGTCCAGTTTGAAGTTAAGGTCGTTGCCGATGTTGCTGATTTGGCTTAAACCTTGCCATAGTCCTTGATAAATATGTGCGGCACTCGTGAAGTCATTGGCGCGAAACAAAACCCAGGCCAGTGCAACAATTAAAAAGGTCCAGCCTGTGTGTATAAATCCCGGTATCGCCAGGCTGATTTTATTCAAGACAGGGTAGAACTTGGCGAGATCGCGCCAGGCATGGTTGCATAAGACCAGACTGCCGTGTAGCACGCCCCAGAGTAAGAAAGTCCAGCCTGCACCGTGCCAGATCCCAGCAATCACCATGGTAAGCCAGACATTGCGATAGCGCATGAATAAGCCGTGGCGGTTTCCGCCCAGTGGAATATACAGGTAATCACGCAAAAAACTGGACAAACTGATGTGCCAGCGACGCCAGAAGTCGATGACTGAGCGTGCTTGATAGGGCGAATCAAAATTGACAGGAAGCTTGAAGCCAAAGAGTAAGGCAAGGCCTATCGCCATATCGGAATAGCCAGAAAAATCGAAATACAATTGCAGGGTATAAGCCAGCATACCTTGCCAGGCTTGACTGGCTGAGGGTATGGCGCTTTGTGCAGCATAAAAAACCGGTGTGGCATACTGCGCCAGACTATCGGCCAGCACCACCTTCTTGAATAAACCTGTGCTAAACAAGGCAATGCCAGTCCAGCATGCAGTTTCTGATTGCCATAAGGGCTGGGTATCAGCACGGGTTTGCGCGATTAGGGGCTTGTGATGAACTATCGGTCCGGCGATTAACTGCGGAAAAAAATTGACAAAAAATAAATAATCGAGCAAATTATGTTGCGTCACCTGAGCCCGTCGGCAATCGACCAGATAAGCGATTTTTTGGAAAGTCACAAATGAAATTGCCAAGGGCAAAACCAGCGGCGAAAACGGCGCAGTCTGATCAAATAAACTGTAGATATTGCTGGCGAGAAAATAACTGTACTTGAATCCTATCAATACCGCTAAGTTGAAGCCTACACCTGTGCTCAGCCAGCGGCTCGCAGCTTTCGCGTTGTGCTGCTGGCGAGCTTGCAGAATTTTTCCGCCAAGGTAAAAGTTGGCTGAAATTGAGCCTAATAAGACGGCCAGGTAACGTATATCCCAAATTGAATAAAATACCAGCGAAGCCAATACCAGCCCTGCCAGTGCAGGACGTATACCCCAATAGCGCAGACTCAGACGCCAACCTAGCCACGTGATGGGTAAAAACAAAAAGATGAAAGCGAAGGAGTTAAACAGCATGGGCTTGTACTGGCAGGCTTAGCTGCTATGCCCTATCGCGAGTTTTTGCAATTCCAGTGGCTTACGAATAATCAGACGATTCAGATCTTTTTCGACCACACCGTTTTGCACTAGTTGTAACAGTGCGCGCGTTACGGTTTCACGACTGGTATTGATCATGACCGCGATATCCTGATGCGTCGGCAAATTTTCTATCACTTCGAGATTGCCAGGAGCGACTTTTTTAAACAAGGCAATGAAGGCATAAATGCGGCGCGTGGTGTTGCTGATACTCAGCAACGCCCGGAATTCAGAATCGCGTTGAATTTTCTCAGCAAGATGGCGCAGCATTTTATTCGCCATCGCAGGAGAATGTGAAAATAAATGCAAAGCCGTGGAACTGGGTAAAAAACCCACCAATACATTACTCAACGCGACCACCGAGGCTGAACGTGGCGTACCATTGATAACCGCAATTTCGCCAAAGAAATCCCCTTCTTTGAGCATGCGCAAGCCAATCGCACGACCATCTTCTGTGACATCAACCACTTGCATTTGGCCTGACAATAAAAACAATAAGCTATCGCCTACGGCACCTTTTTGCAAAACGATGTCGCGCTTATTGTAGTGACGCACACGCAAATCGGCCTTGACCTTTTGCATGTCTTCTTCGTTGAGGTCGCTGAGCAAAGGAATATTGCGCAAATTAATGGTGATATTGTTCACCCTTACCTGTACCTTGGTTTGTACTGGTAGTTTAATAATCAATTGGCCAGGTTTAGGAACATCTGGCGGCTGTGCTTTGCTGCTATTGACTACTGCGACCTGATTTTCTGCAAGCGTCATGTTGTTGTGTAATTTCGAAAGTATCAGTATTTTACCTTAGGTAGTACTTAATTCTGCCATGACCAACTGAGTTGAAATTGTTGGCTATTGTATTCAAGCAAGGAAATATTTTCCCGGTTTCTGGCAATGCGCCATTCCGTTTGCAAGGTATGGCCTTGTTTCAAATGCCAGTTTAAACTAGCTCTCAGCATCTGGGTATTTTGCTGGCGATTGACGGGAATTAATTCTTTGGAGTAGACACTGTCATTTTTCCAAATTTGCATATTCCAGGCCAGTTCGCCCTCTAATCTGCCACCTAAATGGCGACGCACCCCTAAATTTGCAAGATAGCCGTTACGATCACCGCCTTGTCGGTCACCACGAGCCCGGTCGGTTGCCATGCCTATGCTGCCATACCAATACTGATTTTGACTTTCCTTGCTCAGATGCATTCTGACTTCATAAGTCCGGGCGTCAAAGTCACTCAATTGCGGGTATTGTAATTGTGAGATCGTTGTCGAAAAGCTTAGTTGTGCCGCACGCTTAAAAATCCAGGCGGGTTCGGTGCGGAAATTCAGGGTACTTTGTTTTTGATAAAGCTTGCCAGCTAAGGTCAGCGCACTTTGCATAAAGGTCGATCTGAACGGCAATACTGCATTTTCCCATTTTCGTTCCAAGCCAATTACGCCACTTATAGTATTGAACTGAGTCAGATTTTCATAGCTGCGGTAACGGAATTGCGCGAATAATTGCGCATCTTGCTGGTGGTAGGCTTGACTTATACCTAACGAAAAATTCGCGTAACTGTCGAATTTAGGGCGGTAATCTGGCGACAAATACAGCGTTAAATATAATCCGTCCAACCAGAAATTGTAATTCGGGTTGCTTGCACCTTGATTAATATTGCTATCGTGACCGAGCTCGACACTTACCGAAGTATGTATGCTGGTATTTTTTTGCGAACAATCCTGAGGATGCAATGTATCTAACTTTGCTTGTTGCTCAGGATTTAATGGCAGGCTGGTTTTCATCAAAGCGAACAGACGATCCGCCTCACTTTGATTGCCAAGCTCACAATGCATCATCGCCAGATCAAGTAAGGCACCGCCGTGTTGTGGCATGCGCTCAATCAGCAGATTCAATAAGCGCTTGGCTTCGTTTAAGCGCTTTTCACTCAAAGCCCGCAACGCGTCGAGATACAACACTTCATTCTCATCAATCTGTTGTTCTTGCGCATAAAGATCGGCATGTCCCAAACCCAGACAAACGAGCAAACAAAGCAAACGCCACCGTAAAGTCATAGTGAAAACTCCACGGTGTAGATACGAGTTGGTTTTTCTTTGCCTTTTAATAATTTTTCACCTAATTCAATAAATTCATGTCGCTGGGCGTAACTGACTGTGCCCTGACCTATGATTATGTCATGAGGGTAAAGTCTGGCCACATCTTCTAAGCGCGACGCGGTGTTAACGCTATCTCCGACCGCCGTGTAAATACTCCGTTGCGAACTGCCAAAATCTCCTGCAATCGCCAAACCACTTTCTATGCCAATACGGACTCTGATTTTTTTTCGGCCACGTTTTTGGTATTCCGCACTGAGTTTCGCGACATTTTTGGCAATCGCGATAGCCGCGTCAACAGCCAGATCGGCGTGATCATCGACTGGTAAGGGCGCTCCCCAAAACGCAACCAGGCCATCACCTGTGTACTTGTCTAAGGTGCCACCACGGTTTAGCACGGGTAAGGTCAGGCATTCAAGAAATTCTTTGGTGAGTTGCGCTGCTTGTTCCATCGCCATGTTTTCAACCTGACTAGTGTAGCCTTCCATGTCGGCAATCAGGGTCGTAACGTGATGCCGGCATGGTGCTAAGGGGTCTTTCAAATCACGTCGTAATAATTCATCAACAACAGCTCTGGCGACATATTGTTGCAAGGTGCCTAGCAAACGACGTGACTTCCTTTGTGTCGATTGCCAACTAAACGGGACTGCGCTAACCAACAAAAAGAGTAAGCTGAATGCCGGGCCTGTGGGGGCAAATTCGGCATCGTGTGGCATCACGAGGTAGGCACACACCAACCATATCAGCAAGAGCAGTATCAGGGTTGCCAAATTTGCCCACGCTGAAAAGCGTGGAAACATATAGATAGCCAGCGAAATTGTCAATAAGGAAAATATGATTGCGTAAATTTTGCCTGGCCAGGCGCTGATTTCTAAACCTTCTGCTCTATCCAAAATACTGCTTAAAGCCTGTGCATGCACTAAAAAACCGTTGGTCGATGCATCCAGCGGGGTTGGAACCCGATCGGCCAGACTGAATCCAGATGAACCAATAATGATGAGCCTGCCATTTAACTTTTCTAAAGGAGCACTACCGTTTAACACCATATAGGCGGGAATAACCTGATACGAAGCATAATCGCGGCTGAACTCAACGCGTGATAAGCCCGTATTGGCAACAAAAAAGTGTTCTGGCTTGAGCTTCCCCCGTAGTTGCTTGTCGGCGCAACAGTTAAACAAGGCCAGGGCCAGGCCAGGGTAATAGGTATTTTGATATTCGGTAGAAACGGGTAGACGTCTTAATATGCCATCGAAGTCAGGAATAAATCCGATATTCCCAGCGTATTTAGCCTGGTTAAAACCTGCATGATTCGCAATATAACCAGTGGCATGAGCAGAAGTCAAAAATGGTGAGTGAAATCCACCAAGTAAGTGACCACTAGCTAAAGCTAGTTCGCGATTTGGAATAAAATCAAAGGCTTGTGCCAGGACGATGGGGCCATGTTCTGCCAAGGTGGTAAGGCGTAAATCTCCCTCGGCTTCTTTTTTGGTTTCAAAGACGATATCGAGTGCTATCCCTTTTACCTGATAATCAGTTAATAGAATTTCCAGTAAGTCGGCCATGCGCGTTCTGGGCCAGGGCATAGGACCCAGTTGCGCGATACTGGTGTCATCGATATCGATCAAAGTCAGACGTTGTTCGGGTTGATGCACAACGCGGAATTGCAGCGCCAGGTCACGTAGCCATTCGTCGCCAGGAACGCGTAGCTGATTGGGCAGAAATTGTTGCGCAATATTGATAGCAATTGCCGCCAGCGCGATGACTAACCAAAAGATAGCCCGATTGCTGGAAATTTGAGTCAGTTTTGCCTGGACAAAAGCGAGCAAACGCACAAATTGATTATTCAAAAATCGCCCTCACCTGGTAATCTGAAGAGAAAAGCTTAATTGCCGTAAAAGAAAGTTTTAGACCGGGCTTAACGAAATCGGTTCCTGACTTTACAGCAAAGTAAGCACGATGATGAAGACGGGCGTTCACTAAGTTGCCTTGGGTCTGGTGAATTTTACCTGGAGTAAGAGTTATCAAGATGAGCGTCGGCTAAGGCGTTTAACTATCCGGTTGTACGGTTAATTCTGAAAATTTCAGCGGTGCGCCACAACGCATACCAGACAGCGCTTGATAAAGCCTGATAAACCTTGAAAATCGCGCTGAGTCATTTTAATTTCAACGGCTTAGCTTCTGCATCTATAATAACGCTAATTTCATTTTTGTGACGAGCATCACAAATAAAAATGCCAATGCGCGCATAATAGTAATAGCGTCCCTTATTGCGAAGTAAGGATGCCCCAAAGTAGCGGCTTAGTAATGACTGATACGGTCTGACTTTGGGAAGTTTAAAGGAAAAGCATATGACTATGTGGATAAGCACCTTCAGAACGATGGCGGGTTTGTGCGCCTTATTGATGGCGGCAGATATCGCATTAGCGGGTGACGCTGCAAAGGTTACCGCCTTATGGGGGCAGGTCGAGATTAACGGCAAGCCAGCTAAACCGGATCAGACGGTTCAGGAAAATTCAACGATTAAGACTGCTGCGCAAAGTTATGTCTATCTAAAGACCATAGACGATGGTTTTCTAATTGTCAGACCCAATAGTGAAGCGAAAATTGTTGAATACCTGGTAGATAAAAAAAATCCAGAAAACACCCGTGTTAAGCTGGAATTAAATAGCGGTGTTGCACGCAGTGTTTCCGGTACGGCCGTAAAGCTGGCCAGACAGAATTTTCGTTTTAACACGCCTGTTGCTGCGATTGGCGTGCGTGGGACGGATTTCACGGTATTTGCTGATCAACAAACAACGCGTGTTGCGGTGATTGAAGGTGGCGTTGTGGTGAGCCCCTTTGATCAGATTTGCCTGCCTTCTGGCCGTGGTCCATGTGAGGGTAGTTCTGCCGCGGAATTATTTGCTAAACAGCAAGGTGCGATCCTTATGGTGAGCAAGGGGCAGGGAAAAACGCAGTTATTGCAAAATTCCAACACCTTGTCGCCAGATACAGTAGCACCTCCGGCTCAGGACGAACCCAGTAAGCCTAAACAAAATGTGGGTAATACAGGGAATGCCGCAGCGGCTGTGATTGATGCAAATCTTGATCCAAATCGTTCTGACGGTGTGAACAAAGCCGTATCAAATGCGACAACGGTAGATAACGGACCCAAAAACACCATAGTTTGGGGGCGGTGGGTTGATGTATTGGGACAAAAAGCCGAAGTGTCGATTGATCAACAAACTGCAAATGGTAACAGACAGGTTGATTTAAATAGATTTTATGTTATTTATTTAGCCAGCAATGCAGAATGGCAAATGCCTAAAACCGGAACCATGGCCTTTACTTTGCAGGATTATCAGGCACTTATACATAATCAACAAAGCGATACGGTGACGCCAGCTAAGCTAGAAAATGGTTACTTGAGCTTGAATTTTGCAAATGCAACGTATTCTACTGGCTTTGATTTAGTCGGTAATGGCGAACGCTTTAATTTAAAGACCTCGGGTGCTGTAAGTGCGAATGGCTATTTACAACGCAGTTTGTCCATCAACCCGAATGAAACTAATATGCAAGTGACAGGTGCATTAACTTCAGAAGCTGGGGGTAGTGCTGCCTATATCTTTCAGTCTACGCTGGAAAATAATGGCCATCGTGTCGCTTATGGCATCACAAAGTGGCAAAAAAAATGAGTTCGTATTTCATGTGAATGTGAGATTTCTATAATCGGTAACTTAGTTAAATGGCTTTTGAGTTTGCTCAAAAGCCATTTTTTATTGTGTCGCGCAGATTGAACTACACGGATTAAAGCATGTTCATTAAGTGGTCTTAAACATACTTTGTCACAAACCATTTGGCGGCAGAGTTGGGTTTACTGGGGCGAGGTCGTATAATCGTGGGTTGACTAAAAAGACTCCGCTGTTCGGCAAACGACTGCCGGATCAATCTGGCGGTTTTAGGTTTTTTAAGTGTGGTGTTTTTAAGTCAATGTGTGGGAATTTAAACTTTTTTGCAAATTGTGATGTTCGTCACATCGGGGTGATCTTGCTTCTGCGATGATTCGCCCTGCCGTACAGCAGACTATGCTGCAAAAAAGCAAGTTCGCACTTTTCAAACATATTTAGGAGTAATCAATGGCTAATTCTATAGCAGATATTCAAAAGCTCTACATCGCGTACTTCAATCGTCCAGCAGACGTTGATGGTCTGAAATACTGGGCGGCATCGTCGATGTCGTTGAAAGACATCTCGAATTCGTTCGCGGCTCAAAAAGAATACAAAGATGTATATGAAAACTTGGGCGTTCGCCAAGTAATCAATGCAATCTACAAAAATATGTTCGGTCACGAAGCAGATTTTGCTGGCTTGAACTACTGGGTAGACGAAATCTCTGCTGGTCGTGCTACATTGGGCACAGCCGCATTCTTGATTTTGACTGGCGCTAAAGATGCAGATAAAGTCGCTATCGACTCCAAAGCATCTGCTGCTGACGCATTCACTAAAGCAATGGATACGACAGCTGAAACGACTGCCTACGAAACTACAGCAGGCAAAGCATTGGCCAAAGTATGGTTGAGCAAAGTTGTTGACGCAGCGTCGTTGGCAACTGGCGTTGCAGCTATCGACACCACTTTGGCCGCTATCGTAAATGGTGGTATCGACGGTGTTACTTTGACTAACGGTACTGACATCCGTGAAGGTACAGTTTTCAATGCACCACAAGTGTACACACCTGGTGGCGATGACCGTATCAACTCCCTGCAAGACGAAGACGTATTGACAGGTATCGGTACCGGCGCAACTAAAAATACCCTGACAGCAACTTTGGGTAACGCTAACGACAACGGTGCAACCACTGTTACTCCAACCTTGAACAACATGGACATCATCAATGTTGCGTTCACTGGTTCGGGCGCTACAGCTGTTCAAAATCTGGACTTGCAAGATGCAACACGCGTTGGTGAAGTAAACATCAGCCGCGTAGCATCGACTTCGAATATTGCACGTATCGAAAACTTGCAATCCGTAGTTAGCAAAATGTCGGTAACTAATTCGAACGCCAACAATGCTGGCACTATCGAATTCTCTTTCGGTACTGACGTACTGAAAGGCGACAACGCTGGTGCATTGAACGTATCGAACGTTCAAGTTAACGCGATCAATGTTGGTGAAAACACTTCCGGTACTGGCGTTAGCGGCGTAGGCTTGAACGGTTACGAAACACTGACATTGGACAGCAAAGGTGCTGCCAATACTATCGGTAACCTGAACCTGCCTATGGACACAGGCACAAACGGCAAGCTGATCATCACTGGCGACAAAAACCTGAATTTGTCGACTAAGGCAATTATCGGTTCGGCAACTATTGCTAACAACACCGAAGCAACTGTCTACGGTGGCGGCGTACAATTGACTAACGGTCGCCTCGCTGCTATCGACGCATCGGCTTTCGGTGGCAACCTGACTTTGAACATCGGCAATGGCTTGTTCACAACAGGTAAGGCTGAAACTTCGGGTCAACGTCAAAACGTGACGATCACTGGTGGTAAAGGTACTGATCACTTCATCCTGGCTGATACAGTTGAAACTGGCGACAGCCTGACTGGTGGCGACGGTGAAGATACACTGACTATCGTAAACGGTGGTAATGTGACTGGTGGCGCAGCTGGTTCCAGCGTGATCACTAAAGTTGAAAAACTGAACGTGTTCATGAACGGTGCTAACTCGACCGTAGCCTTCACAAAATTGCCTGATGTAGCTGGCGTGACTGTACGTAACATCGGTAACGATGGTACAAACGGCGTAACTAACGGTACCGTAAACTTCAACCTGACTGGCATGACCGCTGCTCAAGCTCAAGCTATCACATTGTTGCACTCGACTACTGGTAACGGCGATATCACTTACACTACCGTAACGCCAAGTCTGGCAACTGACGGTGCCGCTGATACCGTGACTGTAGCTATCGTTGACGGTGTGAACACTGATGGTAAATTCAGCTTCACATTGAACGGTTCTAACTTCGAAAACGTCACTATTGCTGATAACGATACTGAATCTAACGTAATCGAATTGACAGCCTTCGCTAACCACACTGGCACTGTAACTTTGACTGGTGGCCGTGCTGGTACATCGATCAACCTCGACGTAGATACAGCAGCTGCAGCAAACTCGACAACTGGCTTCATCCGTGCCAACGTTAATCAAGGTGCTAACGGTGTAGGTCGTGCAGACGTAGCTAACCTGGCTACTGAAGTTCGCTTGGGTACAGCAGTATTTGATGCATCGGCAGAAGCATCGAACGTGATCGCTCGTTTCAGCACCAATGCTGCTTCACCAGTTGGTGCACAGAAAATCACAACAGGTTCGGGTAACGACGTTGTTATTTTCGACAACCAAAACGACAACCGTGCTGGCTTGACTATCTCTGACACAGTAGATGGCGGCGCAGGTAGCGATACATTGGTTATCGACGGTCACTTGGCTGCTGCTGGTACTATCGCTTTGGGTGCTTCGGAATGGACTAACGTGTCTAACTTCGAAACTATCCAATTGGCGGGTGCGAATGGTGGTGCAACTCAGTACAAACTGACGTTGACAGACACTCTGATCGCTAAAAACAATGCAAGTGGTGTATTGGCTATCGTGAATGACAACGATCCAGCCAACAACGTTTCTGTTGCAGCAGGTGGTGTAGAAACAGCAGGTACAGGCGTAGAAAGCGCAGCAACTATCGACGCTCACTTCCTGAACAACACCAGCCGCTTCAGCTACAAAGGTGAAGAAGGTGCATCGGCTACTGCAGACCGTATCATCATGTCTGACGTCAACCTGAATGGTTCACACACTATCAACGGTGGTGCTGCTGACTACAACGGTGCAACATTTGTTGGTAACGGCGACACCTTGGAAATCCGTAACAATGCTGTAGCTACCCTGGGTGACCTGGAAGGCGTAAGCAACATCGGTACTATTTCCTTCACAAATGACCAGGCAGTTGTTCAAACTTTGACTCTGCAATTGGATACAGCTACTGTAGATCGCTTAGTTGACAGCTTCCACAGCGCATCCGCCACTGAAGTTGAAGTACTGAACATCAAGTTGAACGAATCGTACACAGGTTTCACATCGTCAGCAGCTGGCGTAGTTTTGGACTTGGATGCATCGTTGATGGATAGCTCTGTCGCGTTGAATATCACTGCACCAGCTTTCGGTGGTGTTGTTGGTAATGTAGCGTTTAACATCATCTCTGGCCAAGGCGCAGACACATTCGTTCTGCAAAATGGCGGTACAGCAGTTGATTTGATCAACTTGAATACATTTGGTAACGACACTATCACCAACTTCAAATCTGGTGGTGCAGATAAACTGCAATTGTCGAAAGCATTGTTCACTGCGTTGACATCGGTTGTTGGTAATGGTTTCAGCGTAGCTGGTGATGCAAACATCGCTGCTGCTGCTGTTTCTAACACATCGGCTGGCTTCATCAAGGTTGATACTACTGGTGGTAATAGTGTGGTGTATTACGATGCTGACGGTGCAGGCGCAGGTGTGGCTGTATTGATCGGTACTGTAAATGGTGTATTGGCTGCAGCTGACTTCAATATCATCGCTTAATTGAATTGAACGAATCTGACGCAAGTCAGATTCTGAAAATTCAAAGATATTGATCTCGTGTCAATAAGCCCCCATAAGTTCGCTTATGGGGGCTTTTCTTTCGCCTTACGGTAATTATTTTGAATATTTTATTTTTACATCAAAATTTCCCTGCTCAATTTGTGCATTTGGCGCCGGCCCTGGCTGCCCGAGGGCATCAGGTGCTGGCGCTTGGTTTGCGGCAAAATGTGGCAATGCCAGGCGTGCAGTATTTGAATTACAGCCTGGCGCGTGGCAATCATCCCGAGCAACATCCCTGGTTAATCAGTTTTGAAAGCCAGGTCTTGCGTGGTCAGGCGTGCGCTCAGCGACTGGCTGAACTCAGGCAACATAATTGGTACCCGGATTGTGTGGTCGCGCATGCAGGGTGGGGGGAAGCCTTATTTGTGAAAGATATTTTTCCTCAGACAAAGTTACTGTGCTTTTTAGAATTTGCTTACCATAGCCGTGGTTTTGATGTTGGTTTTGATCCGGAATTCAGTCAGGATGATTGGCAAAAATTAGCCCCGGTAGGATTAAAAAACGCGACGAATTTACTCATGTTAGCGCAAATGGATGCGGCTTATACCCCTACCCATTGGCAAAAATCAACTCAGCCCGAGGTCTACCAGCCACAAATAAAGGTCATCCATGATGGCATAGACACTGGGTTATTGCAGCCCCATCCCGGGCGTACTGTGCAAGTCAATACCAGCGACGGTCCGGTCACGCTGAGGGCAGGCGATAAAGTGATCAGCTTTGTCAATCGCAACCTTGAGCCATATCGCGGTTACCACCAATTCATGCGGGCTTTACCAGCGATACAACAAGCGCATCCTGATGCCATGATCTTTATTGTGGGCGGCGATAAACATAGCTATGGCAGTGCTGCACCAGAAGGCCAGAGTTGGAAGCAACTATTTCTGGACGAAGTCAAAGCACAACTCGATTTAAGTAAAGTGTTTTTCACCGGTCAACTGAGTTACCAGGCTTACCAACACTTATTGCAAGTTTCAGCGTGTCATGTGTATTTAAGCTATCCCTTTGTTTTATCCTGGAGTTTGCTCGAAGCCATGAGTATGCAATGCGCGATAGTGGCGAGCGCAACTGCGCCGGTTATGGAAGTCATACAGGATGGTGAAAACGGCATGCTGGTGGATTTTTTCAACCCGCAAGACCTTGCGGTCAAAGTTAATCACATACTCAGTTCACCTGAGTGCTATACCAGTATGCGTGAGCAAGCGCGGCGCTTTGTACAAAATCACTACGATTTAAACACCGTCTGTTTGCCACAGCAAATCGCGTTAGTCGAACAACTGGGATCGCGCTAAAGCAGGATTTGACGTGGAAAAGTGAATTTGCTCGGGGCTTTGTCCTGACGGGAGCCCCACTACAATGACAGAGAGATCAGCATGTAACGAGGTGGGATGATGAATATCAGCGGATTAGTCGAAAAGATAGAAGGGCAATTGCAGCATTTGCGGCAACAACAAAGTGAGGTAAAAATTGCCTTTGCTAAAGTGCTGGAACAAGCTAATACGGGTGCTGCTGGCCTGACTAGCCAAGGCGCGCAGCCTGGCTTGCCGGCAAGCACGGTATCCGAGTCGAACTCAGTGAGCGCCTCCGGCTTGCCCGCTAATTCACAAGCTGTGAATGCACTCTTAGCACAACTAAACACGCTTGCCTCTGCTTCTGCCCCAGTAACCTTGCCGGCGGCTAGTCCGGTTGCTACGGCCTCCGCTGCTGCCGCAGTGGCTATCCCTGACTCAGAACAAAATGTGTATGACGCTAGTCAGCGCTCGAATTATGTCTATAGCAGTTCAAAGACAGGTAAAGACAGTACCTTGTGGCAGCTTGAAGATGGTTTGCGTCGAGCCACGGATAAATTCGATTATGCAATCAGGAATGCACAAAATGGCTACGCAGCTGGCACGCTGACAGCCAGTGGCGCCCCCGCTTATCTGACGCGAGAACAGCAAATTTTTTCAGCGAAAAATGAATTAGACCAGGCTCAGGCAAAGTTCGATAAATACAAAAACTTTTTGGCTGATCCTGTTGCACGAGCTCAAGCTGAAGTGGCGTATCAAATTGCACAAGGCAAGCCATCTGAAAATGGTCCGACTTTGAGTGCTTTCGATCAATTTTTAGTTGAGCAGCGTCGCGCAGGTAATCTCACAAACGATGGTAGCCTGCAACAATTGTTTGCCCAGCTAAACAACTAATCAACTCAGTGCTAAGAGCCGCTTGGCGCGACTTCGCCAGGCAGTTCTGCCCGGCCTTCAGCTCCTGCACTGCCTGTTTTGGATTGTCGGCCCACGCTAAGGCTTTTAGGAAAACGCCCTGGTAAGGATGCTTCGTTTTGTCAGCATGCAAAATCTTGCATGAAACCCTTACTTCACCGCAGCACGCGCCGCAGTGCGATCACTGTAGTGGGCTGCAACAACGCCCGGCATGCGATTATGGCCCATTCCCTTAGTGTTTCTGCCAGAACCAACGCTGGACCGCGTTGCGCGGCTCGCCAAGGCAGCCAGCTTTAGTATCGCCGTGCGCCATGCCAGCCTGGGTTCTGGTAGGAACGCATCTCACGATCAATCGTCAACAGACCCTAGTACGCCTGTCGCAAATCATTCCTAAAATCAGCTAAATGTTTGAAACAGATACGCTGCGCTGATACTTTACTGACTTGTTTCTAACTAGCTTAAGCGTTCAATAATCAGATAGTTGGACGTTCAGATGAAATTTGTTTGGCATAAAAGATAATTATTTATGATTAAATGTGATTTGCGTCACATTTAATTGTGGATTTCGGGTTACAATGCCGGACAGTTTACTTCCCATTAACACGGTAAAAAATATGTTCGGGCAAAATACACAAATTCTCAATTCTGAAAATCATGCGCAATTGCGCTTCCAAAAGGCACAAGATTTCAGTTTTGCAAAAAATTTAACTAGTGCTCCTTTAAGCGTCGAAGAAATTATCGATGCTGGCTTGAGTTTCCCAGTGCTTTTCACTGCCGAAGGTCAGGTTCAGGCTATGGCTTTATTGGGTACTCATGGCAATAATTTTGTGAATGCCGACAATAAATGGACCGCTGCCTATGTGCCAGTGCACGTGCGTCGTTATCCGTTTATTTTGGGGCAGGAGCAAGGTAAAACCGATGCACTGTTAATGGCGGATCTGGATGCGCCTCAGTTGCAAGGCAACGCTGGGACGCCAGTCTTTGACGAACAAGGTCAGATTGCCAAAGAGTTGCAACATTTTCTCGAATTGTTGGTCGCTTTTGAAAAAGGTCGTGCACCTCAGCATTTACAAGTTTTGGCAGATGAAAATTTATTGATCAGCCAGACTTTATATAAAGGGCAAAATCAGGAGCGCGTCAGTCTTGGGCAATTCCGCATCGTCGATGAAGCGAAGTTACATGCATTAAGTGATGAAAAATTGGCAAAGCTTGCTAAATCCGGGGTATTAGCACTGATTTATGCGCATCTGATGTCACTACGTAATTTGAAGTTTATTTAATACTACTTAAGTGCATTAAAACTGATCGCAACGAGGGGATTTGATCCCCTCTTTTATTATAAAAAGAGTCAGAGTCGGAACCTTAGGAATTCAAGCGAAATTTCGCTCCTGAAACAAAAAAATACATAAAAAAATCTTGGGGAAAAAGTTATTTTTGGTTTATTATGTGATGTACGTCACAAAATATAAGTAACTATTTAGCCTGTTTGCGTCAAGCAGCATTTTATTGAGTGAATGCCCAGACTGGTCTTTATTACGTTTGCATAGAAAAACGAAAATGATTTCGAAAATTAAATTTCCACACTCTGAAATTGGCAAAGTCCTGCTCAGTTTCAAAAGCACCCTGAAAACCGTGGGGGTATTCAGTGCCATCATCAATTTATTGATGCTTGCACCATCATTGTATATGTTGCAAGTTTACGATAGGGTTTTGCAAAGTCGTAACGAAATCACCTTGTTAATGCTGACACTCCTGATGTTAGGTGCTTACGCATTTATGGGCGCACTCGAATATATCCGTAGCTTTGTCTTGATACGCCTGGGGGCGAAATTAGATATGCAATTGAATAAGCGTATTTATACCGCTGCCTTTGAACAAAACTTACGTCGTGGCGGTGGTAATCCCGGCCAAGCCTTGCAAGACTTAATGCAGCTGCGTCAGTTTATTACCGGGAATGGCCTATTCGCATTTTTTGACGCCCCCTGGTTTCCAATTTATCTGGCAGTGATTTTCATGTTTGATTTCTACCTGGGTTTGTTTGCCCTGGTTGCCGTTATCATCATGGTTGCCCTGGCATTTATCAATGAAGCAGTGTCGAAAAAACCTTTGGCCGAAGCTAATACCATGGCCGTGGTATCGAGCAATCTGGCTAGCAATAATTTGCGCAACGCTGAAGTGATAGAAGCCATGGGCATGTTGCCCAATTTGATGGCACGCTGGTTTAAATTACATGGCCGTTTTTTAAAATTGCAAGCTGAGGCTAGTGAAAAATCTGGCATCGTAACTGGCATTAGTAAATTTGTCCGCGTTTCTATGCAATCGTTGGTATTGGGTTTGGGCGCGCTGTTGGTTATCGAAGGCAAGATGAGTCCGGGTATGATGATTGCTGGTTCCATCTTGTTGGGTAAGGCAACCGGCCCTATCGACCAGTTAATCGGTGTCTGGAAGCAATGGAGCGGTGTAAAAAGCGCTTACGAACGTTTAAATGAGTTATTAGGTAATAACCCACAACGTTTAGCAGGTATGACTTTGCCTAAGCCACTGGGTAACTTAACTGTAGAAACAGTGACTGCAGCCCCTCCTGGATCGACCGTTGCGGTAATCAAAGGCTTGAGTATGGCCTTAACTCCTGGCGATGTGCTCGGCATCATAGGCCCATCAGGTTCAGGAAAATCAACCTTGGCGCGTTTATTGGTGGGTATCTGGCCTGCCGCGGTGGGTAAAGTCCGTTTAGATGGCGCAGACATTTTCCAGTGGAACAAAGATCAATTAGGCCCGCATATTGGTTATTTACCGCAAGATATCGAGTTATTTGCAGGTACGGTGGCTGAAAATATCGCGCGTTTTGGCGATGTCGACCCAGAGCGTGTAATTGAAGCAGCAAAACGTGCAGGTGTCCATGACATGATTTTGCACTTCCCGCAAGGTTACGACACCCGTTTGGGCGATGCTGGCGCAGGTCTTTCTGGTGGGCAGAAACAGCGTCTGGGTTTAGCCCGTGCTATGTATGGCGACCCGTCGATGTTAATCCTGGATGAACCTAACTCGAATCTCGATGATTTGGGCGAACAAGCCTTATTGCAAGCAATTAATGAATTGCGCCAAAGCGGCAAGACTATCGTCGTGATCACACATCGCACCACAATACTGGGCGCGACGACGAAGTTGTTGTTATTGCGTGATGGTATTGCTCAGGCGTTTGGTCCGCGCGATCAGGTTTTAGCCGCATTAAATCAAGCAAATCAACAAGCACAACAACAGGTATTGCAAGCACAGCAAGCGGCATTAGCGCAGCGCCAGGGGCAAGCCAATGCGGCCCAGACTGCCGCTTCCAGTGAGCCACCCGCCGACACTCAGGCTCGCCTGGCGCAAGCCGCAGCGGACCAAACTGATGCTAGCGAAGGACAAAACTGAAAATGAAAAACGAATTGATACCTCAGCTTAAACAAGAGTTGGCAAAAACTGATATCGAAACAGTCGAAGTCAATACCGATGCAAACTATTACTCGCGACTGGGCTGGATCATCGTCTTGGCCGGCGTACTCGGATTCCTTTTGTGGGCCAGCATCGCTCCTCTGGATAAAGGTGTGCCGCTGAGTGGGACGGTAACCGTATCGGGAAATCGCAAAGTCGTGCAGCACCAATCTGGTGGTACCGTTGACGAAGTCTTGGTAAAAGACGGTGATGAAGTGAAAGCCGGACAAGCACTGATTAGAATGAATGCGGTGACTGCCAAGTCGAATGCAGAAATTGCAAGGGTGCAGTTGTATACAGCACTTGCCACCCAGGCACGCTTAATGGCCGAGCGTGATAATGCGAAATCGATTAGCTTTCCTCAAGAGTTGGACGCAGCGAAAAACGATATACGTGTTGCCAATAACGTGCAATTACAGCAGCAATTGTTTATGAGCCGACAAATTTCCTTGCAAAGTGAGTTGTCCGCTTTAGATGAAAACGTCTCAGGCTTACGTTCGCAACTCAGTGGTTTGCAAGAGTCGATGACGAGCAAAAAACAACAATTGCAATTTGTTAAAGAGCAACTTGAAGGCATGCGCGACCTGAGCAAAGATGGCTACGTACCACGTAATCGCTTACTCGATGTTGAGCGCACCTATGCGCAAATTAACGGCAGTATCTCGGAAGATATCGGTAGCATAGGGAGGGTTAGCCGACAAATCGCCGAGATGTCTTTACGTCGTTCACAACGTCAGCAAGACTATCAAAAAGAGGTACGTACGCAACTCGCTGAAATACAAAAAGAAGCCGAGTCTTTGCAAAACCGGGTGACCGCTTTAGACTTTGAATTAAACAATGTATTGGTTAAAGCACCAGTCAATGGTATTGTCGTCGGCTTGAACGTGTTTACCAATGGCGCTGTGGTTTCAAGTGGCTATAAGTTAATGGAGATTGTTCCTGAGGGTGAAGACTTAGTAATTGAAGGGATGCTGGCGGTAAACTTAATCGATAAGGTGCATACCAATTTGCCCGTCGAATTAATTTTCTCGGCCTTTAATACCAATACAACTCCTCACATTCCAGGAATCCTGACGAATATTGCAGCAGACCGTAGCGTTGATGAAAAAACTGGTATGCCGTATTACAAAGTACGCGCAATTGTGACCGCTGAAGGTAAAAAGAAACTAGGCCAATTAAATATAAAACCAGGTATGCCAGTTGAAATGTTTGTCAAAACAGGTGAACGCACCATGATGAATTATCTGTTGAAACCGATTATAGATCGTGCTCATTCAGCCTTAACTGAGGATTAATATGACATCACGTAAGCCAATTTGCTGGGCCATCGGCGTCGCCTTAAGTATCTCGGCGCCATTTGCCTGCGCCACCAGTGTGATGGATGCGTATTTTGCGGCACAAAAAAATGACCCGCAATTTCGCTCTGCCGTCGCTGAAAATCAGGCTGGACAAGAATACAAAAATCTGGGCAAGTCTGGCTTACTGCCTACTGTTCAGTATGTGTATGCCACTAGCAAGAACAAGGCACAACAAACGCTTTCAGCGATTCCCTATCCTGAATATACGAGTATTACCAATAATGTTTCGTTACGGCAGGTGCTTTTTAGTCTGGATGCGACTGCGCGTTTTAAACAAGGCAAGGTGCAGACCAAGCAAAGTGACGCGATATTGCTGAGTAAAAGTGCGGATTTAATCGTCCGTTTATTTTCTGCCTATGCCGACGCCAAGTACGCGGAAGACCAACTCAGCTTAATACAAGCGCAACGCGATACCTTAGCCGAGCAATTGCGCTTGAATGAAACCATGCTCAAAAAAGGCGAAGGTACACGTACTGATGTGTTAGAAACCCGTGCGAAATTAGACGTTGCTGAAGCTCAGGTGATAGAAGCCGCTGATAATGTGAATGTGACGCGCAATACTTTGGCGGCAATGACTGGTGATGAAATCAGGCAGCTCGATAAGTTTCGCGATAATTTTGCGCTGATGAGTTTAAGCACCACGAAATTATCGGATTGGGAGCAAATCGCCCGTGATAATAATCCCGAATTGCTGGCAGCACGGTATTCGGTCGAAGCTTCCGAACTGGAAATTGATAAAGCTAAAGCAGGGCATACTCCACGACTGGATTTAAACGCGAGTTATAACCGCAGTATTTCGGATACCTTGCAAACCTTGAGGTCTGACAATACCGTACGCAGTATCGGTGTGCAATTGGTTGTACCGATATACTCCGGTGGTTCGGTCAGTGCATCCAGTCGGCAAGCGGTGGCGAATAAAGAGCGTGCGACCTCAGACCTGGATGGCGCCAATAAGCGTGTTTTGAATGAGTTAAGCAAACAGTTTTATGCTATGCAGTCGGGTACTGCGAAAATGCGGGCGCTGGAAAAATCGGTAGAGTCCGCCAATTTATTGGTTGATGCCACCAGTAAGAGTATCAAAGCTGGGTTCCGTATTAACGTCGATTTACTCAATGCGCTTCAGCAATTAACGCTGGCAAAACGTGATCTGGCGATGGCACGATACGGTTATTTGTTAAGCTTCTTGCGCTTAAGAGCAGCCGCTGGGGTTCTGAGTCAAGATGATTTACAAACTGTAGCTGCCTACTTCACGAAGTAAATTGCGGTCAGTTTGGAGTATGCAAAAAGGGAACTTCCTGGAAGTTCCCTTTTTTTGTTCTACTTGAGTAATGACAGGATTAATGAGTATCAGCGTGTTTTTGCCGCAGTCTGATATTTTAACGCCGCAGTTTTTTCTATCGCGACAGGCAAAGCGCTCGCAGGGAGAGCGTACTCGTAATTCCCCGCCCAACGGCGACCGAAGAATTCCCCGGCAGGTGCTTTTTCAACCAGATAAAAGCGATTTGTCCAGTACTTGCCATCCTGATCGGTGAACACGGCAACGTAGACCCGACTGCGTGAAATGATGGTGTCGACATAGCTATTGTTGACCCATTGTTTTTTTGACTGGGTTTCAAATGCGGTCGCTGGATAGCTATACACCAATTTAAAGCTGCGTGTGGATTGCGTGCCACCAACTGCCTGCGATTTAATCAGGCTATGCCATTGCGCTTTCGCGCCTTCCGCTTCAGCCTTAGTCGGTAAATCAGTTGAGGGTTCGCGCAAAGCCAGATTCGGATCGGCACTCGCGGCCGTGTCTTCCAGCGCTTTATCAAACACCGAGCAAAAGGCCCGGCAAGAAGCCATTAGCGAAGAACGTCAGCGTATAGTCAAAGATATGCATGATGGTTTGGGGGCGCAACTGGTTGGCATGTTATCGGTGGTCAGGCATCAGCAGCAGTCGCCTGCCGAGTTAGAGTCAGAAATCCAGCAAGCTCTGGATATTTTGCGCGCTACGATTGATACGCTGAGTCAGGCTGGCGATTGATTTGCAGATAAATAGTGCGCCGCAACAAGGGTGTTGCGTACAACTGAGCTGGGTCTTGGCGGCAGACTGCCAGTAAGCGCCAGACAGATAGGTAAGCTCAAGGTGCCCGCCAGCTAGCAGAGATGGCGGGCCATGGTGATTATGCGCTGAGTGACATGTAATTACTTGGTCTGGCCTTTTTCCCCCAGTGTGATTTCGCCGACAAATACCTGGTCACCTGCATTCTTGAGCCGCAAGACGACAGACTCGTCGCGTTGTTGCGGGCGCCCAAAATCGGTACTGAGTGTTAACATCACGCTTGTTGATGGACTGATAATTTGTTGTCGATGACCATAAAAGCGAGCATAGACTTTATACACACCGGGGATGGCATTTCGTAATGAGAACGTCTCCGGGCCATAGCCTTGTGTAAAGTCACTGGAAATACGGCCACCCTGGCGACTTTGTGGTTGTCCATAGTAAACAGTTTGTCCATTTGGATCGGTCACATGCAAATCAATATCCGTGTTGTCGGCGTCCCAGCTTAATACGGCACGCAAATCCAACGGCATGCTTTTAATAAAGCGCGCATCAACTTGCTTGAGATTGAGCGACTGTCCTGGCTGAACGCGGGCGATCAAGGCATTCATTTCACTCAGGCATATTAAGTCGATGTTAGGAAAGCGTGAATCCCATTTGCGACTGGCGACATACCAAAATTGCTCAATCGCTGCCGCATAGTTTTGTAGTTCGGCATAGGCCAGTGCCAGATCACGAAACGATTGCGGCTCGTTAGGACTCAGGATGCTGACTCTTTGCAAGATCGGCAGCGCCAGATCGGCATGCTTGGCCTGAACTAAGCGGTAGGCCAGCACACGCAAGATCTGGCGGTTTTCCAATTGCATTTCAGACAGATTCGAGAGTATGCGTAAACCTAAGTCGAGTTGATTTTGATCGATGAAAAAATCGGCGACATCCAGGTAAAACGCCGTGCTTTGTTGGTGACTAAGTTTTTCATCAAGATATATCGCATAGCGATCGGCCTGGTCAGCGCTGCGCAGCCGTTGCAAATAGCTTTCATCGGCACGCCAGGCTTGCAATTGTATGCTGCTATGCCCAGAACCCTGGATTGGCGTTGCCATTGGGGAGGCCGTACTTTCCGCGAGCATGGCTGGCGCGGGCGCTGGACTCGCCGCAACTGGGCGCGCCATCGGCACTTCAGCTTGAGGTGATGGCGGGATAATTGAAAGCGAGCTGCTGCTAACGGCATCATTACGCGCGATATTGCTGTCCCGGCGTTTCGGTTTGGTCTCCGGATTTTTTGGAAATTCGGTTTGCCACCAACGGTACACTTGATTAAAGCGCTCAGCCAGTTGATTCAGATGATCTTGCTGTTGTTGCCTTGTTTGTGTCAGTTGTTGTGATAAACGGCGTTGATATTCCGCCAGTAATGGTGCCGGTGGCGTGATTTCATAACGGACATAATCACTGACATCGTCGAGCACCAGTAGCGAAGTTTCGCTACTCAATAGATTGAAGTTTTGTGCGAGCTGCCGTATCGCCTGACGATGGCGACTTGGTTCTTGCGCCAGTTTGTCTATGCTCGCTTGGGCCCAGCTTTGCGCCGCAAAAAGATGCGTTGCTTGTGCAGGAGCATTAAGTTGAACCAGGTGGTTAAATTCTTTACCATTGGCGAGTTTTAGCAATAGCTGTAGTTGCGCTTGCTTGCCATTGAGTTTGCCAGTAAAGCGCAGGCTGCCATTTTCTGGATGCATTGAGTGGACGATAATGTCGCTGGCCTGGTCACTGCTAATTTGCTGCAAATACGGCGCAATCGTTAGTAATTTGCGCAGCGCCTGAGCAGTTTGTAATTGCTGCAAAGGCAGTAGCTCGCCGCCATTTTGCTCCGCTATCGCACGCAAACTGGCCGTGTCGGCTTGCGGGCTGCTATTGATGGTAAATACCGGGGTGCTAAATTTGGCGAAACTTGCGGCGAGCGTCGTCGCACCATAATTGATTAAGCCATCGCTGAATACTAAAGTCAGATCGGCAGCTCTGTCAGGCAGCAAGGCGTCTGCTTTAGTGGCACCATCAAAAACACTTTGTTCCAGGACTTGACGTAATTCTTGCCAATTACCCTGACGTATCTGAAATTGCCTTACTTTTTCTGCCTGATCACGCGCAATTCGCAGATTGACAGTGACTTCACCCACATTTCTGAAAAAATCACTGAGCAGGCTTAACTCTTTATTGATATCTCGTTGCCGGCCTGAGCCTGAAGCATCCCAGACCAGATTAAGCGACTTGATATTACGTGGCTGAGTTTGTGCCAGCCAGTTAGCAGGAAGCTTTACCTGGCTGCTGAAATACCATTGGTCTTGATGGTAGCTATAACTGTGTTTATCTCCCTGTGTGAGCGGGATCGCGAGTTTTAAGGTGCTACCCTTAGCACTTAAGGCTTGTTGCTGCCATTCCAGTATGCCATCCTGTCCCAGGTTGTAGAGACGCACATTCGGCTGCGCCGATTGCAAACGCAATTGCTGTGCTGGCACGCCATTCACCTTGATTTTTACAGTGAGCTGATTGACCGGGATACCGTTTAGTATCGGTAATTCATAGAGCAATTGCTCGCGTTGTATTAAGTCATGTTGCACGGTAATTTGTACCCTACGCTCACCGCCTGCGGGTAAGGGATATACCCGGATACGATAATTATTGCCCTGGGTTTTTTCCAGTAAGCCGGGATCTATGCGTCGTCGGCTGATGTCTTCAAAAACTTGTTGGGCTTTATCTTTGGGCACGGCAACGGCATCGCGTAATTGCCCGGCAATATCCAAGGCAAAACCGCTGACGATTTGACCGTCCGCCAGCGGAAATTCCAACTGAGCTTCTAAAATCTGTTGATTGGGATTGTAAAAACGGTAGTCAATCACACTGGTAACGTGCTTACCCTGAATTTCACTTTGTATCATCAGCTCTTTGATTTGCACCGGAATTTTTGCCTGGGCGACTTGCAAAATAGGTGGTAAGGGTCGAGGTAAGGGCGCGGTTACGCTGGTACGCGCCCAACTGTTTGCGCTGATTAAGCAGCATGTCAGCAAGACAGCCTGGGCAAGGCGAAATGTAGGCATAGCGACTCCTGAGTTTGAGTGGGTGCTGATGCCAATGGCATGCAGCATACTATCAAGGCAACGCATAGCCAGGGGTTTGGTTGACTAAATGGAAATGAAAAATGCCGCGTGACAAGTCAACGCGGCATTTCGGAAATCGCGCAGTTGCAATCAGGGCAAAGCGATTTGATTATCGGTACTGAATTGATAATCCTTGAAGACGTGTTCAGCACTCAGGATTTGGTAACTGCCATCGTCTAATTTACGCGTGGTATCTTTCAAGCGATACGTCATGTGGCCACAAGTCCAGCAATTGAAATTACGCATATGGGTGCACAGGCAAGTCTTGTCCATCACCGAAATCTTCTTCGCATCCGGATGCGCTGCTACTTCACGGTTATAGGACGTGATGTAGGCGCAATTGCCATTGCCATCCAATAAATAACCGTAAGATTCACAACCCGGGCGTATGCCATCGCCAATCGCCGGGGTGTTTTTCAACATGCGCATAGGGTAACCAGTTGGCGAAATCTGATTGACTTCGATATCAGTTTCACTGGCTTTGAAGTACTCTTGTTTGACTTTATCGGGCAAACCACATTCTTTGGTGACGGTAAAGCGAGTTGCCACTTGCACCCCGGCTGAGCCATTTTCTAAGAAAGAAACGGCATCACTGCCAGTGAAAATGCCACCCGCCGCGATCAAAGGAATATCCAGTTGCTCGGCTTTAAGCCAGGTATTGATTTCGCTAATGATGGTTTGTAAATCGTATTCCGCCCAATCCAGGCCAAAACCCAGGTGACCACCAGCGAGTGGACCTTCGACCACGACGTAGTCGGGCAAACGATTCAGTTTGGCATTTTTGCGTAAGAATAATTGCAAGGCACGCAAGGACGAAACGATTACGCCCAGCTTAGCATCGCGAAAACGTGGGTGATCCGCGATTAAGGCAAACGAACCCAGATGCAGACCCGCACTCATGGTAATGCCATCGATGCCGGCATCGAGTGCGGCTTCCAGGCGTACTTTTAAGGTATCGCGTGGCGCATTCATGGTCAGTTTTTCCATGCAATTGACGAAAATCATGCCTGGGCCTTGTTTGGCTTCCATGGTTTTGCCAACGTGCAAACGCGTGGCTTCAGCTAAATGCGCGAGGTCAAATTTGACATCGGATTTATCCGAATTGTTGATGTTGTATTTATAGAATTTTGTTTTTTCTTTAATAAAAGAAGTATCGAAGCGGCGATCAGAAACGTCGTGCACCATGGCGTCCGAAATATGGCCTATGCCACCAAGGCGCGCTGCCACCAGTGCCAATTCTGCAGTGGAAATATCCACCCCCATGCCACCGATCATAATAGGAACCAACTCGTCTTTTCCTAGCTTCAGGCGGAAATCATCAACGCGCTTCATTATTTTCCTTGATACTTTTTTAACAACGGCTATTCAAACAGTCTTTTTGCGTCAAGACACTAGAGTAAAGTTTCTAATCGACGCGATCCGGACGAGATTGTAAGCCAGAGCGGGCATGGGCGGGAATCAAATTCGTAAAAAAACCAGCTTATCCCTTGTCGATTGCCGGGTATTTGATTTAAATCTAGGGCAGTACAACGACATAGCTTGTGGATTTTACGCTTTTGCCTGAGTCAGACCGCTGTGCAAAATGCTGCGCGAACAAATTTGAAGCCTGCGCTGCTCTGGATCAGCTGCGCTTCTCAGCGCCAACTTTGAGCGCTCGCGACTTTGTGCAGAGGTCTCTGAGTAGACTTAGGTCTAGTTTGTCAAAGGTTTGCAATTTGTTAGGATCATTACACTTAAATTTACGGGGTAGTTATGAAGTCGAAATTCACACTGATCGCCATGTTGATGGTATTCAGCGCTAGTATCGAAGCCGCAGATAGTCTGGCACTCAAAAACGAATTGAAAGTGACAAACGAGCACGAATTTGCATTTGAACTGGCTGCTAAAGGCGTGCAAGTTTATGACTGCAAGCAAAATCAGAGCGATCAGCCTGCAAGTTGGCAATTTCGCGCACCCAAGGCTGACTTGTTCGATCAACAAGGACAAGCTGCTGGCACTCACTATGCTGGCCCCAGTTGGGCAGGTTTGGATCAGAGTGTGGTGACGGCCAGTGTACTCGCCAAACAAGATAGCCCGGACAGCAATGCCATCCCCTGGTTGTTATTGCAAGCGAATAAAACTCAGGGCCAGGGCAAATTTTCAAACATTAGCTATATCCAGCGCTTGGCGACCGTGGGTGGTAAGGCGCCTGCTGGCACCTGCCTGGCTGGGACTGTCAGCGAAGTCGCCTACACCGCACAATATCGCTTCTTTGTTAAAAAAACGAGTAAGGTTGAGCAAGCGACGCCTGCGCTGATCGTCAGCGACGCTCTGCGTATGGCTAAACTCTTAGAAAATGGAAAAACGCCGGATGCGGACCAGTTGCAACGCGACTATCTGGATGGAGCCAGTGCCGGGGTCGGAATTTTTACGCCACATCGTATTCAGAGTGCAGCGAATCTGGCCAGGATGATTGCAGAAAACCGGGCTGATTATCAGCACGCACTACAACTTTGTCTGCCTATAGCGGCAGCGATGCAAGACGAAGTCGCCAACTTACAAAAACAAGTTCAGTATTACACTGGGCGTGATGATGCTGCGCCAGTGTATATCGTATTGGGTGCGGGAAACTCTGGCGGCACAGCGAGTGAGCAGGGCTTGGTTTTAGGGCTGGAAGTCATTTGCAAAAATAAGCGCACTGCTGATGAGGCGCTGGCCAGCTTGCGCGCATTTATCCGTCACGAATTGGTGCATGTCTATCAGTCACGCGCTATCGCTAAGTCCCCCGAAACGAAATTAGCCAATCAGGCTTTGATGGAGGGGTATGCTGATTTTATCGCGGAACTGATCAGTGGTCAGCCTGCACCCGATGAAACAGAGCGTCATGCCTATGGCCTGGCACACGAAGCGAGTTTGTGGCAGGCGTTTCAGGCCGACCTGCAACGTCAGGATGCTGATGCGGTCGCTATCGTGCGGAATTGGATGTATAACAATTTTGCCGCGAATCGCGACAAACAAGTACCAGCCGACCTGGGCTACTGGATAGGAAAACGACTATGCCAGGCTTACTATCAGGCGGCCAGCGATAAAGTCGCAGCAAGTCGCACGATGTTGACGGCGTTTCTGCAGGGTACGCAATTTATACAAGCGAGTACTTATCGTGGCGCAGCGCTGATTCACGAGGAAGGCGGGCTAAAACGATAACCGACACCATAGACAGATTGCAGGCAATCAGCTTGACTGCCTGCAGCCAGCATTTTCTTCCGCAAGTTTTTGATGTGCGAATCGATGGCTCGCTCGCTGGCATCGTGTTGTTGTGGGTAAGCCAAGTCGATTAATTGCTGGCGGCTATATATGCGTTCGGGATGAAACATCAGCGTGCTTAGGATGCGAAATTCCACTGCGGTCAATTGCAAGTCCGCCCCAGCGTAGAGCACTTGCATTTGCTGATGAATTATTTGCCAACCCTGGGCATGCTTATCAGCCCCAGCGCATTCCGATTGCCGCGTTAAGCCACGCGCACGGCGCAATTGTGCTTGAACTCTGGCGACCACTTCACGCGGGCTGAAGGGCTTACACACATAGTCATCGGCACCACTTTCCAAGCCACTTAAACGCTCAGATTCCGCTATCCGGGCAGTCAGCATAATGATGGGCATATCGTGGGACTGACGGAATTGCTGGCACCAGTACAAGCCATCCTGACCCGGTAACATCCAGTCGAGTAAGATTAAATCGGGGGCATCCTGGTTTAATGCGGAATAGGCTGTGCGCCCATCGCTATAGCAACGCACCGTAAAACCCGCAGCTTGCAAGTAGTCTCGCAATAAGCTGGCGATCTTGCTTTCATCCTCGATCACATAGATTAAGCCAGTGGTAATTCCAGGCATAGGCATACTCCCCCAAGTGCTGAATCTTCGACCCGCAAGCTACCGCCATGGGCTTGAACGATGGCAAGACAAATTGATAAACCCAGGCCACTACCCTGGCTGCCACTACGACGCCGTGCCGGATCGGCGCGATACAGGCGTTCAAATAATAAGCGTCGCTCAGCTTCACTGACACCCGGGGCGCTATCATCCATTACTAAACGAGCCCAGCCTGGCAGTAACTCCAGACGCCAGGCCAATTGCCCAGGGCTATCAGTGTAGCGCAAGGAATTTTCCAGAATATTGTGCAAGACTTGTTGCAAGCGCGCCGTATCGGCGCGTGCCAAAACGCAACGAGGGGGCAGTTGTAAGTTCCAGCTTAAACCCGCTTGTTGTAAGCGAGCTTGATAGTGTTGATGTAGTTGTTGGCACAAAGCTAGCAGGTCACAGTTTTGCCAATGATAAGGAAGTTCGCCGCTATCAGCCAGACTCAGCATACGCAAATCGTTGACGAGCTTAGTTAAATACAAAACCTCCTGATGCAGTGAGTGTATCGCCGCAAGATTTAACGGCCGGACTCTATCTTGTATCGCTTCCAACTCGCCTTGCATCACGGTTAAGGGCGTGCGTAATTCGTGTGCAATATCGGCAAACAAACGCTGTTGCCTTTGCCCGGCTTCTTGTAAAGCTTGCGCCATGTGGTTTACATGCTGGGCTAATTCGGTTAGTTCATCATTTCCACGCGGATTCAGACGGGTCTGTAATTGCCCTCGTGACAATGAGCGGGTTGCTCGCTTTAGCTGCTGGATGGGGGCCAGCAAATGTTTTGCCAATAACCAGGCAGCGCCCAAGGCGAGCAAAATCATCGCCAACGCCAGAGCTAAAGACTGACGCCATTGCAGACTGAGAAAATCGATCGCACTGCGCTCTTCCACCACGCGTAATGGTGTCAGATAGACATGCCCAACTACCTTAGTCCCGACTTTCACGGCTTGAGTGACGGCATTGGCAGCGGGATCGGGACCAAATACTTTTTGACCAGCAGCATCAAACAAACTCAGTCGCTGACCATAGGCCATAGGGTCGAGCGGACGTGGTGGCGCAGGCGGTGGCGGTCCATCACGACGGGCGGGTGGTGGTGGCGGCGGCGTGACTTGCTGCCCCAGTTCAGCACGGGCTTGATCAAGTAAGTCGCGTACCGCACGCCGGTCGCGGCGAAAGTCATTTAAATGACCGTGGCGTTGATAGTCTTTCGCAAACAACTCGGCGATACGACGTAAGTCTTGTTGTTCGATGGCGTTTAGGTAAGCGATGAAGCCTTGTTGTAAATTGCGTTGGGCAAACCAGGTCATCGCGGCAAAGCTCACTATGACTATGGCACTCAGCGCCAGGCTGAGTTTGCGGGCAATCGTCAGGCGCATGAGGTCGTCATTTCACTGCGTGGTAGTTGAAAGTCAGCTTAGCAGAGAATTGTGGCGGAAAAATGGAGGTGCAGCGGATTTTCATTTTTGACGCTTTAACGCCGCGGTCAGAGTAAAAATAGCCGGTCTTCCATAATTGCTCCACATTGTGCTTGCAGACTGGATTTATTTGATACCGGAGCCCATGATGACTCGCTTAGCTACTTACATTTATTTGCGTCGTCCAGATACTCACTTAGCGTGGGGCCGTTCACTGGCCAGCTTGTTATGGCTGAGCTGGCTTAGTGGTTGCGGTGGTGAAACAGCGAGTCCAGGAGCCAGCATGGTTTTACCAGCGCCAGCCATGGCGACCAGTGTGAATGCCACGCCAGCCCCCGCGCCAGCCTTAAACAGTGTATTAAGTTTGCAAGCCCAGGCGAACGGCGAAGGTGCGGCGCAAACACTAAGCAATGGCGCTACGATAACGAGTGAGCATGCTTTTTTTAAAGCCTTTGGCAATGGCCGCAGTTGCGCCAGTTGCCATCGCGAAGATCAGGGCTGGAGTATCACGCCGGAAAAATTGAAAATTTTGTTTGATCAAAGTCAGGCACAAGACCCGGTTTTTCGCTTAATTGATGGCGCGACGTCGCCGCATGCCGCCGTAGCAAATCTGGAGCAAAAAAAGCTGGCGTATAGCTTACTCTTAAACAAAGGCTTGATACGAGTGGCTTTGCCATTGCCAGCGAATGCGGAATTTCGTATTAGTAAATTTGATGACCCCTATGGCAATGCCAGTACGCAAGAAATTTCGGTGTTCCGGCGACCTTTACCAGTGAGCAATTTGAAATTTCTGAGTACGCTGATGTGGGATAGTCGTGAAACGCAAACGGCGACTAAGTCGGATTTATGTATTAAAAACAGTCAGCCGCTACGATGTTTTGCCTCGCCAGAGAGCGACTTAATGCATCAGGCAAACAGTGCCGTCACGGGACATGCCGAAGCTGCGCAGGGTTTAACGAAGACTGAACAAAAAGCAATCGCCGACTTTGAAAAAAGCTTGTTTTTGGCACAAGTCAGCTCTAATCGCGGCGGCAAGCTGGATGAAGCAGGAGCGCGTGGCGGTGTGCAAAATCTTGTGAGTCAGCCCTTTTATTTTGGCATTAACGATTTGGAAAATGGCGATTATCAAACGGGTGCCGCTTTTAATCGTAACGTGTTTTCTTTATATACCGCCTGGCGTGGACTAGACCGGCCTGTTCCCGGAATCAATGGCAGACCACAGGCGGCCAGTCCGCAGAATCAATGGCGTGCGTCGATTGCTCGTGGTGAGCAGATTTTTAACAACAAGCCATTTACGGTAACCCGGGTTGCGGGGTTGAATGACACCAATCGCGCCACCAGTTTTCGTGCGACCTGCAGCAGCTGTCACAATGTGCCGAATGTAGGCAGCCACTCGATTCCACGTTTGTTCAATACCGGTGTGGCTGATGCGAGTCGACGCAGTGCTGATTTGCCACTCTACACCTTGCAAAATAAAAGCTCGGGAGAATTGCTGCAAACCAGTGATCCCGGGCTGGCGATGCAAACCGGACGCTGGGCTGATATCGGACGTTTCAAAGTGCCGGTACTGCGTGGGCTGGAAGCACGTTCGCCTTACTTTCACGATGGCAGCGCGCAAAATGTCGAAGACTTGGTCAAGTTTTATAATGACCGCTTTGCGATAGGTCTCAGCTTGCAAGAAATGAGCGATCTGGCTGAATTTTTGAAAACTTTGTAAATCTTACAGACACAAAACTTGCGCTCGCCAGGGCTTTGCGCTGGCGCGCGCAGTTTTACAGGGTGTTTATTGATTGCTGTAAAAGCAGCGGCCACAAACATGGCGGTAACAATCATTGCCACCTATGGAAATTTGCTCGCCATGCAAGATCCGTTTGCCATTCGCGTCGACACGAATATTCATGGTGGCTTTCTTGCCGCACGTGCAAATATTTTTTAATTCTTCAATATCATCAGCCAGGGCCAGTAAATAGGTGGAACCAGGAAAAGGTTCGCCTAAAAAGTCGCTGCGCAAGCCATAGCAAATCACCGGCACACCGCGAACTTGCGCTAACTGATGCAATTGTTTAACTTGCGCTGCAGTTAAAAATTGCGCTTCATCTAACAGGACACAACTGACCTGGGGCGCTGCCGCCAGAAAATCGAAATCGCGATCAAATACCTGAGCTTGCCGTTGTGGCCCCAGGCGAGAGGTGATTTGTCCGGTGCCATAACGATCGTCTATCGCGGCCGTGTACAAAATCACGTTTTGCCCTTGTTCTTCATAATTGTGTGCCACTTGCAAGAGCGCTGTGGATTTGCCGGCATTCATGGCCGAATAACGAAAATAAAGTTTTGCCATCGCTTTTTTTGATTGTATTTTTTGTTCAGGGCGCGATTGTAAAACGAATTTTTCACGGCCTAAAAAAATTTTTAAAAAATCCTCTTGAAAAACATTTTTCCCCACCTTATCTCAGGTACAGCAGATGCTTAATCGTGAGGTCTGCTAAACACCATATCGCTTAAATTTGAAAGGATATATCATGCGTCAATTCGACTTCGCTCCACTCTATCGTTCCGCTATTGGTTTTGATCGTTTAGCTCAATTATTTGACGATGCCCAACGCAGCGAAAGCGCAACCCAATACCCACCTTATAACATCGAATTGGTTGGCGAAGATAAGTACAACATCACCATGGCCGTTGCGGGTTTTGATCGCAGCGAGTTAGAAATCGAAACTGAGCGTGATGTCCTGAAAGTCACGGGTCGTCGTACCAAAAACGACACACAGAAAAACTATTTGCATCGTGGTATCGCTTCGCGTGATTTCGAGCACCGCTTCCGTCTGGCTGATCATGTTAAAGTGATCGGTGCGAGTCTGGAAAATGGCTTGTTGCATATCGCCTTAATTCGTGAAATTCCTGAAGTGTATAAGCCACGTAAAATCGCGATTGACGGTGAAAATCTGCAATTAGTGCAAGCAGCATAATCGTCGGTTAACCCGTTTTTTAGTAAGTAATTCAATAGAAAAGAGGCAGCGAGGCTGCCTCTTTTTTTGTACGTATCGAACAAAGTTGCCTGGACAAATGGCGGCTGTTTTATAGCAGGCGCAATGAGCAAATCGCCTTATTCATTCGATTCGTGGCAGAAACCTGCCGTAAGCGCTGAGTTGGCTTTTGATATTCTTTAACTGATCGCAGCTTGCAGCCAGCAGTTCACCTGTTCGATACAAGCGTGCGGCCGGTTTGGGTGCACCCGGAATTTTCGTTTGTATTCTGAATTGGCTGGATGACGTCAAAGTTAGATTGCTTAAAGTAAAAAAAAATTTTTACTTTTTGTTTTTGCACTATTAATTTCCGTTATAATTTTTGTGTTCTGACAGCTGGAATTATGCGTTTTTGTTGAGCGGAAGCAGTGCTAGCGCGATGGACGTTCTGCGGTGGCTCGCAACAATGAGTGCTGCCGTTTTGATTAAGCACCAATAAAAAAATAAATGGAGAATGAATAATATGAGTATCAATCGCATAGCTCAACTTGGTTTGGGCTTGGCGGGCATTATCTTAACGTTAAACAGTAACGCGAGTAATTGCTCGGGCGTTCAGCAAATCAGTTTGACACAAGGCCAGCAAATGCTGGGGCAGTGGCAAGGAACCTCGGCTCAGCTACGCAGCTTTACCTTGAGTAATGGCTTTAAGTTAGGGGTGAAAGTTGAAACCGCTGGCCGCGAGATTTATCAGGACATGCTGTCTAAAACCGAGCTGAAAGAAGTACCTGAGATGGTTAAAATCAGTCTGTACGATATGGCCGCAACGCCGCCAGCGTATTTGACAACCACTTTTGGTGGCAGTAATTCGACGCAAGGCTATGGCAAACATGGTGGCGCTGCTCGTGTCGATGAAGTCGGTGAACAAGCGATACGCTTTGACTTAAAAAAGCCGGAATGCTTATTGAGTCAATCACAAGTGGCCAATCTCGCGAGCGAAAAGGAATTAGGACAAGTTGAAGAAAAGCGCGCACCCAGTAAGCAAGAAATGGCCTGGCGTGAACAAGCCGAGGCTGATTTACGGCAAGGCAAGCATTTCATCGTTTACCCACAATATGCTTTACCCGATAAAGCTTTGCGACGTATCACCGATTTACTCGCCAAAGATGGCATACAAGTCATCGAGATCGCTGAGACAGATAATCGCAATAGCAAAGCCTATTTTTCAGGTTATGCGCGCACCATGAATGATGCCGTGCTGGCCAAGATGGGGCGTGAGTATTTCAAAAATCTGGAGCAGCAGCTTAAGAAGGAAATGACGGAATAAACCAGGGCAAGGCGGTGTAATTTCTGGCTGACTTGGTAGCCTGTTTTACAGACAGGCTTGATCGGCCTGCATAGTTTTGACTGACTAGGCAGGCTTACCGTGTACGTGATCAGAATACCGCAGCGACTCCCAAAAATTCAGCGGCGAGTTGCCGTGTATCTTCATCCGCATCATATAAATCTTGCTCAGCCATCGCCTTCGTATAAATCTGGCGTTCTAGCAGCTCGACAACGAGATAGTGACGACAAATAGTGCATGGCGTGTGTTGATAGGCCCAGTTCAAAATATCGCCCAGTTTAATTTCAGGGTTGTTTTCTGCGATCTTATTGATGCTAAATGCAAGATGATGGCGGATATCAATATCTGCGGCGATCTCCGCATCAAGACGCTGCAACTGCGCCGACACCAAGGCTTGATCGTCTTGCTGCAGATTATGCAACAGCAGGGCGAGTACACTATCGAATACTTCCGCAAAAATAGTTTGTTGCAGCAATTCAAGGGCTAATTGTCTGACCGCTGGATTTTTCCGGTGAGATAGTGCGACCAATGTGGCTGCTTGAAGTTTATTATTGCCAGACCGCGCTAACTGCCAAAGTTTGTCACTTAGCTCAGGTGGAGCTTTGCGCCTGAACACCCACAATAGGCGCAATGCCTCCTGCTCACACTCACTTCGCTCAAGTTGTGCTAATACCTGCATTAATTCAGCCTGGCTGGCGCGTTTGCCAAAACCAGTGTAGTGCCCTGGGTGTTCGCCTATTCCCTGTTTTGCATCGTCTAAAATTTTTGTCAAAGGCGATACGGTAGTCGGATGAGATGCTGCTGATGCCGCGGTGGTTTCTGGCTTAATAGCATCGGTATTCGTATCCGCATCGGTGGCAGGCTGTAGGCGTTTGAGTAGCTGGGCCAGCTCTGCATCAGTGTGCGCTAATTCGACGAATTGGAGATAGGCTTGCTCGCGTAAATTTTCATCATCGGTGAATAAGTCCTCAGGTAAGAATTCGAGCTTGCCAGTGCTAGTCAATAAGCTGGCATAGCGCTTAAGTAATTGTATGATGGCGGGCAAGCCATCCAGCCTGACTAATTCTTCACAACCAAAATCGGTCCAGTCGGCTTTAAAGTCTTGCTGTAAAACCTGCTGACGCAATATTTGCGCCGCAGTTTGATTACCATTGAGTGCCATCTGCAAGACGATGCCACTCAGCTGGCTTAGGTCGTGTTCGCTATCCTGACGCTGGTATTCGTCGAGTAATACATCGCAAAGGCGCTCATACTCCGGCGCTAGTTTGATTAGTTGATGTAACCAATCGCTGCGATAGCCCTCACACTGCTTGTCGTAGGCGGTGTGTTCCAAACAGGCATGCAAGACTTCGTCATAAACCTGGCTCAGACCATGCTGCTTAACATATAAAAAGGCAAGGCCATGGCCGGCGTGTAAGTCATCGCTAAAAGTAAATTTCAATAGATTAATTCCTGGTTGTTTTTTAAAAAATTGCGCCAAGAATTATCCTCGAAATAGCACTAATCTGTCTGCTTGATTTAGCCTAAATCCAATTTGCCCGCACAAATATCACTGATTTGCTTACAGCCCGTCAGCGCCATGCTCACATCGAGTTCTTTTTGCAAAATTTCCAGCACTTTAGTGACACCCGCCTCGCCCATCGCGCCTAAGCCAAATAAGAAAGCGCGGCCTGTCATGCAGGTGCTGGCACCGAGCGCCAGCGCTTTGTAAATATCCTGGCCACTGCGTATGCCGCCATCAAACCAGATTTCGGTTTGCCCGGCGATTACTTCAGCGATGCGTGGCAAGGCTTTAATCGATGAAATCGCGCCATCGAGCTGACGGCCACCGTGGTTGCTGACAACAATAGCCTGAGCGCCGGTTTGCGCGGCGATTTTGGCATCCTCCGGATCTAAGATGCCTTTCAAAATCAGCGGTCCACCCCATTCTTGCTGTATCCAGGCGACATCATCCCAATTCAGGGTGGGGTCGAACTGGCTCGCTGTCCATTGGCTGAGTGTGGAAATCGTACCCGCACCTTTGACATGACCATGCAAATTACCAAAGGTCTTACGGCCTGTCAGTGCACGTAAGGCCCAGCCGGGTTTGCTGGCCAAATCAAGTAAATTCGCGAAGGTGATTTTGGGGGGCACACTCAGACCATTTTTCATGTCTTTATGGCGTTGCCCGAGAATTTGCAAATCCAGCGTTAATACCAGGGCCGAACATCTGGCAGCTTTGGCACGTTGAATTAAGTCGCGCACGAAAGCGCGATCACGCATGACATACAATTGGAACCAGAAAGGCTGAGTGGTGAAGCTGGCGACATCTTCAATCGAACAAATGCTCATCGACGAGAGCGTGAAGGGTACGCCAAAACGCTCGGCGGCACGGGCTGCCAGCATTTCGCCATTGGCCCATTGCATGCCTGTTAAACCGGTTGGCGCAATGGCTAAAGGCAAGCTGCAAGTCTGACCTAAAATGCGGCTTTGGGTACTGCGTTGGTCGACATTGATGGCAACGCGCTGACGCAATTTGATGGCAGCCAGGTCCGCGCAGTTGGCATGGTAAGTCGATTCGGTGTACGAACCGCTATCGACGTAATCGTAAAAGGCTTTGGGTACGCGCTTTTTAGCAAGCAGGCGTAAATCTTCGATGCAAGTGATGGTGGGCATGGCGGGCTTTCAAGTCGATAGCAATCTATGCCCATTACACCATAATTTATCGTGAATTAAATTTGTTACTCGACAAAGTGTTGCGAAATCAAAGCGCGTAGCCAGCTATTGCCACTATCCTGATTGTAGCGTCTATGCCAGTACATATGGGTGTGCAAAACTGGTAAGCGCAAGGGTGGTTTTGTGTAGCAGAGTTGAAAGGCGCTGGCCGCACTTTGTGCCAGCTTAAGCGGCACGGTGGCACACAAATCGTGTTGTGCCAGAATATACGGCACCGACATAAAGTGGGGTATGCGTAATTGCTGCGCTAAAACTACGCCAACTTTTTCCAGATGCTGATTCACCTTGGCATAGGGATTATCGGTGGCGGTGACAATTACGTGGCGTAGCTGGCAAAAATTTTTCAAGCTCAATTCTTGTCCCGCCAAGGGGTGTTGCTGACGTAGCAGGCAGACATAGTGTTGCTTGAATAAGGCGCGCTGAAACCAGGCTTCCGAGACATCATCAAAGGCGCCAAGAGCCAGATCAATCCGGCCTGATTCGAGTTCAGCTTTTAAGTCGATGCTATTCGCGCGCACGATATTCAGGCGCAACTGAGGTGCATGCTGTTGCAGTAAATGCAGTAAGTCCGGCATGAAGTAAATTTCACCGACATCGGTCATGGCGATACTGAATTGACGCTGGCTAGTTTGTGGCTCAAAACTGCTTTGGCGGTTGAGTGCCTGAGTAATATGCGCTAAGGATAAGGCAATCGGTTCAGATAATTGCTCGGCCAATGTGGTCGGTTGCATGCCTTGCGCAGTACGCACAAATAAGTCATCAGCAAAATGCCGGCGTAGCCGTGCCAGCGCATTGCTGACCGCGGGTTGCGACAAGCCCAGACGTTTGGCAACGGCTGAAATTTGCCGTTCCTGATAAATTTCCTGAAACACCACCAGCAAGTTCAAGTCGATATCTTTGGCTTCGAGCATTATTCATCCTATCAATAGCCTACATTTTTGTATTTATATCGTAAAATTGACCAGTTTGCAGTAAAGTTGATTTTTCTCAAAATCCCCACCAACTTTTACAGGCAGGAAACATCATGAGTGCTAGCTTGCGCTATCAAACAGGTTTTGCCAATGAATTCGCCACCGAAGCGTTGCCCGGTGCTTTGCCCGAAAATCAAAACTCGCCACAGCAATGTGCCTATGGCTTGTATGCCGAACAAATCTCTGGCACCGCCTTTACCGCGCCGCGCCATGCGAATCGCCGTTCCTGGCTTTACCGTATTCGTCCGGCAGCGATGCACCAGCCTTTCGTGCAAATCGACAGTGGCAATCTGAGTAATGACTTTAATGCCGTTCCTTCGACGCCAAATCAACTCCGTTGGGACCCCTTGCCTTTGCCTGATCAGCCGACTGATTTTATTCAAGGCTGGTTCACCATGGCGGGCAATGGCTCGGCCGATGCGCAAACGGGTTGTGCGATCCATTTGTATGTCGCGAATCGCGATATGCAAGGCAAGTTTTTTTACAACGCTGATGCGGAAATTCTGATCATCCCGCAACAAGGTCGTTTGCATATCCGCACTGAAATGGGCTTGCTGGATATCGAGCCGCAACAAATCGCGGTGATACCACGTGGCGTACGTTTCGCGGCGCAATTACCCGATGGTGAAGCACGTGGTTATGTTTGTGAAAATTTTGGCGCAATGCTGAAACTCCCTGATCTCGGCGTGATCGGTTCGAATGGTTTGGCGAATCCGCGTGATTTCCAAACCCCAGTGGCCTGGTATGAAGATGTTGAGGGTGATTTTGAATTGGTCGCCAAGTTTTCGGGCAATCTGTGGTCGGCCAAAATTGGTCACTCGCCACTCGATGTAGTGGCCTGGCATGGCAATATGGCACCCTACAAATACGATTTGCGCCACTTTAATACCATAGGTTCGATCAGTTACGATCATCCTGATCCTTCGATCTTCCTGGTGTTGCAAGCACCGAGCGACACCCCTGGTGTGGATACCATCGATTTTGTTATTTTCCCACCACGCTGGTTAGCCGCCGAAAACACTTTCCGTCCACCTTGGTTCCACCGCAATATCGCCAGTGAATTCATGGGTCTGATCCATGGCCAATACGATGCCAAATCGACCGGCTTCCGTCCTGGCGGTGCAAGTTTGCATAATTGCATGAGTGGCCATGGCCCGGATGCGCCAACTTACGACAAAGCCAGTCAGATCGATACCAGCACGCCGCATAAAGTTGCTGACACTATGGCGTTTATGATAGAGACAAGAAATATCATTAAACCTAGCCGTGCCGCGATGAACATGCCACAATTACAGGCTGACTATTACCAATGCTGGCAAGGCATTAAAAAGAACTTTAACCCGGAGCGTAAATAAATGAATTCACCGCAACACCCTGTGGATTTGATCAGTTTGAATGAAACTCACGACATCCAGTTACGCAGCTGGGTCGCTTCGGCGAATTCGCCGGATTCCGACTTCCCTATTCAGAATTTGCCGTTCGCAGTGTTTCGTCGTCAAGGAAGCCATCAGGCTTTTCGCATCGGTGTGGCCATCGGCGATCAAATCCTTGATCTGGCCGCAGCCCATGCGGTACACGCTTTTGCCGGATATACCGAATTGCAAGGCGGACATTTCACCGCGGCCGTCAATGCCGCGAATTTGAATGGCTTGATGAATCTCGGTCAGCATGTCTGGTCGGCCTTGCGCCTGGCTTTGTCGCGGGTATTACGCGAAGGTGCGAGCCAGCAAGCTTCCTTGAAAGCCTGTTTATTGGCACAAAGTAATGCCGAATATGCTTTACCTGCGCATATCGGCGATTACACCGACTTTTACACCTCGATTTACCACGCCACCGCAGTCGGTAAATTATTCCGTCCGGATAATCCTTTATTGCCCAACTACAAATGGGTGCCAATTGGTTATCACGGCCGTGCTTCGTCGATCGCGGTATCGGGTCAATCTTTCCCGCGTCCTCTGGGACAAATCAAAGCGCCTACCGCCGATGAACCAAGCTTTGGCCCGGCCAAGCGTATGGATTACGAAGTGGAAGTCGGAATTTTTGTTGGTACTGGTAATGCTTTGGGAAGTTCGGTGCCGATGGCCCAAGCCGAACAACATATCTTTGGCTTGTGCTTACTGAATGACTGGTCGGCGCGTGACATCCAAGCCTGGGAATATCAGCCTTTAGGGCCATTTTTGGCAAAGAACTTTGCCTCGACGATTTCCCCTTGGGTAGTGACGCTGGAAGCGCTGGCGCCTTACCGTTGTGGCTGGAACCGTGATGCCGCCGATCCACAACCTTTGCCGTATTTGCAAGCAGAAGGTCTGCGCGAATCGGGTGCCTTGGATGTGCAACTCGAAGTCTTAATTCAAACTGCGAAAATGCGCGAAGTGGGCGTGCCTGCCGAACGTTTGTCGCTGTCGAATTTTAAACATTCGTACTGGACCATTGCGCACTTACTAACCCACCATACCGTCAATGGTTGCAATCTGAATGCCGGTGATTTACTCGGTTCTGGCACTCAATCCGGGCCGTTGCCGGAAGAAGCTGGCTCCTTACTGGAACTCACCGAAGGTGGCAAAAAACCACTGACATTGAGTAATGGTGAGCAGCGTCTTTTCCTAGAAGATGGCGATACCATTGTTATGCGCGGCTGGTCGCACAAAGAAGGTGCACCACGCATAGGTTTTGGTGAAGTCAGCGGTACCTTGCTTGCGCCTCGGCTAGCCTGAAGCAAAGACTGAGATCGGGCTACATTCAGATTAAATTCTGCTTGTAGCCGATCGGGTTTGCTTCGATACTGTAGTTGAGGCTGGCTTTGGAAAACTACCGTATGCGTCGCATCAACTTATCTTTACTTCTAAGTGGTATTGTCTGGCTATCCTTTAGCAGTGTGGCGTGGGCGCAGGGTAATCCACGAATTCCTGTGTATGTGCAGGAAATGGCGGACGCGAACGGCCGCTTAAGCCCAGCCTACCGCAATCTTGAAGCCATGCTTTCTTATCTTGAATCTCAGAGTGGCTTGCAATTCGAACGCATACGCTTGCCGTGGGAGCGCGCAAAAATGATGGCGCTGGAAGGACAAGGTTTAATCTGGGGCTTTTCCAAGACCCGTGAACGCCTAAACCAGTTTGATTATTCAGAGACGGTCATACCCTTACCGATCTGGGCCGTCAGTTATGTGCCAGGCAGCAAAGTCATACGTGATGTGCAAGATTTACGTGGTGCCAAGGTGTGCACGAGACGTGGTGTCAGCCTTGGCTTGGATTATGAAAAAGCAAAACTTAATGTGTTTAAGGCGGATGAAGAGCTTACTAATTTCTCGCAAATGTTTCATAAGTTAATCGCTGCACGTTGCGAGTACTTATTTTGGGGAGTACAGCGATTTGACAGTCGCGCGGAAGTCGAAAGCTATTTGCATCAGCAATTCATTCCAGCATTGCACGATCCCGCTTTATTAAATAAGAAATTCACAGTTTCTCAACAAGCGGTTTTTTATGACACGATACACTTTGCGACTGGCCGTGGTTATTGGCAGCCCGAATTAAGCCGTTTGAACCAAGCCATACGTAAAGGGCGGCAAAACGGCGAAATTGAGCGCATTTTGCAGCGACAAAATTAAGCACGACACGCAGTTATGAAACGTCGTTCCTTTTGTTTGGCTTTGACACATGTTTGCCTGCTGAGCCTGGCGCAAAGCGGCATGAGCGCGCAAGCCCAGACGCCGTCTATGATACCTGTGTATTTACGCGAAGAACGCGATGCCCAGGGACGCTTACTCCCTGTGCATGTGAATACCCGCCGTTTGTTTGATTTCTTCAGTCAGCAAACGGGCTTGCAATTTGAATTACGTAGCCTGCCCTGGGCACGCGCGCAATGGATGACGCGCAATGGTCATGGCTTGATTTGGGCCTTTTCTAAAAGCCTGCAACGTTTAGCCGAGTTTGACTATAGCCAGACTTTACTAGTCGCGCCGATCTGGGGCGTGGCCTATCGGGAACCACGCTTGCAAATTCATCAGCTTGAAGATTTACGTGGCAAAATTGTCAGTGTCGAACGCGGCGTCAGTCATGGCTTGGAATTCGAGGCCGCTCGCGGCAAGGTTTTTGTCACTGATGAAGATGTTGCCTCGGAAGCCTCGCGCTTTAAAAAGCTGGTGGCGGGGCGCAGTGAAGTCTTGCTTTGGGGCTCACGCCGGTTTTATCGTGCCGACGAGTTAGAGCGTTATTTAAACCGGGAATTTATCCCCAGCTTGCACGATCCCGAACTAAACCAAAAATATTTTTATGTATCGAGTCAGGCTTTATTTTCTGACACCTTGCATATTGCTTGCGCCAAAGGGCAGTGGCGCGCCGTCATGCAGCAAATTGATCTGGCGATCAATCTGGGATTAAAAAGTGGTGAACTGACGCGTATCTTAAAAGATCTGGGATAATGTGGCCTGGCCAGTTTCTGGCAGATTCGCGCCTTGTTGCGCCTCGCTATAACTAATAGTATGACCCCCGAACTACGAAAAGAAGCCTCCGAGCTACGTTTGCATAAACGTGGCATACGCTTAAATTTACAACTTCCCGTGATCGAAAGCGACGATGAAATCTGTCTGCGCAGCATCGGCGAAATCGAGCAGCGCATGCTGGCTTTGCAAACCGTTTGGCAATACCTGCACGGCGCTGCACCAGCGCTTGCCGAACAAGGCGCGGACGCCAGTTTATCGGCCAATGAAGCCAGCTTTGTCGCCATGGCACACCGCGATTTGGCGCAGGCTCTGGCGCAACAGCCAGAATTGCAACATGTGGCCGAGGCTTGGTACTTTCTGGCCTGGGCTTCGGGTCGGGTAAAGCATCTGGCGATCCCCGGACAGGCTCAGCAGGCAGCGGCGATTGACGCTCTGATGAGCGCGTCAGCGTCGCAAGGCATACAAGTCCGGCGCAAAGCCGAGCTACTCGACTGGTCGGATTTATTGTATCGCTTGCATTGGGCAGTACGTCATGCCCAGATTAGTGGGCGCGAAATCCCTGGCCGTTTGTATGCCCCTGCGATTCAGCAATGGCATAAGGCGGTGAATTGGTTGTGTTGTTACGATGAGCAAGACGATTGGGATTTAGTTAGCACAGAGACCGGCGGTGCTGCCGTCGAGTAAATCTGCATGTGCGCAAAGGGAACTTCTAAAAACCTCCGCCTCTAATAGTCATAGAAATAAACCTGACG
>JAYSEN010000008.1:0-176973 GCA_041913845.1 Undibacterium sp.
AGTACTTGCAATTACAAAGGCGGGTGGGGATAGGCTTACCTGCAGTCATGCCTGGCTAAACAACGTAACGTAGCGCAAGCGGTAAAACGCTTTGATCTTGGTCGTGAACGCTTACGATCAACGACTCCCCTTGGCTCTCCCGAATCAATCAATACGGCTCAATACATGAATTACTCCGACGCGTGAGTGGTTGGTGTATTTCATTGCACCTGGCGTTTCAAAGATGCTCAATTGAGGGACGGCCGGGATTCGTGTTTTTTACGCCAAAGTTAAGCTAAGTTCTTGATTCAAAAAAAGAATTTTGAATTTTCTGGCGGGCGACTTTTCCTATTTTTTAGCTTAACTGTAATGCTTTTTAAAATGTAATGCTTTTTATTTTTCCGTCGCTCCTTGCTACTTGGCTATTTTTGCCCAACGCGCCAAAAAAGCAAAATCCGCTCCGACCACCTCCTGTGTTTGATCGAAATCCAATTATTTGTGGCGCGACGCCCTGATTTTTCCAAGCCAAATTCATCTGCATTTCCCGCTTTTTACCTTTTTTGCGCATTAGCACAGACTTGCTAATTCACTTTAGGTCTGCGCAACGCACGTACCGGCTTGCCGGTTTCTCTTAGTTGCGCAATAAGCTGCTGCGCCTGTTCTGCCTGCTGCCGCGACGTCTGCGCTTCGGACCGAGCCACGGAAAGTTGCGTCACGGCGTCGGCTAATTGGGCCTGAGCTGCTTTGAGTTCACCCAAAGCCAGGTCCCGGTTTGCCGTCACTGCCTGGAGATTTCCTTCCAATATGCCCGTCTTCTGCCTCAGGTCGCCAACTTTTCCCTGGAGTGTCGCGATTTCTGACCGATGTCGGTCTGCCGCTTGGTTGGCGGAGACGCGGGCGCAGTCTAGTTCCTTTCGCAGTTTGGCAGTAGCGGTACGTTCCCGGTCGATTTCCAGCAGTGCGCGCGTCTCGGCCACACGAAATCGCTCGTCGGCAAGCTGGGCTGTGGCGCGCAGTTTGTCCAGTTCGGCGGTGAAGTCTCTGCGCGCATCGGCCAGTCGTTGTTGATGCGCGTCGTTGTCTGTCTTCGCCTGCTGCAATTGCGCTTCCAGGGCTGCATTCGTGGCGCCGACAGCAGTCAACTGTTGGTCGAGCGTACCGAGTCGTATATTGGCCTGGTCGAGCGCCTGCTGCGTTTTTGTAAACGCCAGGCGAATGGCCTCCCGGTCGATCTCGACTTCTGCCAGCACCACTTTTGCTTCGACGACGGCCGCCTGCGCCTCGCTACGAAAGGATGCGAGCGATTCGTTTGCCTCCCCCTGCGCGGTTGCCCACAACGTCGCGGTCAGTTCGCCGGCTGCCGTCTTGAGCGCATCGGGCAGATCCGGGTGTTCGATCCGGACCCGGCTTTTGTCCCGCAAGTCTTCCCAAAATTTATTTAACGCTTCGGCCGGCGCGGACATGCTGCCTTTACGGACTAGTTGATAAAGCTTGTTCGCGGTAGGCGTGATCCCATAGCGGAAAAACAGTAGCACGCAGACTTCGCGGTACAGGTCTTGCGTCTGCAGAAACTGCTCGCGCAAGCGATCAATGTCGGCTAGAAGCGGCTTTTCATTAGTCAGAGGAAGATCCATGACAAATTTCCGTTGAATATAGACGATTGATAATACTACGTATTACATTACGTTCACAACTTTACACTCTTTAAATATGACATTAGTTCTATAATGTTGAGTATTATTACGGTGCTCTAACTTTCACTCGATTGAGTCTATGAACGCTATAAATTTCTCACAATATGTGGTTGTGGAGTTGGTCAATTCTATTGAGTTAGCCGATCCTCTCGCCAATTTAGACGGCAGTAATGGCTCCAACCGAGCAACCGGAAATCGCCCGCAAATTGCCGCAAATACGGATGTGGATGCAATCAAAGCCTGGCTCGCGCGCTTCCTGCAAACAAAAACAACTTTCGACAACTATCGCAAAGAGGCCGAGCGCCTAGTCCTTTGGTCGAGAATGGTGTTGCGAAAGCCTATATCGTCGTTAACGCATGAAGATATGTTGAACTACCAAAATTTTATCGCGGCGCCAGAGCCTGCATCTCAGTGGATTATGCCCCGCGGACGTAAAGTCGCGCGTAACCATCCAGACTGGCGTCCTTTCGCAGGCCCGCTTGCCGCATCCAGCCAACGCCAGGCTATTATCATTCTCAATACCATGTTTTCCTGGCTGGTTAACGCCGGATACCTTGCCGGGAACCCGCTGTCTTTGTCCCGTCAGCGCAATCGCAAAGCCAAGCCCAGAATTACCCGCTATCTGGATGATGAATTGTGGTTAGAGGTGAAACTCACCATTGATTTGATGCCAAAGGAGACGGATCGACAGCGTGAGCATTATTTCCGCATGCGTTGGTTATTTTCGCTACTGTATTTATGTGGGCTAAGAATTTCTGAAGTGGTCAGCAATTCAATGGGTGGATTTTTTGCGAGACGCGATAAGTCTGGTGAAGAACGTTGGTGGCTGGAGATCACCGGCAAGGGTGACAAAACGCGCATCGTCCCAGCAACGAATGAGTTAATGGTGGAGCTGGCCCGATACCGCCGCGAAAAAGGCTTAGCGGCATTCCCCATCCCAACAGAAGTAACGCCTTTGTTGATCGCTATTGGCAGCAATCAGCGCTCAATGACAAGAGGTGCGCTTCATTTGGTCGTCAAGAGCGTGTTTACAAACACGGCCTCACGCCTGCGTCAGCAAGGCGACGAGTCGAATGCCATAGCTGACAAAATTGAGCAAGCCTCAGCACACTGGTTGCGGCACACCGCAGGGTCTCACATGGCCAACAATGCCGTTGATCTGCGACATGTGCGAGATAACCTGGGGCATGAATCCATCAGCACCACCAACAATTACCTGCATTCTTCGGATGATGCGCGGCATGTGGAAACTGAAGATAAGCATAAAATCAATTGGTAATTATCTGGGGGCGGAACCACCGAAAATTCCGTCAAGTCGCCTTTGCGCAACGGAACAGCTAACCGACTTAAGGGGGGGGCTCAGAATTCGGAAAATAAAACACGCTAAAGGGTAGTCACCCCGTGACCACCATGCACCTACGATGCGAGTTTCGCTCCGTCTTGCAGCGATGCAATCAACGGGCAAGACTCGGCCAAGTGACTCGCTTCGTCGCAATTGGTGCCATCTTCCAATCTGAGCAATTCGGCGATTTCGTCCAGGCTAAAGCCCAGGCGCCGAGCCGATTTCACGAAACGCACCCGCGTTATGCCCGCCTCGCCATAGCGGCGGATGCTGCCATAGGGCTTGTCCGGCTCCGGCAACAAGCCCTTGCGCTGATAGAACCGGATGGTCTCCACGTTGACCCCAGCCGCCTTGGCGAAGACGCTGATAGTCAGATTCTCTAGATTGTTTTCCATATCGCTTGACTCCGTACATGGCTACGGAAGGAAGCTTAAGCTAGCTGAACGCCACGCCGGAGTTCAGCACATGCACAAGCTCAAGAATGAAGAATGCGGCGTGACCTTCAGACGCGTGCCGAGCGGCATCAACGCTGCCACGCAGAACTTGACCATCTAGACGAATAGCGCGATCAACCCCGAGAGCAATGGCCATCGGGACCACTGCGGTGGTCGTTGGGAATAATCGGCCATGGTTTAATAAAAGAGGTCCTTCCAGAAGCTCTTCCGGTGCCCCGGTTGTCGTGGGTCATCACAGTTGTCGCCGGAACGACCCCAGGCATGCCCACTGGATGGCGCAGGGGCTTGCCGCGCAACCGTCGGCTCCTGGGTCGCCCGCTCGATGATCTTGTCGAGTTCGCCTCGGTCAAGCCATACCCCACGGCACTGCGGACAATAGTCGATTTCGACACCCTGGCGTTCTGCCATGACGAGTTGCACATCTTTACATACTGGACAATGCATGATGATCTCCTTGCCGTTTTTCAGTGTAGTGACGGGGCTTAACGGTTGCCCCGCGGCTGGTGCGATGCCGTATTCCGTTCACCCAGCTAAAGAAAAAAACCGCCCGGTCATTTCCTCAGTAACCGCAAGGCATTGCCGACCACCAGCAAGCTGGCGCCCATATCAGCGAACACCGCATTGATTTGCCTCGGGCTTGACGAGCTTGGTCTGATACAAGCTGGCGGTGATCAGGCAGACCGCGCCCGCGGAAATGACCACGTCGGCCAAGTTGAATGCGGGCCAGTGCGAGCCTTGCCAATGGAAGTCGAGAAAGTCCACGACCTGCCCGCGCAACAGGCGATCAGCGACGTTTCCAAGCGCACCGCCGAGGATCAGGCTGTATCCCAGTGCTTCAAGACGTGGTAACCGCTGTTTCAGCATGCGCACCAGCCAAGCCGAGACCGCCAAACCAAGGGCTATGAAGAAATAGCGCTGCCAACCGCCCGCGCCTGCCAGAAAGCTGAATGCAGCCCCCGGATTCAGCACATGGACGAAATTGAAGAATGGTGTGACTTCGACCTGTTCGCCATAGGCATACGTGCGGACGACGGCGAGCTTTGCGAATTGGTCGGCGATTAAGGCGCAAACGGCCACCAGATACCAGACCAAGGCCGACGGGTGGCAAGCCGTCTGCCATGCGCGAGCAACAAGCGGTATCAGCCGTCCGACCAGAACGGTGCAGCCCAATCCTAGGCACCAGCCCGCCAGCACATCAGCCGGGAAGTGCATTCCAGCAGCAATGCGCGACCATCCGACCAAGACGGCATAAAGCACCAAGCCGACGCGGCCAGGGCGACCCATCAAAGGCCAAAGCGCGCCGATAACTAACGCCGAATAGGTAGCATGCCCGCTGGGCAGGCTGTAGTGCCGCTCACGCTCACCGATGATGCGCACTAGCTCGCCGAGGACGGCGGGCGGACGGGGAAAGTCGAGCCACAGCTTCAAGACAGTGGCGGCCAGCAAGGCCAGCAGGATGGTGGTGCCAAAGCCAATGAGCCGATGCCGAACCGCATCGGCGCGGACTGGATTGGTTGCTGACTTCGACCACCACCACAGACCCAGCAGCATCAAGGGCGCTGTCCAGTAATTGCCCACGAAGCTGAAGAACCATGCCAGTGGCCCCAGCGGAGCAGGCGTCCCCGCATTGATGGCCTGGAACAACGCAACGTTCAGACCGTACCAGTCATAGAAAATGAACTTCCAGCTCATCGGCGCAACAACCTCAAGCCATTGCCCACGACAAGCAAGCTGGCTCCCATGTCGGCAAACACGGCCATCCACATCGTCGCGTGGCCAGTGAAGGTCAGTACCAGAAACACCGCTTTGATGCCCAGTGCCAGTACGATGTTTTGCATCAGCACCTGAGCCGTCGCACGCGACAGGCGCACGAAAGTCGGAATCTTGCGCAGGTCATCGTCCATCAGGGCCACGTCCGCCGTCTCAATGGCAGTGTCGGTGCCAGCGGCTCCCATTGCAAACCCGATGTCAGCACGCGCCAACGCAGGAGCGTCGTTGATACCGTCGCCCACCATGCCGACTTTGCCAGTCTGTGCCAGTTGTTCGACCTCGCGCAGTTTGTCCTGTGGAAGCAAGTTGCCCTGTGCACGATCAATCCCGGCTTGCGTGGCAATGGCCTGCGCTGTATACGGGTTGTCGCCGGTCAACATCATGGTGTTGATACCAAGCGCATGCAGCTCGCCGATGGCGCTCCTGCTGCTGTCGCTGCTGTCCTTGATGGTGTCTGCCACCGCGATCATGGCCTGCGCACCCTTTGCACTTACCATTATTACTACAGTTTTGCCTTCGCGCTCCATCGCAGCGATGCGCTGTTCCAATTCTGGTGAGCAATGCCCCAGCTCTTCGAGCATCCGATGGTTCCCAAGGTGATAGGTCACACCGTTAATGCTGCCGCGCACGCCACGACCGGGCAGTGCAGCGAACTCAGCTACGTCGTGCAGCGCAACCCCCTCGACATTCGCTGCCTGCGCCACGGCCTTGGACACGGGGTGGTCAGAGCGAGCCGCGAGACTGGCGGCAATGCTCCGGCTGCTGGCAGGTGGCGCATCGCCCCACGCGACGAAATCGGTTTGCGCAGGTTTGCCGTGCGTGATCGTGCTAGTCTTGTCCAGTGCCAGCCAGCGCAGCTTACGGCCTTCTTCGAGATAGACGCCACCCTTGATAAGAATGCCGTGGCGCGCAGCGGCGGCCAAGCCGCTGACGATACTGACCGGCGTGGAAATCACCAACGCGCATGGGCAGGCGACGACCAGCAAAACCAGCGAGCGATAAATCCAGTCCAGCCACGCCGCTCCCATGAACAGCGGGGGAATCAGCGCGACCGCGACCGCCAAACCGAACACGGCTGGCGTATACCAGCGTGCAAACTGATCGACAAAGCGTTGAGTGGGTGCTCGGCTGCCTTGAGCAGCTTCCACCGCATGAATAATACGGGCAAATGTGGAGTTGCTGGCCGCGGCCGTAACGCGATACTCGAACGAACCGGATTCGTTAATGGTGGCTGCGAAGACCGGATCACCAGGTGCTTTGTCAACCGGCAGACTTTCGCCAGTAATCGGCGCTTGGTTGACCGTAGAGCGTCCTTCCAGCACTTCGCCATCGAGGGCGATACGCTCACCCGGCTTGACCCGAACCCGGCTGCCGATGGCGACCTGTTTGGCGTCCACTTCATGCCACGAGCCATCCGACTGCTGCACCGTAGCTTGTTCCGGGGCAAGATCGAGCAGGCCACGAATGGCGTTGCGGGCACGGTCCAGCGACTTGGCTTCGATCACTTCGGCCAGTGCAAACAGCACCATCACCATCGCCGCTTCTGGCCAGTGACCGACCAACATCGCGCCCGTGACGGCTATTGACATCAGGGCGTTCATGTTGAGGTTGCGGTTCTTGAGCGCAATCCAGCCCTTCTTGTAGATGGAAAGGCCGCCCGTGAAGATGGCTACGAGTGCCAGAACGACGACTGACCAGTGGTTGCCGTTGTGCAGCCAGTAGACGGCTTCCGCAGCCAATGCAGCCACCAAGGAGATGCCAAGGGGCCACCAGTTGGTAGACGCGACCGGCGATCCTGCCGACGAGGAGCTGGCTTCCCCCGCATTGAGCACTTGCGCCTCGAAGTTCAGGGATTTCAGCGCGACCAATACCTCCGGTAGCGTATGGGGCGCATGACGCACGGACAGGGTGCGCTGCATGAGGTTGAAGTCAAGCCCGACAACGCCCGGCAGTTCGCCCAGCTTGCTTCTGATCAGCGCCTCTTCCGTGGGGCAGTCCATGTTCTCGATACGGTAGACCGCTTGGGCCGATTCAGCCGTTAGCTGGGCTAGCGCAGTGGGCTGGCTGATCGGTACGGCCGAGCAGCCGCACCCCTTCGAACCGCAATCGCTCATGACAATTCCTTTACGTAGATTTCATGTATTGCTCATTAAAGACTCTATAGCTACTATAGAGTCAAGTTTTAAATGAGGATGAGATATGGAAATCAGGATTGGTGAACTTGCCAAGCGGACAAGGTGCGAGATCGTCACCATCCGCTACTACGAGAAGGTGGGGTTATTGCCAAAGCCAGCACGCAGCGGCGGCAACTTCCGGCTCTACGGTGACGCCCACGTCGAGCGCTTGCAGTTCATCCGCCATTGCCGTTCTCTCGACATGACGCTGGGAGAAATCCGGGCATTGCTGGGACTGCGAGACAACCCCAATCAGGATTGCGGCGAGGTCAATGCGCTACTGGATGGCCATATCCAGGAGGTGGAGGCCCGCGTGAAAGCGTTGTTGCAGTTGAAGAAACACTTGGTCGTTTTGCGCGAGAAGTGCTCAGGTGCTCGCCAAGTGGATGCGTGCGGCATCCTGCAAGGGCTGACGGATTGCGCTTGTCATCCAATTTCTACCCCGGTTTGCCAGTAGCTTGATCTGCCCAACCGCATGATTGAGCTTAGCGTGCTTTATTTTCCGTTTTCTGAGGCGACCCCTTAATGCGTTTTCGCATTCAAGAGAGTTTTAAATTCATCCATCATGCGTTGCTGAGCATCAAGCTTGGCGCTGGTCGTGGCCAACTCCAAATGCAAACTGCTTACCTGCTTATCCAATGCCATATTTTGAGCCAAGTAATCAGCTCGATTTTTCTGTAAGTCAGTGATCAGGGCAGTCTTTTCTGCTAATTGGGTTTCCAACTTGGCGACACGCTGTGCGATCGCTCGCTGCGCCTCCAGCTCGGTCTGTGTCTTACGGCTTTGATTTTTCTCTTCATATAGCGACTTCTGTGCTTGAGTCAGCTCTGCAATCAGCCTTGCCCCATCCTGGTTCAGTTGCGTTACTTCGTTTTGTTTCAGCACCAGGCTCTGTTGCAAATGACGCAGCTCAGCCTGCAGTTGCTGAACTTGCTGCTCATGGCGCCGGATATCCTGATCACGTTGCTCTTTGACGGATGATCTGTAGTGCTCCAGGGCATCCCGAGCATGATTGTGCTTTTCCTCCAAGGATTGCCGGTGTGTTTCATTTTCCACCAAGCGGTCCTTCAGATCCGTTACTTGCTGCGTCAAAGTATGCCTGGCGATGGATTCGCTCTGTAATGCTTCCCTGGTTTGCTCGTGTGATTGGATTTCTTGCTTGATCGCGGCGATGGTGAGGTCGAGTTTTTCTTGGATGGCAGCATTTGCTGCCGTCAGCGCTGCAATTTCTGCTTCATGTAGGCGATCTTTCTCGCTATGCCGTAATTCTAATTCTGCAATGCGATTACTGGCCTCAGCCTCTAATTGGCCAGCCAGGCGCTCCACTAGGTCCTGCAGCACTTCGCTGATGGAGTTTTTGCGGTCAACGTTACCAACATTTTCCTCTTCCAGCTCTTTCAGGTACTTGTGTATGGTGGTCTTGGAGCCGGTATTGCCCAAGGCAATTCTCACCGCATCGACTGATGGATGACGCCCCTGCGCGATGAGTGAATTGCGAGCTTTTTCGACTTCCGACTTATACAATCCGGTTCTGGCCATAGATCACTCCGTTGAATATAATAATGTATTACGTACTATGTAATTACATACTAAATATGACTTCATTTCAAGTGTAAATATTTATAGAAATAGCACTGGATAAAGTAACCTTATCCAGTGTCAGTTCAAAAAACACGTTAAAATTGACGCAATATTTGATACGGGCCCAATTTACCCAATAATCTCAAAATCTGGGAATGAGTAGCATGAGCAAAATCGATCATTACCTGCACGCTGGCACACGTGACAATACTCGTGTCGCTTACCAATCGGCCGTTCGGCACTACGAAATTGAATGGGGTGGCTTTTTACCTGCCACCAGCGAAAACATTGCTCAGTACCTGGTTGATCATGCTGAAAAGCTAGCAATTAACACGCTACGTCAACGACTGGCAGCTTTGGCACAATGGCATATTGACCAGGGCTTCCCAGACCCGACCAAAACACCTCTCATCAAGAAAGTTCTAAGAGGAATACAACGAGAGCATCCTGTACAAGAGAAGCAGGCCAAACCATTTCAGCTAGAGCAGCTTGAAAAAGTTGATCATTGGTTGAACCAGGCGATTAGCACGGCAAATGCCTCTGGCGACCGCGCTTCTGAACTAAGACATACAAGAAATCGTGCCTTGTTGCTTCTTGGCTTCTGGAGAGGTTTTCGTGGAGATGAGTTGACACGGTTGCAGGTTGAGTACATCGAAGCCATTCCAGGGCAAGGCATAAGTTTTTTCTTGCCACATACAAAAGGCGATCGCCAGAATAAAGGCGTGACATTTAAAGCGCCTGCACTGCATCAGTTCTGCCCGGTTGCCGCGTATATCGCCTGGAAGGAATTGGCTGGACTTGAATCCGGGCCGGTATTCAGATCAGTCAACCGCTGGGGGCAAATTGGGGATCATGGGCTTCATATGGACAGCTTGATTCCCTTGCTGCGTACAATATTCAAAGATGCAGGTGTCACTGACTCTGATGACTACTCAGCGCACTCCCTTAGACGCGGATTTGCGAACTGGGCGACCGGCAATGGCTGGGATTTAAAAACGTTGATGGAGTATGTTGGCTGGAAAAGTGTGCAAAGTGCGATGCGCTACGTTGATGCTGTAGATCCATTTGCCCGACACAGAATTGCAACAGTCTTGCCAACCTCAGCTCCTCCTGAAGCGCCAAAGATTCAAAACAAATCGGGCTCCGCATGACGTACAATTTTGAATATATCAACAGACCAAATTTTGATAACGATCTCAATCAGCGATGATTTTGTTTTTGGATTTTGATGGGGTTTTGCACCCAGAGCCTTGTTACGACGATGGGCAGCTTTTTTCTTGTTTGCCGCGTCTGGAAAGTGTCTTGCGAGATTTTACTGGAGTACAAATAGTGATCTCCAGCACTTGGAGAGAGAAATACTCTCTTTCTGAACTCAAGACTTTTTTCTCTGCAGACATAGCCACCAGGATCGTCGGCGTCACGCCAGTCTGGCAAAAAATTCCTGAAATTGTTGACGCAGTCGGTTATCAACGACATGCGGAGATTGAAGGCTGGTTAAGGCAGTCCGGAGAGCCATGGCGGTCTTGGTTGGCCATTGACGATAAATCATATCTCTTTAAGCCTTTTTTGAAGAATCTGATCAAAACGAATTCTTTGATCGGGATTGATGCAGATGCTGAAAATCGCCTACGGCAAGGCTTGAGTGTCATTTTAAAGTAGCTCTTCTGTTAATAATGCGACCTTTCCATCAACAAGGCCCGCATCTTTGAAAAAATAATTGCTCATTTTTGGTCAAGAAGATATTCTAGTGGTGTAGCCCAATGTGATCCCACTCCCGCTCCTTTTTGAGGAACCTAAGCCGGTGATGCCATCTTGGTAAGAGAGTCTAAAAGCCACCGTCAGGTGGCTTTTGACTTTAACAACGCTTGGCAGACAAATTACACGCTCTGCAAACAATACTTTTGGAAATTTCTTGTGACTGCAAACCTGATCGCTCGCTATAAAACCGACCCCGAATCGGTTTACAACACTTGGTTCATTGGCGGCGAACAAAGGATGAAGGCATTCCGGGCAATACGCCGGGGTGTGAAAGATACTGTTGACGCCATTGCAGCAGGTAGCTTTGGCAACGATTTTAAGGGTTCTCCTTTAGAAATCGTGCTGGCCGCAATTACCGAGCAAAAACAGGTATTTGAAGGAGCGGCCCATCCTTTCTACTGGAAACCCAAGCTGCGCATCCCGGATATTTACGAAAATACGCAAAATCAGCAAAAGTTTGGTGCTTTTTTGAATGCATGCCTGAATGCTACGCGTGAAGATCAGGTTCTCGACGAAATGAGTCGCCTGGCGGATGCCAATATTAAAGGTTTAGGTCCGTCAGTAGCGACCATCGTTTATTTTTTACATCCGACACTGGTGCCACCGTTCAATACAGCCATCGTCAATGGTTTTAATGCATTGTTCGACGCCAAACAGAAATTAGGGTCCTGGCAAAGTTACTTATCGATGCGCGAAACAATAGTGCAAGCCAATGCAACACACCGGAGCTTGCTGTCCAAGGACTTGGGTGCATTCGCCGGATTGCTGTTCGAACTTGGTAGCGGCAGATTGATCATTGAAAATAATGCTGACAATGTGCTGAAAGATCTACAGGAAAAAGCGGAGAAAGCTGCGGCACGCCGCCATAGCCAGGTTGTAGAGGAACATAAGGAAGAATCCGAACATACGCAAGTGCAGCATATGTTGATCAAAATAGGCCTGGCTTTGAAATACCAGGTGTTTGTGGCACGCAATGATCGTCATCGCTCTTGTCACGGTGAGGCATTTTCTCAACTCACTATTGAGCAACTGCCTCCATTAGAGGTACCATCAGAGGTGAGGGATACCATTAGCCTCATCGACGTTTTGTGGATAGACCCCAAAACCTCCAAGATCGCATGTGCTTTTGAAGTGGAAAAAAGCACCTCCATTTATTCCGGTATTCTAAGGATGAAGGATTTGGCACGTTCAATTCCGTCGGACAGCTGCCACTACTACCTGGTAGCACCAAATAAGCGTCAGCATGAAGTGATGGCGCAAATCAGCCGCCCCGCTTTTCGAGGCGATTCGGCTGAGCTGTCTTTGGGGTATTTGCCGTTTGATATTCTAAGGCAACACTGTGATGCATTATGCACGCTGGGCGAAAATCATTCCGTTCTCAGGAAAATTGCCCAGTTCAGTGCTTAGGAATAGAAAAAGGCAAGGTTGATTCCCTTTTCATCGAATCACAAATTCCTGCGGCGCAAAAGTAAATACACTGCTGGCACAACAAACATCGATAGCAATGGTGCGGTGATCATGCCACCCACCATAGGTGCAGCGATGCGTTTCATGACTTCCGAACCGGTGCCCGCACCAAGCATGATGGGAACCAGGCCTGCAATGATGACAGCGACAGTCATTGCCTTCGGCCTCACGCGCAGTACTGCACCTTCCCGAATAGCGTCCAGTAAATCTTGTTCATCGGCTTTTCCAATGGTGACGCGCGCTTCCCAGGCATGCTTCAGGTACAAAAGCATAATCACGCCGAATTCAGCGGAAACACCCGCCAGTGCGATAAAGCCGACACCACTGGCGACCGACAGATTATGGCCAAGCGCCCACAGCAGCCAGATACCACCGGCCAATGCAAACGGCAAGGTCGCCATGATTAGCGCTGCTTCGTCGACACGCTTGAAGGTCATGTACAACAGTACAAAGATGATTAGCAAGGTTGCTGGAACGACAATTTTCAGTTTCGCAGTGGCTCGCTCCAGATATTCAAATTGCCCGGACCAGGCAATCGAATAGCCTGCCGGCAGCTTGACTTCCCTGGCAACGACTTCCTGCATTTCACGTACTGTAGATTTCAAGTCGCGATCTCGGATGTCAACGTATACCCATCCAGACAGCCGGGCATTTTCGCTCTTCAACATAGGTGGCCCGTCATTAACGCGAATTTCTGCGACATCACCCAGCCGGATTTGTGCGCCACGTTCAGTCAGCACTGGTAACTGCCGCAGCTTTTCGACGGAGTCACGTACTTCTCTCGGATATCGAACGTTGATCGGAAATCGCTGTAAGCCCTCAATGGTTTCCCCGATATTATCCCCGCCAATCGCTGCGGACACGATGCTTTGTACATCTGCGATATTGAGACCGTAGCGCGCCGCTGCATCCCGGTTGATATCGACATCGATATAACGTCCGCCATTGAGTCTTTCTGCCAGGGCTGAAGACACTCCAGGAAGGTTTTTGATAACACGTTCAATATCGCTGGTAATCCTGTCTATTTCTTTCAGACTGGTGCCTGCCACTTTCACGCCCACGGGGCTCTTGATACCGGTCGCCAGCATATCGATGCGATTCCGGATAGGTGGCACCCAAATATTGGATAGCCCAGGGACTTTGACTATACGGTCCAGTTCTTCTACCAGCTTATCGGTCGTCATGCCAGGCCGCCATTGGTCTCTCGGCTTGAATTGTATCGTGGTCTCGAACATTTCCAGAGGAGCCGGATCAGTTGCACTTTCAGCACGCCCAGCTTTGCCAAATACACTTTTTACCTCTGGCACGGTCTTAATCAATCGATCGGACTGCTGGAGAAGCTCTGAAACCTTACCCGCACCTATGCCTGGTAATGCAGACGGCATATAGAGCAAATCACCTTCATCCAATGGCGGCATGAACTCACCACCAAGCTGTGCCATTGGCCACACCGTTACTGCTGCAATCAAGCCAGCGACCAGCAAAGTGCTTTTTGGGAAACGCAATACTACGTCCAGTAAAGGCCGGTATATCGCAATCAGGATGCGGTTCAGCGGGTTTTTTTGCTCGTCTGGTATCTTGCCCCGGATCAGATAGCCCATTAACACCGGTATCAAGGTCACCGCCAAACCTGCTGCTGCCGCCATGGCATAGGTCTTGGTAAATGCCAGCGGAGAAAATAAGCGTCCTTCCTGAGCCTCTAAGGTAAAGACCGGTATAAAGGACAAGACAATGATGAGCAATGAAAAAAACAGCGCTGGTCCGACCTCAGCGGCCGCATCGCCGATCACCCGCCAATGGGTTTCGCCCTGAAGTTTTTCACCGGGATGCGCATGGTTCCACGCCTCAATGTGCTTGTGGGCATTCTCTATCATGACCACTGCGGCATCAACCATGGCACCTACTGCAATGGCAATTCCGCCCAGCGACATGATATTGGCATTCACGCCCTGGTAATACATGACGATGAAGGCAATCAAGATGCCAATTGGCAAAGTAACGATGGCGACTAACGCTGAGCGCAGATGAAACAGGAAGATGGCGCAGACAATGGCGACAACAATAAATTCTTCTATTAATTTTTCTTGCAAGTTTTTGACGGCGCGATTGATTAGATTGGACCGGTCATAGGTAGTGACGATTTCCACACCCGCAGGAAGGCTGGCCTTGAGCTTTGCCAGCTTGACTTTGACTGCATCGATGGTTTCTAACGCATTCTTGCCAGACCGCATGACGATCACGCCACCAGCAACTTCGCCTTCACCGTTCAAGTCGGCAATGCCGCGCCGCATTTCAGGCCCGATCTGTATGCGGGCCACGTCGCCCAGACGCACTGATACACCGGCATCTGTGGTCATCAAAGGTATTTTACGAAAATCCTCCAATGATTTCAGGTAGCCAGATGCACGCACCATATACTCAGCTTCCCCCAGTTCCAATACCGAGCCACCGGTTTCCTGATTGGCTTTCTGTACCGCCTCAATGATTTTTCCATGCGAGATGTTGTAGGCACGCATCTTGTCCGGATCGAGCTGTATCTGGTACTGGCGTACCATGCCGCCTATGCTGGCTACCTCGGACACATTCGGCACTGCTTTCAATTCGTACTTCAGGAACCAGTCCTGGAATGCCCGTAATTGCGACAAATCCATCTTGCCGCTGCGGTCCACCAGGGCATATTCATACACCCAACCTACACCTGTGGCATCCGGGCCGAGTGAAGCTTTTGCCTGTGGCGGCAAGCGAGACTGTACCTGATTGAGATATTCCAGTACGCGGGAACGTGCCCAGTACATATCGGTGCCGTCTTCAAACAATACGTAGACGAAAGAATCCCCAAAGAATGAATAACCGCGCACCGTCTTGGCACCCGGTACGGACAGCATGGTCGTCGTCAAAGGATAGGTAATCTGGTTTTCGACAATTTGAGGTGCCTGGCCGGGGTAACTGGTACGGATGATGACTTGCACATCTGACAGGTCAGGAATCGCATCCAGCGGTGTGCGCAACAAAGACCAGATACCCCAGGCCGTCATCATCAGCGTAGCGAGCAACACCAGGAAGCGGTTAGCGATAGACCAGCGTATTAGTTTGGCCATCATTTTTTTGCTCCAATAGATGAGGAAGGCGCCTTCACCGCATCGCTCATTGCTTTAACTGCGGGGCTGGGCCTGGTTGGTTCTGTCGTTGGAGAGATCGACGTGATCTGGTACATGCCGTCCTTGGTTTGGTGTATGTCAAAAATCACCATGTCGCCAACCTTGACGTTTGCAGGTAAGCCCGCTACAGGCAACTGGAAGTCCATCGTCATGGCTTCCCATTTCAGGGTCGGTATAGGACCATGGGATAACGTGATTTCGTTCTTATCTATGTTTTCAACTTTGCCACTTCCATGGTGGGTCATCATCGTTACCTTGTCAGATTTGTTCACGACAACATCACCCATGCGGGTTGCTGTTCCTTTCAGGCTAGCCTCGGAATCGATCAGGAATTGACCGGACACCACAACTTTTTGTCCAGCTTCCAGGCCTTTACGGATTTCAGTTTGTCCATTTGCCTCTGTACCGGTTTCGACATCAACGGGCATGAATTTACCATCGCCTTGTGCGACCATCACCACGGCGCGAGTGCCAGTCTGAATGACGGCCTCGGTGGGTACTTGCAAAATATCGTTGCGAGTCTCAGAGCTGAAGCTCAGACTGGCAAACATGCCGGGTACCAGTTGACCGGATGGATTCGCCAGTTCAATGCGGGCTTTCAGAGTACGAGTAGCGACGTCAATCTGGGGGAGTATGGCACTGACCTTGCCTTTGAAGATAACGCCTGGCAAGGACGGAGTACGTGCTTCGACGGCATTCCCTACGCGTATCTTGGCAGATTGATTTTCAGGGATGTCGGCATTGACCCAGATCGTGCCAAGGCCATTGAGACGGAATAAGGGTGTGCCGGTCAGGACAGTCATACCTTCACGCACAGACAATTCTGAGACTACGCCGCTGACCGGTGCCGTGATGGTGATACGTGAATGCACCTTGCCACTGCTCTCGACTGCCCGTATTTGATCGTCGTTCATCCCAACCAGGCGCATGCGTTGCTTTGCTCCGTCCATCAATCCGACAATACTGCTGGCCCGCATGCGCTTCACCGTCAGGTATTCTTCCTGTGCAGCGACCCAATCTGGGACATAGAGTTCAGCCAGCGCTTGTCCCTTCCTGACTGCATCAAGAGGCGCGCGAACATAGAGTTTTTCGACAAAGCCATTGCTACGTGCCTGTACCAGAGCGACATCACGCTCGTTATAAGCAACACTACCAACCGCCACCACAGCCGATGCCAGGCTGCTGCGCGTCACTTCTGCCGTGCGTATACCAAGGTTTTGCTGTACACGGGGACTGATGCTGACAGAACCTTCATCGCTACTATCGGCATATACAGGCACTAATTGCATGTCCATGAAAGGCGATTTGCCAGGTTTATCAAATTTTTGACCGGGAACCATGGGGTCATGCCAATACAGTACTTTTTTTTCGCCGGTAGCAGAACTTGTTGTTGATGCACTTGAGTGCGACCCCTCAGCCCCTTGCATTCCTTGCTTGAGGCCAAGGCGATACAGACCATAACCACTACCAGCCAGTACGCCAGCAGTAACCAGGGCGATGAAGATTTTTGTATTTTTCATGGCATATCCTTGTTCGTGGATTGGGTTGGATACGTCGCTTGCACATCGACGGGAAACAGGAAATTAAGTTGTGCCCATAAACGGGCCGTATCTGCTTGTAGTTGCAAGGCTTGTAGTCGTACTTCGGTTTCGGTACGACGTGCTACCAGCACGTCACTCAGACTGGACTTGCCACCACGATAAGCACCCAAGGTGGCTTGAGTGCGCTCTTTTGCCAGCGGTATTAATTCGCGCTCATAGCGAGCACAGCGTTCAAGGCCACTTTGCCACTCTTCTATCATCGCTTTCGTTTCCGCAACGTGCGCACGCAGTGTTTCGTCGCGTTCCGCCTTGGCTTGTTCGACCATGGCCAGTTTGGAAGACAGTTCACGATCCTGACGGTTCTTTTGATCCCACTGGAAAGGCAGGGATATGCCGACCGATACCATATTCGAATAAGCAGGACCACGTTGCTGGAACGCGACCTCAACACTCCAGTCGGGTTTTTTGTTGGCTTCGGCCAATCTGGCATCCGCCTCGGCTATCTCCGTTTGCCTGGTCAGTACAGCGATCTGGGGATGGTGAGCAAGTGACTTGTCCAGTGCCGATAAATCCAGGCGAATCTTCTCGATATTGGCGTCACCTATCAAAGGAAGCTCTGGGTCACCGCCAGTCCAACGGCTTAACATCGTCTTGGCCGTACGCACTTTGCGCAAAATTTCACTGTAACGGTCGTCGACCATGCTGAGCGCACTGCGGGCAGCGAAAATATCTGCCTGGGTGCCACGACCGGCGCGGTAACTACTCTCGGCCGCCTCAATTTCAAGTTTTGCCTGGATGGATTGTTCTGTGACTACAGCAGCCATGCGCTCTGTGTAGTATCGATCGAGCCAGGATATGGCAGTGTCACGCTGGATAGCGGCAATCGAACTGCTTTTCTCTGCCAGAGACTTGTCTGCCAGACGGACGTAGCGCTCTGCACGTAATTGGCGTTTGTCGTTTCTGGTCAATTCTTGCATGACGCCAATGCGACGCATGGTCATGAAATCGCCAGTCAGACTGCCACGGTCAGGGCCACTGACTGGCAGATTATCGATTCCAGCCCTTAATATAGGATCAGGCAACTGACCAGCAGCGACAGCCATTTCGCGGGAAGCAGTGGCCGCCATGTCTTGCGCGATCAATTGACGGGAACGGGAGACTGCAAGTTGTTGGGCATTGCCCAAAGTCAATGGAGCTTCTACAGCGCGGACATAAAGTGGAGTAAGCCCAAAAGCAATCGCTACAGGAATCAGAACCAGGAACTGAGAATAATGTTTTGTTTTATGGCGTGCAAACATTGGCGCACGGAATAGGAATGACATGAAACCTCCAGATAGCAAGAAACGGCACTTCCGTCGACAAGACGTAGCAGTGACAGACTAGGCAATCTGGAAATTTAAATGCGGAAACAGCAGTTGCGTATAGCGATGGGCGGTGCGCTGGAACGTGCCAGATAGGAGGACTGCGGTTGATGCTCTTGTTGGAGACCGGCAATGTCCATTACTTGCAAGGTCAGCGTCAGTCCCGCCACTACAAAGGGCTGCACATTGGGCATTTGCGGCTTATCCAATGATTGTTTTGCATACGGATCATCGGCATGTGCATGACACAATGCAGGCTGCTCTTTGTCCATGCCAGCACAATCGACCATTGCGACAGAGCCGATATCTCGGGATAAAGCAGGGATTTCACTACCCGTCATATGACCCGGGCAGACGTATGACGCGACGGCAAGCTGCATAAACAGCATGCTGAAGAGTACGATCAACGCAGTGAACAGGCGATGTGGACGGGATAATTTCACGTAATTATTGTATTTAATCAACATTAAAAACAAAATGGATCAGGAAATCAGTGAATAACATCAATTTCCCTATCCAAATTATAGTGTCTTTGCCAGATAATTCCTTGATCAATCTCAAACGGTCAGATATCTACACCATGTGTTCTTAGTCGAAGCGCGTTGCCTATAACGGAGGCAGAGCTTAAACTCATCGCTAAAGCCGCAATCAGCGGTGAAAGTAACCAACCAGTCATCGGATACAAAACACCAGCAGCGACTGGAATACCCAAGCCGTTATACAAGAAAGCAAATAGCAGATTTTGTTTCATATTTCCAACTGTGTCGTTCGACAATAAGCGTGCAACAGAGATGCCGCGCAGGTCACCTTTAACCAGAGTAACCTGGGCACTGTTCATAGCGACATCGGTGCCGGTACCCATGGCAATACCGACATTGGCTTTTGCCAGTGCGGGTGCGTCATTGATCCCGTCACCTGCCATGGCAACGATGCGACCTTCTTTTTGTAAACGTTCAACCAGTAAAAGTTTGTCTTGCGGCTTTACCTCTCCAAAGACTTCGTCCAGGCCGAGCCGGTTACCAACAGCTTTTGCCGTGGTCAGCCCGTCACCCGTTGCCATAATGATGCGAATTCCTGATGCTTTAAGTGTAGCCAGGGCTTCCGGGGTACTTTTCTTGATCGGGTCTGACACCGCAAGCAATCCTGCCAGTTGATTGTCTACAGCCAGGTACATGACGCTTGCGCCCTCAGCGCGAAGATCTTCTGCATGCGTCATCAAACCTTGCACTTGCACGCCTAATTGCTCCATGAGTGTCGTATTGCCCAGAGCGATTCCGCGATGATTGATGGTGCCACGCACGCCAATACCTGAACCTGATTCAAAATTTTCTGGTTTGTCCAGAGTGAGCCTCCGTTCGCGAGCTGCTCGCACAATGGCATCGGCTAACGGATGCTCGCTACCCTGATCGAGGCTGGCTGCCAGGCGCAGCACTTCTTCTTCCTGGTAACCCGAGGACGGAATCGCTTTATTGAATGCGGGACGCCCTTCAGTCAAGGTACCGGTCTTGTCAACAATCAGGGTATCAACCTTGCGTAAATTTTCTATGGCAGCAGCATCCCGGAATAAAACACCTTGCGTGGCACCACGGCCAGTTGCCACCATGATAGACATAGGCGTAGCCAGTCCCAAGGCACATGGACAGGCAATGATCAGTACTGAAACAGCATTGATCAGACCAAAGACCCAGCGCGGTTCAGGCCCCCAAAAACCCCAGGCAAAAAAAGTCAGGATGGCAATGCCGATCACCGTCATCACGAAATACCCGGCTACAACGTCCGCCATTCGCTGCATCGGCGCTTTTGAGCGCTGCGCCTGCGCAACCATCTGAACGATTTGTGCCAGCATCGTGGCAGATCCTACCCGTTCAGAGCGCATGACCAAAGCACCACTCGTATTTAAAGTAGCGCCAATGACTTTATCACCAACCCGTTTAGTCACAGGGACAGGTTCTCCGGTCAGCATGGATTCGTCAACAGCACTGGCCCCCTCAGTCACGCTACCGTCAACTGGGACTTTTTCACCTGGACGAACACGCAATAAATCTCCAACATGAACATTGGCGAGAGGTATATCTTCTTCGTTTCCATCCGCGTTGATGCGCCGAGCAGTCTTCGGAGAAAGGCCTAGCAAGGATTTGATCGCCGCCGAAGTCTGTGAGCGGGCTTTCAATTCCAGTACTTGTCCGAGTAAAGTCAGCGAAATAATCACCGCCGCTGCCTCAAAATACACTGCAACACGTCCCATTGAGATAAACGAATCTGGAAAAACGCCAGGGGTCACCGTCGCAACTACGCTATAGATGAATGCTGCACCTGTTCCTAAGCCAATTAACGTCCACATATTGGGACTGCGGTGCACCACGGATTGCCATCCTCTAGTGAAGAAAGGCCATCCTGCCCATAACACGATGGGTGAAGCTAGAGCCATTTCCACCCAGCTCTGCGCAGACATCTGCATCAAGTGAAGTGATTCCCCAAACATGGCAAGAATAAAAACAACCACCGTCAGAGGTAAAGTCCACCAGAAACGATACTGAAAATCCTTTAATTCAGGATTCTCATCTGTATCGAGTTCTGGGATCAGTGGTTCCAGCGTCATGCCACACTTAGGGCAACTACCCGGATGATCTTGCCGTATTTCGGGATGCATGGGGCATGTGTAGATGGTGCCGGAAGGCCGATCTTCCACCGCGACTACAGTAGTTTTAGGTGAAATATACTTACCTGGCTCTGCATTAAATTTGCTATGGCATTTGCTACTGCAAAAATAATACATTTTGGCGTCATGCAGCTCTTTATGTTCAGACTTTTCGGTGACGGTCATACCACACACAGGGTCTTTTAGTCCTGCGTCATTGGCAGATGTAGGCGCAGGTGTAGTGACGGTATCACTCATGGTTATTACCTTTAATGTGATACAGATTCAATGACAAGCGGGACTGGCAGACCAGTGCGGGAAAAATCGTGGAGTCTGCTTTGCGTATCGGGCGAATTCATCACCAAATTGCGCCTGCATCTCTTTTTCTTCTGTGATAGCCAGACGACCATACATGATCAGTAATATAGGAAACATGACCAGTGTTAATACTGTAGGCCATTGTAATAAGAACCCCAGGAGAATTAAGACAAAAGCGACATATTGCGGGTGACGTATTTTGGAATAAGGTCCAGCTGTGGCCAGCATGTGCCTTCTCTGCGCATGGTAGAGCACATTCCAGGCACTGGATAACAGGTAAAAGCCGAACCCCAAGAATAGATAACTGGCGATGTGCAGTACGCCAAAATGCGGGTCGCCTTTTTCTCCAAGCAAGGTGGACCATAAATGGCCTGCGTTGTGCGACAAAATGTCCAAATTGGGATAACGCGTCTGCAACCAGCCTGACATCAGGTAAATGGTGAGCGGGAAGCCATACATCTCTACGAACAGGGCGACGATGAATGCAGAAAATGCGCTGAAACTACGCCAGTCACGTGCCGTCTGCGGTTTAAAGAAACTGAACGCAAACATGATAAAAATGGCCGAATTAAGTATCACCAGAGACCAAAGCCCGTAGGCGTTTTCACCGTGGTTCATGATGATTCTCCTTATTCGTGCTGGCATCCTTGCTTTGGTCACTTGGTGACTTACCGTCTTGGTGATGGTCATGGTGACCATGTCCATGATGCATGAAGACGTGCATCAACGGACAGGCAAGCAATAGTAAAAATGGTAGTGCACCGATCACGTGCGCCAAATGCTCCGTCAATAGAAAATAGGCGGCAACTGCACCAATGACAAGATATCCAAGTGCGTATCTGGAGCGCCAGAAACCGCCTGGTTCGGAATGATTTTCATGCTCGTGATTCATGGCGCATCCTCTTATTTGGCAACGGCTGTCGAAGCAGGCATTCTGTCCATCATCATTTGCATCATGCCTTCCATCATTTCCATGCGTTTTTCCATCATGTTGTGCATGGACATGTCTTTTTGCATGCTTCCCTTTGCTTGGGCTTTTTTATCGTCGGCCATCTTGCCCATCATCGCCATGCCTGCCTGCATCGCTTTCATGTGATCCGCCATCAAGGCACTGCGTTCCTCAGGACTCTTTGCATTCATCATCTTTTCATGCATGTCATGCATCGCCTTGATCTGGTCATCCATTTTTTGCATGGATACCTTGTTTGCGCTTTCAGGAGCTGCATCGACTTTGGCAGAAGCTGGGTGATGCTTTGTATGGTCTACAGGTTCAGCGGCCCATATGTTAGAAGCAACCATCAGCAAGCTTGCAATACTTAAGACTGGACGAAGCGATATCATCGTTAACTCCTTTGTATACGACCGTTTGAAAGAATTTCCACACCTTGAAAGCAGCGAATATGAAAAGAACTGTTTCTGAAAATATTTGCCTGAATTCACTATAGGCGCTGTACCCGGGTACGGAGTCAATCATCATTCATACGTATTACAACCTGTTTGATCTGCATCAAGCACCCGTCTTCGTACTATGGAAAAGATCGCTTAAAAGACAACAAATGCTACATTTTTACCTGCAATGAAACATCGGACACTTATTTTGGCTTTCTTGAAGACCAGTGCACGTGGACGATCTTCCAGTTGTCGCCGGTTTTTTGTAGCAGAGCAGTTTCTGTCCCCAGAATGACAACATCTTTGCCACCGATCTTTGTCTTGGTTTCTGTCTCTTCCCAAATCACGGCCAGATTGCCTTCAATACGCTGGCTTTGTTGCAACACAGATCGTTTTGATGCTTTAGCAAAAATCATATCACCTGGCAAGTGATGCTCAGCATATTCAGCCCGGGAACGTTCGACATAGCCGGATTCATAAATAGTGACATCAGCTGCCAGCACTTCGCTTGCCTTTGCCTTGTCGCCGGCTACTAGCGCGGCGTGGAAGTCTGCAAGTGCATCCTTAGGTTCGTTGGCAAAACTGATGATGGTCACCGCACTGAGTAATACTAAGGTGGCTATTTTTCGCATGGTCGTTATCTCCAATATTTAAATATGATGAATAGGACTGGCCAACAACAAAAGAGTGCTAGCCAGCGTTCTCACAAAAGCGATTACTTGGCGACTTGAATCTCGGTCGCAAAAATGGCACCGTCAGCCTTTTCAGCCTTGAACTTCACCTTGTCGCCCACTTTGAAAGTATCCAGCACCGCGGGATCTTTGACGCGAAACACCATTGTCATACCGGGCATATCCAGGTTTTTGATATCGCCGTGTTTCAGCGTGATCTTGTTGGTACTCTTATCGATTTTTTTGACTTCACCATCCGTCATGTCGCTACTGGCACTATTGGCACTGCTCATGGAAGCAGATGCTTTTGCAGACATGGAGTGATCTGAAGCAAGGGCTGCATGAAATGTGACAGCAGTGAGAACACCCAGGGTCAGAGATTTAATAATGGTCATGATGTTTCCTATTTTTAAGTGAATAAATCAAATTACCGTGTCATCAGTTGAGTACACGGTCTGCATCATTTGTGTTTGTGTTCGTGAGCATCAGATGCAGCACTGGCACTAGCTGCGGCAACAGTCTTGCCTTTGGCGACGGCGACCTTACCCTTCATGCCAGCGTCATAATGACCCGGTTGCAGGCATGCGAAATCAATCTTTCCAGCCTTGGTGAATTGCCAGACAACTTCACCCGTCTGACCACCAGCCAGGGTGATCATGTTGGGATCGCTGTGTTCCATTTCCGGGTTCTTCTTCATGACTTCGTAATGTTCTTTGAGCTCCTTTTCCGTGCCCAGGACGAATTCATGTTTAATGCCACCAGAATTTTTAATCACGAAACGAATGGTTTCACCTTGTTTGGCGACGATGTTGGACGGGGTAAAACGCATGTTGTCAGTCATGTCGATATTGACCGTACGGGTGGTTGCCGTAGCGACGCCTGGTTTGCCAATGGCTTCATTTTCATGACTATGAACGTGTTTGCCATCGGCGAAGCTGGCCTGGGCTGCGAATGTGAGCGCCAAAGTGACTGTGATGGTAGTGAGGCGGGTTTTCATGGGGAAATCCTTTCCGTGTTAAAAATTAATGTCCCATCTTGCCGACAGGTTTGCGGACTTGTACTTCTACTTGCTGCTGATTTTTTTGTTTCAAGGGCATGGATTTACCGCCTACGGTCGTTGCCCGTGCAGGTTCTGCGATGTTGCCGGCCCATTCCTGCGCGACTGTTCCTGGCGGGTGCTTGTACCATCCGTGATCCTTGTAGTCGCCTGGCTTCTGGTCTTTCCTGACTTTGAGGACACTGAACATACCGCCCATCTCGACGCCGCCAAAGGGCCCTTCACCCGTCATCATGGGCAAGGTATTGTCAGGAAGCGGCATTTCCATCTCTCCCATATCAGCCATGCCACGTTCGCCCATGGCCATATATTCAGGGATGAGGCTGGTGATTTTCTTGGCGACACCAGTGTGGTCAACGCCAATCAGGTTAGGCGTGTCGTGGCCCATCGCGTTCATGGTGTGGTGCGACTTGTGGCAATGGAAGGCCCAGTCACCTTCTTCATCTGCCAGAAATTCGATCTGGCGCATTTGACCTACCGCGATATCTGTCGTGACTTCTGGCCAGCGCGCAGAATGAGGAACGGGACCGCCATCCGTACCTGTGACCTGGAATTCATGACCATGAATGTGGATAGGATGATTCGTCATCGTCAGATTACCGATACGGATCCGAACCTTGTCGTTCTTTCGTACGACAAATGGGTCAATGCCGGGGAAGACCCGGCTATTCCAGCTCCATAGGTTGAAGTCCAGCATGGTCGACGTTTTGGGGGTGAAAGCACCAGGATCAATATCGTAGGCATTGAGCAGGAATACAAAATCTCTATCTACTTCGGAAATCTGTGGATGTTTAGCTTTGGGATGCGTTACCCAAAACCCCATCATGCCCATCGCCATTTGTGTCATTTCATCTGCGTGCGGGTGATACATGAAGGTCCCAGGTCTGCGTGCGACAAACTCATACATGAATGTCTTACCAGGTTGTATCGACTTTTGATTCAGGCCCGACACACCATCCATGCCGTTCGGCAGGCGTTGTCCATGCCAGTGCACGCTGGTGTGTTCTGGCAGCTTGTTAGTGACAAATATACGCACGCGGTCGCCTTCGACCACTTCGATGGTCGGGCCAGGGGACTGGCCGTTATAACCCCACAAATGTGCTTTCATGCCTGGTGCCATTTCACGCACGACAGGTTCAGCCACCAGATGGAATTCCTTGACACCATTATTCATCCTCCATGGCAAGGTCCAGCCATTGAGTGTCACCACCGGGTTATAGGGGCGTCCTGTAATTGGCACTAGCGGTGCCATGGTATCCGGCGAGGTCTGGATGGCAGGTTCTGGCAATGCTGCCATGGCGACTTTGCTGACTGAAGCAGCGGAGGCCGCAGCAGTGATCGCGCCCAAGCCGCTTAAAAAATTTCTTCTTGAACTCATTTTATTTCCTCTATTGTGCAATGCGCGATGTCATCAATGTCCAGCAGCCGGTGCTTCGCTGCCCCCTATACCGCTCATCGGTGCTGAGCTCATGCTGGGACGGCCCAATAAACTCATTTCCAGATCAGCCTGTGCAATCCAGAAATCACGACTGGCCTCAATCGCACTATTGACACTGGCGATTTGGGAGCGGGCATCGGCCAGCAGATCAAACACGCCGATCAGCATGCCGTTGTAGCGCAACTGGTTTTCTTCAGACACGCGCTTCTTCAAAGGCACGATCTCGTTTTGATAATGTATGGCGATGTCATAGCTAGAGCGATAGCCCAGATAGGCTTCCCTGACTTCAGATCTTGCATTGACGGCAATTTCTGCAGTGCGATTGACTGCCTGCATATATAGTGCTTCCGCTTTCGCGATCTTGGCGCCGCTCCAGTCAAACAATGGCAACTCCAGTGTTACCGAGTAGCCTTTCTGAACAGCTTGATCATTGAACGTATTGCGGATGGCACCCACTTCCAGCACATTGATGAAACGGGTAGCCTTGCTCAGTCCCAGATTTTTAGCCAGTTGCTCCGTACTCAGACGAGCAGCCTGAACATCCAGGCGTTGCGTCATTGCTAGTTGCTCGACATTCACCATGTCATCCGGTTTCTTGGGTAAATCAGGTAATCTGAGCGGCAAAGTAAAGGCTGTTTGAGGCCCCCATAATCCCATTAGCCGCGTCAACTTCTCTTTGCTACGGGTCTGGGACTGCTCTGCACGTGCCAGATTGAGGGCAGCTTCAGCAAAAAAACCTTGTTCACGGGCCTGTTGCAATTTGTTGTAGTTACCGGCCTGCGTCAGCCGTCCCGCCAACTCTGCGCCTGCGTCAGCAGCTTTTTTGACCTGTTGCATGTACAGCATGGTCTGGTCCGCAGCCACAGCCATGTAATAGGCTTTGCGCGTTTCGGCAGCCAAAGACAACATTTGCATAGTCACTTCACGCTTGGTTTGCTCGAAGCGACGTTGTTCCATCTGCCTGGTTAAGGGCATGGTCAACAGGTGGGCAATATTAAAAGTCAGGCTGCGGTCGATTTCAATTTCACTACCTTGCCGTGTGCGGCTGAATGAAAACCCGGGATTGGGTAGGCGGCCGGCCTGCACAAAATCAGACTCGGATATGCCCAGTTCATAGAACGAGGCCTGCAGCCCGCGATTATTAAGCAAGGCGATTTGCACCGCATCATCGACGGTCAAGGGAGACGCAAGTAATTCTTTTACCCTTTGTGCTGCGGTATCAGTCGCGTTATCAGAACGCTGCCAGGTAACTTCCTTGCCAAGACGCTCTTTTGCGACTTGCTCTACCGTTGAAAATCCGCCATCGGTACTAAAACTGGCGCAGCCGCCCAGTATCAATGGGAGACTGATCAGGGCGGCGAGCTTACTTGGCCGGTGGAAAAACTTGCCATTTGAAGTTGTTCGCATGGTGGTTTCCTTCATTTTGTATGACTGCTGTGATCCATCAACTTGGCCTTGTCCGTTGCGGGAGTTTCTTTTTCTTTCGCAGCAGGCTTGGTGTCGGTGGTGTCTGGCTCTCTGGCCTGTTTGGCATAAACTCGCCATCCGCCAATACGCGCCGTTATGTCATTCAACTCCTTCCAGGAACCAACTTCCTGATCGGTAAAGGGACGATAGTTTTGTAAAGTGGACAAATAAATCATCGGTGGCACGATGGACTGGGCGTCTGCGGGATTTGGTCGCTGGCTGCGGCTTGCTTCCTGGGCAAGGACGTTCTGACCCATGGTCAGCATGGCGAGCATAGCCAGTACCAACCGTAGCCTTGACGGAAAAATAGATGGATTCATGAAATCCTCAGTGAGTAATAGGTAATGTGACCAAGGCGAACCGTGCAAATTAATAGGCGCGGCAACGCAATGGCGGATATCAACGCAGGGCTAAACTGATTGAATAGCCGATCAGCGCCTCTATAGCTTCAAATTGCTACAGGCGTTGCAGGTGAAAATTAAGCGCGGGGAGGACGATCGAGGCCATCACTGATATGGCCGAAATGAAAAGAAAAAAACAGACTAATTTTTTCTGATGAAGGAGCGGAAACGGGGGGCACAGTAGAATCGGTGACCAGAGCCGCACCGACACAGCATGAAGCGCAAGCGCTACACTTGTCTTTCATAGACTTGGCGGTGGGAGACACTTTAGCTACTGCATGGTCAGAGACTTTATCAGTATCACTGTGCTGATGATCGTGTTGTCCGGCTTGCGCATCGTCATGATCATGCGGCTCACCTGGGAATGCATGGTGATGTTCCGTGTTGCAGTCCACCATAGCCGCAGCAGCGAACCCTTGGTAGGGTATCGCCACAAACATGACGCACAGCAGAAAGATTCGAAACAGCTTTTTCATGTGTTGGATTATAGCGCAAATTATTCTGCGTGTTACTCTTCATTAAATGCGTGTGCGCTTGTTCAGGTTGTGAAACTAATGATTGTATATTCAACTCTCTCAAGTCCATGGTAACTAGTGGACTGCTTGAAACAAATTACATGACTGTAAGGAGTTGTTTTCTGATCGACAATTTGATACTTACGCTAAACTTGCATATCACAAAAAGGGGCAGCTAGTTCCACTATAGCTAAATCGCAGCAGAAATTGAGATTTCAGAAGCACGTTGCCAAATGATTGCCATGATAGTAACTCTAGTGTATTGATGAAATACTGTTATTTAAGCAACACGATGCAAGAATTTGGCCTCGCGTATGAAAGCCATTATCAATAACCTGCAACAAGGGTAATTCGATCCTGATCATAGGTTGGTAATGGTTCCTGGTCTTCGAAGGCAGTTTACATGTGCATGACAATGCACATGTAAACCAGCCATGCCCGCCAATGTACCCACCCGCCAAGAAGCTGCCAAGCAGTTCTCTGAACTGATCGATACCGCTTTTTTCACCGCCTTGTGCGAGCCGGTGCGCATCCAGATTTTGGCGAAACTGATCGAGCTGGGACCTAGTGACATTGACACCCTGGCTGAACATTTCACGCAGGACCGCTCCGTCAATTCACGGCACCTAGCCCTGCTTGAAGACAGCGGTGTTGTGCGCAGTACGCGGGAAGGTCGACATCGCCACTATGAGGTGAATGGAACGGCAGTCCTGGCAACACTGGAAGTACTCACACAGCAAGTGAGGCGTGTTGTCACTTGCTGTAATTGTTGATTTTTTTTGTTCTATACATGCAGATATGTGCATTAGTGCATTTAATAAAGAAAGAGAATGCAAGAGAAATGAATAACTCAAACCTTCAAAATCCCACCCGGTCACCGACAAATGGCGGTGTTTTGCGCTACCTGGCATTTCCATTGATCCTCGCCTTGGTGATCGCTGCCTCCTGGTTTAGCTACGCACCAGGGCGAGAAGGCTTGCTGACGCCAGTGATTTTCTTGCTGGTATTTGGTGTTGCTGTCATGCTGGAACGCTGGTTTCCATTTGAACCTGCCTGGAATGGTCGGTGGAAAGACAACCGGCAAGATGCCGCGTTTTTTCTGCTGGCCCAACCTGTCATTGCCGTCGCCGAAGCTGCTGCACTGGCGCTAGGTGTGAGTGTGGCTGTCTGGCTGACTTCTGCTTCTGGCATATCGTACTGGCCTGCTGACTGGCCGATTGCCGTGCAGGTCATGCTCGCGCTGCTTGTCCATGATCTGCTGCCATATTGGTACCACCGCCTCAGCCATGAGACTGGTGGCTGGCTGTGGCGTGTGCATGCCATCCATCATGCGCCATCGAGGATGTATTCACTGAATTTCGTCCGCTTCCATCCGGTCAAAAGCTTCCTGAGCAGTTTGCTGATGCTGTTGCCGATGGTGGCCTTGGGAGTTCCGGTGCGAGTCATTTTCCTGGTTGCCATGATCAGCAAGGTCCATTCTCTTTTGTCCCACACCAACTTAGACTTCAGGCTGGGACCGCTTAACTGGGTATTCAGCATGGCGGAATTGCATCGCTGGCATCATGCGCGTGACATGCGACATGCCAACGCCAACTATGGGGCGACGCTAATCTTTTGGGATATTTTGTTTGGAACCCGCAATTTGCCAGAGGCTGATATACGCAAAAGTGAACTGGGCATCAATGAGCCGGAATCCGTGCCGGGTGGATTTTGCGATCAGATTTGCATGCGCATGTCGCGCTGACCATTATTTGCGGTTGAGCTGGAAGGAAGCTGGAACAGACTCTGTTCCAGCTTTTTATTCAGATTGATCGCTGATTGACGCGCTTGGACAATTCTTCCGCAGTCTCTTTGCGCTCACTGTAGCGATCCACCAGATAGGGCGAAACATCACGCGTCAGCAAGGTGAATTTCATCAGTTCTTCCATGACATCAACAACGCGGTCATAGTAGGCCGATGGCTTCATGCGGCCAGCATCATCAAATTCCATGAAGGCTTTGGCGACAGATGACTGGTTGGGAATGGTGATCATGCGCATCCAGCGGCCCAGTATGCGCATTTGATTGACGGCATTAAAGGATTGAGAGCCACCAGAAACTTCCATTACCGCCAGGGTCTTACCCTGAGTAGGTCGCACTGCGCCGACCGACAAAGGTATCCAGTCTATCTGCGCCTTCATGATGCCTGTCATCGCGCCGTGGCGCTCTGGTGAAGTCCACACCATGCCCTCTGCCCATTGTGCCAGCTCACGCAGCTCTACCACCTTGGGATGAGTGTCGGGTGCTCCGTCCGGTAGTGGCAAGCCACACGGATCAAATACCCGCACCTCACCTCCCATGGCTTCCAGCAGACGCGCTGCTTCCAGCGTCAACAACTTGCTGTAGGAGCGTTCACGTAATGAGCCGTACAGCAGCAGGAAACGTGGCGCATGGGTTGATGCTTCTGTTGGCCTGAGCTTATCTGGCTCAGGCATATTGAACAATTCAGCATTCAGGCTGGGCAGATCAGGCTGCATTGTTGACACGCTTACCCTCTGCATCAATGACTTTCTCGCCGTCTTCCTTGGTAAATTCACCCAATTGTGGCAGAGGCAGGATATCCAGTACTTCCTCCGATGGACGGCAGAGTCGTGTTCCCATGGAAGTCACGACGATAGGACGGTTGATCAGGATGGGATGCGCCATCATGAAATCCAGCAGTTCATCATCAGTCCATTTGGCGTCATCAAGGCTCAGCTCTTCGTAAGGCGTGCCTTTTTTACGCAATAGCGCACGTACTGGCGTACCCATGGCGGCGATCAGTTCCACCAGCTTGTCTCGGCTGGGTGGATTGACCAGGTATTCGATGACTTCAGGCTCTGCACCCGTATTGCGTATCAGTGCAAGAGTATTGCGCGACGTGCCACACTGGGGATTGTGGTAAATGGTAATGGTCATAGGTGTCTGTCAAAAATGATTATTTGCCTGCAAAATCACCAGGGGCAACTGTACCGGCTACTGTGGCATCTTTAGGCACTGCCGGGTAAAGCCAGCAAAACACCAGCGTTGCCGCAGCCGCACCCAGCAATTGGGCAATGATGAAACTCGGTGCATCTGCCGGACGAATTCCAGCAAAGGTATTGGTTGCCGCTCTGGCCAACGTCACTGCCGGGTTGGCAAATGAGGTAGAAGAAGTGAACCAGTACGCAGCGGTGATATAAGCAGCTACTGCAAACGGTGTTACTGCCGGACGGCTACGCGAGCAGGCTATGATCACAGCGATCAAGCCAAAGGTCGCGACAAACTCACTCCACCATTGCGACATGCCCGTACGCACATGCTCCGATGCAAAAAACAGTGGGTCTTCAAACATGCCATGTGCAGCAGCCACACCGGCAAAGGCACCCAGCACTTGCACCAGGATATAAGGCAGCACTTCCTTGGCTGGCATATTTTTCTGGAATGCTTCTGATAGCGTCACCACAGGATTGAAGTGCGCCCCTGATATCGTGCCAAACATCAGGATCAGGGCGATCAGGCCCGCACCCGTGGCAATGGCATTTGCCAGCAAGGCGATAGCGATATTGCCACCTGCCAGCCGTTCGGCCATGATGCCAGAACCCACCACTACGGCCAGCAGCATGGCCGTGCCCAGGCCTTCAGAAACCAAGCGTCGTGCCATGCTCATACTTTGGTCGCCCCTATCTGGTCGAGTTCTCTTTGCAGTGCGAGCTTTTCCAGTTTGTTGATAGGCAGGCTCAAGAAAATATCCAGCCTGGTTTTGATTTCACGGCAGATGCGGGCAAAGGTATGACGGATTTCTTCTTCTGAACCCTTGGCTTCAGCCGGGTCTTGAAAGCCCCAGTGCGCCGTCATAGGCTGGCCTGGCCAGAAAGGACAGACTTCACCCGCCGCCTTGTCGCATACCGTAATCACAAAATCCATGTGCGGTGCATCAGTTGAAGCAAATTCATCCCAACTCTTGCTACGCAAACCGGACGTATCGAAACCAGAGTGTGCAATCTGTTCAAGTGCCATGGGATTGACCACGCCACCTGGGTGACTGCCAGCGCTATAGGCTTTGAAGCGGCCTTTGCCCATGGCATTGAGCATGGCTTCCGCCATGATACTGCGGGCAGAATTGCCGGTGCATAAATACAAAACGGTATAGATTTTTTCGCTCATGGAGTTCTCCTGATGGCTGGGGACGACTGGAATGATGATTGTTAAAAGGCAGTCTTATGTCGGGATCAGGCTGCCAATACGGTCCAGCTCTTCCTTGAATTTTTGCTTGTCCTGCACCAGTGTTTCCAGTGGCAGCCCCAGGAATGCTTCGATGCGGGCACGCAAGATGCGGTAAGCAGTCATGAAGGCAGCATCGATTTCTTCGTCAGTGCCTGTCGCATGTGCCGGGTCTTCTACTCCCCAATGCGTGCGCAAGACTGGTCCAAGGTAAGCTGGACAGGTTTCGCCAGCAGCGCTGGCACAGACCGTAATAACGATATCCGGTGTCGCAGGCAGGTTGTCCCAGGACTTACTGACATAGCCTTCTGTCGAGATGCCTTCACGTGCCAGCAGCGCCAGCGAACGCGGATGAACCTGACCGGTCGGCTTGCTGCCCGCACTCATGGCTTTCCAGCCTGCCGGAGCCAGGTGGTTGAAGGTGGCTTCACCAAGGATAGAGCGGCAAGAATTGCCAGTGCACAGAAATAAAACGTTCATAAGTCGTCTAGAGATAAGTGGGAGGGATAACTACTGGTTTTTTATGATTCAGTAGTGGCGCATTGCTGTGCCTGTATAGGTGTGCAGGGATTGCCGCCACAGCAGTTTTCTGTCAAAAAGCCCAGCATCTGGTTCATCGTGGTGATATTTGCGGAGTAGATAACAAAGCGCCCAGCCTGGCGCGACTCCACCAGATCAGCATGTGACAGCTCTTTCAGATGGAAAGACAGGGAGGATGGCGGTATGCCTAGCTGTTCGCTGATCTTTGTTGCCGCCATGCCCTCCGGGCCTACCTGAACCAGCAAGCGGAATACGGCCAGGCGGGATTCCTGCGCCAGTGCTGCCAATGCCAATAAGACTTTTTTAGTTTCCATCATCATCCAAGTACAAAAAATTAAATGTATCGATTCTATATTTCTATATTAATGGAATCATAGAATTTAAGTAAAGTGAAATCAAGCAATTGCCAGATATTATCGACATAGCCAACAAACTTCCTGTTACAGGCGGGATGCAAAACGATGCTCAATCAATTTGCATCGTGAATTAAATATGCTTTTACGTTACCGTAATTCTATAAATATGGAATTGATTTTAATAATTCAATGTGACGTCCTCATTACAGATAAATCAATAGGGGACGAAATTTGGCCGTTATGGTGTCCGATGATGTTTTGTTTCTTGATCAGTTTTAAAGATGTCGGTTGATCGAATAAAGTATAATGATTCTTATTTCATTCTTGGGCGCATTGCACTTTCCCTTGCCAAACGCTATGTCATTCCTCCGCACACTTTTATTTGTATTGATTGGTCTCCTGTACTCCGCGTCGCCTGTGAGCGCCCAAACCAATGCTGGGCAAGACAAAGCAAAGCAAATTTGGCAATTGCTGGATTACCTTGCGGTTGATTACGGTGGTGCAGTCAAAGATGGGAAAGTTGCCAGCGCCCCGGAATATGCGGAAATGCAGGAATTTGCATTATCGGCAGAACAGCAGTTAGGGGAATTGCCAAGCAATGCCGCTCAAAAGGATTTACAACAGAAAGCGGCTCAGTTGCGCAGTTTGATTGCAGGGGGACTTCTAAAAACCTCAAATTTGAAAAACCGGCTTCAATAAAATCAATTACTTAGCCTCAGAGAATTACCAAAAATCGGAGTTTTTAGAAGTCCCCGCAGACAAATCTTCAGCTGCAATAGTGTCAACCAAAGCACGCGACTTGGCAGGCGCTCTGCTGGCGGCTTATCCTGTACCAGTATCACCAAGCAAAGCGCCAGATTTAAAGCTGGGTGCACAGTTGTTCCAGGCGCAATGTGCCAGTTGCCACGGTAGCCAGGGGCGCGGCGATGGCCCCTTAGCGGCCAGCTTGAATCCACCGCCTATCGCCTTGACGGGCCATGACCGGGCCAAGGAAAGAAGCTTGTTTTCTTTGCATCAAATCATCACTTTAGGTGTTAAGGGAACCTCCATGCCTGCCTTTGCTCAATTGACCGACAGTGAGCGTTGGGCCTTAGCTTTTTTTGCATCAAGCCTGGCTCATAGCGACTCTGATCGTGAAGCTGGCAAGACACTGTGGGAGACCAATTCTAGCCTGCATGCCAAGGTACCATCGCTGAATATACTGAGTCAGACATCGGAGACGATGCTGGCCAAGACCTTGCCCGATGACCAGGCAGGGCAAGTATTGGCGTACCTGAAGAGCAATCCGCAGATTTTGGAGCAAGACAAGTCCGACAGCTTGGCATTGTCGAAATCACGTTTGAAGGAAAGTCTGGTAGCGCTGGATAAAGGGAATATCCCCGAAGCATCTCGGTTAGCCATTTCTGCTTATCTGGATGGTTTTGAACCAGTTGAACCGGCATTGGCTACCAAGGATAAAGTGCTATTCAATAGTATCGAAAAAACCATGGGCGCATTTCGGGCGGCGGTGACTGCGGGTAAAGGAGATGAAGCGCATGCCATCGAACAACAACTGGTGGCGCAACTCAACCAGGCGCAATTAGTTTTACAGTCGAGCAATAGCGATCCAATCAGCACGTTGATCAGTGCGTTGACTATTCTCCTGCGTGAAGGGATTGAAGCGCTGTTGGTGGTGGTGGCAATGATCGCTTTCCTTAAACGGGCCGAACGTAAGGATGTGCTGCCGTATGTGCATGCGGGCTGGATTGCCGCTTTGGCAGCTGGCGGCCTGACCTGGGTGGCGGCGACGTACCTGGTGACGTTTAGCGGTGCCAGTCGGGAAATGACGGCAGGCTATTCGTCATTGTTTGCAGCCATGGTATTGCTCAGCGTCGGTATCTGGATGCACCAAAAGAGCTTCGCCGGACGCTGGCAGCAATATGTCAAAGACAAATTGTCTTCCGCACTGAACAAGCGCTCAGCGATGATGTTGTTTCTCCTGTCGTTTATCACAGTCTACCGGGAAGTGTTTGAAACGGTGCTGTTTTACGCTGCATTGTGGGGGGATGGTAATGGCGGGTATTTGTTAACAGGTTTGCTAGTGGGTATCGCGGCGCTGGCAGTGATCGCAGCAGTGCTGCTCAGGACTACGGCCCGATTGCCGATTAGCCAGTTCTTTGCTGTCAGTTCAGCATTAGTAGCTATTTTGGCGTTTGTCCTGGTTGGCAAAGGCATCACTGCGCTGCAAGAGGCTGGGGTAATCAATGTCACGCCGGTTGCGATGCCACGTATTGATCTACTGGGTATTTACCCATCAACACAAAGTATTGCAGCACAAACCGTTATTCTGGTGATCATCATTGCCAGTTTTGTATTGAATCAGCGACTCGGTGCCAAGCGCCCAGTCTAAGGAGTCGTACGGAGTCCTGCTCAATTCAGAGTTGTTTGTCGCCTTTCACTTAGGCCAGAATCACTGGCCTAAGGAGTTATACATCTGCAAAGTATTGCAGAATACTGAAGATGACGACAGTCTGATCAGATATTGAGTGCTAGACCTAAGCGCAGCACCCACGCTGCTGCTGGATCGGTGGGCACTTCACGGAACCAAACGAACAAAATACGCAGCAGTCCCCCGAATTTGGCCGTAGCAGCTCCTTGCAATGGCTACACTCATAGTAAAACTGACAAGCATCCGTTGGCATGGTTTCATTCTTGGCAAAGCCGCATTGCGGACAAGTCAGAATGGAGTCCAGAATAACGTCACTCATTACCGCATCACCTCAGACGGATAGCCCGCGTTGGTCGTTGCCTTAGTCAGCTCCTCCGACCTGGCTTTGTCTGGGTCATAGGTGACAGTAACCGTTTTCTTTTCGAAATCAACTTTGACGGTTCTCACGCCAACTATCTTTTCCAGCGACTTCTTGATGGTGATCGGGCACAACTAACAGGTCATGTTCTTGACATTGAGCGTGACAGTTTTCGGGTCGGCAGCCAGCACTGCCAGCGGCAAGGCAGCGAGGGCAGCAATTAGCAGTTTGCGCATGGTATCTCCTTTTAGTAGAACAACAAGGCCAGCCGTGGTAAGGCTAACAGGCCGAATATAAGAGTGGTAACAACCCAGAATATGATCCGTTGCTGCTTTACCTTGCGTGGATCGACACAGGACGTGCCCGGTGTGCAAATCTGCGGTACCAAGTATAGCTTGCGAAAAGCCAGCCACAGAAAAAGCAAGGTCAGGCCGATAAAGACAGGACGGTAGGGTTCCATCGCCGTCAGATTGCTCACCCATGCCCCGCCGATTCCCAGGACGAACAGTACTAGCGGACCAACACAGCACATTGACGCGGCAATAGCGGCCAGCATGCCCGCGACCAATGAACTTTTACCGCTGAGCTGTTTCATGCCACATATCCTTGAATTTATTGACGCAAGTGTTACTCTACATTCCGTACCTAGGTACGGAATCAAGGAGAATTTGATGATGACAGCAGAATTAACTATAGGAAAGCTGGCGGAAGCGGCCGGGGTAAACATCGAGACAATTCGTTATTACCAGCGACTCGGACTGCTGGAAGAACCAGCCAAACCGCTAGGCGGCCATCGGCGCTACACAGTAAGCGATGCCAGGCGCGTGCGCTTCATCAAACGAGCACAAGCGCTGGGATTCACATTGACCGAAGTCGGCGGATTGCTCATGCTGGATAAGGCATTCTCTTGTACAGAGACAAGAGCATTGGCCGCCAGCAAGCTGGAATTGATTGAGCAGAAAATGGCCAATCTTGATGCACTGCGCCTGGTGCTGGGCGAACTGGTGCAACAGTGCGATGCAGGCATTGGAGGAATCGATTGCCCAATCATCGACGTAATGGCTAGAGAATAGTGCCCAGTGAGGTAAGAGCCACCCTCACCCCGGGTGGACCCCGCCGAAGCTGCTCCACCACGTGATATGACCGATCATTGTCACAAAACTCAGCAAAATCGATCGCATCAGAACTTTAAAATCTTTTCCTCAATAATCTCAATCCGTTACCGACTACTAGCAGGCTCGCACCCATATCAGCAAATACTGCCATCCACAAAGTCGCTATGCCCATGACTGCCATGACCAGGAAGGCCAGCTTGATACCCAGTGCCAGCGCGATATTCTGTTTCAGTATCGCTGCTGTGCGCTGGCTCAGGCGGATGAATTGCGGGATCTTGCGCAAGTCATCATCCATCAGGGCAACGTCAGCAGTTTCCAGCGCCGTGTCCGTACCTGCTGCACCCATGGCAAAACCTATGCTGGATTTGGCCAGTGCGGGCGCATCATTGATGCCGTCGCCGACCATACCTACCGTACCATGATTCGCAAGTTCGTCGTTGATGGCTGCCAGTTTGTCTTCCGGTAGCAGATTGCCACGTGCATCATCAATGCCCACGTTTTTTGCGATGGCTTTTGCAGTCATTTCATTATCGCCAGTCAGCATCACGGTGCGTATGCCCAGCGCATGCAGTTCTGCAATTGCCTGGCGGCTGCTTTCACGCACAGTGTCTGCCACGGCTATCACCGCCAATGCCTTTTCGTCGTCGGCAATGATGACGGCTGTCTTCCCTTCCGCTTCCAGCGCAAACAATGCTGCTTCGGTAGCCGGGCTGCAAATCCTGAGTTCTTCTATCAGGCGATGATTGCCGAGGTAATACCATTTACCTGCTATCTGGCCTTTGACACCACGGCCTGCAATCGCCTCAAAGTTAGTGACTTCCAATGAGCCACTGCCTTGAGTTGTTGAATAGGCGGTCACCGCGCCTGATACCGGGTGGTCAGAGCGGCCTGCCAGGCTGGCGGCCAGTTGCAATGCCATGTCCTGGTCACCGTTGAGCAGTTTGACATCAGTGACAACAGGTTTGCCCTGGGTGATGGTGCCGGTTTTATCCAGCGCCAGTGACTTCAGCTTGCGGACTTCTTCCAGATACACGCCGCCCTTGATGAGTATGCCCGCCTTGGCCGCTGCCGCCAGCCCGCTGACTACAGTCACCGGGGTAGAGACCACCAGCGCACATGGGCAGGCAATTACCAGCAAGACCAGCGCCTTGTATATCCAGACCATCCACGGCAGGCCCAGCAGCAGCGGAGGGATGAGCATGACGCCCAGCGCCAGTACAAACACGATGGGTGTGTATACCTTGGCAAAGCTGTCGACAAAACGTTGTGTCGGTGCGCGGCTGCCTTGCGCTTCTTCAACAGCATGGATAATGCGCGACAGGGTGGAGTCAGTTTGTGCAGCAGTGACACGGTATTCAAAAGAGCCGGTTTCATTGATGGTGCCGGCAAACAGCTTGTCACCGATAGTCTTGGCAACTGGTATGCTCTCACCTGTGATGGGTGCCTGGTTGACTGAGGATTGGCCCTTACTGAGTTCGCCATCGAGCGGGATGCGTTCACCCGGCGCGACCCTTACCGTAGCGCCTATGGCGATAACTTTGGCCGCAACATCCTGCCAGCTACCATCTGCCTGCAAGACAGTGGCTGTTTCTGGTGTCATGGCCATCAGGCCACGTATGGCATTGCGGGCGCGGTCCAGCGACATCGCTTCTATGGCTTCTGACAGGCTGAACAAGACCATGACCATGGCAGCTTCTGGCCATTGTCCTATGATCAGCGCACCTGTGACGGCGATCGTCATCAGGGCATTGATGTTGAGGTTCAGATTCTTCAGTGCTATCCAGCCCTTTTTATAAGTGCTGGTGCCACTCAGCAGTATCGCCAGGGCCGACAAGAGCATGACGGGCCAGGCTTTTTCTGTGCCGCTGATGTAGGCATAGGTTTCGGCGAGTACCGCAGCCAGCCCGGCAACTCCCAGCAACCACCATTTGTGTGATGGGTTTTCTGGTGCTACTGTGGTTGCATCCTCGTTACCCTTGTTATCTTCGCTTAACAGCATGGCTTGCATACCGATGGACGCCAAGGCAGCTTGAATCGCATCATCGTTTTCCAGGGTATGGCTTACCGTCAATTTGCGCTGCATGAGATTGAAATCAAGCAGGGCTATGCCGGGCATGGGGCCTAGCTTGTTGCGTATCAAGCCTTCTTCTGTCGGGCAATCCATGTTTTTGATAGAGTACTCAGCGATCAAGGTGTTGCTTGTTCGTTGGGTATTCTCCTGTACTGGAGTCATACCCAATGCCTTAATGGCATCGACAATCACAGAAGTGTCCGCAATTGTGTGTCTGACGGTGAGATGGCGATTCATGAGATTGAAGTCAAGACTATTTACTCCCGGCATTTTTTCTAATTTATGACGAATCAGGGCCTCTTCCGTAGGACAATCCATCTGCGCAATAAGTAAATTCAATACTTTTTCGGCATTGTCATTTTGTGACGCGACTACCGAAACGGAAGGAGTCTTATCGTTACCAGTAGATTTGGAGTTACATCCACAACAGACTGATCCTTGCTCATTCATCATGCTTCCTTTGATCATGTGTTTATTTTGGCATTAGACACCCTGTAGTAAGTACAGAGTCAAGGAGATTTTGAAAAAATCTTTAATGCTTTAATAAAGCTGGATGAACATAGAAAAAACTCCAATGCAAAATCCTTGATCTTGGCCGGCTTTGTAAGAAAATAGTCATTTCGGATAGGCACCCGTGATCATTCTCATTTGTCACAATCCCCGGTGCTGCACCTCCAGCAATACCATGGCGCTGATACGCAATACGGGTATAGAGCATGAAGTCATTGAATACCTACGAGAAAATCTGCGCTGAAGAGGGCGAAGACTCGATAACACGCGATGATGAGGGCTGTCAAATATGTAGGATGCCACGACCATATTCACATGTCAGTCTATCAATCAAATCACGCTCATGTGGAAGAAGAGCTTTTTCATCAACAAAGCGCCAGTTTCGCTCATAGAGGCCGAGCGCCTCTTCGCCGGTGATTGCATCGCGGAGATCACGATTCCATGCGATCAGTCGGAGCTGGGGGAAATCCCCGATGACAAAGGTATCGGTTGCCGTGCTCATGAAACAATTTCCTTAAATGACACATAATCCCGCCGTGTGCTCTGGAACTCGCGGGCGTAAACTTCCCCTTGGACGCCTTGAGGTAGGAAATGCTCACCAACTTATGCCATTTGCTTCTTGATCTTAAATTTCAGATACTGACGATTTACATTATATCCGGCGCACAACGTATCCACCATTTTGCAAACTCCAGCAAATTCAAATGTGACGAAGACACATTTTTCAACTCACCTCCAATATTTGGAGTCCCATTAGGCTCTCTGGTAATGAGTGCCATGTGTATATCAGCTGGCACACCACGGAAGTAAGGCAAATAGTCGTCAACAAAGGCAACAGGTTGCAAGTAATTAAGAGCCTTGGACTTTGGACTAATGCCTGTATCGTTGTGTTCAGTTGCGATTACGTCGGCGATTGGAAATCCATGGTCACGGATATTCTGTAGCCTGGAGAGCCGGTACGCCTCTTTCAATGCGCTTACACACACCAGGTGATAACCGGCATCCTTGAGTAGATGGCATGCTTCTAGTGCACCTGGCAATGCTGGGATGGTGGACCAGAATTCCTCGTCAAAACACTGGCGAAACCGCTCCAGTTCGTTCCCAGTCAATCTCTGAACATCCCATCGATCTATAGGCCAGTAGGCAAGCGGGTCTTTGACTGCTGGCAGAACTCCGAACGCCTTCTGCCAGGCCAATGCATAGGAAGCATGATAGTCAAGAAGTACGCCATCTGCATCTAGAGCGATAACCCCTTTGACCTTGGGTCGGCTATTCATCGTGTAATTGCATTGCTCGTGTAAATTGTTGGACTGTTACTGCTGGCCTGTTCAATGAGGCTCCATGATTTTATCACCGAACAGGAGCACGGCTTCTTGCAGTGACGACAGCAGATGATGTGTATGCTCCTGTCCGAGTTGTGAGACAGAGAACTGTATAAGCAGCTCACCCAGGCCAATGGCAACGGCCTGGGCAGGAATGCCTGGATTGTTTGAAGCGAACTGAGTGACTGTTTCTAGACATTGTGTGCGCAGCATAGTTGCGCCATGCTGTAATTCTTGAACCGAATGCATATTTTCTTTAGGTCGAATCCTAGTCTTGAAGACAACAGGATATAAATGAATATTGATTTACTATTTAGTGCAATGCTCACACATCAGGCATGCTAACCGTTCACGACGGCATTCAGTTTTGCGCACCATTCTTTGGCCGCTCTCTCGCTCATGTAAAATTTGATGACAGGGTTACTCTCATCGGCAACTTCCAAGATCAGGGCAAAGTCACCGGCACGCTGTGCACGCTCGAATGAAGGCATGTGCATATTCGTCGTACCAACTTGTCGGCCTGGACCTGATAGCTCCATACTTTCCTTAATCTTCCATTCGTAGCGCCAGGCCAGCATGTACGAAAGTTCATGTATTTTGAAATCGCCGGTGCTGCTATTACAAAAAGCCAGTTTCCGGTTTTGTTTGTCAAAAGTCAGGAATGCTGGGCTGGGATAGCCCAACAGATTCCCAGCGTTGAAATTCAGATTGGACTGCCGGTTGATACTCTCCACCAGATCCTTGGCTTTTTTGTGCATTCCTGCCAAGAACCGGATGGACAAAAAGCAGATGACTACTGCCACCACGAAGAAAGTGAAAACACCGCTTGTCCTGTTGTCGCGGGAAAGCAGCATGCCAAGTAGCGCACCAATGGCTCCAATGCCGGATAAACCTGCGGCAGGAACCGCAAGCGTTGCGAGTACTGCTAAGCCGAGGCCTTTTGCTAATCCCATGGTGATGTGTCCAAATTAACTTGGTTTTATGAAGTGGCAAATCGCTTTTTTGATTGAAAAATCAAAAAGTAAACGTACAAGGTAGATATTGCAAATTTATAAGCGTAATGGGAAGTTTTAAGAAGCCCTCAATGTTGATTTACTGAAGGTAGTCAACTTTGGAGGTTTACATGGAGGATGTTCGACATTTGGTCGGTCAGCGCGTTCGAATTCTGCGCAAGCGCAAACAACTATCCCAGGAGGAATTGGCTGGCCGGATTGGTATCGATACAAAGTCGTTGAGCAGGCTTGAGCGTGGCCAGCATTACCCATCTCTAGAAACACTGGAGCGTATTCGTGTCGAGTTGGATGTGGATTTGAAGGACTTCTTTGACTTTGAGGACAAACCGTCCGCCGAGGAGTTGCGTGACTTCTTGATGCGAACAGCAAGCAAGGCAGACTATACGAATTTGCTAAAAATGGCGGATGCCGTTAAAACTGCGCTTCAAGGATCAGAGCTTAAAATCTAAGCTACTACATACCAACATCTTGCCAGGTCGGCGAATCTGGCACGTCAATTCATGCCTATATCAGCATGCAAAATTCACATAGCGAACTATGAGTTTCATTTAAATAGTCAAAAAACAACAACGACATTTTTTCAAATCAAAATCCGAAAAAAGTCAAGGTATTACTTGCTTTTTTTCTTGCCCGGCAGACAAAGTTCAGATATTGTCTGTACATTAATTCATCAAAATTTCAAAATGGCAATTTCGAGAGAGATTTGTGGAAGCAAAACAAATTGTGTCCAGAGCAGATGTTTTCACGGGCTCTTATAAACTGAAGATATCCAGCAAGGATGTCAGACAAAAAAGTTATGTTTTTCATTGTTAAAATAAACATATGTTATTTGATTAATTAAGTAGATGAGCAGCGTACATGAAACCGCCTATCCACGTCTGAAGCTTGAGTTCACAGAACAAGAGCTGATTGCCATTTACACGCCAACACCCGCCGAACTCAAATTTGTTGCAGCCAGATACCGTCAAATCTCTCAACAAACTCTGCTTTTGCTGCAATTAAAACTCCTGCAGAGGTTAGGTTATTTTGTGGCGTTAAGCGGTGTCCCTGCGGTGATCATAGAGTACATCTGCAGCCGGGCACAAGTACGAAAGCCATCCAAAGATGCCTTGGCCAAGTATGACAAATCTGGTACCAAGCACCGCCAACAGACAATTTTGCGGGAGTTCGTTGGTATTCAGGAAATGACAGATGTCACCGAAAAATGGTTGGCAGAACAAGCCCTCCAGGCAGCGCAGACCAAACAGGAATTACCTGACATCATCAATGTTCTCATTGAAGAGTTGATACAACGTCGCTTTGAATTGCCCGGATTTACTTACCTGTTTCGACTGGCACGGAATGCCAGGGCAACAATCAACGACCGCATTTATAAAGCGGTGGCTGGCACCTTATCAGATTCTATTACAACCAGAATCGACGGTCTGCTGAAATCGGTGGCTGGCAGAAGTGCCTGGGACAGCCTGAAACGTGAACCCAAACAACCAAATGTCAGGGAAGTCACGGATTTCTTGCAGCACATTGATAGCATGATCAAATTGGCGAGCGATCTGCCAGATACTGGACATATCGCGGCCACCAAGCGTGAGCAACTTGTTTTTGAGGCGCGAGCCCTGGATATGGCCGAAATGCGCGCATTAAAACCCTTGAAGCGCTACACCCTGGCAGTGCTCTTGATTCAGACCCAACTACAAAATGCGATGGACGATGTCGCTGAAATTTTTATCAAGACCATTCGAAACTTGCATAATGTGGCAGAAGAGCGTTTGCGGCAATATCACCTCCAGCATGCCGATCAGGTTGAGCGTTTGATAGGTCAATTTAGGGAAGTGCTGACCGTTTTTAGCCAGGACGGGCCAAGCGAACAGCGTGTTGCACGCGTCGAAAGTTCGCTTGACGGAGATCTGACAAGCTGGATAAGAGAATGCGATGAGCATATGGCATATGCGGGAAACAATTATTTCCCATTCATGCTGGCAATTTACACCGGAAAACGAAGCCTGCTGTTCAAATGCCTGGAAGCGTTGACGCTACGCTCAAGCTCACAAGACGAGAGCTTGCTGGCGATGATTGCACTGACACAAAAATACCGGACCAGCCATAAAGAGCATCTATCCATTACTGAGAGTCAAATCGATATGTTGGTATTGGACTGGATGCCAGAGAAGTGGCGAACCCTGGTATTCGGTAAGAAGCTCAGTGCACCACCCACCCATTACCACCGGAAATACTTCGAACTGGCTGTATTTTCTGCGGTCATGGATGAATTGAAGTCAGGTGATTTGTTTGTCGAGCATAGTGGTGACTACGATGATTACCGCAATCACCTGGTTTCCTGGGATGAGTATGAACGAGAAGTGCACACTTATAGCGAAATGGTGGGCCTCCCGGTAGAACCACAGGAATTTGTAGCCCAAATGCGAGCGCAGATGCAGGCACTGACAAAACAAGTTGATAAACGATTTCCTGAGAATGGGCATGTTGATATTGATGAGACGGGGTTAGTCATACGCCGTGGTGAGCGACAAAAGCCACCAGTTGAACTGGCAATTGTGGACGAGGCTATCCGGACGCAAATGAGCGACGCCAGCATTTTGGATGTATTAACCGAGACAGAGAAATGGCTGGACTTGCATCGCTTGTTCGGCCCACTGTCTGGATTCAAATCGAAGGTTGACGACCCCCGCAAACGGTTTATTACGACCTTATTCTGCTATGGTTGCAACCTGGGACCAACGCAAACTGCAAGATCAGTCAAAGGACTAAGCCGGAAACAGGTCGCCTGGTTAAATCTGAAGCATGTCACCGAACAACGTCTGGATAAAGCGATCACCAAGGTGATCAACGCGTACAACCGTTTTGCTTTACCAAGATATTGGGGTACCGGGAAAAGTGCATCTGCTGACGGCACCAAGTGGAATATGTACGAGCAGAATCTGCTGTCGGAATACCACATCCGCTATGGCGGGTACGGAGGTATTGGCTACTACCATGTGTCCGACACATACATCGCTTTGTTTAGCCATTTCATTCCATGCGGAGTCTACGAAGCAGTCTATATTCTGGACGGTCTGCTTAAAAACCAATCCGATATACAGCCAGACACTCTGCATGGAGATACTCAGGCGCAAAGTACGCCGGTTTTTGGGTTAGCACATTTGCTTGGTATTAACCTCATGCCACGTATTCGGAACATCAAAGATTTGACGTTCTATAGGGCTGATAAGGGTGATCAATACAAGCACATTGACAGTCTGTTTCGGGGTGCGATTGATTGGGATCTGATTGCTAGACATCTAAAAGACATGCTGCGTGTGGTGATTTCAATCAAAACAGGCAGAATTGCACCATCGACAATTCTGCGTCGCCTGGGTACCGCCAGCCGTAAGAACAGACTTTACTATGCATTCAGGGAGTTGGGCAGGGTGGTTCGCACCCAGTTTCTGTTGAAGTACATCAACGATGCCGAACTCAGGAAAACGATCCATGCTGCGACTAATAAGAGTGAGGAGTTCAACGACTTTGTGAAATGGCTATTCTTTGGTGGAGATGGGATCATTGCGGAAAATATTAAACATGAGCAGCGTAAGGTCGTAAAGTACAACCAGCTCGTGGCCAACATGGTCATCTTGCATAACGTCCACGGAATGTCACGCATTCTAAAAAACCTTCAGATAAAAGGCTATGTGCTCACTGAGGAAATTCTTAGGGGGACCGCGCCATACAGACGTGAGCATATCAACCGTTTTGGAGAATATCCACTGGATCTCGACCGGGAAGTAGAGCCGATAAACTATAAGATCGATTTCACCATATAAATCATCAACTTACGTGTGCTTTGGCGAAAAAAACCGTAATCCCGGCCGCCCCTCCAATTCAGGATTGAGCGATGGGATTTTTTTAATATTGTGATTTTATGAGTATTAAATTGAAAATTAAAATGGGTGTTTACAATGATCCCGCAAAATTTTGCGATTAAGTTATTGAATTTCAAGGTTTTTTTGCGTTAATTAATTATATTGCCATTTATCGCGCCGTATTTTTGCATCGGTTTGCGCCGCTCGCTTGAAACTTCAATTCTTACTACGTGGTGTGAGTTTGCCAAAGTTGGCACATGGACCGTCTTACTCGGGTTTTCGATATTATTCGTATCTGATCTTCTGCAATTTGCCGACACTTATTTGACGAAAATTCTTCGTGCAATCGATTCTCCATTTTAATATAATACGTGAATATGTATTCATGTATTATATTATTTGGATATGGATAATACTCATTTACCTGAACTCGCTGATTTATTTCGCTTGCTTGGTGACGCTTCGCGCTTATCGATAGTCTTGCGCTGCATGCAAGCTCCCATTGCGGTCACTGAGATCGCAAATCAAACGAATTTGAGTCAGTCCTTGGTCAGTCATCACTTGCGTTTACTTAAGGCGGCGCGACTAGTTAAAGCACAACGGCAAGGTCGCCAGATTTTCTATCAGGTTGCAGATTTTCATATCACGGCGATGCTGAGCAACATGCTGGAGCACATGCAGGAACATCATCTGGATTTGGACTAATTATGAGTCATTCACATCAACACAAACACGAGCATGCTAGTGCCGCTAGCTGCGAGCATCACCCCAAACCTACCCATTATGATGGCATCTTTAAACTGGCGATATGTTTAAATATAAGTTTCGTTTTGGCAGAATTTATTGCTGGATTCGTCGCCAATTCCACGGCATTAATAGCGGATGCCGGACATAACTTATCCGATGTTTTGGGCCTATTGATTGCTTGGATGGCTCATGTTTTAGCGCGCCGTAAATTTAGTCAAAAATTTACTTACGGTCTGCGAAGTTCGTCAATTTTGGCGGCATTAATGAATGCGTTGATATTGTTATTTGCTTGTGGTGGCATCGTATGGGAAGCCTTGCGCCGATTACAGCAGCCTCAGGAAGTGGCCAGTTTGACGGTGATTTTCGTCGCAATCCTGGGAATAATAATTAATGGCTTTTCGGCTTGGCTTTTTATGCGCGACCGCGAGCATGATTTGAATATGCGCGGTGCTTATTTACATATGTTGGCGGATACCTTGGTATCGCTCGGTGTAGTCGCTGCAGGAGTATTGATGAGTCTGACGGGATGGAATTGGTTAGATCCGATTATCACACTGGTCATAGTTTGTGTAATTCTATGGGGTACTTGGGGCTTATTTAAAGAGTCGCTGGAATTGACTCTACAAGCAGTTCCATCGCATATCAACTTCAAGGACGTTGCTGAGTTTTTGCGCAGCCAGGCAGGTGTGAAGTCCTTATATGACTTGCATATTTGGGCACTTAGTACGAGTGAGGCTGCGTTAACCGCAGATTTGCATATGGAACAACACTTAACTAGCTCCGCCACATTGACAAAAATACGATGGGAACTAAGTCAGCGCTTCAAGATACAACATATTACGCTGCAATTGGTCGACGAGGGATCAAGTGGATGTCCGTTGTCACTATCAGCAGGTGAGGGCGTTACTAGACAATTTAACCGCCACTCCCATTAAGCACAGCAATCAAAAATTTCAGGGTGATAAGGGTACTTCAGAAAAATTTAGTTTGTTTCTGTATGCGCCATAACCTTAACAGGGTAACCCGCTGTTTTCAAAAGATGATCTCTTTCTGCGTCACTTTTTGCTTTGTTATCATAAGTTGCATCGTCGAGCTCAACAATTGCGATCGAGTTAAACGCCTTGGTGAAGACGACAAAGTCAGCGTATTTTCTGTCAAATCTATTACGTGTGGCACGATCGCTAGTGTCGAGTAAGGCTTGGAATGAGACTTGGGCCAGTATTATATGACTAGGAAAGGCTCTGACTAGTTGAGCAAACATAGGTTGCTCTCTCATTGTTAGAATCGCTTTTTTTCGAACTGGTATCCCAACAGATTTCAAAACTGAAAAAACCTCTGCGGTTCGATATTTATCTGGCTTTTTAATCATCATCACCAGATACGTTTTAACGATGCCAACGATTAAAGCAAATGCAAGCAACAGCAAGGCGAGATTGACAAAAGGAAGAGATAATTGCAGTAGTTTCATTATTTGCTTCTGCGATATTGCTTAGGGTTGTAGATCGCCTTTTTGGCAGCGTCCAGTTTGTTTAGCCGTTCAATTTTGCTGAGGTTAAGGACTAGGATTATTAATACGCAGTTGCAGACCAAACTTAAAAACAGAATTTCATCTTTGTAGTATGAAAATAGTTCGGCTAGTTTATTAAATTCAGTCATGGATTTGGGCAGAGGATGTTTGAATTGCAATATTACTACTAAAACCCTGAAAAGCGTCAAAATTTAATATGACTAATAAATAGCTGGCCTTGACTAAATCATTTTCATAAGCGGCCCCGCATATAGTCAAAGTGCGCATAATTTATAGGTTGTAAAATCCCATCTTTGGAAACCCGCGCCGTAGCTGCGTTTGCGGCATCTGTTGTCAAAAATAAATTGACAAAAAACACAAAGAGGAGAGCGCTAGCCGTTTGCGCTGTCCTCGTCATAAAAACTTCCCACAGGCTTTTCTGACCTGATTTTTCTGCTCGGTCGATGCATGCAGCGCCAACGATCTCTAGCGGATTTATATCTAGTTCTAATGCAATAGCTAAACACATTTCATCGTCCATAACACGCACGCCATTCATATATTGGCTGATTGTTCCAGTCGATTTTTTCAAATGAAGTGCTAGTTGTCTGTCATTTGTCAGTCCGTGTTTTTGCTTTACTTGCTCTAAATATTTCACGCTCTTCACAATTATCTCCTTGACTAATTTCCTCAGGTGAGTGCATTCTCTCACCTGAGTGTACTCACTTGAGAGAACTAGAGCGAACTCTAGCACGATTTCCGCTTAGTTCAATCTCGACGAAACGGCTTAGGGTTGTAAATCGCACGTTTAGCTGGGTCTTGTTGCATTTCTTAACGATTAGCGGGGGCAATGTGAAACAGAAAGACGATGTTTACACGGTTGAGCTTTTCGATAAACCGCGGCCAGGTCGTCCACGCAAACCGGATGCTAAATCGGCGGCACAGAGAGCCAAGGAATACAGAGTAAGAGTTAAGCAACGCAAATTTAATTTTCTAGAGGTGCCAAATGCTTGATCAAGTCATTTTCTACGCCGCTTATTTAGCCGGCTCTGCAATTTGTGCTTGGCTCGGTTGGACTATCACCGAAGCATTATCTGATTAATTTTCGTGACGCGTCACATAAATAGCACTATGACAACCATAACTGTAAATCTGTTTATGCAAGCTCTCTTAATCGCGGCGATTTGTGCTGCTCAAGTTGCATTTAGCAATTTATTTGTGCTCGCACGGAGCGAAGCGAGTACGAACACAAATAAATTGACTGAATGCAAATTTTTTGCAGCTCGTTTTGCTCGCGTTTTTAGTCAGGCGGGCGTGGTAGCACCGCCTGACAGTCTCACGGGTGGGACTCAACGTGTTTTAAATGTGCGAGGTTAAAAAGTGGCTTACGACACGATTAAATTGCGCTCACCGTCACTAAATGAGCAATTAATTAAGCAAATCGAAAGCCAGTGCTTTTTACGCTCAGGTCTTGAAATGTCAACTGGTGAATTGCGCTACGAAATTTTCACTGGTGAGCTGCTTGGCTCGTGGGATTCGCGCATATCCGTAATTCCTAAGTATGAAGAATATAGAGTCAATGCTTCTGGCTACCCAGTTTTGCAACGTTGTGAGCCCTATATTTTGATAGAGGGCTCAGTTCATAAGATTTTTCAAGGGCATAACGTTTACGGCGGACCAACCGACTTTCAAAAAGCTGCAAGTGATTTTGTTTGCTTGATTGAGCAATTACTGGATATTTCTTTGCCGCCAGCCAATTACTGGACGGTTCATCGTGTTGACGTTGCGCTGGTCTATCGACTCAGCAAGAGTGCCTGCAAAGAGTTCTTTTCTGGCATGCAGCTAATCAATTTCCCACGTCGCAAAAAAGGCGCTGCCAAATATGACATGGCTGTCTATTTTGCAGGCAAAACCACCACAGTGAAGTTCTATCACAAGGGGACAGAATTCGCTGTACACGACAGATCAAGGCTTAAAGGCTTCTTTCAAAATTTATTTGCCCACATCTACGGCAAAAACGATTTACAAAATTTTCCCCGAGTAAAGCGAAAAATTGAGGCGCTACAACGTTTGGCAGATAACCGTTTGCGCGGTGAAGTCGAGATTCATTCAGATAAATTTCAGTATGACTTTGGCAAAAATCCGTTGGTGTCAGAGGTAACAGACGCGTATTTGCAGGGCGTCTATGACACCGAAGTCGAAAAGATATTGAGGGAAGGGAAGCGAGGCATGGACAAAGTGAGAAATAGCCGCGCCGTGCGTGAGCGGCTCCGTCAGATGTACGGTGATTTGAATGGCGATCGATTGCACGGGTTTTGGTCAACACTTGCGACCGAAGGCGACGAATATACGAAGCGGATTTACCCGAAAGCGAGTTTCTATCGACATCGCAAACATTTAGAAGAAGCTGGCGTCTGCTGGCGTAGTACTGATTTAGTCATCGTTGCAAATGATGGCGCACTACCTTTCGATTTCGCTCCGATACGATCGGATAAACGGCTGTGTTACTTACCTGCGCGCAGCCGCGATGGTTACAACGTTAGCAGGGATCAATTACGCAAAGCAGCTTAAAAGGGATTAATCATGGCAGAAGCAAATCCGGTTTCAACAAAAGCAGTAAAAGAGGCACCCGCATTTATGCAGGTCGTTATTTACGGTCGTATAGAGGGTTCTAGCCTTTTTCAGGGAGTGCGTGAGACTAAGATCATGACCCCAGCACAAGATGAATTTTCGCGGCCGCAATTGCTTCAGGTTCGCTCGCGTGGTCGCATAGGTGAGAAGGGCGAAATGGTGACAATTCGCTGTCTGCTCGGCGGTTATCAGCGCAAAGCTTACCAGGCCAAAGACAAAGACACGGGCGAGACAAAAACGGTTGTTCCTGTCGAACATACCCTTGATTTAATCGAGGATTAAAAATGTCTCAATGGCTGACAGTGTGTGTTCAAGACGAAGCACCCTATGCTCTGGTTTATGAACCTTACAAGCCGTACACGGCCTGTCAGCCCAGAAATTTACGTTCTCTGAAAATCGATGAAGATATGCCACCACTTGACGCAGCAATATTAAGCCAATGCTTTTTTGCCGGACTTGCACCTGTAATTACCTGCTTTTTAGTTGCTCGCGGTATCGGGGTCATTCTCTCTTTGGTTCGCAGATAAATTAGTTGTACCGATTCCCAGCGGTTCTGGGCAATTTAAAAATGGAGTATTGAAAATGAAAAAAATCTCTACTGGTTTAGTTGTTGCTGCATCTGCTATCGCTACGCAAGCTCATGCTGCCGCTGGTGACGTTGATTTAACGCCGTTGACGAGCGTTTTTAAAGCAGAACAAATCGTGACGGGCGTCTTAGCGGTTGCTGCGGTCTTAATGACCGTGTATGTAGCCAAAAAAGCCGTATCAATGATTATCGGCATGGTTCGCGGTTAATTCGCCTGTAATAACCGTTTTTAGGGCGAGATTTTCTCGCCTTTTTTCGTTAACTGGGGACGAAAATGTCAGCACCTTTTTTTTATCTTTTCGCGTTCGGGCTTGGCATGGTCTGCGCTTGGGCGATCATAAGGGGGTTAGATGATTAAGACCAAATTTTTAGCTGCTTCCATATGCGTGTTATGTATTGGTACGCTAGTTTCACCTGCGCAAGCGAATACGATTGCTATCGGCGCGGTTCAAAACACTATGGGCGGTGTTGTACGTAAAAATCTGATTAGTAGAGGTTATCAGTCTGCTGATCCAAGATTTAGATCGACCTTCGGAGCTTTGACCAACACGTTTACGGATTGGGCTGCACAGGCAACATTGATTGTTGGTTCGGTTGTATCCGCTCCTGCTTGGCTCACGGGTGCTGCATTGTGCCTCGGTATACCGCTGGCTAAAGAGGCTGGCGAATATTTGGGTTTAGCATATGCAAAGTGGGAGTGGGACCGCAACCACAAGGATGACGTAACGATAAAAGCAACCGGAAAATTGCCCGTTACTCCGCCCATGGTTAAAGGTGGTGCTTATGCATATTACACAAATGAAGGGGAACGGTTGGAAGGTTCGGATGCTCAACAGTTGGCGCGTGCCGCATTGTCTCTGAAGGCCGGAAAATATCAAACTTACGCATGTACTACCAGTGGGCGTTATATGACTTGTGGTGTTTTGAAGTGGAACAATAACCACGGAAGGTTTGAACATGATTTTACTATGACGATTCAGTTGGGTAATGATGCTCCTAACGAGTGCGGGCCGTCCAGTTATTGGACTAAGACAGGTTGTGCCACGTTGCCGTTGGAATACCCTGATGGTGTTGATCCAAATGGAGTCACCAAACCATTTAACGACGCGGTTAGATCGCTTACTAGTCAAGATTTAGCACGTCCGCTGAATCCGTCATTAATTGCTGGCGCTCTGAACACAGCGTGGCAGCAAGCGGCCGCTAAGCCGGGCTACGATGGGATACCCTACGATTATGCACACCCTATCACAGCGGCCGATGTTGAGTCGTGGGCGCTTGAGAATGATTACACATTGCCGACCGTCGGCGATTGGGTTACTCCGGCCGACCCAGCTAGTAAACCGTGGACTATACCGAATATTAACGCGCCTGGAACGTCTTACGATCCGGCTACCGATGCTGTGGGAACCAATCCGGCCGCAACCCAGCCCCAAGTTAACTTAGGTAACGATCCGGCTATTCCCTTTCCTCAGCTTGAGGAAATTCCGACCGCTGAAATGATCCTGAAGCCGATTTTAAGCTTGATGCCTGATTTAAAAAATTTCAGTGCTCCAGTGTCTGGCGGCTCTTGTCCAACGCCCAGTTTCAGCGCATTTGAGCAGACATTTCGACTTGATAAACACTGCGATTTAGCAGAGAAAAACAGAGCTGCAATAAAAGCCGCAATGTTGGCTTTATTTGCGTTGTCGTCGATTCTAATCGTCTTGAGGGCTTAACCATGTTCGGCATACTTGTTTCAGCGTTAAATCTTGTTTTGGGCTTTGTCATACGCTCGGTACTCGTCAAATTCGTTTTTTTCTTTGCGCTATTTTTCATCACTACGGGATTTATTTCTGTCTTACTCAATTCAGGTCTTCTACCTTCTGGCGCAAGTCTTACCCAAGCACTATCAGCGCTCAGTCCCGCCACTGGTTATTTTTTCGACTTATTTTCGCTCGGAACTGGAATATCGATGATCGTGTCAGCTCACGTGACGCGCTTCATTATTCGCAGAATCCCGTTGATTGGGTGATGACATGCCGATAAATGCTTACGTGGGATTAATGGGGTCGGGTAAAAGCTTCGAGTGCGTGCGGTCTGTGATTGTGCCTGCTGTCCTTGCTGGACGCTCAGTTGTTACGAACGTTGACGGGATTAATGGTGATTTGATTCGTGATTTTTGCGTTAAAGAGTTAAAGGGTGACCCGGATAAATTGGGCCAGGTTCGTCACTGTAAAAATGATGACGTTGAAAAACCGGATTTCTTCCCGCACGGAACCGATGCGCTCACATTTTGTAAGCCTGGTGAAATGGTCTGTATCGACGAAGCTTGGAGGTTCTGGGGTGTCGGGAAAAAAATACTAGAGCAGCATGCAATATTTTTTCGTGAACATAGGCATTACGTCGACGAAAAAACAAAAGTATCGTGTGATCTGGTTTTGATGGTTCAAGACATTGGCGACTTGCACAGAATGCTTAAATCTGTCGTTGAAGTTACGTTTAAAACGACGAAGCTTAAGGCGGTTGGCCTTAATAAAGCTTATCGTGTGGAGATGTGGGAAGGTCACAAATTGACTCGCTATGCACGACTCGGCGTCGAGAATAAGAAGTACGACAAAAAGATATTTCCGCTTTACTCCTCATACTCCGGTGGTTCCGGTCTTGAACTTCAAGTTGACTCACGCCAAAACGTGTTAGCCAATCCGTTTAAGTTGTTTATGGGCTTTGCTTTTTTAGTGCTTGGTTGTGGGTGTGTTTATTACCTGTACTGGTATTTCACACAGTCGGCAAAGACCCATGATCCCGACAAAGCTGCGGCTGAAAAACAGGTTACTAAGTCTGATAAAAAATATGTACACCCAGACTCAGCAATCAATGAGTACTCAGATAAGTGGCGTTATGTTGGGCGATTCACGAATAAAGACGGGCTAACAATGGCTGTAATTTCGGATTCATCCGGCAGAGTTCGGATTGAATCTCCCTCAGTATTTACTGGCTCTGGTTACGTGTCCGTCGGTGAAGTTGACGGAAAACGGGTAACTGTTTGGACAGGTGAACTAACTAAAGACCAGGAGCAAAAAAAATGATTAAAACAATACTTGTAATAATTTGCTTTTGCCTGTCGAACTTGTCCGTCGCTGCAAGCTTCCCTGGTAATGCAAATTTCAATTTTCAGATGGTGAACGTTGGACAGATCATCCAGCTTATTTATGCAGAGGCGCTTAGTCAGCCATATGTCATTTCGCCAGATGTTCTGACTGACAGTCGTTTAGTCTCTTTTCGCTACGAGTCAAAAAATGGCGAAATAAAATCGTTTATAGCGAATTTTCTTGATTCTCTTGGCCTTCAGGTTAAGACAAAAAACGGTGTCGATTACGTGTCCCAAAAAACTGACGAGGCAAAAACTGAGTTTCAGCCAGAGTTTGAGACGTTTATATATAAGCCAAAATATCGTGAAGTTGGCTATATAAGCAGGGTACTTGCACCTGTGTTTAAAGGCTCGTTTTCAACAAACAGGAGCATTGCTGCACCAGATTCCGCAAAGATTAATAAAGATGTTCCTGCTGGTTCTGCTGCTGCTCAGATCGATCAATCTGCTGATGTATTGCTGTTCACCGGCACTGACAAAGAGATAGCAGCTCTTCAAAAATTGTTACCGCAAATCGATGACGCTAAAGGTCAAGTGATGGTTCGTGGCGTGGTTTATGAAGTCGCTACGACCGATAAAGAAGGCTCCGCATTTAGCGCTGTCTTGTCAATACTCGGTGGTAAATTTACAGTCTCAAATTCCGGCACGACTCAACTGGATAGCTTCATCAAATTAAAAACAAATGCTGTCGATGCCGTTTTTTCTGCGCTATCGAAAGACAGCCGATTTAATGTCGTCAGTAAAGCAAGTATGCGTGTCGCTTCTGGCAGTATTGGTCATTCAAGCTATGGTCAAGAAGTTCCTGTTCTCGGCTCTGTTTCGTATCCGTCTGGGGCTGGCCAAGCTGTTCAAGATGTTCAATATCGCAGTTCAGGGGTAATTTTCGATGTCCGGCCGATTGTCCGGCAATCGGTGGTTGATCTCGACGTCACTCAACAACTGAGCGACTTTGTTCAAACTAACACGGGCGTAAATAATTCACCCACGCTAAATAAGCGCGAAGTCAAAACAAGCCTGGAGTTGGAGGATGGGGACGTTATAGTGATTGGCGGCCTGAATACTGATAAAAAAATAGGAGCTTCAAGCGGATTTAGTTTTTTACCTAGATGGATGAGTGCAGAATCAAAAGAGATTAATAAAACGGAGATAATACTTGTTCTTTATGTAAAAATAGATTAGCTAGCTCTAATTTGTTGGAAGGCTGAGTAAGTTTATATGTCAGGAGAGATTAAATGTTTCAAAAATTAATGGATAGATTGAAAGCAAAATTTGAAGAAATTGATTGGTTGCCAAAAATTATCGCTTCCGTTGTTATTGTTGTTTTATTTGCCATTTACAATTATATAACTTCGAATGCTCGAACTGAACTTGGTCCAATGGGTGACTATTTCGGGGGAATTTTAAATCCAGTTTTTTCATTCCTAAGTTTAGTACTCCTCATTTTTACCTTAAAACAGAATGAAAAAGAGCTAGGAAACTCAAGAAAAGAACTCGAGGCCTCTACAAAAGCACTAAAACAGCAAGCCGAGTCAATGGAATTTCAACGATTTGAAAGCGCGTTCTTTAATTTATTGGCATTTCATAATCAATTGCTAGAAAAAATCACTGATTCTAAAAATAACGATTCGAGTCCACCTAAAAGTTATTTAAAAAGGGCGCATGAATTAGCCCAAAAGAAAGATAGTGGTAGTAGGCAATTCAACTCTTTAGATTTAACAAGTGGTATTGATGTCTTCGACTTTGAAAAAGATGTCTTCAATCAATATTTCAGGACACTTTTTCAATTACTCAAATTTATACATTCCAATACACAAAATTTGGCTAACGAACGTTATTATTCTGACATTGTTCGAGCTAGTTTACCAGGTGAGCTTTTGCCACTTTTGGCAATCTATGCACATACAAATGCGAAGTTTCCAGAACTGCGCGTGTATCCGCAATTAATTGAAAGATATGCGTTATTTGAATATTTTCTTGCTTTTCGTAAATGCGATCTTTTTATGCTAATTCCCAAAAGCTTTGATAAAAGCGCATTCGGGTTTAACGAGGCATACAAAGAAATTTGACAGACTTAGTTTGAGTAATTTGAAAGTACAAGCGTGCCATAGGCAAAATATCCCGCTTTTGCAGCATGGAAGTTTGCTTCATCTTTTTCGATAGCCGTGCTTATGTCGCGCTCCACGCGACCATCGGGATTTTTAGCGGGCATACCGTACTGGTTGCAAAAGTCCGTTTGAGAAATGACAAATATTCCCACTCTAAAGACAAAGTTTTTCCATCAAGCACTATTACTATCAGAGTTTTGGGATGATGGAACAAATAGAATTATTTGCTTTTGATTCACTGACTGTAGTTGAAAAGCAACAAATACTTGATCGTATCAAAGGGTATTACTGGCACATTCGCAACACTCGGAATTCACGAATACACGACGCACGGCGTCGAAAATTTTACCGATTAGTTGAGGTCGAAAAAAAACGCCTGTTATTGGCAGGCGTTCCGAAAAGAGAAATTCTTGACTATTTATCGTGTTGTCGATTGAAGTGCGGCAGGGTTAAAAGATGTCAATTCTGCAACGGCTTGAATCGTCCAGCTTATGGCCGATTTCAGCACGTTATACCACCTCGATACTGATACCCAATACTTCGCATAATTTATATTATGTTAAATCGCAGGTTAAAAACAAGTATTCAATACTGGTTGAAATCAACGTTCACTTGCAGAAAACTGTTCCCGGAATTTGCAGAAAGTTGTACCTGCACGGGATTTGGATTAAAAGTACATTAAAAGTCGAATACATAAATATGACTCAATGATTCTTTTATGGGGAGTTTTCAGTATAGTTCCTAAGACGATAGGCGTCATAACTTTTTTGATTTGGATATACCTGTATCCGCGCCAAGATTAATGAAACTAGGAATACTGTATCTTATGTCGCACTGAGCATGCGCTGCAAGGTGTCGATGATTGCGGCTATACGATGGGGCCTTGCATGGGAGGCCAATTAAGTCGCAAAGATATCAGCTGTTTCCGGTAGGAAATCGCCCCACTCTATTTTCAAAATGCCCTGATCCAAAAATCGGATCGACCAGGATTCCTCAAAATTGTGAGGAAAGCACCTAAACTATTTTGTTGGGCTTTTTTAAATGACGGAATTTTTAGTGGTTTAAATATGCACTAAAGAACTGCAATAGCGAATACATTTGAGGCCCAGGCTGATCAACTCGTATGCTTTAGTCACGACGTAAAGAGATCGGGTCTTGCATTTCCATTAAGATAATGTGCTCGTATTAGGCCTATCGCATATTGTCGTGCGCTTTCATAAATGTCATTAGAGTTCTTCTTAAGACGATCCACAACATTGCGATGCTCTTGCGCGCTCGTTATAAATTCGATCGCTCCAAACCTACTGGCGATATCGCTCAAAGTGGCCTTTCCCCAGGAGTCCTCTGCCATTCCGTCCGTGTGCAATACAACGCTATGTATATATCCGTTTTCACCACGTTTTGTACCTGCATACGCATTAGAAAATCGCTTTACTAGGATCGCAACAGGCTGCAATCCAGTCAATTCGTTCATTGCTTCTGCAAATGCCGCACAACGACCAAACGTGAATTGTGCAGCTGGAAAGGCAGGAATGTATGGCGCAGCCCTTACTTTAATAGCTTCGAGGTAGTGTGGATTAGCCCGAATTGCTGCGGTTGCAAGAGTAATTAATGATTCATCAGGCTGGACTCTTATAGGAAGTGTTGCGAGCTTTTCCTCGTCATAATAACGGGTATAAACACCGCCACTTCCCGTAGCGATATTAAATGCAATTTTGGTGATCGTTCCTTGATTGAAATCTTGTAATGATTTAACTCCACGCACATCAAAAATCTGGTCGTGGTGATCCGCAACATATATTCTCAATGGTATTAGCCGTTCCACTGAAATGTCTTCTTCATGGTTAGTGGAACTCGACCACCAGTCAACATGAAGCAGCCATCCGGTCAGTCGCGAGAGAGCGACAGCAAAATTTACACAGTCGCTAGCTTCCCACTCTTCTATAAGTTTCGGATCGAATGCCATGCGTTGCTTGATTTTTGCTTGACCCATTATGAAATCCTTGCTCTGAGTTTTGTTAAGTTATCGTTAAAATTGCCCTAATGCCATTTCGCCAAGTAAAATTTGGCAATCATTTATTGAGCCCATAATCCAAAAGTTGAGCGCAATAAAACATTGATTTGTTCAAGGGTATGTCTTTTTGCTTGTCGATTTAGTTGAATTCGTTTGTACGAGAGCGATCTCGGCCAAGCTTCGTTGGATTTTTGATGTACTGGCACTTGCTAAAGTTTTGCCAGCTAAAGACGAAATTTTTGCCCCAGTAGTTTTTGAGTTTGCCATTTCCGATCCTTGTAAAATGTGATTTTTACTTTACCAATTTTAGGGTGTTTATACGATTTAATTTGTACATTGAAGCTAATTCGTCATAATTCAAATGTAGTATTTTCTCGAGATCCGTGCTGCTATATCCCATTTCAGTCGTAAGGTTGTCTACCAGCGCATCAATCAATGACGTTTTTTCACTTGAAAAATCGACACTATCAGGTTCTCGTACTCGAAACCCTCGAACCGCCATCTGGCGCCATAGATACTCAGCCTTATTTTGATCAATTTTTTTCAATTCACTTGCTCGATAGATCATTGAAGCCATCGAAACACGCCAAACTGGCTTCATGTAAGCTGCTTTTTCTAGCGTAAGTCCCTGTAATTCTGGTCCTATATCTGCCGAAGGCATTAATAATGAGGACGCAAACTGGTTAGCTTCGAGCTCCATATTGGGGCTCGGATAAGCGTGCATCACTAAGTGGCCTATCTCATGCGCCAAACTAAAGCGCATTCGATCTGCAGGTTGATTTCTATTGAGAAAAATCAACGGAGGTAATCCCGGAATACGGTAACTAACGCCATCAATTTTTGCTTCTTCCATGTCGCAATGTATGACCAAACACCCAGCTCGCTCAGCGTACTCAGTCAATGAACGAACAGGCCCTCTTGGCATTAACCATGCTCGCCGTACATTATCCGCAACATAAGCCGCATTTCCCTCGTAGTCGTCAAGGTCATACCTGGGAAATGGAAGCTCTGGCGTAAATTCAACCGTGCTCAAGAATTTTCGCGTATGGGCAATCCGAATATTCAACTCAGCGATAACTCGGTCAATAACTTTTTGACTTGTTGACGCCTTCTTACGAAACATTGCATGTGCACTAATCGGCAATCCATACTCCCGCTCTGCTTGAAAAAAGAATGATTGCGGACATTTCAGGGCGGCAGAGAATCGAACGATCAGGTCTTCGCTTGGTTCCTTCAATCCTTGTTCAATTTTCGATAATGCTCCTTGAGTGATTCCGCACAATCCCGCGAGATCTGACTGGCTAAGAGTGAGCATACGTCGCCGCAGTAAGACCATCTCACTCTTAAAGTTCTTGCTGGATTTATCCGATTGAGACATCTTGATCATTATCTTTGATATTTTGTTTTGGCTTGATAATACGTTTTGCAACTGAATTTAAATTGGGTGCTGCTGGAGGTTCCGATAAAGGAATGACATTCTGTGCCATTTCCCCGCTGCCATATAAATCGATCATCCACACGACTGAGTTCTTGTGACGTTGTAAAAGAACAATTCTTTCCACCGATGTTTCTGATTTATCAACTAAATATACCAGTTCAAGCCTTACTACCCCCCCAAACATATCTTCAGTTTGATCGAGGAAAGCAAGCGCGCTCTTTGTTGGGTAGTTTCTTGACAACAGTTTCTCATCTGCTTTCTTCATGCGGATAAAAATGTCATTGCCGACTAATATCCCGTCCCAAGGCGAAAGTGTTCCGACCCGAACACCGTCGCGCCCTTCAAGTCGTCGCTTCGCATGCACTAGCATTTGATTCCAAACAAGGTTCGCTCGTACCGTTTTCTTCTGCATTTGTGAACTGAACGGTCCCTCGAACCAATCTCTCCAAGCGGATTCAATGATGAAAATAAAATCATCAGCGAGATGATTTAATGCTTCTTCGGCGGCTGCTTGCGTAATGAATGGCATAGCTATCCTTTTGGAGTGAACGGTGCATTAATTATAATCAGCAACACCGAAAACAACAACAAAATATTCCCAATATTATGTCTTTCTATTTTTTATAGTGTATCCATTGGTATTTTCACATAGCAGATCCTCTAAATCACTGCTACCAACAACCGAAGCTATTTACTTGGAAGACCCGACACATAATCGTTAAGTACTAGTGGCGTTGGTGCATATCGAAAAATGTGTACCTTAGTCTAACTATTTGATCAGGTACACAATTGCTCAATTGCACCTTGAAAGGTAAACTAAATGGGCTTCAGCAAATCGAAATCGACCACTAATTTGGCAATAACAATACATGAGGATTGGAAGCTGCATCACGACAAAAATTAACCCTCAAACAGGTTATGGCTGCTCGCATAAAAGCCAGCAGAATTCAGGTTGGTCGTTTGCTTGATCCTGACAATTTGCGAATCCAGTTTGATAGTTTGGTTCACGCGGCTTCAGTAATTGGCAAGCACATTGAACTTCGACTGATAAATAACGCCACGAAAGCTTAGAAGGCTACAACATGGATCGGAAACTGCGAGAAATTCACCCAGGCGTAATACTGGGCGAAGAATTTATCAAACCTATGGGCATTACAAACGAGAGACTGGCCAACGATCTGGACGTGTCTACCAGCTGTATCGATCAAATTCTGAACGGCCATCACTCAATCACGGTAGAAGTCGCCAAGCAGCTGGCCGTGCTTTTAGACATGGAAGCCCGTTTCTGGGTGAATTTGCAGGCCGAATATGATGCGCGCCTAGCAGAAACGCCATCGCGGCCACCAATCTAACAAAACACGTCCAAGAGAGGTGCAAAATTTGCGGCTATATTGTGTCCTTTATCGGGATAAAGGCTTTCAGGCGATCCCAAACTTATTCCACGTTGCTTTTTAAGATTGATTTACCGAGGCTTTCACTAAGACGCTCATCGAATCTTTCTAGTATCAACTGCTGAGTTTCAACTGTAGCTGTTGATTTGGCCAACTCCAATTGCAATAATTGAACTCGGTCAAGTAACGTGCGGTTCTCTTCACTGGAGTCCATGAGTTGTTGCTTTAAATTAAGTATGGTTGCATCTTGGGCTTTGGAATTTGATTCTGATAACGCAATGCTACTATGTACTTTCCTAAGCTCCCCAATCTCGAAGGCGTGCTGCTGTTCGACGCGTTGAATCTCGTAAAGTAGTTTCTGCGCTTGAGAAAGCTCGGCAACCAGCCGGGCACCATCTTGGTTGAGAGCGGTAATTTCGTTTTGCTTGCGCACAAGGCTTTGCTGCAATTGACGGATCTCCCCTTGCAACTGCTGTACTTGAAGGTCATGGCGACGAATATCCTGGTCACGCTGTTCTTTTACTGACTCACGATAATGTTCCAGAGCATCACGCGCATGGGTGTGCTTGGCTTCCAAAGATTGGCGATGCGCCTCATTTTCCAACAATCGTTCTTTTAAGTCGGTCACCTGTTGCTCTAAGGTGTGGCGTGTAATGATTTCGCGCTGCAATAATTCTGTCGTTTTGGCGTGTGCTGCCACTTCATCCTGCGTTTTAGTCTCAGAGGTCGTTAATTTGCTACTTAAGGCTTCATTGGCAGCGTGTAAGGCTGAAATTGATGTATTGAGCTGGAGTTCCTTCGCTGCAATTTGCTTTTGAGCTTCGCCAATCCGCTCATTAGCTTCCACTTCTAACTGGACGGCTAGACGCGCCACCAGATCATGTAAGGCTTCACTGATGGAGGTTTTTCGATCAGTGATCTCACCATCTTCCATTTCTAATTCTTTGAGATATTTGTGAATGGTTGATTTCGAACCGGTGTTTCCCAGCTCGATCCGAACAGCGTCAACAGAAGGATGTCGTCCTTGCGCAAGCAAAGATTCGCGTGCTTTCTTCACCTCAGATTTGTATAAACCAGCTCGAGCCATATCGTCACTCTATCAAATATCGTAATACCTTATGTAATATGTAATTACATACTAATTTGAAGGGATATTCAAGCTTAAATCTTCTTCACGTTAATAACGGATAATATATATTTATCCAGTGTTAGTGCCAAAAAACTGTAAAATTGGCGAAATATTTCATACGAACCCAATTTACCCAGGGTCTGAAAATCCAGAGGCGCACGGTATGAGCAAAATTGATCACTACCTACATGCTGGCACGCGTGACAATACCCGTGTTGCTTATCAGTCGGCTGTACGGCACTACGAAATTGAATGGGGTGGATTTTTACCTGCAACCAGTGAGAACATTGCTCAGTACCTGGTTGACCATGCTGAAAAACTTGCTATCAACACGTTGCGTCAACGCTTGGCCGCGCTGGCACAATGGCATGTTGATCAAGGGTTCCCTGACCCAACTAAGGCACCCCTCGTTAAAAAAGTCATCCGAGGTATCCAGAGAGAACATTCTGTACAAGAAAAGCAGGCTAAGCCATTTCAGCTTGACCAACTGGGAGCGGTTGATCACTGGTTAGAACAGGCTATTGCCACAGCGAACGCATTCGGTGACCGTGCTGGGGAATTGAGGCATACTAGGAACCGGGCGTTGCTTCTTCTGGGGTTTTGGCGAGGGTTTCGTGGTGACGAACTAACCCGCCTGCGCGTAGAGTACATTGAGATCACTCCTGGTCAGGGTATGAGTTTGTTCCTGCCTCACACAAAAGGTGACCGTCAAAATAAAGGCAGAACTGTGAAAGCCCCTGCATTGAAGAAGTTCTGTCCAGTTGCTGCTTATGCCGCGTGGAAAGAATTGGCTGCACTCGAGTCTGGGCCCGTATTCAGGTCGGTGAACCGATGGGGGCAAATTGGAGATCAAGAACTTCACATGGACAGCTTGATACCTCTGCTGCGCTCCATATTCAAGAATGCTGGCGTAGCTGATTCTAATGAATATTCGGCACATTCACTTAGGCGCGGATTTGCCAACTGGGCAACGGGCAATGGCTGGGACCTTAAAACGCTTATGGCGTATGTCGGCTGGAAAAGCGTGCAAAGTGCCATGCGCTATGTGGATGCAGCCGATCCTTTTGCTCAGCAAAGAATTGAATCAAGTTTGAATCACACAGATCAAATGAAGCGACCTACACCTACCATTAAGTCTGACACACTGTAGCGATCCCCCAAAATTTTTACGGCCACACACCGCAATGGTAATTCGAGACATGATTATCGACGCATTGCTCATTTTTGATCCAGGCGCTATTCTGACAACGCAGTCCAATGTGATTCCATTCCCGCTCCTCATCTGAGGAACCTAAGCCGGTGATGCCATCTTAGTAAAAACTCTCTAAGCCACCGTAAGGTGGCTTTTGACTTTCAGCGATATTCAGATGTTTCTGAAACGGATTCGTCGCCAGCTTACACCCCCATAAATGCCAACATCAAGAACGTCGCAAACAACACAAAGTGCGTTAGTCCTTCAATTGCATTGGTCAGACCCGCATCCATCGTCTTTGCCATCACTTCGGACAGTACGCCTATCAGGATAATGCCGATGACCAACAGACAGGCAGCAGTTTTAATACTGCCATGATGGTGGTTTTCCTGGCTACCGGTTTCTGCATAGCGGTAGCTGAAGAAATAACTGTGCTTGGTTGTTTGCAGGCGCAGGAACATGCCGTACAACACGACCATGATGAGGATGGTAAAGACTGAGTAAGTTTTCCATTGCGCCGTTGGAATGAATTCTGGAACGATCATGGAAACCCCCATGGCAGTCAGAATCATGACAATGTACGTATTGCCGGAGTCCACATTATAGGGTTGCTCGCCATGGCGCAGACCACCAAGGATGGCCGCTACGCCAAGTATGCCATTCATATCCAGCATGACAGCCGAATATATCGTGTCTCGCACCAATGTTGGTGAACTGGTATGGCTCATCCTGATACCCAGGATTACCACTTCTACCAGTACTGCAGCCAGCGTCAGTATCATGGTGCCGTAGGGTTCGCCGACTTTTTTCTGCGAGAACTTCGGCATGATGTGCCACTCGCAGTGATGCCAATATGATAGCGCCGATCAGCAAAGTGGCTGTAGCAAGAGAAGCGATCTGACCAGCTGCCAGTGCCGCATGCTCTAGTGGAAAGGCAATTGCTGCCATAAAGGCGGCGATTAACAGATATTTTTCTTGTTTTAATATAGCGAGCATTGAAATTGACTGGAAATTGATAGGATTTACCTGATTACCTGGGCATGCGCATTGTGCCGATGCAGATGCCCTAAAGTTTCTTACTTGGATACAAAATTGACTTTGACAGTCTTTTTATCCGCAAAAGTAATGGTTGCCTCTGCCTTCGCGCCTGGCACTAATTTAGCGTCGCTTTTGGTGTCGAGGCTGTTTGCACCACTGGCTTGCAGGGACACTTCGGTTTTCTTGCCTGCATTGGTGACGATTAGTTTTCCACTTGCGCCCTTGGTGGACACTTCCGAATCATGGTCTTCAGTCACATAGATGATGCCAGCGCCATTCTTGTTGACCAGCTCAAAATACATGTCATCGACCTCTGCCAGTGCGCCGCCGAACCTGGCAGAGGCACCATGGGCAAATACTGAACCAGCAATTGCCGCAGACAAGATAGCTAAAGAGAAAGTACTTTTTTTCATTTGATACTCCAATAAAGGATGTGACTTGGAGGGCGTCACCAGAAAGGCCCTTTGAAGCTGTTTCAGTGTGAATGGCGGTGATGGATATCCGGGTAATGTGGGTGGGCATGCGTCATTGCTTCATGCCGGTGTGTGTGTACATGAGGTTCTTTACCATCCCATGAGAAATCATGTTCGTGCTGGTGGTGCTCGTCATGGCTGTGCTCATGCGTATGGTCCATTTCTTCATGTTCGTGAAGATGATCGTGGCTCTCAGTCAGATGTAACCAGATGCCAGCCCCCATCAGTGCCGCAGCGATCCAGAACGAGAGACCTGGTCTATCGCCAAGCATCAACAGGGAAATCAGCGCACCAACAAAAGGGGCTGCCGAGAAATAGGCGCCAGTTCGGGCAGTGCCCAGGTGTCTGAGCGCAAGGACGAACATCACCAGGCTCAACCCATAGCCGCAAAAGCCGACGACACCAGCCGTCAGGATGGTTTTGTTATCGGGGAAAGAATAACCTAGTGTCAGGGCTATACAGAGATTGACCGAACCGGCAACTAATCCTTTCACCCCAGCTATCTGGACGGCATCGCTGGCAGACACTTTGCGTGTCAGGTTATTGTCTATTGCCCAGCACAGGCAGGCACCGAGAATGGCAAATGCCCCCCATGGTACGCCCAAAACAGGAATCTGCTCCCAGGACAGCAATATACCTGCCGCAACGATCAACAGCATGCCGAGGAAGATACGTTGATCAAAATTTTCCTTGAAAACGAACCAGGCCAGCATGGCTGTTAATACGCCTTCCATATTGAGTAACAAGGAGGCAGATGAGGCCGGCGTCAAAGTTAGTCCCAGCATCAACAAGACGGGACCTGCGATACCACCTGCCACGACGGCTCCACTCAGCCATGGCAGGTCTGTTGCTTTCAATCCGGCTATATCATCTTGTTCCTTGCGTGCGAGGGTGGCGCGCAAGATATACCAGATCGACAATCCCAGGCCACTGCCCAGATACAACATACCAGCCAGGGCGACTGGGCTGACCTGACCAACCAGCATTTTTGCAAATGGCGTGCTGGCACCAAAGAGTGCTGCCGCCAGCAGGGCGTAATTGACACCTTTATGCATGGTTGCGTACTCCTGAAGAATGACTGGACATGACGACCTTTATTACTTTGTACATAAAAATTTACTTCTTGAAGATATCAGTATAAAAACCGCTGGCACTGAGGACTACCGTGACAGGCGCTTTGCTCTTGTTTTTCCAGTACCAACCATGGACACCTGTAAAGGGTGCAATCAGTGATCCACGTGATTCACTGACCCCGTCTTCGAGGATGAAACTCTCAAACTCATCGCCCTTGGCATTCACTGGTTCGCCGTGGAAATCATGGTTCAGTATTTCACCACCGTTGGTTTTCCAGGAATAAATCAGGGTTGCCCCCTTGACCAAGTGAGTTTTGACTTCCAGCCCTTTACCCGGCGGCAGCGTGACTTCCATGGAATCGACGCGATAAGCAGTAGTTTGCGCAGAAGCAACGGTGATTGCCCGCTCCTCACCAGGTGCAGCAACTGTCGATGGTTTCCGGGCAGCAGAGCCAGCGTTTGAAGTGGCTGCCATTGGTTTCGTCGTGGTTTCTGGCACTGCTGGTGTCTGTGCTGGTGCAGTTAAGGCATTGTGCATAGCAGTCAACCCCAGGACCTTGCCCATGCCTGTCGGGTCTATCCCATATTCGACAGGCAAGACCGCAACCATCAGGATGATACTGGCAACAATAGTAGCGATGGTGGTACCACGTAATAACTCCTGTCGAGAAGTCGAGATTACGCCGTTTTGTGTTGTCTGGGACATGAATTAAATTCCTATTGAGTAAGAAAGCCAGTGAACTGGAAACCAGTCAGTACAAAACCTGCTGTCATGAGAGCAAAGTTGCCTTTAACAGCATGACGGGCAAAATTTGTTGTACTGCGCCAGTAGCGCATAGCAATGAGTATCAGGCTCAGTGCCAGCAACTGACCAATTTCAACGCCGACGTTGAATGCAATCATGTTGGGAACCAGGCCATCCGGTGACAAGGAAAAGTCCTGCAGTTTCGTCGCTAGCCCCAGGCCATGGAAGAAACCAAAGATCAATACAACAGCTTTCTTGTTGGGTTGCACCTTCAAGAAAGTCTGGAAGCCCCCCAGATTGTCAAATGCGCGATAGACGATAGAAAGTCCGATGATGGCATCTACCAGGTAAGCATTGACGTGCCAGCCGTTTAATACACCCAGCAACAGTATGGTGCTGTGACCGATAGCAAATAACGTGACATACAAACCTATAACCTTCATCCGGTAGAGGAAAAAGATAACCCCTACCAAAAATAGCAGATGGTCATAGCCTGTCACCATGTGTTTAGCCCCTAGATACAGATATGGCATGATCTGCACGCCAGCCGCCCCTTTGCAGGAAACCCTTATCGGATTCAGAGACACTGTGCGCCAGCGTCACCCCGGCCAACAAGCACAGCATCACTGCCAGCAGCCACCGACAGGTGTTGTGGCTCTGCTTTAAAAATATCATTACTCACTCCCTCAATTTGAGATTGTCGATGGTTGCACCTGGTTGACTGTTGCTATTACCTGCCTACTTGTGCGGCGGCGTAAGACCATGCCAGTAATGGCTGGTAATACAAACAGGGTCAGGATGGTCGATGTGGCCAGGCCACCTATCACGACGGTAGCTAGTGGTTTTTGTACTTCAGCGCCGGTACCTGTGGCAATTGCCATAGGCACAAAACCGAGTGAAGCAACCAACGCCGTCATCAGCACGGGCCGCAGGCGTTCCATAGCACCATCAATCACCGCCGTCGCTGCGTCAATACCATCAGACAAACGTTTGTTGATGGCAGAGATCAACACCAGGCCATTTAATACTGCGACACCCGAGACAGCAATAAAGCCGACCGCAGCCGAAATGGAAAAAGGTATGCCGCGCAGTACCAGGGCAAAAACACCCCCCGCCAATGCCAAAGGTACGGCTGTCAGCACCGTTGCAGTCAGCATGGCATTACCAATTGCCATATAAAGAGCAACAGTAATCAATACAAAGCAGATGGGGACAATGATCGCCAGACGTTCAGTCGCCGCCCGCAGATTCTGAAATTGCCCGCCCCATTCTATCCATGAGCCCGATGGCAGTTTGATTTCCTTGCTTAACCTGTCTTGAGCGTCATCCACGTAGCTCCCCAGGTCGCGTCCAACCACATTGGCTTCAACATAGATGCGGCGTTTGCCGTTGTCACGGCTAACCTCGTTCAGGCCTTGCGTGAACCTAAACTGTACCAACTGGCTAAGAGGGACGGAAGCGCGCTGTTGTTCGCCCGTCACTGGCAGCATTACTGGCAAGGCGCCCAATTCATCGAGATTATTGCGTAACGCCCCTGGCAAACGAACCACGATATCAAAACGGCGGTCCCCCTCAAAGATTTGACCTGCGGGACGACCTGCCAGCGCGATAGAGACCGTGTCCGCTACGTCCTTGACAGTCAGTCCATAGCGCGCAATCGCTGCCCGTTCAAAGACAATATCGAACGTTGGAAAGCCTTCAGTCTGGGCCACACGCACGTCGGCTGCGCCGGGCGTCTTGCGCAGCACGGCAGCAATATTCTTGGCGCTATCCGCCAACTGGTCAAGGTCGTCTCCAAAAATCTTGACGGCCACATCACTACGTACACCACCAATCAACTCATTGAAACGCATTTCTATGGGCTGGGTAACATCATAGTTGTTGCCCACCAGTGCAGCAGTCTTGGCACGGATGCGCTCAATGACCTGCTCCTTGGTCGTCACGCCTTGTGGCCATTCATTCTTTGGCTTGAGGATGATGTAGTTGTCCGAAGCATTGGGTGGCATGGGGTCAGCAGCCAGACTGGCTGTGCCTGCCTTGGAATAGACGGTTTTAACTTCCGGCAATTCCATGACAGCCAGCTCCAGTGGTAAATCTATCGCTACCGACTGGTCAATTGAGGTAGAGGGAATACGTACCGAGGACAAGTTCAGGTTTTGCTCGTCCAGCGTGGGCATGAACTCGCGACCAACAAAACTAAAAGCAGCAGTTGCCAGAACCAGAACACCAAGGCCAGCGCCAATAAAAGGCAGTGGTCGCACCACTGCTCGGTGCAACCAAGGAGCGTACCAATTTTTTGTAACAGTGATCACCTTGACTTCTTTTTCTGCTACTGGCTTGTTCATCAACACAGCGATCAGCGCAGGCACAAAGGTCAGCGACAATACAAAAGCAGATCCCAGCGCCAGCATCAGGGTAATGACCATCGGTGAGAACATCTTGCCTTCCACCCCTTGGAAAGTCAGGCATGGCAAGAAAACCAGGAAGATCACCAACTGACCATAGATAGTGGGACGCAGCATCTCGCGTGACGATGCCACTACCTCCTCCAGCCTCTCCTTGAGTTGCAGCAAACGGCCTTCGTGGTGTTGACGTTCTGCAAGGCGACGCAGCGTATTCTCTACAATGATGACCGCGCCATCGATAATCAGCCCAAAATCCAGCGCGCCCAGACTCATCAGGTTGCCAGAAATGCCGAGCGAGTTCATGCCTATTGCACTCATCAGCAGTGATAGCGGGATCACCAAAGCAGCGATCAAGGCTGCTCGCCAGTTACCGAGCAAGGCAAGCAAAACGACGATGACTAGTAAAGCGCCTTCAGCAAGATTTTTGGCGACCGTAGAAATGGTGGCGAGCACCAATTGCGAACGGTCCAGTGTCGGTACCACAACGATACCTTCGGGCAAGGTCTTACCTATTTCCTGCAATTTGTTACTAACGCCACGGGCAACGGTACGGCTATTGGCACCTACCAACATCAAGGCACTGCCAACTACGGTTTCATAGCCATTGCGACTGGCTGCGCCAGAGCGTAATTCCCCCCCTATATTGACTCGAGCGACCTGGGCAACAGTGATAGGCACGCCTTTTCGTGTAGTTACCACTGTGCGGCTGATTTCATCTGCCGTCCGTATGCGGCCATCAGCCCGTACCAGATAGGATTCGCCTGAACGGCGTATGTAGTTCGCGCCTACCGAAACGTTGGCTTCCTCAAGCGCCTGAGCCAACTCGGCGAAGGAAATACCGTATGCTGCCAGTCTGGCTACATCGGGTTCGACCACGTATTCTTTGACATAGCCGCCCAGGGAATCGACGTCTGCGACGCCAGGTGTAGTACGCAATTGTGGTCGTATGATCCAGTCCTGAACGGTTCGTAGATATGCCAATCTTGAAATTTCGGTTTTCAGATGATCACCCTGATCGGTCAGGAAACTGCCGTCAGTCTGCCATCCTGGCTTGCCATCGTTGCGCGTAGCGCCCTTGCCATTGGGATGAAGATATTCGACGCTATAGTGGAATACTTCCCCAAGACCAGTCGATACCGGCCCTAGTTGTGGAGTTGCACCATCCGGCAAGTCTGGTCGTGCACGTGCCAGCCGCTCTGCAACTTGCTGGCGCATGAAGTAAAGATCAGCACTTTCCTTGAAAATCGCTGTAACCTGACTGAAACCGTTGCGCGAGAACGACCGTACGCTCTCCACACCATTCAAGCCTGCCAGAGCTGTTTCTATCGGGAAGGTGACGCGCTTTTCGATTTCGACGGGACTTAAGGTGGGTACAACCGTATTGATTTGCACCTGTTTATTGGTGATGTCAGGTGTTACATCAATCGGCAGCAGGTTTAATTGCCACCCGCCGACCAAGGCAATCACTATCGTCAGAAACAGGATTGCCCAGCGTGACCGAACTGAGCCGGTAAGTATCGAGTCAATCATTATTCTTCCTTGCCACTTTTGATCATGTCTGCCTTGATCAGGAAGGCATTACGGGTAGCGACCTGTTCTCCAGTTCGGATGCCGGACACGATATGTGCCACACCACCACTTCGCCCACCCACCACGACAGGTTGGATTTTGAAACCATCTTTGGTGCGTACGAACAATACGTCACGGCCATCGATACTTTGTACGGCGTCTTCAGGCACGGAAAAGCCTGTCGAATTGCCTTTGGCATGCAATCGTGCTTGTACGCCCTCACCCACAACTAACCCACCCGTACCTGCTAGTGGTGTTAGCACAACAGTAGCGGCACGGGTATCACCACTGACTGTAGCACTCACTGACCGGACGCTTGCCGTGACTGGCGTACCGCTGGCGGCCACGATACTGGCTTTATCACCCGTGGCAATGCGGCTGATGTCAGCTACTGACACGGATACCTCGACGTGCACTGGCCCAGCACCGGCCACGCGGAAGAGTTCGGTCTGTGGCTGCACAAATCCACCCAGTACTCCCATTTGAGCGGTGATCTTGCCAGCAATAGGGCTAACCACCGTCACTGATTTACCGTCACCAGTGACCTGCGCGGTCCGGGCAATTGTGGTAGCGCGTTGAGCTTCGCTCTCTGCTACCGCTAGCGCAGCTTGTGCAGCTTCCATTTCCTGACGCGGCGTCACTCCTTGCTGGAACAGGGCGGATTCGCGGGCGAAGGTCTTACGTGCCAGCTCAACTTTGGCGTTAGCGACGTTTCTGTCTGCAGCCATGGCAGTTGCCTCCATACTCTCAACCTGTGCCAGAGGCTCACCAGCACGTACCGTGTCGCCCAATTGCCGATGAATGCGCGAAAGATTGCCAGATGCGCGTGCCACTATGATGGCTTCGCTATTAGGTGCCGATTTGACCGTGCCCGAAACCAAAATTTCTGTTTCTAGGCCGCCATTAAGCACTGGTTCGACGGCAATCTTGGCAATGTTCAGGTATTCCGATGGAATCTTGACCTCTGGCGCCCCACTCTCAGTCTGCGCAGATGCCGCTGCGCTGGCAACGGCTGGTGTCGTTGCAGGAGATTTCTTTGCCGTCATCCAGTGCGATGCACCAAACCCCAGTGCAGCTGCAACTACGACAACAACTGCGGTGACGGGCCAGTTAGTAGCTCGGCGTTCTTGTTCTATCATGGTGATTCTCCAAATGCGATGCGGCCTTCAGCCGTTGAAAGAGTGACGAGTGCGCGCACACGGGCAAGGCGAGCATCGATAGTGAGTGCTTTTGCCTCTGACAAAACACGACGGATAGCAAGCAATTCGACCAGCGCGGTTTTTCCAGCGTCATAGCCAACACGGCCCAACCGGTATGCCTCCGCTGCAGCGGCTTCACCTTGCTCTGCGGCTTGCAGGCGCTTTTCTGATGCCTGGACTTGAGCCAAGGCTGATCGACGCAGTGCTGTTGCTTCGAGTCGTGCTGCTTCTACTCGCATGGATGCGCTGGTAGCTCGCTCTCTGGCGGCAGTGACACCACTTTGGTTGCGGTCAAATAGCGGGATATTTGCCGTCAAGCCTATGATTGCGGCTTTTTCACTGCTCCAGCCAAACCTGCGCATGCCAACACTGACACCGATATCTGGCAACCAGCGTTTTTCTTCCACGTGTATTTGTGCAGCAGCCGCATCACGCTCTGCCACAGCAGTCGCCAGTGCGGGCGTGGCATCGGCTGACCATGTGCTTTCTGGACGAACTGCGTTTGCTTTCGCCAGAAAAGGATGGCTGATACGTGTAAATGACTCGGTAGCGCCGACTAGGGCGGTTAATCGTTCCATCGCCTCTGTCACGTCAGCAGACGCGGACTGCACGGCTGCCTGGGCAGCAGCGAGACTGGCGCGTGCCTGCGCCAGTCGTAACTCCGCTTCCCGGCCAGCCTTTACCAAGACTTGCGCAGCTCGCAAATCATCTTCTGCTCTGGCAAGTTCGTCTTCGGCCACTTCCTTGCGTTGTTGCATGGCTTCGGCAGTGGCATAGGTAATGGCCAATTCTTTGGCAAAGGATATGCGTGCCTCGCGTTCGCGCATGCTAACCGCAGCAGATTTGAGCTGTTCAGCCTCAAGTCGCGCCGAGCGCTTGCCCCCCACTTCAAAGACCTGGGTGATAGCATACGTGTCCTGACGCTGGCTCTGCCCGCCGGACAACGGTGCTCCCATGTTCTCTGCCGTGACGCTCAGGGATGGGTTAGTCCAGGCATTAGCCTGGCGTGCCTCGGCACTAGCCGCCCTGACGTTGGCGGCCTGTTCGAGTAAATACGGTGCATTCAGTTGCGCTTGCTTTAGCAAAGCAGCAAAAGACGGGGTTTCAACGGCATGACTCAAGGAGATGCCTGAACCGATCAACAATGCCATGATTGCACCATTGACGGATAGACGCGCACGCGGCAGTGCGCGTAAGCGTACAGAAATTTTGTACATAAATAGCCTCTGCAGAATTAAGTAGTTTGCAGTCAGGCGGGTGACAAGACATAGTGACCAATAATAGTCAATTGGTCACATAGGGCGAATTACCCGCGTTTCAGGCGGGCGCGCGCGGCGGACGCAACAAGGGCATGGTGGTGTGGTTGGAATAGGTATCAGACCAGATCACAGAAGGTATCGGTGACAGTAATGTACCGTCAGGCAATTCGGGGATAAATAACAGGACATTCAGACTGCCTGCCTGGTCATAATCAGCCAGATGCTGGATGGATTTCAGGGAGTCATCAACATGCGTATTGCTATCATCACCTTCATCTGCATCATCGTCGTGATGATGCAAGATATGGTCTGCATGTTCAGCCATGTGCTTGAGAATAAACTGCAAATTTTGGCTCTTACCGCTACCCAACACATGCGTAAAGTTACGTTCCGCAGCGGCTATTGCTTGCCACGGAAGTACCATTAGCAGAAGAGTTAGGATTGCTTTTTTCATCTTAGGTAAAGCCTAGATCGTCTATTGTTTGTCGTCAGGTAGTTTAATCAGACTTAATCATATTTTCAAATTATATCCTGCACCAAGGGTGTTATGTCAATGTCGTGCTGGATTCGAACGATCAGGAAAGTTCTCAATCTGGCGTACTAGAAATGACCAGTTTTGCAAGTGCAGGTTGCGCAATATTGCGTTCGGCTAATTTAAGACGCACGTCATCCCAATCAAGAAACACAGGTACTTTTTCGGCAGAGGGCTCTGTATCGTTGTATGCGGTCAACGCCAGGGCGCTTGCGTCGTGCTCTGTGTAGTAACTGATCACATCTTCGATGATTTTTCTTGATTTTGAAACCTGTGGCTCGATTTGACTACGCGAATGCTCATGAATCTGGCTAAGGGCGGAGAGATACTTCCGAGCGGCATCCAGAAAGTCGACGCTGTCTGGACATTCCTGTAGAACCGCTTTTTTAAAGGAAGGGTCTAGTTCCAAGAAGTTTTTGTGAGTCATGACCATAGTCGTGCAATTCATTTTTTCACGCTGCCCCGCTGGTCCCCATTGCCGTCTAAAAGATAGCTGGTGAACGGCGGAGCCGGAATGCTGGACATGGTTGCGCAACGCTTCCATGAATCGATACTCAAATGTTGCGTCGTAATGCTTGCTTGTCTCAGCTTTGGCTGACTCTTTGGCTCCGCCACAAGCACCCACGCGCTGCAATAGCTGATCTACGAACATTTTTGCGGTGGTCAGAAAGTTAATCGCCCGTCGATTCATCTCAGCGTTCAGTTCAAACATCTCGACATATTGACGCGGTATTTGCATCATAGATTTTGCTGCCATGCCAAGCGCTGAGCTTTCCAGTTCAATAAAATTACCGACGAGCAGATCGTAGGTTTCTTCAAATGAAAATGCCACAGAAAGAATGTGCCTGGCATTCTTTATTTCTTCATATTGCTGCTGGGATATCTCCAATTTGATCGAAGCATCCAATACGGCTCGCCTAAGGTAGAAATCCATTTTGACATCGGTAAATGCATCCATTTCATTCCTTTTGACTGTTACAGAAGAAAATAGCTTTGTTTAAGGCATAGTGGCTATCGGCTATGCGATTTGATCGCCACAGAACGTCTGATGGCTGATAGGGGCTATTTTCCACTATTCCGGGGGCATGGGAATACCTTTTGCGATCTCGGCTGTTATTGGGCGGTGATAATTTCTTCTCAAGAGTGTACGTTGTGAAACAGACCCAACAGCAATAAGTTATAGGTGATTTTCAGGCTGCCAGCGACCAGCCAAAGGCCGCCGCGCTGAGCATCGCTCCTGCAAATTGGGGGCTGGTGGCTGGTCCCCTGCTCTCTAGACTAAAGTGAAACGGTGCAAAGTTTCAATTTATCATCGGTGGCCAGTTGTGCGGTTCCTGCTGACAATGCTTGCACCAGGCATAGAAGGCGTCATACATGATCATTCCATGTTTCAGCATTTCAAGGTCATCACTGAAATTCTGTGACAAGCCCAGTGACAAGGCATACAACCCCGCAGACTGTGGTGTTAAGTCAAGTCTGGAAGTATCCGCACCCCGCACAATCACGGCAAGCTGCTGTAGTGCGGGATCATTCAACTGATACTTGTCGAGAAAGGCGTCAAAGCTACACAGCTCACCCACATGCGTCAGTTCCACGCCGGGGACATCATAGGGAATTGCGCCAGTCTTGATTGCTGTGCTGATCACCTCACTGGAGCGCACAAAGAGAAATTCAGGCGTTTTGTCAATAAAGCGCGCAATCAGCCAGGGACAAGCTATACGATCTATTTTGGGACATTCGCGGGTTATCCATTGCATGATGACCTCCTTCAATTGCTATGCGGAACTATTTTCTACTGTTCCACGCTGATGTGGTAAATGACCTGACCGTTGATTCCGAGCACCAGTTTTTTTGCCTTCACACATTACATCAAAGCATCTGTTGGGATTTGCACCGGCATTGATGGCGTGATCGGCAATCACTTCCGGATAATATCGACGTACCTGTCAGGTGCTCAATTTGTTTGGCTCGGGAGTGGCCTTTGCCGTGAGCGCCATGCCAAGCAACACACTGGGAAGTGATCCGATTTGGAGCAAGCTCATATCTCGCTTGGGCTCACCAGAGCTTCCGATCCTCAGGTGTGAGATTTTCATCGGTTTCACCGTGCATTTTTCCTTAATGCTTGGACTGGGTAACCTGCTGCTTGCCAGGCGTCGATACCCCCCTCCAGAAAGCGGGCATCGTGTCCCATGGCGCGCAGCACGGCAACCATTCCTTGGCCAATTTCGTGCCCGTAAGCGCAATACATAATAATTGGCTTGCCTTGCGGGACGTTATCCTTCCAGTCTAGCCACAAGGCCGGATCCAGCCACTGGCAGTTTCCAATTTCGACATCATCGGCTTCGCGTTTGCCCTGTCTGCGTACATCAAACAGTACGTGATCGAATGCGTTGTTGCGCCAAAAGGCAAGTTCAGCGACAGTAATGCTATGCATAGTGCTCCTCAAAAATTAAAATGATTGGTGCGAATCAAGGTGCTGACCCGGTTAAACCTTTTTTTCAACAGATGCCAATCGGGCTGCCACGGTATCCCATTGAATGATTTTAAAGAAGGCGTCGATATACTTGGCAGCTGCTGCGCCATAATCCATCTGGTAAGAATGCTCGTACATGTCCATCACCAGAATGGGCAGGGTTGCTGCCGGACTATGGCCGTGGTCGGCCAGCCAGTAGTTTTCTAGCTGATGCGTGTGCATGTTGTAGCCGAGTACGACCCAGCCAGAACCGCCACCCAAGCCAGCGCCGATACGGCGGAACTCGGTTTCCCACGTGTCGAAGCTGCCGAAGGCATCGCCGATAACTTCGCGCTCTTTGGCTCCAGCCTGGCCATTGCCGCCGAGATTATCAAAATAATACTCATGAAATACGACAGAGCCAGTACGCAGCAAATGCTCGCGCTTCAAATCGTTGTAGATAAAAGGTGGTGTATCCTTGTTTGCAAGCGCTTCGGCGAGCTGTTTCCTCACTGTGACTAGTGCTTTGACTGAGCCACCATAATTGTTTTCCCAATGTGATCGGATCAGCTTTTCGGACAAGCCATTTAGCTTGGCAGGATCAAAGGCAAGTGGCTTGAGTGAAGATTGGCTTTCAGTAAACGCTGGGACAGTACTCATGGTCGGCTTCTCCTGGGAAATTTGGGCTTGAACGCCACCGGATACGGAGGCTGCGGTCATGGCAGCAGCCGTCTGCAACAAGGTTCGGCGAGACAAATCGATGGAATCGGTCATTTGGGACATCCTCACACATGATGGATCAAGGGAAAAATCGCCAGTCCAATCAATGCTGCGCCAGCGATGATGTAGGGTTCCTGCAATTTCTTGAATTTCCACAACAGTCCTATGCTCACTAGAGCTATTGCGGCAGTTGGAATATCGATAATCGAGCGCTGGGCAATGACAATGACGGAACCGGCAATCGCCCCTATTGCAGCTGCCGTAATGCCATCAACAAAGGCCAGCACGCCGGGTACTTTGCCGTATTTTTTGAAGTAAGGTGCGGGGATGACGGTAAACAGGTAGCAAGGCAAGAACGTTGCTAGTGCGGCCACGATGGCTCCTGGCAAGCCTGCTACCAGATAGCCGATAAACCCTACCGTGATCACGACCGGGCCAGGTGTAATCATGGCGACTGCCACGGCATCGACAAATTGCTTATCGGTCAGCCAGTGATGTTCAGTTACTACACCGCCATATAAGAATGGCACGATCGCCAGGCCAGAGCCAAACACGAAAGCACCCGCCTTGGCAAAGAAAATCCCTATCTGTGTCAGCAGTGAGACATCCATATTGCCAAGCACGCCCGTCATTAAGGGCAGAGACACACCAACTGAGTTCAGTGTTGTGTTCCGTTTCAGGAACTTGGGCGGCGCACGCAGGAACCATACAAGCACACCAGCAGCAATAAATAACCAGGCGATCTCTGATTCCGTAATGACAGTGACAGCAGCCAAGACCAGGAAGATTGCCCACAGCAATTTATCCTTACCTACACTTTTTTGCGTGAGCTTTTTCGTGCTCATAACGATGATGCCAATGACTGCAGCACCTACACCATAAAACACCGACTGCATCCAAGGCAGCCCGCCAAAATGCATATAGGCCCAGCCCAGTGCCAGTACCATCAAGAAAGATGGCATTACGAAAGCGACACCCACCAGCGTCGCGCCGACAATCCGGTAATGGACGTAACCCAGGTAGATAGCCAGTTGTGCTGCCAGTGGACCAGGAGCCAACTGAGCAAGCGCCAGTCCTTCTTTGTAGTCAGCTTCACTGATCCAGGCACGCTCATCGACCAAATCACGGTGCATATAACCCACCAGCGCAACGGGACCACCAAATCCAAAAGTACCCAAACGTAGGAAATAGACAATGAGTTGCCAGAGTGTGTAACGACCAGTAGAAATTATTGTCATGACTCGCACCTGTTATGGTTTGCTTTTATCAAAAGAAGCCAACAGCCCATCGAATACGGCGCTGACAGCTTGTAAGAGTTGATCATCATCTGTGATTGCTGCGTGCATGCCTGCCAGCACCCTTTCTATTCCCACCGCTTCAGGTGGCTGCACACCGCCTACGTCGAGGTAATGCACGAGTGCGCCCAGTTGCGTCAGCGCCGGGGTTTCCAATCCAAAGCTTTCCATCAACACTTCGAAACTGACGAGATTGCCAACGTGACTGAAACTGGCACCATCAAAATCAAAACCCAAGGCATTCGTCGGGCAATCGGCTGGAGACGCCAGCCAAAGAATCGTGGCCTTTGCGTCAATGAAACGACGTATCAGCCAGGCGCAGGCTAATCTGTCCACCCAAGGACGACAGCGAGTAGCCCATATCCTCCCTTGAAAATCCGCAATGGAAAGTTTGTTAATGTGTGTATGGGCAGCGTGAGGTTCATCCGGTGCCAACACACGAGCAATCTTCAGTTCAATCTCTTGCAGGGCGGCATCCACCTGCAGCTGTGCTTTTCCAGGGAAAAAGTCGATTTCGGCCACCCCAGCAAATGCCTTGCGAAGCTTGCGGGCTTGCTTGATGCCCTCCGCTAGCGTATCTGCAGACAAGGCTTCGTTGGCCTGGGTAATTTCAGTTAGTAGAGCCGCGTAATCTTCGTTACGGTCAAACAGCCCTGCAAAATTCCCTTGGTCCGGCTCTTCCACCCGTAAAAGCATAGACGTGCCACCCGCAGTCAGCACATCGTTAGCAACCGTCTGCATGCTCGAGCGACATGAACCGGTTTCCGGCATTAAATACACGCCGTCGCGCAAGACTGCAGCACCAGAGGCTTTCAAAGCCCGCCATGCACGCATCCTGACGGTTGCGTTCTCTGTGGGGAGACTAATAATCAGTAATATCCATTTCATTTGGTAGATTATTCTACATATCTGTAGTTTCCGCTACATAAATTTTAGCCACTACAAAGAGCATACCCGGATTTAGCTAAAAACCTTGGATTAACTGTATGAGTAAAATTTGTCATAATGCTCCCTTAACTTCATCAGTGTGACCATCATGCGTATCCTGCCGCTCTCCGACCTCCACCATGAACTCTGGTGTGAATCCGCGCCACGTATTGACCCAGCGATCAGCCAGCCTGATGTGGTGGTGTTAGCGGGGGATATTGATACCGGAGCCAAAGCGGTCGAGTGGGCAGCGAACACCTTTACCGGGATTCCCGTGATCTACGTGCATGGCAACCACGAATCCTATGGAAAAAATCTAGAGCACATGCATCGCGATATTGAGGAAGCCTGTGCCGCTTCAGGAAACGTTCACTTCTTAAATTGCGATGAAGTGATTCTTGGTCAAGTTCGCTTTCTTGGTGCCACGATGTGGACGGATTTTAGATTATTTGGTGATGATGATAGGCAATTGGCTATGCGTGAAGCCGAATCAGTGATGTCGGATTACAAGCGAATTCGCGTTGCTGAATCGGGATACCGTAAGTTGCGAGTCAGTGACACCGCACGCTTTCATGGTCAACATAAATCCTGGCTCAATCAAAAGCTCAGCGAACCATTCGATGGAAAAACCGTGGTTGTGACTCACATGGCACCCTCAATGCGATCAGTATCCGAGTATTACGCAGAGGATCTGATTTCAGCGGCTTATGCATCGAACCTTGATGAACTGGTGCAACAAGCTGATCTCTGGATCCATGGGCATATGCATGAATCTTTTGATTATCAAATTGGAGACTGTCGCGTGGTTTGTAATCCATGCGGTTATAAGATCAAAGGTGGGGTACCAGAGAACACGAAATTCAATCCGGATTTGATATTAAATCTGGGGCACTAAGTCTCTGTCGATTTGTTCACCTCAGATCAATCGATCTTAATCATATGTGAAAGGCAATTTAGCCAAGGTCAGGTCATTTGATAATCGTTGTTTCGCTCTTTTTCGAAGTAGAGAGGACTTATTTGTAAAATTAATTACGCGTCCTGGCCAATAAAGTTGGATCGCTGGTTTTAGATCTAGTAGTTGCGCCCCGCTCGATTATCGCAGGTTTATTAGGTGAATCATGTCACATATTTAAAGGTGACTTGCGCAAAGGCTCTTGAGCCAATCTAATGACCGTTAGTCTGTCGGCGGTTAGAAGAAGGCGTGCAAGGCTGCTTTCGCCGCACCACTCCATCGGCGAATTTCCCTTCTCGATTGAGGATAGCCAACGAAATACCTCAACGATTGTCGCATCAACGTCAAACTCGGCTAAAGTACTTAATAATTCCGTAAGAACGGATTCCTTATTCCATTTGTAATGGTAGCTGAAACGTGTTATGGCTGACTGATCGTTGATGTCTATCTCGGTGTCACTCATCGGGACAACAAGTCCTGTTTCACAAAGCATTTGTGATGTGCGAATAAAATAAACGTATTCATGTCGAGCGGTAGGCCTCGATAAATATTTGCTCCGCTTAGGCCCATGCAGTTCCAAGACATCGGACGCTACCTCGTAGGGGCATTGACGTTTCCAATACGGCCAACCATTCGGATCTACTCTTGACCAAAGATCAATCCAGCCAACATTTCTTTCTAATGCCCAACTACATTGACAATTTTTCTTGTGTTGAGCAAGTAAATTTAGCGCCTTGTTAAGATTCACAATAAATGGTGGATAGTTACCTGATTTGCCTTCGATGTATTTGTATACAAAATAAACATCGGATAACGAGGCGATACCCTTAATTTTGATTAACTCTTTGATAATTATCGAGGGAAAATGATGTGAAATTGTCGAGCAGTAATCACCAGTCTCAGTGAAAAATGGCTTAATTAATTCGGGCATTTCTTCGAGGCTGCGAAGCATTCCGAAGAAATCTTTCATTGGTTGCCGAACGTTAAAGTAATGACCATCGGACACCCAAATTTGCGACTGAGACAGCTCTGATCCAACGTGGCATACATTTTTTATCCAGGCCGAAAGAAGCTTCACGTAGGTGCAATCTGTGAATTTTCTTATATGACTATCCCACTCATCTGCGATGGGCCAATGTCGGCATTTTGACTTCATTAGGCTCCCAATACCGTGTATTCTCCGCTCGATCACTGTTTGACCGTCACCTTGTAAAGCTATAGCAAGAGAGACGCCGTGGAACAGGCATTTTTCTAGCCATCCAAATTCGTGTAGATGACTGTGGTACCCAAATTGGGCGCACACAGGGCAATACTTAATAATTTTTGATCCATGTGCAAAATCCTCAGTTCGAAATTTTTCGCAGCCAGTGAATTGAAAGTCGGAGACAAATACCGTCTGTACTAATTCGACATCTTCGCCCAACAAAAACACAATATGATTAAGTTCAGCCTCCGATATTTTGAAAATATGATTTGGTTGAAAATTGAAGTAACGACCAAATTCTTTAAAACGTATTCCATTTAGCTCGCAGAAGCTCGCTGCAAAAGAAATGAAGGATTCATAAGGGCGAAGCTTCCCTTTCCACCAATTTATAGCGGGATAACCCATAATTTCGATTTCATCCGCATGATGGGCTATCCTGATGTAGCAATAATTCGCATATGATCAGAGAAATTATTTTTCGCTAATCCAGACAACCAACTCTCGTACGACGTTATCTTTTCCCAGTCCTCCCCTTTTGAGAGTCGTTTAAGCAAGTGTTCGACAGCCATCGCAATATGCTGCATAGGGAATTCGCTAAATCTGCGGGCTGATTGTGGGCATAACTCGGTCAGTGCATGCCAAAGGATGTCCGAGCTATCGCTTAATCTCTTGCCACTGGCGAAGTAGCCGGGTGCAAAATGTTGCAAAAATGAAACTCCACTTCCTTGGGGCCACTCTGAGTCCTCATCATAACCATTGAGCACATAGGCGAGTTCGTCTACAGAGCGGATCCCGTGAAAGCGTGCATGTGACGCCATAAACCTGGCAGCGATATGTGCGTTTCCAGTACTAGCCAAATATTCATAGCGATGCCCCAGTTGATGAGTGCCAACTGAAAAAACACTTAGCAAAATCCCTTCATAATCGAGTTGATTTTGTAGGCCAACCAACCACTTCCATTCCTTTAAGGTGACCTCGTGAGCCTCATCAATTAGTAACACAACGAAATTTTTGCCCGCATTCTTTGCAATAGCGATGAAACGATGCAGACATTGGTGCACAGCTTCAGTCTTCTTCGCTGGTTTTAAGGGATTCGTAAATTCAAACTTCGATGCTAATAGCAAATAATGCCAAAATCCCGCTTCTGACGGAAGTTGCTCTGGACGCCGATTCCATATCACCATCGGAATACATGAGCCAAAACGTTCGGTCAGTACTTTCTCCAGATACCATTTGATGGCTTGGCTCTTACCCAATCGAGATGCACCAAAAATGAAACCACCTGGTAGTTGTTGATCTAACCAGTCAGCGATGTGTTCAACCATTTCGTGAATGGGGGGCGTATAGACAGCATATTGCCGAGTCAGGATGCAGTGCTGAGGGTCAACGTGGATCGGTTCCATAATTATTTGTTAAAAACGGCAAGGCGACGAGGCGGTAATACTAAGCTTCGAACATTTGTCGAGTTACCAGTACTATTCGGCAAATCATTCTCCGGCGATGTGGGATCAGGACGAGGCGTGCTCCCATCATCCGTTTTTTTCAAGTCGGCACGACGTATTGCCTCCGCGTGCATTTTTTCTCCGATAAACTGGTCATGTGTCGACAGGATCCGCCTAGCTTCGAGATAGGCGGGGTGAACAGGGAGTTTTTTATTCGGTTGTGTCTCAACGTAATGAATGAACTCCTCAATGGCATCCCCTCCGCTAGAGATTTGCAATTTACCCTTTGATTCCGCCAGACAGATGGCCTTTCTAACCCTTAAACTGTGCGGGGTCCTGTGCCAAGGTGGCGCGGCTCTCAAAACGCCCAAATACATGCCATCTTGAGTGGAAGATAACGCGACCCTGGCGTCGTCCTCCTTATGATGAATTACCCAAATATGCTGGCCAACTAAATCCTGCCTGTTTTGAAGCTGTTCATTCGAGTAGCGTGCATAGTTAAACTCGACGTAGATAGAGCGACCAAGGGCTGCGCCTCCTCGAACACGACAGAGCTTGCGTACGCTTAACAACGCTTCAATCGATTTTAGCTCAGCACGTCTGGGAGCAATAGCGGCCTGTTCGAATAATTGCTTGGCATAATCAAGCGGACTACGTCTCCCAATTCCGCTATGCGGTTTGGCGTTATAATTGGCAATTAAGACATCAAGAATTTCCTCTGCGTATTCGTATTGAAACCTTGAGCTAATCGCAATCTTTTCAGGTTCTCGCCCTTTTCGGTCGCTCGCTTTTGCACCGGAGGTGTTCGATAACCGCTGAAAACCCCTTCCTGCGAGGTTTTTAAAAAATACCTCAATAAATGGACGGTCATCGAGGCTACGACGTACAGAGAATGAGTTAGTTGGCGTCAGTAGTACGGATCCGACACATTCCCTTAAGGATTTTTCAACGCGATTACAGGTTTCTGCAAGTGCACCGTCTACACTGGTTTCATCCCAGCAAAGCCCAATGTACTTGTCGTCTTTAGCGGAGAGCAGGCCTGCTCCTTGGGCATAAGCAATGTCAGAAAAAGTAAGCTCTCGTGGCGTCCATTTGGTCAGTGCACGCTTAATCGCACGTAGCGTGTCGTCAGCTGAAACCTCTTTATTTAAACTAAAGTAATATCCCAGTACAAGACGAGATACAATATCAATAATGACAATAACCCACAATCGATGCACAATCCGCTCTTTGATTGTTCCGTCAAGATCAAACATCGAAACGCAAAAATGCCCATCGATTTTGTGAGCATCCATCTCAACTCGTTGTAAAAATTTTGTAATTGGACGACCGGAGCCGTCACCAGTTTTTAATTTGCGAACCAACTCAGGTCCACCCGTTGCTGCCGCCAACGCCTTAGGATTGGATAAGAGCAATTTTTTGATGTATCGACGTATCGAGTAATAGGCCACGCTGTCCGTATTAAATGGCCATTCACCTCTCTTTTCGTATCCTAATCGACGCAGTTCATCCAAGAACCATTGGCAATGATTGATAACGCTGGTTTTAATCGATTCGAGTGCATTACCTGAGTGTTTTGCCTTAATTCTTTTTTCCAAGCTGGCTCGCAGCTCTGGATGTGCATCGAGCGTTGCTTCCATTGCACCAACAGCACCGGTTCCGAATTCTGACACTTGAATTTTTTTTACACGCTTATAAGCGCGGATATGCAAATAGGGTATGAGTCCCCGCCAACCATAGACCTGCCCATCCTCGTGAATTTGTAGGCATCGTTCTCTAATCAATCGATAAACCTGTTTTGCGCACAGGTCTGTTTCGAGTTTAATCTGATCATTGGATGCGCCTTCGAGATATAGGAGGACTGCCTTTTTACGACCAACGTATTTGTTTAAAACATCGTTGGTTAATGCCCCCTCATCTGGATACGGCCATATCGATATGTCAATACAAGTTCCACCAACAATACGAGGCAGATAACACGAATTGCTCTCAGTATCCATAACCGTCGTCACACTAACTGTTTTATCCAGATTAGAATGTTCGCGAACTAATTTCCACAGTTTTTTGCAAACTGTAGGGTGGAGTAACAGTTTTATGCAATTATATTTTGCATAAAACTGTTCTTTTTTGCGGCGTCCTTATGGGTATTAGGCTGGAACACTTTTAAGCAAATTAACGATTTCGAACTATTGCGCACTGCTTTCGAAAACTAATGTCTAAAGTTTTTTGCGTTCATATTCTGTTCATGGATAGAAAGTAAGCTTGTTCATAGATCTAGCCCTTTAGTTAATGCCTGAATCCTAGTATCCTAGCGGCTTTGGGCTATTGGGTTCAACTTTGTCGTACATCGTTCAAACAGTTCGTTTCACATCTGGAGAGCAAATGCCTCTCCTTTGTTGGTCGGATTCCGCGCAACCGGTTTTACTTCCTTTGATTTACTTGATGCTGCGCCGACGTCATAAGTCTGTAAACACTATCCGCCGCGACGTTTCAGTTCTTAAATGGCTATATGAATGGGCAGAAAATTCGCTTGGCATAGATATTGACTACGAAATTTCTTCAGGCAGAATTGAAAAGATTTCAATGCACTTCGACCAATTTGCCTATTGGCTTAGATCAGGCCGGGTTGCTCTTAATGTTATCGGGTGTATTGGCCAGCCTAAACCAGCAGACTGGCTACATCCAAAAACTTATAACGAATATCTCGCAAGCGTTAAACATTTCCTTCTATGGGCTGTAGAACGATATGCGAACCAGTTGGGTGCGGAATCGGCATTGCGCCACCAAATAACCGAGATCAAAAATAAAGTCCATTGGAGGTTTGAGGCCTTGACCTTGGGCGGTAAGACTGAAGTTGATGTCAAAGGTCTCGATTCAAGCGAAGTCGAACGCGTCAAGTCGTTGATATTTTTTAACGCGCCAGATAATCCATTCCGCAGCTCCGCCAAGCTTCGCAACTGGATTATCGTCAACATCCTACTTGAAACTGGCATGCGGCGTGGCGAATTGTTGAAACTAAAAACTACGGACATTCATGACATCGATGGAAAATTCTATTGTGTGATACGGCGCGTGCCTGATGATCCCACTGACAATCGAGCAGTTCAGCCCGCACAAAAAACTCTTTCTCGCACTGTCAGTATAAGTGCATCTCTATTTTCTGAAATCGAACAGTACATATTGACTGTGCGTCGGCCGACCAGAAACAAACGCCGCATAGCGCTCAAACACCAGTTCCTACTGACCTCTGAGCGCGGAACGCCACTTTCTCTGTCGGCAATGAACTATTTATTTGATGTCGTGCATGCCCGACTATTTCAGAAGTCAGATACTCCCTTCCACCCGCACATCCTCAGAAATACGTTCTGCAATAACTATTTGGAATGGCGCGTGGACGCCAACGGGGCTGCACTTGACTCCGCTCTGGATGAACTCAGACAAATTTGTGGCTGGAACTTGACGTCGAAAATGCCACTGCGCTATGCCGCCAAGTGGATTTCTGCGCAAGCTAACGAGCACAACCGTCGTCGTATAGAGTCGACTTGGGACGAGATAAAAAAGAAGGATTTGATTTGAAACAGCGCTTCTCAGATTTCAACAATTCACCAGAGCTGGAGACACCTACAACTAAGCAGTCAATGCTTGATGTTGGGGCAATGATTCCGAGCAGGGTTCGTATTAGGACTCGTTACCACGAAGACGAAATTTTCGTAGACACTAGCAAAGAAATTTGGAAACACAGCAGATATTGTTCTATCGATTGGGCCAAATGCAAATTTGAAGGGTCTGTATTAACAGCTTTCAAGCAATTTATCTGGTATCGTTTGTCGTCTTGCTCGCCGACTACTGCGCAAATCAACTTTGAACGCATAATTCAAATCCAGGATTTCATAACTCAAATCTCTTTCCCTTGGACTCTGGCATCGGCGAAAGAAATATTGACATTTTCCGAATTCGAAAGGACTGCATTCCTCAGTTTTCGCCTTTTCTATCGCTGGGCGGCCTGGAAGAGTCTAGCTGGTTTTTCGTCGGAAATCGCGACATCGCTTGATGATGTGGCAGCTCCTTTTTACGATACATATTTGTCGGTAAAGAATCGCAGCCAAGTGCTTAGTCCCACCGAGGAAGTTTTATTGCTGAGTGCGATTGACGAACTCAGCTATGATAAAGACTATCTTTCATTTAAAGATAACGTAATTCAGGAGACCAGCACCGACTTCGAACAGCACCGTTGGCCAAAGCAGCATGCTGGGGATACCCATCGCTTCCATGTATCCGCGGATGGCATCGGCAGCACCGATTTTGGACAACCCAGATAGAACAAAGATGGTAGCCATCAACACGCGGGCTGCGACCATGGAGTAACTTTGAAGTTGAGTATTCATGACAATCCTCACGGCATCTTGGGTGGGTTGGTGGTCGAGAAGATGTAGCGAGCAAAACGCCACTTGCCATCAGCTTCGCGATGGAGCAAAAACAACTCCTGATTCGCTTCCGGGGCGGGTGGCGTGGCGGCATTCAGCACCTTCACTGTGCCGTTGGAGCGCGTTCGGGCGTATGCCCAGTCGTCCGTCATCACCACGATTTCGTCAATGCTGAAGTTGATGTTGAGTTGAATGGCGGCAAACACGTGCTGGTACGCCGCGAACACGGCATCGCGGCCAACCGCCGGCAGACTGTGCTGAGGCATGAACACAGCGTCTTTTGCGTACAGCTGCATGACCGTGTTGATATCGGCGCTGTTCAGCGCTTGCTCGTAACGGTGCAACTGAATCGTGATGGCCGCCTGGTCGGTATTGCCCGGCGTAGGCGTCATTGCGGCTGCTGAGAATGACAGTAGCGCAGCCAATGCCATCGGGGAAAATCGGAGTGAATGGCGAATGTGCATTGTATTTCTCCAAATAATTGCATAAATGGCCTGGCTTACAGGCGAATGACGAGCTTGCCGAGTGCGCGATTGCTTTCAATCAGGCTGTGGGCACGGCGGATATCGTCGAAATCGAATGTGCCGCTGCGTAGCGAGGGCATGCGGCCAGCTGCGATTTCATTAGCGATCCAAGGTAGTGGCGACTCATGGAGTGGCAGAGCCGATGTGCCAAGCATGCCGCTGCCGAAGAAATTCAGGCGTACTGCACCAGGTAGGTCCTGCATCAGATGGAACTGTTCAAGTGCAGGCGGACCGCCGAGCAAGCCGATTACTGAAACGCCACCGAATGGACGTACTGTCTTGATCGAGTCGCGCAGCGTTGAAGCGCCGACGACTTCCAGCACGGCATCGACGCCCACCGGTGCAATTTCGCGTAATTGCGTTGCAATCTCTCCGCTGTCGACAACGATCGCATTTGCCCCAATCTGCTTCAGACGTTGGCTGTTCTCAGTCGAACGGGTGGAGGCGATGACCTGCAAGCCGCGCGCCTTTGCATAGGCGATAGCTGCCTGGCCCACCGAGGACGTGGCGCCACGAACCAGTAATGTTTGTCCTGGTTGGATAGCTAGACTGCGGTCAAGCGCGCCCCAAACGGTCAGGTACGCTTCCGGCAGCGCGGCAAGCTCTTCCCAGGAAAGGTCCGTGCCTTCCAGCGAGATCACATTCTGTCGCAACACGGTTACCTGCTCCGCATAACTACCGTTGCGGCTGAACTGCATACCGCCCATTGCGGTCGCAACTCGCTGACCAGTGCGAAATATACCCGCCGGATCACGAATGACTTCACCGACGGCCTCGATGCCAGGCACGACTTGGCCCGAAATGGGCCCCATTTGACCCAAGCGGCGGTAGACCTCGGCTCGATTCAAGCCAAAAGCACGCACGCGAATCAGCACTTCGTCGGCACCCGGCTCCGACGACTCGATGTCGCGCAGCTGCAGGACCTCGGGACCGCCTGCTTTCTCGATGACATAAGCTTTCATTTGTAATTACTCCTCAGTATGTGCAATTTGAATTAGTCGTCCCAGCGTGCGTAAATCAGTGCCGCACGGCAATGACTCTCTCCAAACACGTCGACGCCAGCGAGCTTGTCGATCCAACGGCCCTGAATCTCGGCTGCACACTGGGTAACAACGCCGTCGAGCAATGTGCGAAAGATCGCGAATTTGTTGTCCCAGCTGTATTTCTGCGCCGCAGCCGACATCACCTTCATCTGGTCCGTGCCGTCATGGATATGCTTGACAGTCTTATAGACATCGAGCGCATAGTCCTTCGACATCTGCACGTCCTGGCGATCAGCTAAGTAGGTCAGGTGGCCGGGCACCAGCACATCGAAGTCATACGATAACAACTGGTCGAACACCTTCAAATAGGCGTGCATGTTGGTGCTGAGATCAAAATCCATGAACGGCACATGACCTGCGGCGAGGGTGTCGATGGCCATTAAGAACTTGCGCTCAGGCAGGTAGACAAACAGGTCGCCTTCGGGCGAATGCCACTGGCCCTTCTTCAGTTCCACTGTCATCGTGCCAAGCTTCAGCGTGCGCTGATTCTTGAAAGTAGTGGTGGGGATGGGGCGTCGAGGATCTTTCTTTTCACGCAGAAACGCCGCCGTGGAGTCCTCGGCCACGATCGCTAGTTTCGGTACTTGCTTGACGAGCAGGCTAGCCCCGGCAATGTGATCCAAATGTGCGTGTGAATAGACCAACTGCACGATTGGCTCTTGCGTAACGTCCGCCACCGCCTTGACGATGTGTTGCGCAAAGGACTCGGGCGCGTCGAAAAGGATCACTCCTTTGCCGGTGGTCACGAAGGCCGACTGGTAGATGCCGTCAGTAATGACATAGACGTTGGGCTTGACCTGCTTGACCAGATAACCCTTTTGCTGGTCAACGGCCAACGCACGCGCCTTGATTTGCGGTAGCACCGGTACGTAGTTGGGCAGCTTTTCGGTTTCTTGCGCCTGTGCGGAAGGTACGAATACGAAACCCAATGCCAGAGAGAACGCGGCGAAGGTGGAGACAAGTTTGGAGGTATTCATGGTGTTTTCTCCTTGGTGACGTATGCGGCGCGCTCAAGCGCGCGGTTGGTTTGTGGCAAACAGGTAACGGTGAATCTTCCACTCGCCGTTTTCTTTTCGAAATACAAACAATTCATTGTTGCCTTCTGTCACTTCAATGCCAGCGGCCAGGATCTTGGTACGGCCTGCAGAACTGGTACGTGCCCAAGCCCAATCGCCGGCCTCTTCAATTTCATGAATCTCAAAGAGGATATCTAGCTTGATAGTGGCGAAGACTTGTTCATAGCCGGCACGTACTGCATCGCGACCCACCAGGGCCGGCGCGTGCTGAGGCATGAACACAGGGTCGCTGCCGTACAGGTTCAGGATGGTGTCTGTGGCGTTGTGATTGAGTGCTGTCTCGTAAGACTGAATAAGGGCTTGGATGGTCATGGTGTGGCTCCTGTTAGAACCGTCGGAATCAACGGCATGGGCAAACTTTAAGGCTTTTGTATATAATTAAATAGATCGAAAAATGATGACGTAACTGTCAAATATGAGAGGAATGTATGGACCTCAATGCCGTACAGATGTTTGTCAGCGTGGTGCAGACCGGAAGTCTGTCTGCGGGTGCCGCACGACTAGATTTACCCTTGCCGACGGTGAGTCGCCGTATACGTGACCTTGAGCGACAATTGAATGTGCAGCTATTGGAGCGGTCGGTGCGGGGCACGCGCCTGACGGACGCCGGTACGCGCCTATATGAGTACGCCAGCCACGGCATTGAGGCGTTGCACGAGGCGGAGCAGGCGGTAGTCAGTGATCAGGCGAGGCTAAGAGGGCGGCTTCGCTTATCTTTGCCGCCCGCATTCGAGCCGTGGTGGGAATTGCTGTCCTTATTCCAACAACGTTATCCGGATATCCAGTTGCATGTTTTCAGCACTGAACGTCGCGTTGATCTGGTAGAGGATGGTATTGATGTGGCGCTGCGGGTTGGCAAAATTACGCACGAGACCATGGTGGCTCGTCACGTGCTTGGGTACCGGCACGTCTTGGTAGCCAGTCAGCAACTCATCGAACGGCTGGGAATGCCAGAGTCCGTGGAATCACTGCACCACTACCCATGTGCGACTTGGGCATCGGGCGCACGTATTGCTGGCCGCTGGAGCCTGGGAGACGAAATCATTGAGCCGCGCAGCGTGCTCACCACCAACGACTATGCGCATCTGAGAAATCGTGCGTTGGCTGGAGACGTGGTGACGGAGCTGCCCCCGTTTTTGGCAGCGTCCTTCATACAGTGTGGCAAGCTAGTCGCTTTGCTTCCCAACAAGCCAATGCCAGAGCAACTGGTTCACTTGCTTTATCCCTCCCATCGACATCCCTCGGCGATCGTCCGGGCGTATCTGGATTTTTGCCAACAACAGGTGCCGTTACTCGTACCACGTTGAACTGGAACCGAGAGCATATACAAGGGCCGTTTCCGGCCTTGCCTGACGCTCTGAGTGCGGCCTCTGAAGCTTCGCCATGACATGTCAGCCATTAGCGTGCTTTATTTCCCGTTTTCTGAAGCGCCCCCTAGTTGAACAGGAGCTTCACGAGACTACGCAGGAAATGTGAGATCGCCATGAGCCCTATGCCGATCCAGATTCTAAGCGTCGCAGCATCTACCGTTTCGCCATAGGTCTGTTCGTACAGCTTTGCGTAGCGATCAAGGTCGGTATTGAGACTGGCCGGGCTAGCAAAGGTATTTGCGTGGACGAGAATGATGCCAATACGCTGTTAATCGGCGAACAGCAGATCGTGAAGAAGAACCAGCACTTTTCGTCGTTTTGACGGATTTAATCCTACTGTAGAGCGCTTGCGCATCGATCAGATATCGGTGCAGGCAAGTGCATGAACAAACAAATATGAACAAATTTAAACATAATTGAGACATTTACCATTAACTTCAATGAGTTATGAGTTCATGAACAAACAAACTTTGAACAGAGGTAAAATAGAGTATTATTTGGTCTTCAACGTAGCCAACTGATTAACTCCGGTTTTAGACCCCCTACCTTGCAATGCTTCTATAATTCGAATAATATCGAATTATAGAAATTTGAAGCCTAATCATTTTGCATGGACACACCTCAAGTCATTGTCGCATTGGCCGCGCTGGCGCAGGAAACTCGTCTCGCCATTTTTCGTCTTTTGGTACAGGCAGGGTCCGAAGGGATGGCCGCGACTAAGATTAGTGAGCAATTAGGAATAGCACCCTCATCATTATCTTTCCATCTAAAAGAACTCGTTCATTCGGACTTGATTGAATCGCGTCAGTCGGGCCGTTTCATTTTCTACAGCGCAAACATTAACGTTATGAACGCAATGCTGAGCTACTTAACTGAAAACTGCTGCAATGGTGAAAGCTGCGTTCCGGCAAATAAGTTGGTTTGCGAGCCACGTTAAATCTTTTTTATTAATGCTATTATTATCATGAATGTCTTATTTCTTTGCACTGGAAATTCTTGCCGTTCCATCTTAGCCGAGGCTAGCTTTAATCATTTGGCTCCGCCTGGATGGCGTGCAATGAGTGCAGGCAGCCAACCCACAGGTCAGGTCCACCCGCGCTCGTTGGCTTTGCTTAGACGAGAAGGCATTAATGCCGATGCCTGCACCAGTAAGTCCTGGAATGATTTACCGGTAAGTCCGGATTTGGTTGTTACCGTTTGTTCGAGTGCCGCGGGCGAAACTTGCCCGGTGTATTTGGGTTCAGTTACACGCACCCATTGGGGCGTAGATGATCCGGCTCATGCAACGGGAACGGAGGCTGAAATTGATCAGGCTTTCCTGACAGCCTACCAAATCTTGCGTCATCGCATAGAGCTTTTTCTGGCATTGCCGCTTACGGAATTCCGTCAGGATAAACAGAAATTCAAACAGGTCCTGGACCAAATCGGAGTCAGCTTGCCATGACATTTAGCAAAAGACTACTGGGGGAGTTTATTGGCAGCGCATTTTTGCTGGCGATCGTGGTGGGCTCAGGCATCATGGCGGAGCGCCTGGCCTCGGGCAATATAGCGATCGCCTTGCTGGCTAATGCTATTGCGACGGGGACAGGATTACTGGCAATTATATTTATGTTCAGTAATTTGTCTGGCGCTCATTTTAACCCTGTCGTGACGCTATCAGCGTTGCTGCAAAAAAACGTCGAGGGAAAAGAGTTTTTAGCCTACAGCCTCGCGCAAATTGGTGGTGCCTTAGTCGGTGTAATGGTCGCTCACATTATGTTTGAATTGCCACTCATTGCGGCTTCACTGCATCAGCGCAGCGGTTACGCACAACTCTTTAGTGAGTTTGTTGCCAGTTTTGGATTGATTGCCGTCATCATAAGCTGCAATCGCACTAAGCCCTCAATCACACCGTTTGCTGTGGCTTGTTATATCGTTTCAGCTTACTGGTTCACCGCCTCAACGTCGTTTGCTAATCCAGCTGTCACGTTAGCCCGCGCCATGACAAATACATTTGCAGGAATACGTCCCGCCGATGTGGCTGCATTTATTGGCGCACAAGTTGCTGGTGCGTTTACCGCCAGTTTTCTGTTCAGCTGGTTATTCAGCCAGTCAGCGGCCAGCAGTGACGCAGTCAATACGATACCTGAATCAAGAACCTCGGCTTAATTGCAGCTTAAGTTGTCACACCATAGCGGCGTAACACATGCCGCCCCATGGTTTTTGCCAGTTCAGCTTCGCCCTGATAAACCCCCTCACCTGCCAGCTTCTGTAAAAACTCGGTTTCATCTTCAGTGTGTGAGCGGATAACCAGTTCTATCGTGGGGTTCAATGTCCGCGCAGTCTTAATCATTTGTCGTATCGCCAGACTGTCTGGACTGGCAACGACCAGCATACTGGCTCGAGCGATGTGAGCTTGTATCAGGCTGGCAGGCTCAGCAGCATCGCCATATACCGCAAGAATATGACGTTGCCGCAATTGTGTTACCAGTTCACGATTGTATTCCACCACGACAAAGGGTATGCCGTGTTCTGACATATTATCCGCAATACGGCGGCCAACCCGTCCGAAACCGACGATCACCACTTGGCCAGATAAAAATTTTTCTGCGGTTGCATGAGGTAATTGCGCTAATTCGTCATTATTATTATTAGACTCCGACGCTGAGTCGGGGGCTCCCGGTTTCATCCAGCGTTGTAAGGGGGTAATGAGGGTGAACAGTAGCGGGTTCACGGCAATAGAAATGATCGCGCCAGCTAAAATCAAGCTTTGTGCGGTCTTGCTTAATAGACCTAAACTTACTCCCAGACTTGCCAAAATAAATGAGAATTCGCCGATTTGGGCCAGACTGGCCGACACTGTCAGCGCGGTGTTCAAAGGGTAACGCATAGCCATGACCAAGATTGCAGCGGCGATTGATTTACCAATGACGATGATGGCAACGACTAACGCGACATTCAAAGGCTGCTCGATCAACACCTTGGGATCCAGCAACATGCCCACCGACACAAAAAACAACACCGCGAAAGCTTCGCGTAATGGCAGGGATTCTTCTGCAGCCCGATGGCTGTACTCCGATTCACGTAATACCATGCCCGCGAAAAACGCTCCGAGGGCAAATGAAACGCCAAACAGACTAGCCGCTGCATACGCAATACTTACCGCAGCCGCGACCGTGCAGAGTGTAAATAATTCACGTGAACCTAACGATGAAACTAACCAGAGTATCTTCGGGAAAACGCGTTTTCCTACGACCAGCATGGTGGCCACAAATCCGCTAATTTTTAATAAAGTCCAGCCTAAACTCGCCCACAAATTGGCGCTCCCGGCAACAGTATTGCCAGATCCCGCATTCAGAGCGGCAGCGATAGGCGGCAACAATACCAAAACTAATACCATCGCCAGGTCTTCAACTACGAGCCAGCCTATTGCGATTTTTCCATTCATCGTGTCTAGACCACCTTGAGCTTCCAGGGCCCTGAGTAAAACTACCGTGCTGGCAACTGACAAAGACAATCCAAATACCAGCGCGCTGGCAAAACTCCAGCCCCAGTAGCTTGCCAATCCGAGTCCCATAAGTGTTGCCGCAGTAATCTGCAGTAAGGCGCCAGGCAAGGCTATCTTTTTTACTGAGAGTAAGTCATCGAGGGAAAAATGTAAGCCAACTCCAAACATCAGCAGCATGACTCCGATCTCTGCGAGTTCCGCTGCGATCTCTGAATTTGCCACAAAACCTGGGGTAAACGGCCCTATGATAACGCCTGCGACCAAGTAGCCGATCAACACGGGAAGCTTCAGCCTGCTGGCAATAACGCCCAGCACGAGCGCCAAACCTAAGCCAGAAGCGACGGTACTAATTAAGGGCAAATTATGGGTCATGTAGGCGTAACTCCCTGGTTAGATTAAGTTTTCAGATAGCACATCGTGATTTTGCGATATCAGTAGTATGGACACCCACAACTTAACACAGTTCCCCTTTTAAGGACGAATAGCCGGTTCTGACCAATGAAAAACGCCTGACTCAGCGAGGCTGAAATCAGGCGTTTTGTGACGACAAATGCGGCGATAATTGGCTATTCCAACATCACGAACAATAAACTGACTAAGGCTGGTAAGGCTTGAATATAAAGAATTTTTTTACTAGCGGTTGCGGCACCATAAATACCCGCCAATATGACACAACAGAGAAAAAAGAGTTTAAATTCAAAACCCCTCTCCCCCATGACCAGGCCGAGTACCAGACCCGCTGCCAAAAATCCATTATATAAACCCTGATTCGCGGCTAATACCTTGGTACTCTGGGCTTGCTCCTTAGTCATGCCAAATGCTTTCATCCCTGCGGGTTTATCCCATAAAAACATCTCCAGCACCAAAAAATAGGTATGCAACAGAGCGACAAAGGCGACCAAGATATTTGCAACAATACTCATATTATCCTTACTAAGACAAGCCGATCAGCACAACATCAAGACAATGGTTAAATAATGTAATATTTTAGCTCAAAATGAATTATCGCGATGTAGCAGAGTGTAGCGCCACAATGGCAATGGCTTCGTGATGGCAGCCACTTTTTACCATTGCACGCTTTGTTGTGCGAAATGAGTTACAAGGTAGTCGAGCAAGCATCGTAAAGCCAGCGCTTGATGCCGGCGCGATAAATACAAAGCATGTATACCTAAAATCTCTGGCTTATAGGATGATAAGACCGGAACAAGCTGGCCCGAGGTGATTTCACTTTGAATATAGTAGGCTGGCAGCATCGCTATCCCCACTCCTGATACGGCTGCGCGACGTAAGACCACGGTTTCATTACTACTAAAAACGGGCGTCAATAGTACAGTGTGCATCTTGCCATCGTTTTCCAAAAGTAATTGCCGCTTGCTGACAAATTGATGCGACAAGAATTTATGTCTGGTCAGCTCGTCGGGGTGGCGCGGTTCACCACTTTGTTTCAGATAGTCGGGCGAGGCTACCAGCAGTGAGGCGCAATTTGCCAGGCGGCGAGCAATTAAACCAGGATCAGGCGAATTACTGATTCTTATTGCAATATCAATACGTTCGTCAACCATATTAATAAAGCGATCAGAGACGATTAATTCCAATTGAATTTGTGGATGGCGCGCTAAAAATCCAGTTAACGCATCGGTTAATTGCGCTTCAGCGAATGAAGCAGGTGCAGTTAATCGCAAGCGCCCTGCTGGCAATAAGGCACTGCGCTGCGCTTGCGTTTGCATTTCACCTGCAAGTTCAAGCAATAATTTCGCAGACGCCAGCGCGCCCTCACCTGCATCGGTCAAGGCGATCTTGCGGGTCGTCCTGTGTAACAAGCGGGTTCCCAACCAGGATTCCATCTCAGCCAGATAACGGCTCACCATAGCGTGTGACATATCAAGCGTGAGCGCGGCCTGACTCAGACTACCACGCTCAACAACTTCAACAAAAACCTGGCTGGCTTTTAAGCGATCCATGCTGATTCCCGATATCCGGTTAATAAAGGTATTTCATCGATTTATGCAATTGTCTTTGTACGTAAATCGCGTATTTCATCTAATTATAAAAGGATAGACTGCGGCAGACGACTTAACTGGAAAGGTAAAATCATGTTCAAAATTCGCGTAGCGATCCCTACTTTTATATATACTCTCCTGACTATCTGTCTGATAGCACCGATTAAATCAACGTTAGCGAACGATACTCCCCCTCTTGAGATAAAAGTTTACAACGCCGATCAACATAGCTTTCATGTCAATGCGGTACTGGTTGCTGCCAAAAAACAGGCCGTACTCATCGATAGCGGATTTACCCGAGCCGATGCATTGCGCATCAGTGCGAGCATTTTGGATTCCGGCAAGGAGCTGACGCATATACTCGTTAGCAACGCCGACCCGGATTATTACTTCGGGCTGCATCAAATCAAACAGTTTTTTCCAGCGACTAAAATTGTTGCAAGCGCGGCTGTACGTGCCCGTATCGCCGCGAAGATGCAAGCTAAGCTGGCGTACTGGGGGCCACGCATGGCGGCAAATGCACCGCAAGACTTGATTTTGCCTGAGCTCTTGCAAGAGACAACACTAGACCTGGAGGGGCACAAGCTGGAGCTACGTGGCAGCACCGGAGTTTTGGCCGATCGTCCGTATGTCTGGATTCCTGATTTACAGGCGATAGTCGGTAATGTGGCGGTTTTTAGTGACTTACACGTCTGGACCGCCGATGCTGCAACACCTGTATTGCAGCAAGCCTGGCTGCATCAGCTAGAAGAAATGCGCCAATTGCAGCCTAGTTTGGTGGTGCCTGGGCATATGCGTGCAGGTAGCAATACTGACCTGAGTAGTCTGAAATTTACCGAGAATTATTTGCGTGACTTTCAGCGCGCGACCTTGGAAAGTCAAAACAGTGTTGAATTAATTAAGAAAATGCGTGAGATCTATCCTGCGTTGGGCATGTCTCTGGCGCTGGAAATTGGCGCCAAGGTTGCCAAGGGAGAGCTGCAATGGTAAACCCCATCGCCGTCAGTGAAAATTATCCAGGTCAGCAACTGCATTATGTCTATGACCCGTTTTGCGGCTGGTGTTACGGTGCCAGCCAGTTAATTGCAAAAGCGCATGCTATTTTGCCCATCAACTTATACGGTGCCGGCATGTTCACGGGGCCGCGCCGCCCGGCGCTGAATGCCGAATTTCGTGACGTTGTACTCAGGCATGACCAACGCATTCATGCATTAACCGGGCAAGCCTTTTCTAAAGAGTATCGTCAAAAATTACTGTTCGATACAACGGTGTTGCTCGATTCTGGCTTAGTGATTGCCGCCATTGATCTGGTGCACGCGAGCACGGGGCGCGGTCTGGAATTTTTGCAGCACATGCAAGCGACTTATTACGTCGATGGCAAGAACAGTTCTGACCCCGATTTTTTGGGCAAAGCGGCACAGCAATTCGGCCTTAGCCAGACCGAAATAGATTTATGCCTGCAAGACAGTACTGCAATATCCAAGGCTATGCATGCAGCTCGTTTGTTTATGCAAGGCCATGATGTGCATGGTTTCCCTACGCTGCTACTTGAGCGCAATTCTGAATGGCAAACACTGCCACTATCCGACTACCTGGGGCGCCCTGAAGAATTCGCCGCGCATTTGCAAACGCTCGTGCGAGCTTAAGTTTTTGCCGGGCTGGCTTGGTCTGGCCCGCTATCAACCCGCATGCCTGAAATCTGGATCGCTTGTAAACGTGACAGCATGTGCAATAAATCCTGACGTTCCTGATTCCAGGCTTTTCGCTCTTGTACCAGGTCGATGACCTGGTCGCGCAAGCTGTTGCTGAGGGCATGCAGATCATCCTGGCGCCGCGATTGCAAACTCGCTTGTTGATGAGCAATCGCCATTTCTTGCTGTAATTTTTCTAGTTCGGCCTGACGCTGTCTGACGAGCTCCTGATTTTCCGCTGCTGTTTTTTGGCTGCTTAGTAAGCCGTTTTGCCAATCTAGCTGGGCGGCTTGGAAGCCAGCCTCTGCCTGTTGACTGCGGTTGAGTAAGTTTGCGTATTCAGCTTGCAACTTCAACAGAACTTCATGTTGCGCAAAATGCTGTTGCCGTGCTTGTTGTAACTCGTGCTCCAACGCTTGTTGCTTTTGGTCTGCCTGCAAGCGCTCTTGTTGCCTGAGTTGCGCACTGGCTTGTTGATAATGTTCAAACTGCCCACTTAGCTGCTGTAATTGCTTATGCAATTGCTGGGCATCAGCCTGTTGCTCTTGTAAGCGCACTTGCAAGCTGTGATGCTCTGCCTCCAGGCGCACGTAGTGCAGATTTTCTTGCTGAATCTGACTTTGCAACTGCAGCTTATCTTGACTTAGTTCTTGTTCTGCCTGGCACACCGCGTTGTATTTTTGTGCCAGCTCAGCTTGCTCGTGCAGAATTTGCGCCAATTTTTCTTCCAGTACATGCACTTTTTGTTGGCAAGCGTTTTCGTACTCACTGATTGCTTCGCGTTTATTCAACTCCATTTCTTCATACAAATGACGCACTGCCTCAAGCAGATGACCAGGCAGAGCCTGATCGTCGTTGACCTTTTGCTGATTTTGTTGGCGCCAGCGTTTGAGTAAAGGCGCGATCGTCGATTTACTACCGGTTCCTCCCAGCGCAATGCGGACATTGTCTACGGTGGGGTTACCTTGCTGCGCTAGTATTTGTTCAGCAGCACGTTTCACATCGTCGTAATTAATTCCAAGGCGCGCCATAATTTTAATATTAAACGTAATACGTATTACGTAATATTATGTAATTAACTGCGCTTTAATTCAAGTGAATTATGATAACTTTGAGTTGTGATAATATATGTTATCGTTACTAATAAAATTAAAACAGCCCTTTACCCGACCGAAAAGAATCAACGGCCTACATTCGCTAAAAAAACGGGATAAAACTTAAAACAATCGCCCCTATCGATAGAGTGATTGCCGTTTGGCACCAAACTTGAGATAACTGCCGCTGGAAATGCGCCTACACAACATGACTAACGCCCACCTGTCGCCATTTAACCCCACCCAATTAATTCAACTGGACGAGCAAGAATTACTTGCTCGTCAGCAGAAATTCCTGGCTGCGGCGAGTGCAGAAAACACGCGCCGTAGCTATCGCTCGGCAATCCGGCACTTTATGAACTGGGGCGGCTACTTACCTTGCGATAGTGCGCTGGTGCTACGATATCTGTTGAGTCATGCTGATTTGCTCAATGCGCGCACTCTGGCTGTCAGGCTAACTGCCCTGAGTCAGTGGCATTGCTATCAAGGTTTTGATGACCCCACCAAACACGGTGATATACGTCTGAGTCTGCGCGGCATACAACGCAGTCTGGGGAAACCCGTGCGACGCGCCAAAGCTCTGCACTACGAGGAGTTACAAGAAATTCTGCGTGCCCTGGCAAGGCAAACTGACGTCAGAGCGCAAAGAGACGCAGCATTACTGCAACTTGGTTTTTTTGGTGGTTTTCGTCGAAGTGAATTAGTCTCGCTCGAAGTGGGCGATCTTAGTTTTAATCGAGAAGGCTTGATCGTCAATTTACGCCAATCAAAAACCGATCAACTTAAGTTGGGGATAAATAAAGCCATTCCCTACCTGCCTGACGTAAATGATGCGTCACTGAGTACCAGCGCACGACAATTCATGTGTCCGGTAACGGCTATAAAAAAATGGCTGGAATTGGCGCGCATTAGCGATGGTCCACTATTCCGCCAAATTTCACGTTGGAAGCAGATTTCAGCCAAAGGCTTAAGTCCAGCTGCAGTAAGTGAAATCGTCCGGCGCGGTGCCGAATCCGCAGGGCTGCCAGAGTCTGAGTGCTATAGCGCGCATAGTCTGAGGCGAGGCATGGCAACCAGCGCTTATCGCGCAGGTGCCAGCTTTTCTGAGATCAAACGACAGGGTGCCTGGCGCCATGACGGCACGGTCCAGGTGTATATCGACGAAGCGAAGCTCTTCGAAGAAAATGCAGCTAGCAAACTTATGTTAAAGCATCTCGCTGCTCAAAACGAAAACTCGAAACCGTCAGACAATTCATAAAGTCGTCTTGATGGTAACAATATATGGCCAGGTCGCTTTCCGATGCGCCAACGATGGAAATCAAGGGCAATAAATGATCTTCAAACGGATGCGCCTGACGTGCGGCCGGCGCTGAGGTCCAGTCAAATAAAGCTTGTTTTCGTTGCATCGGATGTTGTTCGATTATCGTTTCAGTTAACCACTTATCAAATGCTTTTGATGACTGACGCCCCTGCTCATTGAATGCGCGCAAATTGTGATAACTGAGGCCACTACCAATCAATAGGATAGGCCTTTGTCTTAAGGATGATAATGCCTGTCCTAGTTGCCAATGTGCGGCCACATCGTAATCAGCTCGCAATGAAATTTGCACAATGGGAATCGTGGCGTCTGGGTAGAGTATTGCAAGTAGTGAAAAGCAACCATGATCAAAGCCTCGCTGCGCATCACATGTGGCAGTAATGCCGGCGTCAGCTAACATGCCTTGAATTTCCTTTGCCAATTCTGGGTGTCCTGGTGCGCCATAGCGAATATGGTAAGTGTGCTCGGGAAACCCGGAATAGTCATACTCCATACCTGGCGTAAGACCCGATGAAATCATAAAGTCCGTCCCCTGCCAATGCGAAGTGAACATTACGATAGCTTCAGGCTGGCTTGGCAAGGTGGCAGGGATTTGCTTTAGACTTACCTCCAATTGATGAAAGTATTCACGGAACTCACCCGTCATATATGGCCAGGGGCCGCCGCCATGCGACAAGAAAAACGTAGGAAAAAGTGTTGAACTAGCCATAGAACTTCAAACTACGGGTCAGATAAGACTATCAATATAAACCATAGGCAAAAACAACGTGCCCCATTTGCTTTATTGGGTTCGCAATAAAGCCTGCGTTTTACTCAATTGGCCAGCGTTTGGCTCAGGAGTTAGCCGCAACAGATGCATAAGCAGGGGATACACATCGATATTATCTATTTCATCAAGCTCAACCCCTGACTGAAAAGCCGGGCCATTAGCGACAAACAGCGCGGCCATTGCATTTGAGCGATTATCATAACCATGAGCACCTGACATGATTTTCGCGTTACTTTTTTCTTCCGCCATAATCAACCAACCGGGTTCAGCGAGGCAAAGCACGTCAGGCACTCTGGGGTTTCGACCGTATTCCAAATGGGCAGGTATATCGTTTTTATTCCAGCAATTCATGTGTGCGTGACGCTTTATTAACGCCGACACATCGGCTTCAGCAGGCGTAGTTTGCCACTGTATTCCCGCCAATGGTCCGTAGGTCACCAATGAAAAGGCTGAGAGTGGCAACAGTTTATTGAGATAAATGACGCGACTGGAATCAGTCGCAGCCATTCCGTGATCAGAAACAATGACCAGATTTGCTGACAAATTGCGCTGCCGCAGGCCATCTAGCAAGCTTGCTAACGCGCGATCAACATCAAGCAAAGCTCGCTCAAGCTCGGTACTGTCAGGCCCAAAGTCATGGCCGGCATGATCCACATCATCAAAGTACAAGGTCAAAAAACGCGGCCGCTCAGTCTGCGGCTTATCCAGCCAGCTCAGCAAAGTTTGCACGCGCTGAAGGGCACTTTGCTTACCATCAAATGGGCGCCACTCACTGGGACGCAGACCTTGTATTGCCGCTTCCGAGCCAGGCCAAAACATGGTGGCACTGGGTATACCATGTCGCTCAGCGCTTACCCAGATTGGCGTTGCCTGATCCCACCACTTTCTGTCGGTCACGGCTTGTTTATTACCCATACTAAAACGCACCCCTGGTATGGCTGGATCATCCATAGTATTGGCAATAATTCCATGTTGATCTGGTCGCAAGCCAGTTACCAAGGTGTAATGATTCGGAAAGGTTAGCGATGGAAACGATGGATGCATCTGTTTGGCATAGCCACCCTGTTCACGCAGACCTTGTAGCGTGGCTGATTTTCCACGTTGGAGATAATCTGCACGATAGCCATCAATCGAAATCAAAATCAGCGGCGTGATATCCGTACTATTTGTGCGTGCATGGGCATAAAACGGGCTGGTGATACTCACAGCCAGGAGCAGGCTCGCGCAGAGTCGAAAAAAACGGGAAAGTGTCATAAAAAACTTAGAGAAATAAAGGTACGCAATCGGTTGCGCCCAATTATACGATGTTGCTGTGTATAAATAATGACATCGATCTTACTTTAGATTTTCCAGAAAGAGGTTTGCGCAGCCAAATCATCAGCCTCATCGCCCTCAGCAAAGACGTTGTACCGTAGCAGTAAAGCTCGAGCTGTTTGGGCTAACTCAAACTCAGGTTGATTTTTCCAAAGAAATCGAATTGCTTGTTGGAAGTGAATTGCGGTCAGAGGCTAATTGATATATATTCTCATTATCATTATCATCTGAATCTGGTTGGCATCATGAACAAGGCCTTGAATCAAGAATTAACCAGCTTATCTTTGCACGAATTGAAAAAAGGTGAGTCGGGTGTGATACTTGATATTTATCAAACTGCTTCCCATTCAGGTGGCACAGAAGTTCAGCGTCGTCTTAAGGAATTAGGCTTTGTCGGTGGTGAAGCGGTTACGGTGTTACATAAAGCTTTTTTTGGCGGCGACCCTTTAGCTGTTAAAGTCGGCAACTCGACTTTCGCTCTGCGTCGCTACGAAGCAGATATGATCAAAGTCGCCCCGGTCACTCCAGTCAAACCTTAAGTAACGTATTTGTATGCATGCATCCATTGCCTTAGTTGGCAATCCCAATTGCGGTAAAACCGCCCTGTTCAATCGCTTAACCGGGGCCCGGCAAAAAGTAGCAAACTACGCTGGCGTCACCATCGAACGCAAAGAAGGGAAATTCCGTACCGACGATGGTAAGTCCTGGCGGCTGCTTGATCTTCCGGGCACCTACAGTTTGAACGCCATCACTCCCGATGAAAAAGTCACTCACGACGTGATTTTTGGTTTGCGCGCCGATACCGCTCAACCCGATCTGTTTGTATGCGTTGTTGATGCTTGCAATTTAAAGCGTGGTTTGAAACTTGCGCTGGAAATGAAAGCGACCCAAGCCCATGTGATACTTGCGGTAAATATGATGGATATTGCGCGCAAGCGTGGCATCGAAGTTAATCTTGCCGGGTTATCACAAGCGCTGGGCATGCCCGTTGTTGAAACCGTAGCAATCAACAATGATGGCGTGCGGGATTTGTTAATTCAGTTAAAGAATCACACAACTGTTAGCGAAGTAAGCAGCTTAGTGCAAGCAACGCAAACACCAGAGCAACTTCAGGCTGAAGTCGATGAGATTTTGTCACGCTGCGTGAGTCAAGCTAATACCGGCGATCAAAACCTGAGTTATAAAATCGATGCCTTAGTTTTGCACCCTGTAATTGGGCCAGCGATTTTTCTGGCCTTGATGTTTTTTGTATTTCAAGCGGTGTTTGCCTGGGCTCAAATGCCCATGGAATTGATTAAAAGCAGCATGGAAGGCCTGGGCAGTCTTTTTGAGACGCACATGAGCGATGGTTTGCTGCGTGGCCTGATTGTCAATGGCGTGATTGGTGGCGCAGGTAGTGTTTTAGTCTTTCTGCCGCAGATTTTAATCTTATTTTTCTTTATTCTTGTTCTCGAGGACTCGGGCTACTTACCCAGAGCGGCCTATTTACTGGACAAAGTTATGGGGTCTGTTGGCTTATCAGGCCGCGCCTTCATCCCATTGCTCTCCAGTTTTGCCTGTGCAATACCAGGTGTTATGGCAACCCGCACTATACAAAATCCGCGCGACCGCATCGTGACAATTATGATCGCGCCACTCATGACATGCTCTGCACGCCTGCCAGTCTATGCTCTGATTATTGCTGCTTTTATACCTGACCAACGTATTGCCGGATTGCTTAATTTACAGGGTGTGGTGTTGTTTTGCCTGTATATGGCGGGGATAATTTCAGCCCTGGCTGTGGCCTATTTCTTCAAGAAGACCTGGCGCATAGAAAAAATGGCGCAAGCCTTATTGCTTGAATTGCCAGATTATCGTTGGCCAAACTGGCGTAACCTGGCTTTAGGTTTATGGGAAAGAGTAAAGATTTTTGTAAGTCGGGTCGGCACGATTATTCTCGCATTGATGATATTGCTCTGGTTTTTAAGTAGCTTCCCCGGTGCACCTGAAAATGCCAGCCATCCTCCGATTTATTACAGTATTGCCGGCTACCTCGGACGAGGTTTGGAGTATGTGTTTGCCCCCATAGGTTTTAACTGGCAAATTTGTATCGCGCTCGTTCCTGGCATGGCCGCGCGTGAAGTCGCTGTAGCAGCTCTAGGTACGGTTTATGCCCTTTCTGCAAATGGCGATGAGTTAACGCAGGCATTGGAACCTATCTTAAGCCAATCCTGGAGTCTGCCCACAGCAATCGCACTCTTGGCTTGGTATGTGTTCGCGCCTCAATGTGTTGCAACCTTGAGTGTGGTTAAGCGCGAAACCAATACCTGGCGCTATCCATTGTTGATGGCTGGCTATTTATTTGCTCTTGCCTATCTGGCGGCATTTATCAGCTTTCGATTAGCCACTTATTTATTAGCTTAATCATGCAAAATCTGATCGCTTTACTACTGGTACTTCTGGCATTTGTCTTTATTCTGTTGCGTTGGATGCCTGCGAAATGGCAACTGCATTTGCTGCAACGCCATTCCTGGAGCAAGTCATTTTTGAAAATCAGCGCTGGTTCATGCAGCGATCAATGCAAAAATTGCGCTAGTGATAGTCAATGTAAAACATCACCTTCAGCGATGGAAAAGCCCATACATTTGCATCGTAAATCGAATACGGCGAGTTAAGCGATTTGCTTGAAGTGCGATTGTTAAACAGGCCTGGCAAAATACTTGCCAGGCTTTTTCATTTTACGGTATGCTCAAAAAAACTATTTCCATAAATTGTGAGACAGCATGTTAGATTTAACTTACGACAAAACCGAAAAAGGTCGCGAAGAAATTCTGAGTCGTAAATACCAGCTCGCAACCCGTTTGCGCAGCTTACTTGTCATGGTCGATGGCAAGCAAAATAAACAGCAACTTTTGGCTAAAGTCGTCGCTTTGGGTTTAACTGAAAACCATTTAGATGAATTACTCGCCCTGGGATTTATCGAGCCGAAATCGACGAGTGACTTTAATGACGCACCGCACAGTTTACCTATATCTGAAACGACGTCACCACTCCTGGAGAGTAAGGCAGCGACTATTGATCCAGCCCCCGCACTAAATGATGCAGAACGCTTCCAGGCGATCTACCAGTTTTATACCGAAACGGTTAAAGCCAACCTCGGCTTACGTGGTTTCACCATGCAACTCAAGGTCGAGAAAGCGGCTAATCTGGACGACTTCCGTGAGCTACGAAAACCTTATCTTGAAGCCATAATCAAAGCGAAAGGCCGCGAAATGGCGCGTGCTTTAAGAGATAGACTGGATAGTTTGTTAGGTGAGATTTCTGACTTTGAAATCTGAGTAAGCTTCAGAAGCCTAACCGAAAGACAAATACGAAGGTAATGAATGTAGTAAACAGCGCCACTTTCGTGTAATCGCTTCGCAACTCTAACCAACTCGCGCGCAAGCGCCAGCATGGCTATATAAGAAAATCGCCAGCGGCAAGCCTCAATTCAGGCTTGCCGTTAGTCGCCACATTGTATGCAGCCTGAACGATAAGACTGCAGCGAGTTGGCAATGCTGAGCCCGATTTTTACTTACCAGGTTAACTAGAATTACCCTCATGTTGGAACAGTCACGCTACTCCAACACGAGCGGTACGCTAAGCTGGTTATTGTATGCCCTGACTACTTAAGTATTCGTCGTAACCACCTTTGAAATCAATAATCTGATCTTCTTTGATTTCGATAATCCGGGTCGCGAGCGACGAAACAAACTCGCGGTCATGCGATACAAATAACAAGGTTCCTGCGTATTTTTCGAGTGCGATATTGAGTGATTCTATCGACTCCATGTCCATGTGGTTGGTTGGCTCATCAAGCAACATAACATTATGTCGGCCCAACATCAGCTTGCCGTACATCATGCGACCTTTCTCACCTCCTGAAAGTACCTTAACCGATTTACGAACATCGTCACCTGAAAATAACAAACGCCCAAGTATCGATCTGACCGCTTGATCATCATCGCCTTCTTTAGTCCAGGCGCCCATCCAGTCCGTCAGATTTTTATCGCTGGCAAATTCTTCCGTAGGGTCTTGCGGCATATAGCCTACATTCGCATTCTCGGCCCATTTGACGTTACCCTTATCGGCTGACAAGGCGCAGATATCGGTGCCACCTATGCAGCGTAACAATGTCGTTTTACCAATGCCGTTGGCGCCGATGATGGCGACTTTTTCACCTGCTTCAACAGTTATGTCCAGAGCCTTGAACAAACTGCGGTCATAGGCTTTGCTTAAACCTGTTACCTCAACCGCCAGACGATGCAGTTTTTTCTCTCCCTCAAAACGAATGAAAGGATTCTGACGGCTCGATGGTTTAACATCTTCAACTTTAATTTTATCTATTTGTTTGGCGCGCGAGGTTGCCTGACGTGCCTTGGATTTATTGGCAGAAAATCGACGTACAAAATCCTGTAACTCGGCGATTTTTTCCTTAGCTTTTGCATTATTTGCCAATAATTGAGCACGCGCTTGCGATGAGGCCAGCATGTAATCATCGTAATTGCCGGGATAGATTTTTAAGGTGCCGTAATCCATGTCGGCCATGTGAGTACAGACCTGATTTAAAAAATGGCGATCATGTGAGATGATAATCATCGTCGAATTACGTTGATTTAGTACCTCTTCCAACCAACGAATGGTATTGATATCCAGGTTATTGGTTGGTTCATCGAGCAACAATATATCCGGATCCGAAAACAAAGCCTGCGCCAGTAAAACACGTAATTTCCAGCCGGGGGCAACAGAACTCATCAAGCCTTGATGTTGCTCAGTGGGAATTCCTACACCCAAAAGTAACTCACCCGCCTTGGCCTCAGCCGTATAGCCACCGTATTCGGCAAATTTTGCCTCAAGATCAGCTGCACGCATGTAATCATCATCGCTGGCTTCAGGATTCGCGTAAATCGCGTCACGCTCCGACATCGCCGCCCACATTTCAGTGTGGCCCATCATAACCACGTCCAACACCCGCATGTCTTCGTAGGCAAACTGGTCCTGACGTAATTTACCCAGGCGTTCATTGGGGTCCAGCATGACATTGCCGGAACTTGGGTCAAGATCGCCCCCCAGAATTTTCATAAAGGTGGATTTACCGCAACCATTTGCGCCGATCAAACCATAACGATTGCCATCACCGAATTTAACGGAAATATTTTCAAACAATGGCTTGGGGCCAAATTGCATAGTAATGTTTGCGGTAGCTAACACGAAATACCCTTCTTAGTAAAATTAGCTGTGTGGACGTGTAGTCAATTAAAATACAACTCTCAGGCTTTTTTGCCCGTACACACATAATTCAGATTAACCGTGGATTATAGCACTCTGTGAAAGAGGATCGAACCCGATTTTCCTATCATCGTTTAGAATCCGAGAAGCCTACGTTTTATACATTATGAATCACAATCCCATTACTTTACTGGTGCTCTATTACTCGCGTCACGGAGCCACTCGCAAAATGGCAGAATTAATCGCTCAAGGAATCGAAAGTATCCCGGGTTGCAACGCTCGCTTGCGCACGGTGCCTGCGGTTTCGACGGTGAATGAAGCATGCGAACCCGAGTTGGCACAATCGGGCTCGCCCTATGTCGAGTTGAGCGACTTAAAAGAGTGCGCCGGACTGGCATTGGGTTCACCCACTCGTTTTGGTAATATGGCATCAGCGCTGAAATACTTTTTGGACGGCACTGCCGCCGATTGGGTATCTGGCAGTTTAGCTGACAAGCCTGCCTGCGTATTCACATCTACTGGCAGCATGCATGGTGGTCAGGAATCGACACTACTTAGTATGATGTTACCGCTGCTGCATCATGGCATGTTCATTGTCGGCCTGCCCTACTCTGAGCCTGAGCTGATGCATACCACAACTGGTGGCAGCCCCTATGGCGCAAGTCATTGGGCAGGTGCCAACGGCCAACAGCCCATCAGTACCGAAACTCGCAAGCTCTGTTTAGCACTAGGACAAAGGCTTGCTCGCACCGCATTAAAACTAAATGCTTCATCATGACAGCAAAATCTTCACCAAGCTTTCGACTTATCGTTAGCAGTTTTTTTTCATTGATCCTGGTACTCATATTATGGGAACTCTATCTGGCGCCACTTAAACCAGGCGGTAGCTGGCTAGTTTTAAAAATTTTGCCCTTGTTATGCGCAGCTAAAGGTATAGTAAAACGCGATAATTACACGATGCAATGGGCCAGCATGCTGGTTTTGCTGTATTTCACTGAAGGCGTAGTGCGGGCTTTTAGTGACATAGGCCTGCTATCCCGGATTTTGGCATTAACAGAGCTGGGCTTGAGTCTGTTTTTATTTTGCGCCTTGCTCAGCTATTTGCGCCCCATAAAAAAAGCAGCAAAAGCGGCGAAAGCAACCTCTAACGTGCATGATTAATCGATAGCTCCCAATTCAACATGATTGAATTTTTATCCCAGATTAAACAATTACTCGGCTCGCAATATGTCATTGATGATATCAATGCGATGCAAAGTTATTTAATCGATCAACGCAGACGTTACCAAGGTTTAGCATTGGCCGTGGTGCTACCTTCAAATACCATCGAGCTAGCAAGTGTTGTTAAGCTATGCAATCAATTCCAAATCCCCATGGTCACCCAAGGGGGAAATACAGGTCTGGTATTGGGTAGCATACCGGATAAAAATGGTCGCGCAATTATCATATCCACGCGCCGATTAGTTGGCCTGATTACAATTGATACCTTTAACCATACCATGACCGTTGCTGCCGGTAGCACTTTGGCCGAGGTGCAACAGTGGGCCGCAGAGCATGACTGCTTCTTTCCTTTATCGCTTGCTTCAGAGGGTTCCTGCACGATAGGCGGAAATTTGGCTACCAACGCTGGTGGCACTGCTGTTTTGCGGTACGGCAATGCGCGTGAATTATGTTTGGGACTGGAAGTGGTTCTTGCGAATGGCGAAGTTTGGAGTGGTTTGCGTGGCCTGAGAAAAGATAATACAGGTTACGATTTACGTGATTTATTCGTAGGCTCAGAGGGCACGCTTGGTATTATTACTCAAGCGGTTTTAAAGCTTTATCCCCGGCCACGCACGACTCACACCGCCTGGATAGGGTTGTCCACACTTGATGAGGTATTGACCTTATTTAGCGTGGCGCGTCAAAACTTGTCGAATTACTTGACCGGTTTTGAACTTATGTCTGAGGCTTGCCTGCAGCTGGTTGAGCGTCACTACCCGCATTATCCTAAAATTGGATCACAGCAGCCCTCCAAAAATTATGCAGTATTACTGGAAATTTCTGACCCCTCTTCTGCCGATTTGGCGTACCCAGTCTTACTCGACATGCTCGAACAAGTTGGTCAGCTCGTGAATACCGACGCACTTTGGCTGGCACACAATCAAGCCCAATCCGAGCAGTTTTGGGCGATACGAGAAGTAATTTCGGCTGCACAAGCTAAAGAAGGTCCGAATATTAAACACGACATCTCTTTGCCTATTTCCGCAATTCCGGAATTTCACAAGGAAACCGAATTGATGTTGCAAAATAGCTATGGCGATGTGCGCGTTATTTGCTTTGGTCACATTGGTGATGGTAATCTTCATTACAACATTTCTGCACCCCTCGGACAGCAAAGCAGCAGTTTCCTGGAGCAGCAAGCAGAAATCAATCGACTCGTTCATAATCAGGTTGCGAAATACAAAGGATCTATTTCTGCCGAGCATGGTATTGGCATGCTCAAGCGCGATGAATTATTGCGCTATAAGTCTGAACTAGAAATTGCGCTTATGCGTAAGATCAAAAATGCCTTTGATCCGCAAAATCTCTTGAATCCTGGGAAAATATTACATGATTCATCTTCAGAGACTGCTAAGTAAATGGCCAGCTTTTTTAACAGGTAACAAAAGTCAATATTGGCTTTTATTGGTTTTCCTGCAGCAATTTCCCCAAGATGCCCTTAGTGCCAGCTACTACTTGTGTCGATCCGATACCGGTAAGCGCTACTCTGAAAAACCGTGCTTGCAACATGAGCGTAGCAGTCAGCGCGCGTTGAAGTCAGAAGTAAATGAAGCAGAACGAGAGCGCTTACTTGAACAGACGCGCAAACAACAAGGATTGACACAAAAATGGCAGCAAGAACGTATTAAGCAGGAAGCAAAATACCAGCGCGAGAACGAGCAAGTAGCGCGTCGACAAGAGCAAAAACGTCATCGCTGCGAACAAGCCAGACTGGCACGCAAACTAGCAGAAGACGAGCTTAAGGCGTCGCAACCAAATAAAGAGATGGTGATCAGAAGTAAGATTGCCCGACTACAACAAAAATCAGATGCAGCTTGCTCTGACTGAGTCTTATTGGCGAATGAGGAATTGGCCTGCCCAGTAGGAATCGAACCTACGACCCCAAGCTTAGAAGGCTTGTGCTCTATCCAACTGAGCTATGGACAGCCATGCATAACGCTGATTAAAACGTCATGTAATTTGAGGGCTGAATAGTACATGGTTAACGTACGAGTTTCAAGCCCTCACGACTTACTCTGCCTGTTCGCGTAAGCAGTTTGCCAAATTGTTGGCCCAATTTTGCGCCAACTCAGCAGTGTCTGCTTCAACCATCACACGAATTACTGGTTCGGTACCCGAGGCACGAATTAAGACACGGCCGCGCCCTTGCAATACCTGCTCGGCCTCAACAATGCGAGCCTGCATGACTGCATTTTGCTGCCATGCAAAACCTGGCTTGATGCGAACATTAATCAACACTTGAGGGAATAACTGCAAGCCGACGCAGGCTTGAGCCAGGCTTTGTTGATTACGACGCAAGGCAGACAGCACTTGCAATGCAGAGACTATGCCATCACCTGTCGTGTGTTTATCAAGGTTGATGATATGCCCCGAGCCCTCACCTCCAACCAGCCAGCCCTTTTCTTGCAGTAGTTCCAAAACGTAGCGATCACCGACCTTGGCGCGCGCAAAACCTATCCCTGCAGCCGTCAGAGCAAGTTCAACGGCCATATTCGTCATCAAAGTTCCGACAACCCCTGGAATCGCACCATGACGTTGCTTATCCATCGCAATCAGATACAGCAATTGATCGCCATCGTATATCTTTCCGCTAGCGTCGACCATCACTAAGCGATCTGCATCACCGTCAAGCGCTATACCCAGGTCGGCGTGATTTGCCCTGACCGCCAAGGATAATGCTTCCGGTGCAGTTGCTCCGACGTTATCGTTGATGTTGATGCCATTGGGCTGATTGCCAATTGCAATTACTTCGGCACCCAACTCATGAAATACATGGCGTGCAATATCGTACGCCGCCCCATTTGCTGTATCAATGACCAGTTTCAAACCACGTAAATCTAATTCATTAGGAAACGTACTCTTACAAAATTCGATATAGCGACCATTTGCGTCCGCTAAGCGTTTTGCCTTGCCGAGCTGCTCAGAACTTACGCAATGCATGCCTTTTTCCAATTCCGCTTCAATCGCAAGCTCGACTTCATCAGCAAGTTTATTGCCATCGGCTGAGAAAAATTTGATGCCGTTATCATCATATGGATTATGTGACGCAGAAATCACCACGCCAGCAGACAAACGTAATGCCCGGGTCAGATAAGCAACGGCTGGCGTAGGCGTTGGGCCGGATAACATAACATCTACCCCAGCAGCGGCGAATCCCGCCTCCAGTGCAGCTTCCAACAGATATCCGGAAATTCGCGTATCCTTGCCAATTAAAACCGTAGGTTTACCGTCAACTGGCGCTTTTTGTTGGGCTAAAACACGACCTGCAGCATAGCCCAGGCGCATCACAAAATCAGGCGTAATAGGTGCTACACCAACTTTCCCGCGAATACCATCCGTACCAAAATATTTTCTTTGCATTTTTCTCTACCACCTTACTGCCAAGGCTAGCCATCGTGTAACTTACGAGTTAAGGCTTCACGCCCTGGGACTATCAGATAATTGTTGTAAAATTTTTAGCGCATCCATGGTTTCTGCAACATCATGGACACGAATTAGTGAAGCTCCTTGCTGCGCCGCCAACATTGCAGCAGCTAAGCTGGCCGCGAGCCGTTGATTTGCAGGTCTACCAACGATGTTGCCCAGCATAGATTTGCGCGAGACACCAACCAGCACTGGCAACGTTAACTCTTGCTGCAAGCGATTAATACTTCTGAATAACGCCTCGTTATGTATCTGACTTTTACCAAAGCCAAACCCTGGATCCAGGCAAATTTGTCGTTTGTCCAGACCAGCATCTTGCAAAGCACTTAAGCGTTGCTGTAAGAACGCCTTAACTTCGGCATACACGTCGTCATACTCAGGTTGATCTTGCATAGTCTGAGGCTGCCCCTGCATATGCATTGCACACACTGCAATTTCTTTACCAGCGACAGCAGCAATGGCCTGCTCGCTGGCAAAGCCGCGAATATCGTTAATCATGTCGACACCTGCCTGGATTGCTTCGCGCATTAATTCTGGCTTATACGTATCCAGAGATATCGCTTTACCGCAATCACGCAGTGCAAAAATGACGGGCATAACTCTGTCCATTTCTTCTTGCAATGACAAGGCAGGAGCACCCGGGCGTGAGGATTCACCGCCGATATCAATAATATCGACCCCTTCCGACATCATGGTTTCAGCATGACTTAAGGCTGCATCAAGCCGACTATAACGACCACCATCCGAAAACGAGTCGGGCGTGATATTGAGTATGCCCATTACTAAGGGACGTCGACCTCCGCCTAGCTTAAAACTATAACGACCGCAATCAAAAATTTGCATATGAAAAATTAAGGGTGAGGAAAACCTCACCCTTATTAAATTAAAAATTACCTGAAATCAGGCTGGTGCCGTAGCATTCGGCGATACTCCACCGGACTGATCATTGCTTGGCTTGTTTCCAGACTGGCCTACTTTAGGTGGGCGCGGCTCCAAACCATTCATAATGTCGTTAACTTGCTCGGCATCGATGGTTTCCCATTTCAATAAGGCGGCGGTCATTACTTCAACCTTGTCGCGATTTTCTTCCAACAACTTGCGCGCCAAGGCATACTGACTATCCAAAATACTGCGAATCTCGGCATCGACCTTTTGTTGCGTAGCTTCTGAAATGGTTTTCGACGACATACCAAAATAGCCATCATTCTGACTATCCTCATAAACCATCACACCCAGACTATCAGACATACCATAGCGTGTCACCATCGCACGGGCTAATTTAGTTGCGCGAGAAAAATCATTGGAGGCACCAGTCGACATTTGACCAACAAAAATTTCTTCAGCAATACGACCGCCAAAAAGTATCGAGATTTCCTCGAGCATTTTATCTTTATAGCCACTGATTTGATCGTGTTCTGGCAATTGCCATGTAACACCTAGCGCGAAGCCTCGCGGCATGATAGTGACTTTATGAACTGGATCCGCCTTGGGCAATAATTTCGCGACGACGGCATGCCCAGACTCATGATAAGCCGTGTTGCGACGCTCATCTTCACGCATCACCATCGACTTACGTTCCGGCCCCATGTAAATTTTATCCTTGGCATCCTCGAAGTCCAGCATTTCGACCAATCGTTTATTACGTCGTGCCGCAAACAAGGCTGCTTCATTAACCAGATTGGCCAGGTCAGCGCCTGAAAAACCGGGGGTACCACGAGCCAACACGTCAGCCTTTACGTCAGAGCCTATTGGCACCTTACGCATGTGAACATTAAGAATCTGTTCGCGGCCACGGATATCAGGCAGACCAACCGAAACCTGACGATCAAAACGACCTGGGCGTAGCAAGGCTTTATCAAGCACATCGGCACGGTTAGTGGCAGCGATAACGATAACACCTGAATTCGCTTCAAAACCATCCATTTCAACCAGCATTTGATTCAATGTTTGTTCGCGCTCATCGTTACCACCGCCCATACCGGCACCACGATGACGACCTACGGCATCGATCTCATCGATAAAAATAATGCAAGGAGAATGCTTTTTGGCATTTTCAAACATATCGCGTACACGCGAGGCACCGACACCAACGAACATTTCTACGAAGTCGGAACCAGAGATCGTGAAAAATGGTACTTTCGCTTCGCCCGCAATCGCGCGAGCCAATAAAGTCTTACCGGTACCGGGTGGACCAACCATCAACACCCCCTTAGGAATGCGTCCACCCAATTTTTGGAATTTGCTTGGGTCGCGCAAGAAATCGACGATCTCAACCACCTCTTCTTTGGCTTCGTCGCAACCCGCAACATCCGCAAAGGTGACATTGTTATTCGTATCATCGAGCATGCGAGCTTTGGACTTGCCAAATGAAAACGCCCCGCCCTTGCCACCGCCCTGCATTTGCCGCATGAAAAAGATCCATACGCCAATCAGCAACAGCATGGGGAACCAGGAAACAAAAATTTGCGATAAGAAGGAAGGTTCTTCCTGGGGTTTAACCTCGATTTTTACATTGCCATCTAATAAATCGCGTATCAACCCTTTGTCAGTCAATGGAAAATTCGTTCTGACTTTGGCGTTATCACTGCCAGTCGCACTGATGGTGCGGCTGTATTCATCCATCGTCACATCTTTAATGCGCTTAGAACGAACTTCTTCAAGAAACTCAGAGTAAGCCATCGTTTTATAGCCTGACCCGATATTCTTGCCACTGTACTCTTTAAACAGAGTAAACAGCACGAGCGCTACGACCACCCAAATTGCTGCTTTTGAAAACATATTATTCACGAAAACTCCTTGAACGCGAAATGCGCCATTTTTCGACGGTATACCCTAATTCTACCCTCAATGGATAGAGCGTGCTAGCGAGCATATGCAGCCAACCTTGAGGATAATCAAGTGCAAAATTATGAATTCTTGCTATTTAAGACCTTTTCCCAGCAAAAACACTTCGGAAGAGCGATCACGGCTGGCTTTTGGCTTTTTGTTTTGCAACACTTTGAATTCATTTTTAAACATATTCACAATATTGTTGTAACTCGGGCCATGAAAACATTTAACCAGCAAGCTTCCACTAGGCTTTAAATGTTCACGAGCAAAGCCCAAGGCTAATTCAATAATATATTCTACGCGTGCTGCGTCAACTGTTGGATGGCCACTTAAGTTGGGTGCCATGTCCGATAACACCAAATCAACCTGACGCCCTTGCAGGCAATGGGCTAACTGATTTAAGACTTCATCCTCACGAAAATCACCCTGTATGAATTGAACGTCACTGATAGGCTCCATAGGAAGCAAATCTAACGCAAATATTTCACCATTTATGCCGCCCCCCTCTTTGCCAGCCAGCTTGTTTCTGACATACTGCGACCAACTTCCGGGAGTGGCACCCAAATCCACGATGATTTGCCCAGGTTTGATTAACTTTTCTGCCTCATCGATCTCTTTTAGCTTATAAACAGCACGTGCCCGATAGCCCTCTTTTTGCGCTAACTTGACGTAAGGATCGTTCATGTGATCATGAATCCAGTTTTGGTTGAATTTATTCTTTGCCATTCGCGTAAAATACTGCTTTGAAAGGAATTATTATGATAAAACTTACACCTGCTGAGCGTAGCGATTTGCGCTCTGCCGCTCATGCATTAAAGCCTACCGTCATTATCGGCGAGGCAGGACTGACACCCAGTGTAGTAAAAGAAGTGGATACTGCATTAAATGCTCATGGATTAATTAAAGTTCGTGTTTTTGGCGATGAGCGTGATGCCCGCATTGCAATTTACGAATCATTATGTGACGAATTAAATGCTGCACCGATCCAGCACATTGGTAAATTATTAGTATTGTATCGCCCCAAGAAAGATCAGGACGACACCAGCAAATCCGTTTCACGTGGTAAAGGCATGCGCCAGGTCACCATAGTTAAGCCAAGCGCCAGCGGCACAAAAAAACCATCGATTATTAAAGCCGTTGTCAAAGGTAATGAGCGCGTCACCCAAGGTGGCAATATTAAGCGCGCAAAGCCGCGCCAGGCCAGCGCAAAAAAACGCGCGTTATCGGGAAATTAAATTTGAATGGCCTTTATGGCCAATTTTTTGCCACCTGAGTTACCAAAGAGAGGTAGCCCAGGTGCCATACCGGTCTTAAATATACTGAACCTCAAGTACTTCGTATTCACGGATACCTGCAGGAGCTTGAACGCCTACCACATCACCCGCATATTTACCGATTAACGCGCGTGCGATCGGTGACGTGATGGAAACCTTGCTCAATTTGATATCAGCCTCATCTTCACCAACGATCTGGTAGCTTACTTTCTGACCATTTTCCAAATCTTCCAACTCGACTGTCGAACCAAATACGACACGACCTTCCGCATCCAATTCCGATGGATCGATGACCTGAGCCGAACTTAACTTTCCTTCAAGTTCAGCAATACGCCCCTCGATAAATGCCTGACGCTCTTTAGCAGCATCGTATTCAGCATTCTCAGACAAATCGCCTTGTGCGCGTGCTTCAGCGATGGCGTTAATCACTTCAGGCCGGTCTTTGGTTTTTAAACGGTGCAATTCGGTTTTTAATAATTCGGCGCCGTATTTAGTAATAGGTACTGTACTCATCGTTTTTCTTAGCTTAGCAATGAAAAAAATACAGAGGCCACAGCCTTTACGTATAAACGTAGGGTTGTGACCTCTGGTTGGCTAGCAGCTTATCGCCGCTTTTTTATCAGTTTAAAGTTTTATGCAAGCCTTGTAAATCATAAACGTGCAATTGATTCAAATGTCGCATCCCTTCAACCGCTGCTTCAGCTCCTGCAATCGTGGTGAACGTGGTGGCTCGCGCCGCCAATGCGGAAGTGCGGATCGCACGCGAATCAGCAATCGCATTGCGTTTTTCTTCAACCGTGTTGACGACCATCGCGATTTCATTGTTTTTGATCATATCAACAACATGCGGACGCCCTTCAACCACTTTATTGACTGTCGAAACGGGAATGCCAGCCTCGGCAATCGCTGCAGCCGTGCCACGGGTGGCGACGATAGAGAAGCCCAATTCCACCAGATCTTGTGCAACTTTTACCGCGCGTGGTTTGTCGCTGTTCTTGATACTCAAAAACACCTTGCCCGAGGTTGGTAAACGTACGCCAGCACCCAATTGCGATTTAACGAAAGCTTCACCAAACGTCTTGCCCACGCCCATGACTTCACCAGTCGATTTCATTTCTGGGCCAAGGATAGTGTCAACGCCAGGGAATTTAACGAATGGGAACACCGCTTCCTTAACGCTGTAGTATGGCGGTGTGACTTCTTTGGTAATGCCTTGTTGTTCCAGCGTTTGGCCGACCATACAACGAGCAGCAATTTTTGCCAATTGCAAGCCGGTGGCTTTCGAGACATAAGGCACGGTACGCGAAGCACGGGGATTCACTTCCAGTACATACACCACGTCTTGACCATCTTGTTGCTGAATCGCGAACTGTACATTCATCAGACCAACCACATTCAAGCCTTTGGCCATCAAGGCTGTCTGACGCTTGAGTTCGTCGATAGTCGCTGCCGATAAAGAATACGGTGGCAAAGAGCAAGCCGAATCACCTGAGTGCACACCCGCTTGTTCGATATGCTCCATAACGCCACCAATAAAGGTGCGCTGGCCATCCGACAAGCAATCGACGTCAACTTCTATCGCATCGTTCAAGAAGCGATCCAATAAAACTGGTGAATCATTCGAGACTTTGACCGCTTCGCGCATATAGCGTTCGAGATCGCGTTGTTCGTGAACGATTTCCATCGCACGGCCACCCAATACATACGATGGGCGCACCACCAGCGGGTAACCAATTTCCTGAGCCAGAGCCAGCGCTTCAGTTTCAGTACGAGCTGTGCGATTCGGTGGCTGACGCAAACCTAATTCCTGCAACATTTTTTGGAAGCGTTCGCGGTCTTCGGCAGCATCAATCATGTCTGGTGATGTACCAACGATAGGCACGCCATTCGCCTCAAGATCCAAAGCCAGCTTCAATGGTGTCTGACCACCGTATTGCACGATCACGCCGACCGGTTTTTCTTTGTCAACGATTTCCAGTACATCTTCCAGTGTTAATGGTTCGAAGTACAAACGATCCGAGGTATCGTAATCAGTCGAGACGGTTTCAGGATTGCAGTTAACCATGATGGTTTCATAACCATCATCGCGCATCGCAAACGCCGCATGTACGCAGCAATAATCGAACTCAATACCCTGACCAATCCGGTTTGGACCACCGCCCAAGACCATGATTTTTTTCTTGTCGGTTGGTTGCGATTCGCATTCTTCTTCATAGGTCGAATACATGTAGGCAGTATTGGTGGCAAACTCACCCGCACAGGTATCAACGCGCTTGTAGACGGGACGCACACCCAATGCACGGCGCTTGTCACGTATCACCGTATCGGTAGTACGCAGCAATTTAGCTAGGCGACGATCTGAGAAGCCTTTGCGTTTTAACTTAAACATCAAATCACGATCAACCTCATCCAGATTTTGATGATCCAGCCAGAGTTCGATATCGACGATGTCTTTAATTTGGGTTAAGAACCAAGGGTCGATGTGGGTTAATTGATGCACTTCTTCGAGTGTAAAGCCTTGCGCAAACGCGTCACCCACATACCAGATACGATCTGGACCTGGCTCGCCCAATTCTTTTTCTAAAACTTCACGATCCTGGGTTTTTTCATTCAAGCCATCAACACCCACTTCCAGACCACGTAAGGCTTTTTGGAAGGATTCCTGGAAAGTGCGGCCTATCGCCATCACTTCACCCACCGACTTCATTTGCGTGGTTAAGCGATTGTCTGCGGCCGGGAATTTTTCAAAAGCAAAACGTGGAATCTTGGTGACTACATAATCAATCGCTGGTTCAAACGATGCTGGGGTAGCGCCACCTGTGATTTCATTACGCAATTCGTCGAGTGTAAAGCCTACCGCCAATTTGGCAGCTATTTTCGCAATCGGGAAGCCAGTGGCTTTCGATGCCAGTGCTGATGAGCGAGAAACCCGCGGATTCATTTCGATTACGATCATGCGACCATCGGCCGGATTAACCGCAAACTGCACATTCGAGCCGCCAGTATCAACACCGATTTCACGCAAGACCGCGAGCGAGGCATTGCGCATGATTTGGTATTCTTTGTCGGTCAGCGTTTGTGCGGGTGCCACTGTGATCGAGTCACCGGTGTGCACACCCATAGGGTCGAGGTTTTCGATCGAGCACACGATAATGCAATTGTCTGCCTTATCGCGCACCACTTCCATTTCGTACTCTTTCCAGCCTATCAGCGATTCTTCAATCAGCAATTCATTGGTAGGCGACGCTTCTAAACCGCGTTTGCAAATGGTTTCGAATTCTTCTGAGTTGTAGGCGATACCACCGCCAGTGCCGCCCATAGTGAACGAAGGGCGAATAATAACGGGAAAACCGACATCTTTTTGCACGGCCCAAGCTTCATCCATAGAGTGGGCCACGCCCGAGCGTGCCGAACCTAGACCGATTTTGGTCATGGCTTCTTTGAACTTGGAGCGGTCTTCGGCTTTATCAATCGCTTCCGGAGTGGCGCCGATTAATTCCACTTTGTATTTATCGAGTACACCGTGGCGATGCAAATCCAACGCGCAATTCAGCGCAGTCTGACCACCCATAGTGGGTAAAATCGCGTCGGGTTGTTCTTTGGCGATAATCCGTTCAACCACTTGCCAGGTAATCGGTTCGATGTAAGTCACATCGGCCATTTCCGGGTCGGTCATGATGGTCGCTGGATTGCTATTAACCAGGATAACTTTATAGCCTTCCTGACGCAGTGCCTTACAAGCTTGTGCACCCGAATAGTCAAATTCGCAGGCCTGACCAATGATGATGGGACCAGCGCCGATAATTAAAATACTTTTTATGTCATTACGTTTAGGCATTTATATACTCCGCACAGATCTGTTAAGCCGATTGTTTTGCTGTTGTCATGGACTTGATAAAGCGATCAAACAGATACGCGATATCTTGCGGGCCAGGCGAAGCTTCGGGGTGGCCCTGGAAACAAAACGCAGGTTTATCGGTGCGCTCAAAACCTTGTAAAGAACCATCAAAAAGTGAAACATGAGTGACGCGGCAATTGGCTGGCAAAGTCGCTTGATCAACTGCGAAACCGTGGTTTTGCGAAGTAATCAAAACTTGCTTGCTATCGAGATCTTGCACAGGATGATTGGCACCGTGGTGACCAAACTTCATTTTCAAAGTTTTGGCGCCCGAAGCCAAAGCCATGATTTGATGGCCTAAGCAAATGCCAAATGTAGGCACGCCTTTTTCGATAATTTCCTTCGCCGCTGCAATCGCATAATCGCAAGGCTCAGGATCGCCCGGGCCATTTGATAAAAATACGCCATCTGGATTTAAGGCCAAGACTTCTGCTGCGCTGCTCTGTGCCGGCAATACCGTTACCCGGCAACCACGTTCGGCTAACATGCGCAAGATATTGCGTTTGACACCAAAATCGAAGGCGACCACGTGGAATTGCGGCGCTGCCTGAGTGGCATAGCCGCGGCCCAATTGCCATTCAGTTTCGGTCCACTCATACGACGCACTAACGCTAACCACTTTGGCCAAATCCATGCCAGCCAAGCCGGGGAAGGCGCGCGCCAATTCAAGTGCTTTAGCAACATCATCGCCAACCAGAATGCAGCCATTTTGCGCTCCTTTTTCCCGCAATATACGGGTTAGGCGGCGCGTATCTATACCAGCAATAGCGACAATATTTTGCGATTTTAAATAATCGGACAAACTCTGTTCGCTACGGAAGTTGGACGCCAGCATAGGCAAGTCGCGGATGATTAAACCTGCGGCATGAATTTGCGTCGACTCGACATCTTCCTGATTCACGCCGGTGTTGCCGATGTGCGGATACGTCAGCGTGACGATTTGCGAGCGATAGCTGGGGTCGGTTAAGATTTCCTGGTAACCCGTCATCGAGGTGTTGAAAACAACTTCGCCTGTAGTATGACCAGTTGCGCCAATAGCGTAACCATGAAAGACACTGCCATCAGCTAAAGCCAGGATTGCGGGAGTGGAACCAAAATGAATGAGGGACTGCGGAATGGGCAGCAAGGGTAACTCCTGTAATTGTTACCGTCGCTGCGTCGCCCCAATTCGGGTCAGTTTGATCCGGCCACCAAAATAGTTTCGCGCGGCCTGGAGAATTGGAAAGATGATGTGAATATGGGTAGGCGCTACGACGGGTTCTGGATTGGATAAACCCCCGAATTATAGCGCAAATACCCCCTTCAGGCAAACCGGGAGCTGCCATAAATTGGCATAAAGATTTAAATTTAATTACGCAAACGTTTGCGCACCAACTTAATTGAGTGCATAAATTTGCCAGGCTGCTCGCCTCCCCTAAGGTGACGAGCGGCATTTAAGTATGTTTTGTTACTTGTTGGCGATTTCTATCATGCCCTAAGCAAGCGAGCATCCTCACAGACTTACAGCTTCGACCCAATGCGCCCCTCTGCCTCACACTAAACAATCAGGATGTCATCGACTTCCTTGGTGTAAGCGGGCTCACTGTAGTAACTGCCTTTCAGGTGAACCCATTTTGCTATCCGTTTAACTTAAGCACCAAGATCAAGAGCGCGCAATGCCGCTTTAGCAATTTGCGCATCTTCTGCTGATTTTACGCCGGACACGCCGATTGCCCCGACACAATAGCCATCGGCGAAGATAGGCACCCCACCCTCCAACATCCCTTCCAACAAGGGCGCGCTTAAAAATGAGTAGCGTCCGTTGTTAATAATGTCTTCGTAAATTTTTGACTCTCGCTTACCTAGTGCGGCGCAGATCGCTTTAGCCGGGGCTATTTGCGCTGAAATTGGCGCCACTCCATCCATGCGTTGCAGCCATAATAAGTGACCGCCATCATCGACGATAGCGATGACAACTGCCCATTGATTGGCCAGCGCTTCTGCTTCGGCCGCAGCCGCCAGTTTTTTTACATCATCCAGGCACAACAAAGGTTTTGATTTCATGATAATTTCGTCAGGTTATTTAATCGAGAAGCATGCTATTTTGCCAGTCCACGCAAATGTTCGTCGTGTTTTTATTAAGAAAATTTGCAGGCTCAAAAATCAAATCACTGGGAAAAATGAGCGCATTAACTAAATATTAATCTTACTCGCTGCCAGTTCGATATTCGACAAATACGCCTAAAAAAACTGCTTAATCTTAGTTTACATTCATTGCATTTTCCCTTAAAGTCGAGCGGTTTCGTCGATAGGGTGCAAAGATGCTAATAAACTTTTCCCAAGCTTCCCGGAAAATCCGATTAGTCATGTTAGCCACTGTGCTACAGTGCGCGCTAGTCAACGCAGCCAATAGTGCAAATACGACAACACCAACAGTTCCCAGCACCAGCTCAGCCATCAGTGGCGACACCCAATTCCCTGAATCCTCGACCGCCTATCAAAAAATCTTAGAAATCCGTCAACGCGCCTCTGATCTGACCTTCAAAGCCATGGACATGCTGGGCATACGTTATAAGCGTGGCGGCAATACTCCGGAAAATGGTTTGGATTGCAGTGGTTTTGTCCGTTACGTGTTTAAAGATGTGCTCGGCGCCAACCTGCCACGGACCTCGGCAGAAATTTCCAAAGTGGGCGAACATATCGACCCAAAAGATTTGCAGCCCGGCGATCTGGTTTTCTATAACACCTTGCGTCGTGGCTTTTCGCATGTAGGGATTTATCTCGGCGATAATAAATTCATCCACTCCCCCTCGGCAGGCGGCCAGGTTCGCGTTGAGAGTATGGATATCGCTTATTGGAAAAAACGTTTTAATGGCGCACGCCGGATTAACGATTTACCCGAAACCAAATAAACATCGACACACTAGCCAGGTCGTCAGTCATAATCTAGTGAGCGGGCCTTGCCTGATACTCGTGAATGTTCTGTCAGACTGCCAGGTAGTAACACATACTCCCATCAGTATCCTTCATAAAAACTTTGAAACGCTTGGTTAGCGGGCGTTTCAAAGTGTGATTTACTGATACTCCCCCTATACCTTTAAGAGGATATGATGACCCAAGCTCACGATTTTCTTCCTTTTACTAAGCCCAGCATTGACGAAGCGACGATTAGCGCGGTGGCTGAAGTATTGCGCTCCGGCTGGCTGACCAGCGGTCCCAAGGTTCAGGCATTTGAAGCCAAGCTTTCTGAGTATTTTGGTGGTCGCCCGGTACGCACTTTTAATTCCGGCACCTGCACCATGGAAATCGCGCTGCGGATCGCGGGCATAGGTGCTGGCGATGAAGTTATTACCACGCCCAATTCCTGGGTTGCCACGGCGAATGTGATTATTGAAACCGGCGCCACCCCTGTGTTTGTCGATATTGATGCAAAAACCCACAATATCGATTTAAACAAGCTCGAAGCGGCCATTACGCCACGGACTAAGGCGATTATCCCGGTACACATGTGTGGCTTACCCTGCGACATGGATAAGTTGTATGAATTGGCCAGCAAACACAATTTACGAGTGATTGAAGATGCTGCTCAAGCCATAGGCTCGACCTGGAAAGGCAAGCGTATTGGTTCGTTTGGCGATTTTGTTTCGTTCAGCTTTCAAGTCAACAAAAACATCATGACCGCTGAAGGTGGTTGCCTGGTTTTGAATAATGCCGAAGAAGCGCGCCTTGCCGAAAAATACCGTTTACAAGGCGTGACGCGTTCCGGCCTGGATGGTATTGATGTCGACGTCCTGGGTGGCAAATACAATATGACCGATTTATCGGCTGTCATTGGATTAGAGCAATTCAAGCACTTAGAGGAATTCAACCAAAAACGCGCCACACTGGCGCAGCAGTATTTCACGGAATTTGGTGATGATTTTGAAGCCAGAACTGGCGCACAGTTACCTGTCGCGGATTTTACCCACAGTAACTGGCATATGTTCCATTTGGTGTTGCCACCCCAGGTTGAGCGGGCCGCGTTTATGCAAGCCATGCTGGATAGGAAGATAGGCCTAGGTTACCACTATCGCGCCATCCACTTATTTACTTACTATCGCGAGCGTGGCTTTACAGATGGCATGTTCCCGATTGCTGAACATATCGGCAAACAAATCGTCACCTTGCCTTTATTCCCCAGCATGACTGCCGCCGATGTTACAAGAGTCGTGTCTGAGGTAAAATCCTGCCTTCTTTAAAATACGCATTGCTTAAATGAAACCAGAACTTTCGGTCGTTATCCCGGTTTATAACGAAGAGGCAGGCTTGTCGCAATTGTTTGCGCGACTGTATCCGGCTTTGGATCAGCTCGCCAGCAAAGGCGTCAGCTACGAAATTTTGTTTGTCAACGATGGCAGTCGCGATCGCAGCCCGCAAATTCTGGCCGATCAATTCCGTGCCCGCCCTGACGTCACCCGTGTCGTTTTGTTTAATGGCAATTACGGTCAGCATATGGCGATATTGGCAGGCTTCCAGGCCAGTCGTGGCAGTATCGTCGTGACCCTGGATGCCGACTTACAAAATCCCCCCGAAGAAATTGGCGTCCTGGTCGAAAAAATGCGCGAAGGCTACGATTACGTTGGCTCGATTCGACGCAAACGTCAGGATAGCGCCTGGCGCACTTATGCCTCGAAGGCCATGAATCGGTTTCGCGAAAAAATCACGCGGATACGGATTACCGACCAGGGCAATATGTTGCGCGCCTACGGCCGGAATGTGATTGACCTGATAAATCAATGCAGTGAAGTCAACACGTTTGTGCCTGCCCTGGCCTATACCTTCGCTCGCAACCCGACCGAAGTCACGGTTGAGCACGAAGAGCGCGCAGCGGGTGAATCAAAATACTCGTTGTACAGTTTAATTCGTCTCAACTTCGATTTGATGACGGGTTTTTCTATCATGCCTTTGCAATGGTTTTCCATGCTGGGCATGGCCTTATCTGTGCTCTCAGGCGCTTTAGTGTTTTTATTACTATTCCGTCGTTTAGTGTTAGGTGCAGAAGCGGAAGGCTTATTCACCTTGTTTGCGATTGCCTTCTTTTTAATGGGTGTGATTTTGTTTGGGATAGGCTTACTGGGCGAGTACGTTGGGCGTATTTACCAGCAAGTCCGTGGCCGGCCACGTTTTGTGGTGCAAACCATACTTGAGCACACCAATGACGATACCCCAGAGGTCACCTGATGCCGCTCACAAACATCCCTGCACCGACCGCCAAAGCGGTGGTTTTCGCTTACCACAATGTTGGAGTGCGTTGCCTGCAAACCTTGCTGGCACGTGGCATTGATGTTGCGCTGGTGGTCACGCACACCGATAACCCGGCAGAAAAAATCTGGTTTGCGTCCGTCGCTGAACTCTGCAAAGAACATGGCATCCCTTATGTCACACCGGACGACGCGCAATCTGAAGAACTGCTGGCCAGCATCAACATCCTTGCGCCGGATTTTATTTTTAGCTTTTATTATCGCCACATGATACCCATGCCAGTTTTACAGCTGGCAAAACGTGGCGCCTTCAACCTACATGGTTCACTGCTACCCAAATACCGAGGCCGCGTGCCAGTGAATTGGGCCGTTTTGCATGGTGAAACTGAAACTGGCGCGACTTTGCACGTGATGGCTGAAAAACCCGACGCGGGCGCAATTGTGGCACAAACCGCCGTGCCGATTTTGCCCGACGATACCGCCTTTGACGTGTTTAACAAACTCACCGTCGCGTCCGAGCAAACCTTATGGTATGCCTTGCCGGGACTGCTTGATGGCAGCGCAAGCTTGCAAACCAATGAACTCGCTCAGGGTTCGTATTTTGGTGGGCGCAAACCGGAAGATGGACGCATCAATTGGCAACAAACCGCACAACAAGTCTACAATTTACACAGAGCGGTCGCGCCACCCTACCCTGGCGCGTTTTTCGAGCAAAACGGCCAGCGCTTTGTGATCGTTAAGGCCAAATTGGCAAGAAATTCGCCGAATAATTTGCCGCCAGGCTTGCATGTGGTAGATAATGCGATATTTGGCGTTTGCGGCGATGGCAAGGCCTTGTTGATTGAGCAAATCATGACGCAAGATCGTTTGCTCAGCGCCTCCGAATTAGCCGGGCTGTTAGCTGAATAATATAGATACAGCGCGGAACCAGGGAGCACGCCGGATCGATTCCGGCTCACTACATTAACAAAATAGACCAAGCAAGATTATGAAAAAAGTATTGATACTCGGTGTAAACGGCTTTATCGGTCACCACTTATCCAAACGCATACTCGAAACGACCGACTGGGAAGTTTATGGCATGGATATGCAAACCGAGCGTCTTGGTGATTTGATCAATCATCCCCGTATGCATTTCTTTGAAGGCGATATCACCATCAATAAAGAATGGGTGGAATACCATGTCAAAAAATGCGACGTGATTTTGCCACTGGTTGCGATCGCCACACCATCGACTTACGTCAAACAACCTTTGCGCGTGTTTGAGCTGGATTTTGAAGCGAACTTACCTATCGTCCGCTCCGCCGCGAAATATGGCAAACACCTGGTCTTCCCGTCAACTTCGGAAGTCTACGGTATGTGCCATGACGACGAATTCGATCCGGAAAGCTCTGAATTAATCTGCGGCCCGATCAATAAACCGCGCTGGATTTATTCTTGCGCCAAGCAATTGATGGATCGCGTGATCTGGGGCTATGGCATGGAAGGCTTGAACTTTACCCTGTTCCGCCCATTTAACTGGATCGGCGCTGGCCTCGACAATATCCACACTCCGAAAGAAGGCAGCTCGCGTGTTGTGACACAATTCTTTGGCCACATCGTGCGCGGCGAGAACATTTCGCTGGTTGATGGTGGCGCGCAAAAACGTGCTTTCACTTACATTGATGATGGCATTGATGCCCTGATGAAAATCATCGCCAATAAAGATGGCGTTGCAACTGGCAAGATCTATAACATCGGCAATCCAGGCAACAATTATTCCATCCGCGAATTGGCGCAAATGATGTTAAGCCTGGCAGCGGAATACCCTGAGTACGCAGAGACCGCGAAGAAAGTTGAGCTGACTGAAACCACCTCGGCGGCGTATTACGGTTCGGGCTATCAAGACGTACAAAACCGCGTACCAAAAATCACCAATACCTGCGAAGAACTCGGCTGGGCACCAGTCACCAGCATGCAAGATACCATGCGCAATATTTTCGATGCCTACCGCTCGCAAGTTGCTGAAGCCCGCGCTTTGATGGATTAAACCCGATTCTTACGAAGTCTTAACAAGGCGGGTCACTCCCGCCTTTTTTATTAGAACGCTATGCCCGCTCTTGTCTTAAAAATTGATATTGATACCTGGCGCGGCACCCGCGAAGGTGTGCCTAACTTAGTTCGCATTTTGCGACAGCATCAGGCTGGCGCAACGTTTTTGTTTTCACTTGGCAAAGACCACACTGGCTGGGCTTTAAAGCGCATTTTCCGACCTGGTTTCTTTTCCAAAGTGTCGCGCACTTCAGTGGTCGAACACTACGGGATTAAAACCCTGTTGTACGGCGTTGCCCTGCCCGCGCCGGATATCGGTGCTTGCTTGGAACCGATGCGCGCCGTGCGCGACGCTGGTTTTGAATGTGGTATTCATACCTGGGATCACATCCCCTGGCACGATCACGCCAGGGTGCGCGACCAAGCCTGGACGCTGAAGCAAATGCAAGCCGCTGAACAAAAATTTAAACAAATCTTTGGCTACCCTGCACCTACGCATGGCGCCGCTGGCTGGCAAATGAATCCGCATGCCTTCGCCTATCTGGAGCAAATGGGGCTGGCCTATGCTTCTGATGGTCGTGCAGAGTTGCATGACGACGGTAGCTTGCTCGAGCCTGAACTCGGGCCGTATCGTCTGGCCATAGATGGCAAGGCTGGCGCTTGCCTGCAAATGCCCACGACCTTGCCGACGTTTGATGAATTATTGGGGCGCGAAATCCATGAACAACTACTGGATCAGTCTAATCTAGCCGCGCACATCTTAAAGCTGACCGAAAAGCCACGCGATCATGTATTTACTTTACATGCCGAACTTGAAGGGCAAAAACTCGCCCCCATATTCGAGCAGCTATTGAGCGGCTGGCGTCAGCAAGGTTACCAGCTCATCAGTATGGGTGACTATTACCAGCAGATTAAAGCTTGCGAGTTTCCTATCCGCAGCCTACGCTGGGGAGCCGTGCCAGGTCGCTCGGGGGAATTGATACTCGCGTAAGTTGTAGCGCTGCATAGTGAGCCGCGTGTCCCCGCGCTTAGAGCCCGCACCTTTTAATTTACACAAGGAGTTTAGATTGGCTGAGCAAGTATCTGCCCTGAATTGTCAGGTGCCCCAATTTACCGCCCCAATGACGGGTGAGCAAGCCTTTGATTTGAGCCAGTTTTCAGGCAAGACCATAGTCTTGTATTTTTATCCCAAAGATAACACACCGGGCTGCACGACCGAGAGTATCGCCTTTCGTGACCATTATGCGGCATTCGCGGCGGCCAATGCGGTGGTCTTTGGCATTAGTCGTGACAGTCTGCGTTCCCACGATGGCTTTAAAAGCAAACTGGACTTGCCATTCGAACTGATCTCTGATCCGGATGAAACCCTGTGTCAGTTGTTTAATGTGATGAAGCTCAAAAATATGTATGGCAAACAAGTCAGAGGCATAGAAAGAAGCACGTTTATCATTGACGGCAACGGCAAATTGGTGAAAGAATGGCGAGGTGTCAAAGTTGCAGGACACGTTGAAGACGTCATAAAAGCGATAACCAATCTGTGAGTGCCCGATTTCATTGAACGCCCACTTAACCTGCTCAAGAATGCTAGCCGCCACAGGCTATCCGGAACCACTGACCGGATATGACTGTTGCGGCTTTTTACTTTCTACGCTCTCACTTTTTGCCTGAGGATTTCATGCCTTTACCCAAATTACCCACTAAACCAGCTGCATTACTTGCACCTAAAGATTATGGTGACGCCGCTAAACCGGGCAAAGCCAGCAAACCAAGTCAAACCGAAAACCCTGTCTCCGTAGCCAGTAAAACCACGGTTAAAAAGAAAGCGTCACCGGCCGTCGTCGCCGAAGTGCCTAAAGTCGTCGCAGTCAGCAGCAGCGCGCCAAAGCCAACACGCAGCAAGAAGCTGCCAGCAGATCATCACGAAACCCGGGTTAAATCCGGCACCAGCAAAGCGGCTGATAAATCGGGGGTGAGTAAGTTATTTGTGCTCGACACCAATGTCTTGATGCATGATCCTACATCGCTGTTCCGTTTCGAAGAGCACGATGTGTATTTACCTATGATCACACTGGAAGAGCTCGACGATCATAAAAAAGGCATGTCGGAAGTGGCACGTAATGCGCGTCAGGTTTCGCGCTCACTCGACGCCTTGGTTGGTGACATCGACCACCATGCGATAGAAAAAGGCATCCCGCTGAATAAACTCGGCAACAACGATGCTGGCGGCAAGCTGTATTTTCAAACCCGCTTACAAAGTTCGGAGCTGCCTGAAGGACTCCCTAAAGGGAAAGCCGATAATCAGATACTGGGGGTAGTACGTGCCTTAGAGGCTGACCACCCGGGCCGCGCCGTGGTGCTGGTGTCAAAAGACATCAATATGCGAATTAAAGCGCGGGCTTTGGGCTTGCCCGCTGAAGATTATTTCAACGATCATGTGTTGGAAGATTCTGACTTGCTGTATAGCGGTATCGTGCAATTACCCGACGATTTCTGGAATAAACACGGCAAAGGCATAGAAACCTGGCAGGAAAACCGCAATGGTTTAAGCACCACCTTTTATCGAATTACTGGTCCTGTGATTCCTAGTTTGCTGGTGAATCAATTTGTCTACCTCGAACCCAAGAATGGCGAAGCCTCGTTTTATGGTCAGGTGCGGCAAATCAATGGTAAAACCGCAGTCTTGCAAACTTTGCGTGATTACGGCCATCCTAAGCACAGCGTCTGGGGCATCACCTCACGCAATCGGGAACAGAATTTCGCTCTGAATCTGTTAATGGATCCCGAATGCGATTTCGTTACTTTACTGGGTCAGGCCGGTACCGGTAAAACTTTACTGGCTTTAGCCGCTGGTTTGGCGCAAGTTTTGGAAACCAAGCAATACAATGAAATCATCGTCACCCGTGTCACAGTGCCTGTCGGTGAAGACATCGGTTTCTTGCCTGGAACCGAGGAAGAAAAAATGTCGCCATGGATGGGCGCGTTTGACGATAACCTGGAAGTTTTGAACAAGTCCGACAATGATGCCGGCGATTGGGGCCGTGCCGCGACTCAGGATTTAATCCGTTCCAAGATCAAAATCAAATCATTGAATTTTATGCGCGGTCGCACTTTCATCAATAAATTTTTGATTATCGACGAAGCGCAAAACTTAACGCCCAAGCAAATGAAAACCCTGGTCACGCGTGCGGGTCCTGGTACTAAAATCGTTTGCTTAGGGAATATCGCGCAGATCGATACGCCTTATCTGACGGAAGGTTCGAGTGGCTTAACCTATGTGGTGGATCGCTTTAAAGGTTGGGCACACAGTGGTCACGTTACGCTGGCGCGCGGCGAGCGTTCACGCCTGGCTGATCATGCTAGCGAAATTTTGTAGCCCGATGCAGTTACGGCCATACACAAACCGTTGCAAACGATAACAAAATTTTAAAATCAAAAGGGGTAGTGTTAACTACCCCTTTTTCTTTTTGATAACTATGCCAAACCTATTACTCTTAGCCCGCCTCATTGCCGCTAGCACCCTAGCGCTGAGCAGTATCAGCCATGCTGATCAGCTTAATACCTCGACGCCAGAATCGACCCAACAGGTGCTGCGTCATATTCTGCAAATCAGCAACCTCAATTTGCCTGCCAAATCCAGTTGCCGCGATTTTCCTGAATCTAAGCAAGGCTATAAATTAGCCGACTGGATGAGTATGCAACTTTCTTACTTGCAATCTGGACAAAATTCCATACAAGGCCAGTGCACAGCAACTAATTGTGAGTTAGTGATTAAGCACCAGGATGGCGAAAGCGTCTTTACCAGTTACCTGCGCTTTAAGCTCCGAGGCAAACAGGCCGATCCCAGCAGCCTGACTTGCCTGACTATCCCGTAATAAATCTTGGTGTAATCAGGTTTTAGGCAAGGTCACGCCATGTTGGCCCTGGTACTTGCCTCCGCGATCACGATAAGATGTTTCGCATACCTCATCACTTTCGAAGAACAATACTTGCGCACAGCCTTCACCCGCATAAATCTTTGCTGGCAGCGGCGTTGTATTCGAAAATTCCAGTGTCACATAACCTTCCCACTCTGGCTCAAACGGTGTGACATTGACGATAATCCCGCAGCGCGCATAGGTTGACTTGCCCAGGCATATCGTCAAGACATTGCGTGGGATACGGAAATACTCGACCGTGCGTGCCAAGGCAAAGGAATTGGGGGGAATAATGCAAACATCACCTTTAAAGTCGACAAACGACTTTTCGTCGAAATTTTTTGGATCAACGATGGTACTGTTAATGTTGGTGAAAATTTTAAATTCATCAGCACAGCGAATATCGTAACCATAAGATGAAGTGCCGTAGCTGACTATACGTTGGCCATCACGTTGGCGCACTTGCCCTGGCTCGAACGGCTCTATCATGCCATGTTGTTCAGCCATGCGGCGTATCCATTTATCTGACTTAATGCTCATGCAGATCCCCTGCTTTAATAGTGTTGAATTGGGGCAGGATTTTACGCGAAATTGACCGCAAAAATGAGGAATCACTGCGCTTTTTTGCCATTTTATTCAATTGACCCAAAAAACCAGGCATTTATCCGCTAGCCCAGGCTTGAACAAAGCGTAAATTTTCATAAATTGTAGGCCAAGTCCCTGATTTATCAGTATATATTTTGATCTAAAGCAACAAACTTGCACGCTTTCCGGTAGAATCGCGGCCATGAATGCTAAAGCCAAAAATTTATTTTCTTATGCCCGCCATCGCCCTGATGTTGGCGGTGCAAATACCGCCCCCTTCTTACCCATGTCGCGCGCCGAAATGGATGCGCTGGGCTGGGATAGTTGCGACATTATTATTGTTACAGGCGATGCGTATATCGACCACCCCAGTTTTGGCATGGCCTTGATTGGCCGCTTACTGGAACACCATGGTTTTCGTGTCGGCATCATTAGCCAACCCGATTGGCACAGCGCTGAAGCTTTTCGCGCTCTGGGTAAACCCAATTTATTCTTTGGCATTACCGCTGGGAATATGGATTCCATGGTCAATCGCTATACTGCCGAACGTAAAATTCGCTCAGAAGACGCCTACACCGCCAACGGCGATCGTGACAAGCGTCCTGATCGTGCTCTGACAGTGTATGCACAACGGGCGCGCGAAGCTTACCCGGAATCCCCTATCGTGATCGGCAGTATCGAAGCCAGTTTGCGCCGGATTGCTCATTACGACTACTGGTCGGATAAAGTGCGGCGTTCTGTTTTGCCCGATTCCAAAGCCGATATTTTATTGTTTGGCAATGCCGAACGCGCCTTAATTGAACTCAGTCATCGCTTAGCCGCAGGCGAGTCGATTAAGGATATACGCGATATCCGCGGCACTGGCTTCATGTGCAAACGTGGTTGGTTGCCCGACACCGATTGGGAAGAAATTCATTCAGTGAAAATCGATAAACCCGGCAAGATCGATCCTATGATCGACCCCTATGCCATGGTCAGTGCCAATTCCAGTAGTTGCGAGCAAAAAGAAGCTCAGGCCGATACTAATGCAGCGGCCGCACCCGATCTGGTGCAAGCGCAGGCTATTCGCATTATGGGTCGCGCCGAACGTCAAGCTATGCTGCGCGACAAATTGCATAAAACCGTAATCCGCCTGCCTTCGTTCGAAGAAGTCAGCCAGGATAATGTCTTATACGCCCACGCCTCACGGGTCTTTCACCTCGAAGCCAATCCAGGGAATGCCAAAGCCTTAGTGCAAGGCCATGGCGAGCGTGATGTCTGGCTTAATCCTCCACCTATCCCTTTGGAAATGGATGAAATGGATGGGGTGTATGACCGCGCCTATGCGCGTGCGCCCCACCCCAGCTATGGCAAAGCGCGCATCCCTGCCTGGGAAATGATACGATTTTCAATTAATATCATGCGCGGTTGCTTTGGTGGCTGTACCTTTTGCTCAATTACAGAACATGAAGGCCGGATTATCCAAAGTCGTTCCGAACCATCGATTTTGCGCGAAATTGAAGAAATCCGCGATAAAGTCAAAGGATTTACCGGGGTCATTTCTGATTTGGGCGGCCCTACCGCGAATATGTATCGCCTGGCCTGTAAAGACAAGAAAATCGAGGAAAGTTGTCGCAAACTCTCCTGCGTTTATCCTGGCATATGCAGCAATCTGAATACCGATCACAGCAAGTTAATCTCGCTCTACCGCAAGGCGCGCGCGATACCCGGCATTAAGAAAATTCTAATCGGCTCTGGTCTGCGTTACGATCTGGCAGTGCAATCGCCCGAGTATGTGAAGGAATTGGTCACGCATCACGTTGGCGGCTTACTCAAGATCGCACCTGAGCATACCGAACAAGGCACTTTATCGAAAATGATGAAGCCCGGCATCGGCACTTACGAAGCTTTCAAAAAACTGTTTGATAAATATTCGCGCGAAGCGGGCAAAGAGCAATACCTGATCCCCTACTTTATTGCGGCTCACCCTGGTTGCACCGATGAAGACATGCTGAACCTGGCGCTGTGGTTGAAGAAAAATGATTTCAAGCTGGATCAGGTGCAAACTTTTATGCCTACGCCCATGGCATTGGCCAGTGCTATGTACCACAGTCGCAAAAACCCCTTAAAAAAGGTCAGTGCAGACTCGGAAGCGGTGGAAACAGCCCGTGCCGGCAAAACTCGCAAATTGCATAAAGCCTTGTTACGTTATCATGATCCAGAAAACTGGGACATTATTCACGAAGCCTTAATCGGGATGGGGCGTCGGGACTTAATAGGCAGTGCACCACATCATTTAATTTCACCGCGTCGCCCTAACCTGGTCGTGCGCGCCAATGACACAGGTGTACACGAAGGCAAGCGCGTTGCCGCACCGAAGCTCAATACCTATGGCAAAGGTAATGGCCGTGGCAAAGCGCTGCCAGCGCAAGCCGCTGGCGCTGATGCCAGGCTCAAACGGCAAGGTGCTCCTACTCCGGCCGCACGTCGCCAAAAAGTCAGCTGAAGTAAGTCAGATCAAATCAGGGGTTGGCCTTATACCAACCCCTTTTTTTACGTCACAAATTTGTGCCTTTGAATTAGCCTGGCGCAAACTTCCATCTCCCCTCGCAGTGAATCTGGCTGGAAAAACCCGGATTTGTTTCTTACACTGAGCTAAGCCCGGTGGCCAGCCACTTGTTTTATTCCTAAGAATTTTCACCAAAAATCGCCATAGTCGAGCTTATGCTCAATTTGCCAAACCCGGAGGAAGAAATGAAACACATGAAAACAGTATTAATTCTTGAACACACCGAAGAAGTGTTTGATAAATTAACCTGCGATGTGTGTGGTGCAGAATCGCGTTGGGATGAGAACTGGAGTGAAAAAGAGCATGAAAAACAACTCACGACCTTGCAATTAGAAGAAGAAGAGTCCTTCCCTAACGGTGGTCAGTCGAAATTGACTCAATACCATATTTGCCCGACTTGCTTTAAAAATCAATTTGCGAAATGGATAGAAAGCCATAGAAAAGTCAGTCCCACCATCACCAATTCAGTCTGGTGACAACACCTCCTGAGTCCAGTGCTGTTGTTGGTTTCTTTTAGTCACGACGACAACAGCCTGGGCGCTGCGCCTCTCCCCCTCGTACTCAGCCAACGCCATCAAACATTGCCATTCGCTGGAATATTCGTATAAATCACAAGTATTTGCGATCCAGCGCGCAGTTCGATTTAAAATCGGCTGGCGTTTCACGTTATAATGATGAGTTTATCAATCGCTCGATAGTTAATTGTCATGGAAGCAGAACGTTTAAATACTCTGGCTGCAAACCTCGCAGACCTGAGCGCCCGTAGCACTGATTTACGGGGGTATCTTTGACTTCGATGTTAAGTCAGAGAAACTCGAACAAGTTAACGGTGAATTAGAAGACCCGAAAGTCTGGGATGATCCCAAGCGCGCCCAAGATTTGGGTAAAGAAAAGAAAGCGCTGGAAAATATCGTCATGACCTTAATTCAGGTCGATTCCGGCTTGAAAGACGCGCAAGATCTTTTTGATATGGCGCGTGAAGAAGAAGACGATGACACCTTAATCGCCATCGAAGCCGATGTTGAATCACTACGCAAAGTGATTGAAAGTATGGAATTCCGCCGGATGTTTAATAACCCCATGGATCCCAACAATTGCTTTATCGATATACAAGCAGGCGCTGGCGGCACCGAAGCGCAGGATTGGGCATCGATACTCTTGCGTCAGTATTTGCGCTATTGCGAACGCAAAGGCTTTAAAGTCGACATCCTCGAACAATCTGATGGTGACGTCGCGGGCATCAAGACCGCCACCCTCAAAGTTGAAGGCGATTATGCTTACGGCTTCTTGCGTACCGAAACCGGCGTACACCGTTTAGTTCGCAAATCCCCTTTCGATTCGAATAATGGTCGCCACACATCGTTTGCCAGTTTGTTTGTGTATCCCGAAGTTGACGATTCATTTGAGATTGAAATTAATCCAGCCGATGTCCGAGTCGATACCTATCGCGCCTCCGGCGCGGGTGGTCAGCACATCAATAAAACCGATTCTGCAGTTCGCTTAACTCACGCGCCGACGGGCATCGTGGTGCAATGTCAGAATGACCGTAGTCAGCACAGAAACCGCGCCGAAGCCTGGGAAATGCTGAAAGCCAAGTTGTTTGAATTAGAGTTGCGCAAGCGTATGGCAGAAAAACAAAATTTAGAGGATTCCAAAACCGATGTGGGTTGGGGTCATCAAATTCGTTCGTATGTGCTGGATCAATCGCGCATTAAAGATTTGCGCACCAATTTCGAAACGGGCAATACCAAGGCGGTGCTCGATGGCGATCTCGACGAATTTATCGCCGCTTCCTTAAAACAGGGCGTCTAAGCCTTAACCGATAGCCTTCCAGGATAATTATGTCTGAGACTACACAAGAAACTAGCGTGAACGCCAGCGATTTGCTCGCTGACGACAACAAAATCATCGCCGAACGCCGCGTGAAATTAAGCGCGATACGCGCCCAGGGTGTGGCTTTCCCGAATGATTTCAAACCACAACACAAGGCCGATGCAATCCACAGTGCGTATGGCGAACTGAGTCGCGAAGAGCTCGAAGAAAAAAATATCAGCGTGTGTCTGGCTGGTCGTATGATGTTTAAGCGCGAAGCAGGCAAGAAAGCTGCCTTCGCCAATTTGCAAGATGCTTCTGGCTTAAAAGCGAATGGCACGATACAAATTTACGTCACCACCGATATTACTGGCGAAGCCGAAATGGAAGCCTTCCGCGGCTATGATCTGGGCGATATTCTGGGTGTGAGCGGGGTTTTATTCAAAACTAAGACGGGTGAACTCACCGTTAGAGTCAGCCAATTACGTTTATTAACTAAGGCCTTGCGTCCTTTACCTGACAAGTTCCATGGCTTGGCCAATCAGGAAATGAAGTACCGTCAGCGCTACGTCGATCTGATCACCAACGAAGACACACGTCGCACTTTCAAAGCACGTACTGCGGCGATCAATTCTATCCGTCGTTTCATGGCTGACCATGAATTCATGGAAGTTGAAACGCCTATGCTGCACCCTATTCCAGGCGGTGCTGCAGCTAAACCATTTATTACGCACCACAATGCGTTAGACATGGAAATGTATTTGCGTATCGCGCCTGAGCTCTACCTCAAACGCTTAGTTGTCGGTGGCTTCGAACGCGTCTTTGAAATCAATCGTAATTTCCGCAACGAAGGTGTGTCGCCACGTCACAATCCCGAATTCACGATGATGGAATTCTATGCTGCCTATGCTGATTACAAGTGGCTCATGGATTTCACTGAACAAGTGATACGCAAAGCCGCGATCGACGCACACGGCACTGCGACCCTGATGTATCAAGGTCGTGAACTCGATTTAAGCAAGCCATTTGAACGCTTAACTATCGTTGGTGCGATCAATAAATACGCCCCGCATTACACCACTGAGCAATTAAACGATGCGGCTTTCATCAAAACGGAATTGGCAAAGTTTGGCGTCAAACCATTTGCAACGGCTGGTTTAGGCGCCTTGCAACTGGCCTTGTTTGAAGAAACCGCTGAAGCCCAGTTATGGAATCCGACTTACATCATCGATTACCCGGTTGAAGTGTCACCTTTAGCCCGTGCTTCTGATACCGTGGCAGGCATTACTGAACGCTTTGAATTATTCATGACAGGTCGTGAAATCGCCAACGGTTTCTCGGAATTGAATGATCCTGAAGATCAGGCCGCGCGCTTCTTGTCGCAAGTGGCGGCAAAAGAAGCTGGCGATGATGAAGCGATGTATTTCGACGCCGATTATATCCGCGCACTTGAATATGGCTTACCTCCTACCGGTGGTTGCGGCATAGGTATAGACCGATTGATTATGTTGCTGACCGACTCGCCGAATATACGCGATGTGATTTTGTTCCCGCATTTGCGTCGCGAAGACTAATCGCTCAGCATGCTCTGACGCGGACGAAATCCACTTAAAAAGCGTGTCCTTTTTGGACGCGCTTTTTTTATTGCGACTCTAGTTGGGACAGCCCTAAATTTAACAAGGTTATCTCAGCTTAGCGCAGTAAATTCGCTACAATCTGCGCTGTATTCGATTTTTAGCAGGCATCCACTTATTATGTCCCAACATCCATTAGGTCAGTTATTTCACTACGCTAAACACTACAAACGCGATTTCCAATTGGCGAGTTTGTATTCCGTCTTAAATAAATTTTTCGATATCTTGCCCGAGGTTTTAATCGGTGTTGCTGTTGATATCGTGGTCAATGCTGAAAAAAGCTTCTTAGCGCGTAAGCTGTTGGCTGGATTTGGCTTAACCGAGGTGTGGCACCAGTTGCTCTTCCTGGGCGCCCTAAATGCTGTGATCTGGATCGGCGAATCCTGGTTTGAATATTTGCTTTCACTGCGCTGGCGTAAGTTGGCGCAAAACCTGCAGCACGATTTGCGTCTCGATGCCTATGATCACGTACAAAGGCTGGACTTGAGTTACTTTGAAAATCAGCGCACGGGTAATTTGATGTCGATCTTAAATGAAGATATCAATCAGATGGAGCGGTTCTTAAACGGTGGCATGAATCAGATCATCCAAGTTGTCTGCTCCTCCATCCTGGTGAGCGCGGTGTTTTTTATACTCCAACCTGCGCTCGCTGTGATTGCGTTATTGCCGATACCAGCGATTTTATTTGGCGCCTTCTGGTTCCAAAAGCGTCTGGAGCCACGCTACAGCGCAGTTCGTGAAGCGGCTGGCGATGTTAGCGCACGCCTTAACAATAATTTACTGGGGTTGGCAACGATTAAGGCGTATGCCACCGAGGCCTTCGAAAAACAGCACATCGCTCAAGCCAGTGACCGTTACCGCATAACCAATAGTCAAGCCATCGCAGTCAGCGCCGCGATTACGCCCGTAATTCGTATGGGGATATTAGCGGGCTTTACAGCTACCCTGGTATACGGTGGCTGGTTGTGTTTGCACGGTGATCTGGCGGTCGGTGCTTATTCGGTACTGGTTTATCTGACCCAGCGTTTATTATGGCCGCTAACCGGCTTAGCCGAGGTTGCCGACATGTATCAACGCTCAATGTCGGCGATTTCGCGTACCATGAAACTGGTGAATACGCCGATACAAATTCCTTACGAGGGGCAAGCAATCAGCGCTGACCAAGTCCAGGGCCAACTGGAATTTGTGGCCGTGAATTTTTCGTATGGTGAACGCAGTAACCTGGAACAGATTTCCTTGAAAATTCCAGCCGGAACCACAGCGGCCTTCGTTGGCTCAACGGGCTCGGGTAAATCCACTCTGATCAAATTACTCTTACGTTTTTATGAGGCGCAACAAGGACAAATTCTGCTTGATGGCAAGCCTATCAATGACCTGAATTTACAAGATTTGCGCCGCTTGATTGGCTATGTGGCTCAAGACAGTTTCTTAACCGATGGCACGATAGCCGAAAACATCGCCTACGGTATGCCCGAGGCCAGTGATGAGCAGATTTATCGCGCCGCGCAAGCAGCCGAAGCATTGGAATTCATAGAAAAACTGCCCTTGGGTTTTGCCACGCGTGTTGGTGAACGAGGGCAAAAACTCTCGGGCGGTCAGCGTCAGCGTATCGCCCTGGCACGCGCGATCTTAAAGAATCCACCTATCTTAATTCTCGATGAAGCGACCGCAGCCGTTGACAACGAAACCGAAGCGGCAATACAACGCAGTCTCGACGTCATTAGCAAAGACCGTACGACTCTGGTGATCGCCCATCGCCTTTCGACGATACGACATGCCACGCAAATATTTGTGATGGAAAATGGCAAGATCACAGAACAAGGTCAGCACCAGCAATTGCTGCAACAACAAGGCCAATATGCGAGCCTCTGGCGCTTGCAAACTGGCGAACGCGCTGAAAGCTAGCAAACTGTACGAACAACTGCGCCAGATTTTGTGCAAAGAGTTCCTACCTGATCTGCCGGTTTTTCGTTTCTGCAAATTGAATTTTGGCAGTAAAAATACAACACGCAGTATTGATGCGGCTTACAACAGCAAAAGCTTTGCTAGGCCGCACCAGTGTTACGTTATAAAATACAGTTTGTTGTTTACTTTGATCAGTAACGCCCTGCGAATAAAATCAGGCTGCGCGTCAGAGCGCTGGGCAATATCGATTTAACCAACGAAAATACCCGATTCGTTTTCGACTAACACAGGCTTCCCACACCTGGCCAAATGAGGATGTTTTGATGAGAAATCGTACTACCCAACTTATCATTGCCGCTATCTTGGGTGGCCTGACATTATTTGTTGCGCTTGGCTTGTATCAACATTGGCAACATCAGCAACGCAGTATGGCACCAGGTATGCCAACAACAAGCCCCGAATTAAGTCGCTTTGAGGTGGCGGCAAACTGGATAAAGCGTGGCAAGCCGAATTTCCGCGCAGCCGAGTTTTACCGCTCCGCCGATGGCGCCACTACGTCGGGTTTATTCGAATGTGACGCCTCTGAATTTGAGTGGCATTACGACAAGGATGAAGCGATTTATTTGCTAGAAGGCCGGGTAGAAATGGAATACCTGGGGCAGCGTTTTACAGTTACGCCGGGACAACGCGTGTTTTTTAAAGCCGGCACCGTCGCAAAGTGGCACGTTACGGAAAAGGTCAGAAAAAGTTGGACGATTTACCAACCAGGTCGCTTGAATCGCTGGCTGACCCGTGTGTTCTCTTAGGTCAGCCGTATCCCACTCTTAGTGTGAAAAATCACTCTTCATTGGTTTCTTCAGGCCAGTCGCGGATATAGGCTTTTAACATCTTGTTTTCAAAGCTCTGCGCTTCCAATACCGCTTTCGCAACATCATAAAACGAAATCACGCCCAATAAAGTTTTTGCATCCATGACGGGCAAATAACGAGAATGCTTTTCTAACATCATACGGCGCACTTCATTCACTTCCGTTTCTGGCGTCACGGTTAATGGATGATCATCCATATACTTGCGCACGGTACCATTACCTAAAGCGCCTTGGTTGCCGTTAACTGCACGGATGACTTCACGGAACGTTAAAATTCCCACTAAGGTGCCATATTCCATGACCACGAGCGAGCCTATGTCTTTTTCATCCATCGTGGCCACAGCTTCGGTAATTGGCGCATCGGGACTAACGGTATATAAAATATTTCCCTTTACTTGCAAAATTTCAGAAACCTTCATCGTTCTCTCCCTGTGAGTATCTGGCCAACTAGTCTTATGGCAATGTATCTCATTGCAAGTAAAAAATCCAGACTGTCGGATTCGTCCCGCTTGAATTTTCCGCGCGATTAAATGTCAGCCAGTTGCGTTTATTTCCGAGAAGCGTGAGACATTTTGGAGGTTCGGCGGTAGTTAGCCTGCTTGCTTAGTGTTAACATGGCGACATAAACAACTTAGGATAAGTCACTATGCCCCAGCCCACACTTTCCGGTTTTGACACTATGGCGCTGCATGCCGGCAGCCAACCCGATCCCGCTACTGGGGCGCGCGCCACCCCGATCTATCTGAGTGCAGCATTTGCTTTTGATAATGCCGATCAAGCCGCTGCGCTTTTTAATATGGAGCAAAGCGGGCATGTGTACTCACGCATAAGCAACCCCACCAACGCCGTGCTCGAAGAGCGGATCGCGGCACTGGAAGGTGGTGTCGCCGGACTTGCCTGCGCCAGCGGACAGGCAGCGCTGCATCTGGCGATAGCCACCATAGCCGGAGCCGGTTCACACATCGTTGCTTCGCGTTCGCTTTATGGTGGCTCACATAACTTACTCGCCTATACCTTGAAGCGTTTTGGCATTACCACCAGCTTCGTCGAGCCGGGCAATATCGATGCCTGGCGGGCCGCGATACAACCGAATACCAAGCTCTTATTCGGTGAAACCTTGGGTAATCCTGGACTCGACGTGTTAAATATTCCGGTTCTGGCCGAGCTCGCGGAAGAACAACACTTGCCACTTTTGGTGGACGCTACATTTACCACGCCCTATTTACAATCTGCCTTAGCACTGGGCGCGCATCTGGTGGTGCATTCAGCCACCAAATTTTTATGCGGGCATGGTACGGCTGTGGGTGGTTTACTGGTCGATGGTGGTAAATTTGACTGGCACCGTGCGCATCAGGCAACCGGCCGATTTAGCGAATTATGTGAAGCCTACGAAGGCTTCCATGACATGGTATTTGCGGAAGAATCAGCCGTTGCCGCATTTTCCTTGCGGGCCCGGCGTGAAGGTTTGCGCGACTTTGGTGCCTGCATGAGTCCGCACAATGCGTTCACGATCTTACAAGGAGTGGAAACTCTGGGATTGCGTATGGACAGACACATCAGCAATACTCGCAAAATTATCGCGCACTTAGCTTCCCACCCCATGGTGACGCAATTGGTTTACCCTGAGTTGGAAAGCCATCCAGATTATCACTTGGCTCAACAATTGTTACCTAAAGGCGCGGGCGCGGTGTTTACAATCAACCTGAAAGGTAATCGCGAAACAGGTCGGCAGTTTGTGGAAAACCTCAAACTCTTTTCTCATTTAGCCAATGTCGGCGATGCAAAATCACTCGTGATACACCCTGCCTCGACGACACACTTCCGTGTTCCGTGTGAACAATTACAAGCTGCGGGCATAGGACCAAGTAGTTTACGCTTTTCTATAGGCTTAGAAGATCCCGACGATTTGATCGACGATTTGAATCGCGCCCTGCATAGCGCTCAAAAAAGTCTGGATAAAGGAGCCTGAAATGGAATTACTTATCGGACAGAAAAAAGTGTACGGTTACACGGGCGGAAAGTCGTTTGATAAGGACTTACCTTGTCTGATTTTTTTACATGGCGCACAAAATGATCACAGTGTCTGGGCCATGCAAAGCCGATATTTTGCCAACCATGGTTACGCGGTACTGGCCCTCGATTTGCCTGGACATGGTCGCAGTGATGGTCCAGCACTACGCAGTATCGAAGCCATGGCTGCCTGGCTAAAGCAAGTGATAAACAACCTGGAGAATCGGGAAGTCATCATAATTGGACATAGCATGGGCTCCCTGATTGCGCTCGAAGCTGCCGCAAATTGGTCTGCAACAGAGACTCAACTACGTGGCCTTGCACTGCTGGGATGTGCTTTCCCTATGCGTGTATCACCAGAATTACTTGAGGCGTCGCTGCATCATCCGCTGCAGGCTATCGAGATGGTGGCACAGTGGTCGCATGCCTTACATTGCCATCAACCCGCCGCACCTGGTCCTGGTTTTTCCGTGCTGAATATGTCACGCCGCCTGATGCAAAACATACTCAAAGCCCAGCCAGAACCAGTTTTTCACATCGATTTTAATGCCTGCAACGATTACCAGAATGGTCAACTGGCAGCACAAGCTATACAGATTCCCACCTTATTTCTAAATGCGCGCCAGGATATGATGACGCCGGCGAAAGCGAGCTTGAGCTTTTCTAAGTATTTTTCACAGGCGCAAACTGTGCAACTTGAGCGCGCGGGGCATGCCATGATGAATGAACAAGCACGCATCGTTGTCAGTCATCTCGGGGATTTCTTCAATACCTGCCTTAAGCCTTAATGGATTATCACGCACTTCTATTATTTACCCTGACTGAGGCCGCCCTCTCGCTCTCACCAGGACCCGCAGTTTTTCTCGTCGTGGCGACCGGCCTGGGGCGAGGCTGGCGCGCATCGTTGATTGCCAGCGCTGGGATTTTAACGGGTAACGCTTGCTACTTTTTAATTTCAGCTTTCGGCATAGGCGGATTATTGCAGAAATCTCCGCTGATTTTTTTGGGTTTGAAATACCTGGGCGCGGCTTATCTGTTGTATTTAGCCTGGTCGGCACTGACTGGACGCCCTTCTGCGATCAGCATAACAAAACAAACCGACAAACCTGAGCCAACCTGGCGGCAATTTAAGCACGCCCTATTCTTGCAATTACTTAACCCGAAAACCTTGTTGATGTTTGTCGCGATTCTGCCGCAGTTTATTAAGCCTCAATTGGCCATCGCACCACAAATGCTAGTCCTGGCGGCATGTTCCATAATACCGGAATTCTTCATACTGGCATTGTATGGCATGCTGGCCAGTAAAGCGGCAAGATTTGCCGCACATCCGGAATTTGCCTTATACATAGAACGCTGTGCTGGGGTACTTATTTTGTTGGCAGCGGGCATGGTTATTTTGAATTAAGACTGAGGCAAAACAATCCTTGCAGCCACAGACCAGATTGAATTCACATTACCAGACTAAACTTAAGTTTGCAGCCCTAACTCAGGCGAATATTGTTTGAGTAAGGGCTAATAGTTAAGGTTTAGGTCGGCAAGCAAAGCGAAAATCAGTTACCATAATTTAATTATCAGACTGGCACCAGGAACCAGCAGCGCAGCGACTAGCGCTGGCAATTTTTTTGCTCTGATCCTCATGTTAAGTGTCAGGAGTTACTAATGATAGACGCGTATCTAGAGCGCATTGGTTTGAGTTACGCCAGCATTAATAAGCTGGATGCGATGGAAACCTTGAGCTTGTTACACAGTAGCCATTTGTATTCTATCCCCTTCGAAAACCTCGACATTCACCTGGCCCGACCACTACGTCTGGAAACAAACGCGCTATTTGAAAAAATCATACAGCAACGACGTGGTGGATTTTGCTATGAACTCAATGCCTTGTTTGCGGAGTTTCTCAAGGCCTTAGGATTAACTACCGAACTCATATCGGCTCAGGTTTTTCAGGGTGAAGACTACACGCCTGAATTCGATCATTTGTGCTTACTGGTGCGTATCGATCAGCGTCACTACCTGGCCGATGTCGGATTTGGCGATAACTTCATCGAGCCGATAGAATTACGCTCGCATGAAGTCGATGATGGCGCTTACCAATTTAGGCTAACACAAATTGGTGACTATTGGGTCTTATCCCGTTCACAAACTGGCACCGAGTGGCAGATTATGTATCGGTTCAAACCCCGGGCTCATCAGTTAAGTGAATTTGAGGCACGCTGCAACTACCATCAAAATAACCCTGAATCCAATTTCAAGAAAAAGGTGATTGCCAGTATCGCGCGCCCAAACGGACGATTTAGTTTATCCAACGACAGGCAAATTTTGCGGCAAGCGCTGCTTAAAGAAGAGGAAGCGATACCCGATGCCTTTACCTATGCATTTTTACTCGAACAAGCAATGGGAATATGTCTCAGCGAAGCTGAGCTTCAAACACTTTGGCGCATTATTAAGCCCGATTAAATCGCAGCTCTATGGCGTCGTGAATTAACGCAAAAAGGCGGAGTGACTCCGCCTTTATTTTGTCTTAGTTTATTTTTTGTAGTTTTCCGGATAAAGCGTAAATATCGCCAGATTTTTGGTATCAAGCATGTTTTTGGCAGCTTCGCGAATTTCTTGCTCAGTCAAGGCATTCAGCTTCTGCACATACTCATCCTTGGCTTCAGGATCTTGATTATAGAAATAAGCATTGCTTAAAAAGTTTAGCCAGTAGCTATTTTGCTTGGTGCGAATTTCATGTCGCTTTATCAAAGCTTGTTTTACTTTAACTAAATCTTCTTGATTTGGGCCTTCGCTTTGCAATGCGTCAATTTCTTTCCATAAGGCCTGTTTGACCTTCTCGGTATTTTCAGGCGCACATGGCAAACTTATGCGATAACTCAGGTGTTCATAAGGCAGACGGTTCAAACTCGCACTCATACCGCCAGAATAGATTAAAGCTAACTTTTCACGCAATACCTGATTGATTCTCAGATCGATCAAATCACTGATGACACGCAAAGTCAGCGCATCTTTTTTGCTAAACCCATAAGCCCTTTCTGACATTATCGTAATTTGCGCTTTTTGCTCTTTACCGGCGTAGACGTCTTTTTCAACCCGACCTCCAATCGCACGCATTCCCCTATCTTCATAGGCGAGTTTTATTGGTTGCGTTGGTAACGTCGCCAAATAACTACTCATTAGTGGTTTTAATTGTGCTGGCTGTAAATTTCCTACAAAGATGAAACGCAAACCGTAAGCGCTGGAAAAACGCTGTTGATACAGCGCCATGCTTTGTTTTGGATCCAGTGAAGCGTAATCTTCCGCCAGAAGTATGCGTGGACGGCGAGGGTGAAACTGCCAAAATACGTCATTGATGGTTTTTGAATACAAGTAATCGGGATTGGCCTTGACTTGTTTAACATTGTCTTGTGCGCGCTGCACTAAACCAGCAAACAAGTCCGTATCCATGCGAGGTTGAGTAAATTGCAAAAACTGGATTTGCAATAATTTCTCCAAATCTTGCAAACCCGCACTGCCCTTTACAAACTCAGTGTAAGCACCCTGCCCGACACTAAAGCTTGCGACTGTGCCCGCCAGCAACTTACTCAACTCACTAGGGGTGTGTTGCCCCATTCCCATGGCAGAAACCATCGATAGCGCCATCATCGATGGTATATGTAAGGCGTCTGGTGCCAATAGGTTGCCACCAAAACGTTGCGCCCGCATCAGAATCTCATCGTTCTGAAATTGCGTAGGTTTTAAGACAACTTGCAAACCATTCGATAAGGTCCATTCATAGATACCTGATTTATCATGATAAACCTCACTCAAAATTTTCCCTGGCACCGGCGGGTCCATTAGTTTGCTAGCGAGTGTTTTTATCTGGTGTTCTTTAATGGTTTGTGTTTCAGCTGCATAAACCCAATCATGAAGTTGCTGTTTTTTAGGCTCGGAGTCTAGCTCTGCGGCTGGGCCTGTATAAACCAAAAACTTGGCTTGCCCCAAGGGATAACTAGTTAACTCGCGATTGATTTCAATGAGCTGTATAGACGCTAAAGCTTGTTTTAGTAATTGATACTCTTGTTCCACGCTTAAAAGTGGCGTGTCTTGCAAGAAATTATGCTGATAAACAGCGACAAATGCTGAAGAAGTTTGTTTGTCTTTTTCTGCTCGCATGGCATCAAGACCGCGCGAAATGTTTTCGCTGGCACGCTGCAATTCGCTGGCCTGTATACCCCATTTAGCTGCCTGCAACAGCTCTTCATACACCACTTGTATAGCTTGCTCATAACTTGCACGACCAAAGTCCAGACTGATATTAAAGCTTTCATAGTCGTTCGAAACACTGCTCCAGCCAGCCTGCGCCTGATTAAACGGAGGTTTGGCCTGTTGCGTCAACTCAGATAAACGTTCAGCAACAATCATTGCAGCAATCTGGCGAATTAAAAGCTTGCGCAAATCATCTTTGCGCGTAACACGAGACTTGATTTGCAAAGGATAACGTATCAGTAACGACTTTTGCGTAGCTTCGGCATCGTTCAGAATCAGAGTGTCTGATTGTTGCCGCACCGGGATAGTCAGATCGGGCTGTGGCCTGGGTTCCGATACCGATTTAATCGCGGTGAAGTTTTCTTTTAGCTTTTGTTCCAATGCGGCAACATCAATGTCGCCAACCGCGATAATGGCCATTTGTTCGGGCCGATACCAATCACGATAGAATTGCTTGAGCCGCTCAGGCTTAAATTGCGATATTATGGTTTCATCGCCTATCGGCATGCGATTGGCATAGCGTGAACCTTTAAATAACTCAGGGAAAATAACCTTGTTTAGGCGCTCTTGCACGCCTTTACGTTGACGCGCCTCTTCGAGGACAATGTGACGTTCCTTTTCAATTTCATCGGCGGGAAAACTTAAACCGCTCGCCCAGTCTTTTAAAACAACTAAGGCTTGATCAAGATTATTCGGTTTGTCGGTAGGCACAGGCAAGATATATACCGTTTCATTAAAACTGGTATAAGCATTCAGATCGGCTCCAAATCGTATTCCCATGGCTTGCAAGTACGAAATCAAGTCTTTCTTTGGGAAATGCGTACTGCCATTAAAAGCCATATGCTCAAGAAAATGAGCCAGCCCGCGTTGATCATCATCTTCATTCACCGAACCTGCTTTAATGATCAATCGTAACTCTGCCCTTTGTTCGGGCTTGGCATTTTTTCTTAAGTAATAACGTAAGCCATTTTTAAGTTGCCCAGTGCGAACATCATCGGCGACAGGAAGTTTTTCTTGTAAATCATCCGTCGCCGCCAGCACATTTGGCGCTACTGCGCTGAAAAACAACAAGGCCAGTAAGAATTTTTTCATTGCCACTCCTTTTGCTAAGGTGGCAACTATAACATGAGATTTGCACAGTGCTGTTCTGGCACGGTGTGCTAATCCACGTCTTTATGAGTGGTTCAGTACTTTCCTAAAATAAGAAGAATAAACCGAACACTGCTCAGACTGACAACTCCAGCCTTTGCTTAATCGAGGAAAGGTATTCAGCTCGAAAACGCCTTAATACGAAATCCTTGTAATTTTGCGTGCGTAAGTTTGACCAGGCTTGCGTCCGACCCACTTCAGATTTTTGCCGCGCGACTTTAAGAAAGTCTGGATTCATCTGAAAATTGGCAGAACTCATGAATTCATACCCGTAGAGTTTCATGTATTCAGCGCAAACTGACTCGATGATGTTGATTTCTTCATTTGACAACTGTTGTTTGAACTTATCTTTGTTCGCCATAATCGGCGGAAAACAGTTGCTTTCCCAGAGTGAAGATCGATGTGCAATTTGCTGCGCTTCATCAGAATGCGCAATGTCCAGCATGGATGTACTGAATTCAATCTCAAAAAACTGACAAATCTTACGTAAGATTAATTCCTGGTTAGTTAAAAAGTCTTCGTAACGTATAGTCAAGACTTGCTCAGGTATGCGTTGAATTAACTCTCTGGCTTTTTTATGTGCGTTTAGCCATGCTAGCGCATTCAAGCCAGAGTCATAATCATGAATGATCGCTCGATTCATCGATGCGACTTGCGCCCTGGGATCACGGACAACGTTTAAAAACAGCATATCTGGAAACAACTCCACCAATTCATCCGCATAATGCACACTGTCCAGTGATTTATCCATTACGACCTTGGCCTGGTGTTGCATCCCAGCGCGCAATAATAATTCCCAAAGCACGCGATGCACGCTGCGCCTTTCAAGCCGGATCGATTCAAAAATATCGACCGGATCAAAGACCATGCCCGGCCACTTAACCATGCTGGCGCTTTGCAAGCCTACAACATCAACAACTAAACGAAAATAATTTTGATCATCCTGCAAATCACCATAAGCAGGCACCAAAGGCATGAAATCAACGATATGCAGAGGATAAGGAGAATAAAACGCTGGGTTGTTATTCAGCCGCAAACGCAGGGCATGGCTGCCACATCGACGTAAAGGTATCATTAAAACTGGACGAGGCCGTTTTCCTGAGTCAGACGAACCAGCTGACAAAGCGGGACTTATGCTTGCGTTACTCATGATTACACCTTTTCAATTCATCGTTGACAAAGCCTGGGTAGATCATTTAAACATTTGCAAAATGCTCTATAAATCGCCGAGAAAAATTCTCTACATCGTTAACTGGCAATACATTAATGCCAGCAGCGGCTGCACGCCCTCCCCCTGTTGCAAATGCCTTGGCAAATTCGGCTGCAGGGAAACGTAGAGGATTAGCCGAGCGTATGCTGACGCGATAACCACCAACAGTATGGCTTAGTAAGGCTAAACTAAGGCCAGGTTGTTCGTCGCGTAGCTTGTTGGCCAAACTTCCTGATAAACGTCTGGCGCATGCGCTGTCTGGCAAGATGTACAGCGCGACAGCCTCATTGATAAACTCAGGACGCAAATTGGCTAATTCATGCATATCACTAGCATAGCCCTGTTGCAGAACGCTAAACACGTCCGAGGAATGTATAAAGTCGTCGACTGTGCGGTAGTGCCGCATTTGCTCCGCCAACAGATACGGTGAAAAATGCAGATCTTCGAGCTGCTCACCGTAAGCGTTATAATTTATTAAACGCCCCAATTCACAGTAACGCCTGCACAGGTCGGGGCGAACTCCTAACTCTTCTGCCAGGCGCTGTGCACGCGCATCTAAACCATCGCCAAAACAACCAACTAGTGCCCAGTCTGGAAATTCCCTGGCTGTGTATTCATAGACGAGTAAGCTAGTACACGTCTGACTATCTGGATTCCAATGCAATTTCAATTGAGGATGTGCAAATTGCTGATCAGCGGCATGGTGATCAAAGTAATTGATGGAATTACGTTTTTCTAACAGCCGATGAATAGCTGCACAATTACTATCAAATGAAATATCAAAGACATTGATTACCGAGTCGCTGACCTCAAGCAAACTATCTAACAAGCAGATATCACGCTTTACCCCTGTCACTTTGTGTGACGATGCGGGTGTCAACAAACGAAATTGCTGCAACGCGCACAATCCGTCGGCGTCGCCATTAAATACGTCAAATTGTGTTGACTGAACTGAGCTGGATTGCGCAAACATAGTCATTGATCAAAGCATAAACCCATTAAGCGTTTGTAGAGAATCTCTGTGGCATCCAAACAAGATATTTCAGCCGTATTAATTCTCAACAAAGGGTCTTGTGGTTCTTCGTAAGGAGCGCTAATCCCGGTAAATTCAGGGATTTCACCTCGTCTGGCACGTGCATATAGGCCTTTACAATCACGTTGCTCACAGACGTCTACAGGCGTGCTGACGTGGACTTCAAGAAAACGCTGCTGTCCAATTATTTGCTGAGCCTTAGCTCTATCTGCTAAGTAGGGTGAAATAAAGGAGGTGATAACTATTAATCCAGCCTCATTGAACAAATGCGCAACCTCAGCGGCACGACGTATGTTTTCACAACGATCCAACGGAGAAAAGCCTAAATCGCTGTTTAAATGATGCCGTAAATTATCGCCATCCAGGACATAACATGGATGTCCTTGCTCCAGTAGTTTTTGTTCCAGATGATAGGCGATTGTTGATTTGCCCGAACCGCTTAAACCAGTCAGCCACAAAGTAGCCGGGCGCTGCCCCATTATCTGCTGGCGCAGCACTGAGGAAGTCAACGAAGGGTGCCACACTAAATTATTTTTATGAATAGTTCCCGTTTCTTTCAGACGATTTGTTGCGGATACGGCTTGATCCATTTTGCTGCTTTTTGAGACACGACTCGACATGGTATTTCCTCTGACATGTATATCTAAGGCTGCTGATACTCAAAACTCTTCCCAATCTGTGTTGACTTGTTTAGGACTGACTGATGCATTGGCCACTTTTTTTACCGCCTGAATCTTCACAGCAGGCACAGGCTCTGCGCTTTTACTAGTCGCCACCACCTTCAAATTGGCTGGGCGCACTGTGGATTTAAGCTCATAATTTTCTCCCAGGCCTGATTCTTCCATACGGAAGGTCGCAACCAGGTCAAGTAAATCATCCGCTTGATTTTGCAGTGCAGACGCCGCCGCTGCAGCTTCTTCGACCAGGGCTGCATTTTGTTGGGTGACATCATCCATTTGGATGATCGCTTCATTTATTTGTTCTATGCCTGACGTTTGCTCCTGGGTCGCCATGGTAATTTCATTCATGATATCTGAAACCCGTTTGATACTGACGACAATTTCATCCATCGTTGTGCCGGCCTGATCAACCAACTTGGCCCCCGCCTCTACCTTACTGACCGAGTCATCAATTAATATCTTAATTTCTCTCGCAGCGGCGGCAGACCGTTGTGCCAGATTTCGTACTTCAGTAGCAACAACGGCGAAGCCACGCCCTTGCTCACCTGCCCTGGCGGCTTCTACCGCAGCATTCAACGCCAAAATATTGGTTTGAAATGCAATGCCATCAATTACCGCAATAATATCAACAATCTTTCTTGACGAGGCATTGATCGAACCCATGGTACTTACCACTTCCGATACCACGGCTCCGCCCCGTCCGGCCACATCTGACGCAGAATTAGCCAGATGATTTGCCTGACGTGCATTGTCGGCATTTTGTTTGACGGTCGATGTCAATTCCTCCATCGACGAAGCCGTTTCTTCTAATGATCCAGCCTGTTGTTCGGTTCTTGACGACAAATCCATGTTACCGCTGGCTATTTGCTTGGCCGCAGTAGCAATAGTATCGGTACCAGTTCTGACTTTATTAACAATCGCAGCCAGCCCATCACGCATTTCGCGCATTGCAAACAACAGACTATGTTGATCACCATGTTCAATACGTATCGGCACAGCAAGGTCGCCCGCTGCAATCTTTTCAGCGATTTTAACGGCATAGCCTGGCTCCCCACCTAATTGCCGTAATAAGCTGCGTACAATAACCCAGGCCGCCACCGCTCCAATTGCAAGCGCGGCTACCCCAAATGCGTACATTAAATCCAAAGCACTGCGATAATCGGATTCTGCATCCACCAGAGCCCTAGCATTTTGCTTTTCTTCGGTAGCAATAAACTCGTTAATTAACTCCCACCATTTCTTTTGTACGGGTCTGAATTCATAACGTAACATTTGGTAGGCATCTTGATTTTTTTTCCCCAGACTGAGTTCCGCTCCTTTGCTGATAAAAGGTTCGGATAATTTGGCCTGGTCAGCAATCTGCTGCAACAGGCGTTTTTGTTCCGGACTTGCATGAATATCGTGATCCATCATTGCGGATAACTTGCCTTCCGCATCGTGGTATTTTTTAGTTTGGGTAGCGATGCGCTCAACTTCGATCCGGATTTCTTTTTCTTCGGTTAGTAGAATCAAGTTGCGAAGTGCCAATGCCCGTTCAGTCACTGTGAGATACATCGTCGAAGCAAGCTTAGCTTGCACATTATTAATGTTCGCGATCTCATCCATACGCTGGTGCATTTTTTTCAGATAATAGGTACCCAACAATAAAATAACGACCATCAGGACCAACACCATTCCGAATCCAGTTATCAAGCGCGATGACACACGGGTATTTTCAATACGCATGACCTACCTCCACAATTGAGCCACAACACACGTTTCCTGATTCATGTGCGACCTAACGATTAAGCAATATGCTTATTACTTCTAAGCAGTAAAGGTCATCTTAGGCGTGAAATGTAACAAGTCAATGGCGAGATTAAACATTTTTTGACATTAATGGCTAATACGCTAATTAATCAAATTTTGTAAGATTTTTGAAGAAAATCGACGTGTTAGTTAGCAAACCCTACGTGTTAAAAACGCGTTAATTACTAATTGAAAATAAAAATACAAATTTGACCAATTTGGACATAAAACCTTAGGGTCTATCGCTTATAGTAATGAGCTTTATTATTTACTCATCGATTTATGCAAGTAGCCTCATCAGATTTTCAGGGAAGACAGATAGTCTTTGGCGAAGTAAGACCTGATCTTATGCGCAACGAAGTGCTATCAGATATTTTGCAGGCTACCGCGGCACTACACGGCAAGAAGACTGCACTTATCTACAACGAGCAAGAACTCAGCTATGAAGAGCTGGATCGTCGTGCTCGCTTGTATGCAGGAATTTTACAAAAACTGAGTAAAACAAATGGCTTACTGATCGGTTTATGCTTGCCACGTGGAATTGAACTATTGGTCTGGCAAGCTGCATTAGCTTATGCTGGCTTCGGTTGGTTACCCTTTGAGTACGATACTCCTCCCGAGCGCATACAAACTTGCCTCGACGACGCCAATGCGATTGCCTTGATCACTAACACTGAGAAGCTGAGTGGGTTTTCATTTTCCACGCCAGTCTGGAATCACCACAAGCTTAGCCAGGATGCACTACTTCTAACTGAAATTCCTACATTATTACCGTGTCGTGGTTCAGACCCTGCCTATGTCATTTACACATCGGGTTCGACTGGCAAACCAAAAGGTATTCAGATATCACAAGCCAGTATTTGTCATTTTTTACGCAGCGAAAATTCAGTACTTGGTGTCACCTGCGACGATAAAGTTTATCAAGGCTTTTCCGTTGCGTTTGATATGTCGTTCGAAGAGATCTGGATCAGCTATCTCGTTGGAGCAACGTTATGGATAGCGCCGAAAGAACTCACAAATGACCCGGAAGCGCTCAATCAGATTATCGATACAGAGGCGATCACAGTGATGCATGCAGTGCCTACCTTGCTTGCTTTATTAGATCCAGAACATCCTAATTTACGTATCGTCAATCTCGGTGGAGAATTGTGCCCTGCAACCCTGGTCGATCGTTGGGACAGGATCGGTCGCTCGCTCTTCAATACCTATGGCCCCACCGAAGCAACTGTATCGGCCAGTCTGGCACAATTAAGGTCTGACACCCCAGTGACGATAGGCAAGCCCTTGCCTAACTACAGCCTGTTTGTGTTAAACACAAACAGTGAAACCCCCACCTTGCAAACATTTGGTGAAACCGGTGAACTTTGTATTACCGGGCCTGGAGTCGCCGCTGGCTACTTAGGTCGGCCAGACTTAACAGCGGAAAAGTTTTTAGCTAACCCCTGGGCTAGCAATCAACAAGAACTTCGTTACTATAAAACTGGGGATTTAGCCCAAATTTCAGAAGATGGCTTAATTAATTGTTTGGGACGTGTTGACGACCAGGTAAAAATTCGCGGTTTTCGGGTTGAACTCGGCGAAATCGAAGCGGCAATTAGTGAAGTAGCGATGGTTAGCAATGTCGCTGTTATTTTAAAAACCTGGCAAGAAATGCCAACCTTAATTGCTTATCTCCAATGTGAGGAGTGCGATCAAACCGAGCAAGAATTGGCACAAACAGTGCGGCAGCATTTACAGCAAAAACTGCCCTCCTATATGATTCCTACGGTCTATCAACGACTCAATTCTATGCCCAGACTCACCTCGGGGAAAATTGACAGGAATAATTTAAAAAACCGCGAAATCGCTAGTCTGGTTAGTGATGCGGTGACTAAGTTAGATACCAGCGAATTATCCGAGCCGGGGCAATATGTCGTTAGCGCTTTCAAGCGTTTATTTCCTGGCCAAGCACTTAGTTTAGATACAGATTTTTTCAATGATTTGGGTGGACACTCTCTACTTATGGCGCGGCTGGTTTCAGAATTGCGCCATCATCCCGAGTTAGCCGCATTCAAAATCAATGATATTTTGAGTCTGCGCGAACTAGGGAAGATTATTGCGCATGCAGACACACTGGCGGCAAATTCCCACGCAACCAGGCCAGTCAAGCAAAACCTTGCGGCCGCTACCCCAGACTCTTCATTAAAGCGTCGCATACTATGCGGCATGGCTCAGGCGCTCGCCATTCCCTGGTTGGTTGCATTTCGTATGATACAGTGGCTAGCCCCCTTTTTCGCCTACCACTTTTTTACGGGCGATCCCGGTGACTCGATACCCCGCGCCATTTTGCTTTCTGTGGGTGTCTTTTTATTGCTGACACTGGCGGAATTCCTAATTGCGATTATCGGGAAGTGGCTTATTGCTGGTCGCCTACGAAGTGGTCGCTACCCACTTTGGGGAGTAACCTACTTTCGCTGGTGGCTGGCAGACCGATTAGTTGAAGCTGCCCCCACTTATATGTTAGCGGGTAGTGCGATGTATACCTGGTGGCTGCGGGCACTGGGCGCAAAAATTGGTAAGGATGTCTGTATAGGTTCAATTTCTATCCGCGCCGCTGACTTACTTAATTTGGGTAATTACGTCAGCATAGGGAATGCGGTCAACTTAGAAAATGCCTATGTTGAGGATCAGCATCTGATTTTGGGGGGAATTGACTTAGCGGACAATGCTTATGTGGGTTCTTACTCCGTCCTTCAAGGCGATACACGTCTGGGTTGCTATGCTCATTTAGAAGGTCAATCTGCGCTCGCTCGTGGTGGCAGCATTCCGGATCGACAAATTTGGGGTGGCTCTCCGGCGACTTTCCGCGCAAACTTTGATCAAACCGAGTTACCACCCCGAATCAATCCAGGCGCTTTACAATTACTGACTGAAGCTATTTTCTTTGTGCTGGGTAGTTTATTTATCAGCGCAATTTTCTTTTTACCCGTATTTCCCAGCTTTATTGTGATTGACTGGTTAGACAACAGCGATTGGATGAGTAGTAACTACAGCCCCAATTTGGTTTGGCAATTAGGTAAATACTTTCTCCTGGCATTTCCTGCGGTCGCTTTGTTGATACTCGCAACAGCATTACTATCGGGGGCTATACGCTGGACTTTCTTACCACGTTTGCGTCCAGGTCGATATCCAGTACATGGCAAGACCTACTTAGGCAAATGGCTGGTTAATCAAATCCAGGATGCCAGTTTGAACGTATTGCATGGAGTTTATGCGACTGTTTATGCGCCCTATTGGTATCGACTGCTCGGCGCCAAAATTGGTAAAGACGCCGAGATCTCGACGGCCTTGGGTGTGGTTCCGGATATGTTGACCATGGGCGATGAAACCTTTGTCGCCGATGCCGTCATGTTGGGTGACGAACAAATAGATGGTGGCTGGATGGATGTGCAGGCAACCACCGTGCATAAACGTAGCTTCATTGGGAACGGTGCCTATATACCGGATGGCACGATAATTCCTGAGAACGTCTTAATTGGTGTACATACCCATGCTCCGGCAAACCAATTAATGAAATCGGGCGATACCTGGTTAGGTTCACCCGCGTTGAATTTGCCCGCCCGTGAACAAATTGCAGGCTACCCTGAACACTTAACCTATCACCCCTCCTGGCTGCGGCGTATCGCACGTGGTTCAATTGAGGCCTTCAGAATTATTGCACCCCATGCTCTGGTTACCGCCGTTGGCTATACCGTCGTCTCAAAACTGATGCCCGTTGCGGCTGAAGAGCGCTGGCTGGAGGTTGTTATTTCTTTGGCGGGTGCCGGTCTAATTTACGGTCTGGCGTGCTTTCTGTTTGTGGTGATATTGAAGTGGCTGATTATCGGGCGTTATCGCAAGAGTAATCACCCTATGTGGACAAGTTTTGTCTGGTTTTCAGAAGCAATCACAAACTTATATGAAGGTATAGCCGTGCCAAATTTCATGCGTTATCTACGCGGAACACCTTTATTGCCCTGGGCATTTCGCTTATTAGGGTGTCGGATAGGAAAAAATGTGTATTTAGACAGCACCGATATCACCGAATTTGATTGTGTCAGCATAGGTGATCATAGTGTGATTAATGCACTGGCTTGTCCGCAAACGCATTTATTTGAAGATCGCGTTATGAAAATTGACCATGTAACAATAGGCGAGAATGCAAATCTGGGCTCGCGTAGCTCGGTACTGTACAGTGCAGAACTCGCTGATAATGTAAGTCTGGCACCACTCACGCTGGTCATGAAAGGTGAATTTCTACCTGGCGGTACGCGCTGGCATGGCAGTCCTGCTTCGCTCGAAGTCTGACTCACAACCCTGCGTTATAGCCATCTGCAACAAGCGTCCTTAAGGGGGATTTTGACAGTTGCATGAAATTTTTGAAAAGCACCTCAGAATTTGAAAAAAATCCCCCATTTTTTGTGCAATTCTGCGAGAATGCGCTTCTTTTAAAAATCCGGCGCGCAAGCGGTTGAATTCAGGGTAGCTTCTGCATAGCAGTACCTCGTTGACTAAGTCATTTTACTTACTCAAGTTGCATTTGCATTCGAATAAGTCTGCACTTAGACATAGGTCACAGACTCTCAACCCCCTCACTTGCCCAGGCGTCTCCCTTATTTTGTTGATTGAATTATGTTGCTAGCTTAAGCGACCTGATTCGCCTTTGATTGGAGACCTCCATGAAATTTCGTTTCCCAATTGTTATCATTGACGAAGATTTTCGTTCAGAAAACACCTCGGGTTTAGGTATACGCGCTCTGGCTCAAGCCATAGAAACCGAAGGTATGGAAGTCCTTGGGGTTACCAGTTACGGCGATTTGTCGCAATTTGCGCAACAGCAATCGCGCGCCTCTGCCTTTATTCTGTCGATTGACGATGAAGAGTTTGGCGCTGGCACCCACGAAGAAACTGATCTTGCACTCAAGTCATTGCGCGCTTTCGTCGAAGAAATCCGCCACAAAAATAGTGATATACCGATTTACTTGTATGGTGAAACACGGACCTCGCGAGATATTCCCAACGATATCTTGCGTGAATTACATGGCTTCATCCATATGTTTGAAGATACGCCGGAATTCGTCGCACGCCATATCATACGTGAAGCACGTTCGTACTTAGACAGCCTGGCCCCGCCATTTTTCCGCGCACTGGTGCATTACGCCAACGATGGTTCTTATTCCTGGCACTGCCCCGGCCATTCGGGTGGTGTCGCTTTCCTGAAGTCGCCTATCGGTCAAATGTTCCATCAGTTCTTCGGTGAAAACATGTTGCGCGCTGACGTTTGCAATGCGGTTGAAGAACTCGGGCAATTGCTCGATCACACGGGGCCCGTTGCAGCTTCCGAGCGTAACGCGGCACGTATTTTTAACGCAGATCATTGTTACTTTGTGACCAACGGTACCTCGACCTCAAATAAAATGGTGTGGCATTCAACGGTGGCTCCTGGCGACATCGTCGTCGTTGATCGCAACTGCCATAAGTCGATTTTGCATTCGATCATTATGTGTGGCGCAATTCCTGTCTTTCTGATGCCAACCCGCAATCACCTGGGCATTATTGGGCCGATTCCACTCGAAGAATTTTCGATGGAAAGCATACGCAAAAAGATAGAAGCAAACCCATTTGCGCGCGAAGCAAAAAACAAGAAACCTCGCATCTTGACGATTACGCAATCCACTTATGACGGTGTTTTATACAACGTCGAAGTGATTAAAAATCAGTTGGATGGTGAAATTGATACCCTGCACTTTGATGAAGCCTGGTTGCCGCATGCAACCTTCCATGACTTTTATAAAGACATGCACGCTATCGGCAAAGACAGGCCACGCGCTAAAGAATCGATGATTTTCTCCACTCAGTCTACGCATAAATTGTTGGCAGGTATTTCGCAGGCTTCACAAATTCTGGTGCGTGAATCGGAATCACGTCAATTAGATAAGGGGAGTTTTAACGAAGCTTACCTGATGCATACCTCGACATCTCCACAGTATTCGATTATCGCGTCGTGTGACATTGCTGCGGCCATGATGGAAGCACCTGGTGGCGCCGCGTTGGTTGAAGAGTCGATTTTAGAAGCGCTGGATTTCCGTCGCGCCATGAAAAAGGTGGATCAGGAATGGGGTAAGGATTGGTGGTTCCAAGTTTGGGGACCCGATAATTTTGCCGCTAACGGCATAGGCAATCGCGAAGACTGGGTACTGCGCAGCGAAGACGATTGGCATGGCTTCGGCAATCTGGCCAGTGGCTTCAATATGCTGGACCCGATTAAATCAACCATCGTCACCCCAGGTTTATCTTTGGAAGGTAAATTTGGCGAGAGTGGTATTCCAGCCGCAATCGTTACTAAGTATCTGGCAGAACATGGCGTTATTGTTGAAAAGTGTGGTCTTTACTCTTTCTTCATTATGTTCACTATCGGCATTACCAAAGGCCGCTGGAACACCCTGTTGACTGCGTTACAACAATTCAAAGACGATTACGATAAAAATCTGCCGATGTGGCGCATCTTGCCCGAGTTTGCAGCCGCCAATCCAAAATATGAAAGCACGGGATTGCGTGACTTGTGTCAGAACATACATGAGGCCTACAAAGCCAGTGATGTGGCACGTCTGACTACCGAGATGTATCTATCCGATATGCAACCTGCCATGAAGCCATCCGATGCGTTTGCTATGATGGCACACCGCGAAATTGAACGCGTTTCGATAGATGAATTGGAAGGACGTGTTACCGCCATCTTATTAACCCCCTATCCACCAGGCATCCCATTATTGATACCAGGCGAACGCTTTAATAAAACCATTGTTGATTACCTGCGCTTTGTGCGCGATTTCAATGAAAAATTCCCTGGCTTCGAAACCGATTGCCATGGCCTGGTTAAGGCTGAAGTTGATGGCAAGCGTGGTTATTTTGTTGACTGCGTTAAAAACAGCATTAAAGTTGGTAACTGAGCGCTTTACAAGCAACGCCAGACTTAAACTCTTTCCGATTTGCATATACAATCGACTTATGTGGATCGGAAGGAAAGTAGTATGACGCTTGCCAATGGTTTAATGCCTGTCAACGCAAACGAAGTGAAAATTGGCCAGGTTTTACCCTGGCCAGTTTATGACGAGTATGGTCATTTAATGCTACATGCGGGTAGTTCAATTTCAGACGAGGTTCAGCTAAAAGACATTCTTGAGCATGGCTACTGCAATCCCGAAGAAATGTGGGATGCAATTCCATCAAATACAGATCTCAGCGAAAAAGTAAAACAAAACCTGAACCAGCAAGCTGAGCAACATAAAGAAGTCAGTATAGAGATGGATAGCGTTCGCTGGTATGTCGGCGAAACCTTCTACCTGCAACTGACCGATAATATGGCGACTCGCTATACTGTGAAACTCATCGGTTTTGTCAGAAATCAGTCAATACTGGTCACTGCGCCGCTACAGGAAGGAAGGCCGGTTCACATACGGGACAATCAAAATTTTATCGTACGCACATTTCCCGGCAAGAAAGCCTACGCATTCACTGCATCGTGCCTTAAATCGATATATATTCCGCACGCCTATTTGCATCTAAGCTACCCCAAGACAGTGCGCTGCACGACGATACGTCAGGGTGCACGCGCCAACGTCAAAATTATCGCCTCAGTGACTTTAGGGAGTCAGGATGAGACCGCCGCCGCAGTATTAAGTGATTTGAGCATGGGTGGTGCTGCGGGCGTGATTAAGCGCCAACTCGGCAATAAGGGGGATACAGGAACGATAAAATTCAAAGTTAACGCCGCTGGTATGGATGAGTATCTGGTTATCAATGTGATACTGCGTTCGGTCACGGCAAGCGACAATGGTACGGAATTTAGGCATGGTTTCGAATTTGTAGATGTAACAGCTCATTACAAATTGATACTATCTGCATTTGTTCATCAAACTCTCGCGGAAATAGACTAACATCATCCACCTTTCCGTACGTAAAGATGGTGTGTTTATGTCTGCAATCAAACCGGTTGGCAAGCTACTACTTTCTGCCACTTTAGTGTTAGCGCTGTGCTCATGCGGCGGTGGCGACACCACCAAACAAGAGTCCACGTCTGGCTCCAATGTTTTCAGTCATTTGTTTTCACCGGCACCCGTGTCAAATGGAAACAAGATAAGCTTCAATGGCAGACGATCTAACTACCAAATTAGTAAAACCGGATCGGGCTGGGAAATCAGTGACTTATATGGCAGTGATGGCGTCACGAATGCGACAAGCCAGACCGTTAATTTGGTTTTCCAGGATATCAGCGTCAATCTCACTGTCGGTACGCTCGCGCAAAGCTTAAAAGAAACCGAATTAACCAGCCTGATCGATTTATATATTGCCTATTTCAATCGTATTCCGGATGCTGACGGCATGGCTTATTGGATACTCCAATACAAAAGCGGCATGAGCCTGGATGCCATAGCTGATGCATTCTTCATCGTTGCGCAAAACGATAGCGCGCTAACTGGTTATTCAAAGAATGCAAGCAACGCTGAATTCCTTACTGCAGTCTATAAAAATGTCCTGGCTCGAACTCCGCCAGATCCAGCCGGACTGGAATATTGGACAAATCAGTTAAACCGGGGCTTAATCAGCAGAAATGCTGTAATACGAAATTTCTTGTACGCAGCGCGGGCGTATAAAGGCGATCCCACCTACGGCTATGTCGCCTCGCTTTTGGAAAACAAAGTAAAGATAGCTCGTACTTTTGCTATCAACGAGGGCATAAGCTACAACTCCTCAGCGGAAGCCATCAGCAAGGGAGGATGGCTAGCCAACACCATAACCGCAAACGATACTGCCGTCGCTGATGATACTCTGCGCGCTATATTGGGTTATGGCACTGTCTCGTCGTCACAGCCTACCGCAGCGCAAGCATCTCGTTTCCTGCAGCAGGCAAGTTTTGGAGCAACCCAACAAAGCATTACCGATCTGACTCAGATAGGTTACGAACAGTGGCTGAATCAACAATTTCAACTACCGCTAAGCAAACACCGCGAGTACATGGAGCAACGCGCTTTAAACCTGCCTGGTGGTAGCAAAGATTTGAATCAAAATCATTTTAGCGAATCGTATTGGCGTCAGGCGATTTCTGCAGATGACCAGTTACGACAACGAGTGGCATTTGCATTATCACAGATCTTTGTAGTTTCTTTTCAAGATAGTAACGTTAACAACTATCCACGTGGCGTGGCGTCTTACTACGATGTTTTACAACAAAACGCCTTTGGTAATTACCGCGATCTATTAGAGCAAGTCAGTCTGCACCCTATGATGGGTATTTATTTGACCTCGCTAAGAAACCAAAAAGAAAGTGGTAATCAGGTGCCTGATGAAAATTACGCCCGTGAGGTCATGCAGTTGTTTACCATAGGCCTGTATCAGTTAAATCAGGATGGTAGCCTGCAGACCACCAATGGCTCTCCCCTCGAAACCTATACCAACGCAGATATAACAGGCTTGGCCAAGGTCTTCACAGGTTGGAGTTGGGCGGGTCCGGATAAATCCAATACGCGTTTTTATGGCGGCAATGGCGATGCCAATCGCGAGGTTTTACCGATGCAAAGTTACCCGCAATTCCATTCTGTTTCGGCTAAAAGCTTTCTCGGCACCACTATCCCTGCGCAGAGCAACGCCAATCCTGAAGCCAGTCTGAAAGTAGCACTCGACACACTCTTCCAACATCCCAATGTCGGTCCGTTTATTGGACGACAGTTAATACAACGTTTGGTAACTAGTAACCCTAGCCCCTCATATATCAGCCGGGTAGCTGCCGCTTTCAATAACAACGGTAGTGGTGTGCGCGGCGATATGAAAGCTGTCATTAAAGCGGTCTTATTGGATCCTGAAGCACGCAGTGAAACGGCCTTGGCTAACGCAACCTCGGGTAAGCTCAGGGAACCAGTTTTGCGCCTGGCGAATTGGGCGCGCGCCTTTAACGCCAAATCGGACAGCGGTCATTACATGATACAAATACTGGATGACCCTCTGGCTGCTCTCGCGCAAACTCCTATGCGCTCACCATCTGTGTTTAACTATTTCAGACCGGGCTATGTACCACCAAATTCCAGCTTAGCCAGTGCTGGTTTAGTTTCACCTGAAATGCAAATTACTGGTGAAACCTCGGTCGTCGGCTATCTCAACTACATGCGCAACGTGATTCCATATGGCGTAGGAAGCGGGCGCGATGTTAAGGCTGATTACAGTGATTTAATTACGCAAGCTGGTAATCCTGATGCATTACTTGATCAGCTTAACTTGTTGCTCTACGCAAGCCAGATGCCCGCTAATCTAAAAGTTCAGATCAGTGATGCGGTGAAATCTGTAACGATTCCTAACTCGCCAGCAAGCGCAGTAGAAAACGCTAAGAAAAACCGCGTTTATCTGGCAGTATTTTTGAGTATGTCTGCACCCGACTATCTGGTTCAAAAGTGAGCAATAAAATGAAGAAAATAAATACCAGTCGACGTGAATTTATGCGCTACTCGGGCTTGCTCGGTGGTGCGGGCGGGATCACCGCTGCGACATTGCCATTCGCAATCAATTTGGCGAGTATAGGCGCAGCTGCTGCACAAACCCCAGGTTCTGGCTATAAAGCATTGATCTGCTTGTTCTTATATGGCGCCAATGATCATGCCAATACCGTGTTAGCAACCGACCCGGGTTCCTGGAGTCAATATACCAGTATCAGAACAACTAATGAAAGTGGCAGTATTAACCTGCCAGAAGCCGGCAAAGCCGGTGGCGTTTTATCGATCAGCAATGCAGGAAGCGGTAACGCTGGCCGCAGCTTCGCCTTGCACCCCAGCCTCACCGATGTCAAAAGTTTATATGAAAATGGTCGGGTTGCGATCATTGCCAATGTCGGGCCATTAATCACGCCGACCACCTTGACGCAGTACAAAGCGCGCAGTGTCCCTATCCCGCCAAAGCTATTTTCACATAATGATCAACAGTCTTTATGGCAAGCTTATGCTCCCGAAGGGGCGGCCTATGGTTGGGGTGGCCGGATAGCAGACATGCTCGCGTCAGGTAACGCCAACCCCATCTTTAGTGCGATTTCTGCGTCTGGAAATGCGGTGTTTCTGGCGGGGCGAACAGTCAATCAATACCAGGTCAGTGCTTCGGGTGCGGTGCCGATTGGCGGACTTAGCGGCAGCTTATTTGGCTCGTCAGCGGCGGCAAATCCCTTAAAATCGATCATAACCGCGAATTCAGCGAATTATTTGCAAAAAGAGCATGCGCTGGTTACCGCCCGTTCTATTAATGCACAAAGCCTGTTAGCGCCCGCAATGGCACCCGCAGGTGCAGGTGGCGTTGCCAATCCTAGCCAATACACCAACCCCAACACTGGCAATCTGGCCAACAACCCTCTCGCGATACAGCTACAAACCATAGCCCGTATCATAGCGGGGCGTTCAACTTTAGGTGCACAACGCCAGGTGTTTTTTGTCAGCATGGGCGGGTTCGACACGCACGATTTTCAACGAGCAAACCAGGCTGATTTGCTGGCTAAACTAAATCATGCTTTGGCTTACTTCGATACGATTCTTGGAAATTTGGGCGGTAACGATTTGCGTAACAACGTAACCTTATTCACAGCCTCCGATTTTGGCCGGACTTTCACCAGTAACGGTGACGGTACCGATCATGGCTGGGGTTCGCATCATTTTATTTATGGTGGCGCTGTGAAAGGACGTACGGTTTATGGTGAGTTTCCTGTAACTGGCTTAAAACACAGTCAAGACGTGGGCTCAGGCAGTTTGCTACCGCAATTCTCGGTAGATCAATACGGCGCGACATTGGCGAACTGGTTTGGCGTCGCACCAAGTCAAATGAGTGATATCTTCCCTAACATTGGTAATTTTGCGACCACCAATCTTGGCTTCATGACTGCTTAATTCAGTCGTCTGCAATTGGATAATTAAGTCGCAAAGCAATCGAAAAAAATCCCCGTCAGTATTTTCTGACGGGGATTTTTTCTTTGCTAATGCAGCTTATCGCCAATCGCCTCGCAAGCTCTGCACTTTTTCTTGTAAATGCTCAGGCTTGACCTGATCTGGATTAAGCGGATCGCCCACCACCAATTCTAAACGTGAGAATGGGCCATAGCGAAATGCCCGACCAAACGGATTGTCTTTATTTCGAGAAAATAAACTGCCCCATAAGCCTCGCAATGCCATGGGATACACTGGAACTGGACTACGTTCCAGGATGCGCATGACACCCCCTTTAAAGGTGTTTAACTCGCCGTCGGCCGTCAACTTACCCTCAGGGAAAATACAAACTAGTTCGCCTTCATGCAGTGCTTGCGCAATATCGATATAGGACTTTTCTAATAACCACGGATCTTCTTTAGCCGGTGAGATAGGTATTGCTTTAGCTGTGCGAAATACCCAGGATAAAAATGGAATTTTGAATATTCGGTGATCCATTACAAAACGTATGGGGCGTGGACTAGCCGCCATAATAACTATAGCGTCCAGATAACTGACATGATTACAGACTAAAACGGCACCGCCTTCTTCAGGGATAATCTGATTATTTACTGCGCGAACCCGGTAGAACGTATGTATCAACATCCAGGCGATAAAGCGCATTAAGAATTCCTGCACCAAACCAAAAATATAAAGCGCAACGACAATATTCAACAACGCCGTGGTTAAAAAGATCTGGGGGATGGTGAAGCCAGACTTTAGCATGAGCATGGCAGCCAAGGCCGCAGCCACCATAAACAAGGCATTGAGTATATTCATGCCCGCAATCGTACGTGACAAGTGTTTGGGATCGCAGCGTGTTTGTATCAGGGCGAACAAAGGAACAATATAAAAGCCACCGAATAAACCAAGCAAGACTATATCCAACAAAATACGCCAGGCCCCAATTTGTTGGATAAAACTCATGGCGGTTACCGCGATATGAGCCTGATAGGCCGTACTCGAAAAATACAAATCCAGGCCAAATAAGGATAAGCCAATAGCACCAAACGGTACCAGACCAATTTCAACTTTGTGTCCCGATAAACGTTCACACAATAACGAACCCGCACCGATACCAAAGGAAAAGACCGTGAGCAATAACACAAACACACTATGGTCGCCACGCAAATAGTCTTTCGCAAAAACTGGAAATTGCGCAAGTATGATGGCTCCATAAAACCAAAACCAGGAGTTACCTAAAAGCGATAAGAACACCGGACGATTCTGTTTACTAAAGCTAAGATTACGCACGGTTTCGGTAGCTGGATTCCAATTCACGGCCAATTCAGGTGCGGGTGCCGGAGAATCAGGTATACCCAAACTGGCAAAGTATCCGAGTATCGCAATCACAATGGTTCCACCCGCCACCAATTGTATCCCCCAGCCTTGATGCACTACCAGCATCGCGCCAAGAATTTCCCCAGCCAAAATACCGACAAAGGTTCCCATCTCAATCAAGCCATTGCCACCGACTAATTCATCTTTAGACAGATGCTGGGGTAAATAAGCATATTTCACTGGCCCAAATAAGGTGGAATGCAGCCCCATACCGGCTATGCCTGCGACCAGTATCCAAAGATTGTGACTAAGCCAGCCCCAGGCCGCCAGCAACATAATGGCGATTTCGAGTAATTTGACTTTCCTGGCTAAACCCGCTTTTTCATATTTATCCGCCAATTGCCCTGAAGTCGCGGAAAACAAAACAAAGGGTAATATAAACAGCCCGGGAATAAGATTATTCAATAAACCAACGTTTAAATTAGTCCAGCTTAAAGCGTCATAGGTTAGTATGGTTAGTAAGGCTGTTTTAAAGACATTGTCATTGAATGCACCGAGGAATTGGGTCCAGAAGAACGGCGCAAATCGTCGCTCAGTAAGCAAGCGAAACTGACTATGTTGGCTCATAAAATTAATCTCGATAGTGATTACACAATGCGCGGCAATTTATCACTGTTTTTAATTTTGAGCAATTTCAGACGGCACCAGGCATACTGAAGTTAACGTGATGTAAAGTAGCTTATAGCACGCCGGATCGGCAAAATCTGACTCCCTTGCTGCTGTGCGCATTCAAGTAACTGGCGTAATTGCTCAGGCTTACATCCCCAAGGTCCCGGACTATCATCTACTTCATGCGTGTAAAGTATGAGCCAGCCCCCCTGTTCAGCAGTTTGCCTGATCAGGTGCTGCAAATAATCAAGGTTATTGTTTGTACTGTAAAGCGACTGGGCGCGTAGCGCGTACAAATCAGCGCTTGCATAGTTCGCGCCACCTTCGGTAATGCGGGCATAAGCAAATTGGCGTTTTGCCACTAATTTACTCCGCAGCGTATAGGCGCCAAAGGGGAAGGCAAAGCCAGAACTCGTGATTCCATGCTGTTTGAAGAATGCTTGATTTTTTGCCAAATCCATCTCGAGCTGGGCTTGTGAAGTTTGCGCGCAATTCAAATGAGAATAGGTATGACAAGCTATTTCGTGACCAGCTTCCTGTAATTGCATTAAATCTTCCAAGCTGTGGCAAGCTTGCTGTTGCTCAAAGCCATTAGTCAAGCCACCGCAAACAAAGTAAGTTCCACAAGCTTCAAATTCCTCGAGTAAACTCGCGCCGATATGACAGGCTGACGCTGGCACATCATCAAAACTGATACTGAGCACACCCCGACCCTTGCACAAACTAATCTGTTCTGTTGCGACATGTCGCGCCGCAAAACGACTGGCTCTTAATAGTAGTGAGCTCATTTTTATCAATCCAGGGTATCGATGCGTTAATCAGGCAATTCGGTCGCGCTGTACGAAGGTTGGTAGCGTTTCAGATATTTGGGGGTATAGCTGGCTGGCAGGCTTTCGTAGGTGTAATTTACACCCATTTTCAAGATGGTTTGGGTGAGTTGACTGCCATCACCCAAACGCCGGGATCGCTCATAAATCCCGTCTAAATACCAGTTGAGTCCGCGATCAATTTCATATTGCAAACCAAGGCCAATACGCTCTACCCGCTCCTTCCGGACTTCGTCGCGATTTAAACTACTTAGCCGTGGGATCAATAAGTTATCACTGTTCTGCGCTAGCAGCGAAGCATTTAGCCTGGTCTTATCTGACCACTTCCAAAATACATCAAAACGTAAAGCCTGGCTCGTCACATATAAGATTGCCGGATCCACGATACCATATGGGCGGTCCCATAGCTGCAGATCAAAACGTAGTTGAGGTGAGTAAAAGTAAGTGCCGCGCCAAATCAGATTTTTCAATCGGGTGTCGCGTTCATGTAAATTCTCGTAACGTCGCTGTAGCACGCCCAAATGTAAACTGGTTTGTGTCTTGGGACTGTACTTCCATTCGGCATCAAAATAAATCTCGTTTTCTGCATACCGCTTATCGAGATCAAGCTGCTGGCGAAAATCGCGGTCGGGGAATTCGCTATGTCCTTGTCGCAAACCAAGCTCCAGACTAGATCCCGTCGGCGAGACATATTTCAATGCAAGACTGGTCGATTTTTCATTAAGGTCATACACCTTATTTTGTGGTAAATCATACTTAAGCTCGGTCTTTTCACTCTTAGCTGCCAGCAGCCATTCATTTGCCACTTTCGTCACCAATTCAGCCACGGCACGCTTCTGATGTGACATATCGAGTTCAGTCAGGCTGCCATTTAAATACTGGAAAAGTTTATCTTCTTTTCCGTAAGCGATGCGTCCTTGTATGGCTGGCGTGATTTGCCATTCGAAAATCCCATCAGCGGCATGACTACGGTGATCGAGTTGCTTATAGTTTTTGTACTTGTGCTGCCCCAAGGATCCCATTAAGAGCAAGCGTGTTTGTTCCGACAACACGGGAATTACCGCGACCCCTCTTAACTCAATTTCTTGTGCAGTCTCTCTTTCGAGCTGCGGGCGTGGTTGAGGGGTATCCGGATTTTCAGGCAGCCCCGCAGCTTGCGCCCGTTGATAGAAGCGAAAAGTATTACTGTTACTGGTTAACGCGGTGTCAAGTTGCAATACAAATTCATTCCCGGCCCAAATTGACTGGCTAAAAGTCAATCCCAGGCATGCCAGACAGGAGCGTTTAATGCGCGATGTTGGTCGGGTCATGAAAATTCATCCACCTGTAATTAGGATGTCGCACTACTCAGGTTGAGGTTTTGCAGATTGAACTGGCGATCACACTGACTGGCAAAATTCCGGTCGTGCGTCACAATCACAAATGCGGTTCCCAGATTTTGCGCTAATTCCAGCATTAATGTAAATACTTGTTGTGCACTTCCACCATCCAGATTGCCTGTTGGCTCATCAGCTAACACACAGGCTGGCGCCGTAACTAATGCACGCGCCAGAGCAACCCGTTGACGCTCTCCCCCTGAAAGCTGGCCTGGCACATGACTGAGGCGATGGCTCAAACCGACTCGCTCCAATAAGTCACGTGCGTTAGCCTGTGCAGCTTGACGCGATTCACGCCTTATTAATAAGGGCATGGCGACATTATCTAAGGCCGAAAATTCAGCCAGCAAATGATGAAATTGATAAACAAAACCCAGGCTCTGATTACGCAATACCCCGCGTTCGGCTTCAGATAAGTCTGCGAAATCTTTACCGAGCAGTTTTACCTGACCCGCACTGGGAGTGTCCAGGCCCCCAAGCAAGTGCAAAAGAGTGGATTTCCCTGAACCGGACGCACCTACTATGGCAAGTCGTTCACCAGCACGTACATCGAGATTAATATCGTTTAATACACTAACTTGCTGACTGCCATCATCAAAGGTTTTACTTAAATTCCGGGCGGATAAGACGAATTCATTACTCATAACGCAATGCCTCTGCTGGATTGACTTTTGCCGCACGCCAGCTCGGATAAATCGTGGCAATCAAAGACAAAAACAAGGCGATTCCTCCCACACTTAAGACGTCACTGCGACGCAATTCCGATGGCATACGACTGATTACATACAACTCTTTGGGCAAAAATTCGACGTGAAACAATCGTTCAATAAACGGAATGATGACATCAATATTTGCCGCCACTAAAACACCAAATGAGATACCAGCCAGAGTGCCAAGTATGCCTACAGTGGCACCTTGTATCATAAAGATTTTCATGATCGAACCGGGGCTCGCACCCAAAGTCCGCAAAATCGCAATGTCTGCGTGTTTATCAGTAACCGTCATCACCAGAGTAGAAACGAGATTAAATGCTGCGACCGCAATAATCAGAGTGAGAATAATAAACATCATGGTTTTCTCAGTTTTTACTGCGGCGAAATAAGTGCGATTTTGCTGAGTCCAGTCGCGTACATACATCTTCCCACCTAAAACAAACTCTAATTTCTTGGCGATTTTGGGAGCATCAAGCATTTCGTTAACACGCAGACGTAAGCCCGTCGGCGCTGTCAGTCGGTAAAATTTTTGTGCATCCTCGATATGTATGAACGCCAGGCCCGAATCGAATTCATAATGGCCAGCTTTGAATATACCCACCACTCGAAAAGCTTTTAAGCGCGGCACCATCCCAGCTGGCGTACTTTGGCCTTCGGGGGCAGCCAAGGTAATTTTATCGCCAACTTGTACGCGCAGACTATCAGCTAATGCGTAACCAATAACGATATTAAATTCGCCAGCCTTTAAATCTTCCCACTGGCCCAGACGAGTATTGGCCGCCACTTCGGAAACCATTTTCTCTTGTTCAGGCAAAACGCCGCGAACTATCACGCCACGCATCACTTCATTTTGCAATATCATTGCCTGACCATCGACATATGGCGCACCACTTAGCACCTCGGGTACTTGTTGCGCTTGCTTGAGGCTGGATCGCCAATCCTGCATATTGCCCGCCACATCAATCACTTCAATATGTGCCAAGACGGAAAGCATGCGATCTCTGACTTCTTTTTGAAAGCCATTCATAACCGACATCACGATAATTAAGGCCGCAACGCCCAGCGTAATTCCGGATACCGATATCAGGGAAATAAATGAAATAAAACGATTGCGGCCACTACGCTTACCTGCACGGGTATAACGGAGGCCAATCAACCATTCAAAAGATAAATTTTTAAACACGTTAAGGTTTTTCTCGTTTTCAATAAGAATATTTTGGACACGTCGCGGTTTGCCCTACAATGGCGAATTATGAAGCCACTAGAACTCTTAATACCATATAGTCTGCCACCCAAAGATGTCGCCAAAGATTTACAAGCCCAGCTAAAAGCACCGCATTTTGCCACGCTTTTGGGTTTGACACGAGTCCATCAGGTGTTTGATCAAGCAGAATATACTCGCGCGCACGTCCACGAATACTTTGTCTGTGGCGATCTCAAGTCAGAACTCGCTGGCAACAAGCCAGAGACAGAAACACTTTCACGCCGCAGCAGTCCCGCAATGGCGCATAAGTTCATGCGCGACTACGGCATTTTACCGACCACTGGTTTTTGGTTTTTAGTGAGACCAGTGCACTTACACGTTGCACTTGATCACCTGGTCTTAACTGAGAGTGCCGATCTGGCTTTGAGTGATGATGAAGCAAAGAAACTTTTTGCACTGGCAAAATCCATTTGTGATGAGTTTTCCCGCGAATTGCTATTTGGCGACGCCAATCACTGGTTTCTACGCGCCGACGACTGGCAAGCCCTGACGACTTCCAGTCTGAATGCAGCCTGCGGTCACAATATCGATATTTGGATGGCCGAGGGTGAACATGCCCGGGAGTGGCGCAAAATTCAAAACGAAATTCAAATGCTTTGGTTTAGTTCCGAACTGCATCAGCAACGTCAAGAGCTGGGCTTACCAGAGATTAATTCGCTCTGGCTAAGTCACGGCAGCGCTACGTTGAATCCGTCCATCAAGTCCTGTCAGAGCTATCACCCCAGCACGACTACTGTAGCGGCGATGACGGCTGCGACAAACTCACTCTGGCTCTGCAATCAACTTGAAAGTGCCTGGTTAAATGCAGATTGGTATAGCTGGCTAAATCACTTTGAATTGCTCGACCAGCATTTATTTGGCGAACTTCAATTGGCACTAAATTCGGGGCAGATCAGTGCATTAAAGCTGCATCTGAGCCGCGCAAATTTTCTGAGCAGCCATCAAATCCAAGCGAAATCATGGTGGAATTTCTTGCGCAAACCCGATCTAAATGTCCTGACCCGCTTCTGATCCGATTTAAGCCAGCGCTATGAACTCAACACAAATAACTACACGTCAATTTTCCTGGCGTGACGCCGAATTAATGCGTCAGCAAGGTATGCATCCAGTCCTGGCACGTCTCTATGCAGCGCGCGGCGCGGTGCACGAGCAAGACCGAAAAGTTGAGCTGGCTGACCTGCTGCCGCCAGCGGGTCTGGCTGGAATTCAACGTGCAGCTGAATTCCTCGCCGATGCGATACGCGCGCAAAAACGCCTGGTCATCGTCGCCGATTATGACTGTGACGGTGCCACCGCCTGTGCAATCGGCCTGCGTGGCTTGCGCATGATGGGAGCCGAGGTGGACTACATCGTTCCCAATCGCTTTGAGTATGGCTATGGGCTGACACCTGAAATTGTGCAGCTATGTTTACGCGAGAAGCAGCCAGACATTATTATCACGGTTGACAATGGTATAGCGAGCGTTGATGGTGTCGACGCCGCCAATCAGGCTGGCCTGCAAGTTGTCGTCACCGATCATCACCTACCGGGCGCGAGCTTGCCCAATGCGGCGGTGATCGTCAATCCGAATCAGCCTGAATGCCATTTTCAAAGCAAGCACCTGGCTGGTGTTGGCGTCATGTTTTATGTCTTACTTGCCTTACGTGCGGAATTTCGGCGACGCGGCGATTATCAGCAAGAGACGCAACCCCGGCTCGATAGCTTGCTTGATTTAGTCGCACTTGGAACGGTTGCGGATGTGGTCAAACTCGATAGCAATAACCGGATTTTGGTTGCACAAGGTTTGAAACGCATGCGTGCAGGTAAAGTATGTCCGGGTATAGCCGCATTGTTCAGGGTCGCTGGGCGGGATACACATAAAGCCAGTCCGTTTGATTTGGGTTTCGCACTCGGCCCAAGATTGAATGCGGCTGGTCGCCTGGCGGATATGTCCCTGGGCATAGAATGCTTGTGCACCGATGATGCCAGCCGAGCCTGGGAGATTGCTCAGCAACTCCATGCGATCAACGCCGAACGCAAAGAAATTGAACGTGATATGCAGGATCTGGCGCTACTTCATCTGGATCAGTTTACGCCATCGGATAGCTACACCATCGCCGTTTTTGACGAGAGTTGGCATCAGGGGGTAATTGGGATAGTGGCATCCCGCCTAAAAGATAAGTTTTTCAGACCAACCATCACCTTTGCACCGGGCGGTGATGATTTGATCAAGGGTTCAGGGCGTTCGATTCCAGGCTTTCACCTGCGCGATGCATTGGATCTGGTTGCCAAGGCGCAGCCCGATTTGCTGCATAAATTTGGCGGCCACGCTATGGCTGCGGGCTTAACCTTGAATCGCTCCGATTTTGAACGCTTTCAAGCTGAATTTGAACGGGTTGCAAGAAAACTGCTCACGCCAGATCAACTTCATAAAATTATAGAAACAGATGGCGCCTTAGAAGCTGAATACTACAGCTTGGATTTCGTCAATTTATTAGACAGTGTGGTCTGGGGGCAAGGCTTCCCTCCCCCGCTTTTCTATGACAAATTCTACGTCATAAATCAGCGCATATTAAAAGAGCGCCATTTAAAACTCACGCTGGAAAAAGATGGCCGTCAATTTGATGCGATCTGGTTTGGTCATGCTGAACCGGTTGCGAGCACGGTATACGCGGTATTTCGACTCGACATCAATGAATATAATGGCAATTCGAAAATTCAATTGATGATAGAACACATCCATTAGTCGATTCTTCACGACGAGACCTGCCAGAAACCACCGAACGATTGTATTTCCGACCAAATTCAGCGAAGATACCCGCTTGACATGCTAGCCAACCAGGTGAGCATGTTAATAATTAAAACCGACTTCACAAAACGAGGAGCAAAACCAGTGAAAGCATCGATAGTTGGCGCAGTTGCGCTATTAATTGCAAGTTATCAACTCCCTATGACTGCGCAAGCGCATGATACCAATCATACCGCTGGCTATGCGGTAAGCTCAGGTGTCGCCAAAGAATATAACGATAATTCGGTACGTCCCCAGGATGATTTTTATCGTTATGTTAACGGCGGCTGGCTTAAGAAAACTGAGATCCCCGCTGACAAACCAACCGTCGGCGCGTTTGCTGACTTGCGGGAATCAACCATACCGCAATTACACGCCATTATCGAGACTTTATTGAAAAGCACCAACGCGACTGGCTCAGATGCCCAGAAAATCGCCGATGCTTACGCGAGCTTTATGGATCTGGCTCACATCGAGTCTTTAGGAACACAAGCTATCCAGGCTGAATTTACCAAAGTTGATGCAATTACCGATAAAAAGCAATTTGCCAGCGTTTTTGCCTGGTTAAATAAAATTAATGTCGGCGCACCTATCGATATCGGCGTACACCAGGATAATAAAGACTCGACCAAGTACGTTTTAGATGTGGCGCAATCTGGTTTAGGCTTGCCTGACCGCGATTATTACCTTAACGATAGCGATCAAAAATTAAAATCCACACGTGAAAAATACCAGGTACACGTTGAAAAGATGCTCACTCTGAGTGGCGATACTAAAGCTGCTGAGCACGCTAAACAAATCCTTGAATTGGAAACTAATCTGGCAAAGATTCAATGGACAAAAGTTGAATTACGTGACCCGATAAAAGCCTATAACAAAATTGAATTAGCCAAGTTAAACGAGGTTTTGCCGGGATTTGACTGGCCAGCTTATTTACAAGCGCTCGGTGTTGAGAAAAAAGTCGGTTATTTAATTATCAGTCAGCCTAGTTATCTGAATGGCTTGGCGAAAATTATCAATGAAACACCGCTCGACACCTTTAAAGTGTATTTCAAATGGCAGTTACTGAATTCGGCATCGGCTCAATTGCCCAAAGCGTTTGACGACGAGCACTTTGCTTTTTATGGCACCGTATTACAAGGTGTGCCACAGCAAGAAGAACGTTGGAAGCGCGCGGTAAAACTGGTCGACAGCAATATGGGCGAAAGCTTGGGTAAACTTTACGTCGCCAAACATTTTCCACCTGAGTACAAAGCGAAAATGGAAAAGCTGGTTAAAAACTTATTGCTCGCTTACAAGCAAAGTATTAACACACTGGACTGGATGAGCCCCACAACCAAGAAGGAAGCACAAGCCAAGCTCGCTACCTTTATGCCTAAAATTGGTTACCCCAAACACTGGCGTGACTATTCTGGCCTGCAAATTGTAAAAGGTGACGCATTAGGTAACTTACGTCGCGCTCGATTATTTGCATCCCAGTATGAATTAAATAAATTAGGCAAGCCTATTGATCGTGATGAATGGGGTATGACACCACAGACGGTGAATGCTTATTACAATCCCGAAATGAATGAAATCGTATTCCCTGCCGCCATCTTACAAGCTCCCTTCTTTAATGCAAAAGCGGATGATGCGGTCAATTACGGTGGAATTGGTGCGGTAATCGGCCATGAAATCAGCCACGGTTTTGATGATCAAGGCGCCCAATATGATGGCAAGGGTAATTTACGCGACTGGTGGACTAAAGAAGATCACGATAAATTTGCCGCCAAAACTGCCGCCTTAGTTAAGCAGTATTCTGCTTTTAGCCCTATACCGGGTTATAACGTCAATGGCGAACTGACCTTAGGTGAAAATATCGCCGATAACAGTGGTTTGGCGATCGCTTACAAAGCCTATAAACTTTCCTTAGGTAAAAAAGCTGCCCCAGTTATTGATGGCATGTCAGGCGAGCAACGCTTCTTCATGGGTTTTGGCCAAGTCTGGCGCGCCAAAATGCGTGACGAATCGATGATCATACGCGTGAAAACTGATCCGCACTCACCCGGCGAATTCCGTGCCAATGGAACCTTGCAAAATCATCCTGGCTTCTACGAAGCCTATCAAGTCAAACAAGGTGATAAGTTATATCTGGCTCCAGAACAACGTGTAAAAATTTGGTAATCAAATTTTTTAAACGTAATTAAAAAAGGCTCACTTAATCGTGAGCCTTTTTTTTACAATTTGACCCGTCCTGATTAAAGTTGACACTTTTCTAGAGCTGGAAAGGAAAGTGAGAT
>JAYSEN010000009.1:0-154340 GCA_041913845.1 Undibacterium sp.
AAACTCTGAGCTTTCAGTTTTTTGCGGTTTTTAGGTGGTTTTTAGAAGTGCCCAACAACAATAAGGCAGATTTGACGCGGATTTCCAGCCAATTTCACGCCAAAAACCGCATCAACACTGCGTTTCAATTTTCACTAAAAAATGGGTCGCCGGTATAGACAGAGGTGTGCCACTCCCCTCGCCCTTGCTTGCCGACTAGCTCAGCAATCGCTTGATACACTCAGCACATCGTAGCTAATCGTCAGTTGCTCCTGTTTGAGTTTGATTTTCGTGATACTAATCTGACCTATCTCCAGGCTGTTTGAGACATGGGTACCACCACAACGTCGTGCCGGGAACCCCTCAAATGCAATGTGACGCTGACCTTGCTCATACGTGACTTTCCGGCTTAGCGCGTTGCGCACCTGCTGATTCACCGCTAAAGCCAAGGGCTGTGCCTGCAAAACCTGAGCATCTGCCTGAGCTTGCAAAACGACCCTAGCTTCCCCGGGCCAATGATGTCCCTTAGTCGCCAGCCAGCCATAGTGCTCCGCGACGCTGGCTAACAGATGTCCGGCTGAATGCAAGCGCGCGTGCCAGCTACGCCGCTCAGCATCGATTTGCAAAGTGACCGGCCCTAAGGGCAAGACGTGTGCCAGGGTATGTGCAATACCCTGCTCGGTTTGCCGCACTGCGCTGACCGGCAGCCCCTGAATTGTCCCGATGTCGGCAGGCTGACCACCGCCTTGCGGGTGAAACAGGGTTTGCTGTAAATACACGTCGTATCCTCCTTCAGGATTCAACAAGCAAGCGGACACCTGGCTCTGCATCTGCAAAGCATCACTGTCAAAATAAGCGCGTGCATCCATTTTTCACCTCCTCGTAGTTGCAATTAGCGACGCCATACAATGCAGGCAGCTTAGCGAGGCGGGAAAGCTCTGGCTTGTAAATTATTGCAGTCGATTCTTATCCCTGTCTCAAACCACAGACTGACAAGCTGGCTTAATAAGCCGAGGGGGCGACGCAGTAACGTTGTCGAAAGGCGCGATTGAAATGACTTTGATCGTAGAAACCGACTTCGTGGGCGACTTGCGCTATCGTCATACGCGCACTGGCTACCTGTTGCAATAAGCTGCAAGCTTGCTCTAAACGCAGGCATTTCAGCCATGCATAAGGAGTCATGCCGGTGCTTTGTTTAAACGCGCGCAGAAATTGGAAGCGATTCAGACCCGCCAGGCTGGCCAATTCGTCCAGACTCAGCGCTTGCCCCAAATGGGCTTGTGCATACTCGTATAACCGCGTTAGCACGGTTGCTGCTAAGCGCGTGGATTTCTCAGCAGCTGCGTTGGGACGGTAAGCCCGGGTAGCCTGTGCCAACTGCGCGGCAAGCTCTAGCCACTCCGTCTCCAAAGCCAAAGGCATCACATCGGCCGCGGTACATGCTCTGTACCAACTCATCATACGCCGCGCCAGCTCGGGTTCGAGCAACGCCACGGGCGCCATTTCCGCTGCGGCATTGTCCTCCGCGCATTCCTGCAACAAGGCGTGCCAACTATTTGCCGCCAAACGAAAGGTCAGCAATTCATAGTGACTGCCTTGCTCGGCTTTACCATCATGCATTTCACCGGGGGGCATACAGGAAATCGCACTGGCTCCGAGCAACACATTGTGCTGTTGAAAACGTTGTCGCTGCAGGCCTTGCGTGACTATCCCAAAATGGTAATCAAGATGAAAATGGCGCGTAAAACCAGAAACCAGCCCACAGCCCAACACCAAACCTGGCAAGCCAGGCTTACGACGATACTGGTGTTGGAATGGCGGTTGCTCAGACACGGTAACTCACTTATGCACAAAATTTACTTAGCCTAACAGAGTTCGCCACAATTTGCCTGAATCAGGCTCACCCTGCTGCAGTCGGGCAAGGCTGCCTGATGGTGCTGATTAAACACGCGCTATCTGGTTCTGTAGACGTTGCGAGTAATCAGATCGGCTTGACAAGCACGGCGAAGGCGTATTTAATTTCTGTACTTACTGAAATTAATGTTAGTTAAAAATAGCCAAGATGAAAACCACGCTTATGACGCCACGTAACTTTGCCCTGACTATCTTATATCTGGCAGCGGCCACACATATGCTGGTGGCGCTGGGCTTACTGATGCTGGCCGATAGTCCCTGGTTGCAACCCTATCACCAGCAGATCTTACCGGCATTTTTTTCAACTGAGGTTGCCGCACAAGGTCTGCAATTGCAAATCTGGTGGATGCGTTTATTTGCCGCAACGCTGGAATGCCTGAGTTTATGGATGGCTGCCCTGATCTGGCTGGGTGCGCGTTATCGTAACGCAGGCGTGTGGCTGATGCTGCTATTGGGCTTACTACTCTGGGCGCCGCAAGACATACTGATTTCGCTGCAGGCTGGCGTCTGGACCCATGTCTGGGTTGACCTGAGCGTGTTAGCGCTGATGTTGCCACCCTTGTTAACTCTGTTCCTGATGGATAGAAAGCGTAACGATCCCAACCTAAAAACCGCCGCGCTATGAACCACGACTTGCATCATTACGCTTTGATTTTACTTGCGCTGCAGGGTGCGCTGGGCGCCTTTGATACGATTTACCATCACGAATTTCGCGTTGCGCTGCCACGCTGCAGGTCTGCGCGTAAGGAATTGGCGATACATGCTTTGCGCTCCAGCCTGTATGCACCACTCTTCATAGGTTTAGCTTTGTGGCGTTGGCACGGGCACTTTGCATGGCTATTACTGGTGCTGTTCAGCGTGGAATTACTGATCACGTTTTGGGACTTTGTCGTGGAAGATCAGACCCGTCTGCTGCCTGCCAGTGAACGCATCACCCACACCATTTTAGCCATCAATGGCGGCGGTTTTTTGTGCCTGCTCAGCTTCTCTGCCTGGGCCTGGCTGGGGCAACCTACTGGCTTACAAGCGAATAACTTGTCGACGCTCCATTACCTGTTAATCGCCGCAGGTGTCGGGGTGGCAGCCTCTGCTGTGCGCGATGCTTACGCGGCCTTTTCATTATATCGTTACGCACTGGAGCACCCCATGCAAACTGAAACTGAAGCAACGAAGGCTATCACAATTGCCCGTCAATTTTTAGTTACGGGCGGTACTGGATTTATAGGTCAGGCCGTAATACGCCGTTTACTCGCACAAGGTCATCGCGTCATCGTCTGGACTCGCGACTCAAGAAAGGCCGCCTGGCTATTTGAAGCCAAAGTTGTCTGCGTCACACGTTTACAAGAAATCAGCGCCAACACGCAAATCGATGTAGTCATCAATTTAGCGGGGGCTCGCATACTGGGCTGGCGCTGGAGTGCGCATCGTCAGCAGGTATTACGCCGCAGTCGCGTGCAATTGACTGCTGAGTTAATCGACTTTTTAAAACAAGGGCGTAACTTTCCGAACCAGTTTATCCAAGCGTCGGCAATTGGTTACTACGGCATACAAGCGGCCGGTGACGATACTGAACTTGATGAGCATAGTCCGGCGCAAGCGATTTTCATGTCACAGCTTTGTCAGGAGTGGGAACAACAAGCCCAACGCGCTAGCGAAGCTGGCAGCCAGGTGACTTGTTTGCGCTTTGGTCTGGTACTTGGTAAGGGTGGCGCCTGGCCAATGATGAGCTTGCCTTTCCGACTGGGTCTGGGTGGACGCTTAGGCAGTGGCCAGCAATGGTATAGCTGGATCCATTTGCATGACTTACTGAATATCATTGACTTCGCTTTGCAACAGCCCACTACAACGAACACTTTCCGGGTCTGGAATGGTGTCGCGCCCCAAGCCCTGCGCCAAGCCGAATTTGCGCGTGTCACGGCGATTGCCTTACGCCGCCCTTGCCTACTGCCGACACCGGCCTGGCCTATGCGCTTACTGCTCGGTGAGCAAGCCGATTTGCTGCTCGAAGGACAACGGGTTTATCCACGCGCTTTAAGTGATTTGGGTTTTCAATTTGAGTACCCCGAACTCAGTCAGGCGCTGGCGCAGCTAGAAAATCGCAAATAAACCCGTGGCTACAAGTCGGTACTCGCTAGCGTTCCCGAGCCAGCCTTGAGTCAACCTTTCACTTCCAGTGATAGTGATTTGGTTTGCCGTACCTTGAAATGCCCCTCAGAATCTAAGGCAAAGCCCAGCTTTAGCAAGCGCGTCGGCGTGAATTTGCCATCGGCACGCATCCTGCGGTCAGCAGATTGACGTCGTTCGCCTCCTAAAAACTCACCATTCGCCTTGAACAGCACAATTTCGAAGCAAGCGCTCTGACAATTACCCTTAAATTCCATGTATCGCACCAAACGCGGCTCTTGTTGCCCCTCTACGCAAACCAGATCAATCTTTAAATGTGGCGCGCTGTAATCATCGGTGTAGATATAATTACGCTCATAAATTTGATCGTCATAGCGATACCTGAGCTGCATACTTTTAAGTTTGCATATCGTATCGCAATGCGTTTCGAGCTCGACTCCCGTCGCACCACAACGAAAGTCAGCAGCATCAACTTCCGCCTTGATCTTGGGCCAAAACAGATTGCCGAAAAAAAGTAAGGCCAGGCAATCTGCACAAAGAAATAAGATGACAAAACCTATGGCTTTGCGCTTGACTTGTTTCATGTTGATTCCCTCTTACGAATAACCACCATGACGCAAGCCAGCTACTACAGATGCAACTTAGGTCCTAGCTGGCGCGCCGCTATTTCGCTTAATTTTGACTTTAAATTTTCGGGTAAGGCGACCGATTTCCCAGTTTGATTATCCATCCAAACGATTTTCGCACCGCCATCGGCATACACGGTAAAACCATCTTCGGTCAGACGTAACTCATAGAAAGTCTCGACACTGCTGCGCCCGATTTGTCCGATATACGTACACACTTCGACCATACCCGGGTAAGTCAGCGGCTTCTTAAAATTGCAAAACGCGTTTACAACCACAGGCGTTTGTCCGCTAGCCTGATCGATACAGCCCAGCCAGGCCAACCACTCTACCCTGGCTTGCTCCATATAACGAAAGTACACAGTATTGTTAACGTGACCAAAGGCATCCATGTCGCCCCAGCGTATCGGGATAGTGATGGAATGCACCAACTTTTTATCCGGCGACTCGCTCATTGCACACTCAAACCATCATCTGCTGTAATCACCGCACCGTTGATATAGCGCGACTCATCAGCAGCTAACATCAAAATCAAACCATCAAGGTCTTCGGGCACACCAACGCGTTTGCGTGGCAGGGTCTCGATAAATTTATGGCCTTGGTCGGTCGCAAAATAATCTTCATTCATTTCGGTGGAAATATAACCGGGACAAATCGCATTCACATTGATGCCATATTTCCCCCACTCCAGCGCCATCGCCTTCGTCATTTGCACCACGGCCGCTTTGCTGATGCAGTAAATGCCAATTTGCGGTAAAACTTTTAAGCCCGCGACCGAGGCGATATTGATGATGCGATGTTGCTTGCGTGGGTCACCTTTAAAACGTGCCACCATGCGTTTTGCCACTTCTTGTGCGACAAAAAAAGCACCACGCTGATTAGTGTCCATGATGTAGGCGTATTCGTCAGGTGTCACATCCAATAACTTTTGCGTGGTAGATACACCGGAATTATTGATCAGAATATCGATCGGGCCAGCCTCGGTTTCAGCGTGTGCCACGGCCGCTTTTATGCTGCCATAATCGGTCACATCCAGATCAATAATCTGCGCTGCTCCACCCTCGGCTTCAATTTCAGCGCGTAATTCTTTTAAGCGATCAAGATTGTGCGAGGCTAGCACCACCTCTGCACCAGCTTGTGCCAGAATTTTTGCAAAGCGTTCGCCCAAGCCACTGGTAGCCCCCGTGATTAAGGCGACCTTACCCTCAAAATTGACTTCTATACCCATGAGTTTCTCCGTAATGATAAGTACGACATCATACTGGACGCTAACAAAATTTAGTGCAGCATTGCAAGTTTCATTTGCATACTTTGATCTGCATGTATGTTTGTGACCGCTCAGAATTGGCAGTTAAACTGAATATTGCCAAATTCGAGTAAGACCACTACTCTAGGTCAGCCAGCGTATGATGACATAGCTTTTGCGTCAATACCGCGAAAACCCGTGCTTAAACGGCAGAGTTTGCGTTTTTTAAGGAATTTTCAGAACTTTTCTGTGGTTAATGCTGCATAGCCTGCACGCCTCTGCGATAATTTGCGTTTATCGCAGCCAGCGTTTGTGGAATTAGTCCAACACGCTGTACTTGCCAGAGCTAACGCCTGGCAGTACCATGCGTCCAACAATTTAGCACGCTCGTTCTAAAATATTTTAAAGCGAATTCACCATGACACAAAGTCTGATCGAACAATATGGCCCACGCGATGCGATGGAATACGATGTTGTCATCGTAGGCGGCGGCCCCGCAGGTTTAGCAGCGGCTATCCGATTAAAACAACAAGCTGAGAAAGAAGGACGTGAGGTTTCCGTCTGCTTGTTAGAAAAAGGCAGCGAACTAGGCGCGCACATTTTGTCGGGTGCGGTAATGGATCCCATTGCACTTAACGAGCTGATACCGGATTGGAAAGAAAAAGGCGCACCATTGACGACTGAAGTCAGTGAAGATCGCTTCTTATTCCTGACCGAAACTTCGGCACACCAAACACCAAATTGGGCCTTACCGGATTGCTTTCAAAATCACGGCAATTACATCATTTCTCTAGCCAATGTGGTACGTTGGTTAGGTCAACAAGCCGAAGCCATGGGTGTGGAAATTTTCCCAGGCTTTAGTGCGGCTGAAGTGTTGTATAACGAAGATGGCTCAGTCAAAGGCATAGCCACTGGCAATATGGGTGTCACCCGCGAAGGTGAAGCTGGCCCGAATTTCCAGCTTGGCATGGAATTGCACGCCAAATACACCTTGTTTGCTGAAGGAGCACGTGGGCACCTGGGCAAACAATTAATCGCTCGCTACAAGCTCGATGAAGGCAAAGATCCACAAAGCTATGGCATAGGTATCAAAGAACTTTGGGAAATCGATCCGGCCAAGCATAAGCAAGGCTTGGTAATACACACTGCTGGCTGGCCACTCGACAGTGAAACCTATGGTGGTTCCTTCCTGTATCACCTGGAAAACAATCAAGTTGCAGTTGGCTATGTGGTCGGTTTAAATTACCAAAACCCCTATCTGTCACCGTTTGAGGAATTCCAACGCTATAAAACGCATCCGGTTATTCGTGAATTCTTTGAAGGTGGCAAGCGTATCGCATACGGCGCCCGTGCCATTACCGCTGGTGGCTTGCAATCCTTACCTAAACTGACTTTCCCAGGCGGTGCTTTAATTGGTTGTGATGCTGGCTTCCTCAACATGAGCCGTATCAAAGGCAGCCATGCCGCTATTAAGAGTGGCATGATGGCCGCCGAAGCGATTTTCACGGCCTTGGGTGAAAACCGTCAATACGATGAAGTTACGGCTTACCAAAGTGCTTTTGCCGATTCCTGGCTACACGCAGAATTGCATAAAGCCCGTAACGTCAAGCCCTGGCTCAGCAAAGGTTTATACCTGGGTGCGCTCATGGTCGGGATTGACCAGATTTTGTTTAAAGGCAAAGCACCCTGGACTTTGCGTCACAATAAAGCAGATCACGAATATTTGCGTCCGGCGGCAGAATGCCAACCGATTACCTACCCTAAACCGGATGGCAAAATCAGCTTTGATCGCTTGTCGTCGGTATTCGTTTCCAACACCAATCACACCGAAGACCAGCCGGTGCATCTGACTTTGAAAAATGCCAGTGTTCCGGTCAGTTTAAATCTGGCCAAATTTGCAGGTCCGGAAAGCCGTTACTGCCCGGCTGGCGTCTACGAATTTATGAAAACCGATGCGGGTGAAGATCGTTTGCAAATTAATGCGCAAAACTGCGTACACTGCAAAACCTGTGACATTAAAGATCCGAGCCAAAATATCATCTGGGTGACACCGGAAGGTGGTGGCGGCCCGAACTACCCGAATATGTAAGTTGCAAATAAAAAGCCAGTCAGATGACTGGCTTTTTATTTCGCGCAAGCTGAAATGCTTAGGAGAGCTCTCCGAATTAGCTTAACAAATGGCTTAACTTAGGCCATCTGATTTCTCAAGTTGCCACTGCCCGGCAAGAATTTTTTCTAACCAAAAAATCCCGATGACTGTTTTTACATCAGTAATCACGCCCTCTCGCACCCATTGCATCAGTTGTGCCGGGGTAGCTGCGAAAGTTTCCAGAAATTCCTCCTCGTCCAAGCGAGCAGCGCCAGCAGTTAAGCCCTTTGCGAGAAACAAATCCAAATGCTCATCGGCATAAGCGATCGCATTATGGATGGTGCAAATAAATTGCCATTGCTCTGCCTGATAACCAGTTTCTTCTTGCAATTCCCGTTGCGCACAAACTAAAGGATCTTCGCCAGCGTCGATTTTACCTGCTGGAAATTCAATAAATACCTGGCGCAGGGGATAACGATATTGCTTCTCCATCAAAACCCGGCCATCATCAAGCAGCGGAATGACCACCACCGCGCCTGGGTGTAGTATGTATTCGCGACTCGTTATTTCTCCGTTAGGCAAACTAACTTGATCATGTCTGACATTCAAAAAACTGCCCTGGTAACGGACTTCACTACTGACTTCAGTCTCGACCAGATTTTGCTGAGTGTGACGAGGATCAGTCATGCTTGCGTCTCAGATATTGGTAAATAAAACCGGGGAAGGCAAACACAACAAATAAGCTAAATGTCGTTGCATAGAATTGCCAGCCTTGGACAAAGCGATTTCCTTGTTGGGCTTCGAGATAAAAGCCAAACCAGCCAACCACAGCATATAACAACACCAATTCGACCAAGCGCAGCCAAAATGGTTTGCGCAAGGATTTTGCGAAAGGCTCGGCAACATCCGACGCATCGCTTATGTCGTCAGTGCCTGTGTCCTCATCATTGATGGCTTGGGGATTTAACTTGTCAGTCTGAGCTACCAGGTTTTGCCCCAGCAGTTTCAACATAAGCAAACGCGGAAATGAAAAAACCGCAAAAATGCGGTTATTCAAAAATGGCAGGTTGGCACAAACCAGAGCCAAACCCACCACCATATAAACAGCAACGTGTGTATTCAAGATTACGAAGCCAAGGTTTTAGTAATTGCAACAACACATGCCGACATCAAAGAGCCTGGCAAGATACCCAAGACTAAAACCAGTAAGCCATTGAAACTCAAGACCAGACGCATATCGGTATTTGCCTGTATGGTTTCATTGCTGCTTGGCTCATCGAAATACATGAGTTTAACCACGCGCAAGTAATAGAAAGTACCAATCAGAGAGAAAATCACCGCTAACACAGCTAACCAGATCTGACCGGCATTCACAACCGCTTGTAAGACCGAAAGTTTGGCGTAGAAACCTACCATAGGAGGAATACCAGCCAGCGAGAACATGAGTAATAACATCACAAAGGCGAACCACTTGCTACGCTTATTCAAACCTTTAATATCTTCCAGGGTTTCTGCTTCAAAGCCAGCACGAGCCAGCAACATGATGGTACCGAAGCTACCCAAGGTAGTCAGCACATAAGTAATGCTGTAAAACATCGATGCACTGTAAGCGTTTGCTGCGCCACTGGTGTCGCCGTTATGTACGCCGGACAACAAGCCCAGCAACATAAAACCCATTTGCGAAATCGTCGAGTACGCCAGCATACGTTTGAGATTGGTTTGCGCTATCGCCGTAATGTTACCGACTGCCATAGACATCACAGCAACAACCATCAACATTTGTTGCCAGTCAAAAGCTTGCGCGAACAAGCCTTCAACCAATAAGCGAAACGTGATGGCGAAAGCAGCCAATTTTGGCGCGCCACCCAACAACAAGGTCACCGCGGTTGGCGAACCATGATATACGTCCGGTACCCACATATGGAAAGGTGCCACACCCAGCTTGAAACCCAAGCCTGCAATCAGAAATACCAAACCAAATACCAAGATGGTTTTATTTGCAGTTACGCTGGAAGCAGCGCGTGCGACTTCGTTTAATTGCAAGGTGCCAGTCGCACCGTAAATCATAGAAATACCGTACAGCATGAAACCAGAAGCTAAGGCACCGAGTATGAAATACTTCATCGATGCTTCAATTGAAACGGTGTGATCGCGACGCAAAGCGACTAAAGCATACAGCGCAAGCGACATCAATTCCAAGCCCAGATAAACAATCAGGAAATTGCTACCGGAAATCATGATCATTTGCCCTAACAAGGCAAATAAAGCGATCACATAGAATTCACCGCCTAAACCATTTACTGTCATATTGCGATCAGCGATGTATTGGCGAGAGTAAATCAGGGTGATACCCACGGCGACATAAGAAAAAACTTTCAGCAAGGCCGACATTGGGTCAGAGACAAACATGCCGCCAGCGATATAGTCTGAACCGGATACATTGGCGTAGTTCATTGTCAAACCGGCACAAACAGCCAGACTGATCAATGTTAACGCATAAGTCAGATTACGCTTGGCGTCCGCCAGAAACATATCTATCAGCAAAATGCCGCAAGCAGCCAGCAATAGAAAGATTTCAGGATATAAAGGTATCAGGTTCATGTTATTCAGTTTTTTTGCTTTGCTACGCACCGGGATCAGCAAGCATCCCGGTCACTTAGTCCATCATTAATTAAGGGGCCAGCTTAGTTTGTGCTACATGCTTTAATAAATCCGACACCGAAACTTGCAAGGCATCAGTAAATGGCGCTGGATATAAACCCATGTATAACACCGCAATCGCCAACACACCCAGCATGAAAAATTCGCGTTTGTTAAGGTCAGTCAGCTGTGCCACATGATCATGCACGATCTTACCGAATACCACACGTTTGACCATCCACAAGGAGTAAGCAGCCCCCAAGATCAAGGCGGTTGCTGCCAAAGTGCCTATCCAGAAATTAAACTTAACTGCACCCAATATCACCATGAATTCGCCAACAAAACCAGAAGTAGCTGGTAAGCCGCAGTTAGCCATAGAGAACAGCACAAATAGCGCAGCAAACTTTGGCATAGTATTGACGACCCCACCGTAATCGGCAATCTCACGTGAGTGTACGCGGTCATACAGCACGCCAATACACAAGAACATTGCACCGGATATGAAACCGTGAGAAATCATTTGCACGATAGCGCCTTGCACTGCCAATTCATTGAACATAAAAAAGCCCAGCGTTACGAAGCCCATATGAGCAATCGATGAATACGCCACCAGTTTCTTCATGTCAGCCTGTATCAAGGCAACCAGACCAATGTAGATAACCGCAATCAATGACAAAGTCAGCATCAAGCCAGACAAGCTATGGCTGGCGTCAGGTGCGATTGGCAAGGAGAAACGCAGGAAACCATAGCAACCCAGTTTCAACATGATTGCCGCCAGTACGACAGAACCGCCTGTAGGTGCTTCAACGTGAGCATCCGGCAACCAGGTATGAACTGGCCACATCGGTACTTTGACCGCAAACGCGACTAAGAATGCACAGAAAATAAAGATCTGCTCAGTCATCGTCAATGGCAATTTGTGCCAAACCTGGATATCGAAGGAATTACCCGATTTGTTGTACAGGTAAAGAATCGCGATCAAGGTCAGCAAGGAACCTGCCAAGGTATATAAGAAGAACTTAAAGGCAGCGTATACACGATTTGGACCACCCCAGATACCTACAATAATGTACATAGGAATCAAAGTTGCTTCGAAAAACACGTAGAACAGCAAACCATCGGTGGCAGAGAATACGCCTATCATCAAGCCTGACAAAATCAGGAATGCACCCATATATTGAGCGACTTGTTTTTCGATAACTTCCCAAGCGGCGATCACTACGATGACCGTGATAAACGCGGTCAAAGGTATCATCCAAAATGAGATGCCATCGATACCTAACGCATAAAACACGTTAAAGCGCTCGATCCAGGCATGTTTTTCGACGAATTGCATGCCATGAGCAAGGTTGTCGAATTTTTGTATCAAGGGTACGGTAACCAGGAAACTGGCCAGTGAGCCGATTAATGAAACACCGCGCACGAGTCCCGGATTGCTATCACGCCCTATAGCCAGGACGAAAATACCAAAAGCGATCGGACACCAGATTGCTAGACTGAGTAAGATAGAAGTTGACTGCATGATTTCGCTTTTTATAAATTTCTTATTTGGCTAAAGGGAAAATAATAGGAAACAAGAAATACGACAAGAATCCTAAAACACCCAATATCATCACAAACGCGTATTGGTACAAGTAACCGGTTTGGAACAAACGGATCAAGCCCGAGAACCACCCCACCAATTTAGCGCTGCCATTTACAACTACACCATCAATAATGGCCTTATCGCCGACCGCCCACAGACCACGACCCAACAAGCGTGCGCCACCAGCAAACACCACTTCATTGAATTTATCCATGTAGTATTTATTATCCAGTATGTTGTACAACAAACCTGATTTGGCTTTGATAGCTGCTGGAATCGCTGGCTTAACCATGTAGAAGAAGTAAGCAGTCGCAACGCCACTCAATGCCAACCAGAATGGAGCTGTCTTCAATGCGTGCAGAGCCATACCAAATGCACCATGGAATTCTTCTTTTAACACTTCCATAGCAGGATGGGCATGGTGATTAACACTGATCACACCATCAAAGAACGAGCCGTACAACATAGGCTGGATCGCGAAATAACCGATTAATACCGATGGGATCGCCAGTAACGCCAATGGCAACCAGACAACGGCTGGGCTTTCATGAGGTTTCTCACCTGGAGCCAAACCGTGGTGGTGATCATCATCGTGATGATCGTCATGGCCATGGTGGTGGTCATGTGCTTTACCAAAACGTTCTTCACCGTGGAAAACCAGGAAGTACATACGGAAAGAGTAAAAGGCGGTAACAAACACACCTGCCATTACTGCAAACTTAGCAAAGCCTGCCCCTGGCAAATTCGACAAAGCAACCGCTTCAATAATGCTATCTTTAGAGTAAAAGCCTGAAAACAAAGGCGTACCAATCAATGCCAGGGAACCCAGCAACGAGGTAATCCAGGTAATTTTCATATACTTCCACAAGCCACCCATGTTACGGATGTCCTGATCGTGATGCATACCGATAATCACCGAGCCTGCACCTAAGAACAACAAGGCTTTAAAGAAGGCGTGAGTCATTAAATGGAACACCGCCACCGAATAGGCCGACGCACCCAGAGCGACCGTCATGTAACCTAACTGCGACAAGGTCGAGTAAGCAACCACGCGTTTAATATCATTCTGGATGATACCCATGAAGCCCATGAATAAGGCCGTAATCGCGCCAATAACCAGGATAAACGACAAGGCCGTATCTGAGAGTTCGAACAAGGGCGACATCCGAGTCACCATGAAAATACCCGCCGTAACCATGGTTGCCGCGTGGATCAGTGCGGAAATCGGGGTTGGGCCTTCCATCGAGTCTGGCAGCCAGACGTGTAACGGGAATTGCGCCGATTTACCCATAGCACCAATGAATAAGCAAATACAGGCTGCAGAGATTATCATCCAGCCAGTACCAGGCATCACGGCATCAGCCAAAGCTTGTTTGTTAGCGAATACTTCGGTGTAATTCATCGAACCGGTGTAAGCCAAAACCAGACCTATACCCAGGATAAAGCCAAAGTCACCGACACGGTTCACCAAAAATGCTTTCATGTTGGCGAAAATCGCTGTTGGTTTAGTGTACCAAAAGCCGATCAGTAAATACGATACCAAGCCCACTGCTTCCCAGCCAAAGAACAACTGCAAGAAGTTGTTGCTCATGACCAGCATCAGCATCGAAAAGGTGAACAAGGAAATATACGAGAAGAAGCGGTTGTAACCTTCGTCTTCAGCCATATAGCCTATGGTGTAGATATGCACCATCAGCGACACAAAGGTCACGACACACATCATCATGGCGGTCAGACTGTCGACCATGAAACCGACCTCCAGTTTCAAACCGCCCACATTCATCCATTGATAAATCGTCGCATTAAAAGTGGCACCATCCAGCACCGAGCTCATCGTCATGCACGACAAAATGAAGGCGATTAAAACGCCGAGTATTGTTGCGCTGTGCGAAACTTTACGTCCGACCACGTTACCAAAAAACTTGGTTCCCAATAGACCAGCGATGGCTGAACCAACCAGTGGTGCTAATGGTACTGCCAGTAATAATTGTGGGTTAAGTTGCCCCGCCATGATGACCCTTTTTATATATCAATTATTGCCAGAAAAATCTGCTCAGCAAATTAACCTTTGAGTGCGTCCAGATCTTCTACGTTAATCGTATCCAGATTACGGAATAACACGACCAGAATCGCCAGACCGATGGCCGATTCAGCCGCTGCCACTGTCAAAATAAAGAACACAAAAATTTGACCAGCGGCATCACCCAAATAATGCGAGAAAGCAATAAAGTTAATATTCACTGCTAACAACATCAATTCAATCGCCATTAACAAAACGATGATGTTTTTACGATTGAGGAAGATACCTACGATAGAGATAGCGAACAGTATCGCGCCCAAAATCAGATAATGCGTAAGTGACAGTGCCATCTTATTTTTCTCCTTGAGCGGCGTTAGCGCTATCAACGGCTGGAGCTTCAACCTCCGCAGCCATTTTCACTATACGTACACGATCAGCACGTTTAACTTTCACTGCATCACCCGGATTGACATACTTAATGTCTTTACGACGACGCAAGGTCAGCGCTACTGCGGCGATAATCGCCAGCAATAAAATTGCAGCGGCAACTTCGAATGCCAGAGTGTATTTCGTGAAGATTTCTATACCCAGGTTCTTAGTATTGCCTATTGTGTCAGCGGCAGCTGGCACGTGATTATCAGGACGCAGGAAACCACGCCACAAAACTGCTGACATTTCCAGTACGATCACGACACCAACACCTGCTGCTAGTGGGAAGTGACTCCAAAAACCCTGGCGTAACTTATCCATGTTGATATCCAGCATCATCACCACAAACAAGAACAGCACCATCACCGCGCCGACATAAACCAAAACCAGCACGATCGCCAAAAACTCCGCTTTTAATAACAGCCAGATCCCGGCTGCATTAAAAAAGGACAACACCAAAAATAAAGCCGCGTGAACAGGATTCCGCGCAGTAATTACCTGCGTCGCAGCGACGATCAGAACCGCCGAAAACACATAAAAAAGTGCAGTAGTAAATTCCATTTTTAGGCAATTCCTTATCGATAGGCCGCGTCGGCAGCTCGAGCTGCAGCTATTTGCGATTCATAGCGGTCACCAACTGCCAGTAACATCTCTTTGGTGAAATACAAATCGCCGCGTTTTTCACCGTGATATTCCAGGACGTGGGTTTCGACAATCGAATCAACCGGGCACGATTCTTCGCAAAAACCGCAGAAGATGCACTTGGTCAAATCGATATCGTAACGCGTCGTGCGACGACTACCATCAGCACGCTGATCCGACTCAATCGTGATTGCCATCGCTGGACATACCGCTTCACATAATTTACAGGCGATACAACGCTCTTCCCCATTCGGGTAGCGGCGTAAAGCGTGCAAGCCGCGAAAACGAGGCGATTGCGGTGTTTTTTCTTCCGGAAATTGCACGGTAATTTTGCGTGCAAACATATAACGCCCGGTTAAGGCCATGCCTTTGAGTAACTCGCGCAGCATCAGGCTGCTAAAAAAATCCTTAATTGCTTCCATTTTTTTCAGCCTTTTACTTCCAAATATTCCACGGTGATTGAATCCAGGCAGCGACGATGACCAAATACACCAACGTCAAGGGGATAAAAATCTTCCAACCCAAACGCATGATCTGATCGTAGCGGTAACGTGGGAACGAAGCACGAGCCCAAATAAATAAGGAAACCACAAAGAAGGTTTTAATGCCTAACCAAATCCAGCCTGGAACAAAACTCAGGAAGGAAACTGGCGCATCCCAGCCACCTAAGAACATCAACGATGTCAATGCGGAAATCAAAATCATGTTGGCGTATTCAGCCAGGAAGAACATCGCGAACGACATACCCGAATATTCCACCATATGACCCGCGACGATCTCGGACTCACCCTCAACCACGTCAAATGGATGACGATTGGTTTCAGCGATACCTGAAACGATGTAAATCACAAACATCGGTAACAGCGGTAACCAGTTCCATGACAGAAAATTCAAGCCTTTGTCAGCGAAATAACCTTTAGTCTGTGTCATCACCACGTCAGTCAGGTTTAAGGAACCTGACACCATCAAGACGATAACCAGCACAAAACCCATCGCGATTTCATAAGAAACCATCTGCGCTGATGCACGCATAGCGCCAAGGAAGGAGTACTTCGAGTTAGAGGCCCAACCTGCGATGATAATGCCATACACTTCCATCGAGGTAATTGCCATCAGTAATAGCAAGCCAGCATTCACATTCGCGAGGACAGTTTCAGGGCCAAATGGCACCACCGACCAAGCTGCCAAAGCGGGCATGATAGTCATGATGGGCGCTAATACAAACAGCACTTTATTAGCACGGCTAGGGACAACGATTTCTTTAAGCAGCAATTTAACCGCATCGGCGATGGGCTGCAATAAACCCAAAGGACCGACCCGATTAGGGCCTAAACGAATATGCATCCAGCCTATCATCTTACGTTCCCATAAGGTCAGATAGGCTACGCAACCCAACAATGGCAAGGTCACGCAAACAATTTTAACCAGAGTCCAAACCAGTGGCCACAAAACACCTAAGTGCTGCTGACCTAAAGATTGAATTGTGTGCAACCAATCCATTATGCACGCTCCACAGTAATCGCACCAAACATGGCATTCAAGGCCTGAGTCGTGGCATGTGATGCGACACGGACTACATTCATTGGCAACCCGGCATCAATCTGGCATGGTAAGACTACGCTGCCACCCTGGGTCAACTTCAGCATAGCGCCGTTTTGAACACCTAATTTATCTGCCAATTCAACGCTGATGCGCGCAACTGGTGCCTGACCGTCAACTGTCGCTTGCAAGGATTCTGCACGACGAACGATTGCATCGGTATGATAAATACCCACATCGGCTAATCGTTCCAGCGTGTCAGTGGCTGCATCAGGCAAACTCAAACTAAGTTGCGCACGATTATTTAAGAGTGAAGAAATAGCTGTTTGGCTCACTACTTCATCGCGGACCGCTTCGGAGCTGGTGTAATCAAACCCATTCAACTCTAGCAAATTACCCAAAACGCGTAATACTTTCCAAGCTGGACGAGTTTCACCCAAGGCCTTCACGACGCCCTGGAAGCTTTGCACACGGCCTTCGGCATTCACAAAACTACCCGAGGTTTCTGTATAAGGTGCGACGGGCAAAATCACATCCGCATAATCCAAACCGTGCTTATAAGGCGACATGACCACAACCATTTCGGCCTGATTCAAGGCTTGCATCGCTAATTGCGGGTTAGCTGTGTCAAGTGCTGGTTCAGCATGCAACACCAGGTAAGCTTTTTTCTGCTCAGCAAAAACAGGTTTTGCCGCTTTGCCAGGTAATGCATTCGCCAGATAAGCGCCAACGCTGTTAGCAGCTTCACCCAAATATCCAAACTTACTTGTGACCTGATCTGCAATCCACTCGGCCAAGGCATGCAATTTCGCGGCGTGCGGATGATAGGCAACCGCATTACCCAGGAATATACCTGCATCGCCCTTCAACAACGAAGCAGCGATTTTTTCCGCGGCCGGAGTTGCGTTTACCGTAGCGATTTCCGCAGGTACTGCGACGCCTTTCGCTTTAGCAACGGCAACAGCGACCTCAGCCAAAGCATTAGCCCATTGCGAAGGTGCCAGGATCATTTTGTTAGCAATTGTCATCGCTTGGTCGTCATCGCTACCATGTATCAACGACAATTGCGCACCCAGTTTCACTGATTGGCGCAGACGTGCGGTTAACAAAGGATGATCTTTACGCAGGAAAGCACCCACAACCAGGACGTTTTTCAATTTAGCAAAGTCACTGATGCTGGTACCCAACCAAGGCTTGATTTTGCCATCCAAGCTAAAGTCTTGTTGACGTAAGCGTGTTTCAATATTCTCTGAACCCAAACCACGCACCACTTTTTGCAACAAGCTCAACTCTTCCAAAGTCGAATTGGCGGCAGCAACTGCGGCAATTGAATCCGCGCCATGTTCGTGGCGAATATTACGCAAGCCATGCGCTACATATTCGAGCGCCGTTTGCCAATCGGTTTCTTGCCAGACACCGCCTTGTTTGAGCATAGGTTTGCTCAAACGATCAGCGCTATTTAAACCTTCGTAAGCAAAACGGTCTTTGTCAGAAATCCAGCATTCATTGACGTCTTCGTTTTCCAAAGGCACAACACGTAAGACTTTGTTATTTTTGACTTGAACTATCAGATTTGCACCCAAACTATCATGAGCGCTGATCGATTTGCGACGTGACAATTCCCAGGTACGCGCTGAATAACGGAATGGTTTCGACGTTAACGCGCCAACTGGACAGAGGTCGATCATATTGCCAGACAACTCGGAGTTGACGGTCTTACCGACAAAGGATGTGATTTCAGAATGCTCACCGCGATTCAACATGCCCAGTTCCATTACGCCAGCAACTTCCTGGCCGAAACGAACACAGCGCGTGCAGTGAATACAACGGCTCATCTCTTCCATGGAGATCAAAGGACCTACGTTTTTATGGAAGACCACACGTTTTTCTTCTAGATAGCGTGACTTGGTGCCGCCGTAACCGACCGCCAGATCTTGCAATTGACATTCACCACCCTGATCGCAAATTGGGCAATCCAAAGGATGGTTAATCAGCAAGAATTCCATCACCGCTTTTTGTGCTTTGATCGCTTTATCACTCGATGTGCGCACGATCATGCCGGGCGTCACTGGCGTAGCGCAAGCTGGCAAAGGTTTAGGTGCTTTTTCTACCTCAACCAGACACATACGGCAGTTTGCCGCGATCGACAGTTTTTTGTGGTAGCAAAAATGCGGGATGTAGGTACCCAGCTTATTCGCAGCATCCATTACCATGCTGCCCTGCTGGACCTCAACTTTTTTACCGTCTATTTCGATTTCAACCATGGTCTACTCTAATTGCGTAACCGATTTGGCTTACAGATAAGTGGGCACCAAGCAATGTTTATGCTCGATGTGATATTCAAACTCTTCGCGGAAATTTTTCACAAATCCACGTACAGGCATCGCTGCAGCATCGCCCAAGGCACAAATTGTTTTACCCTGGATATTGTCGGCGATGGAATTCAGCATGTCTAAGTCTTCAGGGCGACCTTCACCGCGTTCTATTCGATCGACGATACGATACAACCAACCCGTACCTTCACGGCAAGGCGTACATTGACCACACGACTCTTCAAAATAGAAGTAAGACAAGCGTTGCAGGGATTTAACCATACAACGAGTTTCGTCCATCACGATAACTGCGCCCGATCCCAGCATGGAACCAGCTTTCGCTACGCAATCGTAATCGAGGTCAGTTTCCATCATAACTTCGCCACGTATAACTGGCGCAGAAGAACCACCTGGTATGACCGCTTTGATTTTTTTACCGCCGCGCATACCACCAGCCAATTCCAACAAGGTGGCAAAAGGCGTACCCAATGGAATTTCGTAATTACCTGGGCGCTCAACGTCACCCGAAATCGAGAAAATCTTGGTACCACCGTTATTTGGCTTACCCAAAGCGGCATACGCTTCACCGCCCATGGCCATGATAAATGGCACAGCGGCGAAGGTTTCAGTGTTATTGATGGTGGTCGGTTTACCATACAAACCAAAGCTAGCCGGGAAAGGTGGCTTAAAGCGTGGCTGACCTTTTTTACCTTCTAAGGATTCCAGCAAGGCAGTTTCTTCACCGCAAATATAGGCACCATAGCCATGCGAGGCATGCAACTGGAACGAGAACTCAGTACCCAGGATATTATTGCCTAACATGCCAGCTTCGCGAGCTTCTTCCAAAGCGTCTTCAAAACGCAAGTAATCGCCAAAAATTTCGCCGTGGATGTAGTTATAACCCACAGTAATTCCCATCGCATAAGCGCCAATGGCCATGCCTTCAATCAATGCATGGGGGTTATAACGAATAATATCGCGATCTTTAAATGTACCTGGTTCGCCTTCGTCGGTGTTACAGACCAGGTATTTTTGACCAGGAAATTGACGTGGCATGAAACTCCACTTCAAACCCGTAGGGAAGCCTGCGCCACCACGACCACGCAGTGACGACGCCTTCAACTCAGCAATAACTTGCTCAGGCGGGATATTTTCAGTCAGGATACGTTTTAAGGATTCATAGCCACCACGTGCTACGTAATCTTTGAGATGCCAGTTATCACCATTCAGGCCAGCCAGAATCAGCGGTTTGATGTGGCGGTCATGTAAGCACGTCATTATTTACTCGCCTCATTTAATTCATTTACCAATGCATCAATCTTGTCATTCGACATGAAACTGCACATGCGCTTATTATTCACCAACAGCACTGGCGCATCACCGCAAGCGCCCATGCACTCACCTTCAACCAGGGTGAAATTCCCATCTGCCGTGGTTTCCTTGTAATCGATACCCAGTTTTTGCTTTAAATGGGCTGCGGCATGTACACCACCAGACAAAGCACAAGGCAAATTCGTGCACACGGTAATTTTGTGCTTGCCCAAGGGCTTGGTATTGTACATATTGTAGAAGGTGGCGACTTCTTGCACCGCGACCGCTGGCATACCTATGTAATTAGCGATGTCTTGCATCACTTCGGGGGACAGCCAGCCCTTCTCATCCTGGGCAATTGCCAGTGCCGCCATCACGGCGGATTGACGCTGATCAGCCGGAAATTTGGCTAATTCGCGATCGATACGTTTATATGCTTGTTCTGATAAAACCATAGCTATGCCTCTGCAACGCCTTAGCGCTGTTATCTGTCAATCTCACCAAAAACAATATCTTGCGTACCGATGATAGTCACGGCGTCTGCAATCATGTGACCTCTGGCCATTTCATCGAGACTTTGCAAGTGTGCATAACCTGGTGCGCGAATTTTCAAACGATATGGCTTATTGGCACCGTCGGAAACAATGTAAATACCAAACTCGCCTTTAGGATGTTCCACAGCCGCATAAGCTTCGCCAACTGGCACATGGAAACCTTCGGAGAATAACTTGAAGTGATGAATCAAGTCTTCCATATTGGTCTTCATATCGACACGGCTAGGTGGCGCGACCTTGGAATTATCCGACATCACAGGACCCGGATTTTTACGCAACCAATCGATACATTGCTTGATGATACGGTTCGATTGGCGCATTTCCTCAACCCGCACCAGATAACGATCATAGCTATCGCCATTCACGCCGACCGGAATATCAAAATCAAGCTTGTCGTAAACTTCGTAAGGCTGTTTCTTACGCAAATCCCAGGCTATACCCGAACCACGCAACATCGCGCCAGAAAACGCCATCTGCATTGCGCGCTCAGGCGAAACCACACCAATACCAACTAAACGTTGTTTCCAGATACGATTATCAGTCAACAAGGTTTCGTATTCGTCGACGTATTTCGGGAAACGCTGAGTAAAATCTTCCAGGAAATCCAGTAACGAACCCTGACGGTTTTCATTTAATTTACGAATTGCTGCATCGTTCTTCAACAACGACGCTTGATACTGCGGCATTTGTTCAGGCAAATCACGATATACACCACCTGGGCGATAATAGGCCGCATGCATACGTGCGCCAGAAACCGCTTCATAGCAATCCATTAAATCTTCGCGCTCACGGAAGGCATACAACATCACCGCCATCGCACCAACGTCGAGCGCGTGACAACCGATCCAGAGCAAGTGATTCAAAATACGCGTTACTTCATCGAACATGACGCGAATGTATTGCGCACGCACCGGCACATCGACACCGAGTAATTTTTCAATCGCCATCACGTAGGCATGCTCGTTCATCATCATCGAGACGTAATCGAGCCTGTCCATGTAAGGAACGGATTGCAAATAGGTTTTTTGCTCGGCCAATTTTTCAGTAGCACGATGCAATAAACCAATATGCGGATCAGCGCGTTGTATTACTTCGCCATCCAATTCCAGAACCAGACGCAACACACCATGCGCGGCAGGATGCTGAGGACCAAAGTTCAGGGTGTAATTCTTAATTTCAGCCATTATTTCATCCCGTAATTTTCTTCACGTATCACACGTGGTGTATTTTCACGTGGATCAATCGTCACAGGCTGATAGATCACACGTTTTTGTTGCTCGTCGTAACGCATTTCGACGTAACCAGAAACCGGGAAATCTTTACGGAAAGGATGACCGATAAAGCCGTAGTCAGTCAAAATACGACGCAAGTCATTGTGACCATCAAATAGAATGCCGTACAAATCGAAGGCTTCGCGCTCATACCAATTAGCCGCATTCCAGACTTCAACCAATGAAGGCACAACTGGCATATCATCATCGGGCGCAAACACGCGCACGCGCACGCGCCAATTATGCTGAATGGACAACAAATGACTAACCACAGCATAGCGCTCGCCTTGCCATGTGCCATCTGCGTAAGCGGAGTAATCCACACCACAGAGGTCCATCAATTCTTCAAAACGCAATTCAGCGTGATCGCGCAAATCGCGCATCACGCTCAGATAATCATTCGCCGATACCACCACCGTAAGTTCACCTACAGCACTGGTCAATTCACGAGCACGCTCACCCAAAACCTGCCTGAGTGCGGCTTCCAATTTTTCCAATTTGGTCATTGTCTTTTACCTTAGCAAAACCTGAGTTAGCGCAACGCCAATTAACGCGCAATGGTATTCGTGCGTTTGATTTTGTTCTGCAATTGAATAATGCCGTACACCAACGCTTCAGCGGTTGGCGGGCAGCCTGGCACATACACATCAACAGGCACGATGCGATCACAACCACGCACCACAGAATAGGAATAATGATAGTAGCCACCACCATTTGCGCAAGAACCCATGGAAATAACCCAACGAGGCTCTGCCATCTGATCATAGACTTTACGTAAGGCTGGCGCCATTTTATTACACAAAGTACCCGCCACTATCATTACGTCAGACTGACGTGGCGAGGGACGAAACACCACACCAAACCTATCCAGATCGTAACGCGAGCAACCCGCATGTATCATCTCAACCGCGCAGCACGCCAAACCAAAGGTCATCGGCCACATCGAGCCCGTGCGCGTCCAGTTAATCAGTTTATCTGCGGTGGTGGTTACAAAACCCTCGCTCAGTACACCATCAATTGCCATAATTTCTTACTCCCAATCCAGTGCACCACGCTTCCAGATATACCAAAAGCCTACCGCAAATTCGAGCACAAAGCCCAGCATAATCAAGAAGCCAGTCCAACCCAGATCACGCATCGCCACGCCCCAAGGGAAGAAGAATGCAGTTTCAAGGTCAAACAAGATAAATAAGATAGCGATCAGGTAGTAGCGCACGTCAAACTTCATACGCGCATCTTCAAAGGCCTCAAAGCCACACTCATAAGCGGAATTTTTTTGTACATCTGGCTTGTAGGGCGCAAGAATACGACCTAACAATTGCGGCACAATACCAACTGCGGTACCAACCAGAATAAAGAGAAGAACTGGGAAATAATTTTCGAGGTTCACGTCGGCTACCTGTATTTGAATGCCATGAATGCAAGCACCCCGGGGAGGGGCCACTCAATCTCGACTAAGTTGCTACACAACTTATTGCTTGGTGCCGACGACGAGACTCGAACTCGTACAGCTTGCGCCACTACCCCCTCAAGATAGCGTGTCTACCAATTTCACCACGTCGGCAATAGCTCGCTATTTTACTATGTCCTGACTCATTGTTCAACGCACAAATTGCACGAATTCAAGACTTTTGTAGAGATTTGTATAAATCTCGCGAGCATTTTTACTACTTTACTTAGGAATCTGGCTCGATTGCGTTGCCGATGCTGGCGCACTGGCAGCGGCAGGTACCGATGCCGCAACTGGCGCAGCAACTGCCGGAGCACTAGCGGCTGGTTTAGTCGGCACATTATCCATAAAGCTGGCAGCTGGTTTGCGATCAGTAGCGCGCACCGCCAAAATCAGCGTACATACAAAGAACACCACCGCAGCCACGGCCGTCGCACGCGACATAAAACTAGCCGAGCCAGTCGCACCAAACAAACTACCCGAGGCACCCGAACCAAATGAGGCCCCCATATCGGCGCCTTTACCATGCTGCAATAAAACCAAACCGATAATAGCTAAAGCCGACAACACTTGCACTACAACGATTAATACATTTAGAGTTTGCATTACCCAATTCCCATCTATTCAAATAAAGTTATTTTGTTGCAGCAATAATCGCCAGGAAGTCCGCTGCTTTCAACGCCGCCCCACCAATTAAGCCACCATCAATATCTGCTTGCGCCAATAATTCACGCGCATTTTCCGGCTTCATACTACCGCCATATAAAATCTGCACCGCTTGCGCCAGATCTCCCGCAAAATTTTGCAAGTGTTGACGCAAGTAAGCATGAACTTGTTGCGCCATTTCCGGCGTCGCAGTCTTACCCGTACCTATTGCCCAAACTGGTTCATAAGCCACAACCAGCTTAGCCACTTGCTCAACGTTCAGCACATCCAGGACGGCTTGCAATTGCGCCGCCACCACCGATTCAGTCGCGCCACTTTCACGCTGCTCGAGCGTTTCTCCAACACAGAGTATCGGGCACATCCCTGCCGCCAGCACCTGCAACACCTTTTGCGCTACCAACTCATTCGTTTCCGCATGATAGGCGCGACGCTCAGAATGACCAACGATCACATAGCTTACCCCGACATCCTGCAACATCGATGCGGCGATCTCACCAGTAAATGCACCACAGCCATGCACAGATACATCCTGAGCACCCAAGTTTATAGAGCTACCCAGCAACTCTTGTTGCATTTGCTGCAAATACAATGCCGGCGGGCAAACCAGCACGTCGGCACGATCAGCCTGCAAGGCATCTGCCAGACCGGATTTAATACCTGATAATAAGGATTGATTCGCAGCCAGACTGCCATTCATTTTCCAGTTACCAGCAATAAGCTTTTTACGCATAGGTTTCAAATTTTAAATAACCGCTTATTCTAACCGCCTCGTGCTACAGGGTCAAACCAGTGCGGCATTTCCATTAACACAATCAGTCAACGCTCAGCATGATTTTACCGATATGCTCACCCTCTTCCATCAACTGGTGCGCTATGACTGCATCAGCCAACGCAAAGCTGCGATAAATGACAGGCTTGATTTTTTTCGCCTGCAACAAAGGCCACACGCGCTCACGTAGACGTTGCGCAATTTGCGCCTTAAAGTTCAGATCGCGCGGCCGCAAGGTTGAGCCTGTAATTTGCAAGCGACGTCGCAAAATCTGCGAAAAGTCCAACTCACCTTTACTTCCCCCGAGCAAGGCAATAATCACAATGCGACCATCGTCAGCCAGGCACTTAATATCCCGTGCGACGTAGGAACCCGCCACCATATCCAAAATAACATCAACGCCACGCTGCTGCGTTATCGCCAAAACACGCTCTTCAAAACGTTCAACTTTATAATTAATCGCATGATCCGCCCCCAGGTCGAGGCAAGCCTGGCATTTTTCAGCACTACCTGCAGTCACCAAAACGGTATGCCCCAAGGCTTTCAACATCTGAATCGCAGCAACACCTATCCCGGAACTACCACCATGCACCAACACCGTTTCTTGCGCTTGCAAACTCGCACGATCCATTACATTCGACCACACCGTGAACATCGTTTCCGGCAAACTTGCTGCCTCCAACATGCTCCAGCCCTCAGGCACTGGCAGACACAGCACTAAATCAGCAACACAGTATTCCGCGTAACCACCACCTTGCACTAAGGCACACACTTTATCGCCAACGCGAAAGTCCGAACCTTGCAAATCACCCGCAATAATCTCACCAGCAATTTCCAGACCCGGCAGCTCCGATGCGCCAGCCGGTACCGGATACAAACCGCGCCGCTGCAATACATCAGGGCGATTTACTCCGGCAGCGCGAACCCGTATCAGTGCCTGACCAACACCGGGCTGTGGCAAAGCGGTTTCGACCAATTGCAACACTTCGGGCGCACCGTATTCTGTGATTTGTATTGCCTGCATCCTTTTCTCCTCCTTGCCTGCTATTTTCCGATTAGACTGACCATATGAAAAAACGCCCGCAAACGCGGGCGTTTTCCGACCCCAGGGTCAGCTTAACTACGTTTTAAATTAAGCTTCAGGTTGTGCCACGACTTCGGCCGCTGGCGCTGCTTCTTCAACGATCAATGCTTTCATCGATAATTTAAAGCGACCACGGTCATCGCATTCCAGCACTTTCACGCGCACTTGCTGACCTTCTTTGAGGTAATCAGCAACCGCATTCACGCGCTCATTCGCGATCTGGCTAATATGCAACAAACCATCTTTACCTGGCATGATTTGCACGATAGCACCGAAGTCCAGCAATTTCAGCACAGTACCTTCGTAAGCTTTGCCTACTTCCACTTCAGCAGTTAAGGCTTCGATACGACGTTTAGCTTCCTGACCAGCAGCCGCATCCACCGACGCGATAGTAACCACACCTTCGTCACTGATATCAACCTGGGTGCCGGTTTCTTCAGTCAGCGCTCGAATCACTGCACCACCTTTACCAATCACATCACGGATTTTTTCAGGATTGATTTTGATGGTGATTAAGCGCGGTGCAAAATCGGACAATTCAGTGCGACCAACTGGCACAGCTTCCTGCATTTTCGCCAGAATATGGACGCGACCTTCTTTAGCTTGCGCCAAAGCAACTTGCATAATTTCTTTAGTAATACCCTGGATTTTGATATCCATCTGTAAGGCAGTAATACCATTTGCAGTACCGGCGACTTTAAAGTCCATGTCACCCAGATGATCTTCGTCACCCAGAATATCGGTCAGCACAGCAAATTTATTGCCTTCCAAAATCAAGCCCATAGCGATACCCGCTACGTGCGATTTTAAAGGCACACCAGCATCCATCAAAGCCAGGCAACCACCGCACACTGAGGCCATCGACGACGAACCGTTCGACTCAGTGATTTCCGAAACCAGACGCACCGAGTAGCTAAATTCATCTGCCGAAGGGATCACCGCTTGCAGAGCACGTTTTGCCAAACGACCATGACCGATTTCACGACGCTTAGGCGAACCTACGCGACCTGTTTCACCCGTTGCGAATGGTGGCATGTTGTAATGCAACATGAAGCGATCAGAATATTCACCAGTCAAGGCATCAATTTTTTGTTCATCGCGCGCCGTACCCAGCGTCGCAATTACCAAAGCCTGAGTTTCACCACGAGTGAACAAGGCGGTACCATGCGTACGCGGCAAAATGCCCGTGCTGATCGTGATTGGACGCACTGTGCGTGTGTCACGACCGTCGATACGTGGCTCGCCTTCGAGGATTTGCGAACGTACGATTTTCGCTTCGAGATCGAACAAAATACCGCTAACTTCACCACTATCTGGCGTCTCAGCACCCGCTGCCGCAGCACGCTCAGCCAATGCAGCACTCACGGTATTTGCAGCAGCTTTCAACAATTCAGTACGTGCTTGCTTTTCTTTGGTTTGGTAAGCGGTGCGCAATAAGGGTTCAGCAATTTCAGTCACTGCAGCAATCAGCGCTTCATTCTTGGCAGCTGGCGCCCATTGCACTTCAGGCTTACCGGCATCACGTACCAGATCATGAATCGCATCGATCACCACGCGCATTTGCTCGTGACCATACACCACCGCGCCCAACATGATCTCTTCCGACAATTCTTGCGCTTCAGATTCCACCATCAAAACGGCTTGCTCGGTACCCGCGACCACCAGATCCAATTGAGTTTGCTTCAATTGACTTGCGGTTGGATTCAATACGTACTGGCCATCGATATAGGCCACACGTGCCGCACCCAAAGGACCATTAAATGGGATACCTGACAAGCAAATGGCTGCCGAAGCACCAATCATCGACGCGATGTCTGGATCAATTTCAGGATCCACCGACAAAACGTGCACAATCACTTGCACTTCGTTCAGATAGCCTTCTGGAAACAGTGGACGTATCGGGCGATCGATCAAACGCGAAGTCAGTGTTTCTTTTTCAGTTGGACGGCCTTCACGCTTAAAGAAACCACCCGGAATACGGCCCGCCGCATAGCTTTTTTCCATGTAATCGACTGTCAATGGGAAAAAGTCCTGGCCTGCTTTCACATCTTTCTTGGCAACTACGGTCGCTAAAACAACGGTGTCATCCATAGAAACCATCACCGCACCCGACGCCTGGCGTGCAATTTCACCGGTTTCGAGTTTTACCGTGTGCTGACCGTATTGAAAAGTTTTGCTAATTTTATTAAACACAATGTGTCCTTTCTATTATGCCGACAGATTTTCAGGCGCTGTCGTTCACCTCACCACAGACTGCGTGTAACCTCGCGCAGTCTTGCCACATTTTTTATACACCGGGGTGTATGCAATCAAAACGCTTATTACGCCTGCGTTTTCAGCGTGCAATTTTAAAAAATCGCAAAAAATAATGAAAAAGCCTGCGGCAGAATACTGACGCAGGCTTTGTCTATGTAGTGCTACGATACCGCAAGGATTACTTACGCAGACCGAGTTTTTCAATCAGCGAGCGGTAACGGTTTAAATCTTTACGTTTCAAGTAAGCCAACAAGCTTTTACGACGGTTAACCATCATGATCAAACCACGACGTGAGTGGTGATCTTTTAAGTGCGCTTTAAAGTGGCCGTTGAGGTCGTTGATACGAGCTGTCAACAAAGCAACTTGAACTTCAGGAGAGCCAGTGTCGTTTTGAGCACGGGCATTGTCCGCTACGATAGCGGCTTTTGCATTTTTTTCGATTGCCATTTTTATTTCCTTAACTTGCGTCAACTGGAGTAATACCCCGTTGCTGACGTGTTTTACTTGCCCGCACAATTACGGGACGGGCGATTCTAACACAAACCACCCCAATCCGCAAAGCACCTGAATGGCAGCAAACTCAGTCACCACGCACGCCTTGTATACCCAACTCTTGAATCTTTCGCGTGATAGTATTGCGCCCTATCCCCAGACGCTGAGCCGCCTCATTCTTACGGCCATGGGTATGGCGCAACGCGGTTTTTATTAAAACCGATTCAAATTGCTTTTCGAGCAAGGGCATTACATCAACCTGCCCCTGACTTAGCAACAGCGCCGCTTGTTGCTCCAATAATTGCAACCAATCTTGCAATTCTGCACTTAAAACCGGGCTCGCTACGTCAACTGCAGCGTTACGCCCAGCCTCATGCAACGGAGCAGGCTTGGACAAACCCGGCTCTAACAATGCGCTAACCGCAACAGACTGCTGCAATTCGCCGGGCAAATCACGCACCTCAACCACTTGCCCCGGTGCCATCACACTGATCCAGTTACACAGATTTTCCAATTGCCGCACATTTCCGGGAAAATCCAGCGTCGTCAGGTAAGTCATGGCGGCATCCGACATACGCTTAATTTCCACACCCAGTTCGCGCGCACTTTGCGCCAAGAAAAAGCGCGTCAGCAGAGGAATATCTTCGCGTCGCTCACGCAGACTTGGCAAACGCAAACGTATCACATTCAAGCGATGAAACAAGTCTTCACGAAACAAGCCATCGCGAACCCGGGCTTCCAGATTTTGATGGGTCGCGGCAATCACCCGCACATTCGCCTTGATGGGTTGATGACCACCAACCCGATAAAAATGCCCGTCAGATAAAACCCGTAATAAGCGGGTTTGCAAATCGAAGGGCATATCGCCAATTTCATCCAAAAATAAAGTCCCGCCTTCAGCTTGCTCAAAGCGTCCACGCCGCATGGTTTGCGCCCCGGTGAAAGCGCCGCGCTCATGGCCGAACAATTCAGATTCCAGCAAGTCTTTGGGAATGGCTGCGGTATTTAAGGCGACAAAAGGTTGTTGCGCGCGCGGACTGTGCTTGTGCAGCGCGCGCGCCACCAATTCCTTACCGCTACCCGATTCACCCGTGATCAACACCGTGACATGCGATTGCGATAAACGCCCTATCGCCCGAAATACTTCTTGCATCGCGGGAGCCTGACCGAGTATTTCTGGTGCAGTTGCACCACCCTGATCCACTTCAGCTTCGCGCATGCTCTCTTCAAGTGCACGCCGGATTAACTCCACCGCCTTATCGAGGTCAAAAGGTTTCGCTAAATACTCAAACGCACCACCCTGAAACGCCGCAACCGCCGAATCAAGATCAGAAAACGCGGTCATGATAATCACCGGCAACCCAGGATGCTGCGCCTTGATCATTTGCAGTAAATCCAGGCCGGATTGACCTGGCATGCGAATATCCGACACCAGCACGCTCGGCATATCATGCTCAAAAGCAGCCAGTGCATCACGTGCCTGACCAAAGCTACGCGTAGACAAACCTACGCGTGCCAGTGCTTTTTCCAAGACCCAACGAATAGAGTCATCGTCATCGACGATCCAGATAGCTTTCATATTCAGGCAATATAGTATTCAGATTAAGGGTAGCAAAATGCGAAAGTCGGTGCGTCCCACTTCACTTTCGCACTCGATAATGCCAGAGTGCTGCTCGACGAAATTCTGTGCTATGGTCAAGCCCAGGCCACTCCCGCCATCACGTCCAGAAACCAGCGGATAAAACATACGCTCTTGTATATCCGCAGGTATGCCCGGCCCGTTATCAATGATATGCAAATCTAATGCCAGCCTGTAGCGTATTTTCGCCAAAGTAATCTGGCGCACCACCCGGCTTTTAAAAATCAATTCGGCATCGCCATGACGCATGCGCTCTTGCAAGGCTTGCGCAGCGTTATGAGCAATATTCAAGACACTCTGTATTAATTGCTCTTTATCGCCACGGAATTCAGGAATCGATAAATCGTAATCACGTTTGATTTGCAAGCCACTCGGAAATTCAGCCAGAATCAGGCTACGCACACGCTCACACACTTCATGGATATTGACGTCGCTAACGATGTGCGGATGTCTGTGTGGTGCCAATAAACGATCAACCAGAGTTTGCAGACGGTCTGCTTCTTTGATGATGACTTGGGTATACTCGCGCAACTCGCGCAACTGCCGTTCGGGCAACTCCATTTCCAGCAATTGCGCGGCGCCACGGATACCGCCCAAGGGATTTTTAATTTCGTGCGCCAGATTACGGATTAGTTCTTTGTTGGCCTTGCTTTGATCTAATAAGCGCTCTTCACGATCAAGCTTCAATTGTTTGACGTTTTCGCGCAATTCCAATAAGACCGGGCAATCTGGATTATCCAGCGCCGTCAAAACCGTATGTACGTGCAGCGCATCGCGTCCACTTTGCTTTAAGATAAAATCCTGGCGGCGGTCAGCAAATTGCTTTGCAACTGCCTGCTCAAACACTGCCATTAAATCAGCACAATCCTGAAACACCTCACCCAGCCATTGCTGCTGCAAAGCCTTACTTGAACTGGCCAGCAAATTTTCAGCCGCAGCATTGGCATACACAATTCTGGCTTCAGCCGATAACACCAGCACCGCTGAACTCAGCAATTCCAATCCCGCAAAATGTTGGGGTACGGTTTTCACATCCACTCCAGCAAAAAAACAAAAGGCCGCATCAGCGGCCTTGGTGGTCGACTCTGCCAAACTTACTTCACATTGGCAATTTCACGCTTTAATGCTTCGATATTTTTTTCAGAGCGGGCAATCTCATCCTTCATCGTCGCCACACGCTCCTGATATTTAGCAAAATTGCGCTCGTCACCACGGCGCTCAGGCTCGCCATTGTTAAATTCTTTTTTCAAACCAGCCAGTTTTGTTTCTTCTGACTTTAATTCATCTTGCAAAATTTGCTTGCGATCTGAATCGCGCGTCTTTTGCGTTCCTTCGTCTACTTTAGGAAAGTCACTGGGGCTACTTGCCGCTTTTTTCGGTGCTGACGAAGCTGGCGCCGAAATGGCAGGAACTATGGTTATCCCTTGCAACTCAACTTTCTTACAACCTTTCACCGGGCCATTGTTTTTATATTCTTTTTTACCATTTTCATCGACGCACAAATACACTTCAGATTGAGCAAGTGCGATTTGGTGCGAAAATAAACAGGCAGCGATAATAAGTAACAAGCGTTTCATGGTCTGATTCTGGCTAAGAAAGAAACGTAAGTGTAAGCTAAGCCTCGCGCCCTGACAATTCCAGAAAATTTTCCTTACAGATCAACCAATTAAAAAGCGGGGCGAACCCCGCTTTTTTACCAAGAATTAAACCGAATAGTACATATCGAATTCAACTGGGTGAGTAGTCATGCGATAACGTTGAACTTCTTGCATCTTCAACTCGATGTAAGCATCAATCATGCTGTCGCTGAACACGCCACCACGTGTTAAGAATTCACGGTCTTTATTCAATGCATCCAGAGCCTCTTCCAACGATGCGCAAACTGTTGGGATTTGTGCATCTTCTTCTGGTGGCAAATGATACAAGTCTTTGGTTGCCGCTTCACCTGGGTGAATTTTGTTTTGCACGCCATCCAGACCCGCCATCAACAAGGCCGCAAAGCACAAGTATGGGTTGGCCAAAGGATCGGGGAAGCGCGCTTCAACGCGACGTGCCTTAGGATTCGCAACATAAGGAATACGAATCGAAGCCGAACGATTGCGGGCCGAATATGCCAGTTTAACCGGTGCTTCAAAGCCTGGAACTAAACGCTTGTAAGAGTTAGTGCCTGGGTTAGTGATCGCATTCAATGCCTTAGCATGCTTGATGATACCGCCGATGTAGTACAAGGCGAAGTCAGACAAACCAGCATAGCCGTCACCAGCGAACAGGTTTTTACCATCTTTCCAAACCGATTGATGCACATGCATACCGGAACCATTGTCACCAACGATAGGCTTAGGCATGAAAGTCGCGGTTTTACCGTATGTGTGCGCAACATTCCAAATCACATACTTGAGGTTTTGCGTCCAGTCAGCACGCTCAACCAAGGTCGAGAATTTGGTACCGATTTCATTCTGACCAGCACCAGCAACTTCGTGGTGATGTACCTCAACTGGAATGCCTAAAGCTTCCAGAATCAGGCACATTTCCGAACGCATGTCCTGGAACGAGTCGACGGGTGGCACTGGAAAGTAGCCACCCTTGACCGCTGGACGATGACCTGTATTACCGCCTTCGAGTTTCGCGCCAGTAGTCCATGACGCTTCTTCGGAGTCGATTTTGACGAAGCAGCCGGACATGTTCACGTCCCAGCGTACGCTATCAAAAATGAAAAATTCTGGCTCAGGACCAAAGTAGGCGGTGTCGCCCAAACCTGAGGATTTCAAATAAGCTTCAGCACGTTTTGCTATCGAACGTGGATCGCGATCGTAACCTTTACCATCAGATGGCTCGATCACATCACATTGCATAAACAAGGTGGTTTCTTCAAAGAATGGATCAATGTTTGCCGTATTCGGATCGGGCATTAATAACATATCCGACGCTTCAATACCTTTCCAACCAGCGATAGACGAACCATCGAAGGCGTGACCCGATTCAAATTTATCGATATCAAATTGCGATACGGGTATGGTCACATGCTGCTCTTTACCACGGGTATCAGCGAAACGGAAATCAACGAATTTAACTTCGTTTTCTTTGGCCATCTTTAAAACGTCTGCGGGCGTCATTGCCATGTGAAACTCCTCAATTAGCGCAAAAGTGAATTCGAAAAATAGCTGAATGACAAACAATCAGCCTTAACAAGCTTAAAGCATGAACCATGCCAGCGACCAATACAACGATTAAAACCACCCATTTACCTGCCGATTTACCCCAGTGGTCAGCTCTTCAATTTGAAACCCCCTCAACATTCCCACCAAAAACCCAGTGAAAAACGTCGATTTCTATGCATTCTTTCAAGAAATCAAACAATAGCTGATAGTGCTGGTATTGTTTGCCATTCAAATTGCAAGACGATGACAGGCTCATCGCAATAAATGCAACACAATGGTGCAAACAAAATTTCACGCACCATATTAGTGCAATCCACGATGGCAGCCAAGGGGTCTCACCATTTTGGTGCTATATCGCCGGCACAGGCACACACAGGACTGAACTTCACCGCAATCCAGCTTCTGAGCTACACTTAGCAACTAGTCTAGGTAAGTTGTAAAATCTATCGATATTGTCATTCAAGGAAACCACCATGACCCTGGCCTCACTCTTATCATCCGCGCGTCAACGCAGCCTCGATCAACAATTACCCTATGCTGGCGCAGTTACCCCCCAAGAGGCCTATCAACTCTTACAACTTAGCGAGCAAATCATCCTGGTCGACGTGCGCACCCAGGCAGAGCGGGATTGGGTTGGTAAAGTTGCCATCCCCGAGACCCAGCACCTGGCAATTTCCTGGAACCTCTATCCTGGCGGCACGCCCAACCCGGATTTTCTTGAGCAACTACGGGAGTGCGTCCCAGATCGGCAAATCCCTATCGTTTTCCTGTGCCGCTCGGGTGTGCGTTCGCGCAATGCCGCCAAGGCCGCGACAGACGCAGGTTACACCCAATGTTTTGACATTCTGGAAGGATTCGAGGGTGACAAAGATGCTCAACAACACAGAAAAACCCTGGGTGGCTGGTGCTTCCACCAACTCCCCTGGATAGGCGCCTGAAATCAACTGACTTGCCGACAATACACTTACGCACACAAATAGCTATTCCCAATTCAAGACTCAGCTGTTAGAATAGCGAGCTTCGCTGAAAGGCGAAAAAGCCGGAGAGGTGGATGAGTGGTTTAAGTCACACGCCTGGAAAGCGTGCGTAGGTTAATCCCTACCGGGGGTTCGAATCCCCCCTTCTCCGCCAGAATTACGAAAGCCCTTGATAATTCAAGGGCTTTTTTGTTTTTGCAATCTACAACGCAAGTATTGGCTTTAACCAAGGTGGGACTTGAAATTGATTGCTTGATCCTTGATTAGCGAAAATCAGCAACTCAAACTTAAAACCGAGCCTTCTGGCGAGAGGTCTATGCCGCGTTAGAAATTGACTGAAATGCAATTGATAGAAATAAAAAAAAACCGTATTTAACTTGCTCGCAAGGGGTAATTTGCGATCAAGCTAAATACGGTCAAACGACAAAGGGAGTTGTCAAACTTTTTAAAGGCTTAAGGCTTTACTGTCACAAGCACTTCTGATTTCACCTCTGGATAATCATCACGTTGTGCGACTATGCGGTAATCGCCAGGCTGATTTGGCGCGGTGAAGTCACCTAAATTGCCGATACTGCCATCACTCTGTTTGCCTGTAATTGTCCAACTGACAGGCGGGCGGATATAGGACATATTGGCGGGATAATTCAGGTTTGCTACGAATTGAAATTTAGTGCCCGGCTTGAGCACAAGTTTGGCGACGTTCACGCCGATGTATGGGGTAAACGAGGTGTTGGCGACAACCTGCACGTTAACCTTTTGCGATAAAGCAGGATAGTCTTCACGCTGCACTTCCACGGTGTAGCTACCAGGGATAGTTGGTGCCACATAATCCCCATCCAATCCTACCGTGCCAGAACGCTGATCCGAAACCGACCACTTTAATGGCTGTCGAATATAGCGCACCAAAGGGGGATAATTCATCTCCGCCATGAGTTTAAATTTTGCACCCGGCGTTAACACTACGGTCGCGGGATTTGCATTAAGTGTCGCAACAAATCCGTCATCCTCCTTACTAACCGGATAAATACTGGGGGCACTTAACAAATTATCCTGGGCTATCAACATGGCACGCTGACCAAACATGGGTTTTAAGCTGTCCAATAATTTATCAAAACTATCGCCGCCAGTAGGGTTTGCCGAGCTGGCCGCTTTGAAATTTAAGGAATACCAATTTCCTGTTTTACTCAAATCTGCCCACGTACTCACCGCTTCGGTTACCTCCGCCTGAGCCAAGCCGACTTCAGGTGAGCCTAATTTTTTCTCTATCATCCCAAAATCGGGGGATTTAAATACCTCAGTCATGGACTGACGCAATAACCGTACGCTGAGCAACTCAGTTAATGGCGTCAAATTTAAATTACCATTGCCATTTATCAAACCGTGTAAGTAACGTTTATTTGCGCTATCTTCAACCCGAATCACACATACACCTGGCGAACTATCAATATTCAATTGATAGCTACCATCGCCAGCCGTTTTCCCTTGAAAATTTCCTTTAGCGCATTTTGCCTCGACCGTGGCATTCGCATACGCAAGCCCACCAGCTGCCGTACCGCGAATTCCTGTAATTGGTAGTTGGGTACCTGGCTGTCCGCCTCCAGAGCCACCACCACATGCACTAAGTAACAATGCGTTTGTAACGATTAGGGCTGATGTCCAGATTTTCATTTTATTCTCCGAGAATTAGGAATCCAACTGAGCAGAGAAAATGTTATCGCTAATTCACGAATTCAATGCCTATCAACTGTATGCAAATTGTCATCGATTTGTAGTGTCGAGACGTCTGGTTTCAAATGCGACACCAGCTTGCTTTTCATCAAGGAATTAATTGAAAGGGCTGGTTAAGCAGAGGAGAAAATGTCAGGCTGCTATTTTTAGAAATGGCGAGCTATCATGAAAAAATTTCCCATTGCTCCTGCACACCCGGAACGGAATTGCTGGGGTTGTGATATGTACTGTGCTAGTACAGAAATGGCATGTGGGAATGGCGCAGAGCGAGCCCCGCACCCGATGGAAATACTTGGAAAAGACTGGGAGCTGCTAATGCCAGCCTACCTAGACTGTAAAAATGGGGACACGAATACCCACGGCGAAAAGCTAACTATTTCCATCGAAAGGTGACATGCGCAATTCCCGCATTGCCACTTCGAGTGGAGCCATGCTTAACGGCTCTATGAATGCGTTTATTCCTGTACCAGTAAAAATTTTGCTATCTTTGGGAATAGCACGCAATGCCAGTTTCATTTCCCTAGCCAGGCTTTCAGGAAAGCCCGTCAAGGTCAAAAGATAATGTTCAGGAAACAAATCAGTGCTATGAACCAATGGGAATGCTGGATCATGTCGTTGATCGAGTACGGCAAAGTGATTTAAATCCATGTATGACTCATTACGTAACTGTTCGATTATTCCACTGCGTATGAAAGCCGCAGCGACCTCCCCTTTGCGTAAGGACCACAATGCTTCGTCTTGAGTTTCTGCAAAAACAACTCCATAGTCGCGACGAACAACCAAACCACGCTTTTTTAAATGGCTGGCTTGAAACAAAAAGCCACCTGCAGACTGCCTGCCTAACGCAGCAACCGCTTTCGTGCGCAACTCACTGACATCAGCAATTCGACTTTGCTTGTTCACCAAGATTACACCACCAAAACGGGGCCCATATTGACCACTTAGTGAGCAAAGCAATTGCGCTTTGCGTGTGTGAGTCAATAGTAAAGCCTGATTAGGATTGCACAAGATCGCGTCAACACGCTTATCAACCGCTGTGCTATATACCCGACTTATAGGGATAGGGACGATATTAACTTCAAGGCTCAACTGGCTAGCCAGGTAATTACCTACGCCCGCCCAAGCGCGTCGCGTTTGCTCAATGTCACGCTGTGCAGTCACCCCTATATTTATGACTTGTTTCGCCATCGATGGCAAACCATAGCAAGCTCCAGCACAGAACACCCCCCAATTCAGCATATTGCGCATACAATGGCGACGAGATTGTGTATGTAACATATTCACCTCACGGAAAGATAACTTTGAAGCCAAACCAATAAATAATGTTAAATCCAACATAGTACAAAGCAGATTTGTCACAAGTTAGTTTTATCAATCATTCTTCAGAGCATCTCTGCAGATTAGCTATCACCATGCATAATGAACGCGCCGGCTTTTCAAAAAATTAAGGATTACTTGCTCCGGGAAATTCAACTTGGCCGTTGGAAGGAAGGCGATTTAATCCCTTCAGAAATCGTACTCGCTCAACAGTTTGCAGTGTCCAGAATGACGGTAAATCGAGCCGTCAAAGAATTAACAAGCGAACAGGTGCTACAAAGGATACAAGGATCAGGAACCTATGTAGCGCAGCAAAAATATCAAGCCACCTTAGTTGAAATCAAAAGTATCGCTGACGAAATCCGCGCTCGTGGCCACCAACACCACAGTCAGCTACATCAATTGCATTCTTGCATTGCTAATGAAAAATTAGCGCTGGAATTTGGCTTAAATCCAGGACAAATTTTGTTTCATTCTGTAATAGTTCATTTTGAAAATCAGATCGCTATTCAAGTAGAAGATCGCTGGGTCAACCCTGAACTGGCACCCGAATATTTGAAACAAGATTTCAACAAATTAACGCCCAATGAATATCTGGTTGTCGTCGCCCCACTGCAAGGCGTAGACTATGCAATCGAAGCAATATTACCCACCAAGGCAATTGCTGACATGCTTAATATCAACAGCAAGGACGCCTGCCTGGTATTGCATAGAAAAACCCGCTCACTTGGTAGAGTTGCAACCATTGCAACCATGTGGCACCCAGGCAATCGCTATCAATTTACAGGAAGTTTCTGAAAAAAACTTGGCATAAGGGTAAAATACGCAACGAGATTCTATATCGCTGTTTGTTATGAAAAAATTATTTTTGTTGTTACTCCTTGCTGGATTAAGTGCTTGCAGCACCGCCCCGACTAAACCCTCAGCGCAACAACATGAGGAGTTTGGTGCGACCAGCGTATTTACCCGCAATTTTCCTGGCACAGAGAATCTGACTTGCGAAGCCGCCCGACGCGCCTTATTAAGTCAGGGTTACGTAATCATCGATTGGAAACCTGCGCAAATTAAAGGCCGACGCAAGTATCAGCCAGAAACGGATATCCATGCTGAAATTGAATTTAGTGTAGTGTGTGTCGCCGATAGTAAGGGCAGTAATAGCAGCACGGTATTTGTCAACGCAGTGCGTGATCGATATAGCTTAAAGAAAAGCAATACCTCTGCCAGCATAGGCGTTAGCGCAATCGGTTCGGTTTCCTTGCCTTTCGGTTCGACTGACGAGTCTATGGTAAAAGTTGCCAGTGAGACGATTCCTACTGGCCATTTCTACGATCAATTTTTTGAGTTACTAGAACGTTACCTGGATAATCAACCCGATCTCAGCAAACCCGAGGTCAGTGAAAATCAAACGGCACCTAAAAAAGCAGCGAGTTCAAATTAATTTCTGATTTCTGACTGCCTGACTCTGAAGATTTAGCGATGCAAGCCGAGGATTTGATACAACTTATCGAAGTAAAAATGCCGTATGGGAAATACCAAGGCCGGTATCTGGCTGATCTGCCGGGTCATTATCTGGCCTGGTTTAGCCGCGAGCAATTTCCCCCAGGCAAACTCGGCGAATTACTGGCGCTGATGTATGAGATAGATCATAACAATTTACGTTCTTTGCTCGTGCCCTTACGCAACAACAAAAACGCCCGAACCTAATCGGGCGTTTTTATTTCTCAAGCTAAAAAACTATTACTGATAGTTAGCCACGAGCGAGGTATTGCTTACCGTACTGTAACCATTCAATAGCAGTATGTATTTACCTACTTTTGGTGTCGCAATAGTGATGGTTTCCGAATTCGTCGAACCATCTGATTTGGCATCGTACGAAGTCGTGGTTGGGGTTACATTAAATTTAGCGTAGATGTCGCCATCACCTGTTCCACCTGACAATTTAAAGGTCAGGTTTTTTGCACCACTAGGAACGGTAAACTCGTAGTACTTGTTTGCACCTTTCGCTACCGAGATACCAGTTACTGCAACGCCTTTGGTCAATACTACAGGCTTGTCAACCACCGCACATTTCACGCCCACATCAGCAAACGCGGAAGTCACGTCAGCGACGGTATAGCCACGGTTAGCCGCAGCCTTTTCGACACCGCAAGCACCCTGATCAAAGGTACTGTTTTTAGTCCAATACAAGCGATTGGCATCGACCATCACTTCAAATGCCTTACGTGTATTCCAACCGGCTTTTTTGGCCAACAAATAAAAGGCTTTATTGTAAACACCGCTGGAGTAGTGAACATCGAGACTGCTAGTGTAGTCTTTGGCATGACCGATAGAACGACCATCACGTGGTGGATTGTCCATGTAACGTAAAGCGCCACTGGCTTTGAAAATATCGGCACCAATTAAGAAATCATTGGTGCCTTTCATATAGAATTCAGCAGCTTCGCCAGCCATATCTGAAAATGCTTCATTCATACCACCCGACATGCCCGAGTATACCAAACCAGAATTTTGTTCGGTGAAACCGTGGCTAACTTCATGTGCAGATACATCGAGCGAAACCAAAGGATAGAAGGTGCTGCCACCGTCGCCAAAATGCATGGCTTGACCATCCCAGAATGCGTTTTCGTAATTTTTGCCATAATGCACACGCATCAACAAAGTCTGGCTGATCGGACGCAGGTTAAACCAATCCTTATACAGATTGAACACTACATTACCAAAATAGTGGCCATCATTTAACGGTGAATATGCACCATTAACTTCACGATTGGTATTACGCGAGCAGGCAAATTGGAATGGTGTACTGCTCGCGCTCGTGCCGTTTTTCATATCAACGGTAATGACGTTAGCGGTTTGCATTGCGCAATTATCTGTAACTTGTAAATACCCGTATTTAGTGCCGTATTCGTATTTGCCGGTTTTTTGATTACCACCTGGGCCAGTCGCATCCTTGTGGTTAATCCCTTCCCAGCTTTCCAGAATTGCGCCAGTATTGGCGTCAATCAGGTAGTGAGGACGGCTTGGGCGTGTACCGCCGTTAGCGATAAACGAAACAGAATAAACTAAACGTGCGACATTACTATTATCGAGTTTTACATACAGCTTGGTTTGTTCATTTTCAGTGTTGAAAGAACGAGCGTGAGCTTTCGCGCGCCACAAGGCATCAAAGGATGAATACGATGTTTTGATTGCTGGCAAATCCTGAGCAATATTGCGCACATAGCTACCACTCAAGGTTGGCGCAAACTGGTTGGCTGAACTATGTTCAACCACGCCTTCACCCCAAACTTCCACACCTTGATAGAACTGGTTATAGCGAGTGACAGTCAAGCCATTTGGGTAGCTTTGACTACGAATGGCTTGCAAGTCCTGAGCCCCTAACCCCAAGGAGCCGCCAGTGCTTGCAACCAGACCATTTGCTGCCATTTTACTGGCTGCTTGCCCATTTAATTCTACGCGTTCAGCGGCATAAGCGACGCCGATTTGACTTACTAATAAAGCTAAAATTGCCGGTTTAAAATATTTTTGATTATGGCGTTTCATCATTAACTCCCCTTCGTTATTTGTGCGACATAGAGAAATATTGCTGATTTTGTTTTTTAAACAAAAAGCAGCCCTCATCAATGCCAGGTCATAGCATTGATTTATTTTTCACAACTTTTTATTACGAGGAAACGTGAGACACACTGCTACACAAGTAGTCGAAATACAGCAAATTCCGTTAGCACGGTGACTGCTTGTGGAATCAAAGTATAGGTTAATTAGCTATGCTTTTTGTAAATTGTTTTATTTATTTTTTAATTTGTTGTGATTTTTTGACATATCAATTTACTCATAAGAAAATCATTTCAAGTGTCTAAATAGTCAAAATTTTCAAGGAATTTTACGAATTAAAAACATTTAAAACACACACAAAGAAAAAATCGCTGCTCTTTGTTTTTCTTCAAAGAAACAGCGACTTAGCTAATCACAGCACAACTAGTATTGTGCCACTCTGACTTATTTTTTCTCAGTTTTGAGTTTTTTGCCTGCGGCAGTCGCTGGCAAATACTTGACGGGATCATTAACGCCTTCGTTATACGCCGTTACTATGGTTTTTTGTCGCATGCAGGAAGCGCTGAGTGTTTTTGCATCACTCGAACTCGCATTGACACAGACTTGCAAATCTTTAACTGTATCTAAAGAAATTCCCGAAGCAGCAGCAACCGCCACCAGATCTTTAGGATTGGCGCCATCCGCCAGTAACTTATCGACAGTGACTTGCAAATTACTGGATTCATTGAGCGCATTAAAAATGCCCTCGACCGATGTATCAAGCGGTTGTGCGATCGCGGCACCGCTCAACATCAATGCTGCAATAAAACTTGCCTTAATTAATTTTTTCATGCGTCCCTCCAAATTCAGACAAACCATTTTGTCCTCGCATCGATTTTAAACACAGAAAACTGATTTGCAAAGCGCAGATTGCGGCAAAAATCCAGGCTTATTCTTAGTCTGACAAGCTTTCAGCGAGTTGCGCATTCTTAGTCTCACGCTGAGCTTGCAAAGCTTTTAATTTATCGACGATTTCCTGTTCAAACTGCAAAGTTTGTAACGGCGGTATCACTAAGGTAGAGATTTGTTTTAATGCGGTTTGAGGTAAATCTTTCAACAAAATTCGTTGATTTCGGGTTGCCTCAACAGGATTGGTTGCGGCTTCATAGATTATCACTTCATGCTCAGGCGAATAGTAACGACAGAGTTTATCCACCACAATTTGCAAATGCTCAGGCTCGGTGTCAAACCGCTTTAGCGTTAAATCCCCAGCCAGACCAATTTGCCAGAGCACCAGCATAGCGGTTGGATCCAATTGGCGCTGATAAATCATGAACTGAGTACTCTCCATCGCGATCAGGCCCTGCGCGCCAGGATCCAGGCCCAGATCAGCAACCAGGCAATCCAGTGCCGAAATTCCTGGCTCCATATAAGCACTAAAACCCTCGGCTCTGGCGTCACGAATCGCCATATGTGAAATACAGGCAAAAATCCCGGGGTGTCCGTAAAACGCTGCACATACACGTTTTCCAGCTCGTACCTCAGTCAAAATTGTATCTGCCATACGGCGATAAGTATCGCGACGATTTTTTCCATCAAGCTTGGTATCTTCATAGTGGTCGAGCAAACAGATATAGCGTTTACTAATCCCGATTAGCCATTCGCGGGTGAACAGATGCGGGACAGCAGCGACCACGACATCTGAATTTTCAATATGACTCAAGGCTATTGGCGTTATTTGCCCAGCCATGCGCATTCCGGTACCGACACAAACTAACGAACCCGTCTTTTCCACTTGATTCTCCTTGTTGGTTTAGTCTTGACGCTTCAGACAACACACTGATACGAAGATTGATTCTAACTTGATTTCAAAAGCAGCGTATTAACTAAAGTTTGCCATAGCCTACCACTGACGTCGTTTTTACTACGACTCACGACACCACTCCGCGTTTTATCGCATTCCTGTCGTCATTATGACGCCCCCAGATTAAGCTGCCGCATCATCTCAACCACCAGGAGTAGCGATATGTTTCCCCGCAATTTTCTGAACAGCGCTGTTGTGAATGTCCTGATCTTGGTCAGCCTGAGTCACAACGCAATGGCAAATACCACGGCAGAATTTCAACAGGCTAAACAAGAATTCCGTCTGGCTAAAGACGAAAAACAAATCGAGCTCAATGCTGAAAAATTTAAACAGCAATTGCAGCAAAATCCCGGACAAGCGCTGCTCATGCTATACAGCGGCGCAGCCACCAGCAAACTCGCCATGACGACAATCTTGCCGTGGAAAAAACTCAGCTTTGCCGAAGATGGTTTAGCCACGATAGATAAAGCCCTGCATTTATTTGCCAGTCAAAAACACGATGTCGCTGCCGAGATCGAGGCAAAATTTGTCGCCGCCAACACTTTTTTGGCGGTTCCCGAATTTATGAATCGCAAGCAACGTGGTCAGCAACTCCTTGAAGAGTTGGCCAACCATCAAGCTCTAAATTCTGTCGAGCCAAATTTAGCTGCATCTATCTTACTCAAAGCCGCACAGCAAGCGACGAGCGCCAAAAATTTTACCTTAGCCAGACACTATCTGAATCAAATCCTGAATACGCAAAATGCGTTGCAGCCACAAGCACAAGCCATGTTAAAGGGTTTGCCATCATGAACGCCGTTTTACATTTGCATCAGGTGCATAAATCGTATCAACTGGGGCAGCATCGTATCAATGCTTTGCAAGGAATTGATTTACGGGTGCACGCTGGTGAATTAGTGGCGTTAACCGGTCCCTCTGGCAGTGGTAAAAGCACGTTGCTGAATTTATGTGGCTTAATTGACATCGCCGATGCCGGCGCGGTGGAAATTTTAGGCGACAAACTGAATCAGCCAAACGAGGCCAGGCGCACCTTGTTTCGCCGTAAGCACATTGGATTTGTGTTTCAAAGTTTTAACCTGGTGCCTGTCATGACAGTCGCTGAAAATGTCGACTACCCCTTATTCCTGAACGGCGTTGCTGCAGCAGAGCGTCAACAACGAGTACGGCAGCAATTGGAAGCGGTCGGCTTATTGGATCACGCTCATCATTTACCCGATGCGCTATCGGGAGGGCAACGTCAGCGCGTCGCAATAGCTCGGGCCTTGATTAAGCGCCCCAGTATCGTGATTGCCGATGAGCCGACCGCCAGTCTCGATTCAAAAACTGCCGAACAAATGCTGGACTTAATGCGGCATCGCTGCCATGCCGAAGGTGCAGCCTTTATTATCGCCAGTCACGATGAACGTTTAACCCGGCACTGTGATCGTATCGTGACGCTTCTGGATGGGAAATTGCAATGAAATTATCCTGGTTTACTTTCGCGCTGAAAAACAATTTGCGTAACCGTCGCCGCTCCTTAGTGACCATGACGATTGCTGCACTTGGCAGCGCCGCCATCTTGCTTGCGGCGGGCTTTGCAAACTCCACGTATGAAGCCCTGGAACAAGCCTCTGCACGCAGCACTGGCCATGTCATCGTCGCCCGTCCTGAGCAATTTCAAAAAGAAGAAGATAGCCCGCTACAGTATGGCTTGGAAAATCCCGCCGGACTCGAACAACGTTTACTGAGCCAGCCCGAAGTACGTTATGTTTTACCGCGCATTGATTTCAATGGCTTAATCAGTAATGGCGATAAATCAACCATCATGGTTGCTATCGGAATCGATCCGGATAGTGAATTTGTCATTAAAGGCCCGTTCTTAAAACGTCTGGCTGGTGAAATGCTGAGCTCACATGATAAAGAGGCAGGCATACTATTGGGCGATACGCTGGCCAAAAGTTTGAAGGCGCAACCTGGTACGAATCTGACTTTGATGAGTACCACGGTAGACGGCGCACTCAATGCCATGGATGTGAATGTCAAAGGAATAGTCAGCACAGGCATACCAGACCTCGATAAACGTCTGGTCTACAGCGATATCCGTAGCGCACAAAAACTACTGAATTCGAACAAAATTTCGAGTATGGGCGTGTTTTTGCAAGACATCAGCCAAACCGCTGAGCTGCGTCAGAAACTGCAACAGGATATGCCGCAACTTGGTTTTGAAACCTGGCTGGATAAAGCGTTCTTTTACAAGTCAGTGCGTGACTTATATAACCGTATTTTTGGTTCATTGGGCGCAATCATCACTTTGATAGTTATCTTTGTCGTCGCTAACGCCATGGCGATGGCAATCATAGAGCGTACACGTGAAATTGGCAGCTTACGAGCGATGGGTACGCTACCGTCACAACTCATACGCAGTTTCAGCTATGAAGGAATGTTACTCGGAGTTTGCGGAGCGATCTGTGGCGCCCTTTTCGCCAGCCTGGTTTCGTTCTTACTGTATAGCTTTCCGGTGCAAATGCCACCTCCGCCCGGGCGCTCTGATGGTTACCCCTTACTAGTCAACATCACCGCACCACTGTATCTGCTAACGATAGGCGGCATTCTCGTTTTAAGCGGATTGTCGTCTGCCTGGATCGCCAGGCGCACGATGAATAAATCTATTCCTGAAGCATTAGCTCACACTTAAATTTCGAAATGATGACGATGAAAAATCCCCTACTCAGTATCCTGCTGGCCAGTTTAAGTCTGACGATACAAGCTGGCAGCCAAGATCCCGCCGCGATTATCAAAGCGGCTGACCAATATCGCTTGACTAGCGACAACATGGAAATCCAGAGTCTAATCACCACTTATCTGCGCGATGGCAGCAAAGAAAAAGAACGACAGTACCAGGTGTATGCCCAGCAAAATCGGCAATCTTTGGTGGTCATGCTAAGCCCTGCCGAAAAGGGCCAAAAGGTATTAATGTCGGGAGACGATTTTTGGATGATTTTACCGGGCAGCCAACGCCCTATGCGTATCACTCCTATGCAAAAATTGTTGGGCGATGCCTCAATTGGCGATATCGCCACCATGAGTTGGGCCAAAGATTATGAAGCGCAGCTTATTGCTGAAGAAAAATGTGCAGACAGCCCTTGCCTGCATTTGAGTTTAACGGCAAATCGCAAATCCGCGGCTTATCAAAAAATAGAACTATGGGTCAGCAAATTAAAATACCAACCACTACGTGCGGATCTGTATGTGCAATCCGATAAATTAGCGAAGCAAGCGAGTTTTACGGTCGATAAAAATCACCCAGAAACCATAGACGAAATGATTTTGCAAGATAAACTCAGCTCGCATAAAGAAACACGTATACGCTACTTGCAACGCAAAAACAAAACGGTACCAGAAAGCTGGTTAAACCCTATGTATTTAGCTAAAACCGGTAGTCTGGAATAAGCATGCCTACCCAGTTATTCTTGTTATCAGGCTTTGGGTTATTACTGTCCAGTCCAGGCCTTGCAAAGGCCGATGAGGCGACGTTCAGTGTGAATGGACAGGCTCGCGTAATGCTTGAGAACTACCGCACCAATTCACAAAGCATGCTGGGCGAACTCAACCACGCTGCAAGTACCTCTGGCCAAACAAACGAACCGGGTAACCATGCCTGGCGCCTTGAGAATGAAATCAAGCTGCAAGGCAAGCACTGGTATGCAACGCTCAGCACCCAACTGGAGCAGAATACCAAAGCCGCCTGGGTCGAGCAAACGCAACTTCATCAGGCTTACTGGAGTCAGGAAAGCGGCGCCTGGCAAATTAACCTGGGACGTAAATTGATTTCCTGGGACGTCGGTCTGGGCTATCGTCCGAACGACATGGTGCAACGCGAGCAAAGGCGCAATTTATACAGCACCACACTCAGCGGTAAAGACTTAATCAGTGCTGAGTGGTTTTCAGCCACACAAGCTTTAGCGCTGGTCGCCTGGCACAACACCAATGCCGATACCGAGCAAGCACCTGTTGCCTATGCCTTACGGTATTACCAGCGCTTGCCATCCGCCGACTGGTATGGCTTTGCGCGCTATAGTCGTGATCAGGGCATCAGCCTAGGCAGTGCACTATCCTGGGTGGTCAACGATGCGCTGGAGTTTCATACCTCGCTACGTCTGAATCAACGCAACCAGATCTTTCGAGACCAGAGCCTGCAATTGATTAATGCCAGCTCACCCTGGCGCAGGCAGGAACAACAACTGCAACCACAAATCTTACTTGGTGCCACCTACACCAATCAGGCCCAACAAAGCTGGTATTTGGAATACTGGTATGATGGCCTGGCATTAAACCGCAATGATTGGCGCTTCTGGTTACAACGCCAGACTGATTTGCGTACAGCATTGAGACAAAAGAGTTATCCCAGTGCCGTGTTAGTACCACAATTTGCCTGGCAGACGCAGGCCTTTAATCAGGCAGAAAATCTGCGTCAACATAATGTGTTTGTACGCTGGAGCCAGCAAAACGAGGCATGGCAAAGCTATGCAGATTTGCTTTGGCACCCTGAAGATAAAGGGCGCATCGTGACTTTGGGGGCAAGTTGGCAGGGCGACAAAACCCGCTTAGAGTTCGGATTACGGCGTTATTCTGGCCCCGATTTGGCAGTCACGCGTCAACTTAATGAAGCGAGCAAAGCGTTTGTGAATCTGAGCTGGGCGTACTAACTCCCAATCGGCCTTAGCCAAGACTTCGTGTCACCGATGCCTGCAAAAAAAGCGATTTGCCTGAAATTGGCCTGACTAAACCTTAACCAGAGCGCTGCACAATAGTCGCTGGCACGCATAATTGACGCTGAAAGCACACCTGTGCCAGGTCACAGCGAGCATCGCAGGCTGAAAATTTGGCCGATCTGTAGCTCGTGCAGAATTCGATTAAACGAGTAGCGCTCGGGCATCAACAGTTACGTCAAGTCCTTACTAAGGAACGCGCATGTGGTAACAGCGCGTTACTTTGACTGGCATTGTGATTCAAAATCGAGAGTAGTTCCTCTGCTTGTTTTTGCCAGACTCTGTGCAGAGCATCGACCACAAAATCATCGTAGCGTACGCCCTGGCCTGAACGCAGCTCATCAAAGGCGGCCTGTATCCCCGGCGCAAAGCGATAGGGTCGATTTGCGGCCATCGATTCAAAGACATCAGCAACCGCAATAATCCGTGCTTCAAAGACGATGTCGCGCGCGCGTAAGCCAAACGGATAACCGCTGCCATCGAGACGTTCGTGGTGCTGCAAGACCATTTCCTGAATCGGCCAGGGTGATTCAAATCCCTCGAAAATCTTGCCCCCTGCTTCGGCATGCGTGCGTATCACATCCAACTCAATTTTACTTAACTTACCGATCTTGTTAAGCAAATCACTAGGAACCGCCAACTTACCAATATCATGCATCATCGCGCCCAGGCGCAAGCCTGCAATTTGATCGTCGGGCAATTTCAACTCGCGACCAATTAATTCAGAAATACTGGCGACATGTGCTGAGTGCGCAGCCGTATATTGATCACGTAAGGCCATGGTGTGATATATCACCTCCACCATAGAGATCAGCACCGATATCGTGTCTTTGGCACGTAAACGCTCAACCTCGTTATGCTGCGCCAATCGTAGTTTTTCCAGCTTAGTTTGCAAGCGCAGATAGGCAGCTTGACTAAACTCCGTCAACATCACCGCATGTGCTTCGCTAAAGCCACTGTGCTGATTGACTAAACCGATCAGACCTATCAATTTGTTTTGTTTGAAAATGGGAATACCCAAATGATTTTGCATGGCGCTACGCAGCGGCAGGCGCAAATCCAGGGCAGGCGTTTGCTGGTAGTCATTGTGAATTTGCCAGCGCCGCGTTCTCAGTGTATCGGCCCAGGCACCGCAGGTCGCCAGGTGCATATGGCTTTCGGATAAATGATAGTCGCGCTGTAAAACGGCACGGGTATAGTGTGCCACATCTATTTCCTGGCTTGCTTCATCAAACCAATAAAGATAGGCCAATTCTGTGCAAGACAGTCGGGCAATGGCGTGTAGCAAATCCTGATGGGCTTGCCCATCGAAAACATAGTGTTGTCGTAACAAACGACGTATTTCTGATTCGCCTTGCTTATTCAAAGGTAAAATCCCAGTGGTAAATTGGCTTAGTCATGTTGCACTGGCCAACATGCTTGCGCCATAAGTGTCATGTTACAGGTCATCTTCGTACTAACTGAGTTTTGCGACGACAAGCACCGAGCCTGTAGTTCTGTCAGCGAGCTGATGCATTTTCAAAATTTCTGATGTTAACGCGCAACTCCATTGAATTTTTTGATAATGATCAAGTCCCGGTAGCTTGCTTGGACGAAAATCGCTTGAGTAAGTTCGCTTTATACGTAGAACCACGTAAATTTGCGTCTGCCGAAGTGACACTGACTCAGCCGCTCAATTTTCACCCGCCTCGGTATGTCGCCGTCGCGGCGAACCCGCGACGTAGCCATCAACCACGAGTGCACTACCGTTTGCGAGGGCGATAGCGATCATTTCCTGCTGTTGAAGTTGCAGATGATAAACCGTCGCTTCAACGCTGACTTCGGAATGCAATAACTCAGCCTTGCTTAACAGACCCGCCAATTCCGCATGGCTTACTGTGCGCCACTGCAATTTAGTCATGCCCGGCTCCAGCATAGCGCTGACTAAAAGCGGCGACATCCAGCGGTCGGGAAAAATAATACCCCTGCACCTGATTACACCCCATTTTCCTGAGCAAATCGGCTTGCGCCTGATTTTCCACACCTTCTGCCACCACTTGCAAACCCAGGCTCAGCGCCATCGCAATAATCGCACTGGCGATCGCCGCATCATCCGGGTTTTCATGAATATCATTGATAAATGATTTATCGATCTTTAATTCATCGATAGGAAAACGGCGCAAATAGGACAAGCTGGAATAACCCGTGCCGAAATCATCTAATGAAATTGATAAGCCAAGTTGCTTGAGTGCGCGCAAGGCCACCAGAGTACTGGAGACATCTTGCATCACCATGCTTTCAGTCAGCTCCAGCGTAATGCAGGCAGGATCGGCACCACTTTCATGCAAAATACTGGCAACACGCTCAGCCAAATCTTCTTGTCGAAATTGGCGCGATGACATATTGATGGCAATGCGCAAATCCTGCAGTCCCTGAGTTTTCCACTTTACTAATTGCTGACATGCCTGCCCCAAAACCCATTCGCCCAGCGGCAATATCAAACCGGTTTCTTCAGCTAAGGGAATAAACTCGATGGGATGGACCATACCAATTTGCGGATGCTGCCAGCGGATTAAAGCCTCGGCACCAACTAAACGACCATCGCGCAAATCAATCTTGGGCTGGTAATGCAAAACAAATTCCTGGCGCTCCAGAGCACGGCGCAAGGCCGCTTCCATATTCAAACGGCTGATTGCCGAGGTCCCCATTTCTGGCACAAACTGGCGCACACTATTGCGACCATATTCTTTAACCCGATACATCGCAATATCGGCATAGCGTAGCAAAATCTCGCCATGATCGCCATCGCGCGGGTAGAGTGACACGCCGATACTGGCGGTGACAAACACATCATGACCATTGACTTCGAAGGGCCGTGCCAGCGCACTCAGAATTTTTTCTGCCACCACATCCACATCACCACTCTCGGGTAAATCCGTCAGGACGATAACGAATTCATCACCACCCAGACGGGCTACGGTATCGGTTTCCCGTACACAATGGCTCAGTCGCTGTGCAACTTGCTTTAGCATTTCATCGCCAGCGCCATGCCCTGATGCATCATTGATCAACTTAAAATGATCCAGATCCAGCAACATGACACCGACTGAGAGATTTTGCCGCTTAGCCCAGGCGATCGCTTGCACTATCCGGTCATTCAATAAATTGCGATTGGCTAAACCCGTTAAGCTATCGTGCGTGGCCTGATACTCGAGTTCGCGTTGGTAGTTGACACGCTCGCTGACATCATTAATCACGCTGACGAAATGTGTAGTGGCATTACCACTCGCATCTTTAACTGGCGATATGTGCAATTCATTCCAGAACTGACTGCCGTCTTTACGGTAATTGCGTAGCAAGGCCTTACCTTCACGTTTTTCACGCAAGGCACGACGGATTTCTTCGAGGTCGGGCTGCGCCAAATCTTCGCGCACCAGAAAGCGCCCTTCCCGGCCTATTACTTCATCGGTGCGATACCCTGTAATGCGCTCAAACGCGGGATTCACATAGACGATGGAATGATCATGTTTATCACTGCGCGTAATCATGATGCCATTACTCGATGAAACCAGTGCTTGCTCGCGCAACAGCAAGGCTTGTTCGATTTGTTGCAATTGCGATTTAACTTCAGTGATTTCCTCTTTAAGCACTACAAGATGCGTTACCTGTGCGAATTCGTTGGCGATCGTGCTGACAATCTCACGCTCCCAATAAAGACTACCGTCTTTACGCTGATTTTGTACTTCCCCCTGCCAATGCTGACCAGGTTGCAGCTGCAAAACCTCGTTCAAAATGCGAGACGATTCCCGCCCCGCCGCGTTCCAGTCAATCTGACGCCCCAATACCTCTGCGATACTGTAACCCGAATTGCGACAATAAATGTCGTTGCAATACTCCACTCTGCCTTGGTGGTTAGCGATCAGAACAGCAAACGGACTTTGCACCACACTGAGAGCCAAAAGTTCCAGGTTGTCTTGAAATTCATGGCGTGCATCCAGTGCAAAATGACAAGACAACGCCTGCGCGAGTTCAGCCGCAAGTTTTTCCAATAACAGAAAATTTTCACTGCCGGGCATCAGATCCTGAAAAGCGCTGGCCTGCAAACTGCCCCAGCTTTGCCCTTTCCACAGCAAGGGCAGATGAATATGCTGCAATGCATCACTTGTTGCATCATCGGTACTAAATTCAAACTCTTGCCCTCCCGCCTCATTACTCACAAGCAGTTTAACTCGCTCAAAATTGGCGCGTTGTACCAGGATTTGGCAAAAGCTTGTTAGCTTTTCCTGAGTATCATGGATGTACCACAAACTATGAGTTAAGGCGCCCAGCAAGGAATACCAGGCTTCCAGCCTTTGCGATTCCTGACTCAGATTAATTGCTTGCGAGTTGCGATTCATAGAGTTAAACACCTCCCCGGTTGCCTACCAGAAACTGAAACGACGCGTACTGACTACGACTAACGCTCTTGCTAACCACTCCCTAAATCTCTGATACAGTAATCAACATTTTTTATACCCGTAGCAACAGAAATTGGCAAGCGGCAAGTTTTCACGGCAGCTATGCCGGGAAATAAGTTTAAACCAATTGCTGCAATGCAAATACTCTCTGAAAATGCCGCAAACTGAGTTAGAATCGCTGGTTTAGTCGATCAGAATCAGCCATCCGTCAGCGGAGAATTAGGGCAGAACTTATGCTTACTTTTCAACAAATTATATTAAAACTACAAGATTATTGGGATAAACAAGGCTGCGCCCTGTTGCAACCTTATGATATGGAAGTCGGCGCTGGCACTTCGCATACCGCGACCTTTTTGCGCGCGATCGGCCCCGAACCCTGGCGCGCCGCCTATGTTCAGCCTTCGCGCCGGCCTAAAGATGGCCGTTATGGCGAAAACCCGAATCGCTTACAGCATTACTACCAGTATCAAGTGGTATTAAAACCAGCGCCGGCGAATATCCTCGATTTATACCTGGGTTCTTTGCAAGCCCTGGGACTCAATCTGCAGCAAAATGATATCCGTTTTGTTGAAGACGACTGGGAAAACCCGACCCTGGGCGCCTGGGGTTTAGGTTGGGAAGTCTGGCTCAATGGCATGGAAGTCACGCAATTCACTTACTTCCAGCAAGTCGGCGGACTCGATTGCAAACCGATTTTGGGTGAAATCACCTACGGTTTAGAGCGTTTGGCGATGTACTTGCAAGGCGTGGAAAATGTCTATGACTTAATCTGGACTGAGCGCGAAGAAAACGGCCAACTGGTGCAACTCAAATACGGTGATGTATTCCATCAAAATGAAGTCGAGCAATCGACCTTCAACTTTGAATACTCGAACGCTGAATTTTTATTCTCGCTATTCAATAATTACGAAGCTGAAGCTAAGCGCTTGCTGGATGTTAAAACCACCTCGCTGGCCTTGCCTGCTTACGAAATGATTTTGAAGGCTGCCCACACCTTTAACTTGCTGGATGCGCGTGGCGCAATTTCGGTCACTGAACGTGCAGCCTACATCGGTCGCATACGTAATTTATCGCGCGCTGTAGCGGCTGCCTTTTTCGCGGCACGTGCGGCATTGGGTTTCCCGATTTGTGCTGAAAACGACCCGCACAAGCTCGCTGCCTTGCAAGCACTGCAAGCCCAGCAAGCCGCCACTACCGATGCAAATTAAACCGGCAGGATCACCATGAGCCAGACATTATTAGTTGAATTATTTACTGAAGAATTACCTCCTAAAGCGCTTGCAAAACTCGGCGATGCATTCGCACAAGGCTTGTTCAATGGCTTGCAACAGCGCGGCTTACTTGACGCTGGCGCACAAGCGACGGCTTATGCCACACCGCGTCGCTTAGCGGTGAGTATCAGCGCCGTACGTGCTGTCGCTGCCGACAAACAAATCCGCGACAAAGTCTTGCCGGTTTCTGTGGCACTTGATGCGAATGGCAATCCAACCGCGCCACTGGCGAAGAAACTCGCGGCAATGGGCTTTGCGGATTTGCCTTTAAGCGCACTCGAACGCGATGGCGAAGGTAAGGCTGAGAGTTTTTACTACAGCTATACCGCACCGGGCATGGCCTTAGCACCAGCCTTGCAAGAAGTCATCAGCGACCTCTCGGGCAAATTGCCGATACCTAAAGTGATGTCGTATCAACGGCCTGACGCCAGCACCGTGCATTTTGTGCGTCCCGTGCATAAGCTGATTGCCTTGCATGGTAGCGAGGTACTGCCTTTGCAATTACTGGGTTTAAACAGTGATCGCGTGACCGTCGGTCATCGCTTTTTATCGAGCGGCGAAATCCGTATTGCAAATGCTGAGAGCTACGCCGACAGCTTGCAACAACAAGGCAAGGTCATCGCCAGCTTTGAACAACGCAAACAACAAATTCGCGCTGACTTACTCGCCAAAGCCGGTGCTGATTTAGTGCTGATGCCAGAAGCCTTGCTCGATGAAGTTACCGCCCTGGTGGAATGGCCAGTCGTGTATGAATGCCAGTTCGAACAAGAATTCTTAAGCGTGCCGCAAGAATGCCTGATTCTGACTATGCAAACCAATCAAAAATATTTTGCCTTAACCGATCAGGCGGGCAAATTACGTTCGCGCTTTTTGATCGTCTCGAATTTAGCCACTGACCAGCCGCAACACATCATCACCGGTAATGAACGCGTAGTTCGTCCGCGTTTGTCGGATGCCAAATTCTTTTTCGAGCAAGACCAAAAGAAAACTCTGGAACAACGTCTGCCCTTGCTCAGCAATGTGGTCTACCACAATAAGCTTGGCAGCCAGGGTGAACGTACTCAGCGCGTCAAACAATTGGCTGGCAAAATCGCAGCGCAGCTCGGTTACGATGTCGCATTAGCCGAACGTGCTGCCTTACTCGCCAAAACCGATTTGTTGACGGATATGGTTGGCGAATTCCCGGAATTACAAGGGATTATGGGCAGCTATTATGCACGTCACGATGGCGAGCATGCTGAAATTGCAGCGGCGATGTCGGAACACTATCAACCACGGTTTGCAGGTGATGAATTGCCAGCAACGAATACCGGTTTAGTGGTGGCGCTGGCCGATAAACTGGAAACTCTGGTTGGTATCTGGGGCATAGGCTTGCAACCGACTGGCGACCGCGATCCATTTGCGCTGCGCCGTCATGCACTGGGCATTTTGCGCATGATCGTCGAAAAACGATTAAACCTGTCGCTGCAACAAGTGCTGGCCGATGCTGAAGATTTATTTGCGGGTAACAGCCATTTCAAAGCCGCACGCGAAGAAATTCTGACGTTCTTGTATGAGCGCTTACGTGGTCAATTGCGTGAACGCGGCTTTGCGCAAAACGAAGTCGAAGCCATCGTCGCGCAACAACCGGATCAATTAGCGAATTTAGTCGAGCGTTTGCAAGCGGTGCAGCAATTCGCGCAATTGGCGGAAGCCGAAAGTTTAGCGGCGGCGAATAAACGGATTACCAATATCCTTAAAAAAGCCGAAGGCTATCAAAACCAGTGGGACGCTGCTTTGCTGCAAGAAGCGGCAGAAAAAGCACTGGCAGCAGCGATACAAGAACTCGCGCCCGCGCTGGAACAAGCTTATGTCAATGGTGACTTCACTGGCAATTTGAAAGCCCTGGCAGGTTTGCGCGCAGCGGTGGATCAATTCTTTGCTGATGTGATGGTGAATGCAGAAGACCCTGCACTGAAACAAAATCGTCTGGCCTTGCTGGCGAATTTGCATGGCTTGATGAACCGGGTTGCCGACATTTCCAAACTGGCGGCTTAATTTCAGGCGTAGTCGACAATAAAATCCCGGCAAAGTGCCGGGTAATTACCGGGAGTAGCAAGGCATGAAATTAATCATACTCGACAGAGATGGCGTGATTAATCAGGATTCGGACGAGTACATCAAATCGCCCGATGAGTGGCAAGCTATTCCCGGTTCTTTGCAAGCGATAGCACGTTTAAATCAAGCCGATTATCAAGTCGTTGTCGCCACCAATCAATCTGGCTTAGGACGCAATTTTTTTGATATGGCGACCTTAAATGCTATCCATCAAAAAATGCATCAACAAGCACAACAAGTTGGCGCCAGCATCGATGCGATCTTTTTTTGTCCGCATCTGCCTGATGATCATTGCGATTGTCGCAAACCCAAGCCTGGCTTATTTCAAGAAATTTCCAAACGCTACGACCACAGCTTAAAAGGTGTGCCTTGCGTGGGTGATTCACTGCGCGATTTGCAAGCCGGCTTTGTGATGGGTTGCGTGCCCTATCTGGTGTTAACGGGCAAGGGCCAGAAAACCATGGAAAAAGGTGGCTTACCACCAGGCACTGCGGTGTTCCCTGATCTGGCAGCGATGGTTGATCGTTTGTTAGAGCGCACAACGCCGGAATACCATATCGCCTTATAAAGCGAGTTATACCATGCGCTATACTCACCCAGTTTTAGCTTTGATCTTAACGCTTGGACTTGCTCAGGAGGGACATGCTGAAGCAACCCTGGTAAAAGAAAAGGCGTTACAGCAAGGCTGCGCAGCGGGTGCGCCAGCGATAGAACTGAGCGAAGCAATTAAACTGGCAATGGCGGCGCTGGCATTAATGGACACGCCAGACCAGCATTACATCGACACCGCACAACTCAGTTGCCAGCAAAAGAAATGGGTTTGGCAAATTGGTTTTCGCAATCGCAAAACAGAAACCGGACAAATTGTCTTGACTATCGATATGCAGGCTAAAGTAAAAGCCAGTGTACGCAAAGATGGATGAGCCTGGCTTCTATACGGACCAGGCAGGAATGCAAATTTCAACGACAAGTAAAGAAGTTTAAAATAATTTAAAGCAAGAATTTAAAGCAAAAAATTAAAGAAGCAATTAAAGAGACACCCACGGAGTACTAATGAATTTTTTACGTTCCCTGATTTTTACGCTGTTATTAGCCATCGCCACCGTGATCTGGACGCCGGTCGTGATCCTGGCTTCGGTTTTGCCGTATAACTTGCATTACCGTCTGACCGCTTGCTGGAATTGGTTTGTGGTCGGTTGTGCCAAATACATTTGCGGCATCAACTATGTCGTCAAAGGTGCAGAAAATTACCCCGATGGCCCCGCCATTGTTTTATCCAAACACCAGTCCGCCTGGGAAACCATATTCTTACTGGCTGCCAGCCCACGTCCGCTGGTGTTTGTGTTCAAAAAAGAAATTCAATACATCCCCTTCTTTGGCTGGGCGATTACGATGTTGCGCATGATACCCATAGACCGCAGCAAGGGCAAAGACGCCTTCGCCCAGGTTTTACAACATGGTAAAAAACGTTTAGCCGACGGCCAATGGATTATCATGTTCCCTGAAGGCACACGCATTCCAGTCGGGCAAAAAGGCAATTATAAAGGTGGCGGCGCCCGTTTAGCAGTTGAAACGCAAACCCCGGTTGTGCCTATCGCCTTAAATTCCGGTGAATGCTGGCCTAAAAATTCCTTTAGCAAACGCCCAGGCACGATCACGGTTTCAGTTGGCAAACCGATTTCCTCCGAAGGTAAAACTGGCTTTGAATTAATGGCCGAAGTGGAAGCCTGGATAGAAGGCGAAATGCGCGTGATTTCGCCACAAGCGTATAATTCGACCAGCGCAAGCGATAAACAGCAAGAAGCGGCGTAAAGCTTTACCCCGCTTAATTCTAACTAAGCGAGGTCTGAGGTATGGCAATTTTGCAGGGCTTACAAAAAATCTTACAACTGGATTTATTCAGCGAGTTTTTGCAAGCCCAGCCGGTTGCCAAACCATCCGGCAAACAAGCCGGATTAAGTCCCAAGACGAATCCGTCTAAACCGCAAGAAAAGCAGATACTCCCCCAGCCACCATCCGATCACGCCAATAAAACCGCGCGTATTCGTGAGATACTCCTCGATAATCAATTAGTGCAGTATGAATTGCGGCGCTCTAAACGGCGTAGCATAGGGTTTCAAATTAATCCCCAGGGTTTGCGCGTCAGTATCCCGAATTGGCTGACTATTGCCGAAACCGAAGACGCACTGCGCAGTAAGCAAAGCTGGATACTGACTAAACTCAGCGAATTTCAAGGTCGTCAGGCGCAACGCCAAGCCCAGCAAACGCGCTGGGAAATCGGTGCCGAGATCAGTTATCTGGGCCTAAGCTTGCGCTTACAACATCAGCACAGCAAGCTTAACCGCGTGATTTATCAGCCTGACGAAGCCAGTCTGACGCTCTGCCATCAGCATGCGGAACCGACCAGCCAGGCGATACAATTTCATCTCGAACGCTGGCTCAAACAACAAGCGTTAAAACGCTTTCACGAACGCGCCAGCTGGTATGCGAATCAGCTGGGTGTCAGCTTTCACAGCCTGAGTTTATCCAGCGCCAAAAGCCGTTGGGGCTCGTGCAGCAGCGATAAAAAAATCCGTCTGCAATGGAGCTTAATCCAGTTCGATCCGGAACTCAGCGATTACGTGATCGCCCATGAAATTGCGCATTTAGTCGAAATGAACCACAGCGCCCGCTTTTGGGCGGTGGTTGAACGTTTGTATCCCGATTATCAAGCAGCCCGAGAGCGCTTGCGCGCCCATGCACCGGCGCAAAGTGGGGAGATGTGTTGAGGGCATTGCAAACTGCTTATCTGCAAACTGCTTGCTATCACCTCACCAAGTCACCAATGCGGCTTGATAAACTTAAACTTTGATTCGTATCAGCATGCTCAAACAAATCATCAGTGGTGCTCAGACTGGTGCCGACCGCGCGGCGCTGGATGCAGCGATTGCTTTCGGTTTGCCACATGGCGGCTATTGCCCGCAAGGCCGGCTGGCCGAAGATGGTGTGATCCCAGCACACTATCAGTTGACGGAAATCGCGGGCTCTTACCGGGCACGCAATAAACTGAATGTAGCGAAAGCCGACGGTACAGTAATTTTTTACCAGCGTTATTTAAGTGGTGGCACTGAACTCAGTCTGGCGTTTTGCTTGCAAGCTAAAAAGCCCTACAAATTGCTGGATATCGACAGCCTGAGCCCGACTCAGGCCGCAGCCATGCTCCTGCAATTTATCGCGGATTTTGAGATCGCGGTTTTAAATGTCGCGGGTCCCCGGCATAGTCGCTGCCCGGCCATGTATGAGTTTGTGAAACAATGCCTGACCAAGCTACTAAGGCCATCGTAAAATAGCATCTGCCTGACACTGTTGCAGAGCAAGCTTAAGCCTCTATCAATTGACAGGCCACCAGCCAAAACCCAAGCATTCAGACCAGTACGCCATGCGATTCAAACTGCCAGCCATATTGCTGATCTTCGCCCTACTCGGTGGCGCCCATTCACCGCATGCCCAGGCCCAGGCGAGTCAGTGTTTTGGCAGCGTCAGTCATGGCCGCTTAGAGGACGGCGTTAAACTGCCGCTGAGTGGCCCCAATTTTTCTGCTTACAGCAAGCTGGCCGCAAGTCTTGGGCGCACCCATGTGCATAGCAAAGTCGCGCAAATTATCACGCAAAGCTATCAAGCCTTAGAAAAAAACGCCGCAGGTAAGCAGTTTGTCTATGGTGAAACCGGTTGGCCAAAAGGTGGCCGGATACGTCCGCATCGGACTCATCAAAATGGTTTATCGGTGGATTTCTTTGTGCCGGTAATCAATGCTCAAGGGATATCGGTGCCGCTGCCCATCAGCTTAAGCAACAAACTAGGTTATAACATCGAGTTTGATGCGGCGGGTCACTACCAGGAATTTCAAATCGATTTTGCGGCACTGGCTGAGCATTTGTATCAGCTACGAATTGCAGCAAAAGCACAAGGCGTGGGCATCGCTCAGGTGATAGTTGAACGCAGTTATTTGCCGCGACTATTTGCCACCCCACGCGGTCCGTCGATTCGCGATTTACCCTTCATGAAAGGCAAACCCTGGGTCAGGCATGATGAACATTATCATGTGGATTTTGCGCTGGCTTGCGAATCTTTGTAAGAGCTTGAAGAGATTTGGAATCAAGATGCAAGAACTGATAGCAAGCGAAGCCAATTGGCTAAAACGAATTGATAGTAAGCATCAAGCACTGTTTGTGGCCGCGCTTATGCAGCAATTAACCATCGCCGGACGGGCAAGTTATCGCCCACAAACTGAGGAATTGGAGTTCCCCCTCCTACTCAGGCAAATCAATGAAATTCAGCACTGTTTAGCCAGCGCTATCTGTCACTTATTGACTGAACAAGAATTTACTGAAATTGAGCTGTTTATCGCCAGAGCGGTGCTGCGCCATAATGATAATGAATTGCAGCATGCACTCTTTCAAGCATGGCAGAATGCCAAGCACTACAGCACGACCAGAATAGATTAGCATTGAGGTGGCAGATACTTAGATTCGCATTTTATGTTAGTCTGCGCACTTTCAGCAAAACCTGCAATTCGCAGCTGGCAAGATGCAGGACTATAATTTTGCTCATTAAGGGCTAGCCGTTTTATTTCGAAGGAATCATTATGCGCATTTTGCACACCATGCTCAGAGTCGGCAATTTAGATCGCTCTATCCAGTTTTACAGTGAAATCCTCGGTATGAAATTATTGCGGACTTCGGATAATCCTGAGTACAAATACACGCTGGCGTTTTTGGGCTATGGCAGCAATCCCGAACATGCGGAGCTGGAACTGACCTACAACTATGGCGTAGAAAGCTATGAAATGGGTACAGCTTATGGCCATCTGGCTCTGGGTGTAGCTGACGTGGCGGCGACTTGCGCTGAAATCAAAGCCAAGGGTGGCACAGTCACCCGTGAAGCCGGGCCAGTCAAAGGTGGCAGCACCATCATCGCCTTTGTGCAAGATCCGGATGGCTATAAAATCGAATTGATACAGCGTAGCAGCGAAGTTGGCTTGCATGGCTAATTGTCGTCAGCAAGCAGCCATTTAATTCAGCAGTTGGCAATACAAAACGGCGCCTGCTTAATGCAGTGCGCCGTTTGCTTTTTCAACGACAATGCAGCGGTACGGGTCTGACTGCTAGCTTACTCAAACATGACCATGCCGCCGGAAGTAAGCGATCAAACCTGCGGTCGAGGCATCGAGTAAGGCATCCTGATCTTGATTGCCACGTATCGCAGGCAATAAGCGATTCGCCAATTGCTTGCCGAGCTCCACGCCCCATTGATCAAAGGAATTAATGCCCCAGATCACACCTTGCACAAACACTTTGTGCTCGTACAAAGCCAGTAACATGCCGAGCTGGAAGGGATCGAGGCTGGGCATTAAGATGGTGGTCGAAGGCTGATTGCCAGCAAATACTTTGTGCGGCAGTAAACGCTTGATGTGTGCTTCATCTAAGCCTGCCTCGGTGAGCTCTTGCCGCGCTTGTTGCTCGGTTTTACCAAAGGCCAGTGCCGCGCTTTGTGCCAGGCAATTCGCCAGTAGCGGCGCTTGATGGCCGGGCAAAGGGTAATCGCTGGAGGCGGCGACCACAAAATCGCAGGGAATTAACCAGCCTCCCTGATGCAGCAATTGGAAAAACGCATGCTGACCATTCACCCCGATCTCACCCCAGACGATAGGATTGGCGCGGCATTCGAGTGCATTGCCATCGCGATCGACGGTCTTACCATTCGATTCCATTTCCAACTGTTGCAGGTAAGCTGGCAAATGCCGTATCGATTCGTTGTAAGGCAAGATCGCGGTGGTTTCAGCACCAAGGAAATTGGTGTTCCAGATTGAAATCAAAGCCGATAACACCGGTAAATTTCGCTCTAGCGGCGCACTACGGAAATGCTTATCCATGGTTTCAGCGCCCGCCAGTAAGCGTTCAAAACCATTCATGCCGATTGCCAAAGCGACCGACAAACCGACTGCTGACCAGAGCGAATAGCGGCCACCAACCCAATCCCACATCTTCAAGGTATTCGCCGCCGGAATGCCAAATTCCGTAGTTTTATCGGGGCTGGCGGTGACGGCGATAAAATGCTTGGCAATCGCCCACTCTTCCATCGCCGCAGCGAGTAACCAATTCCGCGCAGTTTGCGCATTGATGCTGGTTTCTTGCGTGGTAAAGGTTTTCGAGGCGACGATGAACAGCGTAGTGCGTGGATCGAGCTTTTCTAACAAGGGCGCAAGGTGAGCACTATCCAGATTCGAGACAAAATAAAAACTTAAACCAGGATGCTGAAACGCCGATAGCGCACGAGTCGCCAGCTTAGGGCCAAGATCTGAACCACCTATGCCGATATTCACCACAGTTTGTATCGCATCGCCCTTAAAGCCACGCCACAGGCCACTGCGCACCCGTTCGACGATATCGCGCATTTGTTTGCGCACTGCCCGCACTTCCGGCATCACATCGTGCTCAGGATTGGGACAGGCGCTGAAATCCGAATGGCGTAAGGCCGTATGCAAGACCGCGCGGTCTTCACTGACATTGATTTTTTCGCCTGCAAACATGCGATCACGCCATTCTTCAAGCTTGGCATGACGCGCCAGTTCAAGTAAGTCTTGCAAAGTTGCCTGGTCAATCCGTTGCTTAGAGTAATCGACCAATAAGCCATCTAACTCAAACGACAAGCGTTGAAAGCGTTGCTTATCCTGGGCAAATAAGTCACGTAAATGGGTGCTTTGCAAGCGCGCTTGATGTTGTAGCAAAGCTTGCCAGGCCGGGGTTGCGGTCATACTCATGGTAATCCTCAAGACTGTATATTCAGTCAACTTTAACTTAGAAAATGCTTTTGGTCAGCCAGTTTGGCGTGTTAAATGTTGCAAAACACGACGAAGGACAAAAATCATTTGCTTCGCTGCCTGAGATTACCGAAAATCTGCTTTAGCCCAAGTCCGGCCAGCGCCAGCAAATTGCCTGGGCTAGTTCGTGCTGCAAAGGCAAACTGCGGCGCCGCCGCTCACCATACGCCATCGGAGCAAGCATTTATGTTGAATCCCAAAGAAATCAGCGTACTCATTGTTGACGATAATGATATCAGCCGCTCGATGTTGCGCCATATTTTGCACAGCGAATCGTTTTCGGCGATCACTGAAGCGGCGGGTGGTGTCCCCGCCTTGGACTGGCTGACGCGCAACCGTGCGCATCTGGTGTGCCTGGATATTATGATGCCGGATATTGATGGCATTACGATTTTGCAGCACATCAAGCAAAATTATCCTGAGACTATTGTGTTAATGGTGACGGGTGATAATAAACGTGACATCGTCATGCGCGCCGTTAATGGTGGCGCTGATGGCTTTATCATCAAACCATTTAACCCAAGCACGCTAATCGGTGCAGTTCACGCCAGTTTGCGTAAAAATTCGCGTGAACCAGTTAAACAAAGTCAGGCCACGGTGTCGTTTCCTTTTGTTAAACCTGCTAACAATCCAGCTAGCGTGACACCTGCTGCAGCGCCAGAAGCTAAGCGCCAGACCACCTCAACTTCCGAACTCGCCAAACCTGTACGTTATTACCCGGATCGCTAAGCGCCTTGATTATCTTGCGAGAGATCGCTTAGCCACGGATACCTACCACGACCGAGTTAGCGACTATTTGTGCGACGACGTGTGCGGTCACTACAATGTGACGCCAGAAACTACAGCGTGCGCGCCAGGCTGACGTAATGTTCCAGACTCAGGTTTTCGGGGCGTGCTTGTGGATCGATGCCGTGTTCAAGCAGTTGCGCTTCCGTGAATAAACCCGCCAGGCAATTACGTATTACTTTACGACGCTGGCTGAATGCTTTGGCCACCACCAGTTCAAGCTTATCCTGGGCGCATTCCAGCACTTCACGTTTCGGTATCATACGCACGATGGCGGAATCGACTTGTGGCGGCGGGTCAAAGCACTCGGGGGGCACGATGAATAATAATTCCATCTCATAGCGCCATTGCAGCATGATCGATAAGCGGCCATAGGTTTTACTGCCAGGTTCGGCCACCATGCGTTCAACCACTTCTTTTTGTAGCATGAAATGCTGATCTTCCACTTGCCCGGCAAATTCAGCCAGATGGAATAACAAGGGACTGGAGATGTTATAGGGCAAGTTGCCAACTATGCGCAGCTTTTGCCCTTCGGCACGCGGCAAGCTGGCAAAATCAAAGGCTAAAGCATCGCCCTGATGGATTTGTAATTGCTGCTCACTGAAACGTTTGCGCAAACGCGTGACCAGATCGCGATCAATTTCCACCACGTGCAATGGTTGGGTATGTTGCACGATTAATTCGGTCATTGCTGCCAAACCCGGGCCAATTTCGACCATGGCTTGCCCCGCTTGCGGATTAATCGCACGGATGATCTGACTTAAAATGACTTGATCGGTTAAGAAATTCTGACCGAAGCGTTTTCTTGCTATGTGTTTCATGCTTGTGTGTGTTTTACCATTTCGGCAGCAACTTGTATCGCCACCATCATACTGCCATCATCGGCAAGGCCTGTTCCTTGTGCCGCCAAATCCAGCGCTGTGCCATGATCTACCGAGGTGCGGATATACGGCAAACCCAGCGTAATATTGACGCCCCGGCCAAAGCTGGCAAATTTCAAAACCGGTAAGCCCTGATCATGGTACATCGCCAGGACACAATCGGCTTGATTTAAATACTTAGTCTGGAACAAAGTATCAGCCGGATACGGGCCGCTAACATTTATCCCCGCTTGCTGCGCCTGCGCTATCACAGCTTGCAAAATCTCAATTTCTTCGCGCCCCAGATAACCGTTTTCGCCGGCATGGGGGTTCAATCCTGCCATTAAGATTTTAGGCTGAGCCAAACCGAAGCGCTGTTTTAAATCGTGATGAATGATTTGCACAGTGCGCAATAAGTTGGCGGGATTCAAAGCGGAAGAAACTGCTTGCAGTGGCAAGTGAGTGGTTGCCAGCGCCACCCGTAACGGCCGTTCCAGGATGCCACCTGCCGGCGCGGCTAACATCATCACCACTTGCTCAGTCTGGGTTTGCTCGGCCAGGTATTCGGTATGCCCCGAAAACTTTACCCCAGCCTGATTGATTACTGACTTTTGCAAAGGCGCGGTAACCATGCCAGCAACTTTTCCCGCTTTTAATAAGTCGAGTGCAGCATCGAGTGTCGCTAACACGGCGCGGCCATTGCGCGGGTCTAGCTGACCGGGTATGACTGGTTCGCGTAATGGCACATCCAACACCCACAGGGTATCGGCTAAGCTCGGTAAAGCCGACATGCCAGCTAAAGCACTGGCGCTGATCGCCCGCAATTGCATGGCCGGATCGATTTGCTGGGCGAGACAAGCCAGCCAGGCGGCGTCACCGATTAATAAACAAGGCTGCTGCTGCCGCAAACGCCAGGCAGCGCGTAAAGAAATTTCCGGACCGATCCCCGCCGGCTCACCGATGGTTATCGCCAGCGTGGTCTGACTCATCTTAAGACTTTTCCTTGTTGCGGTAATCAATATAGGCGCGATCGCGAATTTCGCGTAACCAGTCCTGGTAAGCCTCGTCCGCCTTACGTTCGGACACGGCCTGACGCGCCGCGGCGCGTTTGCGCTCTTTCGACATTTCGTCAGTTTTGCGTTCTAACACTTGAATTAAGTGCAAACCAAACTGCGACTGCACCGGCTCACTGATTTCATTGACTGCCAGCTTATCCATTGCTTGCTCAAACTCAGGCACGGTGTCGCTCGGATAAATCCAGCCTAAATCACCACCCTTGGCTGCTGTTGCATCAGTCGAATAAGTTTTGGCCATTTCTTCGAAGGTGGCTTCCTTATTCGCAATTTTCTGTTTTATTTCGAGTAATTTCTTTTTAACTTCAGCGGCCGGAGTGATATTACTGATTTTCATCAGGATATGGCGCACTTTGGTTTGCTGCACACCCGTTGCAGCTTTTTCGGTACTGGCGCGCTTATTCACCAGTTTGATGATATGAAAACCGTTGGAGCTGCGTAATAACTCGGTATTCTGACCGGGATTCAATTTGCTGATGGCGTCGGCAAACAATTGCGGTACGCGCTCTTGTTCGCGCCAGCCTAAATCGCCACCTTTAATCCCTTCGGGGCTATCCGAATAAGTGACTGCCAACTTAGAAAAATCCACACCTTCGCGTACTTTTTGCAAAACTTCCATAGCGCGCGCTTTACGTGCATTGATTTGCTCGGTGGTGGCATTTTCCGGAACCGCGACCAGAATATGTGAGAGCTGTACCTCAAACTTGCCTGCTTTAGCTGCTTCTTGTGCAGCCAGATAATTATCTAATTCCACTTCAGAGACATTGATTTTGCTATCAACTTCGCGCTCGCGTATACGCTGCAGAATAATGTCATCCCGTACTTCATCACGGAAACGCGCATAGGTGGTGCCTTCGCGCTCAACCTGATTACGGAAATCCGACATACTCATGCGATTTTGCTCAGCCAGGCGCAACATGGTTTTATCGAGCATGAAATCATCAACGCGTATGCCATTTTCTTTGGCCAGCTGGGTTTGCACTTTATCAATAATCATGCGTTCCAGCACTTGCTTTTTGAGGTCAGTACGTGAGGGCAATTGAGTTCCCTGACGGCGCAAGCGGGTTTCGATTGCGGTCATTTTTTGCTCTAATTCCTGCGTCGTAATGACATCGTCATTGACGACGACTTCGATTTGATTGACCAGAACTGATTTTGTCGTGCTGCTTTGTGCCATAACCACGGGTTGGGTCAGCACGCCTGCAGCCAATGCTAATGCGCTAAATAAGTGTCGATGTTTCATTTGCCAATATACCAATAAAATCAGTTCACCGTATCGATCTTGAAGTTTGTTCTTTGGCTCTGCCCGCAAGTCGGACTAGGTTGTCCCACGGACGCAAAACCAAGCAAAAAAAGTTTCAACTACCGGTCAGCGAAGTTCCTGTTAAGAATCGTTCAAGCAAGAATAAAAGCCGCAATATACACGTAACCAGCGCAGAGATAAACCTTTCGCCAGTGTTTTCGAGTAAGGTGCAAATTCCGGCACTCCCCGATTGCTTGCGGCGCCATCAGCACCAGCACCGCCAAGCAAGCCAACACAAAATCTCGCTCAGGGCCAGTGAGATCAGGGTTGATTCAAGGCTTGATAGCCATTTATATTACGTTTTAACGCTTCCAGCGGATTATTCCCTACGCCTAGTCGTGCCAGTCCATTCAACTCCAGTTGCAACGAAAAACCGGTCGAGGAACTGATACTATTGATGGCAAAACGTTGTGCAACGAAACGTAAAGACCAGCAATCGGCCTTGTATTCAAAGCCTGCCAGACCATCGACTAATTTATTATCACGTGTTGAATAATTGGCACGACCCACTGCATACCAGCGATCTGCCACTGGCCATTGCCCGGACACATCGACTTGCTCAAGATTGTCTCGCTGAAAACGATAGGCGAGATTCAACACTTTTTTCGGTGCCGGTTGCCAACTCAAGGCATACGAAGAACGTATCACGCGTCGGTCACTTTGGCTAAGCTGCACAGCCATGTCGCCAGTTAAGGTCGAACTGATCTTGCCTTGTGCGGCTAACAACAGGTCCGAACGACTGGGGTTGCTGCTGTTATCCAGAGTCACACGCTGATGATTGAAATAAAAACGCTGACCTATCGCTAAACGTAAAGCTTCTTCGCCATTGTTTTCGATGAAACGCGAGACCACGGCCGCCGTGATTTGATTGGCATCACCAATGCGATCATGGCCGGTAAAGCGATTTTCACTAAAAATCTGGGCGAAATTAAAGTCGGCTAAGGCACTATCAAAATTGGGGAACTGGCTTTGTTCACGGTAAGGTGTGTTGACGTAAAACAAACGCGGCTCTAAGGTTTGTGTGAGGTCTTTGTCAAATAAATTGACCTGACGCTCAAACACCAGACCACTGTCTATCGATACCGTAGGCACAACCCTATGGAAGTCATATTGCTGTCCGGGTGCCGGATTTACAATATGGTAATTACTTGCATGTAGTGCTACTTTAGGGATCACAAAATAGCCGGAACTGACGATGGGCAGACTCACTTGTGGATTAAACACGAAGCGATCGCCGCGTTGTAAAGTCGGGTGCCAGAATCGTGTAACGATAGCGTCCAGCGACCAATCCAGACCCGCGACGTCATGTTGCTCAGCATGCAATTGAATCTGTGGCAAACGATCATAAGGCCGTTCTATGAGTGCCTGCGGATCTTGCAAAACCTGGTAATTAGTCGTGCGCAAGCCTAAATTCCAGAATGAACCGTAATAAATCAGATTCGCTTCGCGCAACAATAAGCGTTGCGATGTTTTAGTAATACTGCGCGAAAAATCACTGGGGTAATCATCGTCGGACGCCATGTTGACGTTCCAATTCAAATCCAGATTAGGGAGTAATTTTTGCTGATGAACTGAGGCCAGCGCATAGCGATCACCGCCGCGCAAACGGTCATTGGCCAGATATTCCAGGCTGGTTTCACCTGAATACAAGCCACCCCAGTTGGTTTCGCCTAAGTATCGGCCTTCCACACCTAATTGCAAACCTCGCCGCGAAATCATGCGTGGATACAGTGTCAGATCGCGATTTGGCGCAATATTCCAATAGTAAGGTACAGTAACGTCAACGCCACCCTTGGATGAAGCGCCTAAGACTGGCGGCAAAAAGCCCGAATGGCGCGCCCCGGAAAGCGGGAAAGTCAACGAAGGCAACGCCAGTATCGGCACCCCTTTAAAGTAAATCACCGACTTTCCAGCCACCCCGGTATCCAAACCAGTATCCAGATTCAAGGTATCTGCCTGCAAATACCAGTCCGGGCTCGGACTTTGGCATGTGGTATAGGTTCCGCGCTGAATTTGCGAACGCTCTTCATCCTGAAACTCGACCCGCTCTGCATCACCGCGCGCCTGGTTTCTTTGCAAAACGTAACGAGAATGATTTAAAAATCCCGCCCCACTATCGAGTTGCAGCCTTAATTTATCGCCCCAAAAGCAATCCCCTTTGCGGCGAATCTGGACCTCGCCGCTTGCTTCGACAGTGTCATCTAAATACGTGTAGCGCCCGGTTTCTGCCTTGACCTGCGTATCGCCCCGGTCAACTTTGACATTGCGATCAAACTGAATATAACGTTCAGGCCGGCCTTGTACTTGTTCCGCTTCAATCTCTGTGGTCTGCGGTTTTTCATTTTTTAAGGGCACGGCCTGCACCGTCACCGTTTGCACTGGCACAGGATGTTCTGACTTCTGAGGAGTTGCCTGAGCATGGGCTTGCTGTTGCATAATCAACAAACTCATCACCGCACTGGCGCAGGCGCTCAAACGCCAGATTTGCGCGAATGAGCTCGCGCCAGGCTGGATTTGCGTGCGACCTATAGGAAAGCTTAGCGGTGAGTGCGATAATACGTTTTTTTTCTTGCGCATGAATTCTTAAGGTTATCAGCGTTGCAATTAACATAACCAATCCACCCCGCCTGAGCGCCGCGATTAGTTTGTTTTTAAATAAACCGCCTATTATAGGCCAAATGCCAGCCTGACCTGAGTTTCTTGTGCAGAGTTAAACCACTTAAAACCGTTTTGCCTGACACACGCAACAGCCAGCGCGATTCACCTTAGCACGCCAGAACACGGGGATAAATTGCGTGTTTTGGCCAGGTTTATCTGCCGCAAATTGCGTATAAGGCAAGCTCGCATATGATCGTTATGACCACATCAGCCCACTTCAGTTCCGACCCGCGCAGCCAGCAATTACAATCCTGGCTCGCACAATTACCCGAGTTTGCCAGCCAATTACGTCTGAAAAGTTTCCGTCCGGCTTCTGCCGATGCCAGTTTCCGTAAATTTTACCGGGTTGACAATCAAGCCGGGCTCAGTCTGATTGCGATCGATGCACCGCCAGCGACTGAGAATAATGCGGCCTATTTGAAAAACGCTGAGTTGTTTAAAAAACTGCATTTAACGGTACCCGAAGTGTTTGCGCATGATCTGCAACAGGGTTTTTTTCTGGTCAGCGATCTCGGCACGGAAACCTATGCGCACGTGATTAATCACGACAATGCCCATCACTTGTACCTCGATGCAATCGATGCCCTGGTATTAATGCAGGCACAGAGCCAGCCCGAGGTTTTCCCTGAATTTGACCGCGCTTTTATCGAACGCGAACTTGGCATCTTCAAGGAATGGTACATCGATAAACACTTGCAAGTCAGCCTGACTGAGCAACAGCAAACCACGCTGGCTAAAGTACTCGAACATATTACGGCCACGGTCTTGGCTCAGCCTCAGGTGTATATGCACCGCGACTTCCATTCGCGCAATCTGATCTGGCGTCAGCAAGGCAACCCTGGCATCGTCGATTTTCAGGATGCAGTATATGGCCCGATCACCTATGATCTGGTGTCCTTATTGCGTGACGCCTATCAGCAATGGGATGAGGAATTAGTGCTGGACTGGGCGATCCGTTACTGGGAAAAAGCGCGCAAAGCGGGCTTACCGGTGGCCGACGATATCGATAGCTTTTATCGTGACTTTGAAATTACTGGCTTGCAGCGTCATTTAAAAATCCTCGGTTTGTTTGTGCGCTTATCCAAACGCGATGGCAAACACCATTTATTAGGCGATATCCCTACCGTAATGGAGTATGTGCGTCGCACCTGCAATCGCTACCGTGAATTAGTTCCCTTATTGCGCCTGTTAGATAGCTGGGAAAACCGCGAAGTTCAAAGCGGCTACACCTTTTAAAGCACGGGAATCAAGATGAAAGCCATGTTACTGGCCGCAGGTCGCGGCGAACGTATGCGTCCGCTCACCGATACCTGCCCTAAACCTTTATTAAAAGTCCGAGGCCGGCCTTTAATCGTCTGGCATATCTTAAATCTGGTGAAGGCTGGAATTAGCGATATCGTCATCAACCACGCCCATCTGGGGCAAATGCTGGAGCAAGAACTCGGCGATGGCAGCCGTTTTGGCGCCCGACTGCAGTATTCGGCAGAAGCCCGTGCGCTGGAAACCGGCGGTGGCATCGCCAACGCCCTGCATTTGCTGGGCGAACAGCCGTTTCTGGTGGTCTCGGCTGACATCTATGTGCCGCATTTCAATTTTGCGCAATGCCTCGATGTGCTCGAAGATTTCGACCCCTGGGGTAATCCTCTGCCCTTAGAGCAACGCGATCTCGGTTGGATTTATCTGGTGAAAAACCCCGACTTCCATCCGCAGGGCGATTTCGCGATGTCGCTGATGGGCATCAGTAACCAGGGCGAACCACGCTATACCTTTGCCAATATCGGTGTTTACCGCCCGGAAATGTTTGCCCATATTCAAGCGGGTGAGTATGCCCGCATGGGTGATACCTTGCGTGCGGTGGCCGATACTGGCCGCCTGGGTGGCGAATTGTATCGCGGCATTTGGCATAATGTCGGCACACCTGAGCAACTAGCCCAACTCAATGCGCCGTTGGTGCGCAGCGCGCCATAACTGTGCAGTTCGCTAAGCATGGTGTAGCGCCCTGGGCGACAAGCCAGGTACTTGACTTAGCACAGAGATGGCCTGATTTACGTCAGGCCAGGCTTGCCAAGCTCACTCGCCCACGCGAAAATGCCGCTTGCCACCGCTGAACGCACTGTATTGCCGAATCACTACCTGAGCCACCATGACACCAAGTCCAGTACCTCAAACCTTACTCCCTATCGCCATTGCGGGTGCAGGGCCCGTTGGCCTGGCTTGTGCCTTGTTCTTGCATAAGGCGGGGGTGCCAGCCCAGGCTATCCATATTTTTGACGCCAAAACTACCGAACAAGCCGAACAAGATCAGCGTACCATAGCCTTATCTTATGGCAGTCAGCAATTACTCGAAAGCCTTGCTGCCTGGCCGTTTCGTGCCAGCGCGATTCAGGATATTCATGTCTCGCGCCAGGGGCAGTTTGGTCGCACCCTGATACACAAGAACGATTACCAGTTACCGGCACTTGGTTATGTTGCCGCCTATGCCGACATCGTTAAAGCGCTGCGCCTGCGCGCTGAAGCCTGTCATTTGACGATACATCGGCCAATCAGCTTACTCAGTGCCAGCGAGAGTGATCTGGGCATGGAATTGCAAACCGATCAGCAAGCGTATCTGGCGCAATTTTTTATCCAAGCTGAAGGTGGTGTATTTCAACACCAGACACAACGTGCGCAACACCGCGATTATCAGCAAACCGCACTGATCTTTAATCTACAAACCGAGCAGCCACAAAATGGCCGAGCTTTTGAGCGGTTTACTGCACAAGGGCCGCTCGCCTTGCTGCCACTTGAGCGCGGTTATGCGGTGGTTTGGTGCGTCGCTCCGGAACGTGCCGCCAGCTTACTCGAACTCGACGACGCGGCCTTTCTGGCGCAATTACAAAGTGAATTCGGGTATCGTGCAGGGCGCTTCTTAAGTCTCAGCAAGCGCCTGGCATTCCCACTCGGTTTGAACGCGCAAAGCAGCGGCAGTGCCCATGCTGTCAGTCTGGGGAATGCCGCACAAACCTTGCATCCTGTGGCAGGTCAAGGTTTGAATCTGGGTTTGCGCGATGCCGCGGAACTCGCCACCTTACTGGCAAAACAAATCCTCAGCCGCGCTGACGACTGGCACCAGGACCGTGAATTTAGCCAGGTTTATTTAGCTCAACGCCACACCGACAGGCAATTGACCATTACGCTGACGGATACGCTGGCACGCAGCTTTACGCAGGCGGCAGGACAACCACTGTTAGCACTGGGGTTGACGGCACTCGATAATCTCGCGCCTTTACGCCATCATTTAGCCAATCACATGTTGTTTGGCTGGCGCAAGGGGTAAACTGGCAGCCGCCTCGCGCAAACGCCAGTCGCTGGCTAACGCTATGCTATGATGCAGGCCTGATCCACTTTTCGCCCCCTCATCGTGAAGCCAACCACACCACGCATCGTGGCCTTTGGTGAAGAAGCGTATGTCATCGAAAGCCCGGCTCCTGCCAGTTTAAGCAGCCAGCAAGATTATCATCGTTTGCGCGCTGATTTGCTGCAAAGAGACTGGGTCAGGCAAGTTGTCAGTGGTTTCAATAATCTGACGGTATTTTTTGATGCTGCACAGATCTCAGCGGTACAAGTCCAGCAACAGCTAAGCCAGCTCGTCGCCAGCATGGCCAAGCTTGCAGCGACCGCGGACGAACTCCAGACCAGTCGTTTGCATAGGATACCGGTGCGCTATAGCTTAGACACAGGGGCTGATTTAGCTGAATTGGCCGATACGGCCGGACTCAGCGTGGCGCAAGTTATCGAATTACATACCAGCCAGATCTACACCGTATATTGCCTGGGTTTTTTGCCTGGCTTTGCCTACCTCGGTGATTTGCCGCAGGCTTTGCACAAAGCGCGACGCGCTGAACCGCGTCTGCAGGTACCAGCGGGCTCAGTGGCAATCGGCGGCAGTCAGACTGGCATTTACCCCAGCGCCAGCCCAGGTGGCTGGCATTTAATTGGGCGCACCGAACTGTGTTTATTTAACGCGCAAAACCAGCCGCCCTGCTTATTTCGCGCTGGTGACAGGGTGGAGTTTTATGCGATCTGATGCATCACAACTGGGTTTGATTGAGCAATTGCAGCAAAACTGGCTGAGCACAACAGCATGAGCCTGCACATCATACAACCGGGCTTACTAGCCAGCCTGCAAGACAGCGGTCGCCCCTATCAGCAAGAATTTGGTATAGGTCGCTCAGGCGCACTCGATCCTCTCGCTTATCAATTGGCGTTGCGCTTGCTGCAAAATAGTCCGGCCACAGCGGCCATCGAATTATTTGGCGGACCGTTCAGTTTAGTCAGCAGCACAGCCTGCTGGTTTGCGATCACCGGCGCCGAAGTCGATGCCGAGCTCTGGCAGCCGCAGCAATTGCAGCGCTTGCACAGTGGCTGGCGCTATTTCATGCCGGCGGGAGCGCGCTTGCAAGTGCATGGTTTGCGCCGTGGTCGTTGCTGCTACCTGAGTTTTAGCGGTGGCATCGTCGCCGAACAACTGCTAGGTTCTGGCAGTACTGATCTGGCCGCAGGCTTTGGCGGCTGGCGCGGACGTGCACTACAAGCCCAGACCCGGCTCGAACTACTCGAGGGTCAGGATTTTCACAAAAGTCTGGGGGTGCGGCAATGGCAGAATGACGGAGTGGTACGCGTATTACCTGGTCCAGAATTTGCAGCCTTAAGTCCGGCCTCTCAACTCGCCTTTTGCAACCAGGCCTGGCAAGTCAGTGCGCAAAGCAATCGCATGGCGGCACGCTTAACGCTGGCGCCAGGTTCAGCCAGGCCAGCCCAAACGCCGTCAACAGCGCCGCACCTGCAATTAAATCAGGTCAAAGAAATGTTATCGCATGCGGTATTTCCCGGCGTCGTGCAATTACCGCCGAATGGCTTGCCCATAGTCTTACTGGCCGACGCCCAGTGCACCGGCGGCTACCCGCGTATCGCCAACGTAATACGGGCTGATCTCTGGAAAGTGGCGCAAAGCTGGCCCGGCCAGACCCTGCACTTTCAAGTGACTGAGCGCGACCTTGCGGCCAGGGCCTGGCAACAGCAGCAAGACTGGCTCAGGCAAATCGAAACCAGTTTGCATTTCGCCTGAGCACACACTACAGCACAAGGAAAACATCATGACGACAACTTTATGCATAGACCTGAACGCCGACCTGGGCGAAGGCTGTGGCGACGATGAGGCGATTTTGGCGTGTGTCAGCTCCGCCAATATTGCTTGTGGCGGCCATGCCGGTGACTTGCAGAGTATGCAAATTGCGGTCGCCGCCGCAGCACGCGCTGGTGTGCACATCGGCGCGCATCCATCGTTTCCTGATCGTGCAAATTTTGGCCGCACAGAAATGCAGCTCGATCCCGCCACACTCGATGCCAGCCTGCGTCAGCAAATCCTGGCACTGCGCGCGGTTTGTCAGCAACAAGGTCAGACACTGCACCATGTCAAACCGCATGGCGCGCTCTACAATCAGGCCGCACGCGATGAACAATTAGCCCATCAGGTCGTGGCGCTGATACAAAGTATCGATGCCAGCCTGATTATCTATGGCCTGGCTGGCGGTGCCATGGCCGATGCCGCCCAAGCGCTGGGCATGCGTTTCTATCACGAAGGTTTTGCCGATCGTCGCTATACCGATGAAAAGCAATTAGTGGCACGCCATCAGGCTGATGCCATAATCACAGACACTGCGCTCGCCTTACAGCAAGCTTTACGCATGGCACAGCAGCAGCAAGTCATTAGTCAGCACGGTCAATGTTTATCGCTACAGATCGATACCCTGTGTTTGCATGGCGACGGCCCTCACGCGCTGGCACTGGCACAACAACTGGCGCAGCATTTACGCCAGCGGCCTGACGCTACCTAAGTCGGTCACATTTGCGTATACTCGGCACATAAAAATTCGCGGCAGCACGACCCGTCTGCTCCAGGCCAGGTGAGTGCAGCGCGACGACAACGAGGAGACATATGGAATTACAGCAATGGCTATCCTTAATTGGTGTGCCCGTGATCGTGCTCGGCTTTGCCTGGCGCATGAACCCCTTATTTGTGGTAATCCTGGCAGGATTAAGTACCGGCCTGGCCTGTGGCATTTCATTCGGCGATTTACTTGCTTTGTTCGGTGATAAATTTATCCAAAGCCGCCAACTAGCCAGCATCATGCTATTGCTGCCCATCATTGGTTTGCTGGAATACTATGGCTTGAAAGATAGCGCCAAACGCTGGATCAGCGGCATACGTCAAGCCAGTAGCGGACGTATTTTGATGCTGTACTTTGTGCTACGTGAAGGCGCTGCTGCGCTGGGGCTGACCAGCATAGCTGGTCACGCACAAACCGTGCGGCCGATTTTAGTACCGATGGCTGAAGCCGCCGCGCAAAAAAGTTACGGTGACTTACCCGAAGCGGTGCAACAAAAAATCGCCGCACATGCCGCTGCCTGCGACAACATCGCCTTGTTTTTTGGTGAAGATATCTTCATCGCCTTTGGTGCGGTTTTACTCATGACCAGCTTTTTACATGAACATGGTTATACCCAGGTTGAGCCATTAGCGATAGGTTTATGGGGAATTCCCACCGCCATCGCTGCGCTGATCATCCACTTATTCCGTCTAGCCCGACTGGATGCGCAATTAGCGCGTGAAGTCGCGACCCATCGTGCGCAGACTACGCTGGGAGAAGGCGCATGACGAGCTGGTTTAATTTAGCGAGCACACTTTATCTGACGGGTTTGCTGTCGGCCGCGGTTGGCATTCTGATCTGGCGTCGCGGTGACAGTAGCAAGGCGAGCGCCGCATTTTGGCTGGTTTTCAGCCTGCCCTTTCTGGCCTACGACAGCGCGCAACTGGCGCTGGGAAAACGTCTGGCCGATCAATTGACCGGTGGCTGTGTGTTAGTGCTGGCAGCGCTGGCAATGTTAAGCAAAACGGCGGCGCCCTCATCCCAGAGCGCAGCGCGCAAAGCCGCACTACCCGCCAGCTTGCAAACGAAAATCTTTTTACCCGCCCTGCTCATTCCCTTGGTGACGGTGGTCTTGAGTATGTTAGCGAAACAGGTGCTGATCGCCGGCCTGCCTTTGCTCGACCCCAAACATCAGACCTTGGCCGCACTCCTGGTTGCCAGCCTGCTGGCATTAGCTTACGCCTGCTGGCTGGTTAAAGACACCCCCTGGCGTGCAGTCAGGGAAGGTGGGCGATTGATAGAAAGCGTAGGCTGGGCCTTAAGCCTGCCTTTAATGCTGGCGATGTTGGGCGGCGTCTTCAGTGTCGCACAAACTGGACAGGCGATCCAAAGTCTGGTGACCATGCTGATCAATCCTGAGCATAAATTTCTGGTGATCGTGGTGTATTGCTGCGGCATGGCGCTCTTCACCATGATCATGGGTAATGCCTTTGCCGCCTTTCCAGTAATCAGCGCTGGCATCGCCCTGCCCTTTTTAATTCAGGCACATCATGGCAACCCCGCGGCCATCGCTGCCATTGGTATGTTCAGCGGCTACTGTGGCACCTTAATGACACCGATGGCGGCCAACTTCAATATCGTGCCAGCCGCCTTACTTGGTTTAAAGAACCAATACCACGTCATCAAAATTCAAATTCCAACCGCACTCGCGGTGTTGCTGGCAAATATTTTGTTAATTTACTTTTTAGCGTTTTAATCCAGAGGCCTTGACGATCATGACGGCGACACAAACCATCTTACTGACCGGTTTCGAACCCTTTGGCGGCGAAGCCATCAATCCCTCGTGGGAAGCAATCAAACAATTGGATGGCCGTTTTTTGCATGACTTGCAAAGCACGCTGGTGACGACAGGCACACACTATCAACTTGCCTGTCGACGCTTACCTTGCGTGTTTGAACTCGCTTTACAAGACTTGCGACAACACTTGCGCCACTTCCAGCCGGTGCTGGTATTAGCCATAGGACAGGCGGGCGGACGCAGCGAGCTCAGCATAGAAAAAGTCGCCATCAACCACGACGATGCGCGCATTCCGGATAATATCGGTCAGCAACCGATAGATCAGCCGATTAATCCGCAAGGGCCTAAGGCCTACTTCAGTAATTTACCCTTGAAAGCCATCGTTCAAGCCTGGCAAATGGCCGCCATACCCGGCAGCATTTCCTACACGGCCGGAACCTATGTCTGCAATCATGTGTTTTATGGTTTGATGGACTTTTTGGCGCAACATCAATTGTCTTGTCGCGCGGGCTTTTTACATATCCCCTATCTGCCTGTTCAGGTTTGCGATAAGCGTCAGCAGCCCAGTATGAGTCTGGATTTGATACAGCAAGGTATCCTTAGCGCCTTGTGTAGCAGCGTACTGCATCAGCATGATATTGCGCTTGAAGGTGGCTCCACACATTAACACCCGGGCAGCCTATCGCACAAATACCACAGGCTTTTTGCCAGGCTGTACAAGCTCAGTTCAGCGTGGCAAACTCGGCAACACAAAATTTGTGCCACCCGGGGAAATTACATGCCACGTCCGACTTCTCTACCCAAGCCGGTGCGCTGTTGCCTGGCGTTTGCCACAGCGCTGCTGGGTTTGACACTGTGTTTGCTTGCCAGCCATTATGCCGCGCTTGCTACATTCGCCATCATCGCGGGCCTGAGTTTGCTCGGGCTGAGTTGCCTGATTCTGCTGGCATGCTGGTTACGCATGATTTATCTGCACTGGTCGCAGCAAAAACCGGTACACACGAGTAGCTGGTTTTGGTTGAATTAAATAGGCTATGCCTGAGCAATCAGGATGCCGCCCACTCGTCATTGCGGCATCCTGCACTGGCTTAGTGATGATTGCCGTGCGCGCCTGCCGCCGCCCCACCCTTACCATCAGGCAGCACCACTTTGACGTTTTGCATCATGCCCTGATCTTCGTGTTCGAGGATATGGCAATGTAATACATACTCCCCGATATATCGCCGATAGCGCGTCGCCACTTCAATTTTATAGCCTTGTTTCACCAACAGCGTGTCACGCCAGGTGCCCACTAAATCCTGATACTGCGGGTCGATCGCAGCACCTGTGGTGTTGCTGATACTGATGATTTGAAAAGGATTCACATGGATATGAAACGGATGATTGCCGCGTTTCGAACCCAGCTCCCAGATTTGCTGATCGCCTAAAATCAGGGTACGGTCTATGCGCCCGGGTTGATAACTGTCGTTGATGTCGGCCGGTGCATTATCCACCGGTTTACTCTCCACCATAAAGCGTGTAGCACCACCGAGCTTGGCAATATTAAAAGTCACATACTGCTTTTTCGCTTGCCGCATTTTAGTTAAGGCGGTTTCAGTAAATGCAGGATGCGGCACAAATTTCGTCAATTGCATGCCATTTTTCAAATCAGCAATCACAGTGGCACGCACACTCACTGGCTGATCAGCAGCGGCGGTAATTAATTGCGACTGCATAAATTCCACTTGATTCGTGATCGCCGCGGCATGCGCAGGATTCGCACTGGCACGCAAGATTCCCATCAAACGTGTGCTTTTGGCCTCACCATTTAAGTCATTGCTGCTTTTATCATCGTAGATGCAATAACTTCCTGCCTCGGGCAAAGCAAATAAAATGTCGCTGCGGTAGCCCGGTTGCAGGTGGTTAGCGGTCTTCGAGATAATTTTTTGATGCGTCAAACCATCACTGGCGACTTCAAACTGCATCACATCTGGTCCATCGCAAATCGCCGACAAATCCTGCTCCTGACCTTGCCCTAGCGCGAGGTTTTCCAATACAGCCGCCTGACGTGCTTTTTTAATCCGCAACACCACACTGGCTTGAAAACCTGCATCGATCAAACGCCAGCGATACACGGTTTTTTCTTTGAGCAGCGCAAGTGGCCAGACCTTGCCATTAATCGAGGTATAGCGCCCCGAATTTTTCCAGGCGTCAGGTGGCCCCACCTGGTCAAAATTTTCCATCACCCCGGTCTGATTTTCTTTGCAATCGTAATTCAGTTTGCCGTCACTATTCAGACACGCATAAGGAATTTGCTGCAACAACATCACTTCTGCCGCCACGCCCTTAGCGGGGACGAATTTTTTCAGCAATGTATCGAGATCGCCATTACGCGTCGCGCTGGGATAGCGCTCCCCTTCTATCACTAAGGCCCCCGACATACCGCTTGCCACTTGCATTGCCGTGCTGCCATGGACGTGTGGGTGATACCAGAAGGTGCCCGCCGGATGGTCGACTGGCACATTGTATTCGTACTCAAAATTCACATTGGGATTAATCGCCAACAACACATTATCGCTATTGCCACTGGGTGAAACCCATAAACCATGGGAATGCAAGTTGGTGATATTAAAGCAGCCGGGTTGCCCGGGTGCGTTATGATCGGGATTCGCGCATTGCTCCTGAGTTTGCTCGGGCAATTGATTATGCAGGCGAAAGCGCACAGTCTGGCCAGGTTTCATCACCACGCTGGGCGCTAAAAACCGCGAAGCATTTGGGTCGCCCTCATTCCAGCCTTTGTCGGTACGCTGCTGGTAAGCACGCAAACTGACTTTGTCTTCACGCTGCCTGGCCGGATTAAAAATCGTGCCATCGGTATAGCGTATGAATAAATCATAGGCAATCTCAAACTGATCGCGCGGGCTGGCGGGATGATCGACAGGTTTCGCACGTTGCTGCAAAACCCCGGGCATTTGCAATAAGCGCGCCGCCTCAGCGCGCTGACTGACACCAGGGTTTGTGCTTTGCGCCTGGCTCAGCCCCGGCCAGCTAGCAATGAACACGGCGACCGCAGCGCAAATGTGGCTACTGCGCAAGACGGATAGCAGTGATGCGTGAAGTGATGACAGCGGTGATGGCATACCAGGCTCCCTATTTTAAAATATCGATAATCAGGCTTTTACTGCGCGAAGCCAACAAACTGGCTGCAACAGTCAAAAGCGCGGCGTTGAAGTCAATAAGGCAAACTCTGTGCCAGAAACTGGCAAGTCGCTGGCAAGACCTTGCCTTAGCAAACATGAAGCAAAAAAGAACGATATCTGAAAAAATGCGCCACTCAGCAACTGCGCTTACTCAACTTACACGTAAGTCCTTGTGACGCAAGCTGTACTGGCATGTTAAAACCGACCCTAGCTAAAACCAGTGCGATAAGATATAGGTGTCTGGTCAGCGCAAGAATCTGAGCGGATAATGCGCAACAACAGAAACTGCAGTATGGCAAAATTAAAAACTCAACCAGAAAGTATCGCAAACCATGTGGAAATGGCTAGCAGCTGCAGCCTTGAGCATAGCAGCAATAGGTGGCGTACTCGATATTATTTTGCCGGCGCGCACAATGATCAGTAGCTTTCGCATCGATGACAAACACACCCTGTACTATGGCATACCACGCAGCGGCGGCGAACTTGCGCACTGCGACATCACGCCCGTTCTGAGCCAGCAACTTCGGGGGCAAAGGCAAATTTCCCTGAAAGTCAGCGCGATTTTTGGCCGCTGCATAGCGATTCAAGGCCTGAGTCAGGCCGAGCAAGCATGCCGCCAGCGACGCTTAATCGCCCTGATCGATCAAGCCCGGATTTATGAACAACTGCAAGAGTTAAGCTATGCCCAGGCAAGTTATGCCCTCGCCTGTCACGGACAAATCGATTTACCCGAAGCCACCGCCGCCTGTGAAGCCAGCACAAAACTCAGTCGCACGCTGGCACAAGATCAAGTCGCCTTGCTCAGCTACCTCGAAAGCTATAAACAAAGCCACCAGCATTATCCGGAAAGCCTGACTGAACTCAGCCAGCAGCTACCGCCCTTACTCAATCAACGTGTGGCTAACTTCAATTACTGCCGCAAAACACTAGGGTCTGTTGACGTTTGATCGAGTGTGCGAATGGTCTTAAACGCGTGACGGGCTAGGCGCAGCACGCGCCGCAGTGTGATCACTGTAAGCGGGCTGCAACAACGCCCGGCGTGCGTTTAAGGCCATTCCCTGCGGGTTCCTGCCAGAACCCATGCTGGACCGCGTTGCGCGGCTCGCAAAGGCGGCCAGCCTTAGCATCGCCGTGCGCCTTGCCAGCCCAGGTTCTGGTAGGAACGCATCTCGCGATCAAACGTCAACGGACCCTAGCCCACGACCACAGCGCAAACTGCAGCGACGGTAGCGTTTCTTACGCCGATGCCGAAATCAGCGTGCACCCTAAAACCCTGAAAAAGCCCCAAACCAGTGACTGGTCACCCGACCAAGGCCAGGCATTTTGTTTAAGGGGGGCGGATTGACAATGAAAAATCAAGTTGTGACTGGCTCAGGTCAAATAAGTGGAATGACGCCGCGAGCGCATAGCCACAGCACCTTATTCCGATGGAGGCAACCGAAGTAAGCGCTCCATCCCAGGATTCGGGTCGCGGGCGACGGCGAAATAGTTGTCGTTAAACTTTTTCTCAAGGTGGGCCATTTTTTCTAAATACGCGGCATTCTGCTCGCCTTCGATTGAGCTCACACCGAGTTTGCTCAGGGTTGCTTTGCTGGGCGCATAATACGCATAGCTACGTCCGTCAGCCATGCCTTTTTCGCGACTTTGCGTGAGATCGAAGATAGCTTCGGCGATACCGATTTTTTTGAAGAATTGGTGTTCCAGAATCGCAAAATCGTAACCGCGTCGTGTAGCATCTTTTTCACAATATTTGCTTTTTTTGATTGCTGCCTGCGAGCTACCGTGAAAACCAACTATGCCTTCGATAATCTTTTTATCACCAGCTAAAAACAAATAGTTAGCACAAGAAGAAATACAAAACCCCGTCACTCTGACCTTGATTTTTCGGCGATATATCTCTTCACCAATTTTCAAGCCAAACTGAACGATACCACCACTGGAATTTAAGCGAATTTCTTTGACCTTGTCGTCGATTTTTTGCATAAATTCCTGGTAACTACCTTCTTTGATCGCGCCCTCAAACTCCAAAGTTTCGTCGTCAATCCATCGCCATTGGCACTTTCCCACACATTGTTCGTCAGCAAAATAAGTCAGTGCCTGCCCCAGCGCACCGTACTTAGAAAATTCCTCTTCCCAATCTATAGTCGCTGGCTTCTGGGCGCAGCTTGAAAGCAGAAAAACCAGCGCTAGCAATGCCAGCAAGTTGAATCGGTTCACCTTCAAAATTTCTCCGTCTGTGAATTACCTTACTGAAAAATTCAAGGCCCTAAGCGTAGCGACCCATGCTGAATTGTGCAAGTGCGGGCCAAACAGGCAATCAGACTTATCGCAGCTCGCATAATAAGAGCCAGTCTGTGCCTGTGTATAAAGCCAGAAACGATGCGTTTGGTATCGAAAATATTCTCACTGATATGCTGCAAGCTTAAGAATATCGCGTTACCATTTCAACTTGTGTTGCAAACACCTGCTTGCGACACCGAATGCTAATTCGAATTGATTATTTTAAGGCTGGCGGAATAGGAAAAGTCATGTCGCAAGAAAAATGTCGTGAATGCGGAACTGAAGTCAGTGCAGAAGCTGAATCTTGTCCGCAATGTGGTGCCACTAAAACGACCAAGAAAAAATCGCTCTTAATCCTGCTCTTGTTTGGCTTAGTTGGACTCGCAGTGCTTGGTAATATCATTATTAGCCTGGTTATCAGCATCGCGGGAAAAACTTAAAGCACGCCGACTTCAGCATGCTCGCTGCTAACCTAAGCCGCTGTCGTGATAAGCAAGTCAAACGGAAAGTAAAGGCGCGAAGTTTGCCAAGTAGCTGCCTCCGCCAAAGTGCCCATAACGAAACGCCCCCAACACGATTTTCTGTACTGAACAACACTTTCAGCAAAATTCAAAACGCAGCAAAGACGCGCATTTCCAGGCAATTTCATGCCAGCAGGCGCATACTTGCTGCGTTTTTCATTTGCGTTTTTTAAGTACCCCCAAGCTCTGGATTTTGCTGCGACAACGCAGCAGGTATTGCAATTGGCCGACCGATTTATTCAGAAAAAATCTCTTCAATGCGCTTGCCAAACACTCGCGCCAGCGCAAATGCCAGTGGCAAGCTGGGGTCATATTTACCGGTCTCGATGGCATTAATCGTTTGCCGCGAGACACTCAGCAAATCAGCCAGCGCCGCTTGACTCCAACCTTGTTCGGCACGTAAATCTTTGACGATATTCTTCATACCGGCTCCCGGAATTTACGCCATAAACTAATCAGCAGCCAGCTGCTCATAAACACGCCGTAATAAATAAAACCGCTCAATCGGGGAAAACCCAGACCTTCGAGAAAACCATAGCTAAAAGCGAGCAAGGTAGTAAAGCCACCTGCCATCGCTAAAATTTCTAAACACATTTGCCGCAGATAATCATCGAGACGACGTAAATAACGCAGCACCACCCAGATTAATCCCATCGCCGGCAGCACTGGTAAGAGCACAATCAGTGTGCGCAAAATGCCCTCATCAATACGCTTGGCGAGCCAGATCGAGCCAATTAAAACCAGCGTGTAAAACGCGATGCACGCGATTAATTCCTGCTTATACTGACGCAGGTTGTTGACTTCGTGTTGTGAATAGTCAGCCATATCATCCCTCAAAAATGTAAAACAAACTTGACACCATTAAGCAATAAAAATGCCGATAAACGGCAAGCACAGCTGAACAGAAGCTGAAAGAATCCAGCAAGCCTCTGTCAAGCTTGCTTTACATTTTACAGCTTAGAAATTGAATGTCAAGTAAACTTTACATCAAATCTGAGCTGAGGTTTTGTGCATGAAGTGCCTGGCAATCCGCCGTTCAAGGAAGAATTTTTTCGCTAATTGACGAGCCAGACTGGGGAATTGAGGTTTGAATAGTGATTAAAACCAGCACACCAATTGCACAAACGCTTTTAATAACAACGTTTGCCAAGTTCGACAGCAGCATTTAATAACTGAGTTAGCGGCCGCTTCTTAATTCCATACTGGGATCATGTGGCTTGCTAAAGCCGTAGGCATAGGCAACATGGTGCTTACCCTTATCATCCAGAATATCGCATTTCAGTTTGTAGGGCTTACCCAGAGCCGGATACGAATAATGATTTTTCTTTTCAAATTCCGTTTCGAATACAGCGGTAATCTCAACCGATAAAATCCAATCGGGACAAAGATCACGAGCCTTCAAGTAGGACGTCAAGCGCGCTTGATAGGTTTTGATTAGTGCATTAAATTCCGAAGATGGTGGATGCATACTTCCTGATAGCAGGTCAACAAGTACGACTTTAGAGACTTCCTTTTCAACAAATTTATGAAGCTTCCCGATCGCCCAATAGCCAGCCACGTCATTATTTCTGCTATTAAATGAACCGATTAATCCGCTGGCTATACTTCCAAGCTCTATTCTACGCCCCATAGTTACAAGATCCTTTTTGATTTCATGTCAGCCAGCTCCACCTAGATACCCACAATATCAGTCCCAAATAAAAAAACATATCAAAAACGACTATTTAAGCAATCTCATAAATTGAGGTTTGCTTAATTCGCGTGCGGTAAGCTAGCCAGATGCATGTGAATGCCAGGCCTCAAGCATTGCGTAAAGACTTAGTCGAACGCACAATCGGGGTTCATTTCCCAAGGCGTTCTCCAGGTGATGCCGTGGCGCTCTAGAAGTTGCTGCTTAACCCAGCCCAACTCGCGACCACCACTACCCATACCTCGGCCAAACTCACCTTGTTCGCGCAATTGTTGAGCTTCTCGCCGCAGCGCAGCAAGCGCAACTTGCACTGCTGGTTCTAGCTCTACGGGGTCGATCAGCAAGGAATAACTATTCGCTTCCATGTACTCGACATAAGCGACACGTTTATCTTTTGGCAGGGTCTCCAGAAATTGCTTGCAAAGGCTGGGCTGGCGTTGCGTAACCGACCTAAGCCGCATTGCAAGCACGCCGATGCTCACAGCTTGCTCGTTCATTGTTTAAGTCTCGGTGAAATTGATTGAGGTCTATTATGGCACCTAAGCTTGGAGTTCTGACTAGTTGACTGTAGCTACGATCAAATTCGCCAGCGATGATGGCTTAGACCGTCACCACCTCACTTAGCGTCCCCACTCGCCAGTGCAATCCAATCACGTTTAGCCTGCATTCCAATCGAGCTTATGAATGACTCCAGGCCTGAATACAGTGCCCAGGGTGGCGTTTGCTTGCTGCCACGCCATTCAACTTGCCCGCAGGCAAAGCAGACTTCCATAGCATCGATCAGCTTATCATTGACAAAAAATTCAATTCTATGATGGGCCTCAATAATGCATGCAGGGAAGGCGTCTTGTGTAGTTGGATCAAGCGCACGGATCGACGAGGCAAATCCGTCCTTCTGTTGTTTGCTCAATTTGACGCGTTTATAGGATTTTTCCTCGACGTCAATGTCTTCGTTCTTTTCAGAATCAAGAAAATCCATAGGCGAAGAATGCTCCACAACCTCAATACTATCCGCCTTCTCAATCAAGTTATTGAGGTCGGATAAATATCGTTCACCCGATCGATTGGATTGATTAGATTGATTACAGCCAAGCAGAATTACAAGTACTGTCCCTAGTATAACAACTCCAATTAAGGTAAGGATTGGCCGCACAATGCTAACGTCATTTAATTGAAGAAATAAAAAATCGCACTATGTCTAGTGACGTCAGCCAGACTCAACCATTTCTTGCCGAAAAAGCTTAAGTAACAATCCTCTCACCCGTGCTCGCCGAAAGTTTGAATGCTATCCACCCGCCGGGTGGTTCCCAATCACCAGAACCTGTCACCACATCAGCGATAACAGAACGAACCGTAACGCCATCAACTCCAAGTTCGCTTGCGCGCCACTGTAACTCTCCATTCAAGGAAAAACTGAGTAACTCCGACGCCGAAGTAACAAGAACTGAAAACAATTGCGGCGAAACTTCATGCTCTTCCGCACTGTAGATATGCCCAAAGTAGCCATCCAGCAGATAGGTTTCGACTTTGCCATAACTCGGATGAATTACAAAAACGCATTTACCATAGCCAATATAAACAATACTTCCGACACAGCGTATTTCCTTGAAACATGAATAGCCCGCATTAGCTTGGATGTCTACTCTAAATTTACTACTCTTAGTTGAAATACCGACCTTGGCAATAATCGATACCTCACTTAACGCGCATCCCGCAAGTAAAGCGACCGCATCTTGCCAGTCAGCGCACTCGCTTTCAGATAAGAAATTCGCCTGCATTTAATGTTCTTGCTCCTGATTTGATTTGCATTACCGTCGACCTGACCGGGCTTAGTCAAATTTTTTTCAAGACTATAATTTGCCCTAACGATAGCAATTGCTAACCCACCATTATGTCATGCTGTGTCTACGATGCTTGCGCGGCAGGTGCTGCATTGTCGTCCGTGTTTTTCGCTTTTTCTACTGCGTTCAGCCACTCCTGCCACGCGGCGGGATCAGCTGGGCCATGTCCAGTTTGCCAAATCTGCCAGGACAAGGAGCCTAACAATCCTGCTAATTCATCCGATTGAGTTAATTCATATTCGCGCTCAAGAAAATAAAACATCGCTCGATAAGATTGCTCTACGCTTAAAAATTGATACGCCATGAGTTTTAATCCCGCCATAAATTAAGGTATCTAGCCTGCGCTTGCTTGGTCCGTGCAAATTTCCATACCGCTCAGCGACAAGCAAACACGACTGCTGTAATTCTACACCCAGGCTTCGTGCCCAAACTCATTCACACTCGCTATTAACTTCCAAATTAACCGTTAAAATTTTCAAAACCAAAACGCAGCAAGGATGCGCTGCTTCAGGCGATTTCTTGCCTGAGGGCGCATGCTTGCTGCGTTTTTTTTAGCTCATTTTTTGAACTCGTTAGTCAACGCTGCGAGTAATTATCCAAATCACGCGTTATTCAGCGATGACTTGGTTCAGCTTAACTACCCGCGATCTTAGCCGGACGTTTAATACTCAATACCAAGGCGCACACCAAAGAAGCGTGGGTCGTTATAGGTGCCACGGATAAATCCGCCGGCATCGGTGGCGGAGTTTTTCGCCATGGTATTGCCTGCATTCAAAACATACAACTCGGCATACCAGTTTTTCGGCGCGATCAGTTTTAAGGAAGCGTCGATCTTGGTATAGGCTTTTTGTGCGTCCGAGATATGCGGGTTATCGAGGTTGCGCAAGCTGAAATACATTTTGTCTTGCCATTTCAAAGACACCCAGGGTACCAGGCTATAGCCATTGTCGAGCACGATAGATTGCGAGAAATTCAAACCCAGGCTGAATTTCGGTGCCAGCGGTAATTGATTGCCCGTGATGTCGTAAATCTGCCGCCCAGCCAGTTCGCGATTCGGACCATCATAAGGCTCAGCACAAGCTTTGGCACCAAACTCTACCCGCACATCGCAACCCCAAACATCCGAAAACGAGGGGTAATCTTTCATCTTGCTATTGATGTAGGAAAAGAAGCCGCCCAGACGCGCACCTGCCCAGGGTTTGTAATCAAACTCCAATTCCAGACCGCTGATATCGACTTTACCGACATTAATCGTCTGGTATTTGGTGACGACGTCGCAATTCGGTGTATCGGCCGGACAAGGGCCATCGGTTTTAACCCGTGCCGCAAAGTTATCACCCGTCACTTGCATGTCTTTATACTGACTGTGGAATAAGGTCGCCGAAAAATTCAAACGATTATTCAATAACTTGCCTTTGTAGCCGACTTCAAAGTTGGTGACCGTTTCTGGCCCATAGGGGAAGAAAGTGTATTGCGGCGAAGGACCATTGATACAGATTTTACCGCCACAACGATCATCTTTATCACCAAAACCACCGGCTTTATAACCCGTCGAGAGTGAGGCAAACACCATTTCATTCGGATTGAGTTGCTTCATCAAACCCAGTCGGTAAGTCAGTTTTTTCCAGGTTTCTGCATGGTCATTCCGGGCCGGATCTTGATAATGACTGTAAGCAGCAACGCCTGCGAGTGGCCCCATCTGGCTAGTCAATTGCTTGCCATTGTGGGCACTAAATCCTGGCTCACCGGGTGTGCCCGGGTCATACAAGCCATTGTAGTAAGCGGGTGAAGTCGGGTCCCATTCCGAGCCATACACGGCGCCGCCCTGATCTTGTTTCTTATCCCAGCTATAACGTGCGCCTAAGGTGGCTGTCCAATCTGGTGCGAATTTCCAGTCACCCTGGGCAAACAAGGCTTTGGAATCGACTTGGCGATTTGGTTGCTGATAATACTGACTAATCGGGAAACCAAATGGCGCATTCACTAACTGCTCTTGCGCGTAATTGATTTGATTTTTTTCATGCATCCAAAATGCACCCGCCACATAATTCCAGTTGCCTGAGCGCTGTTTCAGTTGCAGCTCGTGCACATCCGAGACATAGCGTGAATCCAGTGTGCGCGAAGTGTTATCACGTACTGGCCAGATCGTATTCGGTGCACCTTCGTGACTCAGCGGCAGGCTCGCGGTAATTTGCGACACCAACGGATGATAGCCACCGTCGTCATCGCCAGTCTGGCTGCGTTTTTGTATGGCATGGACAAAGCCATATTCTAAGGACATGCTGTCACTGATTTGCCAATTCAGATTCGAGCGCAGCGTATCGATACTCATGTCGATACTGCCGGGCACATTAATCTTAATTTCTAAAGGATCGCCCTTGCAGGCAAAGCGTGTGCCCGCGGCTTGCTGACAATCTTTTAAAGCGATATCACCCGCCCCTTTATTGATGTATTTTTCATAGGCGACCAGCCATTCGAGATGAGAACTCAACTTGGCACGCGCTGCCAGCCGTGCCGCCCATTCGTTTTTATTATTGTAAAAATCGCTTTTATCGACTTTGCGGTTATAGCGCTGATCAACATCAGGTATACCGTCAGCATGAAAGCCTTTTTCCGGCGCATCAACATCGGTAAAGTCCTGTACTTGCTTAACCCAGCCATCGCGTTTCAAGGACGTCAGGGTCGCACGCAAAGCCAGGGTATCGCTGAGCGCAAAGTTCTGTATCACATTCAACTGGCGGTGATTGTAATTACCGATTTCAAGTTGCGTGCTGCCATAAGTTGAGCCAAATTCTGGTTTAGCTGGAATAATATTCACCGCGCCCGCAGTTGAATTACGCCCAAACAATGTACCTTGCGGGCCGCGCAAGACTTCCACCTGATCGAGGTCAAACATCAATGCCAGCGCGCCCTGTGGCCGTGGTGAATACAAACCACCGACATGCAAACCCACCGCCGGGTCGCCGATTTCAGTAAAGTTATTCGAGCTGACACCGCGTATCGCAATTTGCACGCCCGAATCCGCACCCGTGGAAATTTGCAAATTCGGCACGCTACCAGTCAAGCCGCGCACATCGGTCACGCCCGAACGACTCAGGCTTTCCTGAGTAATCGCGGTGACTGAAACCGGGGTTTTTAACAGGCTGCTGGCTTGCCGTGTCGCCGTCACCACCACGTCTTGAATTTGTTCACTTTGTTGGGCAGCTTTAGCGGCCTGCGTTTTATGTGTTGCTGGTGCTTCTTGCGTGGCACTGGCGGCTTCTTGCGCCAGAGTTACTGCTGGCATCGCCAGGTAAGTCGCCCAGGCTGTGGCTACAGCTAAGGCAAGTGGTTTCATTTGCATCTTCATCACTGTCTTCTCCAAAAATTGCACTTATTGATGTTGCTTACTAATGCCTACTAATGCTGACTACTTTTAGCTGCAGCTGTTTGCGGCGAAGGCACACACACAGCGCCGATCACCACGATTTACTTGAGTTAGGACTTACGCAAAACAGACGCTGACGTCGTTGTTTCGCCTTGCCGTACCTTGGTACTGTCATCGGCTTCACGCCTCGTCAGCACAATTTTGCGTAAGTCCTATGAGTAAAACTGTCCACTTGCCCGGTTTAATTTTGATTCAGCAAAGGTTTTTCGCGGCGGATTAACTGACTAAAACTCAGGGTTTGGTTACTGACTAAGGGCTTGGCCCAAAAGCTGAGACTGAACAGATAGGCTAGGCTTACAAACACTAAGCAAAGCGCGGTGCGCAAACCCAGGTAATCACCGAGCAGACCAACTAGCATGGGTAAAATTGCGCCGCCTAAAATGCCGCTGCAAAGTATCCCGGAAAAAGCGCCGTGTAAGTCCTGGCGCGAATTTAAGGCCAGCGAAAAAACGATGGAAAACATCACCGACAAAAAAAAGCCCGCCGCTGGAAACGCATACAAGGCTAGCTTAGCCGGGCCGAATAAAGCGCTGGCGACACTGAGCGCGGCCAGCACACTGAAACTGGCCAGGACCTGTTTGCTATCGAACAGTTTTAATAAGAGCAGGCCGAGCAAACAACCTAACGACATCAAGCCCCAGAACCAGGCCACCGCATCGGCGCCATAGCTGCTGCTGGGCAGTTGGTGATAGCGCTGTAAAAATTCTGCCATCCAGTTCGCCAGCGATTGCTCCGTGCCGACATAGGCGACGATGCCAAGGAAAAAATACCAGACTTGAGGTTGTTTGATCAGCTGGCGATAAGCCGACCAGCCACCGGATTTTTCATCGTCCCTGAGTTCAACTTCTGGTAATCGGGCTAGTCGTGTGAGTATCAACAGGGCTAAAAAAACGCCCAAAAATATCCAGTAAAAACGCAACCAATGCATACTGCCCGGAGCCGCGTTTGCTGTCTCAATCAGCTGGGTATACACATAGGGACTTAAAAACGAAGCCAGGCCAAACACCAATTGCGCCGCGACCGAGTAAAACGCAAATTCGGCTTCACCCACCGTGCTGCGCATGAGTGGATTTATCACCACTTGCAACATCGCCATGCCCAAACCGATGATGAACAAGCCCACCACCACGCTGCTGTAGCCGGGCAATAAAGCAATCCATAAACTGCCAGAAAAATTCAAGAGCAGTGCCAGAGTTAATACGCTTGCGGCACCCCGGCTTTCCAGCAAGGTGCCAGCAGGAATCGAGATCAAGCCATAGGCCAGAAAAAATGAAAATGGTAAAAAGCCAGCCAGCGCCAGACTTAAGTGAAAATCCTTGATCAAGACCGGCATCAAGGGGCCCAGCAAGTTGGTGACGAAAGAAATCACAAACCAGATAACTAAGATATACCCGATTAACCAGCGTGGTCCGGGTGGTGTAGTGTGGCTAGCCATTATGCGGCCTCCTCGGTCTTGAATTTTGCGCTTAAGAAGGCGGCGAATTCACCCGCCTGTATCTCGCTGCGCCTGGCGCGCGCCACCACCGCACTCGCGGTTTGGCAGCCACTTCGCAAGGCTTGCGATAAATCGGCACCCGCTAGTCGGGCTAATAAATAGCCCGCATTAAACGAGTCACCCGCACCTATGGTGTCGTACACCGACACACGCTGTGCCGCGACACTGACCGGCGTTTGCTGTTGCACGCCTGTGGCGCCCGCCGCACCTTGTTTGACGACCAGGCTGGCATTGGCTTTTAAATGGCTTTGCAACTGCCGCAATGCCTGCGGCAAGCTTTCGCATTCGGTGAGGTGCATGACTTCGAGGTCGTTTAACAGGATGTGATCGCACAGCGCTAACCAGCTCAGCATTTCACTGCGCAAGGTGGCACTCCAGCCCTCGCCGGGCCAATTGGTATCGATTGCGAGTTGATAACCCGCTTGCTGCAAGCGCTGCATCAGGCTTAAATAATCGCGCCGCAAAGCGGGCGTTAAAAACACCCCGGACAATAAAGCCAGCGAACCTACTGGCACAGTGGCAGGCAATTGCGCCAGCACCGTGTCGTAATTCAAGTGATTTAAATGCCCCTGGGTAGTCAGAAAGCTGCGTTCACTATCGCTATGCACTAAGCCTACGGTAACGGTAGTGGCAGCCTCAACGCTAGCTAAGCCTGGCTGCAGTTTTTGCAGCTGTTGCTGCAACCAACTGCCAAAGAAGTCATTCCCCACCGCGCTGATGAGTTGCACTGGCTGGCCCAGGTAATACGCCGCCAAAGCTGTATTCGCCGCCGCACCACCCGCCCGCAACTCGTGGTAATCGAGCAAAGTTTCGGTGCCACGCTTAGGCCACGCTGCCAATTCCCCCATGATCAGATCGACACAAATATCGCCGATGATGAGTAATTGTGGGTCCCCTGTTTTCATCCTGACTCTTTCTTTCTTGGATTACTCAAACAAAACACGCGCCTTAATGAGTTGCCATCGGTCGAACTTGGTCGGGCTGGTTTGCTTAAGTTGTGGTTAGTAAGCTTAACTTAGTTAATATTTCCAATGGTTGTATTTAAACAGATAAACGAGGTGTAGCATAAAAAACCAGCGTGAATTCGTTTGCTTAATGCATTTAAAGTTCAGATTCAGATGCAGACCCAGATTCAGCGCTGACTTCAACTACTACCGGGCAATCATGCTAAATTCGTTTTTACCAGCGACCGCATTGCATCCACTTAGCCAGCTAGTGACTGCAACGCAGCTGCGACGGGCACTCAAGCCTGATCGCGAATAGCACAGCTATGCAAGCAGTGCACAGCAGTTGCTCAATCGCAGCAAGAACTGCACAAGTCTGGCCGCCAGCATCATCTGGCACCGCGTCTCGGCAGCCTTATCACTGCGCCATCGCAACGATGGCATGCAAATACCAGGCCGAATGCGGTATCCATTGCTCTATCCAGCGCCATCCTTCATCCTCTGGCCCGGGTTTAAACGGTCCCGGGGCAAAACTGATACCGCTGCCATCGTCACGTTTATCAGCACCCGTTATGCCATTTGAAATCCCGCCAGTCAGCATGCTGCCTGCGCTATCGGCACTCGGTGAATTTTTCACACCAAAGCCATATAACATGCAAATCCCATAGGGGTTGCGCCCGAGTATCCAATCCATCTGATGCTGCGCAAAGACCTGCAATTGGCGCGCCTTTGCGCCCTTAAATTGCTTAGCCAGATCGCGCCGCGCTTCGCTGGCCGCGCTCGCCAACGAAGCCAGTCGGGCACTCTCACCTTGCCACCAATAGCCCGTTTCATTTTTATGCGGCATGAAAAACCCTGCTTGCAGCGGGCCAGCAGCTTCACCTGGCTGCGCCATACGGAAGTTTTGCCGCGCATAGTTGTACGGATTAGCGACACTTTGATTTAACTGCAATTGATAAGTCAGCGCACGCACCACGGTTTGCGCTGCAGCTTCTTGCGCTTTAGGGTCGGGTTCGATACGACGATAGGCCAGCAAACTCAGTATCGGCAAGCCCGCTTCAACCGCATGGTAATAGGGCCGTTGTTTATCGTCGCTGATAAACCAGCCCTGCGCACTTACACGCTGATTTAAATTCGCGGCGCGCTGTCGCGCGGCTTGCAAATACGTTGGTTTTTGAGTGGCACGATATAACTCGGTGGCCGCCATCAAGGCGCAATAATCGTCGATGATATTTTCTTTGCCATCGGGCAGATAGCGCAGATTATTGCTTTGCAAATGCGCAAAGCCGCGCTCGGCATCATCCAGATAATGCTGCGCGCTGAATTCGCCATGCCTGGCGGTTTTTTTAGCCACCACTGCGGCCCGCGCTAAAGCCGCAATCGCCATGCCACCACCAGCGCGGAACGAGGCTTGATACCTTTCGGTGTACTTTCCTTCTATTCCTTCAAAGCCAGTTACCAAGCGTTCGCCACTGCCCCACTGATCAAAAACCGTGGTATAAAACACGCCGCTTGGATCGAGTAAGCGATGCATGAAATCCGCACCCCAAAACAATTCGTCCAGCACCGCATTTTCTAATTGCGCCTGACGATAACGTTGCGGCTGTTGATCATACGTTTGCGCCAGCACCCAGGTCAGCATCGAAGCTTGTTGCGGATTAAAAAAATTCGCGTAAGTTAAATGCGATAAATATTTGCCAGTGTCACCGCCCGCATCTTTCCAGCCGCCATACACATTCACGCGACGCTCGGTATTAATTATGCGCAGACTTTTATCGGCTTCGCCGGTGTGACGGCTTTGTTTAAAATAATCCAGTGTAGCTTTGGCACTGGCTTGAAACAAGGCGTCTTGACTGAGCTTGATTTCGGCCGATTGTGCGCTTAAAGCACCGACACTGACGCTGACACGGTAGTTACCAGGCTGGTTGATCTGCGAATAATCGAGTGCAAAATACTGCTTAGCCTCACCCCACTCAGCAAACGCTGGCAAGGCTTGTAAATTGCCGCGTGCGACTGCGTGATCAGCGCGATACACAATAAAAGTACCTGCTTTGGCTGGCCCCTGATATTCAACCACGGCGGTCTTAGGGCCGCGCACATCAAAGGCAACCTGGTTCATTTGCACTTGCAAGCTATCCGCCAGGGAGCATGGCGTAGCCAGCAAGCTCAACAGGCCGATGCCAACCAAAGCAGGCGGGGAGAAAGTGGCGGGTCTATGGAAAGCGAAGCGTAGAGTTAAGGCGAGTCTCATCATTTTTTAGTTTCTTCGTTAAGTGTTTCAGCTAGCGCTTGTCAAAGATTAGCAGCAGTAACTTTTCAGCCTCAGTTTCCGCCTGCCCGCCCATAAACAAACACGAGGCTAGCCCTGGCGCAAACCTGATCATCCTCGCTCAACACGGCGCAAGCGAGCTCGGCACAACGGTGGTGAGCCGTCAATTTAAGGCTTAGCAGCGCCGCTGGGTTCCGGCACAGCCAGCATCAGCCACTCCAATTTTGGCGACGCAATAGCTGGTGCCAAGGTCTTCAAACCGGTTCAGCAATCACAGACAACAACGCAGACAACTGCCAGCTTATACCTGTACATACCGACTTCAGCTTGCCTTGCGCCTGCCGCAATTACACAGTCGCCACGCACGCTAAGCTTGACGGCTTATTACCTTACTCCTGGGTGTTTCGCGACTTTGTTGCCAAGGTGTTGCGCCAACCTGTAAACACGATACGCGCAGAAATTTTCCCTGTCAACGATTAAATACATCCAATGTGTTTAATATAAAACAGACTGAACTTTAACTGGCCTATGTTATGATGAGCCAGCAGACCACTTATGCCTTGCATAGTCGGTAGCCATTGCTTCATTCACCTCGTCAAATCTTCTTGCTCTGCCCTCTGCCCATGATTAACCGCGGAACTTCACAACAAACCACAGCCAGCTTTAATCGTCGTATCGTGCTCGACGTGATACGACGCATGCAACCGATCTCGCGCAAAGACATCGTTGATGAAGTCAACCTGAGTCCACAAACTGTGGCAAATATCACGCAAGATTTAGAGTCGGTGGGTTTAATTGTCGCCAAGCGCGTTAAAGATGCCAAACTGCGCGGCCAACCGCCCATTGTCTTTGAAGTCAATCCCAAGGGCGGCTATTCCATCGGCTTATCGGTAGAGCCTGGGCGCATCTTTGCAGCCCTGGTGAATATGGTCGGCGGCATCGTTGCGCGCGCCGAAGTGGCCGTCGCGCTGCGCGATAAACGCGCTTGTTATCAAGCTATGCTGGGTTTGGTAAAAGAACTCGTGAGTAAATCGGGCACTAGCGAACATATCTGGGGCATAGGCGTGGCCCTACCAGGGCCACTAGAACCAACCGACATCAGTTATCTGGGCCCCACCACGCTGGAACAAGCCTTTGATTTAAGCTTGCTCGATGAACTCAGCGACGCCTGCCGGCTACCCGTATTTTGCAGTGTTGATAGTGTTGCTGGCGCGCTGGGCGAAAGCTTGTTTGGCGTCGCCAAAGCGATACCGAGTTTTTTCTATATGCATATCGGCGTCGGCTTTGGTGGTTCTCTGGTGATAAACCGTTCGGTGTATCGCGGCGCGAATAATAATGCCACTGAAATCGGCCACATCCCGATTGTCCCCGGAGGCAAAGCCTGCTATTGCGGCAATCAAGGTTGTCTCGAACGTTATTTATCACTGCATTCTTTAACTGAAGCCTTAAGTGAAGACGATATTCCCGCCACCCTGCAGGCCTTAAGCGGCAACTTAAAACCCGCGCAACAGCAAGCGCTGCGCGACTGGACCGCACAAGCGGCCTTACGCTTACGCGATGCGATTTGCGTCATAGAAAACATGCTCGACCCCGGCGCCATCATCATCGGCGGTTGCCTGCCGCCAGACTTAATGCAGCAATTACTCAAGCAAGCGCAACCACTGCATCGCTCAGTGCGCGGCGGCCTGCAACAAGACGAACAACGCATCATCGTCTCGCAACACCGCGACGACAGCGCCTTGCTCGGCGCGGCGGTGTTACCAATCTATGAAATGATCGCACCGCGCATGGAAGTCTTACAAAACGAACGCCGCCACGACCCCGCCCTGCAAGAATTAATGGGCCAGCGCTCAGCAAAGCGGGTGGCGCGGTTGTAAGGGGGGTTGCGTGGGCATGACAGGGCGTCGGCGCGTAAACTGCCCACGCTATTTTACTGACATCAACTTGACAGCTTTAAACCTAGGGCGGGCACGGTCTCATCGTGCCCACGCGTAATGTGCTATCAAGCGATGCAAGGCTAGCAAATCTTAAGCGCTAATCCAGGCATCATAAAAACGACATCCAGTTAACATTAATAATTGAAGAGAAATAAATTGGCTTGGTTTCAGAAAATGCTAAAGATATTGCGAAAATCTACAAGCATGCAACATCAAGATTTTATCGTTGTAGATGCAGAAAAGCTTCGCGATGAAAATCCGGTAAGCTTTTCGATTCCACGTTCTGAGCAAAGAAAATCGCTACGCGTTGGCGACTCAGCAAAAATTATTCTTGAATCAAAAATAGGGACTACCCCCTATTCCTCGGAGCGACTTTGGGTATTGGTGAAAGAAGTCAGCGATCATTTTTACAAAGTTAAAATCGACAATAACCCCGTGCTATTTCCAGACTTAGCAGATGCAATTCTGACTGTCAGACCTGAGCATATTATTTCGATTATTTTGCCAGATCAATATATTTTGCCATTCGGTAAAACCTGTTATGTCAGTGAGTCAGTTTTGACGAATAAGAAATGGCCTGCGCAATTGCTTCGAATAAAAACAAAAGAGGAAAGCGATAGTGGCTGGCGAATTTTTGCTGAAAATGAAAACAGCAATGCAGCTACGTCTATATTGCTCTGTGATGAATTAATTAGTCGTTATCAAGTATTGGACACGGTAATGGATGAACCTTCATTCCTGCATTGGATTTGGGATGAATCTTTAAACGAGTTTGTACTGAGTTCAGATTTTTCCTTGAATTCGGTGACGCAGGTGTAATAGAGTTCTCAAGGGTGGGCACATCAAGTGCTCGCCCTACTTTTCTGCATAACATCAATCGTAACAGGAGGACGATTTGAACTATATTTTGGTATTCATGATTGGTTTCCTATGCCAATTTGCGCAAGCACAAAATCTTTGTGATGAAGCTAAAAAATCAGCAGTAATGAATAGCACGATTGAAGACTTTATTTTGAAAATTCAGAAACAAGTCGGAGTAATTACTTATCAAGGTTACTATAAAATTGCTGTCGACAATAATGAATCCATATATCGATTTTATGGCGAGCATAGAAATTTTTTTGGTCCGATTTCCCGATACGTCATCCAGGCCCAAGTCGATAAGCAAGGTTATATACAAGTGATTTGGCCTGCAAAAATGATAGATTCACCCGTAGAGAATAAAGAAATTACCACGGGTTATCAATCGGCTATGTCACATTGGAAAAAAGGATTTGAAAGCAATATGCTAAATACCGATAAGCAAATTAGAAAAGAAGGCTATGAAAAATACTACGTCGACACCCCGTGTAAGGACTAGTGGGTTATAGCGGCCGAAGTAGCAGTGAATAACGCCACCCGGGCATCCTTTGGCGAGGAAGAATCGCAGCGTTAGAGGGGCTATCACAAGCATTCGAAACACCGACAGTGACGTTGCACAAGTGAAGGTAACTCTGAAGTGAACTTTTTCATTCCACCAAAGGCTCAGTATTTGTCTAGGCTTAACTTAGAGAGCAAAATGAAAAAACATAAACTGTTTTTATTGATCGTGTTCTTATTGATGGCCTCTGCTCGCGCAGAACGACCCGTAAGAAGGGAGCCATATTATCGCACAAACGAATGTTTACCAGTCGAACAATTGGAGAAGATTTATATTGACTCGTTTAAACGTCATGGACTTATTTACTATAGCAAAGAAATTAAATATTACACTGGGATAGAGAATAATTGGCAGTCCATAAATTTGATATTTTATTTGGATGTCAAAATTGAGAATAATTTAGGACTTGGCGTAATCGAAATTGTGATTCAAAGCACCCACAAGCAATGTGTAAGGTATTTTTCCGCAATTAACTCAAATTATGGTTTAAGCTCAGCATCAAATTTGGGGAATACGCAGGAGGTTAGCGAAATGAAGCAATTGTTTCAGACGAAATTGAAATTGGTCGAACAAGATTTCGAAAATTGGGTCGATAAATCGAAAGACACCTATTTTATTATTAAAGAATGAGGTGATGGCGATGAATGCACAATTTAGCAGGCGACATGTTGTAAACGCTTTGGTTCTGTCGACTATATTTTACTCTTTGGTTTTGCTGTCAAATTCGTCTAATGCAGACGAGTCTTATATAAACAATCAAACATGCTACGAGAAGATACTTTTAACCGATTTGCCTAAGCAAATCGAATCCGCGTATAGCGATAGTGGATTTATATATAACCAGTATCGTGTTTTTACGAACCAGCAAACCGGCGAGGTCGAACACTTTTATTTATTTCAAAAAGAAATCGCTGAGCTAACGCCAGTATTGAAACTCTACGCTTACGAAACTAAGGGCGCAAAGACTATTTTACTCAGTTATCCCCTCCTTGAAATTAATAACAGACTTGGAACTGCCTTCATCAAACCTGAAGAATTTAGTAAGGATGTCAGAATTCAATTAGAAACCGAGGTCGAGCTTGGTTACTCAAAGTTGCTGAAACAACTGAAGGAAGCAAAATTAGTTTCAAATTTGCCTTGTTCGAAGTGAAGTATTATCAAGTCTGCAGTAATCACATTGGGAATCGTCGCCTCGTTCGAGCGATTTTTTAAATAAATCTGCCTGCATTTCAGAATCGTAGAATCGGGTTGGCGCAGCCTCATCGTGCCCACGCATAAAATCCGATCAAGCTTGGCAAGACCATCAAATTTCAAGCGCTGCCCCACGCAAAATCAAAAAGACGCCAACGGCTTTTGATTGCTATGTTGACCAGCGCAATTCGACGTGGGCACTTAAGGTGCCCACCCTACTTATCTGTTGCGCTACCTAAACGCACCGTCGCCCTAGCCTTCTTTATGTGCTTGCATTAGTCTGACGACTAATGCAGCAAAGCATGGCTCGTCCTGCATCAAATCTATCGCGGTGTCGCCATAATCATTGGTCTGATACAGGCACGCGCTGTTAGCGATCAGCGCTTCAACTGCTGCTAACTGTCGGGTAGAGATTGCGTAATGCAAAGGAGTATAACCATTGTCGCCGCGAAGATTTATATCGTCGAGATAGGGTAGCATGACTTGTATCACCTTTACATCACCGTCATAGGCCGCCATGTGAAACGGGGTATCATCCGCTGGCCCGCGACTGTCGGGCGAACTGATGGTATAGCCATCGAACATGCACAAGTCGGCATAATACTTAAGGACTTGCTCGAGTTCGCAATTAGTGGGTTTGTTCATCGCTATTTCGCCTCACGGCAATTCGTTTTTGACATTCTATTACGCAGACGAGAAAATCTGCCGACTAACTTAGTTGCGTCTCAGATTCAATACAGGCACACAAGAAGCTCACGCAACGGTGGCAAACTAATTAGAATCGCAGGGTGGGCACCGCCTCTTCGTGCCCACGCATAAAATCCGATCAAGCTTGGCAAGACGATCAAATTTCAAGCGCTGCCCCACGCAAAATCAAAAAGACGCCAACGGTTTTTGATTGCTATGCTGACCAGCGCAATTCGGCGTGGGCACATGAAGTGCCCACCCTACTTATTTAATTGGTTTGCCAGCGCACTTCCGTCACTTTGTCATGCTGGAACGATACACACCACCACACGGGCAGAGTCTCGCCAGCGTAGTCCGTTGGTAATTTTTCAAAACACAAATCGACTTCGCTCAAACTCTGAAAATGCACGATGCGTAACTCAAAGTGGGGCATGTAGATCGACTGATGCGCTAAACAGCTTTGCGAATACTGGTATAAGTGGGGGTAACTTTGCGCAATTTTTGGATTCAAATAGTGCGCGTCCAGCTTCGCCAATAGCGCGGGCAATTCCGCATGAGCGATTAACTCATCTGCAAGCCAAAGGCAAAAACTCAGTTGGTCAACGCGCGCTTCAGCATCTTCCCAAACCTCGGCGTGCGGGTCTTTTAGCAAATGAAAGCGGTCAATAGTTATCATTTCATTTCGTCATAAACTAAGCCATGATTCTACGATATCACAGGGCGATATCATCGTAGCCAGACCGGCATTTCTGCAAATGTGTATCAAGCAAACACCAAAAATCAACACGCAGTATATTTGCGCCTTGCCAGAGCGAAATCTGCCACAAGACGCATCGCTATTGCGTTTTTACGCGCAAACTTAGCTGTTGATGTTAATTTCCAGCGTCAGACTCAAACCAGCTTCAAGGGACAGCCACGTTATTTGCCAACGCCACTTGCATCAAGCGCAAATAACTCATGTCACTGGAAACAAGGATGGGCACGGCCTCGTCGTGCCCACGCGTAGAAGTCGATCAAGCGAGGCTAGGTGATCGAATTTTAAGCGCCAATACAGGCAAAATCGCAGCGATGCCAGCAACTTTTAATTGCTACACTACCCTGCGCAATTCGGCGTGGGCACGTAAAGTGCCCACCCTACTTATCTATCCATTGCAATCCGCTGGCATTGTAGGTCAGTACAACTTCGTAATTGTCGTTGATAATGCTGCGCGCTTTCACTGCATAGCGGCGCATTTGCTGGGCTAGCGGGGCTTGATACTCTTGCTCTTGTTCAGGGTTTGGGCTGTCACTCATCAATTCATGGCGTAAATTTTGCGAGCGCCAATCATAAGATTTCCCTCCTGTTTGCTCAACTAAATTTCATATACTTAGCTAATCGTCACATCATTGTCATTATTTCTTCTTAAAGTGAGTGCCGCAATCGATTGCTTATTTTCAAAAACATCCAATTAACCGACTTTATCCCGCCAAGGAGGCCGTGTGTTACGTTTTTCGATTAAAGCCATATGTCTGGCAGTTGCTGCATTTTCTTTTCAAGCGCCAGTGCATGCGCAAACTTCAAGCTATGACTATCTCTTGCTGGCTGCCTCCTGGCAACCCGGCTTTTGCAAAACCCATGCGGGCAAACCTGAATGCCAAAGCTTAGCCGGCACCTGGTCAGCCAGCCATTTCACACTGCACGGCTTATGGCCGAATAATCACGATGGTGATCATCCATTTTATTGCGGTGTCTCGCAAACTCAAATTGATCTGGATAAAAATAAACAGTGGTGCAGTATGGCCAATTATGGCGCGTCCTCAGCAACCATGACTGCCTTGCAAGGTGTGATGCCAGGCGTGGTGTCTTGCCTCGATAAACACGAATGGTATAAACACGGTACCTGCGAAGGTCGCACTGCTGACAATTACTGGCAAGGCGCTAGCAGCCTGGTGCAACGTCTGGGCAATACCAGCTTCACTAACTTTGTGGCGGCGAATGTCGGTAAATATGTCAGCCGTAGTCAGTTATTGAATGCGTTTAACTCTGCAATTGGTGCAGATGCGAGTAAAGCCCTGTACTTGCAATGCACCAAATCGAATTCGATTTCTTACCTGACTGAAGCCTGGATCGCGATCAAAACCGATCAACAAGCGAGCTTCCCGCAATTAAACTCGCTGGCTTTAGATGCGTCCTTGAATGGTACTTGCCCATCGCAAAAAATCTTTATCGCCAAAGCACAGTAATCGATGCTAGTGTTCGCCAACTAAGCAGTACTGCCGAATAAGAAAAATCCCGCCGCAGCGGGATTTTTCTTTTTTTCAGTCAGAGAAACGACTTGATTCATTTAGCTAAATCAAAGCGATCCGCATTCATGACTTTATTCCAGGCAGCGATAAAGTCGTTGACGAATTTGCCGCGATTATCGTTTTGAGCATAGACCTCAGCCAAGGCTCGCAATTGCGAATTCGAACCAAACACCAGATCAACCCGGCTCGCGGTCCACTTCAACGCGCCGGTTTTTCTATCGTAACCGCTATAGCTTTGCGCGCTCTCGTCATCCGGGCGCCATTGCGTTGACATATCCAACAGATTGACGAAAAAGTCCTGGCTTAATTGCCCAGCTTTGTGAGTGAAAACACCATGCGCTGAGCCATCAGCATTGGTTCCGAGTACCCGCAAGCCACCAAGTAATACCGTCATTTCGGGAGCGCTTAAGCCGAGTAATTGCGCTTTATCGAGCAATAACTCTTCGGCGCGGACGCGATAAGCTTTTTTCTGGTAATTGCGAAAGCCATCGGCGAGCGGTTCGAGTACCGCAAAGGAAGCGACATCCGTGTGTGCAGCGCTGGCATCGACACGACCCGGCGTAAATGGCACGGATTGAGTCAACCCCGCCGCTGCGATCGCTTGCTCTATCGCCGTTGCCCCCGCCAAGACGATTAAGTCAGCCAGTGAGACGCGTTTTTTACCTGACTGTGCCTGATTAAATTCAGCCTGCACGGCTTCCAGCTTGGCGATGACCTTCGCCAATTGTTCGGGTTGGTTCACTTCCCAATCGCGTTGCGGTGCCAAACGAATGCGCGCACCATTTGCGCCACCGCGTTTGTCTGAGCCACGGTAAGTCGACGCTGAGGCCCAGGCTGTGCTGACCAGCTCTGCCACACTTAAACCGCTTTGCTGGATTTTTTGCTTGAGCAAGGCCACGTCAGCCTCATCGATTAAATCGTAATCACGGGAGGGCAAAGGATCTTGCCAGAGCAAGTCTTCGGCAGGCACTTCAGGGCCTAGATACAAGGCTTTCGGCCCCATATCGCGATGCGTGAGTTTGAACCAGGCCCGCGCAAAGGCATCAGCAAAGGCAGCAGGATCAGCCAGGAAGCGGCGTGAAATTTTCTCATAAGCCGGATCGAAGCGCAGCGACAAATCGGCCGTGGTCATCATCGGTGGATGTTTTTTCGAGGGATCATGTGCGTCAGGAATTAAGTGTTCAGGTTTGACGTCTTTCGCCACCCATTGATGCGCACCGGCTGGGCTTTTCGTCAGTTCCCACTCATAGCCAAACAGCATCTCGAAGTAACCATTATCCCAGGTGGTGGGATTGGGCTTCCAGGCGCCTTCTATACCACTGGTGGTGGTATGCACACCTTTACCACTGCCAAATTGATTAAGCCAACCCAAACCTTGCGCTTCCAACGGTGCGGCTTCGGGTTCTGGCCCCACCAGCTTAGGATCACCCGCGCCGTGAGCTTTACCAAAGGTATGACCACCGGCGACCAGAGCCACGGTTTCTTCATCATTCATCGCCATACGGGCGAAGGTTTCGCGCACATCGCGCCCCGATGCCACCGGATCAGGATTGCCATCCGGGCCTTCCGGGTTCACATAAATCAAACCCATTTGCACTGCCGCTAAAGGATTATCTAATTCGCGATCACCGCTGTAACGGCTGTTTTCTTGATCACTGGTGGCTAACCAGGCTTTTTCTGCGCCCCAGTAAATATCTTCTTCAGGTTGCCAAATGTCTGCGCGGCCGCCGGCAAAACCAAAGGTTTTAAAGCCCATGCTTTCAAGCGCAACATTCCCCGCCAATATCATCAGATCGGCCCAGGAAATTTGATTGCCGTATTTTTGTTTGATAGGCCAGAGCAAACGCCGTGCTTTATCCAGATTGCCATTATCTGGCCAGCTATTTAAAGGCGCAAAACGCTGATTGCCCGTACCAGCGCCACCGCGACCATCGGCAGTGCGATAAGTCCCGGCACTATGCCAGGCCATGCGGATAAACAAACCGCCGTAATGGCCCCAGTCAGCTGGCCACCAGTCTTGTGAGCTAGTCATTAAATCGCGCAAATCCTGTTTTAAAGCGTCGTAGTCAAGCTGGCTAAACGCCGCAGCATAGTCAAAATCCCCACCCAGTGGATTCGATGCCGGGCTATGTTGATGCAAAATGCCCAGGTTTAATTGATTCGGCCACCAATTGTGATTACTACCTGAGCCTACAGTGGATTTCGTTGCGGACTTAGCATGAAACGGACATTTTTCTAGACTAGACATAGTATTTCCTCAGAGTTGGGAGCGAAATAAGTTTCGCGACATTGATAGATTAATCAAATTGATTCAAACATTCCAATTAATTATTCAAATTAAACCTATACAATTTGGCTATTCGAGTATGCCAGAACTCCAGATCCTTTTAATTTGGGCAACTCAGCAAGTATAAGTAGTCGTGAATTGAGTTCAAGTTAGGTTGAGTGACTAGGGGCTGAAATAAAAAAACCAGCGCATGGCGCTGGTTTAGAGAGAGCGGAGGATTTTAATGGGCGGCTGCAAGCCGCAGCGATAAATGGGATTTAGGCAAAAACTCGATACCGGTTTTTTGCACCAACTCAGCATAAGAAATCGGCGCCCCGACTGTGGCATCAGCGCGGTTTTCTATCCAATAAGCCCAGGCTTTTTTGGTGCCGGGATCGTAAATCAATTTATACAAATGACTTGGCACCCAGACTTGATTACTGCCTATAGTCGCAGGCTTTTTAGCGAAGACTGGGCCAGTAATCACATACACATCGCCACTGCTGCGCTGTATGTATTTGCGAGTCGATTCTTCGATTTTATTCCAGACACGCTGATTATTTTTGGGGTCTTGCGGCACCATATTCGCCAGCGAAAAACACTGCGCCATGCCTTGTTCTGTCGCCATATCACCAGCGGGCGCCATATGACCACGATCAAAACCCGACTCTTTATAATCGTCGAGTTCAGCACGCTCTGGGCGCGGCAAACGGGCATCGGCAAAAAATTTATTGGTGCGCTTAACTTTCGCATTCACGATCTCGCGATTTAAACGCTGCGCCACATACACCGGGGTCTTACTCTGGCCCGAATGCAGCACTGCAAATTCAGAAAAACACAAGGCCCGGGTTTGCTTGGCGGGGCTTGATAACACGGGTGGAGTTTGCCCAACAAAAAACTGTTTACACTCAGCAAAATCATTGGCAGCAAAAGCAGGTATAGCAACTACCGACAACAAAAACAATAAACTACGCAACATCGTTACACCCTGTAAAACACAAAAAAAACGGCGCTCAGGCTAGCGAAGTTCGCAAGCATGATTGAAAAATAAAAAACCGAAGTATGGGGAAGCGTGAAAAAGCTGGGGCACCTGCAAGCGACAGGCTCTTTGATATACGTGCGGGAAAAAGCGCCGAACAAAACCAGGCAAATCAAGAACACAACCTTACACTACAGCAACATCAAGACTTTAACACAAATTGGCACGCCTGCTTTTCCGTTGGCAAGTGAATCAACCCGCGAAACCGCAAGCGCACAAATGATGCATATCCAGCGCTGCCACTTAGCTTAAGTAAAAAAAGATTTGATGCGGCTTGGTGGGATAGAGGCGTTAGATTGGGGATATTGTTTGATGATTGATTACGCAAAATAGTTTTTTCTGCTCACGATTTTCATAGAATGGGGAATTGCCCTTTTATGGCAAGACTTATACTAAACTTAGGCAACAAATGGAGGCAATATGTTGTTTAACTTCTTGCGCTTTCTCATTGTTGGGGCGGTCATAATCCCTTGCTCATCGATAAGCCAAAACAAAATCTTAGCAACAGAAATAGATTTGAAATCCGCTTATTGCCTGGGTGTTTTTCAGACACAAGAAAATTCCATCAACGCTATACGTCAAATATTTGGCGCTCTTACTCCTGAAAAAAAGAGGCAAGTCGAAGATTGGATATTTGTCCAAGAAACAAGAAAAAAACGACTTCTGCGCTATCTGATACCAAGAATCGCCCACCTTGAAATGGCTGGCATCATTTTAGCGACTAAAAGCGCAACCAAGGACGTAGAGGAGAGCAGTAGAAACTTAAGCAGCTGTGTTGAGTCGTGCAATAGACAAACACCCTATCTGAACAGTTGCGAAGCAGACTGCTTCGATACCACGAACGACGTTATCCAGAAAATTCGTTCCTGTAATGACATTTCTTGGCTTCCATATTAAGTATGCCACTACACGCCCCAAATAAGCTAATTTGCTCACCACGAGAAATACGCATCAATGCAGCGTAAGAGTATTTTGAAATGGGTTACACAGTGGCTACCTGAAGATTATTTCGGAATCAGAAAAAACAAAAACGGCGCAATCAATGCGCCGTTTTCTTAAATTCCTTGGGGTGACTGATGGGGCTCGAACCCACGACAACAGGAATCACAATCCTGGACTCTACCAACTGAGCTACAGTCACCACTGCTTGCAAAGCATTGCAAGAGAGCTGCACATTATACGGGCTTCATGGTTAGTAGACAAGCCCTTTTACTGCTTTTCTCGCGATTCTCAGGAATTCGCAGAAAAATCCCTGAACTGAGCGAGTGTCAGACCAGGCTCAGCAATCTCAACTCAGGCCTGATGCTGGCAAGTTAACTGTCAACCAACTTGCAAGTTGCGCGCACTGGCAATGTGATAGTCAACTTGAGGAGCGTTTTATAAAAAATAATGAGCGGCTCGATAGCCAGATCTGCAGCATTGGCAAATAATCAAAGCCCGCATACCGCTACTAATACCACTGGCAATTTTGCAAAATTCCTGTCGAAAAAAGGCAAAAAAAACCCGCGCTAGCGGCGCGGGCGAACTCACTTGTTGGCGTGAGTGGAGGAGCATACATAACAACTCCACTATAGCCGAATTTTTTTGAATGAAAAGGTCAGATTACAATTCTTTACGAAAGGATATTCAGCGATACAACAGGAATTCAGTATTTCTTGCGCTTTTAGTTCTAATCTAAACTAATTCTCATTTCGTTAAATTAAGCAATCACCAACTCTGCCAGTGCCTCAGTCAAAATCGCTGGGTCATTACTGGCCAGACGTTTGCTATCTGACAAAATCTGGCGGAAGCGGCGCGCACCTTGCAAACCCGTGGCGATGCCCAGCATGTGCCTGACTATGCTATTCAAACGCAAACCCTGACCATTATTCCCAAACAAGGCCAGTTGCTGCTCGATATAAGGCTGCATCGCCAACACCGCCTGAGTGCGACTGACCACCTCATCACTAACACCATAATAGCGTTGATCAACCTCAGCCAGTATGTAAGGATTATGATAAGCCTCGCGCCCTATCATGACGCCATCGACATGCTGTAAATGCAGATCGGTTTCTTGCCAGGTTTTAATGCCGCCATTAATGATAATTTCCAGCTCAGGAAAATCGCGTTTAAGCTGGTAGACATAATCGTATTTGAGTGGCGGAATTTCGCGATTTTCTTTAGGCGACAAACCTTTCAAAATCGCATTGCGTGCATGCACGATAAACGTTTTACAACCATGATGTGCCAACACACCAACAAAATCGCGCAGATAACTATAGTCTTCGATTTTATCTATGCCTATGCGATGCTTGACGGTGACATCGATGCTGACCTGGTCTTGCATCGCCTTTAAACAATCGGCAACTAATTGCGGCTCGGCCATCAGGCAAGCGCCAAACGCACCGCGTTGCACGCGTTCAGAAGGACAGCCACAATTCAGATTGATTTCATCATAGCCCCACTCTTCCGCCATTTTGGCACAGCGCGCCAGATCGGCCGTTTCACTGCCACCGAGCTGCAAGGCAATTGGGTGTTCGATTTCATCAAAGCGCAAATGCCGTTCCGCAGCGCCATAAATAATCGCGCCCGTGGTCACCATTTCGGTGTACAGCCAGGTGTGGCGACTCAGTTGCCGATGGAAATAGCGGCAGTGCCTGTCAGTCCAATCGAGCATAGGCGCGACGCTGACACGACGTGCTGGCAAGACTGATTTAGTCTTGCCCGAGCTTGGCGTTGCGGCGGCATCGGCCAGCGCATTCACGACATTCACATCCATCATTACAGCATCCGTGCGATCAATGCTTTCTGATGCTTCGCATCCAAAGGAATGCGCACCGTATGACCAGCGCCACCTATCATGTTGAGGTTTTGATTATCGAGATTACGCATTTCATTCAGCGTTACGATTTCATTGCCAGCAGGCGAAACGATTTCGATTTGATCACCAACCGAGAAACGGTTTTTCACCACCACCTCGGCCCAGCCATCTTGCACCCCGACCACTTGCCCAACGTATTGGCTGCGGTGCGCTTGCGACACGCCTTCCATGTAATTTTGGTGATCTTGCGTATGGTGACGTTGATAAAAACCATCGGTGTAACCACGATTTGCCAGACCATTTAATTCGCCCAATAAATCGGGGTTAAATGGACGACCTGCAACCGCATCATCAATTGCGCGACGATATACTTGCGCAGTGCGCGCCACGTAGTAGAGCGACTTGGTACGACCTTCGACCTTTAAGGAATCGACGCCGATTTTCGCCAGGCGTTCAACGTGTTCGACTGCGCGCAAGTCTTTGGAATTCATAATATAGGTGCCATGCTCATCTTCTAAGATAGGCATGAACTGACCAGGTTTTGCGCCCTCTTCAATCAAATAAGGACGGTCAGCCAGTGGATGGCGCGGCATATCGCCCATCGCCGAGAAGGATTGATTAGCTTCTTCTAAAGCTTTATTAAAATCAAATTTAATGACTTCAGGTTGCACGCGCACCAGATCACCGGTTTCATTTTCACTGGCATTGGCAACTTTATAATCCCAGCGGCAAGAATTCGTGCAAGTGCCTTGATTCGGGTCGCGGTGATTGAAGTAGCCCGATAATAAGCAACGCCCTGAATACGCGATACACAAAGCGCCATGGACAAACACTTCGAGTTCCATGTCCGGGCATTCTTGACGGATTTCTTCGATTTCATCGAGCGATAATTCACGCGACAAGATCACGCGGGTCAAACCCATTTTGCGCCAGAATTTCACATCGGCCCAGTTCACCGCATTCGCTTGCACCGATAAATGGACATTCACTTCTGGCCATTTTTCACGCACCATCATGATCAAACCCGGGTCGGCCATAATCAGCGCATCCGGCTTCATTTCTATCACCGGTTCCATATCGCGCAAATAGGTTTTGAGCTTGGAATTGTGCGGGAAAATATTGCTGGCGACGAAGAATAATTTGCCACGCGCATGTGCCCCTTCTATACCCTGACGCAACACCTCCAGCGTAGAAAATTCATTATTGCGCGCACGCAGACTGTAGCGCGGCTGACCGGCATACACCGCGTCAGCGCCGAAATCAAACGCAGCATGCATTTTTTCCAGCGAACCTGCTGGCAATAAGAGTTCTGGGGCTTTAATCATGGCAATTCCTTTACACAGGCCTGATCAGGGCGATCAGCATTCCGGCCTTGGTCGCCGGCTTTAACTTAGACGAGGTTTGCCATCCTCTTGCTATTCCAAAGCGTGAGCCGTTCAGAATAAGTGAAGGCAAACATCAAAACATCACACTCTGAAGACGCAGTATTCATGCGCCTTTTCAGAGCAATGCCGTGAAAACCCGCATCAACAGGGCGCTTTCACGGCATGCCTAACTCAAACTAATCCGCGTGGATTAGCCTTCTTCACGCGACGCACGTTTGCGTTCGTGCTCTTTCAGGTAACGCTTACGCAGACGGATACTCTTAGGTGTGATTTCCACCAATTCGTCGTCTTCGATAAATTCCACCGCGTATTCCAGCGACAATTGCACAGGTGGTACCAGGCGCACGGCTTCATCAGTACCCGAGGCACGCACGTTAGTCAGCTGTTTACCTTTGATCGGGTTGACCACCAGATCGTTATCACGCGAGTGGATACCAATGATCATGCCTTCGTAAACTGGGTCATTGTGAACCACGAACATACGGCCGCGATCTTGCAATTTCCAGAGTGCGTAAGCAACTGCTGCGCCATCGTCTTGCGAAATCAACACACCATTGCGACGACCGGCGAGTTCCGGCTTATTCATGTCAACTGCTGCGTAGTCATCAAAAATGTGGCTCATCAAACCGGTACCACGAGTCAGCGTCATGAACTCCGACTGGAAGCCAATCAAACCACGGGCAGGAATACGGTATTCCAGACGCACACGGCCTTTACCGTCCGGTTCCATGTTTTGCAAATCACCACGACGACGACCGAGTTCTTCCATCACACCTCCCTGATGGCTGTCTTCAACGTCAACGGTTAATAATTCATAGGGTTCGTGTTTAACGCCGTCGATTTCTTTGAACACCACGCGTGGGCGCGATACGGCTAATTCATAGCCTTCACGACGCATGTTTTCCAGCAAAATTGTCAAGTGCAACTCACCACGACCCGAAACTTCAAAGGTGGTGTCGTCACCAGTGTCGGTCACGCGCAAGGCCACATTCGATTTCAATTCGCGATCTAAACGATCACGGATTTGGCGGCTAGTCACAAATTTACCTTCACGGCCAGCCAAAGGTGAGCTGTTGACCAGGAAGTTCATGGTCAACGTTGGCTCATCCACTTTCAACATTGGCAAAGCGTCTGGGGTATCCGGCGCACAGACTGTGCTACCGATACCGAGTTCGTCGATACCGTTGATCAAAACGATGTCGCCAGCTTGTGCTTCATCCACCAGCATGCGTTCCAGACCTTTGAATTTCAATACTTGATTGATACGGCCTTTGATCGGCGTTGAATCCGGGCCATTCAAAATGATCACGTCTTGCAAGGCACGCGCACGACCACGTTTGATACGGCCAATACCGATTTTACCGACGTAAGAGTTGTAATCCAGCGAAGAAATTTGCAATTGCAAAGGACCATCAGGATCATCGTCACGCACTGGCACGTGTTCCAGAATCGCGTCAAACAAAGGCTTCATGGTGCCTTCGCGCACGTCGTCAGTCATACCGGCATAACCGTTCAGACCGGAGGCGTAAATTACCGGGAAGTCTAATTGTTCTTCGGTCGCGCCGAGTTTATCGAATAATTCGAAGGTCGCATTGATAACCCAGTCAGGACGTGCGCCTGGACGGTCAATTTTATTAATCACAACGATAGGTTTCAAACCCAGGCCCAAGGCCTTACGAGTCACGAAACGAGTTTGTGGCATCGGGCCTTCGACCGCGTCAACCAGCAATAACACCGAATCCACCATCGACAAGACGCGCTCAACTTCACCACCGAAGTCAGCATGGCCGGGGGTATCGACGATGTTAATGTGAGTGCCTTCGTATTCCACCGCACAGTTTTTAGCCAGAATGGTAATGCCACGTTCTTTTTCCAGATCGTTGGAATCCATCACGCGATTATCCACTTGCTGGTTTTCGCGGAAAGTACCGGATTGGCGTAATAATTGGTCAACCAGAGTGGTCTTGCCATGATCGACGTGAGCGATGATGGCGATGTTGCGTAAAGCGCGTTTTGTAGATGACATAGCTAATTTTGTGGGTGAAAAATCGGATAACCGAAAATTATAACATGCTGCAATGCGACAATCACAGCGCTATCTTAAAATCTCGTATTATTTCAAGGGCTTATTGCAGATTTGTGAATTTTTAGCAGATCTGGAGCGAATTACCATGCCAAGTCGACAGCAAACAAGGTAAAAGATTTTAATTTTTTATCGTTACAACTTGCCGCCAAGGCAGGCGAAACCTAGAGTAAAGATCAGTTGCTCACTTTTCTGTCCGCACACTGCCCCAATCAGGGAAAGCAAGCTGTGATGGCTACAGTGTTGAAGCGGCAAACACCGATTTGCGGAGGTCGCCATGCTGCGTTTACTTCAACTTGCATTTATGCACACAGTCTTAGTGGCTGAATTACTGATGGCGACCTACCTGCCCACGTCTCAGGCCCAGGTTGCGCAAACAGGACGCTGGCAAAACTTGTATTACAGCCAGCACGAGGTCAATCAGCTGGCTGAATCGCACTATCATGACTGGTTAAAAGAAGCCGCTGAACTCGGCGTACTAAACCAGGACAGGCAGGGCTTACAACATTTACGCGCACTGACACATCATTTAATCCTCACCGCCGCCAATTGGAAACCCGCGATCCTGGATTGGGATTGGGAATTGCATACGGCGCAGCAAAGTCATCTTGACGCGCTGTGTATGGCAGGAGGAAAACTCTTGATCAACCCGGATTTTATTCAGCGACTTAATTTAACGACTGCCGAAACCAGCGTCTTACTGGCACACGAAATTGCGCACGCGTTAGCCGAACACCATCGTGAAGAATTATCAGAAGCTCGAGAATTAAATCAAGCGCCGGGCCAAGACGTTGACTTAATCTGGGAAAGGCTGCGCAGCGATTTAAGCTGGCAAATCAAACTCAACACCTTAAATTTTATTCAAGAGCAAGAAGCTGATCACCTGGGCATACAACTGGCATTGGAAAGTGGCATCAGCGCGCACGCTGTGATTAGTTTTTATCGCAAACTCGCGGCGGCAGAACCTCAGCACAAAGCAGTACAAGCCAGTTTTCGCGATTATCATCCAGCAGGCCCAAGCCGGGTGAGCATGGCACTTGGCATGGGCAGATTATGGCAAAGCCAGCACTTTAGCATTGCGAAGCTTAATCGACAGAATTCACAAATTCTGGCGCAACAATTGGGCGTGGATAAACAAATTGATGGATTGCTGAGCCTGAATTCCGCATCAGCTAAAAGCAAACCCTAGCAGCCGGTCAGACTTAGAAATAATCGGCTGCAAAATCCAGTGCTCGGCCTAACTTTCATCGTTTTCTTGGTTAATACATTGATACTGACATGGCAGACTCGGCAAATTCTGCTCGGTCGCCGTGATTTTCTCGCTACGGCTCTCTAAGTTCGCCAGGCTGCCAGGACCTTCCTATTTATTGTCAGTCCCTGACTCTTACTTTGTCTTGCAATAAAGCGGTATACGCTAGCCTGAATTCCAGCTTAAACTTGCATGTTACGCAGCATTCGCATGCGCTGAATTTACCCTGTTTTTTCCCTATTGAATTGGCAAATTATGGCTAAAAAATCTGCTGGCTTTACCTTAATCGAATTAATGGTGGTATTAATCATTCTGGCCATTCTGGGTGCACTGGCCTTACCTTCCTTTTTAGGAAAAAACGTGCGCGAGCAAATTGTAAAAGGCTTACCTCTGGCAGACATCGCCAAGAACCCCATCGCTGTGAGCTGGGCCTTACATCAAAAATTCCCGACGGATAACACCATGGCAGGTTTGCCGCCTGCCGATAAAATCGTCAGCAACCACATACGTGAAGTCCTGATTGAAAATGGCGCGATACACTTAACCTTTGGCAATCAGGCCAATAGTGTCTTAAAAGACAAAATCATCAGCTTGCGCCCGGCGATAGTGCCAGACGCCCCAGTTGTACCGGTTGCCTGGGTTTGTGGCAATGCCAGTCCGCCCGAAAAAATGGTCGTGACAGGGATAAATAAAACCAATATTCCCAACGTCTATTTACCAAATGGCTGCCGGGCCGCCGAAGCCCCCAAAAAATGAGCCAGGAGAAACCTCTGCATAACTGTCGCGAGTGCGTTAAGTTGATGTCGGGAAGCACCTGAGCCAGGGCACAGCGAGCATCACGGGCTTCAAATTTGGCCGTGCAGTAAGCTCTGCAGAGGTCTCTGTGAAGAATCGCTTAGCGCAAATCAAAATGACAAAAAAGCCGCCAACTGGCGGCTTTTTCACGAAGTCAGGTAAATCAGAATTTGTGTTCGAACCACAGGCGCGTCGTCACCGTAGTTGGCGACAAGGTATTTTGTACCGTGCTGCCAGACTGATCAACATAACGACTTTGCGATAAATTATCTTGATGCAAGGCATTACTGAAACTCAGACGCAAGCTGGTTTTTCTATCAAATTTCCATAAGCCATACACGTCCAGCACACGTTTCGGCGTGCCATAGCTGTACTGATTTTCTGAAATTCGCACGGGTCCGGCACTTTGAAAACCCGCATTTGCCCCTAAGGTGAGTGGCAAGCCATCAACTGTGTAATCCAAACCCAGATTTGCACTAACAGGCGTTTGCGAGTCCAGGCGATTATCCGGCCCCGGCACGGTGCTCAAGCTAGACCAGTTCAATGACAAATTAGCACGAAAATCAATTTGCGGCGCGTCTTTAATAAAGCTGCGCAAAGGGAATTTCGCATCCAATTCTATGCCCTTAGTGATCGCTTCGCCTTGATTCACCGGACGCGACACCCATCCATCGCCGATTAAGGCGGTGACATTGTGTATGACATTTTCTATACGACGGTAATACACACTGGCCGACACATTACCGCCGTCAGCAAAATAATGTTCGTAAGCGAGATCTAAGCCCCAGGCCAATTCCGGCTTCAAGTCGGGATTACCCATACTGTCCGGACTGGTCGGGCTATTATTTAAGGAAATAAAACGACGAGGAATTAAACGACTGGTATCGGGGGCCTTGTAAGTCCGGGTCAAGCCAGCACGAATCTGATCATTTTTACTATCTGGCAGTTTGTACAAAACCTGCAAGACTGGGCTCCAGACAGCGGAGCGGTTATCTACCGCAGCATAATTACTTCCCGCACTTTTGGTGTTAATACCTTCCCAGCGCAAGCCACCATAAATCGACAACTGCTTATTATATTGCCATTCATCTTGCGCAAATACTGCGACACGCGTGACGTTCGCATCGAATACTTCGTTGAGATTAATCGGCTTGTTGGTGCTGCCATTCAATATGGTATCGGTTTGCACACGGGTTTCATTGCGCTTGCTATATGCAGCATCCCAGCCAAATACCAGACTGTGATCTTCGACAAAGGGTGCAGAATATTTACCACTCGTGGTAATACCTTTGTCGCTCCCCTCGAAATTGGAAACCCGTTGCAGGGTGTTTTGCCCTTGCTGATTGTAGCCATTGAAACCGATATCGGTTGTGCGTTTGTTATAGTTCGCGCCAAATTTGATATCCAGCTTGGCACTGTCGGCCATTTTATGCACCCAATTCAGGTTACTGCGCAGCATAAAAAAGTCGGCTTTATAATCCTGCGAATTGGCTGAATAATTGGGTAAGGTGCCCAGGCTGGTCTGGGTTTTCTCAATATTTTGACCGTCGCTTTTATTAAAATTAATAAAATTCTGCGTCGTCAGCGTGTCGCCATTGGCAAAGTTATAGTTAATTCGGGGTGCCATGCCAAAGCTATTAAAATTCCCCTCACTACCTGTTTGCGTGCTTCGCGCTAACACTTGCTTACCCGATGCATCGTAGGCTTGCTCGGTGTTGACTCCGGGGCGATCATATTTGCCTTTCGCCAGATTTCCACCTATCGCATACGACCAGGGGCCACTCTTATCGGATAATTGATAATTAACGATAGCCATGGGTTGATTACCATCCGCCTGAGCCCCCAGTTTGAGCTCACGTTGTGCGGTTTGCACGGCCTTTTTTAAAACGATATTGATCGATCCGGCAATCGCTTGTGTGCTGTGTTCTGCGGTTGCAGCACGAATGACTTCGATACGCTCAACCATGTCAGGTGATAGTGTATCCAGCGAAAAGCCCGGCGGCGCTGGTTCACCATTCAGCATAATCTGTGTGTAACCCGAACCCAGTCCACGCATGCGAATTGCACCGCCACGACCTTGCACACCGCCGACAGTAACGCCGGGCAAACGCTTCATCACATCGCCGAGATTACTGTCACCGTATTTCAGAATCTCTTCCTGAGTTACCACGATTTTTGTTGCGGTATCCAAACGGCGCTCGTCATATTGCGTCTTGCCTTGCACTTCAACAGTTTGCATACCATTGCTGGTTGCGGCTGGCTTAGCTGGTGTTTTTTTATCATTCTCTGAGACTTTTTTACCCAACTCAGATTGTTGTTCCTGTGCATACACAGACTGCGTAAATGCACTAAACAAGGCCAGGGAAATAAGCGTAGGCTTAACTACACGGAAATTCTTCATAAACGAGGGGGATTAATCAATAACGCCACTTAGAAGCGGCTGGCGGGGAGAAGTTCCGCAAGCTAACAAGTCGTTACTTAGGCGTGCAGACTGATTTCAGGCAGACAGAATGATGGCTGATTTATTCCATCACAGGGAAAACGGCCAAGGGAGCGTGATGACTCACTACCTGCGTTTTATCGTTTAAACCACTGAACTTAACAAAATACGCGAATTGCGGCTTCACCCCTGTTTCCAGATTGGGCCCATTTTCAGCATTTGTGAGCACGCTAAGCTGGCCATTTTCAAACTTCAAATACGGTGGAATAACTTTCAGATTTTGCGGATAAACCATCACTATGCCACTGCAGCGTTTTTGCACACCTCGCCGGTCGCCAACACTGGCATAAAAATTCAATGCTTGCTCACAAGCTGACTTCAATTGACTTGCTTCATAATGTCCTTCATAGGGCAGAGCCAATGCCAGGCTAAGACGTAGTTGCAAGCCTTGATTTTGCGTCGCCAAACGCAATTCAGCATTCTCGTCATAGGCTAGTTTCAATAAAGGCAAGCGCACCCGCCCCAGCGCATCGACTTGCAAACTCATTTGCAGGGTTTTTGCTTGCAAGCTGAGTTGCCCTTCCGCAAAGGGCTGAGCTTGATTATTCAATAACTGCAAGTGATTTTGTAGCAAATGCTTGGGTTTTCCATATTTCTCGAATTGCAACATGAGCTTATAGGCGCTGCGATAGCTGATCCACTCTTCCGTTTGCACGGACTGAGCCAGTGCAGCACTGGCCAAGCTCAGTGTTGACAAGGCCAGACTAGCGCGCAACAAGTAATGAAATAAGCCCAGAAACTTCATGAAATCAACTTAAAAACGATATGCGAATCCGCTGAACACACTGTGTGTATAACGCTGACCAGCTTGCACGCCCACTCCGGTATCCCCTAAATTGCGCGCGACACTCACCGACGACGTCATCATCCACGATGGATTCAACTCCCAATTCCAATTCAGATTCAGATACAACTGACGATTATCATCAACGCCATTTTTACTAAACTTATATTCTTTGATCCCAGTGTAACCACCGTCCGAATTTCCACCTACTCCCGTCAGAAATTCAGGATCAAAACGCGAGCCATCCTGAAGAAAAGCACGTTGATAATAGGTATAACCGACACCCAGCGATACCGCCTGATGCAAGTCGGGTTTAAAAAAACGCCGCACATCCAGATTCAGGCGCTTACTCTTTTCACCATCAGCCACCAGTGAAAACTTGCTGCTAAAGCGCCAACTAGTATTTAATTTATAATTAAAAAAACCACCAACTGCCACATTCGAAGCGGAACGCGTAGTCTGACGTCCACGGCCAATAATCGACCAGTCGCAAGAAGGCAGGTATTCCAACAGAGGGCCATATTCAAGATGTGCCTGCTCGGATAAGTGCCAGCCGAATGTGGTGTTACGGATAAATGCACCGTTACTCCACTGGAACTGCCAGTAGGCCTTTAAGCGATTTCGCTGCTCGCCACCTAGCTGGCAATTGGATTCATTGGCCCAACCCAATGCCAGATAACTATCCCGGCTACCATCGGGTAAATTGGGGGCCGATGGGGTTTGCGCGCAAACTGCGAAACTTATCAGACAAGTACTCAGGCACGCAGTCTGCAATAAGGAACGAATCGGTAAGGTGCGAAGTGCTACAACAGGGGGCATGCCTGGCACGCGAGTTTCAATAACACGCATCATCGTCTTAGGTATATGTATGCTTGGAAAAACTGGCATCATAGACATTTAACCCTGTTTAGACAATTCTTATCATCCTTTCATCAAGGAGCGATGTGCTTACCGGTCAGAATATCGCCATACCAGTGTTGGTAATTAGCACTTCCTGCTTCGGCCAACATAATCTCATGCAAGCGCTGACGACTTAACTCTGCACTTTGCGCAATCACTTTAAAGTGATCACGAATTTGCAAGAATAATTGAGGTAAATCAGGAGTAATCCAACTGGAAATCGTGCATAGAGGATGTGACTTGTTATGACTCGTGGCTGCGTCAGTATGGCAACTTGCTTGTAAAGCAGGTTTGCAAAAGACCTCGGCAGCCGACAAACTGATACCTAAGTGTGTTGCGCGAATTTCGGCGGGTTGCAACAATAAACTTGCGAGTTGATGCAAGGCAAGCCAGTCTTCGGTAGTCAGTTCAGCATAGTCTAGTTGTTTTGCCGCAATCGAGCTGTCACTCTGAGTGACCAGGCAAACCAGTTGCAAACCATTCTTTTGGCAGGCTAGCGCGATATGCTTTATATCTTCCGCGTTTAGTCTGCTGGCTGCATTTAACAACGCAAATGGCTGCGTCAGAATTTGACTCCAGCCTGCGACAGCGACCTCGCTATCGTGGCGACATTGCAATAAATCGGGTTCGATCGCGGGCGCAATGCCCTTGCCATCTGCTTGTTTTTTTGCGGTGTTTTGTTCGGCAATTGCGTGCAAGCCTGACTTGATGAAGTGCCAGACACGGTTTGAATTGCGCGCAGCAAGTCTGCCAGAATTAGCGACCGTTTGCGATGCTGCTATTTTTGACACCTGATTCACGCTTGCCATCTTCACTACCTCGCACTGGAAATTACGACTTGTACACTGGCATCACCATCGTGTGCTGCTCAACGTCTCACTACTTCACAGTGTAATTGAGTGGTCTTATCTATTCACCCTTGACATGTCGGCGATTTGTCATGAATTTGTAGATGTTAACTGGCGTGGCAAACGCACGACAAACTCGGCACCGCCCCATGCTGATTGCGTAAGCTCGACACTTCCCCCCAACACCAGCACCGCTTGCTGGCAAATAGCCAGACCCAGGCCCATACCGCCACTATTGCGGTCGCGGCTTTCATCGATACGATAAAACGGAGTGAACACTAAATGACGCTGCGCTTCGGGTATGCCAGGGCCATCGTCGGCAATCCGGAAACAGAGCTGATCCGCGGTAATCTGAAATTCTACGCAGATATGATGCTGCGCGTAGCGACAAGCATTGCGCAAAATATTCGACAAGGCGCGCATTAATAAGCGGCGATTGGCAACCCACACCAGTGTTTCTGCATCCTGCCCATGCAGACACAATTCGATTTGCTCGGCTGGCCACAGATGATGCACTTCGCGCAACAAATCCTGAAAAAAATCGCTGGGTTTTAGTGCTTCCGCTTCGCTGGCCGACCGGTTCTTTAACAAGCTCGCCATTTGCCCAAATTGCAGCAATTCGTCAACCAGGGCTTTTAATTCATCTAAATCCCCCTGCATTGCTGCAATTCGCCGCGCGGGATCACGCGCATCGTGCAATAACTCCAGGGCGAACTCGAGTCGGGCGATAGGTGTACGCAATTCGTGAGAAACCGCGTGGATTAACCGGGTTTGCGCCTGTATCAATTGCTGTATCTGATCGGCCATCTGATTCATGCCCAATGCCAAAGGGTAGACGCTGGCACGTTTGTGAATACTGGCCCTGGCCTGCAAGTTGCCCGCACCGAACTCAGCGACGAAACGCAACAGCGTTTGCAGACTGCGACCATGCAAACTACTCCAGATCGCTATCGGGATCAATAAGCAAAGCGCCACAATCGAGTAACGCATCAGTTCCGCATGTAACACAGGCGCCACGTCGAGGCCAAATTCGCGTATTTGCAGTACATCGTCATTACTGCCTATATAGCGCTCTTCTTGCAAAGATACGCGGCGGTAAATACTGCGCTGTGTAAGGCTGATTACTACCTGCCCGCGTAGCAATTGTTGGGATTGCGTTTGATCGAGTTGTGCTAACGCCTGAGGCAAAGGAATTAATTCAAGTTCGGCATGCGTAATTTCGCGCACCTTATTTAAGCGGCTCAGCCACTCGTCTGGCCCAGCCTGATCGATGTAGTGTTCGAGCAAAAATTGTTGCGCATAACTTTGTTGTCGCGCCACTTGTTGTACCGGATCACCATACCAGAATCGTATCGCTAAATAAGCGCAACCAGCCGCAATCAGCAGACTGAGTAAAGTCCACAACAAATAGCGCCAAAACAAACGCGACACAATTATTCCCAGGCCGATGGACTAAACAAATAGCCTTCACCCCAGACAGTTTTGATTTTTTCCGAATGTGTATCATCAAATTTACGCCGCAAGCGTGAAATTTTATTGTCGATACTTCGATCCAGACCATCAAACTCTATCCCACGCATGGCTAAGAGAATATCATTGCGTGATAAAACCTTGCCCGCTGACTCCACCAGGACCATAAATAATTTGTACTCGGCCGTATTCAGACTGACTAATTCATCACGCCAGTAGACATTGCGATTCGCCACTGAAATCCGCAACGCGCCAAATTTCAAGTCTTTATCGGTCGACTCTGCGGCATCTTGCTTGTCCTGACTGCGGCGCAAAAGCGCCCGCAATCGTGCCAGCAAAACTCTGGGTTGCACGGGTTTATTGACGTAGTCGTCTGCCCCTTGCTCAAGTCCGGCCACTTCATCAAAGACATCTTCCCTCGCGGTTAAGATCAAGATCGGGACTTGTGAAATTGCGCGGATTTGCCGGCAGATCACCATGCCATCATGCCCCGGCAACATTAAATCCAGAATAACGACATCGGCAGGATTTTGCTGAAACCGGCTCAGCGCTATATCACCGCGATTAACCCAATCGACATCAAACTCATAATTTTGTAAATACTCGATCACCAATTCAGCCAGACGCTGATCATCTTCGACTATTAAAACCTTGACCATAACTCGCTCCCAGCCTAATCATTGCGCGCATTTTGCCCAAGCCTTAAGTCAATTCGCAAGCAAAATCAGGAAGACAACCAACTTCGACTAAACTTTCACCCAACTTTTACGACAAAATTAATAAGCAGGCAATTCGAGCACCGGGCAGAAATTAGGTATATCTGTCGCTGGCATGGTTGGATACAACACCGCTTTGCGCATCTCTTAAACGCTCTGATACTGCTACTTAGTGACTTCGCAAAATAATATAAAATTATACATAATTTTTACCCAGGCTAGCTCTTTTCCTGGCGCAAACTCAGTAAATGCTGACAAAAAACCTGCGCGATCGGTGAAAGTTTTTTGCCTTGCGGGTAGACGATATACCATTGCGAAGGGATGGGTAAATCATGGAAATTCAAAATACGTATCCCCTCGCGCTGTGGTTGCTTAGGTAAAGCATGACGCGACACGATACTTAAGCCCAGTCCAGCGGCAACCGCAGAGATGATCGCCTCATTACTCCCCAACTCCAACCTGACCTTAGGTTCTATCCCTTGCTCATCAAACCAACGGCTACACGCCATGCGGGTACCCGACCCGGGTTCGCGCAAAATAAAGGCATGCTGCTGCAAATGCTGACGTTGCAGGCGCTTGTACTGACTTAAGGGATGATCTTGAGCGGCAATCAAGTACAGGGGATTATCGAGAAACTGCAGAATTTGCAAATCCATGGAATCGGGCGGCGTCGTCATAATGTATAAGTCATCCTGATTTTGCCGCAAGCGCTGGACTACGCCATCACGATTTGCCACTTGAAAACTGATTTCCAGATCAGGGTAGGTCTGGCAAAACCGTCCCAGCATGCGCGGTAAAAAATATTGCGCGGTACTGACCATCGCAATTTTCAAACTACCGGCAGTCAAGCCACGCAATGCCGCTAATTGCTGACGTAAATATTCCAGTTCTTGCTGTATCGCCTGCGCCGCGGCCAGCGTGTAGTTACCCGCTTGTGTCAGGTAGGCTTGCTTACCTATGATTTCATAGAGTGGCATATCGAGCTGCTCAGACAAACTTTTTAATTGCATAGAAACGCTGGGTTGCGTGATGTGGCAAGCTTCTGCAGTGCCAGTCAGGCTGCCATGTTCAGCCAGTGCTTGCAAGATTTGCAGTTGTCGAATACTTATATGCATAGAGTTTTCTCGATGATTTTTATCATTATTATTGATTTTACCTGATAATCAAATTCAACTACCATGCGCGGGTTTTCACTCACTGCGATTTATCATGACAAAGTTTGTCGACCCTGTAATTTTATTTTTTATGGTGGGTTTGCTGGCGGGATTTTGCAAATCCAATCTGACTATTCCCAACTCAATCAGCCGTTTTTTGTCAATGTACTTACTCATGGCACTGGGCTTAAAAGGCGGATTCGCGCTGGCGGCAACGGGCTTGAACTGGCAAGTTGCGCTATCACTGCTATTAGCGCTGGCGTTGGCTATCATTTTGCCAATCGCGGCATTTGCCTTGCTTAAACGTTACACCAGCCAGTTTGATGCTGCGGCGATTGCCGCGACTTACGGCTCAGTCAGTGCGGTCACGTTTATTACCGCAACCCAGGCTTTAGAGGGACGCGGCATAGAATTCGGTGGACACATGGCTGCGGCCATGGCTTTAATGGAAGCGCCAGCAATTTTATATGCCATCATCATCGCCAATTCGCTGCGTCGTAAAAATGGCGGCAATAGCAATAGCGCTAGCAGCAATGATATAAAGCACGTGATTAAAGAAAGCTTATCTGACGGCACGCAATTTCTCTTGATAGGCTCTTTGTTAGTTGGTTATTTCAGTGGTGAAAATGGCCTGGCTGCGATGAAGCCTTTTTCTGTGGACATATTTAAAGGCTTGTTAGCGTTCTTCTTGCTCGATATGGGTATGTGTGCGGCCAAAAATTGGCCCAGCGTGCGTCAGCAACGCCCTGCCCTGCTCGGCTATGCCTTGTTCGCGCCTTTACTGCACGCGGGTTTCGCCTTAGCTCTGGCGTGGTTAATCGATGCCGAGTTGGGCAACGCGATTTTATTGATGTGCCTGGCTGCCAGCGCCTCGTATATCGCCGTACCAGCTGCTCTGCGTGAGAGCCTGCCCGAGGCCAACAGCAGCCTGTATCTGGGCATGTCTTTAGGGATTACTTTTCCATTCAATATCATGGCAGGCATACCTATTTACATTGCGCTGGCGCAGTGGCTCTATCATTAACTCTTTACATGGCTTGCAATTTATCGAGCAAGGGCTGGCAAGCATCGGCTAAACGATTCAGACTGTGTTCACGCAGCGCATTGATATCAATCACGCCAGCCTCACTTAAACCAGCCCAACGCAACATCGCCTGACAGGCCTCGGGCTGATCAAACCAGCCATGCAGATAGCTGCCAATGATTTGCTGGTCTGCGCTGATCACGCCTTCAGGTTTAGCGTTTATTTTAAATGCTGGAAGAACCGGCTCCAGCATTTCCGTGCGCCCCATATGAATTTCATAGGCCACTACCGGCGCCGGCGATTCACCAAACAAACTCTGCCCATGAACCTGACGCAAACACTTTTCTGTCGCTAATTCGGTATGCACTGGCAACAGCCCCAAACCTTGCAGCGTTCCAGGTTCTCCTTCTACGCCGTGCGGGTCGGCAATCTGTTGCCCCAACATTTGATAGCCGCCACATATCCCTATCACCTTACCTCCATAACGCAAGTGTTTGCGTAGTGCTTTATCCCAGCCTTGTTGGCGTAAATAAGTCAGGTCTTCACGGGTATTTTTACTACCGGGCAAAATAATCAAATCTGCCGCGGGAATCGCTTGGGAAGGGCCGATAAATTGCAGATCAACGTCGGGGTGGGCGCGCAAGACATCGAAGTCGGTGTGATTGGCAATGCGCGGATAAACTGGTACCACCACGGTGAATCGGCCACGCGCTGTTTGTTGCTGCAAAATCGCGTCTTCCGCCTCCAGTTGCAAGCCCATCAGATACGGAATAACGGCCAGTACCGGCTTACCAGTTTGTTGCTCGAGCCAATCCAAGCCAGGCTGCAATAAACTCAAGTCACCACGAAAGCGATTGATGACGAAGCCGATAATTCGTTGTCGCTCGGACTGCGACAAACAAGCCAGGGTCCCGACTATGTGTGCAAACACGCCACCACGATCAATATCGGCCACCAATACTACTGGACAATCGACTGCCTCGGCAAAGCCCATATTTGCGATATCGCGATCTCGCAAATTAATTTCAGCAGGACTGCCAGCACCCTCCACAATCACATAGTGATAGCGCTGAGATAAACGATGGAATGACTCAAGTACCGCGGGCATGGCGATTTGTTTATAGCTTAAGTAATCGCGTGCAGACATGTCGTGCCGCACTTTGCCTTGCACGATAATTTGCGCCTGGGTGTCCGAACTGGGCTTGATCAAAACCGGATTCATGTCAGTGTGCGCAGCAATACCCGCAGCTTGCGCTTGCAAGGCTTGCGCCCTGCCGATTTCACCACCATCAGCCGTGACGGCACTATTTAAGGCCATATTTTGCGGCTTGAATGGAGCCACGGCTTTGCCCTGACGAGACAACAAACGACATAGCGCTGCCACCAGAGTGGTTTTACCGGCGTCTGACGTAGTCCCCTGTATCATGAGGCAAGTGAATTTCATAGTTAATCCTGAATAAGACGGATGTGATCAGGTTGAGCCAGCGACTGGCCAGGCGCGAGCTAAGAATAAGGCAGCAGCAGCCTTGGGATTACTCGGAAAATACGCATGAAAATAGCTGGCGCGGCATTGCCCCGACTGATATACCGGTTCGCCTTTCGCAGCTTGATTTGGATAGCACTGAGTCGTGGCCATCGCACTTAATTCTGACTCGACGCTGGAATAATGAAAACTATGACCACGTAACTCACCTAAGCCGGTGTGCCAGACTTGCAAACCCAGGCCGTGTAAGCGTTTATGCATACGCACCCTGATCGGTAAAATTCCGCTCATCGGCCAGGATCGCCCTTGCCAATCTTCGATGGCGCAGCACAAACTCATCATCCCGCCACATTCCGCCCAGATCGGCATCGCGCTTTGCCAGGCGTGGCGCAAAGAAAGCTGGTAACGCTCCGCCTTTGCCAAAGCCTCGCCATACAACTCGGGATAGCCACCAGGCAAATACAAGGCCTGCGCTTGAGCAGGTATGGCTTGGTCGGCCAAAGGCGAAAAAAATACCAGGCTGGCCCCCAATTGCTGCAGTATTTGCAAATTGGCTGGGTATAAAAAACAAAATGCTGCATCACGTGCCACCGCAATCGTCACACCTTGCAGCAAGGCAGGTACCGATTCAGCGACTGCACCAGTATCTGCCAGCGACCAATCCGGTACCGCCTGAAATGCGGGGTTCAAGGTCAGTGCTTGTGCCAACTGCGAGACGCGTTGTTCGATGTCGGCGATCTCTTGCGCCAGGTATAAACCCAGATGACGTTCGGGTAAGCTATCGGCCAGACGTGGTAAATAGCCGAGCAAGGGAATATCGCGACAGCCACGTGCAACCCATTCAGCGTGCCCCGCCGAGGCAATCTGATTAGCGATAAAGCCCGCCATAGTGACCGGGCCGTAATCGCGTAAGCCTTGCAAAATTGCGGCGGCAGTTTGCGCCATCGCGGCTACATCCAGCACGACGATGACAGGAATTTCAAATTCACGTGCCAGATCCGCGCTACTGGGTACGCCATCGTATAAACCCATTGCGCCTTCAATCAGCACATAGTCGTGCTGACGCGCTGCTGCTTGCAAACGCTGCAAGCTGGCGTCGCGACCGAGTAACCACAAATCTAAATTATCGACTTCGCTACCACTGCCTACGCGCAGAATATGGGGATCGATAAAATCCGCACCGATTTTAAAAACGCAGACGTGCTGCCCCTCAGCGCGCAATTTGGCCGCCAAAGCCGCAGCCACACTGGTTTTCCCTTGTCCGCTTGCGATTGCACTTAATAACAAGACTTTGCCTGCGCGACTCATACCAAATCCCTGGGAATAAATAAGGTCTTGCCCTCGACTTGCACTAGTTGGATGGGATGCCCCAGACAGGCGCTCAAATTTTCAGCGCTGAACATGGCCTCTGCCGTGCCAGCCAGCCAGCCACCCTCGTTTAATAAGAGCAAAGCGTGGGTCGCCAAGGGATAACTCAGATTTAAATCGTGACTAACCATGATGATGGCTTTGTTTAAAGCGCGTTGCTGGTGCAAGACTTTGATTACGGCGATCTGATGCGCCACATCCAGCGCATTCAAGGGTTCGTCCAGCAACAGGTAATCGGCATCTTGTGCCAATAAAGCCGCGAGCGCGACACGTTGTCGCTCACCGCCCGATAAACCACGCACATCACGTTGCGCTAAGTGGCCCACATCAAAGGCTTGCAACGCTGCTTGCGCGCTATCGATATCGGCCTCGCTATCCCAGTAAGCAGAACTCTGATTGGCGGGCAAGGCACTGATCACGGCTTCTAAAACCGAATAAGAAAATGCATCATTGCGTCCTTGCGGCAAATACGCGCGCAGTCGGGCTAGCTGCATTAAGTCCCAGTCAGACTGCGCCCGGTTTTGCCAATACACCTGACCTTGCTGGGCATGATGCAAGCCCACTAAGGTACGCAACAAGCTGGTCTTACCGGCGCCATTTTGCCCGAGTATGACCCAGCACTGCCCAGGTTCTACTTGCAAATTCAGGTCACGAATTAAACAGCGCTGCTTTTGATGCACCGTCAAATTTTGGAGCTGCATTAGCGTTTCCTTAGGTGATAAAGTTGCAGCAAGAACACAGGTACGCCTATCATTGCCGTAATCACGCCGACTGGCAATTGCTGAGGCGCGACAACCGTGCGTGCCAGGGTATCAGCCAGCATCAAGAAACTGCCGCCCGTAAAAATCACAGCCGGAAATAATAGCCGATGATCAGGCCCGATCAGAAAACGGCAGGCATGTGGCAAAATCAAGCCGACAAAACCGACGCTACCGGCATTTGCCACCGCACTGGCAGTGAGTAAGGCCGCACCGAGAAATAAGCCCAGGCGAATTCTGGCCACGGACACGCCCAGAGTCAGCGCATTTTCTGCATGCATCGCGAGCAAATTAATTGCGCGCGCGTGGCGCAAGACCCAGATCAACACGCCTGCTAAAATTAACCAGGGCAGTGTGCGGAATTGACCATGTGAGAGGTCACCTATCATCCAGAATACCATGCCGCGCAAACGTCCTTCCGGCGCTATCGTCAACATTAAGGTGATCAGCGCCCCACAGCCTGTAGCCAGAATCACACCAGTTAAAATCAGTAATGGTGAGCGACCATCGCTACCACCATGGCCACGAAAATCTTGCCGGGCTAAGAGCAGCAATACCAAGGAAATCCCGGTCGCCCCGGCAAACGCCGCAAGATCGACCCACCAGGAAAAGCCGAATAACAAAATACTCGCGAGGGCGGCTACCGAGGCCCCGCTTGACACGCCCAACACATAGGGATCGGCCAGCGGATTACGCAACAAGGCTTGCATCATGGTGCCAGCCAAAGCCAAAGCGGCCCCAGTCACAAACCCGGTTAAAGCACGCGACCAGCGCAAATCCAGCAAACTGGCAGCGAGGCTGGTGGTGTCGCCGCGCCAGAATTCCGGCAAGGCGTGAATTAATTCGAGTGGTGCCAGACTGACCGAACCGATAGCACAGGCGGCGATCAGACTGAGGCATGCAAACAGAAACAAACCCAGCAAAATTGCGCTGGCGCTTGCCGGAGTATAAATCTTGGCCGTTTTACTTTTCATGTATAGCCTGGATCAATAGCAATTGGGCCTGCACGAGCAGGCCCAATAGGTAATACAAAAATACTTAATACAAAAAACAGCAATTCACATTAAGGCTTATTTAAAACTATAAGTCAAACCAACAAAGGCATTGCGGCCCGAGCTGGTGTAATTGCGCGCCAATTCATAATCTTTATCAGCCAGATTGTTCACGCGTGCCAACACTTTCAATTCTGGTGTCAGATTGGCGCTCACGTAGAGATTCAACAAACCATACGATGCCAGGGCGTTTTTATTCGCTACGTCATCAAAGCGCTCACCTGAAACGATGACTTCAGCACCCGCTTTCCATTGGGCTTGTTGATAATCTACAGCCAGCGTCGCATGCTGTTTGGCACGGCGTGCCAAACGCAAACCTGTGGTTTCATCTTTCGGGTCTTGAATATCCCAGCTTGTACGTGCAGTCCAGGCATCCAGTTTAACCGAACCACCCAGCGTAAAGCCCGACAACTTGGCGCGATTCACGTTATAGGCGCAACCATAAGGGTGGGTCGCTTGTTGTACCGGGCAAATACTGGTGTTGACGATTAAGTCGGTGACTTTGTTTTGGTAATACACAGCACTGAATTGCCAATCATTCTGTTCTGCATACAAACCAATTTCAGCATTTTTGGATTTTTCAGGTTGATTGCTGCTGATGCCGTAACCTGGGTAATACAGTTCATTGTAAGTTGGCGCACGGAAGCTGGTGCCATAACTGGCATTCACGCGCCAGACTGGATCGATTTTATAACCATAAGCCAGACTACCGGTGGTGGTGTTGCCATACACCGAGCTGCGGTCATAACGCAAACTCGCACTCATTAAATGCTGATCTTGTTTCAAAACATAAGCGGTAGCCAGCGAATTGGTACGACGTTTGCCATTCAATGCGGTAGTTGGCGTGCTCACTTTTTCTTCGCGAGTTTCCGCATTCACTTGCAACACACCCTGGCCTAAGATAAGGTCGTTTTGCCATTGCAATTGTTGTTGCGTGGTATCGATCTGGCTCTTACCATAAGAGGCATCGGTGTAAGCTTTATCAGCGCTTTGCGACAACATTATCTGCGTAGTCCAGATTGGGCTGACACGAGTTTTACCAAAAACCGACAGGGTTTCGAGTTTTTGCACAGTGCGATCGTCATAGCTGGCGCCAGCATCAAATTGCGCATTGATACGATTTTGCAAAAATTGCAGGCCTAATTCACTGTCTTTCGCCAAGCTCCAGACTACCCGTCCGCTCGCGCTATCCTGGGTATAACCATCTTTGTCTGGGTTATACGTGTATTTACCCGCACCAGGTTTAGAGGCATTGAAGCCATCCGCCTCTTCATGTGCAATCGAGAAAGCATAAGACAAATTATCAACAGTAGAGCCTGTGATGCTGGCGGCTGCCTTACGCGTACCAAAGCTACCAAAACCGGCGCTGACTACCGGATTGATCTTGCCCTGACCTTTTTTGGTGAAAATCTGTATTACACCATTCATTGCATCGGCACCGTATTGGCTGCTAAGTGGGCCATACACGATTTCAATACGCTCAACCTGTGCCAATGGCAAAGACGACCAGGTGACACCACCGGTGGTCGCATTACCGACGCGCACGCCATCGATCAACACCACATTTTGGGCATTATTACCGCCACGCATGAACACCGAGGCAACCGTACCCGGACCACCATTGCGCGCGACTTCGATACCGCGCTGTTGCTGCAATAATTCGACCACCGTACTGGCGCCTGATAAAGCAATTTGCTCTGCGCTAATCACAACGTGATCAGCCAGCACATCTTTGCTTAATTGCGCGAAACGGTTTGCTGTGACAATCACATCGTCAGCTTGGGTAGTGGAAGCAGCCAGCGCCGGAAAGGCAATAGCTAAGGCCAGGCTCAGCGCCAAGGGTTTGAAAGCAGATTTCATAGAGTAAAAGGCAAGCAACTGGCAAGCATGACCAGTCTGAATTCAATAAAAAAGTAGGCGGAAAGCAAGTCAGTAAGAACTACTGACTGAAAAGATACCGGTACGGCACAGCAAATATTCTGGCCTGGTCACGACTCACCCCGTCCGCATTACTTCACGTCTGTCTGGCCGGTCTCCGGACTGACAAGTGACATTTATTCGCCTTCCCACTCGTCTGAGCAGTGGCTTAAGAATAAACTCGCATAAAAATTATGCACTTGTACACCGTTGCGGGGGCAGTACACCTGGATCAGATTGAGACTGATCGTGTGTTTCCCGTTTAACTAAAGCTTAACATTATTTCAATAAAATCAAGTCTTTAGCACCAAAACGGCGCCATTGTACGGTGACTACGCGACTTAAGCAAGCCAGCTTGTAAGCAGATACGCCAGAAACTAAGCCAGATCAAGCTGGCTTGCCACGATTGGTTAGAGAAACCCAGGCTTGCACTAATTCCGCATGGAAACTGGAAATGTCTTGCAAGTGCAAGCCCATTTTATAGCTATCCCCAGCCAGTATGGCGTGGCGCACGCGACCATTGCATTGCACTTTATGAACCTCGTCACTGCCATTAAATGCCGGAATTTCCAGCATCATGGGATACACCTTGCCTTGCCCAAGATTTTCCGCGCACTCCACCAGCACACCTTCTTTGGCCACATTTAACACCCTGACCAGCAATAACCGGCCATCACTTAAACGCAAGGCAGCGCGCCAATTAACCGTAATACGTGGAGCCTGACGTAGTTCTATCATGGCAAATCCGGGGAATTTTAGTAATAAAACCTGTCGAGCAAAATCACAGCCCAGGTCGCAAGCGCGATAACAAAGGTGAGCAACACCGCTGCACTACCAAAATCTTTGGCATTCTTTGATAAAGAATGGCGTTCTAAAGAAACCCGGTCAACAACCGCTTCTATCGCCGAATTAATTAATTCAACCACCAGAATTAACAGCAATACCGCAATCATCATCAGTTTTTCAAATGCAGACACGGGTAAAGCCAGGGCGATGACTATGCCAAGTACCACTAAAACCAATTCCTGGCGAAATGCATGTTCATTACGCCAGGCTGATTTAAATCCATCTATCGAGTATAAAAGCGCTGAAAATATCCGTTTTAAACCGCTCTTACTTTTAAATTCGCTAACCGCTTGTTCTGGTTGTGTCATGTTCTTCCAATTCCCGACCCGCCTTAGGTAAACCATGGCGTAGTCATTTTAGTCTTTTCCAATCGCATATTTTGCCTATTCTAGCCTGACTCGGTAGCAAAGTTGAGCTTGAAGCAGCCATCCCGAGCATAATCGCCGGATTTCCCGCAAACATCAGCGAGCGAGCACTGCACTTTGCACGGTTCTACGGCTAAAATGTTGCAACATATTAATATACTTCAGCTTATCCAGCATCAGGATTAGAATTCCATGTTAATTAAACGTAAATCTATCGAAGCGCAAGCCAATACCATGAAGGGCCCGCGCAAGACTACTACCGGACCGGCCATGGCTGAAGAAAAACCACTACGTACGCGCAGAGTCAAATTTGCTCCGATCAATTTGTCTGAACACAATGGCGTACGGTATTTGCATTTCGGCAGTGAATGGGTGCAAGGAGCAATGCGCGTTGCCCGCCCTGACCAGGTTGAATTGACGTATGTGCAGCAAATGTTAGCGCCACTACTTTTTCAAACACAACCGCAACATATCGTGCAACTTGGCCTGGGTAGCGCTGCACTCACGAAATTCTGTTACCGCTACCTGCCTGAAACCCGCGTTACAGCGATAGAACTTAACCCTGAAGTCATTGCGGTTTGCCACAGTATGTTCAAATTGCCGCAGAACGATGCGCGCTTACAGGTAATACAAATGGACGCTGCCGACTACGTTGAGGATGTCGCCAATCATGCCAGTTGCGATATCTTGCAAGTTGACCTCTATGATGCCGCAGCGCGTGGCCCGGTTTTGGATAGCCAGGAATTTTATCGTGCTTGCGCAGCTTGCCTGACACCGCACGGCGTACTAAGCGTGAATTTATTTGGTGAGCACCCCAGTTATAAGAAAAACCTGCAGGCTTTGCGAGCGGTGTTCCCCTTGGTGTTGAGCTTACCAGCTGTCGCCGAAGGCAATGTCGTGGTGGTGGCGTTTAAAAAGCGTCAAGCCTTGGATTTTGCCGCAATCGCGACGCGCGCCAGCCAATTACAAAGCCAGACTAAATTGCCCGCCAAATCCTGGCTACCCGACTTGCAGGCGTGCAACGCCACAAACATCTCAGAAAACTAACTATGACAACAACAACTCAACGGCAACTCAGCCTGCAGCAAATTTACACCTGGTTAGTGAATGATGGCCTGGTAACCAAAGAAGATGCCAAGCGTTTGTATAACTCCAGCATGGGTATTTTTAAAAATGGCCCAGCGAATATGCATATCTTAACCGCCGTCGCGCAATCTAAATTGAAGTCGGCCAAGCCCCCACACGCGCTACTGTCGCTGGACTGGCTCAGCGAATGGGTGGCGCGCAAGGTGCATTTGCCGTTTTATCGCATTGATCCTTTAAAAATTGACTTCACCCGGGTCGCGGATTTAATGTCGGCCAACTATGCAACACGTTTTAACATCTTGCCGCTGGAGTTGAATGGTGAAGTTTTAACCATTGCAACCACCGACCCTTACCATACCGAATGGCGAGACGAAATCGAACGTCTGACCAAGAAAGAAATCAAGCTGGTTTTTGCGAATCCACTCGATGTCGCACAATACACCGTACAATTTTTTTCGCTGGCAAAATCCATCAAAGATGCACGCAAAAAGACTGCCAATAATGATATGGCCTTGCGTCAGAATCTGGAGCAATTGGTGGAAATGGGCAGGACTAACCGTCAGGTTGATGCCAATGACCAGCATGTGATTAATATTGTCGATTGGCTGTGGCAATTTGCCTTTGATCAGCGCGCCTCCGATATTCATCTTGAACCCAAACGTGAAATCTCGGTGATACGCTTTCGTATCGACGGCATCTTACACCAGGTCTATCAAGTTCCCGCCTCCATTATGGTGGCCATGATCGCCAGGATTAAATTACTGGGTCGTATCGATGTCATCGAAAAACGCCGCCCTCAGGATGGTCGTATCAAAACCCGCACCGCCGATGGCCAGGAAATTGAATTACGTTTATCGACCATGCCCACGGTGTTTGGCGAAAAACTGGTGATGCGTATTTTCGACCCCGAAGTCGTGGTAAAAACTCTGCCGGAATTAGGGTTTCCTGAACTTGACGCGCAGCGTTGGGACTTCCTGACGAAAAAGCCGCATGGGATCATCCTCGTAACCGGACCAACCGGTTCAGGCAAAACCACCACGTTGTATACCACCTTAAAAGCGCTGGCCACACCCGACGTCAACGTTTGTACCGTCGAAGACCCTATCGAGATGGTCGAAGGCTCATTCAATCAAATGCAGGTTCAGGCCTCGATCGACTTAAGTTTTGCCGACGGTATCCGCGCGCTAATGCGACAAGATCCTGACATTATTATGGTGGGTGAGATACGCGACCTTGAAACAGCGGAAATGGCGATTCAGGCCTCGCTGACAGGTCACTTAGTCTTATCCACGTTACACACCAATGACGCCCCCTCGGCGATTATGCGTTTGCTCGAGTTAGGCGTGCCGTATTATTTGCTGGAAGCGACCATCATAGGCATCTTGGCACAACGTCTGGTTCGCACCTTGTGCATACATTGCAAAACTGACGACGGTGAACTCTTGGATACGGTCTGGCGTAGTCTGGTTGAGGATTGGTCCATCGCCAAACCAGAACGCGTCTATCGCCCCGTAGGCTGCCCGGAATGCCGACAAACTGGTTTTCTGGGACGTACCGGGATTTATGAGTTGTTGACGGTCACCCAGGAATTCAGCAAGAAAATCATGCCAGAAACTGATATTCATGATTTGCGGGAACAAAGCATCAAAGACGACATGAAACCGCTGCGTATTGCCGGTGCCTACAAAATAATCGAGGGCGTGACCACTGCAGACGAAGTATTGAAGGTAACTTCATCCCTGATCTGAGTGCTTAACCTGAATTTGGCGGGCTTCGCTGAACTCTGGCTGTCATCAGCACAGCCTGGGTTCTGCGCATAACCTGGCGTGCACGCGGCTTGACACGCTGCTTTTAAAACAGCTAATCGTCGCATTTCGAGCTGTTTTATCGATGATTTCGAAAGCAATAGTAGCCGCTACCCCTGGCATTGCGTATGCTATAAGATAACACTCTCCACCTTAGCGCTTAGCAGAATAAGGTGAAAAGTGCAGATTACGACTTGCGTTTGCCCATTAATTTCGACTAAGCGAATACCCACTCGATGAGTATCAGTAATTATATTAAATTAGCTTCCCCAACTAAGCCGACCGAGCTTACGGGTTGGCGCCACTTTATATTTACACTGTTGCTCGCGCTGGCTTATCTTGCTCTGGGTCGTGCCGCTTCCTTGCTCGCCATTCCGCCGGGCTATTCGATGGCGATTTACCCGGCTGCGGGTCTTGCCTTAGGTGCCACCCTAATTTTCGAAAAAAGAGCGCTGCCAGGCGTTTTTTTCGGCTCATTTTTGGTGAATTTACACTTAAGCAGTCAAAGCTTTAGTCAATTTTCACCCATAACTTTTGTGATTCCAGCCCTGCTCGCAGGGGCTGTCACGTTACAGGCCTTTGCTGGCAATTTGCTTTTAATGTGGCAATTGGAACGCCGCTTTGAACTAGACAGTGAAGCAAAAATTTTGCAATTTTTTGTCTTTGGCGGTGCTATTTCTTGCTTATGTGCAAGCACAATAGGTGTGACTTGCCTGAGTCTGGCCGGGGTTATTGCGAATGAGGATTTTTTATCAAATTGGGCTGTCTGGTGGCTGGGGGACACATTTGGGGTCATCACGATTACCCCCTTGGTGCTGGTATTTTTTGCCAAGCCCCGGGATGTCTGGTGGTCACGCCGCTGGACCTTTTTGGTTCCCATACTCATCAGTCTGGCGCTGGTTTTTGCGGCATTTAGTTTTACCCGACAACACGAAGAAAATAAGCAAATTGCTGAATTCCAATTAAAGGCTGAACGTATCAGTCAGCGCTTGCAAGCTCATTTAGACGTGCACAATAATCTCATGCATAGCTTGCAGAGCTTTTTCGCCAGTTCACAAGAAGTCAGTCGTAATGAGTTTCAAACGTTTCTCAGTTATTACCTCTACAACATCCACTCGATACAAAGCCTGGCCTGGTCGCCCAGAGTCACCAGCGCCAGAGCGGAAAAATTTCAGCAACAAATACGTGAAGAAGGTTTCCCCAGCTTTCGTATTCATCCTTTCAGCGGCGCCCTAAACACCACTGCTATCGATGACTACTACCCGCTAACATATATCGAATCGCGTGAATTTAGTCGCCAGGAAATGGGGCTGGATCTCGGCAGCCAGCTTAATTTACGTAAAGCCATAGAAAAAACACGAAATACCGGGCAATTTAGTGCCAGTGCGCCGATTGTTGAACAAACCAGCGTTGGCCGGCAAGTGACTGTGTATCTTTTTGCAGCGATTTTTAATGAAGATTTAATGGCACTTGGTGGTGACCTCAAACCCAAAGATTTTGTCGGGGTCTGCAGTATGCAAATCAAAATGAGCACGCTCATCAGTGAGCTTATCAATGCCGAAGAACGCGACCAGATGCAAATTAAGTTTTATGATTTGCATTACCCTACGCCCGACACCGAGTTTCACAATTCGCTGACAAAACCCAGCCGTTTCCAATATCAAAGCGAATTGAAACTCGCTGACCGGCGCTATCAACTTGCGATACATGCTTCGCCAATTTACTTAAATAATAATATTCCAACAATTTCCTGGTTCACGATTATCGGTGGCTTGCTATTCACCACCTTACTTGCCACTTATTTATTGGTGAATAGCGCCCACAGCTTACAAATTGCACGCCAGATTAAGCAGCGCACCCGCGAACTCAAGGAAAGTCAGGAACGCTTACAAGCAATTTTTGATCATGCTGCTGACGGTTTACTGACAGCCAGTGAATATGGTTTGATAGAAACCAGTAACCGCAGTGCACAACGTTTGCTCGGTTATCAGGCGAGTCAATTGCAAGGTAAGCATCTGCTTGCGATCTTGCAGCATCCGGGTACACAAAACTTACTCGAACGCATAAAAAAAGAAGGCATAGCGCTCGACTACGAGCAAGAAATTGCCGATCGCAGAATAGAAATAACGCTTTACAACAAAGATAACAGTGAAATTGCAGTTGAACTAAGTATTGCTAAGGTGCAGTTGGTCGAACGCCCCTTATTAATCGTCAATATGCATGATTTGTCGGAAACAAAACGTACCGAGAAATTGAAAACGGAATTCGTTTCCGCGGTATCCCATGAGTTGCGCACACCTCTAACTTCGATACGCGGCATACTCGGTTTGCTATTGGGTGGCGTCGCGGGTAAGTTTCCACCTAAGGTCACCAGCATGCTGACCATGGCGAATGACAATGCCATACGTCTAACAAATTTAGTTAATGATTTACTCGACTTCGAGCGTCTCGAATACGGCAGTATGCAGTTTTACCTGGATACGATTAATGTCTACGAACTGGTCCAGAAATCGGTACAAAGTAACTTGGGATATGCCCAAAATTTTGCGATTCGATTGCACTTTGAATCGCTATTACATGATGAAGTTTGGGTCATGGTAGATCCCAAGCGTTTTGCTCAGGTACTCAGCAATTTAATTTCAAATGCCGTGAAATTTTCCCGAGAAAAGGGACAAGTCGAGATCCGCCTGGTGCAGGAATCGCGCCAAGTACGTATTGAAGTGGAAGATCACGGCATAGGAATTTCTGAAAGCTTTAAAGTCCATATCTTCCAGAAATTCATGCAAGAAGATGCGAAATCCACTCGAAAATATGCGGGTACTGGCCTGGGCCTGAGCCTATCGAAAACCCTGGTCGAAAAAATGGGCGGGACCATAGGCTTCACCAGCACCGAAGGATCAGGTTCGGTGTTTTATGTTAATTTGCCCATCGTTAAGACTGCTGCGCGCACGCCATCTTCGACACAAGAGTAAGTCAGTCTGGCACGCAATTCACGTTTGCAACGCAGATTGCTTAAACGCCGGGATTCCGACATAAACGACAACAGCACTGGACTCACCTTTTTTTCTAGCTCAGGTCGCGATAAGCGCGGGGCACGGGGCAAAGAAAAAGCGTCGGCAACTAAATCGAAGTAATCGGCCATTTTGTGCTGACTGTCGTCGACTGCATGGTATATCCGGTTAGGTTTGGCGAAGCGCAAAGCCTGTTTCAATAAATACGCCAAATCATCCGCATGAATATGGTTGGTATAGACATCATGGTCGGCGATTAATGCTGGCGTGCCTTTACGTAAGCGATCCAGAGGCAGGCGATTGGCGGCGTAAATTCCAGGTACACGCAAAATACTGACGCGGGATTGTGAGTTGCGCGCCCACTGACGCCAGAAATTCTCAGCCCACACACGACGGATTGCCCGGCTATTGGCTGGGCGAACTGGCCGGGTTTCATCAAAAAACGCTCCCGCGCAATCGCCATAGACTCCTGTCGTACTGACATAAACAAGTTGGGTATTGTGCGGTAAAATGGCGGCCAAATTCCGACTACGTCTGTCTTTATCGCCCTCTGCGGCTGGCGGTGCCAGATAAATCACCTTATCAAAGACGCCACGCCAGCGCTGTAGTGTGTCTGCCTGATCTAAATTCAGCACCACAGGTATCGCGCCAGCTAAACGTAATTCCTGACAACGTTGCAACTGACTGGTACTGGCAAAAACTTGATAGTGTGATCGTAACAAGGGTATCAAGCGCATACCGACGTCACCACAGCCAACAATAAAGACACGTGGTTTTGCAAATTGTTTAATAATGCTTTTCATGAATGGAAGAATATGAGTGTTGAAGTCACCGTCCTGCCCAGTGGCCGCAAGTTCAGTTGCGAGGAAGATGAATCTATCCTCAGTGCGGCGCTGAAGGCGGGCATAGGATTGCCTTATGGTTGTAAAAACGGCGCTTGCGGTTCGTGCAAAGGTAAAATTGTTGAAGGTAAGGTTCATCATACCAGCTATCAGGCTAAGGCATTAAGTAGTCAAGAGTTAACTACTGGCATGAGTTTATTTTGCTGCGCCCGCCCAGAAACAAATCTGACCATAGAAGCGCGCGAAATTCTCGGTGGTGAAGACTATCCAATCAAGAAAATGCCGACACGTGTCGCCAAACTGGAAAAACTCAGTGCCGACGTGATGCGAGTCGATTTGCAATTGCCCGCCAACGAACGTCTGGCTTATCGTGCGGGTCAATACATCGAATTTATTTTGCGCGATGGCAGCCGCCGCAGTTATTCGATGGCAACCGCGCCCCATGTTGAAGGCAATCTGAGCTTGCACATACGTCATATGCCAGGTGGAGTGTTCACTGACCAGGTGTTTTCTACGATGAAAGAACGCGACATTTTGCGCTTCGAAGGCCCGCATGGCAGTTTCTTTATCCGTGAAGACAGCGAGAAACCTGTCATTTTATTAGCCTCGGGCACAGGTTTTGCGCCTATCAAAGCGATAGTCGATCACTTGATTTACACCAAGTCAACGCGTGCCGTGCATTTATACTGGGGCGGACGTCGCCCTGCGGATTTATACATGCATGAGCTTTGCCTGGGCTGGCAAAATGAACTCGCGAATTTCCAGTACACCCCGGTAGTCTCTGACGCCCTGGCTGAAGATAACTGGTCAGGTCGCTCAGGTTTTGTGCACCTGGCAGTAATGCAAGACTACGCCGACCTCGCTGCGCATCAAGTGTATGCCTGCGGTGCACCAGTTATGGTGGAGTCAGCCAAACGTGATTTTGTAGAAAATTGCCGATTACCGGCTGACGAGTTTTACGCCGATGCGTTTACCTCGGCAGCGGATTTGGCAAAATAAACGCCGTCATGAAAATTTCTTTTGACGCAGCGCGGAAAAAGTCCTAGTATCCGCACTATGCAAAAATTTACTGACATGTCTTCTCCAAATATCAGCCGACGTACAGTCTCGCGCCAGCGAGCCTGTGCTGATGTACGCACCTGATTGTCGAGAACAGACGGTCACCGTATCCAGCCACAGGCCTCCACCTGTGGCTTTTTTTTTAAATGTGGTTCATTCCCAAGGAGTCAGAAATATGGAATTCAGTCAGTACAATGTCGATGCACTGATGTTCGTCACACCGCGTCCCGAAATCGTGTTTACCGAAGGTAAAGGCATGTGGCTGACTGATCATAATGGCAAACGCTACCTCGATTATTTACAAGGCTGGGCCGTGAATTGCCTGGGTCATAGCCCCGAAGTATTGAGTGCAGCGTTGACCGAGCAAGCACACAAATTGCTGAATCCTTCGCCGGCGTTTTACAACGATAAGATGATAGAGTTAGCCGATTTATTGACGCGCCATTCGTGTTTTGACAAAGTGTTTTTCACCAGCACGGGTGCGGAAGCCAACGAAGGCGCGGTTAAATTAGCGCGCAAATGGGGCCAGCTAAATAAGAACGGCGCCTTTGAAATCATCACCTTTGATAGTGGCTTCCATGGTCGCACACTGGCCATGATGTCCGCCTCAGGCAAACCCGGCTGGGACGTGAAATTTGCGCCGCAAGTCAACGGCTTCCCTAAAGCCGAACTCAATGACCTCGCCTCGGTAGAAAAACTGATCAACGCCAATACCGTGGCCGTCATGCTGGAACCGGTACAAGGCGAAGGCGGTGTGATTCCTGCCTCAGTTGAATTTATGCAAGCGCTGCGCGAATTAACCCACAAGCACAATATCTTGTTAATCGTCGATGAAGTGCAAACTGGCATGGGCCGCACTGGCAAATTATTTGGCTACCAGCATTCCGACATCAAGCCCGACATCATGACCCTGGCCAAAGGCATAGGCGGTGGCGCACCTTTAGGCGCCTTGTTAAGCACCAAAGAAGTCGCTTGTTTTGTCGCGGGCGATCAGGGTGGTACCTATTGCGGCGCGCCTTTAATGGCAGCCGTTGGCGTCGCGGTGACTAAGGAATTGACCAAACCAGGTTTTCTTGATGAAGTGACTGCGATGGGCGATTACTTATCGCAGCAATTATTGGCTTTGTCCGCCGAATTTGGCATGGAAGGTGAGCGCGGCACCGGTTTGTTGCGTGCCTTAAAACTCGGTCAGGACATTGGTGAAAAAATCGTCGATGTGGCACGCGAAATGCAACCTATCGGTTTATTGATTAATTCGCCACGCCCAAATTTACTGCGCTTCATGCCAGCTTTGAATGTGACGAAGGCAGAAATCGACACCATGATCAGCATGCTGCGTCAGGTTATTTTGCAAGTTAAAGCAACTGTCTGAAAACGACCGCTTCAATAAAAAACGCCAGCCTGTTGCGCTGGCGTTTTGTTTGATGCGACCTCAGGGTGTGATCACAAAATGCAAGACCGAACTTGCGGGCAAACTGTAACTGAGTTTATTGTTACTCAGACTAACTGAATTACGTTTGCTAATGGTACTGCTCGCATTGGTCACGCCCCAGATAGCCGCTTTCTTTAAGGCCACGGGATGCTGTAATTGCAGACTTGCCTTAACCGCCACAGCCTGACGATTAATCGCTATCACATGAACTTCATCGGGCTTGGTAGCGCTGACCGCCGCATACACCGACGCATAGTTGACATTGGTCGAACTGGCTTTAACGGCAATCTCAGGAAACACGGATTTATTCCCATCGTAGTTGCGATAAATTTTAAAGCCCGCCGCTATAAAATTCTCGGCATCGCCAAAATAAGTGGCCAAATAAATGCCTTGCTGACCAAAAATACCCAAGGCATCGGCTTGGGCGATCGCGCCACTGATTTCATCACGCCCACCAAAATCATATTCGGTAATCGCGAGCTTGGTATCGGGATAAAAATCTTGAATAGCTTGTTTGAGTTTAGGGATCACCTGCAAACCGCGTCCATCAGTAAATCCATAGCCAGGCTGTGTAATCCAGCTTGGTTCGACGTAACTGGCATCCCATAAACTGCGAGGCGCCTGCACCCGGTCACTGGCTTGATAAGATGCCTGCGGATAGTAGTGAAATGAAAAGACATCGAGCAAGCGCCGCCCGGCAAGTGCCGACACCTCTTTCATTTTTGCCAGATAAACATTGGCCATGGTCATGCGGTTATAGCGATAGCTATCGCCACTGTTATTCGTCACGAAGGGTTCTTTGTTGTACTGCGACCAATCCGCAGGTTGATGGCCCTGTTGTCCATCCCAAACCGACCACAAACTAAATAAACCCAGATAACCACTGACTGCCGGACCAAAGGTTTCCGCACTGCTATCAACACGTTTAATGGTTTTCGCTAATGCGATATTCTTTTGCAAGACATCGCCGACGGTAGAGATGGTCGGATACAGCTTAGTGTGCGTGCCTGCTTCACCGGTAGCTTGTGGCCATAAATGCCATAAGTCAGGTTCATTATCTAACTCATATCCTTTGATACCACGCGTCGTATTTGCCTTGCCAAAATTCTGGTTTAAAAAGTTAATTTGTTCATCGATATACACCACGCCATCACTCAGGCTGGGATTCGTACTCAAGCCGCCTGCACTATCAGGTTTATCATTCACAATACTTAACCAGCGCGAGGTATCGATATCTGATCGACCCGGCGCATCTTGCCACAGCTGATAACCACGGCAGGTACTGGGTGGATTTAAATTCACGATGTTCTTCGGTAACTTACCGGCAGCTGGCAATTGCAGTAATGAGTAAGTCCCCAAAACCAGAGACTGCTCCTGAAATTTGAGCAAGGCCGCGCCGGGTGCATAGTAAGCGAGGCCATTATTGTAGTTGGGCTCGCCAGCACCGCTAGTCACACTGACTCCGGCATTCGACGAATCACACCAGTCTGCGCCAGAATTTGAAACCCCATTTTCCCAGTTATAACTGGTCATATTATTGCCGCCCAGTCGCCTGGATGTGGGGTTTAACGCCAGTAATGCAGCTTGACCACCTTGGTTTTCCCAACCCGGGCGATTACTGCCATCGGAATAAGCGTTGTAGCCATAAATATACGGGCTGATGGGTTTGCGGTCGATCTGGGTATTAATTGTGAAACTGACGTTTTGCGCCAACAAAGGAAGTTGAAAGCAGATAAGGCTGAATCCAGTCAGAACTTTTGCACAGGAATCGAGTCTCATAGGGCACCTGTAGTTAGGGTTATTTTCCACACGGAAAGTTTTCTACCTTGCCGTTGTATACGACGGACCCGTTCCACTTCAAGTAAATCACTGAAATTATTAAACACTGTTACAGACTTTACAGTTCCCGATTGAGCAAAAATCATTAAACTTAACTCTTAGTCAAAACTATGAAACTGAAAACCCTTGCACTGAGCCTCAGCCTGTTGGGCTGCTATTTACAAGCCCAGGCAACACCGGCTTATTATCGTTTTCCCAGCTTGCGTGGAGACAATCTGGTATTTACCGCCGAAGGCGATTTATGGAAAGTGGCACGACAAGGTGGACAGGCACAAAGACTCACCACGCATCCAGCCCTGGAAACCCAGCCCAGCATTTCTTTCGATGGCAAATGGCTGGCTTTCAGTGCGAATTATGAAGGTGGCGTGGAAGCTTACGTGATGCCCATGCAAGGGGGATTACCCAAACGTATTAGCTTTGACAACACTGCCGTGAATGTCTTAGGCTGGACTGCACAAGGCGAGGTTTTGATCAGCAGCCAGCATCAGGCTGGGCCAAATGGTCAGCGCGTGATTTCATCGATCAATCCACAAACCCTGAAGCGCACAGTTTTCCCCTTAGCGGATGCGAACGAAGCGACCCTGGACGAAAGTGGTCGTTATGTCTATTTCACCCGATTTGGTTTGCAATTAACCAATGACAATGTGCGTAATTATCGCGGTGGTGCGCATGCCCAACTCTGGCGTTTCGATTTACAAAGTAAGCAAGAAGCGACCCGCTTATTCGCCAACGAATCTGCCAATTTACGCAAACCTATGTGGTGGCAAGGTAAGTTGTATTTCCTCAGTGATCAGGATGGTAGTTTTAATTTATGGCGTGCCGAAGCCGATGGCAGTCAGCCGCAACAATTAACCCAACACAAAGCATGGGAAGTGCGCAATCCCAGCTTAGCCGATGGCAAAATTGCCTATCAATCCGGCGCCGATGTGCGGGTGTTTGACCTGGCCAGTAATCAAGACACGGCAATTTCTATCGATTTAATTTCTGACTTCGATCAGCAACGTAAGCGTCAAATCCGCAATCCTTTAGAAACCTTAACAGACGTCGACCTCGCAGGTCGCGAGGCACGTTTGCTATTTACTGCGAGAGGTCGCTTAGCGATTGCCGGCTTGGGTAATCAACGACTGGTCGAATTAGCCGTGCCTGAAAATGCACGGGCGCGTAACGCCGTGTTTTCTCACGACGATAAATCGGTCTACGCCATCGTAGATAGTACTGGTGAACAAGAGATTTGGAAATTTGCCGCCAATGGCGTGGGCAAACCGGAACAATTGACGCGCGACGGCAGCACTCACCGCTTAAATTTATATCCCTCAGCCGATGGCAAGTGGTTGGCTCACACCGATAAGCGTGGCCGTTTGTGGTTATTAGATCTGGCTAGCAAGCAGCAGCAGATCATCGATGACGCAGGGAAATTACGTATGGGTGGCCACGATGAAGTGGTCTGGTCACCAGATAGCAAAACCCTGGCGATAGTGCGTGACAATAACAGCATGGGGCGCAATCAAATCGGCCTTTATTCACTGGATAGCAAGCAATTGCATTTCGTTACCAGCGACCGTTACGAAGCACGTAATCCGGTATTCTCCCCCGATGGCCGCTGGTTATATTTTTTATCCGATCGCAACTTCTCCGTCGTAAATCGCTCGCCCTGGGGTGATCGTAATATGGGGCCGTATTTTGATAAGCGCAGCGGCATTTTTGCGCTGGCCTTACAAGCGGATAACCGTTTTCCCTTTAAAGCTGACGACGAACTCAGTAAAAACCCGCAGCGCGCAGCAGCGATACCAAGCACGACACCCGAAACCACCGCCGTCAACACTGGCAGCGAGAAAAGCAACAGTGTCACAGCGCCACAACATGCTCAGAGCACAACGGCAGAAGCCGCTAAACCTGAGCAAAAAAATGCGGCACGACTACCGGCAATTCACTACGCTGGCCTGGAAAAACGCCTTTATCAAGTACCACTTGCTGCGGGCAATTATCGTGGCTTAGCCGTGGACGACAAGCGCCTGTATTTCTCCGAGCAAGGAAGCGATATGAAAGCCAGTCTGAAAACACTGGCGATCAATAAAAATTCACCGACTCCGGAATTATTCGTCAGCGGCATACGCCAGTTTGACTTATCGCGCGACGCTAAGCATATTTACTATCGTACGGCGACGCCAGGTAGTGGTGACTTTTTCATCGTCGATGCAGCGGCAAAACAAGCCCCGGACGTCAGCAAAGCCAAGCTTGCGATTGCAGACTGGAGTGTTTACCTGAGCCCACGTCAAGAATGGCAGCAAATCTTTCTCGATGCCTGGCGCATGCAACGCGACTTTTTGTTTGATCCCGCTATGCGTGGGGTCGATTGGAATAAGGTCAGAGAGAAATACCAGGCCTTAGTTGAGCGCGTCACCGATCGTCACGAACTCAATGATATTTTATCGATGATGGGTTCCGAGGTCAGTACCCTGCACTCGCAAATACGTCCTGGCGACACCCGCCGTGCCGCACCTGAAGGGACGCCAGCAGCACTGGGCGCGATACTCGAAAAAGTCGTTGACGGTTATCGCATACAACAAATCTATCAGGCCGAACCCGAGTTGCCTGGCGAACGGGGGCCGCTGGCACAACCTGATCTGGATATCAAAAACGGTGACATCATCACCCGTGTCAACGGCTTGCCAGCCAGCGAGTCGCGCGATATGCAAGACTTATTACTCAACCAGGCGAATAAGCAAGTGCTCTTGCACATCAAACGTGGCAATCAGGCTGAACGGGCTGTCATAGTGCAACCCGTAACACTCGAAAAAAATGCCCATTTGCGTTATTCCGATTGGGAACAAAAACTCAGCGCACACGTCAATCAGGTCAGCCACGGTCGTATTGGTTACCTGCATTTACGCTCAATGATTTCACGCGATATTGATGGCTTCGCACGCGAGTTCTACAGTAATTTTGATCGTGAAGGTTTAATCATCGATGCGCGTCGGAATAATGGTGGCAATATCGATAGCTGGATCATAGAAAAACTCTTGCGCAAAGCCTGGGCATTCTGGCAACCGAGCGGACGCTCGCCTTACACCAATATGCAGCAAACCTTCCGTGGTCATTTGGTGGTACTGGTCGATCAATTAACCTATTCGGATGGCGAAACGTTTGCGGCAGGCATTAAAGCCTTAAAGCTGGCACCCCTGGTTGGGAAACGCACTGCGGGCGCTGGCGTCTGGTTATCGGATAGAAACTGGCTGGCCGACAATGGTATGTTGCGGGCGGCGGAAATGCCGCAATTCGATCTGAATGGGCGCTTTATGGTCGAAGGTGTCGGTGTCGCACCCGATATCGAAGTTGAGAACTTGCCGTATGCGACATTCCTGGGTAAAGATCAGCAACTTGAAACCGCGTTAGACTTGCTCTTACAAAAATTCAAAGAGCAACCTGTCGTGCCACTGCAAGCGCAACCACTGCCCAAATTGAACTAAGCCCTGGCAGGCAATTGAGCAAAACGCCAGACTAATTTGCCTGCCCCTATCCTACTTGCCTGTGTGAAGCCTGGTGCAGCACACAGGCTTTTTATTGACTCTGCGCGAAGCCTGCCTGAGGTTGCTGCACATACGTCTGATCAGCCTGAATTAAACCAGGTGGTATCAACTCGGCTTACTTGCGTCTGCTTGATATTGTGCCATTTGCCGCCTGTCATCAGCGGTACCAACCACATCTTTGTAAGCATGCCAGGTCGCATGTCCGATTACTGGCATACTCAGCAAAAAGCCCAGACTCCAAGTCCAGAAACTGAACACCGTCGCACTAACGATAAGCAAGGCCCACACGATAGTGGCCGGAGCATTGATAAACAGACTGACGCAAGAAATAATCATGGCGGTAATGGCATCGGTATCCCTATCCAGCATCAAGGGGATAGAAACCCAGGCGATCGCAAACACGATGCTGGCAAAAACAAAACCGACGATCAGATAAACCAATACAAATTCCAGATTATCGAGCGAAAACAACTGTCCGATAAAGCGTTCCATGGTTGGCATACCGCGGTTATAAAACAGGGCAAATACGATCAGGGAGGCACGCGCCCACACCATCATAATCACCGCCAACACCAGGGCTAGCACGCCGATATTGCTCCAGCGTCCACGCATAGAAAAAACGCTCCCGATTAAGCCGGATTTTTCTTGCTCCAGCCTGCGAGAATTATCGTACAAACCGAGCGCCAGCAAAGGGCCACAGAGCAAGAAGCCACAGCTTAACGCCGACAAATATTGCGGCGCATTTTTTAAAACAATTTGCAGCAAACCACCCATGATGACAAAACAGATGCCGTAAAAAATACTGCTGCTGAAACTGGCACGAAAGTCTCGCCAGCCAAGTTTTAACCAATGAAAGGCGCGCAAGGCTTCGACCCGGCGTATCGGTGGAAACGCCTGCTGCTGATCGATGACGCTGGTGATATCGGGTGGTGCACTGTCTTGTTGCTGGCCCATGTTTGCTTCCCCTTAGCATGGTGGACTGCGTAGTTGTGGCTGAATTGGGTAATTGCTGGCAAAGCGTAGCCGTGTAGTTATTCATCCAGCACACCAGGCAAAATCCCTGACACAGCCCCTGATCATTCATTCGGACTCGGACAAAATTGCACTGACTGGGCCTAGTGCCAAAAGCCTTAGTGGGTGACGGCGAGACCCGGGTCAGCGTCAGTTTTGCCTAAGTCATCAAAGTGTCAGCCTAGACAAGATTGAGGCAGATCAAGCCGATGCTAAGTCAGTGCCAGGTGGTTTGACAAGAAGATTACTTTGCGCGTCGCAACACAAAATATACTCCCCCTTATTCTTCAAATTTTTGAGCCAATAGCGCTCTATAGTTAAGCGCCCAGTAAATATACTCCCCGGTGTATAGGTGAAATTTGACTACCGTCGTGGCTAGCCTGACTGCAGCAGGTAAGAGTGGCTTTTGGAACTAGTTCGGCTGATGAATTGCACAAGCGCGACACACTACGCATACTCGCAAAAACAGCTCAAGGGAAAGGCTGGCGACAGTGACGCGGATTTGCGCGGATTTGCACGGCAATGCCGGCGTCTTTCCTGGTCGATTCCCATCACTTCATCGAATGACACAGACTATGCGACGTCGCGATCTTGTTTTTAGCGTCTTACCTAAGGCATGGCTATGCGCCAGCCTGCTGCCCCAGCTTGGGTTCGCAACAGCGGCACCATCCCCGATCAACTTAGTGAATCAGGCTGGCCGTTTGCGCATGTTGCCGCAACGTTGTCTAAAACTGTATCTGCAACTCGGTCAGGGTATTGCCGTCGATTCCAGTCGTCAATTGATCGAACGTTCATTGCAGCAAGCGCACGGCCATTTGCAAGCCCTGGAAAGTAACCCACTGGCGACGTCGGGCAAGCAGGTTTTGACACAGCTGCGACACGATTGGGACAGCTTTAGTGACGTTCTGCAAAAGCCCTGTTCGCTGGCCAGCGCACGCCAGCTCTATCCCCACGCTGATGGCTTAAGTCAACAAGCTGATCAGTTGACACAAATAACTTTACAAACCCAAGCGGGCCAGGTGGCGGAGATTACGAATCTGGCCGGACGTCAACGTATGCTGACACAGCGTATGGCAAAAATTTATCAAGCCTTAGTCTGGCATGTGGCACCGGCATCGGAGATCACGGCGTTGGCGCTGTGCCGGAATGAATTTGTGCAGGCACTCGCGCGCTTGCAACAGGCCAGCCAGACTTATCCGGCGAGCCTGGTAAATCTGCAATTGGCGGCTCAACAATGGCTGTTTTTTGATTTAGCAATACAACAAATGGCGAGTCTGGATAAAACACGACAAGCGCAACAACATGTCGCCACCAGCAGTGAACGCTTGCTGCAAATCCTGGATGATCTGACTTTGAATTTCGCAGCAACTTAGGTGCTGCGTAAGTTTAAGCGAGCTTGCATGACAAGCTCGCATTAACGCTGAACGACACGCTTTCACAGGCGCTGGCGCAAACGCCACCTGAGTTAATGATAAACACTGACACAATTTCGACCGTCTGATTTGGCTTGATATAAGGCCTTGTCAGCCGCTTCCAGCGTCGATTCAAAATCATGCAAGCCGTTTAAGTCCACTGTCGCAATGCCAAAACTAGCTGATAGCGAAAAACGATAACCACTGGGTTCGGTATCTATCATGGCAATCGCCATACGGCACCGCTCCGCTAATTGCAAAGCACTCTCAGGACTGGCATTGGCCAGGCATATGGCAAACTCTTCCCCACCCAGCCGACCAAAGATGTCTTCACGCCGCAAATGCGCTTTGACCAGGGAGCAAACATGTTGCAATACCCAATCGCCCGTACTGTGACCAAAGGTATCGTTTACACGTTTGAAGTTATCCATATCAAAGACTAATATGCTGATCGTGCTACTGCGATTCGCAAACAGATTCATAGCCTGGGCCAGAAAATACATGCGATTTGCAATTTGCGTCAGCGCATCCACCTGAGACGATTGGCGAAACAGGTTTTTCTGCCGGATTGCTTTCGCCAGCCATAGCGATAACAAACTAGCCATCAAAACGATCAGGGTGAGGAATAGCCATAAATTCTGATTATTCTTACGCGCCAGTTCCCGTTCCACTTCGAGCACTTTATTTTGCTGTTCGAGCAGCTTCAATTGATTGGCCTTATCCTGCACTTCATAACGAACGCGCTGGTAGGCCAGATTTTTATTGAGCTGATCATCAATGACGCGATTTTTTAAATTTAATGCGTATTCATAGTGCTTCACTGCATCGGCATAACGCCCCTGCGCAAAACGAATTTTGCCCAGGGTTTCGCTGGACTTTTCAAATAAATTGACATTGCTCTCGCTGCGCGCCAGCTCAAACGCCGCAACAGCGTGTTTGCTGGCCGCCTCAAGATTACCAATTTCCAGATAAGCGCGAGCCAAGGCTTCCTGAATTTGTATCAGGTAATCCGAATTCTGGCTTGATTGTTGAAATTCCTGAACTAAGCCTAAGCCTGCACCTATGCCTTGCTTGTAATTGCCGGAATCGACCAGATCTATCATCGCCAAGGCCTGCAAAATGCGTGTCATGAATTTATGCTGCCCTTGTTGGCACGCTTCATTTGCTTCGGGCAAAATCAAGCGCGACTTTCTGCGCTCCCCTTTTGCGAAATAAATTTCAACCCGATTCGCCAGACCAACGCAACGCGTTAATTCCAGGCTTTTGTCATCGATTTCCAGTATGCGATCAACATAAACCAAGGCATCATCAAATTGACGCAAAGAAACCAGAATCGTCACGATGCCTTGCAAAGCAGAGAGCTTAGCCCGACTACCTTTTAATTTGGGCAGCAAGCTGATGCCTTCGTTCATTGCGACGAGTGCGGGTTCATAGTCTGCCAGACGAGAATAACCCGAGGATAAATGATAAAGATAGCGTATGCGGATTTCTGGGTCCGATACGCTATCAATCTTGCTTTTAATTAAGTCAACCCGCTCTTTGTGTAAGCCAAGAAAGCCGAGATTGGCGGCTTTCATCAAGATGAATTTATGTAATTGCTCGTCGTTAAATTCTGCCTGGCGCTTTTCCAGAGCTTCGATATAAACCTGTGCCTCGGTTGGCGATTTATTAATCCAGCTAATCGCCTGATTTAAGGCTTGGTTAAGCTCATCAGTTTTAGTTTGCGCCCATGCAAATTGCACAGAAATGAGTAGTAGTAGCGAAAATATTATTCTTATCATTATGTTCTGTGCAAGCCTGGCTCACCTAGCCTTGTTGACTAATAGGGTACTTCAGGTATATCCACAGCGGGCAGTTCATTCCCTGAAATGCCAACTAAGGTCGCAATGTGCTGATTATTCCCAGAGAGCAAAGCTTGCTGTTCTTGTTCATTAAAACCAAAAGACTGCAGCACCGCGTGTGGATCGTTACGAAACGCCAATAATAATTGCGCGTCCTTATCAAGTAAATTCATGAAATCAATCAAACTGGACATAGCCCCTCCTGTTGGTTACTACGGTTGAACAAAGTTATACCAAGAAACACAGTTTTGTTGCGATTTGTTTGAACTTCAGACTACTTTTTCCCGACCTTTCACATCACGGCCCACATTCTGACTGGTTACAAAAGCTTTATATTAAACCAGTCGGCAGACAGGGTAGCGGCGCCATTCTGGCTCCCGATATGCGCTAGTATTATGAAAGACAAAATCCAATATAGCAGATTGCTGATTTAATTTTTCAGGATTTAACAATTTCCACTCGGAAAATTTTTGTGCCAGCGCAAGATCTGTCACCAATAAGTGCGCTGCGGTGTCTTCAAAAACATAATCGGAATAGGCTTCTTTCTTTTCCAAAATACTATTGAAAAAACCCCAACGGAAAAAGCTGTCATGCCCCCAGGGTTCCAGCGTTTCTATCAGGTAACGCGCAGCAGGCTGATCCAGCGGAATATAATAATCACCGACAGCAAAACTCAGGTTTTGCTGATGCACGCTGAATTCAAGTTCATCAAAAAACATATGCCCTTCATAAGCATGTGCACGAGCACGCTGTGATTCTGCCTGATAGCATTCCACGCCAAAGTATTGCGCTTGTTCCAGTCTTTGCATCTGCACGCCGTTCGCTTGCAAGCGCTCCAGCACCGTGCGCCAGGCTTGGGGGATCAGATAAGCGCGCGGCGCTACAACGTGTTTGACCACCTTGGCACGATTAAAGAAGGGAATTGACTTTTCGTAAGGCTGGCTGCGGTCGTAATACAAGCGCTGATAATTCCCTAAAGTGCTGGGCTTATAAGCTGCCTGATAGCCCTTGAACAAAAAGCTGTCAGGCCTATCCATATCGATTTCCCACAAAACTGGCTGAGGCTGACCTGCATGAATTTGCTGGCGGGCTTGCTGGCGTAATTGCTGAATCTGTTTGCCATGCTGCAAAGTAAACGCCAATACCGTTTCGACCAGGGCGCGCATAGCCTGATAGCGATCTGCATAAGGTTTTAACATATGCGTTTCTGGCATAAACCCTATGGTGTGATGCAAGGCCGCATAACCCGTGGAAAAGCGTGGTACTTCTAAAAAGTCGGCGATACCGTCGTCAGGAATTTCCTTGACCGGATTCACATAAGGGCAAGTCGGCCAGCCGCGTTCCGCCATTTGTTGGTAAATCGCTGGCAACATCTGTTCCCGTAAGTATGCCCCCAAGGCCCCACCCAACTTATCAGCCTGGGTAGGAATTAAGGTCATGGTGTATTGATAGTCGGCCCCATTTGAAGTATGGGTATCGACCATCACATCGGGACTCCAGGCGCTAAAAAAACGATTGAATGTCTGTGCGGCCTGGCTATCGCACTTAATAAAATCTCGATTTAAATCCAGGTGTAAATGATTCCCGCGAAAACCAAATTGCTCAGGGCCATCCTGATTCACGCGACTGGTATTGGCACGATTATTTGCGCCGTCAACGTTATACAAGGGGATGAACAAAAATACGGTTTGCCCCAGGCTGGCTAATTTTTCAGCTTGGGTGCAAAAATCACGTACCAATGCCATACACGCATCGACCCCCTCAGGCTCGCCCGGATGTATGCCGTTATTATTAAAAAAAACTACGCGATTTTCTTGCTTAATTTTTTCGCGATTAAATTCACCATCCGCACTGATAATGCCCGCATGCATGGGGTAACCAGCATCACTTACACCAATTTGCTCAAACTTCAAAATCCCCGGATAGCGTTGCGCTAAATCCTGATAATAGGCAATACAAGCTTGCCAGGTCGTGGTTTGATTACCATTACCAAGTTCGAAGGGCGTGGGAAATTGTGCGTTCATAATTCAATCAGCTAGCAAGAAAATTTTGCTTATTCTAAGTGATACCAGGACAGCCAGTGCAAAAGACTTGATATTTTTTTCTATCCTTCTTGATCAGAGCAAAATATCAATACAGCGCTCTAGCCAGGCTATGCGGCATCCGACGGTTAGCGTAGAAAAATCCCCACAACGATGAATTCCAGCAAAGATTTTTCGTTTGACAGCCAGATCACCCACAATCACGACTTACTTAATAAGTTCTGGCAAACGCCTTTTTGTGCATCGTTCGCAGGTAATTTGCTGCATAAACCCTCAAGTTGCGCGCTGATCTTATTCATGCTGGCTTGATGTTTGCCATCTTTATTCCACTCCACTAATTTTTTACCCATTTTTTCCAGATAGGCACGATTGCGCTCATAAAAGGGATTATCGATTTTTGCGGCTTCACTTAATACACTTTGTGCAGCTTGTTCGACACGCTGGTCTTGCTGGGGAAGTAAATCTATCAAGCCCATGACATAATTTGAACCCCACTGGAGTCGGGTTGCAGTCCCTTGAGACGAGTTATAAGCTTGTTCATACCAATTTGCCGCAGCCTGATTATCGCCACGCTTGCGCGCGTTGCTGGCAAGGCTGGACATAAAATAATACGGCGAGTGTGAACGTTTTAATTCAGCTTTCAGTAATTTATCTGATTCATTGAGCAAGCCTGCATTCGCCAGGGTATACGCCGCGGAACTAACTACGGACTGCCTCTCATAGGCGTCATTGGTGGCTTGTTCTATTTGCGAAATCCGTTTTTGCAAATCACTTAAAAAGGCTTTATCGGCTTGTTGCTGGTCTTGTTTTACGAGAATAACCTGAGCATTCAAAGCCGAGACCCTATCAGTTTTAGACAAACTGCTATCTTCAGCCAACTTGACTAATGCCACGTGCCAAATTGCACTTAATTGTTTGCGCTCTTTCGACTTTGCGGGACTCAGGTATTCCAGCAATAAATCGGTATAGCCAGTGAGTTGATCGAGATTATCCCGGCATAATCGTTCATCTTTGAGGGTCTTTTGAATTCTTTCCAAAGCTTGTGTTTTATCAACGCCTTTTAACTCTGGCTTCGCTTTCGCACTGGCCACCATAGCCCGAATAAATAAGCGGGTTGCTTCATCGGCTTGTGGTGCAGTTTGCGCCAATTTCAGCAAACTGGCCGGTAATTCGGCCACAGGCACCAGTTTTTGCTGAGGATCATCCCAGGAATAATCCGCCAGCAAACTCCAGTCTTCGGCTTTCAAACCCTTGCCACCTGCCAGCGCCAGTTTAATGATGTCTTGCGCAGAGCGACTGCTATTTAATGCCAGCGTTAGCACTTGCAAATATCGGCCAGCATCAACTTCACCCGGCAAGCGGGTAATTTCTGTGCCATCGGGTTTCATCAAAATCATCGTTGGATAGCCACGCACTTTGAATTGCGTACCGTATTTTTGCGCGCCTGGGCTATCACCATCCAGATACACCGGAATGAAATGACGCGACTTATCGATAAATTCCTGTCGATTAAAAATCGTGGCCTTAACCTGATTGCAAGGTGGGCACCAGACCGCACCCCAGTATAAAAACAAGGGTTTATTACTGGCCTTCGCTTCGGCAAATGCTGCCTCCAGATTATTGTCTTTGCGCCAATCTATCGTCGTTGCCGCATGATTTTGGCTGGCAGCAGACACCGGCATCATGGGCCATAGTGTGACACTCAGGCTGGCCGCAAACAGATAAGGCAGAATTTTCATAGCATCATGGCTTTCAAAATAGGCGAAGCGCTAGCATAAAGAATTTTGCTGGAGTTGGTAAATAAAAAATTGGAAAATACAACGACGGCGTGGGTATCAGGCGCATTTTGTGCACGGCATAGCAATATAAGATTTCACAACCGCGTCTGCATATTCCGACCAGGTTGCTGCGCAACTAGCTGTTACCATGAGTGTGAAGTTTAAAGGGAGCGGGAAAATTCAGAATGAAAAGTAAGGCGAACAAAGAAAAAAGCGCTTTAAGTTTACACTTAAAGCGCCTTATCCTGGCATCCCCAAGGGGATTCGAACCCCTGTTACCGCCGTGAAAGGGCGGTGTCCTAGGCCTCTAGACGATGGGGACATAATCTGTCCTAATGACCTAAGTAATTTGTTGCCTGCCAATTTAATGGCATCCCCAAGGGGATTCGAACCCCTGTTACCGCCGTGAAAGGGCGGTGTCCTAGGCCTCTAGACGATGGGGACATAATCTGTCCTAATGACCTAAGTAATTTGTTGCCTGCCAATTTAATGGCATCCCCAAGGGGATTCGAACCCCTGTTACCGCCGTGAAAGGGCGGTGTCCTAGGCCTCTAGACGATGGGGACATAATCTGTCCTAATGACCTAAGTAATTTGTTGCCTGCCAATTTAATGGCATCCCCAAGGGGATTCGAACCCCTGTTACCGCCGTGAAAGGGCGGTGTCCTAGGCC
>JAYSEN010000010.1:0-154288 GCA_041913845.1 Undibacterium sp.
GAAGTATTATTCGGCATACCGCCATCCCCTGTCGCAATTCGAAGTTGATTTGGCATATTTGGCTGAAAAGGCGCATGGATGCTGCGTCTTCAGGTGGCTGGTTTTGATAATTCTTCCCCTTGCCTGGGCTTGGGAGAATGGTAAAGTAGCCGGCAGTTGGTATCGCTGTCGCAAAATCAGTCAAGCTGGGTGCGCCAGGTGCAAGTAAACCGGGAAATGATTATGATACTGGCCTGATTTTCGTCGTTGCACGAGGCCACGACAGAGTGATTTTGAGCATGTCAGGACGAGCACGATTGGGTGGCGCAGCAGACCGCCACTTGACGCCAAGTTCTGACTAATTAAACGATAAGGGCGAGAATGCGCAGTGCAGTTGTGTATGCTGACCAGAGTAGTAAGCAAATCCGTGGTGAAGCTGGCCACCATCGCAGCAGGCAGTCATGAGTAGCTTGAGGCGCAATTCATCCGCACTGGCGAATCGACGCATGACGCTGGCTTTGCTGTTTTCGCTGGCGCTGCATGTCTTGATCTTGTCCTTGCAATTCGGCTTACCCGGGGCGGGCTTACCCAGTCTCGACCTGTCATTTAAAAAACAACGCGCGACACCCGGTTCGCTGAGCGTGCAACTCAATCAAAGTGCTGCAGCGCCTGCCAGTCAGCAGAGTCCGCAGGAAGTGCCCAGCCAATTGCAGCAAGAAGCCAGTAGTCCTGCCAATCCAGCCACGCCCGCACCAGTGCTGGCAATCGATCAGGCGACCAGTGCTGCGCCACGTTCTGTGGCAAAACCTGTGGCGGAGTCAGCACCCCTGAGCTGGGTGAAATTGGCTGAAGCTGTGCCAGCGCCGGTTAAACCAGCTAAACCAGCTAAAGCAGCGGCAGTGCGTCCTGCAGCCAGCGCCAAAACCAAAAACAAAACTGTAGCCGCCAGCGCAAAATCAGCGCGGCAGAAAAAAGTTTTGGCACCCGAAACTCAGCGCTTGCTGACCCAAAATGGCTGGAATGAAGACGGTTTCGTGGTAGCCGCGACGCCACCTCAGGAAAGTAAGCCCGATACCGAAGCCTTGCGCAAGCTTTACGACGACATCCAGCAAGAAGGGGTAGAGGATCCCGATGAGCGCAGCAAGCGTTTGCATGAGGTCGAATTAAAGCGTCAGCAAAAACAAGCCGAAGCGCAACAAAAAATCCAGCAACAAATGACGCAATTAGTAGCCGAAGCGGATTTTGCTAAACAAGAGCAGCAACTGCAACAGCAGATGCAACAGCAAATGCTGCAGCAATCGCAGCAAATCGAATTGCAAGCGCAACGGCAAGCTGAACAGGCGGCAGAACAAAGCAAACTGGCGCAAGCCGAACTAGCGAAACAACAATTGCAGCAAGCACGTGAACAACAGCAGCGCGAACAGCAAGCTCAGGCACAAGCTCAGCAACTGCGCGCAGAGGCAGAACGGCAATTGCAAGAAGAAGTCGAGCAACAACAGCGTCAGGCACGCCAGAGTCTGATTGCGCAACGGCAGGCTGAACAAGCACAGCAACGCCAGCTCAAAGAGGCACAACAAGCACGCTTAATCAGTGAAGTGAAACCTGATTTCAGCCAGCAAGTTCAACAAGCTCAGCAAGCGAATCAACAGGCTTTGCAAAAACTCGAACAACAACTGCGTGAGGATGAGATTCAGCGGCAGGCTTCCGAAGCGCGTGAGCGTGCGCGTAATGCCGAGGCTAGCCAACTGGCTCAGCAAAAAGCGGCACAACAACGCGCGGATAGCCATCATGAACAATTGAATAGCCAATTACGTCAAGGCGCGGTGAGCGATTTGGCTTCACTGAGTAATCAATTGGCGCAAGCTCCGGTTGCGATTGCACCTGCCAGACCTGCCGCCACAACCGGCACCGCACAAGGCAGCGACCCCTTAGCCTCGGCACGAGCAGTTAGTGAAGCAGGCAATAAGGCCAGTGGCAATGCCGAGCGTGGCACTAACACCGGCAGTGCTTTAAGCGGCACCAGCAGCAGCCCGTCCCGTCCGGCTCTGGCACAAGATTTAACTGGTTCGGTACGCGATCAGTTAAAACAACTGGATCGCGCACGCACAACGCCTCTGGCGCAAAGTAATGAAGGGGAAAAACGCCGTCGTCGCAGCATACTGGGAGAACTCGAGCGCGATGTACCCTTACGCATGTACATAGATAGCTGGAAGCATAAGGTAGAGCGCAACGCCAATTTAAATTATTCACAATTGGCAAAAGACCGTGCACGCGGCGACCCCTTAGTCACGGTGGCGATACGCAGCGATGGCAGTGTCGAAGAAATCATTATCAATCGCTCCAGTGGACGGGCTGATCTGGATGAAGCGGTCAGACGTATTGTGAAAATCAACGCAAAGTATGCCGCTTTTCCACCGAGTGTGGCGGCAGTCTATGACGTCATAGAAATTCGTAAAGTGTGGTTGTTTGAAGAAGTACTTCGGGTTATCGATGAAATCCGCTGAGCACACAATTCAGCCACGTGGAGTGACGTGGGCATTTTTCCTGCATTTGCTGTTTGCCTGTGTGTTTATGCTGCTGGCGGCACTAAGTTACTGGCCTGAACCTGAGCTGGCGTTTCGTACCGATGAATCGCCGATAGCCTGGCTCTCGAGTGCGCAGATGTGGGCGCTCGCCGTGCTTAGCCTCTACTTATGGCAAGAACGCCAGCTGCCAGCGAGCCTGGGCGGCTTACTTTGCTGTGGCATGATGTTCATGGCATTTGATGAACAATTTATGTGGCACGAACATTGGAAACACAGTTGCGCGTCTTGGACTGCCGCTTGCCGCTATGAGCTGGTGCGGGAGTTACCCATGCTGGCCGTGGCGGCAGGAGGTTTACTGGTCCTGACCTTGCTCTGGCGAATTGTGGCTGGGCGGCTCGGTAAAGGTTTTTTATGCGGCGCGATCTTACTCGGCTGGTTTGCCTTGTTTTTGCGTTTCACCCAGCAACCAGCGGCTTTGTTACCGTATAAAGCCGCCTTACTGGTGTTAGCACAAGCCTTGTTTATGGGCTTGTTATTTAACCTGCGTCAGCTGAGCCGGCACGCTCAGGTGCATTCCTCGTAGCGATCGCTGGAATAGGGATACCAGACGCCGTTGATGTTAACGAAAATTTGCCGCCATACCAATAAGGGATCTGGCCCCGAAATTTCAGGTGTGCCCCAGATATCCCATTGCACAAAATCGGCAATGCCATCCGCATTCAAATCGATCTCATAGCTAACCAGTTTTTGGCTGATCGGCGGCGAGTTACCTTGATTATCCGGCAGCGTAAATTTAACTACCTTGGATTGTACCCTGGCCGATTTTATTGGCAGAGCAAGAGGGGCTTGAAACCAGACCAAACCGTCCTTGATCTGCGGATAGCCCGCGAGTAATTCGCGACCACGGCGCGCGGCTTTAATCCCTTCCGAGCAATTCAGACTTGCCCCAAACGGCGTGATTTCCTGGCTGACTTGCCAACGATAGACCCCCACCAGACCGGTGCGACCGATCACGTGTTCATACACTGGTTTATCGAGTTGTAATCGATAGCGTCCGATATCCCAGGCTCCGTTATAACGATAAGTGTCATAGTCGCGCACCCAGCTTGGGCCTGCCATGACTTTGCCACGTTCTGTGATGGCGAAACGGGCACTGAGTAATTCTGCATTACTATCACCTGGTGCAATTTCATTCAGTTGCCGGAATAAGGATGGTTTGATGGCAGGCAGGCTATGCGAAGCCAGGTGCTTAATCCGGCAATCATGTATTCCCAGCGGCGCAGGTAACTCCTGATAACGCTTGCGATTGAGCCAGTCTTGAATTTTTCCGGCATCAAGTTTGGCGTAATCACCCAATTCAGCTTGCATGGTTTTTTGCACCTGGTCACACGAGAGTGGTAACGGCGAAAGCAAACCGGAAGCAATGACCCCTTCGCTTAAGACTTGCTTCATGGCTTCAAATTCAGGGACTTTAAAACGCAGTAATTTCACCGCCTTACTACTTTGATTGGTTTCTTGATTTTCGCCATTTTCATTTTGTACTTGTTGCGGCGTCAGTAAGCTGAGTTGGAAATGCTTACCCGCATTGAACAGACTTTGCATAGCCGGTGCCAGCCAGAATGCCCGTGCCGGAGAGTAATCGGGATTAGCTTTATCTCCTAAGGTCGCGGCGGCGTAGCGTTGCCAGCTCAGAGCGGTATCGCTGAGTAAATTGCAAGCAATAAAACCGCTGGAACTGGTGCCAGCCGCAGTCGCACCTGACCAGCTGATTTCACAGGATTTATCCAGTTGACGCAGCAATTTAACTGGCGTGTTGGCACTCAGATGATGTATCACTGGGCTTTGCGCTTGCTCGCTTTGCCGGACATTCACCCAGGAACCCAGGATGTATTTATCGGAACCACGGGCTGAGGCAGGTGAGTTAGCGCAAGTAAGCGAAATGGCAAAAATCAGTGAGAGTCGATGACAGCTATTCATAGTCGTGAAAATAAGCAAAGGTGGGATGTGCTCTGGCGTAATACCAGTCAGCTTCCCTGAAACGGGCTTATCTTAGGGGAAATTGCCCGCCTGAGCAATCCGACTAAAGTTGAGTTTGCCGCGACACTGACTCGGCTTGCATCACAGCTTCAGGCCAGTGCTGGTGTGCGGCATACTCGTCAAGGCGGGCGTTAACGCTACATCGAGGCCAGGCTTGGCGCTTTTCAGACGCTTAGTGCCGTTTCCGCTGCTAGCTCAGACAATAAATGCGCACGTGCGATTGAACCCAGATGACTTTGGCGCGCGCGCAGAAAATCGAAGAGCTGACGTGGATAATCCGCGGCGACCGCATTTTGTACCGAGTGGCGTGCGCGTAGAGCCTGTTGCCAGGCTTGCAGGCGTATTAAGCCAGCACTAAAGTCTGTGCCGCATATTTCTCGAAACACCGGCAGGTAGCGAAATACCGGCGCAAACGCCGCATCGACCAGGGTGAAGGTCGCGCCTGAGAAATAAGGCTGGCACTCCAGCCTGGTTTCGAGATTTTCAAAAGCCAGGCGAAGTTCGTTCTGCTTTGTTGCGAATTGCGCCTGGCTGGCTTGATAAAAACCCGCGATTTTTTGTAAGCACGTGCTGGCATATTCTATCCAGGCACGCTGTTTAGCACGCGCTAACGCGGCACTGGCCAGCATGGCTGGTGCATGAACTTGTTCAAGGTATTCGCAAATTACAGCGGATTCAAATAAGGCTTCTTGCCCGACCAGTAATACCGGTGTTTTTCCGGTTGGGCTTACGGCTAAAAACCAGGCCGGTTTTTGTGCTAAATCTATCGTGCTACTGATGTAATCAAGATTTTTTTCTAGCAGGGTAATCGCCACACGTTGGACATAGGGGCACAGCGGGTGGCTGATCAAGTGGTAAGTCATACATTACTCCAGGCAAAAGATGAATTCAGGCTTGATACACGCTGAGTGTATCGCTTGCTGTTCGATGGGCGACGGTGCGCCGTACCGCATAGGCCCCGTCACCGAGTAAAGCCTGCACCAGCAAACTGATAGTCAGAAATGCTGGGTATTCCCAGCCACCATTGCTACTGGTATGTACCCAGCCATTACCCGCATGCACCCAGCATGCACCCAGCATAACCGGGAGCAAACTCAGGGCAAACCAGCGGCTATGCCAGCCCAGAATAAATGCCAACCCGGCCGCCATTTCCAAAATAAACACCGGATAGGCCAGCCAGCCTGGCAAGCCAACCTGGCTAAAAAATTGGGCAGTTCCGGGTAAAGTAAAAACCAGGTATTTGAGTAAGGCATGGGCAATACACATCGTGCCTAAGGCCAGACGTAACAGCGTGGCGGCATAAGCAGAAGCCGAAATGGGGGCAGACATAGAAACTCCTTGTGATAGTGAGGGCCCCAGTTTATTCTTGCAAAATTACATAATAAATACGTGGAATTGCAAGTGATGATTGCGGAAATGCAAGCGAAGTCGCCAGGCTATCAATTACAAGCGCAGGATTTGCTCTTGTTACTGGCCTTAAGTCGCGCAGGAAAACTCGAAGCCGCAGCGGCGCGCCTGGGACAAGACCCGAGCACCGTATTCCGCCAATTGCAAAAGTTAGAAAAGCAACTGGCTTGCAGTTTGTTTGCGCGTTCGCGGCAGGGCTATCAGGCTTTGCCCGTGACTGAAGCGGTGCTGGCACAAGCCGAAATGGTGGAATTGGCACTTGAGCAGGCTAAACTCAGTTTGCAGCAACAACCGGGACAGGTACAGGGCGTGGTAAGTTTGACGACGACGGACACGATATTACATAGCTTGCTGGCCCCAGCATTACGTCAGCTAACGCTGCAACATCCGCTCTTGCATTTTGAAATCCGGGTCGGCAATGAACTTGCCAATCTGAGCCGGCGAGACGCCGACATTGCGCTGCGTGCGACCCGTCAACCGCCTGCCCATTTGATCGGTCGCTGCCTCGGGCAAATCGAGGTGGCCGTGTATGCCGCGGCGCGCAATCCCATCAGCTTAGACCAGGCACTTAGCGCGCAAGCGATCTGGGTTGCCCCTGATCAGGCTTTGCCGAATCACCCTTCGGTGATCTGGCGGCGTCAGCACTATCCGCAATTGCAAGTCAGCTATCTGGTCGATAGCATACAAAGTGTCGCCGAGTTTGTTGCACAAGATTTGGCGGTAGGTATACTGCCAGTTTTTCTTGCTGAGCATCGACAGGATTTGCGTCAACTATCTGATATATTGCCAGACTGTAGTACGGAACTGTGGTTGCTCAGCCATCACGATACCCGGCATATCTTACGCATCGCCACGGTGTATCAGTTTTTAGCACAAAATTTGCGTGTGTCTCATTGCCCTAGCCCTGGAGTTAACTATGAATAAAATCATCCGTAACGCTGTTTTGAGTTTAAGCAGCGCCGCCGCTATTGCCATCAGTTTGCCCGCGACAGCGCAAGAAGTGGTGCGTCTGGGGAATTTACGTTTCGCCCATTATGGCGCGGTTTCTTATATCAAAGAAGTTGCCCCTAAATGTGGCATCAAGGTCGAGGAACGTTTTTTTGCCAAAGGCGTGGATGCCATGAATGCCGTGATCGCGGGAGAATTGGATGTCGCCGCGGTGTCGTCAGAAGCGGCAATCAGTGCGCGCGCGACTGGCACGCCGATTTATGCCGTGGCTGGTTTTGCTAAAGGTGGCGCACGTTTAGTCGCGCGGGCTGACCTCAACATCAAACAGGTCAAAGAGTTGAAAGGGAAAAAAGTCGGTGTGACACGGGGAGCCATCCATGAGGTTTTACTAGCGACGACACTGGCACAGCACGGATTAAGTTTTTCTGATCAAGCGGGTAAGGATGTGCAAATTGTGTATCTGGGTTTCCCGGATTTAAATCACGCCCTGTTGAATAAAAATGTCGACGCGATTTTGCAATCTGAGCCTTACTCATCACAAGCGTTGAGAAAAGGGTTTGGCAGTGAAATCAATAAACCTTATGACACCGCCATCGGCGAACCAGTGCGTACTATGGTGATGACAGAGAAATTCCACAATGAAAAACGCGCGGTCGCCGAAAAGTTTTTGCGCTGCTTTGTTGAAACCACCAAGTTATTCATCGATAACAAAGAGCTCGCTGAAAAATACGTGCGTGAATCCATGTTTAAAGGTCAGGTCAGCCACGATGAATTTGTTGATGCGATCGGCAATTCACCGTATAGCTATGATTTAAGTCCTGAACATATTCAGATTACTTCTGACCTGATGCAAAAATATGGCATAGGAAAAATGGTGAAAGTACCGCAAGCCAAAGAATGGGTAAAAACCGATTTACTCGAGCAAGCTAAAAAATCTCTGTCGATTAAATAAGCGTGTGGCAGTCAAATGAGCAGACAATTACAGCATAAAGTGCTTAGGCTGGGACAAAGCCTGATCGTGCCGCTGGCCATACTGGCTTTGTGGCAAACCGCATGCAGCCTGGCCTGGGTTAATCCTCAGGCCTTACCTTCGCCCTTGGCCGTGCTGAAAAAATGGTATGAGTATGCTTTGCCCTTACAAAGCCATGCTGAAAGTGGCATGCCTTGGTTGCAATGGGCATTTTCGGGCGAACTGGTGCGCGACACCATAGGCAGTATGACGCGGGTCTTGTTGGGCTTTTTAATCGGTGCTGGTTTGGCTTTACCGCTGGGTTTGCTAATGGGGGCGAGTAAAGCCAGCTATGCCGCGATCAACCCATTGATGCAAGTGTTACGCCCGATTCCGCCGATTGCCTATATACCCTTGTCAATACTGTGGTTTGGTTTAGGAAATCCTCCAGCCGTTTTTTTGATTGCAATCGGTGCGTTTTTCCCAGTGTTAATGAATACCATCGCTGGGGTTAGGCAAGTCGATGCGATTTATTTGCGTGCTGCTTTGAACCTGGGCGCGAAACCGCTGAGCTTGTTTTATCGTGTGATTTTGCCAGCCGCAACGCCGTATATTTTATCCGGTGTGCGGATTGGTATCGGTACCGCCTTTATCGTGGTGATTGTGGCAGAAATGATCGCGGTCAACGAAGGATTAGGATTCCGTATCCAGGAAGCCCGCGAGTTTTTCTGGCCCGATAAAATTATTGCCGGCATGTTGAGCATAGGCGTACTGGGTTTGTTGATCGATAGCGCAGTGAATCGCTTAAATAATTATTTGCTGCGCTGGCATCGCGGTTTGGAGAATTAAGTTGCAAACGCAAATTCATATCGAGCAAGTCAATAAAGTGTTTAATAGCGGCGATAAACAAGTGATCGCCTTAAAGGACATTAATCTGCAAATTCAACAGGGCGAATTCATTTGTTTGCTCGGCCCTTCGGGTTGCGGTAAATCGACACTATTAAATGCGCTGGCTGGCTTTGCATTACCCAGTAGTGGCACGATACAGGTGCAAGGGCAAGCGGTAACTGCGCCTGGGCCTGAGCGAGGCATGGTATTTCAGGAATACGCCTTATTTCCGTGGATGACGGTGGCGCAAAACATAGGCTTTGGTCTGGAAATCAAAGGCACTGCAAAGCCCGAGCGTGATCGCATCGTCAGCCAGTTGATGGAAAAACTGGGCCTGGCAGATTTTGCCGCACGCTACCCAAAAGACTTATCGGGCGGCATGCGGCAACGTGTCGCGATTGCGCGAATTCTGGCTTTGGATTCCCCCATCATGCTGATGGATGAACCGTTTGGTGCGCTCGACGCCTTAACCCGGCGTAATTTGCAAGACGAGTTACTGCGAATTTGGGCTGAACTTGGCAAGACCATCGTGTTTGTCACGCATAGCATAGAAGAAGCCGTGTATCTGGCCGATCGCATCGTCGTCATGACCTATCGACCCGGGACGATTAAACGCGATATTCCGGTTAGCTTAGCGCGCCCACGCGACCCTTCGAGTGCTGAATTTAATCAACTCAAACGAGAACTCAGCATCTTAGTCATGGAAGAGCAACAGCGATTTCATGAGGCTGAAATTCACGCTGCGGTGGATTAAAACTCCAGTGGTTTCGTGGTGTAAGGGGCTGACGCTAAATCAGAGGCTCAGCCCAGGCTCACGCAAGCTTGTTCAGCCGCATCCTACAGATCAATAAACAAGGCCAGACAGCGAGTGCAAGCTTAAGCGGAACCAATTTAAGTGGCTTGACCAGAGCTCTGGCAAAGTTAGATTCGTTTGCAAGAGACCACTACACAAGTTACTACGCCTCCGAATTTTGAATTTGCGATGCTCGCTCTGCGCTCGCACAGTTCCTACTTTTTTTTGCACCATCGCCGGGCTCGTGCGAGCGTGGTAGCGCGGTCTATATCGGCCAAATAATGGCTGCCAGCGCGAAATGTGATGAGTCGATAAAGCAACAGTCACGTTTGTCTTTTCGATAATAAACAAAGTTAAACTTAATTAACTGAGTATGCAGATTGGAAATTTTCTGTAGTAGTCATGTCTAACAATTAAGTTTGCAATCGCAGTAATTGCAAAATTCGGTGAAGCCGGATTTTTTGCCTATGCCTATCCCTCATACTTTCCCAGAGTCTGTCGTCGTTTTACTGGCGAATTTGGTGCTGGCCGCACAATTTGCCAGAAGAATGGTTGTTGCATGTTGATAACATGGATTTTTTCTTGCGGCATTTCTAAACTGTCATCTGTTATTTAGTTAGTTGAGCGCTAGTCAATTTGCTTAGTTGGGTTCCACTCAGAGTCGAATACTTGTCTGGATAAATCTTGAGTAACTACCACTTCATATCCGGTTTGCCACGCTCCGGCTCCACCTTGCTGGCGGCAATCTTGCGTCAAAATCCGCGGTTTCAGGCTGGCATGAGTAGTCCTGTGGCGGGCTTTTTCAACTCCCTGATTGCCCAGGTTAGCGCAGGCAGTGAGCACGCTGCCATTATCACCGCGGAGCAAAAGCGCCATTTATTGCGGGGGCTGTTTGATGCGTACTATCACGCCGATAAAGAGAAATCCCTTATTTTTGATACTAATCGCGCCTGGACTGCCCGACTGCCCGCGCTTATGGAACTATTTCCCGAGGCCAAGGTGATTGCCTGTGCCCGTAATGTGGCTTGGGTAATGGATAGCATAGAGCGGCAATATCGCAGTAATCCGTTTGAAAATACCAGGTTGTTTGGTGCGATGGCGCGCAGCAATGTTTATCAGCGTTTAGAAGGGCTGGCACAGCATGATCAATTAGTCGGGTTTGCCTGGGCTGCTTTGCGCGAAGCATTTTATGGTGAACATGCAAAATCTTTGCTGGTGGTCGATTACGACTTATTGAGTGCAAGTCCACAAAAAGTCATGCCCTTAATTTACCAGTTTCTTGGTGAGCCCTATTTTGAGCATGATTTTGATCACGTTGAATATGATGCGCCCGATTTCGATTTGCAATTAGGCGTACCTGGTTTGCATAGGGTGCGTAGCAAAGTCGAATATCAGGAACGACGCACAATCTTACCCCCCGATTTGTTCGAAAAGTTTGCGCAAATGAATTTTTGGCATGACCCTAGTGGTAGTTATGCGAATGTGATTGCACCGAGAAATAAAGTTTGACGTATCAAGTCTGGCAGGCTTTGAATTAATTGAGTTTGCACAGATTACTTAAGAAGAAAAAAACGAACCTGGCTTGTGCCCGTTACCTTAAACCTGGCAGAAACAGAAGGTCTATGATGAAATCGCAAAATACACATATGTTTGGTGAGCTGCAGATAGTTCATGCTGAGAGTGAAATAAGCGCTCAGCCTCAGGCGCATCCTGAGGCCTTGCGTATTATCAATGATCCTTTTGTTAGCCAGCAATTACCCGCACCCGTGGCGCGCAAAGAAATTGCGTTTATCATGGGGAATTTGCGAGATCGTGATTTGTTAAAACAAGGGATATCTGCCGATGTTGAGGTGCATGTCTTAGACGAGAAACAAGATGGTTTGCAGCAAATTGCACACCTTTTACAAGGGCGGGATGGGTTTGATGCGATTCATTTATTAACACTGGGCGGTCAATCAGCGTTGAATTTCGGCACCTACTCGCTGAATCCCACCAATCTATCGCAACATCAGAGCGATCTAATTAAAATCAAGCACTCCTTAAATCCAGGTGCAGATATTTTACTGTATGGCTGTAATGTCGCTGAAAATGGCCGATCCCAGTTTTTAAGCGATCTGGCGTTGTTGACTGGAGCAAATGTCGCTGGTTCTAACGACTTAACGGGAGCTCACGACTTAGGTGGCGATTGGGATTTAGAAGTCAAGATTGGCGATATTGATACTAAGGTCGTTATTAATCCTGCTGTTCAGGCGCTGTATCAACAGGTACTGGATTTAACTAACGTGACCATCACTTTTGGCACCAAGGCCAATTTTGCCGATTCCGGCGGTACCGGGGCCAGCAATGATGTGGTCTATTCCGTGTCCGGCAATACCAGTTATAAGGCCACCTTCAATGGCGCCGCTCGCGGCGTGGTCAACTACAACAATGGTTATATCTTGCTTGACCCGTTGGCCAAAGATGAATCGCTGGTCACGCTCACGTTTGCCGCCGGCAATATCTTTACCCCTACATCAGTCGATATCAGCAATTATGAAAGCGGATTTGCTAGCCAAACCATTGTTTTCAAAGGCTATGATGCAAGTAATAATCAAGTCGGCTCGACCGTTACCAAGGCCACTGGCACCGGTTTTTCCACTGTCAGCGTCGGTTTCAGCGATATGACCAATATCTCGACGCTGAAAATTACCGCCAGCACAAATAGCAGCCTGATTCACTACCTGTCGATGGATAATTTTAAGTTTTCCAGCATTAAATCGGCAGTCACTGCACCCACCACCACCGTCAGCACCGTTTCCTTCTCCGCCGATACCGGCACATCCAGCACCGATTTCATCACCAATACGGCGGCGCAAACCATTTCCGGCACCCTGTCCGCCAATCTGGCCTCGGGAGAAAAAGTCGAATTTTCACTGGATAATGGCGGCACCTGGAATAATGCCGACACTTATAGCACGGGATCTTCGTCTTGGAGCACAGCCACCACCTTGAGCAGCAGCGATACGCTGAAAGTGCGAGTCACGAATTCCGGCGGCAGCGGCACGGCCTTGTCGCAAGCTTATGTGCTGGATCAGAGCGCGCCCTCCATTTCCGCGCCGGATCTGACTGCCGGTACTGACAGCGGCAGCTCCAGCACCGACAACATCACCAATGACAGCACGCCGACCTTCACTGGCACGGCGGAAGCCGGGGCCAGCGTGACCCTGTATGACACCGATGGCAGTACTTCGCTCGGCACGGCGACCGCTGACGGCAGCGGCAATTGGAGCATTACCGCTTCCACCATGAGCGAAGGCAGCCACACGCTGACCGCCAAAGCCAGCGATACCGCCGGCAATGTCAGTTCGGCCTCATCCAGCCTGTCGGTGACGATTGACCTGACGGCGCCAACCGCGCTGAGTACACCGGATTTGACCGCCGGCACCGATACCGGCGATGCAAACAATGACAATATTACCGGCGACGACACGCCAACTTTTAATGGCACTGGCGAGGTCGGCGCCACGGTCAATTTGTATGACACCGATGGCAGCACATCGCTTGGTTCCGCCACGGTCAACGGCGCCGGCAAGTGGAGCATCACCACTAGCAGCATGGCGCATGGCGTGCATTCACTGACCTTAAAGAGTACCGACGTGGCGGGCAATGTCAGCAGCGCTTCCGGTGCGCTCAGCGTCAGCGTGGTGACCACCGCGCCTGCTGTCAGCAGCGTGGCGTATAACGAACGCACTGGCGTCTTGACCGTCACCGGGACGAATTTTGTTGCGCTCTCCAGCGGCAATGATATCGACGCCTCCATGCTGACCTTTACTGGGGAGGGCGGCACTTACACCCTGACCGACACCTCGGATGTGGAGCTTTCCAGCGCCACATCATTTTCGCTGACTTTATCCTCCACTGATCAGGCCGGGATTCAGCAGATTTTGAATAATAACGGCACGAAGTCGTTTACCGGCACAACGTATGCCTTGGGCCTGGCAGAAGGCTGGGACGCCGGTGTGGCTGGCACCCTCACTTCCAGCATATCCGGCAAAGCAATCACGGTATCCGGCATCGCCACTATCTCCAGCGCCACCTACACCGCCCATGGCAGTGGCCCGATAGCCGCAGGCACGCTGACTGTAACCGGTACCAACTTAAATACCTCGGCAGATACCGTAGACCCGACCAAGCTGACCTTGCAAGTGCTAAATGGCAGCACCGTGGTCGATAGCTATACCCTGACTACCGCGTATAATCCGGCGACCACAACCGTAGACAGTACGACCCAGTTTTCAGTGGTGTTAAACGCCACCGATCAATTGTTTATCAATGGCTTGCTCAATAATGCCGGTACCACATCTATTGATGGTTATGACTTTAATTTAAATGCCGCCGCGGGTTGGAATACGTCGTTCACGTACGCCGCTGATAAATATGTTTCAACGCCAGCCATAACGAATTCAATTTCTGTCGATGATGCGGCATCGCCGACCATCACTTCAGCGACCTATAACACGGCGACCCATGTTTTAGTCGTAACGGGCTCTGACCTGGTTGCGTTTAATGGCAGCAATAACGATGTGAAGGTAGCTAACCTGACTTTTCTGGGCTCAGGCAGCAAAACCTATACCCTGACCACGACCGATGTCGATGTCAGTTCGGCGACCTCATTTAGTGTCACATTGAATAGCACCGATCAGACCGGCTTAGCCACTTTGTTGGATAAAAGCGGTACCAAGGCGGCGGATAACACCACCTACAACGTGAGTGCTGCAATTAACTGGAATGGTCAGGTGGCTAGTGTCGCCGATACGACGAATGCCCTGACGGTGACTATTCCTGCGCCAACGATAACTCAGGTAATACAAACCTCGGGCGACCACGCGTATAAGATAGGCGACACGGTCACGTTTAAAGTCAGTTTTGATCAGGCTGTGGTGGTCGATGATAGTGGCGGTACGCCACGTATTTTGCTGGAAACCGGTAGCACTGATGAATATGCGGTCTATACCAGTGGTTCAGGCAGTAGCGATTTAGTGTTTACCTATATCGTCCAATCAGGCGACGTGACGAGTGATTTACAGTATTTTGATACGGCATCGTTTGACCTGAACTCTGGCACTATCGTCTCGGTATCGAATGGCTTTACTGCTACTTTAAGCTTGCCCGGATTGGGGAGTAGTAATTCGTTGGCGGGGTCGTCGGCGCTGGTGATCGATGGTGTCGCCCCCAGCGCCCCCTCCACCCCCGATTTAACCCCCGGCACTGATAGCGGCAGTTCGACTAGCGATGACTATACCAGCGACGATACGCCGGATTTTAGTGGTACCGCAGAAGCGAATGCCACGGTGACGCTCTACGACACCGATGGCACCACGGTGCTGGGCAGTACCACGGCCGATGGCAGTGGCAACTGGACTATCACCAGCAGTAGCCTGGCCGATGGGGCGCACACCGTGAGCGTTAAAGCAACGGATGCCGCTGGCAATGTCAGTTCAGCCTCGAGTGGTTTGAGTGTGACGATAGACAGCAACGCGCCAAGCACCACCGTCAGTGGTGTCAGCTTTTCGAATGACACAGGGGTGTCCAGCACGGACTTGATTACCAGCATGGCGTCGCAAGATATTTCGGGCACGCTGAGCGCAAACCTGCAAGCCAATGAAATCGTTCAGGTCTCGCTCGACAATGGCAGTACCTGGGCAAACGCCAGTGCGAGTGTGGGCAGCAATACCTTCACCCTGGCGGGTAAAACCCTGACCGCGTCAGACAATTTAAAAGCGCGCGTGGTCGATCTGGCCGGGAATACCGGCACGGCGAGCACATTTGCCTACGTCTACGACACCACTGGTCCGGCGACCGTGACCACCAAGCTCAGCACGAGCTCACTCAAAGTAGGCAGTACCGCGACGGTGACGTTCACCTTCAGCGAAAAAGTCGGCAATTTTGATAACAGCGACATCACGGTCGAGAATGGCACCCTGAGTGCGGTGAGTAGTGCCGATGGTGGCTTAACCTGGACGGGGACGTTCACGCCGACGGCTGACGTTGAAGACGCCACCAATGTGATCACCGTCGATAAAGCCACGCTGACCGATTTAGCCGGCAATGCTGGCAGTGGTACCACCAATTCATCGAACTATAAAATCGACACCAAGCGGCCAACGGTATCGATAGGCATGAGCGACACGGATCTCAAGGCCGGGGAGACCTCGACCGTGACCTTCACCTTTAGCGAAGCGGTTTCGGGCTTTACCAATGCGGATTTGTCGATCAATAACGGGACCCTGAGTGCGGTGAGTAGTGCCGATGGCGGCACCACCTGGACCGCCACCTTCACGCCGGGTGCGAATACCGAAGACGCAACGAATCTCATCACCATTGATAACACCGGGCTCACCGATTCCTTTGGCAATGCCGGCAGCGGTACCACCGATAGCCCGAATTACACCATCGACACCAAGCGTCCAACCGTTGCGGTCAGCTTATCTGACAACGCCCTGGCGGTGGGCGAAACCGCAACCGTCACCTTTACTTTCAGCGAAGCCGTGAGTGGCTTTACCACGGCCGATGTGCTGGTTGGGAATGGTGTGCTGTCAGGCTTAAGCAGCAGCGATGGTGGGATTACCTGGACTGCCACCCTGACGCCGAATGGCGGGGTGACCGCGGCCACCAATGTGCTGACCGTGGATAACACCGGCGTGGTTGATGCGGCGGGCAATGCGGGAACAGGCACCACCGATTCGGCCAATTACAGCATTGATCAGACCCCACCTACCGCCACCATCACACTCGACGATACCGCCTTAAAAATTGGCGATACCGCGACCGTGACCATTACCTTCAATGAAGCCGTGGATGGCTTTAGCAATAGCGATCTGACGGTAGCGAATGGGACCCTGGGGGCAGTCAGTTCGAGTGATGGCGGTATCACCTGGACCGCCACCTTCACGCCCAGTAGCAACCTGGAAGACGCGAGCAACGTGATTACCCTGGATAACACTGGCGTAACCGACAAAGCCGGCAATGCCGGCACGGGCACCACCAATTCCGGCAATTACGCGATTGATACCAAGCGTCCGAGCGCCACCATCACAGTCGATGACACCGCCTTAAAAATCGGCGACACGGCGACCGTCACCATTACGTTTAGCGAAGCGGTCACTGGCTTTACCAATGCCGATTTAACGATTGCGAATGGCACGTTAAGCGCAGTCAGTTCCAGCGATGGCGGCATCACCTGGACTGCGACCCTGACCCCGGCGGCTGGCGTCAGCGACGCCACCAACGTTATCACGCTTGACAACACGGGCGTGGCCGATCTGGCTGGCAATGCCGGCAGTGGCAGCACCGATTCGAATAACTACGCGGTGGATACACAACGCCCCACCGCCACCCTGAGCTTAAGCGATAGCAAACTCAGTGTGGGTGAAACTGCGACCCTGACCGTGACGTTTAATGAAGCGGTGACGGGTTTCAGCAATGCCGATTTGACGATAGCCAATGGCACACTCAGCAGTGTCAGTTCCAGCGATGGTGGCATCAGCTGGACCGCCACCTTCACACCGACCGACAGCATCGAAGACGCCACCAACCTGATCACGCTGGATAACACCGGCGTGGCTGACCTGGCTGGCAATGCGGGCTCGGGCAGCACCGATAGCGCGAACTATCAGATCGACACCAAGCGGCCAACGGCCAGCCTGGCGCTGGATAAAACCAGCTTCAAACAAGGCGATAGCGCGACCCTGACACTCACCTTTAGCGAAGCGGTCTCGGGCTTGACCAATGCCGATTTAACGATAGAAAACGGTAGCCTGAGTGCGGTCAGTTCCAGCGATGGCGGCACTACCTGGACCGCCACCTTCACCCCAAGCACCCAGATCGATGACGCGACGAATCTGATTACGCTGGATAACACCGGTATCACGGACGCCTTTGGCAATGCCGGCACGGGCAGCACCAGCACAAAAAACTACAGCATCGACACCAAGGGCCCAAGCGTCACCATCACGATGGATGACACCGATTTGCGCGTGGCTGAAACCGCCAATGTCACCTTTAGCTTTGGCGAAGCCGTGAGTGGTTTTGATAATGCCGACATCACACTCAGCAATGGCACATTGAGTACGGTCAGCAGCAAAGATGGTGGCCTGACCTATACCGGCGTATTTACGCCGACCGATAAGTTGAACGCGCCGACCAATACCATTAGCGTGGCGTTGTCGGGCGTGAGCGATGCCTTGGGCAATGCGGGGACCGGTACCGCCAGCTCCGCCAATTACGTGATTAACACCACCAATACACCGCCCAGCTTAAGCGGCAGCAAAGCCGGGCAAACCACGCTCGATACCGGCAGCGTAACGCCATTTGCCAACGTCACCATCACCGACCCCGATATCGGTGCCAGTGAAACCCTCAGCATCAAACTCGATACCGCTGCCAAAGGTGCGTTTACCGCTGCTTCGCTGACAGCAACTGGCTTTAGCACCAGCGATGGTGGCTTAACTTACACCCATGCTGCGGGCACCCCAGCCGCCGTGCAAGCCGCCTTACGTGGCTTAGTGTTCCAGCCAGCGACGGGTCGGGTGGCGGTGGGTGCGAGCGAGACCACGACGTTTACCCTCAGCGTCAACGATGGTATCGCCGCTGCGGTCAATGATAGCGTGACGACGGTGATTAGCACCGCGACCAATCTGGCGCCGACGGGTATTACTTTGTCGGGTAACCGATTTGATATTAACAGCACCAGCCCCAGCGTGATCGGTGCACTCAGCAGTCTCGACCCGAATCCGGGCGATAACCACAGTTATCAAGTGATAGGCAGCAGCCAATTCCGTATCGAAGGCCAGCAATTAGTGGCGATAGATCCGAGTCAACTGGGCCTGGGTGAATACAGTGTTGTGGTTCGTAGTACCGATACAAATGGGGCATTTGTTGAGCGTAGCCTGAGTGTCATGGGAATTGACCCATTGGTGCCACAAATTACCAGTTTGGGTTTGCAAAATGCAGGGCAAATCAACACCAGTCTGGCTACCTTCCTGATACGCTTTAATAAACATGTCAACGGGGTTGACCTGGGCGACTTCGAGTTAGTCAAGAATGGGGTGGATGCGACTATGCTGAGCCTGGTCAAAGGGGATGGTGACGACTGGTTGCTGACGGTTGGGCAAATTCAAGAGCAGGGCAGTCTGGCACTGAAACTCAAAACCGGCAACCTGGGAATTACCGATGCCGCTGGCAAAGCGCTCATCAATCCAGGTTTTAGCAGTGCCAGTTATACGGTCAGCCTGAGTACGTCTGGGGATAGTCAGGACGATGATCGGGACGCCATCCCTCATCAAATAGAATCGCAAGTGCCGAACCTGAACGGCAGTGGTCGTGGTGATGGTAATGGTGATGGCGTAGCCGATGACATTCAGGGCTTTGTGAGTTCACTGGTTTGGCAAAAAGCTGACGCGAAAAACCATTATCTGACCATGACAAATACCCAAAAACTGGGTCAGGAAAACGTCATAACGCTGGAAAACGTCGATAAAATTCCAGCTAAAGTGGCGTTCGATTACGGTGCGGTGAATTTACAAGCCGTGGGCGGTAATCAGGGTGGGCAAATTGAATTTACCTTATTCAGCGATAAAGTCGACACCTTAAACGGCATCTGGTTACGCACCAAAACTGGCGATTGGCAACGTGTGATGGCCAAACAAAGCGAAGAAAACGGCCATTACAAATTCAGCTTCAGCGTTAAAGATGGCAGTCAATTCGACCTCGGTAACAGTGGCGATGGCGCGATCTCGCTGAGCGTGGCACCGGGCTTTAGCATGGTGCCCAAGGTGGGTGATAAAGATGGCGATGGCATACCCGATGCGCTTGAAGTTGCAAACGGCACCAACCCGAATGTCAAAGACAATGCGGTATTGGATCGCAGCGATTTATTTGTCAAACAACTCTACCGCGATGTCTTGTTCCGTGAGAGTGACAGCGCCGGTCAGCAATTCTGGCAAAACCAACTCGATAGCGGTGCCATGAGTCGCGAGCAACTCGCCAATTCCTTTCTGGAGCAAAAAGAATTCCAGGACATCGGCAATCTGGCGCGACTGTACTTTGGCACTTTTGGCCGTTTGCCCGATCGCGATGGCCTGGCGTATTGGATAGGCGAGCAAAAAAATGGCATGGCCTTGAAAAACATCGCCAGCTCGTTCGTTGCCAGCAGCGAATTCCAAAGCAAATTCGGTAACCTTGATAACAGCCAGTTCATCGACCAGGTTTATCTGAGCGTCTTGCAACGTTCGGCTGACGCTGCAGGTAAAAGCTATTGGCTGGCGAGTTTAAACGCCGGAGCCAGTCGCGGCGATGTCTTGATGGGTTTTACTGAATCGGCTGAATTTAAACAAGCCAGCCAGGCCAAGGTTGGCATTACGTTGGACTACCTGGGCTTGATAGCAGACATGCCAGAAAACAGTACCTTCACACAATTGCTAAACCAAAACCTGACGCAAGCGCAAATTATCGCGCAATTGATGGAAAACCCCGATTACTGGGGACGCTTTATTTAAACCGCGTGTACAAGAAAAAACAGCTGCCTCTGGCAGCTGTTTTTTTGCATCATGCTGATAAACAAGTTGATGTCAGTTTAAATTCGGTGTTTATTTGGGGCTGCAGCGAGTAACAATTTCAACGCGATGAGCAGACCCAGCCAAAAGACCGAATAAGGTTGAACTACCACCGCTAACAAGGCAATGAGTGCCAGGCCAGCAGCGATTAAGCGCAATGTGGCTGGTCTTATTCTGACCTGACTTAACTCTAAGGCATTCAGGCTAAGCCCCAGTAAAATAAAGGGAAAACCAAATAGACTGTAGCCGAGCAAGATCGCGAGTAAGGTTTGCGACGAGTATTGTGCGTGTCCTAATAGTAAATACAAATCGAGTCCCTGCACAGCGCCGAATAACAGCGTTTGTAGGGTATGTAAAATCCCTAGTACTAACAACCAATTGCCAAAATAAGGGCGACTCACTCCCTGCTCCGTTAACTCATTCTCGAAATAAGATATTGTTTCCACCATGACGATCACTTAGTTTGCGTTTGGCATAGTTTGTTCGAATGAAGCCAGGTTGAATTTAGTTTGACTGACCGGGTTGCGCTTTACCCTTAGGGTCAGGGGATCTGTCAGACAACCAGTTTATGCGTGTTGAAATCCGCGCACCGATCTGGTTTAAATTACTCATCAAACCCAGATAGGCCCGATCAAAGTAGGGTAGCTCAGGATAAAAATCGCACAGTTGACTGGCTAACTGATGACGGCTTTCCGTCTCCCTCGGGTAGGGCGATTTCTCACGGAAATCAAACTCATCCTGTTGGTAAATTTCCATGCGCCAGTTTTGTAAAGCGCGTAAACCCGGATAAACCAGGTTGCGAAATTCAGTCGGACTTAAGTCGGCTGGTAACATCCTTAAATGCTGGTAACTACGCAATAAGTCGCTTAATTGTGTTTCGCTCGAGGATAGATGATCGACGCGCCAATGCGCGGCCATGGCTTGAGTAAATTCGGTACTCAAACGGCGCGCACAACCAAAGTCGAGTATCCCGAGTTGGCCATCTGGCAGAAATAAAAAGTTTCCCGGATGGGGGTCGGCATGCAGATAGCCCAACTGCTCTACCTGGTGCCAAAACCAGTCAAATAATAACTGCCCATAATGATTGCGTTCAGCCTGATCTGGCGCGTTTGCCAGCCACTCGTTTAAATGCACACCTTGCAGCCTTTCCATGGTCAGAATTCGTTGACTCGAATAGTCTTGGTAGACTTTTGGTATAACGATTCCGCTTAAGCGCTGACGCCGGGCAAATTCCAGCAATTGCTGTGCTTCGTAGTGATAATCGAGTTCTTCATTCAAGGTTACTTCAGCTTGCGCCAGCAGTTTTTCAATGACCGCGGGCTGGGCTTGAATTTTTCCGCTTACTAGTAGGCCTTGCAACAAACCGCGTAACAAACTCAGGTCGCTTTTTATTGAAGCACTGATGCCCGGATATTGCACTTTGACGGCGAGTCTGCTGCCATCCTGTAAACTGGCGTGATGCACTTGTCCCAGGCTGGCAGCAGCGAAGGCCTGGGGATTAAATTCAGCGTACAAATGCTCCGGTGCTTTAGCAAATTCCTGCTGAAACACTTTATGTATCAGAGCGCGGTTTAAGGGCGTCACTTGATAGCAGCTCTGGCTTAATTGGGCACGCAGTTCCGCGGGTAAAAAATGTGCCTCTTGCGCCAGTAATTGCGATACTTTAAGTGCACTGCCTTTTAAACGATTCAGGCAAGCGAATAATAGACGTCCGAGTTCCTGATCTTGCTGCAATTGGGCCTGAGCTTGTTGTTCCGGGCTGCGCAAGCTTTGTCTGGCTTTGTGACTGAGTTGACTGGCACTGGCTTTGAGTAAAGTGTAACCAGTAAGCGCGCCACGTTGCCAGGCGCCTTGAGGGGGCTGTTTCATGCATCCTCCGCCGGCTTTACGTTCGCTTTCGCGCGCCGCTGTTGTGCCCGTTCACGTATTGCACCGCCACTCTGCTTAAGTAAGCTCAATGCAGACAATAAACCTTCGCCATGACTAACTGCACGATGTAATTGGTTGCGTAAGATAAAACTGAGTAAGTCACTGACTTTATTCAAGATGCCGCTGCTTAGGGCACTGACTAGTATGCCCAGGCTTAAGTCGACCAGTTGTGTAGTTTGATGGAATTCCTCACTCTCATCGTTTAACCAGTAAGTGAGAATTGCCAATAGATAATCTAGAAACACCCCGGCGATCAGATTTTTAAAATCGCAAGCAGGAATTTCTGCCTGGCTTTCAGCATGATTCAGCCAGTTCAACAGCTCTTGCTTTAACACCTGCTGCATAGGTAGTTGTTCACGTAGCAGTAGTAAGGGCGAATGCGCAATTAATTCACGACTGATCGCGATGAATTCACGATCTGCCAGAAAAATTTCCAGCAAGGTATCGAGTAGCGCTTGCAAACGTTCTTGCAAAGTAAATTCTGCCCAGCCCGGCATTTCTTCGAGTAATTCCAGGCTGATCATCAGCGACAGTTCATAGTAGGCTAAGACGATTTTTTCTTTGCTCGCAAAATACTTATAAATCGTGGCATCGCCGATACCAGCTGCGCGCGCAATTTGCTTCATGCTGGCACCGTCATAACCCTGTTCGGTGATTAAGTCGACCGCGCAGCGTATGATCTCGCGTCGGGTTTGTTCTTGCTGAGATTTGCTGATTTTCATAACTGACTCTCGTTTAGCGTGCTTAAATTATCTTTTTATGTATACTAAGTATTGAATAAAGGGATGTCAAGCGATTTTAAACGAGAGTTTGTGTCCAATATGGCGAGTGTTTTCGTGTCGCCCCTGACTTCGGAATAGGGCGTTTAGCGTTTCGCCTGGCCCCATAATCGTCGTAAAAGCCAGGCGCAACTGGCTCCAGCCAAACCTATCGCTGGTAGTGCCAGATTACCAAGCCGTCCCAGTAAATAGCCTCCCAGGCTGGAACCGCATGCCATCCCGATGAACATGCCAGTGAGTAAGATCGCATTTAAGCGACTGCGCGCCTGCGGGTCTAAGCCATAGATTTGCGTTTGATGGGCGATTAAGGCAATTTGCACACCCATATCAAAGCCTATCGCGCCGACAACTAAGATGCCGAGCGCCAGATAAAACGGGCTGAAATCGGCCGCCAACATGAGCAGGAAAGACAGCGCAGTCAGCACGCATCCGAGGCGAGCGACACGCTCGGTACCGAGTTGATCGGCGTACTTGCCCGCCCAGGGCGCAGCTAAGGCACCCGCCGCACCCGCGAGTCCGAATGCGCCAGCAACCAGACTTGATAAATGGTAAGCCGGGCTTTGCAAGAGTAAAGCCAGGCAAGACCAAAACGCACTAAAACCCAGTTGCAAACAACCCTGAGTCGCGGCCGCCAGAGCGAGTGCCGGATACTGACGTACTAAGCTTAGTGTCGAGCCTAATAAGCGCCAGTAGGGTAAGCGGGTCGTGGCCTGGAAGTCGGGCAAATGCAAATACAAGGCCAGCATACTCAGCGCGACAAAGCCCGCGGCGAGATAAAACATCGCAGCCCAACCCAGGTAATGCGCCACCGTACCGCTGACTACGCGTGAGAGTAAAATCCCTAGCAATAAGCCCGTCATCACTCGTCCAACTACGTTGCCACGTTGTTGTTCAGGCGCCAGACTTGCCGCAGCTGGCAGTAAATCTTGCGCCAGGGTTGCCGCCAGACCCAGCACCAGGCTGGCCCCCAATAAGCTGGCAAAATGCTGGCTGGCAGCAATCGCCAGCAAGGCCACGATCAAAAGCAGGCCCTTGAGCAGGATGATTTGTTTGCGGTTATAACGGTCCCCTAAGGGAGCCAGGAAAAAGATACCCAAGGCGTAACCAATTTGTGTCAGGGTTGGAACCCAACTGATCTCTGCGCCATTTGCAAAGCCAGCATTCACCAGCAAAGCCAGCATGGGTTGGGTGTAATACAAGCTCGCTACAGCCAGACCAACGCTGCTGGCAATTAAGACGATTAAGCCCGGGGTGAGAGCCGGCTTGCTCTGGGGCGAGTTGGGTAAGCTCAACTCGCAGGTATTTGAGGTGATTTTCATGCAAACTCCTATCAGCACGATGAAATAAAAATGAGCTGGCCAGCCACCCGAACAGTTTGCCTATTCATGCTACGTTTTGGTAGCTAGCTATCTGGTATAGTGCTTATACGTGTGGTGCATGACTAAGTACATAAACGCGAGCTTGATCAGGCGGTAGTCTGGCCAAACTGTCAGCGGAATTAGTCAGCGCAATTTGCCAGCGTAATCAGCCAGCGTAATCAGTCAGCACTACAGGGCAGCGATTGCAGCATGTCTGGCCTGACCTTGCCAAGTAGCAGAAAATTCATCATGAACGATACAGTTAAATTGAACGCTCCCGCCAAGTCATTGACACGGCGTCGTGGTGCCAGCCCGATCCAGACACCGCCTGTGCTGTACTCGCCTGTCAGCACGAAGGCGACCGCGCCTGTAATCGATAGGCTGGAATTAATACAGAGCTTTGTGCGCATCGTCGAAGCGGGTTCTATCAGTGCGGCGGCGCGCTTACTCGGTATCAGCCAGCCTACGCTAAGCCGGCGTTTGAAAAGTCTGGAACATTATCTGGGCTTGCAATTGTTACAGCGCAGCACCCATCATCTGGTGCTGACGCCGGATGGTGAGCGTAGCTTTGAACACTTTCGCACACTGCTGGCGACCTGGGGGGCGATGGAATCGGAAATTCGCGGGGCGCGCGATGAACCAGTCGGGAATTTGCGCGTGTTGGCACCGCATGCATTTGGTCAGGATCGCTTAATTGCCCCGCTGGCGCACTATCTGGCACGTTACCCGCGCATGACGCTGGAGTGGAATTTACACGATGATCGTTCTTTGCACGATTTCATTGCGGAAGGTATAGATTGTGCGATTCAGGTAGGCAACTTACGCGATGTGAATCTGGTGGCGCGCCATTTAGGTGATATTCCTCGCATCCTGATTGCTGCCCCCGGCTTCGTGCCAGCCAGCATGCACTTGCAGCACCCGCAACAATTGGCCGAACTACCCTGGATCGCGCTGACCACGTTCTACCAAAATGAAATGGAGTTCAGACACAGTGTCAGCGGTGAGCGGGTGAAAATCGAATTTCAGGCGCGCATGCGTACCGATAATTTGTATGCCATGCGTAATGCGGTGCGTCACGGCATAGGCATCGCGGCGGGTTCCAGCTGGGTCATGCAAGAGGACTTAGCGCAAGGGCAGTTGCTGCAATTGCTGCCAGACTGGCAAATCAGCAGTTTGCCAGTCAGCCTGATTTATCCATATGCACCTTTTTACCCCGCCAAATTGCGTTGTTTTAGTCATTTAATGCAGCAAGTGTTGCCGCAAATTTTTGGTGCGGGCGAGCCCTCAGAGTCAGCCGCCACATAGCGCTGCTAGTCTGTCGGCGCGCAGGCTGAGCTTGAAATGGGCAAGCGGCTTTCTGGCAAGCTCACATCAGTAAAGACGGCAGCACGAGAAACCATGAGTTCGTCAGACGAACTTGCCAGCAAGACGGGCTTTTAAAATGCGGAAAGAAAACGTAATCTGGGCGCGCCTTAGCAAGGGAAATTGCTTGTTAAGGCGCGCCCAGTCTGCGTTTTGTTTTTCGGCTTTTCTTGTGCTCAGTCTGTGCAAGCAGCTAACAGGTCGGCGCTTTGCAGCAGGTGATGCCGGGCACTGAGTGCGCGTATGGCAATCTGATGCAGCAGCGGACTGATCGTGGTGCAGGCATCGGCGATGATGTTGACCTGGTAATCGCGCGCTTCGGGTGAGAGCGCGGTATGCGTCACGCAGTTTTGCGTCATCATCCCACAGAGGTGGATTTCCTGTATTTGCAGGCGTTTCAGGAGTTCCGCTAAGCCAGTATTGAAAAAGCTGTCGGCATAGTGCTTGACGATCACGGGCGCGTCGGCAGCACCAGTCAACAGGTCGGGATGTAGCGCGGCGCCGTTGCTTCCTGCATCAAACGAGCCAGTCGGACCCTGACTATTGTCAGCCAGATGCTGTATCAGTATCACCGGGCTTTGTTGTTGCTGGTAATGCTGGATTAAACGCAGCGTCGTTTGTAAGCAGTCTTGCGCTTGCCATAAGGGCAGGGCGCCACCTTCAAAATACTCGTTTTGTATATCAATCACGATTAAGGCTGTGTGTTGAGCGGAACACGTCGTGGTAGCTTTGCTAGTCATAGTAACTCCTGGTATCAGTTAAGCTGAGCGATGTCAGCGCGAGGCAGACGTAGTTTGCGCCTCTGCACGACTAAGTGGAATTGGCTGATTAGCCAGGTTTCGGTAAAATTGGGCCAACTTGGTCTTCTCGTCGAAATCCCATGAGTCCGGTTTTAAAGATCGCCGTTTTAGCGTTTGAAGGCATCAGCCCCTTTCATTTATCCGTCCCTTGTGTCGTTTTTGCAGATCATCATCCGGATATGCCTGAGGTGGAGCTTAAGGTGTGCGCTGTGCAAGCGGGTAAGCTTAGGAGCAGTGCTGGTTTTAATCTGGAGATTGAGCATGACTTAAGCGCGTTTGAGGAGGCAGACTTAATCATCATCCCAAGTTGGCAAGAATTGTACCAAGCCCCGCCTCTACCCTTGTTGCAAGCTTTGCAAAGGGCAGCACAACGCGGCGCGGCGCTGCTGGGTTTATGTCTGGGTGCCTATGTGCTGGCTTATGCCGGTTTATTGCAAGGCAAACGCGCGACCACGCACTGGGCTTATGCGGCTGATTTTGCCCAGCGATTTCCCGAAGTCGAGGTCGATGCCGATGTGATTTACATAGAGCAAGGGCAAATCATGACTTCCGCCGGCACCGCTGCGGCGATGGATAGTTGCCTGCATTGGTTGCGGCAACGTTATGGTGGTGCGCTGGCGAATAAAGTAGCACGTCGACTGGTCTTGGCACCGCATCGTCAGGGTGGCCAGGCGCAATTCATCGAACAAACCATGCCAGTCAGTGCCCAAGCTCATCGCTTAAGTGCTTTACTCGAGGAATTGCGTCAGGATCTGGCGAAACCGCACAGTTTAGACAGCATGGCCGAACGTGCGCACATGAGCCGACGCAGCCTGACCCGGCATTTTCAGCAACTCACTGGAAGTTCACCGACGCAGTGGTTATTGGAGCAGCGTTTAAACCGGGTTCAGCATTTACTCGAAGCCAGCGAGTTAAGCCTGGCGGCGATTGCAGAACAAAGTGGTTTTTTATCGCAAGAGTCCTTACGGCTGCAATTTCGCTTACGCTTTGGCGTCGCGCCCAGTGTCTGGCGTAAGCAGTTTAGTTATGCGCCAAGCCAAAAGTATGCGCCAGAGCCAGCCGTAACGCGTTACGTGTGAGCAGGGGAGAGTCGGCTTGCGCCTTATTTATAGCCAGTGACGCTTAGCTAAATCGAGCCGTGCCGCTTGCAGTAATTCCTCGCTCGGCATGTCTGTTGTCCGCGACTTAAACATTTCCAGGCAATTTGCCAGGATTTGCACTGGGGTAATCAAGAGTCCCCAGGGAAGGCCCCACCAACCCCGCATCAGGCAAAACCCGATGGATTTTAAATTGGCGCGTCGGCCGCAGGCCAGGCAGCAAACCCGGGTATGCTCACTCCAATTTGATACTACTCCCGCTGACCAGATGCGGTAAGCATGGCGGACTTCAACCTTGGTGTTGTGCTGACTGCAAATCGGGCAGGCGCTGTGCTTAATGTTGTGAGCGTGACTGTAAACCTCGGTCTGGCTGAAGGCCACGGCTTTTTCCAACAACCGGGCATTGCGCAAGCAACGCTGACTGCAAAAGCGCTGACCCGCGTCAAAAATTGGCGAGCGGCGCGCCTGACTGCGGCAAAAGTCACATTCCTTCGTGCCCTTACTGCGACGATAAATCTGCTGTTTGCTGGCTAATTGCCCGGCTTCGATTTCGGCGTGACTTAAGCCGCGCTCAGTCAGCAATTGCAATGCCGCGGCAATCGCGTTGTCGGCGTAATCGTTGCTGGCATATATTTGCAACAAGTCGGCGGTGCTTAAGGAGTTGAATTTTTCTAAGAAATAATCTTGCGGATACATGGGGCCGTGGTGTCAGTCGCGGTTGCTCGCAGCCGGAGTTTAACTATAGATTCCGCGCGATTGATGGCAACCAGGCTCAAGGCGGCAGTTAGCTACATCAGCCGCTAGCCAGAAAATCAGCACATCTTGACAGACTGTTACACGAAGGGCAAGGCGCGCCGCGCAAAAACTAAACATCAGCGTGTCAGTTCAGGCTGGGCGGTCAGGCTTAAGCGTACTGACAGGTGGCGCATCACTCTGTTTGCGTGTTCTGTTTTAATGTACTTCCGGCCATTTCTTGCACATGGCCAGGATTGATGCCGTAACGCGCAAAAAAAGCACAGCGAAATGCCGATTCAGCGCGGTAACCGACCTGCGCACAGACTTGCTTGATGGCATAGCCTTGTTCCAGTAAATGACGCGCATGTTCTAATCGTAGCTGCTCAAAGAATTTGGCGGGCGTAGTTTGCGTCGCCGCTTGAAATTTGCGTAAGAAGTTGCGCTCCGACATACTGACTCGTTGCGCCATGTCGGCGACCTTGACAGGATGACTAAGCTGACTGACTAACCAACTGACTAAATCCGCAAATTCTCCCTGAGCCGCGCCCTGAACTTCGAGCAATTGGCTAAATTGCGATTGATGCCCGGGGCGATGTGCATACAGCACCAGTTGTCTTGCGACTCGTTGCGACAACGCCGCGCCATGATCGCGTTTAAGCATTTCCAGCGCCATGTCTATGCCTGTGCTGACACCGGCCGAGGTCCAGAGTCGCTGATCTTGCACATACAGCGCGTCGGCTAAGACATCGCAAGCAGGATAAGCTTGTTGTAGTTTTTGTGTAGCCAGCCAATGTGTAGTCGCCTGTTTTTGCGCCAATAAACCAGCCCGCGCGAGTAAAAAACTACCACTGCAAACCGAGCCATAGCGTTCCACATGTGGCACCAGTGCTTGCAAATGCTGACGTAAGTCCTGATCGCGCATCGCTGCGCGTAAGTGCGGTTCTGGCGCGCCCATCACCAAAACGGTATCGTGCTTGTGGTAAGCAAACTCATAGCAAGAACGCGCTTGTAACGACAAACCGCAATCGCTCTGCAAAGCAGCGCTGACGCTACTGATATGACAGATTTCATAAAGCACTTGCTGGCTAAGTTGGTTGGCAGTCTTAAACACGCTGGATGGCCCCGCCAGATCCAGCAATTCAAAGCCAGGGTAGAGCAAGAAAACAATACGACGTGGTTTTAACATGGTGGTGCTCCTGGCGCGATTTCGATGAGGATAGGCGGTGCAGTGCGTGTGTATGGCTGGCATACTGTTTGTCTGAATATCGTTGTAGCGACGAAATAACGACAATCGTATAGGAGTTTCTTCACCATGGCAAATTTAGGAACGCTAGTCTGGCTGGCTCAATCCGGTGGCAAACTGGCCTGGCATGAAAAGTGGCGCATGATGACGCAAGCGATGATGTTGCGCTGGCGTAAGCAAGCTTCTATTGCCGCATCGCCCTTGCCAGATGAACGACTGCTTACCCCGCCAGACACGGCTATGACACGGGCAGCATTGCAGGTATTGCAAACCAGCAGTCCCGACTTTTTAATCCATCACGCGTTGCGCAGTTATTGCTGGGCACGTTTATTTCAGGCGCAGACCAGTGATCCCCGCGCGGTCGATGACGAAGCCTTATTCGTGGCTTGTCTCTTACATGATCTGGGGCTCGCACCCGACTACCGACGCAGCGACATTTGCTTTACTGTAGCTGGGGTTGAGATGGTTTATGAACTCGCTATTGAACAGCAATGGAGCGAGCGACAAACCGACTTAGCTGCCGAAGCGATAGCCTTGCATCTGAATGTAAGGTTAGAACACAGTCAGAGTCGCGAGGCGCAACTCTTGCGTATGGGTTCTGCGGCCGATGTGCTGGGCTTGGGCCTGCCACGTATCAGTGCAGCAAAGCGTCAACAAGTCGTGCAAGCTTTTCCGCGCCGGCAATTTAAGCAGCGCATGCACGATGTATTGCAAAGTCACACCCAACACTGCCCGGATTGTCGTTTGGCGTTGTTAAGCCAGCGCCTGGGTTTTACCCAGATGCTGTTAAAGAATCCGTGGTTTGACGAGTAGCCAGTTTGCTTTACTGGGGGCTTGCGCTGGGTTAGCGCTAGGCGCCATCGCGAAATAAGCGCTGGGTCATGAGTGCGCTCAATGCTTGCGATCCAGTTTGACTCAGACCTTCAGCAATATTGTGTTGATTGATCAGGGATTTATTTTGGCTGAGTTTGAATTTGGCGGTTACCCGCTCTATTTCCAGCTCAAGCCCAACGATGGCTTGCAACAAGCCCCGAATAAATTCCGGTGGCGCGTCGCTGACGCGCCAGGGCTGGGGACGCTGGTTTTCAAAGTGATCGCTGAGTAAGCTTAATCGTTCCAGAAAGACTTGCTCGTCGTCGATGCGCGTCAGGCGACCATGTACCTGCACCACGGCGAAATTGTAAGTGGGTACGACCTCGCCACTACTGGCTTTTTCTTCATACCAGCCTGGCGTGACATAGCCCGATGGCCCTTGAAAGATGGCTAAGACTCTGGCGTTGGCCGAGCTGGCCAATTGCGCTAAACGATTTCCTGCCGCAGCGTGGAAAAACAAGCGTGCTTTGCCATCACTTGGCTCAGGTAAGAACACGCCGGGCAGGTGCTCGGCTTGCAACTCCCCCTGATCCTGGTAAATCAGACTGGCGAGTGGGTAATCACCTATCAATTGCTGGATTTGTTGGGTATCGTCAAGCGCAAAGTGTTCGGGTAAATACATGGTTTTCCTTATTCCTGCCAGGGCTGGGGTGATGATGCGGCTGATTCATTGCGGCTGACTAAATTGTTCGCGCAAACGGTTTTTTTGCACTTTACCCATGGTATTGCGCGGTAACTCGCTGACCAGGTAGATATGCTTGGGGACTTTGAAGCCAGCGATTTTTTGTTTCAGGCTGGCGATTAGTTCGGCAGCGTCCACCTGTGCGCCATCGCGCGCTACCACAACGGCGCACACAGCTTCACCAAAGTCGGCATGAGGAAGGCCAATCACCGCTGATTCTGCGACACCTGGCAGTTCGTCGAGATAGCTTTCAATTTCTTTAGGGTAGACATTGTAACCACCGCTAATGATCAAGTCTTTGCTACGCCCGACAATAAAGACGTAATTATCGGCATCGCGATAACCCAGATCACCCGTCATAAAATAAGCATCCGCAGTGAATTCGGCCGCAGTTTTTTCTGGCATGCGCCAATAACCCGCGAACACATTGTCACCCTTGACCTCGATAGCCCCAATTTGATCGGTAGCACAAAGCGTGCCGTTGGCATCGCGTATGCGTAAGCTGACACCAGGCAGGGCTGGCCCGACACTGCCCGGTTTGCGCACGCCTAAATAAGGATTGCTGGTCAGCATCGTGGTTTCACTCATGCCATAGCGTTCAAGTATGCTGTGGCCGCTACGGCGTTGAAATTCGGTGTGGGTATCGAGTAACAATGGCGCTGAGCCTGAAATGAATAAGCGCATAGTGCGGCACAGCGTCTCATTAAAGTGCGGGCTGGCGAGTAAGCGTACATAGTAAGTGGGCACGCCCATAAACACCGTACTCTCGGGTAGGTAGCGCAGTACCTGATTCAGTTCAAATTTTTCCAAAAATATCATGCTGGCACCCGCCAGCAAGGCACCGTGGCTGGCGACAAATAAGCCATGCACGTGAAAAATTGGCAGACTATGCAATAACACATCATCGCGTCGCCATCCCCAGAGTTGGTGCAGGGTCTGAGCATTGCTGAGCAAATTGGCGTGGCTGAGCATTGCCCCTTTACTGCGTCCGGTAGTGCCTGAGGTATATAAAATCGCGGCCAGCTGTTGCGCCTGCAAATCGACACTGTGAAAGCGGTCGGCAAAACTCGCGGCGAGTGTGAGGACACTGTCTGCTGCCTGATAGTCGTCGGCCAGACCATAAACGGGTGGGCAGTGTGCAAGCTCGCGCAATTTTGCCAGGTCTTGCGGACGCGCGATGAGTATGCCCGGTTCTGCATCGGCAATGAAGTAAGCCAATTCAGCTTCTTGATAAGCGGTGTTCAAGGGCACATAAATCATGCCACTACGCAGACTGGCCAGATAAAAGCACAGCGCTTCGGCGGATTTTTCAATTTGCACTAAAATCCGCGACTGCGGCGCTAAATTCAGACTCATTATCCAGTTGGCCATGCGTGCACTCAGGGCATCGATTTCGGCCCAACTGATGGACTGCAAACCGGATTCACGCTCAATATGCAGGCAGGCACCCTGGGGATTTTGCTGGTGTGCTTGTGCCAGATGGTCAAATAAATTCATTAATCACCTTTAAATTCCGCGCGCTGTTTTTGCACAAAAGCCTGAATCCCACGCTGGTAATCCTGGCTATCCATCAGGGCAAACACCGCTTCGTGTTCGGCTGCGTTTAAACTGCGCTGACTCATGACTTGCAATAATTTTTTATGCATGCGCAGAGCCTGAGGGGCAGCGCTTAGCATCGCATTCAGGCTGTGTTGCAGAGCGGATTCCAGATCATCATCGATACGTGTCAGCAAACCACGTTGTAAAGCTTCTTGCGCGCTTAGGATGCGCCCTTCGAGCAAAAGTTCGGCGGCGCAATGTTTATCGATAGTGGCCAATAATAAGGCCATTTCGGCAGGAGCTAAGGCAAAGCCCAACTTTTGGATAGGCAGACCAAAGCGTGCCTCGGTGCTGGCTAAGCGAAGATCAGCACAACAGGCGAGCTCGAGTCCGCCACCAACACAACTGCCGCGGATAGCCGCAACCACGACTTGTGGGCAGGCAAGTAAGGCGAGTAAAGTCGGTGCGATTATCGCTTCGTGATAATGGCGTGCCTGTCTGGCGTTAGCACGTACAGTGCTAAATTCACGGATGTCCGCACCCGCTGCAAAATGGGCCCCGGCGCCTCGTAATACAATCACGTCTACGCTGAGATTTTGCGCCAGTGCCAGAGCGTGTTTTTGCAAGGCCAGCCACATTGCCTGTGACAAGGCATTTTGTCGCTCGGGCGCCGATAACGTCAGATAGGCGATGGCGCCCGTGATTTGACAGTCAACTTGTCCGGCAGAGGGCGTGCTCATATTATTTGCGCGCGAAACGCCCCTGATAAGCCAGCGTCAATAACACCAGACCTAAGGCTACCATGGGTAAGGACAACATCTGACCTGCCGAGATGGTGAAGCCAGGCAAATGCACTAAGTAATCGGGGGTGCGGAAAAACTCAGTGAAAAAGCGCGCACAACCGTACAGCAACACATACATCGCGCCAACGGCCAGACGTGGTCGGGTTTTGCTGGCAAACCACCAGAGTATGAAAAACACCAGGATGCCATCGACCAGACATTGATAAAGTGGTGAGGGATGGACCGGGTAGCTTAAACCTGGCCAGTTCATGGCAAATGCAAAATCAGCTTCGACCGGGCGGCCAGGCAGTTCGTGATTGATGAAGTTACCGATGCGGCCTGCGGCATAGCCGAGTGGCACCAGGGGCGCGATGAAATCATAGACATCAACCAAGGCGATTTTTGCTTTACGCGACCACCACCACATCGCAAACAAGACGCCAAGAAAGCCGCCATGGAAAGACATGCCACCTTTCCAGACCGCAAAGATTTCCAGCGGATGTTGTAAATAATAAGGCAAACCATAAAAAATCACTTCACCCAGACGTCCGCCTATGACGACGCCGAGTACACCATAAAACAGCATGTCATCGATGTGTTCCCGGGTCCAGCCGACTTGCTGGATTTGTGGGTAACGTAAGCGATAGCGGCCCAAAAACACAAATTGGATAAACGCCAGTAAATACATTAAGCCATACCAGTGTATGCTGACAGGGCCAAGACTGAAGGCGACAGGATCGGGATTCGGGTGGTTTAAAATGAACATAATTAGTGTGAGTAATTTCGGTAAAGCGAGTGAGTCTGTCTGGATACGTAGCGTTATCGCATGATGTACACCATCAGACAATCAGGATTGTAACAGGCTCAGGAAATTTGCCAGTACCGGATTATTGTCATCGCGACGCCAGGCGATACCTAATTCTATGCAGGCTCGACTGTCTGACCAGCTTTGATAGACCACGCCAGCACGACGAAGGTTGGCAACCGACTCTGGCACGATGGCATAACCCATGCCAGCAGCAACCAGACTGATTATGGTTTGCATTTGTATTGCTTGTTGCCCGAGTTTAGGTGTCAAACCGACGGCTGCAAATTCTTGCATAATCAAATCGTACAGCGCTGGCGCGACTTTACGCGGAAAGATCACTAAGGCTTGTTGTGCTAAATACGCTGAATGCAGCTTTTCCGGACTGGCTTGCCAATTAGCTGGCAGCGCCAGCAATAGTCGCTCCTGGCGGAGTGAGCGGTAATGCAGGCTAGTTTGCAAACGATCGGGGATAGGAGCAAGTAAGATACCAGCATCGCATTCTTGCATATCCAGCGCGCGCCATTGCAAATCCGAGGTCGCTTCTCTCAATTCAATCTGAACCTCAGGATAGCGTTGGTGGAAATGGAGCAGCGTTTCGGGCAAGATACTATAGTCGGCGATAGACACAAAATCCAGTCGCAACAATCCTGTCTCACCTTTACTGGCTCTTTGTAATAGCGGCTTTAATTGCTCACTTTGCTGGCAAATTTGACGTGCTTGTTGTTGCAATAAATGCCCAGCCGCAGTCAAACGGATTTGTCGGGTAGTGCGGCTGAATAATTCGATTTCGAGTTCATTTTCTAAGGCTTGAATTGCTTGCGATAAAGGCGGTTGTGTCATATGCAAACGCTGCGCGGCACGGCCAAAATGAAGCTCTTCTGCAACCATTAAAAAATAGCGAAGTTGCCTGAGTTCCAGCATAATTCAACGACGCTTCTTTTTGTCGTTTTCAAAATTTTTCTTGGCGCGTTCCTTTTGGATGCGGTCATAGTGTGCATGTTCCTGGCGTTTATCCAGGCCCAGCATGCGTTCTATAAATTCAAACCAGATGAAAGCAGCCAGAGCACCGCCCACTATCCACCACCAGGATAGATTAGCAAATATCGAAACTTCGCCGAGTTTTAACGCAAGCAAGATAACCAATAAAATAATTGCATACATAATCGAATTTAGCCCAAAAAGTGATCGGCAATAAACGCTAGTCTACCCTAAGCCAGTAGTTTGCCGCATAAAATCAGCAGGCAGACAGTTGATCCTGGACTGAATTTTTACCTGATGAGCGTACTTAAACTGCCTGGTGAGGCGACTAGTTTGCGGCTAAGGATATTACACCGATATTTGCGCTGGCGCTAAGCTTGTTCGCCAGTTTAAGAGTAGAATTTATGGCAGTTTTTAACCAGGAGGTAAAACATGAAGAAGTTAAGCGTTTTAACTTTAGCTTTAATGATTTCTGGCTCGGCTTTAGCCAGTGCTGATTTAGCCAAGGCCAAAAACTGTATGGCATGCCATTCGGTTGATAATAAAGTGGTAGGTCCGGCGTATAAAGAGGTGGCAAAAAAATACGCAGGCGATAAAACCGCTGAAGCGAAATTGGCTCAGAAAATAATCAAAGGGGGAACAGGTACCTGGGGTGCTATACCTATGCCACCTAACCAGGTATCAGAAGCTGAAGCCAAAACTTTAGCTAAATGGGTATTGTCTTTAAAGTAAGTGACTGCTTAGCGTAAATCCATAAAAAAACCGCTGCAAGCGCAGCGGTTTTTTACTTTTCGGTTAATTACTTAACCACAGCCAATTGCTCGCGTTTATTTGCTTTGTAAGTGTACAAAGTCAATGTGCCGTCTTTGATGTCGCCTTTGTCGTCAAAGCTGATATCACCAGTGACGCCTTTGTATTTGATTTTCTTCAAGACTGGCAAATATTTAGCTGACTCAGCTGAACCAGCTTGTTTCATCGCTTCCACCATAACCATGACGGAGTCATAAACGTAAGGAGCATAAATTTGCACGTCGATGCCAAATTTCTTCTTGTAAGCGGCTTTCCAATCATCATTGGCTTTTTTCTGCGCATCCAATACACCACCCGCTTCGGCGCAAACTACCTGACCGTCACTTATTGCATCGCCAGCCTTATTAGGCAAGTCTGCAGTACACAAGCCATCGCCACCCATGAATTTAACATTGAGGCCCAAACCCTTCATTTGCTTCAGCATAGGGCCAGCAACAGCATCCATACCACCGAAGAAAATCAGATCAGGTTTTTTCGCTTTGATCGAAGTCAGGATAGAAGCGAAGTCATTTGATTTATCCGTGGTGTGTTCTTGCGCGATGATTTCAGCGCCTTTACCTTTAGCACCTTTGATAAATTCTGCGGCAACGCCTTCACCATAAGCAGTTTTATCATCGATTACAGCGATTTTCTTGGCTTTGCTGATTTGCACCGCATAACGACCCAGTGTGCCACCCAATTGACCGTCATTCGCGACGACGCGGAAAGCGCCTGGATAACCTTGTTGGGTGTATTTAGGATTGGTTGCCGATGGCGAAATTTGTACGATTTTAGCGTCGTGGTAAATTTTCGAGGCTGGGATAGTAGTGCCCGAGTTCAAGTGACCGATCACGCCATTAACTTTGGCGTCAACCAGTTTCTGCGCTGCCGCGGTACCTTGTTTAGGATCACCAGCGTCATCTTCAGCCAGCAATTCAAATTTTACTTTTTTGCCGCCTATGGTCACACCTTTGGCATTCAATTCTTCGATCGCCATTTTCGCGCCATTTTCATTGTCTTTACCTAAGTGAGCAATGGCGCCGGAAATAGGGCCGACGTGACCGATTTTAACGACCATTTCTTGTGCGGCTGCAGTACCAGCAAAAGCAAAGGCGATCGCTCCAGCCAATGGAATCATTTTAGTTTTGAACGACATGAACATACTCCTAAGGAAAAAAGTAGAACTACAATACTGCATCTCTGACTTATTCAGAACCGAACCTTTTTTATTGCTCACCGGTACTGCCAGCACTCAGCGTGTTATGGGTTCTTGAGAAAACTGAACAGCAAGAAGGTACAACAGAAAAAACTTTTTTCAAAGGGATTTTGTGCGTTTTTTTCGCAAAACTGATGTTTTTTATACCCTGATTGCCAGAGTTTTTGAGTCAATACGTTATTCTACGTAGTCGTGAATGCCAGCTGAGAAGCTTTGCTGGCAGATGGTTTTTGCATTGCACAATACCAGTGCTAAACTGGCATACAGTTGCCAGGAGTAGCAAGCGAGCACTAAGTTTGTATTTCGTTAGCGTAGTGTCACGGCGGGAGTGGTTTGATACCAGGAAATTAAAGCCCGTCGGCATGCCAGTTAAAATCAGGCCAGAGTTCAGGTTTTTGATCGAGCAGCAAATGACTGATAATTTTGGCCGAACCTGCTGCCATCGTCCAACCCAGTGAACCATGCCCGGTATTCAGGAATAAATTGGTGTATCGGGTTTTGCCTAGGTAGGGTAAATTGGCCGGGGTCAGAGGGCGTAAACCGCTCCAGTAAGCCGGGTTTTCGTAATCGCAGGCGGCAGGAAATAATTCCCGTGTTCTTTTTAAAATCGCCTGGCAACGCGCATCGTTGAGGCTGCGATCAAAGCCAGCAATTTCGCAAGTGCCGGCTACCCTTAGGTGATCGCCAAGACGAGAAAAGACTAATTTATATTGATCGTCGGTTAGGGATACCATAGGCGCAGATCGCTGCTCCGCGACTGGCAAGGTGACCGAATAACCTTTTGCCGGATATATCCAGCATCGCAAACCCAGGGGTTTTACTAATTCGGGACTATGGCTCGCCATGGCCATGACGTAATAATCGGCACTAAGCTGTTGAAATTGCCCCGTTTCATCGATGATTTCAAGGCCAGTCAGACTCTTCGTGCGGGCATCATGGTGTAGTCGCGTAACCTGGCAAGAATAACGGAAATCGACACCTTGCTTGCTGGCGAGACTGGCCAGGTTTTGACTAAATAAATGTATATTCCCTGATTCATCGCTGGCGGTATAGTCGGCGCCGATTAGTTTGTCGCGCACGGCATACAATGCCGGTTCCAGACTTAGTGCTTGTTCGATACTGATTAATTGCCGAGGACAACCAGCCTGCTGCATGCGCGATAATATCTTTGTTGCGTCGTTGAATTCTCGCTGGTCGGTGTAAAAATGCAAGATGCCTTTACTCAGATGTTGGTAAGCCAGCCCTGTTTGCTGACGCAGTTCGCGTAAACTTTGCCGACTGTATTCAGCGAGTTCGACAATTTTCTGCATATTCTGCAAACTGCGTTGTGGCATGCATTCGCGTAAGAAGCGCAAGCACCATTGCCATTGAAACGGGTTAAGTCCTGGTCTGAATAAGAGTGGAGCATCTTCTTGGCCTAACCATTTCAGTAATTTAAGCGGGGTGGCAGGATTTGACCACGGATAGGCATGCGAAACTGAAATCTGGCCGCCATTGGCAAAGCTGGTTTCTTGCGCAACACCTGGCTGACGTTCGATTACCGTGACATTAAAGCCAGCCTGACGCAAGTACCAGGCGGTGCTGGTACCGATAACGCCGCCGCCCAAAACCAGAACCTGCTTCATTTAATCTGGCGAATTTTATTAATTTCTTGGGTGATGGCGCGACTGATCAGGTCTTCCAGCGTTTTTTCCAGGCCGCTACGTATGTCATTAGTCAGGCTGGCAACGGCTAATTGTAATACGTCGGCCAGATTGTCGCGTACCCGGTGTTCAAGCACAAAATCAACCCGTGTCAGCAATTGCTTGAGCACAGCTTCCCTAACTTGTTGTTCCAGAGCTTGCCAATTTTTTTCGTCATCAGCCTGAACCTTAGTATTCGACGTTGTTTCGAGCTGCACCGATGCAGCCGTATTGATCATACGTATTCCCAGGCTAGAATGGCTGGAACCAGGCTTGTTCGAAGGCGGGGGAGGGGCTGTTTCAAGCGACGGCTGTGTGCTGGGTAAGACTTGTTGCAAGGGTTCAGGCTGCGCAGCGTCGTCAGGCGCGGCGACCACGTCGTTTGCTTCAGACTTAGGCTTCGCTGGCGCCGTAATGATTTCGGTCAGAATGGGAATACTGGTGTCGATTTGATTGTTCATGCTGCGACGATATGTGTCAGTTCATGGCCAGTTTGTTGGTAATTACGGTAACGTTGACGTCCGGCCTGACGTGCACTTTCCAGTGGTGAAATAATTTCGATTAAGCGCTGATAGTCTTCATAATAAGGCAAAATCTGTTCGCTTAAGTTCAGCAATACCGCGCGATGAGGGCACGCCTGACGATGATCATTACTCAGTAATATCGGCGTTTCTGCCGCAAGTCTGTGTGGCAAACTCACATGAGCTAAGAAATCGGTATGTCCCCAGCTCCATAAAGCCTGATCGAGCTCCTGCAAAAACACGGTATCGTTATGGTAGACCGTGATTTTAGAGTTGGCGGCATAGGCTTTACGGATCAGGCGAAAACTGTAATTGAGCGTATCCGCCACGTTGCTATGAAAATCAATGCGCATAATCAGAAGCGGAAATTACTCTCTGGTTTGGCTTGCTCAGGGCGTTTTTCTGCAGGTTTGTCACCAGGCTTAGCTTTGGCCGGGGCTGCGGGTTCCGCGGCCGGGTAACGATAATCTTTGGGCAGTTTGTTGCTGTCTGGGTAGCCAGCATCTGTCAGTATTTTCTTGTATTCGTCAGTATCCAGACCCAATACCTTTTTCGAACCAACCAGCAAGGCGGGTAATTGCATATCGCCAGCAACTTGCTTGAGTTTTTCACCGTCTTCGTAATTCATCACGGTTTTTTCGGCATAAGGTATGCCCGCGCCTTTAAGGTAGCTACGTGCTGTGGCGCAGGGGCCGCAGCTTGGTGCAGTATAGAGCGTTACCGGGTTATTTCGTGCCGCTTGTGCCAGGTCAGGCGGAAAGCCCGTGGTATCGGTGGCGCCAGCACCGATAGTGCGTTTCTCCACCCCTTTTTGTGCGTTGCTGGGTGGTTTGTCACTGTACTGTACCTTGCCATCCGGCCCCACCCATTTATAAACCTGGGCTTGAGCGGCTAAAGCCGGCAGTAGTAAATTCAAGAGTAACAGGCTAAATTTTAATTTCATGCTTAAATCCTTTGCAAATATCCAGAGTGCTTTGCGTAATCCTGCTGCTTACACGCTCATGCCATGATGACGCAGTAATGCATCGATGCTGGGTTCACGTCCACGAAAGGCGATAAACGATTGCAACGCCGGGCGCGATCCACCAACCGCCAGGACTTCACGTTTGAATCGCTCCCCTATGCCGGCACTGACACTCGAACCACCCGGTTCTGCAGCTTCCTCGAATGCGGCATAGGCATCAGCGGATAAAACCTCTGCCCACTTATAACTATAATAGCCAGCCGCATAGCCACCGGCAAAGATATGACTGAATGCATGCTGGAAGCGGTTAAATTCGGGCACCGGGATAACCGCGATTTCGGTTCTGACTTGATTCAGCAACGCTTGCACTTGCTCGCTGTTTTGCAAATCCAGCTGACTATGCAGCAACATATCAAACAGTGAAAATTCAACCTGACGCAAGGTTTGTAAGCCCGCCTGGAAATTTTTGGCTGCGATCATTTTGTCAAACAGTTCACGCGGCAAGCTGGCGCCAGTTTCTGCGTGGCGACTTAAACCCTGCAAAACCGGCCATTCCCAGCAAAAATTCTCCATAAATTGCGAGGGCAATTCCACCGCATCCCACTCGACACCGGAAATTCCTGAAACGCCAAGCTCATCGACTTCAGTCAGCATGTGATGTAAGCCATGGCCGAATTCGTGGAAGAGCGTGATCAAATCATCATGCGTCAGCAAGGCTTCCTGCAACACACCGTCTTTAGTTAAGGGTGGCGTAAAGTTGCAAACCAGATAAGCGACCGGAGTTTGTAAGCCATGCTCTGTCAGACTGCGAGAGCGCGCATCATCCATCCAGGCGCCACCGCGTTTGCCATTGCGGGCATATAAGTCCAGATAAAATTGCCCAATTAATTGCTGGTCTTTTTCTATGCGATAAAAGCGCACATCGGGATGCCAGCTGGTGCTTTGATCTGGTTTAATCTGAACGGCAAATAATTGCCCGATTAAGTCGAATAAGCCCGAGATGACTTTATTGACGGGGAAATATTGTTTAAGTTCGTTTTCTGAGAAAGCATAACGTTGCTGTCTCAGTTTCTCTGAGGCATAGGCGATATCCCAGGCCTGCAATTCCGCTAAACCTAATTCCTCAGCGGCAAATTGCCTGAGTTCGGCATAGTCTTGCTCCGCAAAGGGGCGCGCTTTTTTCGCAAGTTGACGCAAAAAATCACACACTTGTTGTGGAGTGTCAGCCATTTTGGGAACTAGCGAAACTTCAGCGAAATCGCGGTAGCCCAGCAAGGCAGCCTCTTCTTGGCGCAATTGAATTAATTCGGTGATGACGCCAGAATTATCCCATTCAGCTTTACTCCCCAGTTCCGAAGCCTTGGTTGCATTGGCCTGATAAATAGTCTGGCGTATCTCACGCTTGTCGGTATATTGCAGTAAGGGAAAATACGAAGGAAAATGCAAGGTGAAAACATAGCCAGGCAAGTCCCGTTCACTGGCAGCTTGTCGCGCAGCAGCGAGGTCATCTTCGGGCAAGCCGGCTAAGTCGGCGAGATTTTCTATATGCAGACTATAGTCATTAATCGTATCTAAAACGTTTTCAGAAAAACGTGTTGATAAGGCTGCTAATTGCTCCTGGATTTCCGCATAACGCGGTTTTACATCGTCGGCCAATTCCGCGCCACCTAGCTTGAAATCGCGCACTGCATGATTGATAATGGCCTGACGCGCAGGTGGTAAATCGCTAAATCCAGCCTGGTTCGCCAGCTCTTGGTAAGATTTGAACAGTTTCAGGTTTTGTCCCAGTTCAGTCCAGAATTGCGTCACCAGCGCTTGATTTTCATTGTAGGCAGCACGTAATTCCGGCGTGTCAGCGACCGCATTCAAATGCGAAACCACGCCCCATGCTCGCCCCAGTCTTTCCGTGACCTGATTTAAAGGGACAATAAAATTGTCCCAGGTGACAGCTTGTATCGTTTGCAGTAAGGCGATAGTTTGCCGGGCTTGCGCGACCAATTCGGTAATCGCTGGCGCAACATGGCCAGGTTCGATTAAATCGAATCGGCTTAAGCCGGAGAAGTCAAGCAAGGGGTTGGTTTGCATCAGGCACGCTCCGCAGCTTCCAAGGTATTCACGAGCAACATGGTAATCGTCATAGGGCCTACGCCGCCTGGAACCGGGGTGATGTAAGCTGCGACTTCCCTGGTCGCAGCAAAGTCAACATCACCGCACAACTTGCCGTCATCATCACGATTCATACCCACATCGATAACTACCGCACCTGGCTTCACCATATCAGCGCGCACCAGATTACGTTTTCCTGTCGCGACCACCAGAATATCGGCGTTGCGGGTGTGCGCGGCCAGATCGCGAGTTTTGGAATTGCAAATGGTGACCGTTGCGCCGGCTTGTAATAACAACATAGCTTGAGGCTTGCCTACGATATTCGAAGCGCCAACCACTACCGCATTGGCGCCGCGCACCGGATAGTTAATGGATTCCAGCATCTTCATCACGCCATAGGGGGTGCAAGGACGGAATAAAGGCTGGCCTGTCATTAAGGCACCGGCATTGCTGATGTGAAAGCCATCAACGTCTTTTTCAGCGGCAATCGCTTCAATAACTTTATTGGCATCAATGTGCGCTGGCAGGGGCAATTGCACCAGGATGCCATGTATTTTCTTGTCTTGATTTAAGCGCGCGATATGGGCAAGCAAATCAGCTTCGCTTAATTCTGCTTGGTATTTTTCCAGTACCGAATGAAAACCGCAATCTTCACAGGCTTTGACTTTATTCCTCACATAAACCTGTGAAGCGGGATTGTCGCCGACCAGTATAACGGCCAGGCCAGGTTGCTGGCCCTTGGCGCTGAGTTCGCTGGCGCGTTGTTTGACTTGCTGCCGGATTTGTTGGGAAAGTTCGTTACCGTTGATGAGTTGTGCCGTCATGATAGTGCTCTCAATGAAATTAGGCACCATTATAAATTAAGCTGTATTAACTCGGGCGATCAGTTATTCCAGAGTGAAAATTCAGGGTAGGCTGTAACTAGTTGTAAGTTGGTGATATGAATACATAACCAATAACTCAAATTGGTTGTGTTAATTTATATGTTTTGGGTGGGGGCTTGAGTTAAATGAATTGCTAGTGTTGTGTGAAAACAGCACAGCATTGACGTAAAAATTACAAACTGGTCTGATACAGATGCTGCAAAGCACACAACTTGTTTGCTTAAAGAAATTGTTAAGCCAATTTCGACCAAGGCAGACCTACGGAAGAAAAAATAAAAGTGGTTCCCAACCCGCATTGTTGTTCGCATTCATAAGACAACAAAGTGAGTAATGGCTGGCGCTGGCGTCTTATGGCTAGTACCGGAACCCGACACAATGCTGATAATCCCGTAACGCGCTTGCAGTAAGGCTAATTTTAGGAATGGTGTCTGTAGCATGGACTTATGTCGTGATCAGACGGTTTGGAGATAAAAATGTTTAATGAAAAAGTATTAGCGAAGTCTTTACGCTTGATGTTTTCCAGTGGTCTGATGTTATCACTGGGCATGGCTGCACAATTCGCGCAAGCACAAGCCCAGGACGATAAAGTCCAGCGCGTTGAGGTAACGGGTTCAAATATTAAGCGCTCACAATCTGAAGGGGCTTCGCCAATTCAGGTAATGAATCGCGATGAAATAGAAAAAACAGGTAAGGTCAGTGTTGCCGAAGTGTTGCAAAGTTTAGCGATCGATGGCTCTGGTTCCCTGAATACCAGTTTTGGTTCTGGTTTTGCTGCGGGTGCCACCACCATTTCCTTGCGCGGATTGGGCTCTAACTCCACTCTCATTTTATTAAATGGCCGCCGTATGGCGCAATATGGTCGATCTGACGATGGCCGTAAAGCGGTGACAGATCTCAGCAGTGTGCCAGCCGCGCTGATCGAGCGGATTGAAATCCTGAAAGATGGCGCTTCTTCCGTCTATGGTGCCGATGCCGTGGCCGGTGTGGTCAACGTGATTTTGCGCAAAGACTATCAAGGCATAGAAATTAAGGGTACGACTGGTATTTCCGGCTACCGTGATGGCAAGGATAATGTTGCCAGCATTACAGCGGGTTTTGGTAATTTAGACACCGATAAATACAATCTGATCCTTAATGCGGAAGTCTCGAAAACCGACGGTATTTCTTCGAAAGATCGTGTTGATCGCGATTGGATTTCTCAAGGTGATATTCGTAAATATGGCTACGGTATGGTTATGGCGCGTTTTGTCGGCGGTTATATCGTCGGCAATAACAATGCTTCAGCCAGTCCGACGGGGAATATTCGTGATCCTAAAACGCTGAATTACACACCTTTACCGGGTTGTGCCAAACTGTCGCCAGTCACCAATCAAGATCCGAATGGCGGTTGCTTGTGGTATGACTCGCAATTCCGCTCAATGACGCCAGACTTACGTTCGACCAATTTATTTACTCGCGGCACCTGGCAATTAAATGATAACTGGCAAGTCTTCGCTGAAGCCAGTTATATGGAGCGAAAAACTTCGTTCACGCTGACGCCACCATCAGTTACGCCAACTGTTGCTTTTCCTCCTAATGCATCTACGCCAACTGGCGTTATTGCCTACGGTAACCTGCCGTTGATGGGCGCTACGCACCCGCAAAATCCATTTGGTGCCGCAACCCGTCTGCGTTATGTTGCATTTGACGTGGGGCCATCGGTACGGAATGCCGAAAATTCGTTTGATCGCTTTATGGTTGGCGCTAAAGGTTCGGCATGGGGCTGGGATATGGAAGCTGGCTTATTGCACTCAACCAGCAAATTGCGTCTGGATTACACCAATATGCTGAATATGAAAGTATTACAAGCAGCATTGGGTGACCCTAAGAGTCAGTACTTTCCTTACTATATTGGTGAACAAGCGTATAAAAATCCCAAGGCTTTGTACGACGCCATGGTGATGCACGGTATCGCCGATGCCAGTACGAAATTGGATGTCATCGATTTTAAAGCCAGTCGTGAGTTAATGCCTTTAGCTGGCGGCAATATGGCCTTAGCGGTGGGTTTTGAACATCGTAAAGAATCGGTTAACACACCATCTTTGAGTGGTAGTGAAGACGGTACGATTAACTCGAGCTATGTGGCGTCGTTTGGTGATACCAAGGTGACGGCTGCCTATGCCGAATTGCTGGCACCGATTTTGAAAGAATTGGAATTGTCGGGCGCTTTGCGTTACGACAAATACGATAACTTCAGCTCGACTACCCCGAAATTAGGGATTAAGTGGAGTCCGATGAAGAATCTGGCCTTGCGCGGTACCTATACCGAAGGCTTCCGTGCGCCAGGTGCGGCTGAGTCGGGTGCGCGATCACAGAGTACCGGGTCGGCATCAGCAACGGATCCTATTCGTTGTCCAGGTGGTAAAGCTCTGCCTGGTGCAACCGCAGCAGATTGCGCATCGTCATTTGGTGGTTCACGTGTTGGTAACCCGAACTTGCAACCTGAAAAATCCAAAGGTTACACCTTGGGTATAGTCTGGGATCCATTGCCAAATACCGGCATTGCGATTGATTTCTGGCGGATTAAGCGTGACAACGAAATTAATGTCACACCTTATGCCGAAGCTGCTGCATTCCCTGATGCAATTCGTTCCGACAATAACTTGGTGATTGATGGCAAGGTTATTCCTAACTCGGGTACTTTGTTGCTGGTGAAAGCACCTTTCCGCAATGCCAACTACACCCAGGTTTCGGGTGTTGACCTCGATATCAAACAACGCTTTAATCTGGGTGAGCAGGGTAAGTTGACCGCAGGTTTAAACTGGACCCACATGTCTGAGTGGAAGCGTGTTGAGAACAATGGCAAAGTGTATAACTTTGCGGGTACTCACGGCGATTGCGATGCTTCCAACTGCGTTGGTACACCGAAAGATAAAGTCAACTTTAACCTGACCTGGGCTAAGGATAGCTGGAGTGTAACTGGTTTAGTTAACTACCGTGGTGAAATGAAAAACATCACCTGGGAAGGGCAGCCTTGCTTTAATAAACTGGCCAATGGTAGCCCCGCGCCAAATGCTGATTGCACCATCAAAGCCTTCACGACTTTAGATTTGTCGGCGAAATGGGATATTACTAAACAATTGCAAGTGTTTGGTTCTATCCAAAACGTCACCGATGCGGTGGCCCCGTTGGATCCACAAACCTATGGCGCGATTGCCTATAACCCTATGGATGTGTCCGGCGCAATTGGCCGTTACTTCCGCGTTGGCGTTCGTTATAAGTTCAAATAATTATTCGTCGTATCAATTAAAAAAGCGCTGCAAATGCAGCGCTTTTTTTATGCTTAGAATTTCCGCGTGTAGTGGTCAGTGCTTAATTTTTAGTTGGCTGAGCTTGTCCGCAGTTACCACAGAAAACATCGGCAGCATTCAGCGGTGCCTGACAATGCTGGCAAGTTTGCTTCTGAGTTTGCGACACAGCTGCTGGAGTTTCACCCAGCTCGGGCTCATGGCGCTGACGCACTTGCTCGGCATAATTTCTGGCATCGTTAAATTTGCTATGCAATTGCTGTTGCGTTTCTTTGAAATCCAGATCTTTGGTGACTTCCAGATAAATCAGGCAATTCCCATAAATAAAAGTCAGCGTTGGCACTAAGGCCGCCAATAAAGCGAGTGTGGCCATGGCAAAGCCTGTTGCTTGCATATTGCTGGTAAACATACCCATCTGTGCGAACACACTGGCAGTTTCCAGGCTGTCGCGCATGCCAAAGCGATGCGTACTATGCGGAAAGGTTTCGCTGAAATCAAAGGCACCCACACCCAATAAGCCCGACAACATCGTGGTCGTGGACATGCCAGTCATAATGATCATCATTAACACCAGCATCAGTAAGCCAACCAGCAAGCTTAATAAACTCATGTGTGTGATGACGTCGACCAGACGCACACGAATAATAGTAATTAAGCGCGCAACCGTGTTGATTATGCTATTGCCTTGCCAGATTGCGGGTGCTGCAAGCGGAAAGGCCACCCCAAATAATCCGATAAAGCACAGTCCCAATAGCAGCGATAAGACCGGCATCAGGATGGCGTACAGCAAGGGTCCCAGACCGGGTAACTTGCACATGAATAATAAAAATGGCGCCAGTAATACCATACTCAGTGCGATGACGATTAAGGCCAGTGCCACCCCTATCAGACGTCCCAGACTCAATAAGGCCAGGACCAAGGCATCCGGCAAATTGAGTGGCTGACCCTGAGCCTGGCGCATCAGGATGTAGCCGGTCATCGAATAGGTGCATAAAAATAGAACCAGGGTAATTAATAAGCAGAGTAAGGCCAGCATAATGCTGCGCGGCATCAGCCAGACGCTGAAACTCAGCATGCTGACGCTGATAAAGCCCCCAGAGATTAAGCTGACTACGGCGCGCCAATTGCGCGCGGCGTCAGTAGCGCGGAGTAGAGAGAGTGCTTCTTGATGGGGTGGTTTTGTCATGCGGTGGCTCATATGAAGTGGAAAGGTCTATTCAGTTATGCTTGCGCATCTGCGTTGGCCCGGCAGTTGCCGAACCAGGTTGGTCGGGTTTAGTTTCTTGGCAAACGCGCTTCGATCAGAATTTGTCGGGCGCGCCGGTTATTCGGATCATTCGCCAGCACATCTTGCGCCAGTTCCGCGGCGCGTTGGCTCTGGCCACGTCGCAACGCTTGTTCAGCCTTGCGTAACATGGCTTTTACATCGACTTCGTCAAAAAATTCTTCATCGGATTCTTCATCGTCATCAATCGGGCGAGTTTTTTTGCTGCTTGCTACCGCATTGCTGTCCGCTAACTTGGGTTCACTCAAGCTGCCCTCTGGTAGTTTTCTGCTCACTGTTGTGTCTGCAGTTTGGGGCGCGGTATTCGTAGCGCTTTCGACCTGTGCGCTAGCTGGCGGACTAGCGATATCGGTGGGCGTGGCGGGTAAGTCTTGCGGGGCGATGATGGTTTCTTCATGCTGTGAGACGGCACTTGTTGCCTGACTGAGTGAGTCATCCGCCGGTTTTTTGTGGCTATACCAATACCAGCCCCCTAAACCTGCGACGACTAACACACACACCAGCGCCAGCCCTGCGATGAGCCAGCGCGTGTTACCTGCGTGTGCGGCGGAAGTCGGCAGATCCAGACTCAGCTTATCGTTGACGTGCACGCCTTGTGCGGTTGTTTGCGGTTGCGCCAGGGGCTGCTGCTGAGTATCCGAAGTTGCCTGAACGCTGGCTTCCAGTTTAGAGCTGCTGGCGGCAATGAGTGCACTTATGTTGCTGCCACAATGTGTGCAAAAACTGCTGTCTGCTCTGACGCTGGCATGACAGTCAGGGCAATTTTTGTAGCCTGGATTTGTGCTCGTCGTGCACGCTTTGCCACAGGCCGTGCAAAATTTGGCGCCAGCTTGCAAAGTATGGCCGCAATGTAAACATGAGTTAGACATAGCAATAACGTGAATAAAAAGATAATTTTAATGGAAAACAGGGCTAACGCAAAATGGTGCTGATCTGGCGTGAAGTCGGAGACGGTACTTGCATATGGCAAGGTGTAAGCACGAGGTTAGCGTCTGTTTTGCGCAAGTCCTGGTCTAGATGAATAATAAGTAAGGGTTTTTTTGGACGGCTGAAGCGCTTTGCTAATCGCATTGGCCTGTTGGCTAACTCGCTTTGGGATTAACTTTGCGACCTTACATCTGGTTGTGCTTGCTCTGGGCCAGGTTCAGGCTTAAGTTTGCGTAGTAAAGGCAAAGTTGTAGTCCAGGCATGGCCCTTGATGCACTGACGCAAAGTTATGTGTATGTTGCGATGCAACTAAAATCCCGCATTATGAAAACACATATCGCTATTTGAAAAAATCCAGACTGCTGTTAGAATAGCTGCAGCCTGTAAAAGTCTGACCAAAATTTTGTCAGGGTCCTTAAATGAACGCTAAGACCAGCAGGTGAAAACGCTTATTCGATGTTGGTAAGTTGTATTCTGATGGGCCTGAAACATGGGTCGTTTGGAACTTCAGCTGCCAGCAGCTTATTTTCAGAAGCCAGGTGTCTTGCGCCTGGTACTACCAAACCGGAGACTTTTCAGTATGTCACCTCAGATAGATCAACTTCTGGCGCAAGCCAATAATGACCCCGACGTCGTCGAAACTCAGGAATGGCTCGATGCCATGGAAGCAGTGATTGATAATGAGGGACCTGAACGTGCTCATTATCTGATGGAGCGCATGGTTGATCTGGCGCGCCGTCGCGGTGCGCACATCCCATTTTCTTTAAACACCGCTTACGTCAACACGATTCCGGCTGATCAGGCTGAGCATTGCCCGGGCAATCTGGAAATCGAAGAGCGCTTGCGTTCGTATATGCGCTGGAATGCGATGGCGATGGTGGTCAAAGCCAATCGCTTTGATGGCGATCTGGGTGGTCACTTGTCCTCGTTTGCCTCGCTGGCGAACATGCTGGGCATAGGCTTTAACCATTTCTGGCACGCGCCGACTGAAGAGCATGGTGGTGACTTACTGTATATCCAGGGCCACTCGGCACCCGGTATTTATGCCCGTGCTTACTTAGAAGGCCGGATTTCCGAAGAGCAGTTATTGCACTTCCGCCGCGAAGTCGATGGCAAAGGTTTGTCGTCTTACCCGCATCCGAAATTAATGCCCGATTTCTGGCAATTCCCTACCGTATCGATGGGTTTAGGCCCGCTGATGGCAATTTATCAGGCGCGTTTCCTCAAGTATTTGCACGCGCGTGGTATTGCTGACACCGAAAAACGCAAAGTCTGGGCTTTCTGCGGTGATGGTGAGATGGATGAACCTGAATCCATGGGCGCGATCGGTATGGCGGGCCGCGAACAGCTGGATAATCTGGTAATCGTGGTTAACTGTAATTTGCAGCGTCTGGATGGTCCGGTACGTGGTAATGGCAAAATCATCCAGGAACTCGAATCCGATTTCCGTGGCGCTGGCTGGAATGTCATCAAAGTAATCTGGGGCAGTGGCTGGGATGAATTGCTGGCCAAAGACAAAGATGGCATCTTGAAAAAAGTGATGATGGAAACCGTAGACGGTGAATATCAAAACTACAAAGCCAAAGATGGCGCTTATGTCCGCAGCCACTTCTTTGGTAAGCATCCAAAACTGCTGGAAATGGTCAGCAAAATGTCGGATGACGATATCTGGCGTCTGACTCGCGGTGGCCATGATCCGCACAAAATTTACGCGGCCTTTAAAGCAGCGCAAGAAAACAAGGGTCAGCCTACCGTTATTCTGGCGAAGAGTATTAAAGGCTATGGCTTTGGTAAAGCCGGTGAAGCGCGTAATACTGCGCACAACACTAAAAAACTGGCGGATGAATCGATACGCGAAATGCGCGATCGCTTCCAATTGCCTATCTCTGACGAACAATTGCCAGCGATTCCTTTCTTTAAACCGGCTGACGATTCACCAGAAATGCAGTATCTGCAAGAACGCCGTCGCGCGCTCGGTGGTTACTTGCCACAACGCCGTCAAAAAGCCGATGAACAGCTGGTGGTGCCCGAATTATCGGCATTCCAGGCGATGCTGGAACCAACTGCAGAAGGCCGTGAAATTTCGACCACTGCTGCCTACGTTCGTGTACTCAACGTCTTGCTACGTGACAACAGCATAGGTCAGCGCATCGTGCCGATTATGGTCGATGAATCGCGTACCTTTGGTATGGAAGGTTTGTTCCGTCAAATCGGTATCTTTAGCCAGGTTGGCCAATTGTATGAACCAGTCGATAAAGATCAGGTGATGTACTACCGCGAAGATAAAGCGGGCCAGATTTTGCAAGAAGGTATCAATGAAGCCGGTGGTATGAGTTCGTGGATCGCTGCGGCGACGTCGTATTCGACCAATAACCGTGTGATGATACCGTTCTACACCTATTACTCGATGTTCGGTCTGCAACGTATTGGCGATCTGGCCTGGGCTGCTGGTGATATGCGCGCCCGTGGTTTCTTAATCGGCGGCACGGCTGGTCGTACCACGCTGAATGGCGAAGGCTTGCAACATGAAGATGGTCATAGCCATTTATTAGCTTCGACGATTCCTAACTGCGTGCCTTACGATCCAACTTTCGCGCACGAAGTTGCGGTGATTATTCAAGACGGTTTGCGTCGCATGGTCGCCAATCAGGAAGACGTGTTCTATTACATCACCGTGATGAACGAGAACTACGGTCATCCAGGTATGAAGCCAGGTCAGGAAGAGGGCATTATCAAAGGCCTCTACCTGTTCCAAAAAGCCGAAGAAACCACCAAACACCGCGTGCAATTATTAGGCTCGGGCACGATCTTGCGTGAAGTGATTGCGGCGGCTGAGTTGTTGAAAAACGATTGGGGTATCGCTGCTGACGTCTGGTCGGCTCCATCGTTCACTTTGTTGGCGCGTGATGGTCAGGATGCGGAACGCTGGAATATGTTGCACCCAACCGATAGCCCACGTTTGCCGTATATCACGGAGTGCCTGAAAGACACCCAGGGTCCTATCGTGGTCTCGACCGACTATATGCGCACCTATGCTGAACAAGTACGTGCCTTTATTCCACGTGATCGTCACTATAAAGTTTTGGGTACCGATGGTTATGGCCGTTCCGATACCCGCGCTAAATTGCGTGAATTCTTTGAAGTGAATCGTTATTTCGTGGTGATTGCGGCCTTGAAATCGCTGGCTGATGAAGGTGTTTTATCAGCGTCGGTGGTTGCTACTGCAATCAGCAAATACGGGATAGATCCAAATAAACCTAATCCGGTCACTGTATAAACCTTGATCTGACAATGCGGCTGCGAGTGTTTCACTGGCAGCCGTTGGCACTTGCGCATAGGGAGCGAATAAATGAGCACAATTGAAGTCAAAGTACCGGATATCGGTGATTTCAAAGAAGTTGAGATTATTGAAGTGATGGTCAAGGTCGGCGATAGCGTTAAGGTCGATCAATCCTTAATCACGGTGGAATCAGACAAAGCCAGCATGGAAATTCCTTCCAGCCACGCTGGCGTGGTCAAAGAAATTAAAGTTGCAGTTGGTGGTAAAGTGGCTGAAGGCAGTTTGATCCTGGTGTTAGACGCAGCTGGCGCTGCCGCCGTTGCACCAGTAGCTGCCGCGCCTGCTGTGGCGGCAACGCCAGCTCCAGCGCCAGTAGCTGCTGCCACTGTTGCCACTCCTGCTGCAGCACCAGCACCAGCTGTCGCTACGCCAGCCGCAGCTGCCCCTGTACAAACTGCGGCCGCCGGCAAAGCCCATGCTTCGCCATCGGTACGTAAATTTGCGCGTGAACTCGGTGTGGATTTGACTAAGGTCGCGGGTTCTGGTCCTAAAGGTCGTGTGACTCAGCAAGACGTGCAAAACTTCGTCAAAGGCATTATGGCCTCAGGCCCGGCGGCTGCAGTGGCGGCTTCGGCGCCAGTCAATGGCAGTGGCGCAGGCTTGAATTTGTTGCCGTGGCCAGCGCTGGATTTCTCCAAGTTTGGCGAAACCACCTTACAGCCTTTATCGCGCATCAAAAAACTCAGTGGCCCGAATTTGCATCGCAACTGGGTGATGATTCCTCATGTTACGCAATTTGACGAAGCCGATATCACTGAGCTCGAAGAATTCCGTAAATCCTCGAATGAAGCCCTGGCTAAGTCGGGCGTTAAACTGACGATGTTGGCATTTGTGATCAAAGCGTCGGTAGCGGCCTTGAAGAAATTCCCAGCCTTTAATGCTTCGCTCGATGCAACAGGTGAAAACCTGATACTGAAGCAATTCTATAACGTCGGTTTTGCCGCCGATACACCGAATGGCTTAGTTGTGCCGGTGGTGAAAAATGCCGATAAGAAGAGCGTTTCAGAAATCGCTAAAGAAATGGGCGAACTCTCTGCGCAAGCGCGTGATGGCAAACTCAAACCAGCGGATATGCAAGGCGCAACCTTTACCATTTCTTCCTTGGGTGGCATAGGTGGTACCGCTTTCACGCCGATTATCAATGCCCCTGAAGTGGCAATTTTAGGCTTGTCGAAATCAGCCATCAAACCAGTCTGGGATGGTAAGCAATTCCAGCCACGTTTGATGTTGCCGTTGTCGCTGTCTTACGATCATCGCGTCATCGATGGCGCAATGGCTGCGAAATTCGCCGCTTATCTGGCCGATATTCTGGCCGATATGCGTAAAACTTTGCTGTGAGAGGGGATGCCATGAGCCTGATCGACGTTAAAGTTCCTGATATTGGTGATTTCAAAGAAGTTGAAATTATCGAAGTGCTGGTGAAAGCTGGCGACACGATTAAAAAAGACCAATCCTTAATCACGGTGGAGTCGGATAAAGCTTCGATGGAAATCCCATCCAGCCATGCCGGTGTGGTCAAAGAAGTCAAGGTTAAAGTCGGCGAAAAAATCGCTGAAGGTGGCTTGGTGTTAGTGCTGGAAAGCGCTGACGGCGCGGCTACTGCAACTACTGCTGCACCTGCCGCAGCGGCCGCGCCATCTGTTGCTGCCGCAGCTGTGGTTGCTGCTACGGCAGCTCCAGCAGCACCAACCGCGGTGGCCGCCATCGTTGAAGTGAAAGTGCCGGATATCGGTGACTTCAAAGAAGTTGAAGTGATCGAAGTCTTGGTCAAAGTTGGCGATAGCGTTAAGAAAGACCAATCGCTGATCACGGTGGAATCAGATAAAGCCAGTATGGAAATTCCATCCAGCCACACAGGCGTGGTCACCGAAGTGAAAATCAAGCTCGGCGATAAAGTCGCCGAAGGCAGTATCGTCGCGCTGGTGCAAACCAGTGAGGCTGCCCTAGCCACGCCAGTGGCTGCAGCTCCGGCACAAGCAGCCGCAGCGCCAGCCGCTCCAGTCGTTGCGCCAGCGGGTTCCAGCTACAGCGGTCAGGTTGATATCACCTGCGAAATGATGGTCTTGGGCGGTGGCCCTGGTGGTTATTCCGCCGCCTTCCGCGCGGCTGATCTGGGCATGCAAACCGTGCTGATAGAAAAATACGCGACCCTGGGCGGGGTTTGCCTGAACGTCGGTTGTATTCCATCTAAAGCCTTATTGCACGTTGCTGCCGTCATTGATGAAACTTCGCACATGGCGGCGAATGGCGTGACATTTGCTAAGCCCGAAGTTGATCTTGATAAATTACGTGCTTACAAAGATGGCGTGATCAAGAAAATGACTGGCGGTCTGGCTGGCATGGCGAAAGCACGTAAAGTCACGGTGGTGCAAGGCGTGGGGCAATTCTTAAGCGCCAATCATATTGAAGTCACCGCAGCGGATGGCACGAAAAAAGTGGTGCAATTCCAAAAAGCGATTATCGCCGCCGGTTCTGCCGTTGTGAAACTGCCTTTCGTACCAGAAGATCCACGCATCGTCGATAGCACGGGGGCGCTGGAATTGCGACAAATTCCTAAGCGTATGCTGGTTATTGGCGGCGGCATTATCGGTCTGGAAATGGCGACTGTGTACTCGACCCTGGGTGCGCGTATCGACGTGGTTGAAATGATGGATGGCTTGATGCAAGGCGCGGATCGCGACATGGTCAAGGTCTGGCAAAAATACAACCAGCATCGTTTTGATAATGTCATGCTCAAAACCAAAACCGTTGCCGTTGAAGCTTTACCAGAAGGTATCAAGGTCAGCTTTGCCGCTGCGGTCGAAGGTGAAACCGCACCTGAGCCACAAGTGTATGACTTAGTCTTGGTGGCCGTGGGTCGTAGCCCGAATGGTAAAAAGCTGGCGGCGGACAAAGCCGGTGTGGTGGTGAATGAGCGTGGCTTTATCCCCGTGGATAAGCAAATGCGTACCAATCTGCCACATATCTTTGCGATTGGCGACATCGTTGGTCAACCTATGCTGGCACACAAAGCTGTGCATGAAGCCCACGTTGCGGCAGAAGCGGCACACGGTGAAAAAGCATACTTCGATGCGCAAGTGATTCCATCGGTGGCTTACACGGATCCTGAAGTTGCCTGGGTCGGTGTCACCGAAGATGAAGCGAAATCGAAGGGCTTGGCGGTAGAAAAAGGCGTGTTCCCTTGGGCGGCCTCAGGTCGTGCAGTAGCGAATGGCCGCGATGAAGGCTTTACTAAGCTGATTTTCGATGCTGAAACCAAGCGCATCATCGGTGGTGGCATCGTTGGTACTCACGCTGGCGATATGATAGGTGAAATCGCGCTGGCGGTTGAAATGGGTGCTGACGCTATCGATATCGGCAAGACCATCCATCCTCATCCAACGTTGGGTGAATCGATAGGTATGGCGGCTGAAGTTTACAAAGGCGTTTGTACCGACTTACCACCGCAGCGTAAGAAGTAATTCGCCTTAGCTAGTTGGATTAAAAAACCGCAGCAAAAATAGCTGCGGTTTTTTTATATCTGTGGTTTCGCGCTGTTTCAGCTCGCAGGCATTTTTTTAGGCAGTGCTTGCCGCTGCCGCTGACGTTCGGCTTTCTTTAATAAGGTTTGAAATTTAGGGCAAGCTAGATGATGTTCGGCACGGCAAGCCGCCGCATGTTGTAAGGCGTCGCGTATCGCAGTTAATTGCTTAATTTGTTGCTCGATGTGCTGGGCCTTTTTAAGCAATTTATCGCGGTCGATTTGCGGTATTTGCTGAGCCAGCATCGGTGCGATTTCATCCAGGCTAAAACCTGCTTGCTGGCCCAAAGAGATCAACGCTAGTTGCGTCAAGACTGTTTCGGCATACTGGCGTCGCAAGCCATGGCGCTGGCTGGACGCGATCAAGCCTTTTTCTTCGTAATAACGTAAGCTCGAGGCGGGTATGCCCGAACGACGCGCGACTTCACTGATATCCATGGGTTTTAATCCTATGCTGAATGACCAGCCTGATGCCATCTTGCTGGCGCGATCTCAACCAGTTGGGCTCAGGCAAATTCTTTGATTTTGCTAAGCGGGTATTTTAGCTTGCGCTTGACTTCAAGTCGGCTTGAGTTGCTATGCTTACTCTGTCGTCTTACTCCAAGGACAGCAAAGCGCAATGCGGGACAGTATAGCCGCGCCATGGAAATGCGGCGTACTGGCTGGCGCATGACTATAATCCGCTGACATCAGCGATACTTTAGAGGGATAAAAATGGAAGCAGAATTCTGGCATAAAAAATGGCAAACTGGGGATATAGGTTTTCACACTGCCAGCGCCAACCCCTTATTAATTGCGCATTTCAGCGCACTCAAGTTGACGCCCGGGCAAACGATATTTGTGCCGCTGTGCGGCAAAACCCTGGATATACATTGGCTACTGGCGCAAGGCTTGCATGTCAAAGGCATAGACTTGAGTGAAATTGCGATACGCGAATTATTTGCAGAACTGGGTTTAAGCCCCCATGTGCAACAACTGGGTGATTTATTGCATTATCAGGCGGATAAAATTGATATCTATGTTGGCGATGTTTTCGCCTTGCAAGCAGAGCAACTTGGTCAGGTCGATGCGATTTATGATCGTGCTGCATTGGTGGCATTACCCGCTAGCCTGCGGTGTGATTATGCGCTGCATTTGCAAGCGATTAGCCAGCGTGCGCCGCAATTGTTGATCGCCCATGAGTATCAACAAGATTTAATGAACGGCCCGCCCTTTGCAATTACTGCCGATCTGGTCGCAGACTTATATCAAACGAATTACCATTGCGAATTATTGGCGCGAGTTGCGATAGAAGGTGGTTTTAAAGGCAAGATTCCGGCTGATGAAGCGGTTTGGCGATTACGCGCACATGGCGCTTAATTGTTAGTCAAACGAATGCCAAAGTCGACCCCGAAGAGCACATTTTAACTGTTGCCAGGGTGCTGGTTATGGCCTCCGGCTGGCTTGTTGCGCAAGACTTAAGTAGGTTTGTGCCAGCGCAAGTACGCACGCCGCAAAAAACGTTTGCGCTTGAATTCAAGCTTGCCCTGACCTATTGTCAAACCTGACTAAGCCGACTCAGCTACGTGCTGAAGATGCTCATTGCAGGAGGTTGATGATGGCGCAAATTAAGCAAAGTACAAACAGGCTAATGTTGCAGCAATGGCTAATCAAGTGGCTGTTACTGGCTGTTCTGGTCTCAGGCCCAGGTCTGCTTTACGCCAGTGATTTGACTATCTATACCGAGGACTGGCCGCCTATTAGTTATAAAAATGGCGATAAGCCAGATGGCATGGCCGTCGAAATCGTGCAAGAGTTGCAGCGCCGACTCAGTAGTCGCAGCACGATACAAGTGGTGCCCTGGAATCGCGCTTACAAGGCCTTGCTCGACGACCCTAATGTGATGATATTCACCGTCGGGCGTTCGGACGAGCGTGAAAAACTGATGAGCTTGGTTGGCCCCGTGGCGATTTCACGCACAGTCTTGTATACCCGCAAAGGTAATGCCAACCGTTTGCTGGCCTTAAAAGACGACATCAAGCAAATTGCGGTTGGTGCCTACCGTGGCAGTATTTTTGCCGATGCCGCCGCACGCAAAGGTTTTCAAACTCTGGATACTGCTGCAACGCCGCAAGTGGTGGCCAAAATGCTCATGATGGGACGTTTTGATTTATGGTCAGAGGGCAGCGTGGTGGTGTCGTCGGTACTCAAAGAAATCGGCCATAACATCAACGATGTTGAAGCTGTGATGGTATTAGAAAGTCTGGAATTATATCTGGCGTTTTCGGCTAAAACGTCGCTGGCGACGATCAAGCTTTGGGAAGAGGCTTTACGGCAAATGAAAAAGGATGGCAGTTTTCAAAAAATCTACCAGAAATGGCTGCCCAATGAAGTGCCGCCCGCCGACGTGGTACGGCTGGGCTTAACCGCACCCTGAAATATTTGCTCACACTTTTCTGGGCGGAATCGCCAGCTAATCGCCAGTGACTTTGATCTAGTCCAGAAACTGTGTTTGCAATTCACCTACACTTTTTGACTTTAGCAAGTAACAACAGCCTTGCTTAAGATTTGATTTTTATAAGGTGTATCGTGACTTCTCAAGCTCCGTATCTCAATCCGCCATTGCATAACTGGTTGTTGCAATTAAGCCAGCATGCTGATCCCGAACTGGCTGCTCAAGCCAGGCTGCAATTGCAACAGCAACAACAAGTGGCAGAGCGGCAAATTGAAAAATACCGCTTATTGTATAGTTTTGGTTTGGCCAACGATCAATTAGTCAAATTTGCGATTTACGAGGGGTATACCGAAGCCAATTTGCAAGCCTTGTTGATGGCCGTCCTGGCGGTCGATGCCGAAGCCGCCGCCGCAATTTCGCGCCAGGTTTGAGCTTATGGCTTAAGCGCCGTTTGCTGTCGGCGCACTGAGTGGCGCAAGCTTTAGCCGCAGCCATTCGCGAGTACAATCTGACCCGCTTGCCGTACAGTTGAGTGCTGTCCTGATCGCGCCCGCCACCAGAGCGCAGCGACCATCACAGGCCTGGTCAATTATTGGTAAGTTATTGGAAAATGGAGACGCAATCTGGCTGCGGTTTTTCAGGTGAAATGGCTTGAAAAGCCTCGTCAATACTGCGTCTTCGATTTTGGGGACTTCTAAAAACTCCGATTTTTGGTAATTCTCTGAGGCTAAGTAATTGATTTTATTGAAGCCGGTTTTTCAAATTTGAGGTTTTTAGAAGTCCCCTTTTTGAATTTTACTGGTAGCTGCCACTTAGCGTGAAGCTGGCGGCACTGGGGCTTCGCCATAAGAACTCCAGACTACGCTGAAAATTTTCCATTCTCCAGAACTGGTTTTCAAAACTTGCCAGTGTTCCTGGCCGTAATTGACGACCTTGCCATTTTCTATAAATTCAAAATCAAAGTTGACCCAGGCCAGGTGTTTATCTTGGTTGATTTGTATATCATAAAATTTTTCTTCGACCGTGCCTTTGTGCGTCGTGATAAAGCGCATAAAATCGAGCGCGCCATTCGGAGCCAGGCCATTAAAATGCGGATTATGCTTGGCTTTAATTAAGTCGCTGAATTCAGGATTGGCGGGCGAATTAAATAAAATCTGATCATGCAATAACAAACTAGCCAAAAGTTTGCCATTTTTCTCGCGCAGCGCCTGTTGAAATTGCGCACATAATTGCAGCAAGGCTTGACGCTCAGCCGCACTGCTAACTGGCCGTTTTAAGTAGGCGGGCTTTTCGGAACTAGTCTGGGCTGGCTTGAGATCCTGACTCTGAGCCAAGGCAAAATCGGCTGAACCAGCCAGGCAAATTAATAAGCATAAAACGCGAGGGGCTTTGTTAAACATAGCGGTCTCCTGAATTAAGTTCTGAGTTAGATGTGAGGAATGCCTGGTCTGAGCTAAAACCGAGTTTAAAGTCTGAGCTTGCAAGCTGTGCTAAAAAAGTGATGAAACTGCAGCTGTCTGTGAGCAAAGGCCAAGGCAATGCAGCGCTGGTGCCAGCGTTGAGCTGAGAACTTTGTGTGAATTCTTAAGCTTTAGGTTAATTCACTGTGGTATCACCAAAGAAAAGTGTGCCTGGCGATAAAAGTTTGCCGCACTCAGGAACCTGTCTGCGCATAATAAGTCAAAATCCCCTGATTCCCTGGCTAGTCGCTTAATTGCGAGAGTCGCGCGTTTTCTGGTGCGGCTCAAAATGCGTTTCAGCGTAATTAGTCGCAAGTCAGGGTGCAACATATGATTTTGGAGTGTTTATGAAATGCCGAGTTTCCCCCTTGATGCAATTACCTGCCGCTAGTTTGCTTTCGCTGAGTCTGGCCTTGGCGGTTGCTAGTTATGCTGCGCCTGCCTATGCGCAACAAGCCGCCGCCAGCCCGGCAATCGTGCCGGTGGCGGCGAAAAAAGCCATCACTCACGATGTCTATGCGAATTGGCGCAGCATCCAGGGCACGCAGTTGAGTCAAGATGGCGTTTGGTTAGCCTATGCCTTACAGGCGCAAGAAGCCGATGGTGAAATCGTCGTCAGGAATTTGCAAGATGGTCGCGAATGGCGCAGTCCCCGCGGCATGACGCCACAGTTTTCTGCCGACGGCCGCTATCTGGCGTTCGCCATCAAGCCGACTCAGGCAGAACTGGAGAAAGCCAAGAAAGAAAAAAAGAAAGCCGACGAAGCACCTAAGCCGGGCATGGCATTAATGGACCTGGCAAACGGAAAAGTCACCAGCTTCGAGCGCGTCAAACGTTTTGCCTTTGCCGAGCAAGCGGGTACTCAACTGGCGGTATTATTCGAGCCACCCGTGGAGAAAGCGAAAAAACCTGATGCCGCAAAAAATGATGAGCAAAATGCTCTGCATGATCAGGAATACGAGCAGGAGCAAGATCAGCAAGCAGCGCCAGCCGCCGCCGATAAACGCAAAACTTCTGGTAGTGAATTTTTACTGCTTGATGCCAGTAACGGCCAGCGCCAGTTATTTGCTGCAGTCAGCGATTTTCAGTGGAGTAAAGCAGGGAATCAGTTAGCTCTGGTTGTGAGTCAAAAAGAAGCCAGCAAAGAAACAGCCAAAGACGCTAATAAAGAAAGCGCTAAGCCTGAGGCTAGCAACACTGCTTCTACCGCGTCCACCACGGCAAAGCAACTCGCCGACGGGGTTTGGTTGTTGGCTGCGCAGACTGAGGAGCCTAAGGCCGTATTGAACGGTAAAGGGCTTTACAAGCATCTGAGCTTTGATGAAGCTGGCCAGCAATTCGCCTTTGTCAGCAGCCGTGACGATGTCGCGGCTAAGCAAGCACTGAATGATGCCAAGAAAAAAGCCAAGTCTGAAGACGACAAAAAAGACGATAAAAAAGATGAGAAAGCTGCGCCCGATCTGTTTAAACTCTATTACCTGAATCTGGCAAGCCAGCAAACTGTCAATGCCATCGTTGATAAAGACAATTCCGCCATGCCAAAAGGCTGGTCGATCAGCGAACACGCTGGCCTGAGTTTTAGCAAAGATGGTCAGCGCTTGTTTTTTGGCACCGCCGAAATTCCACCAAGCGAAGCCAAAGACGCGCCTGAACCGGTTAAGGTCGATCTCTGGCACTGGCGCGACCCTGAACTGCAAGCCATGCAAAAAGTGCGTGCAGAACGCGAGAAGCAGCGTTCGTATAAAGCGGTGTATCAGCTTGCCAAACAAAGCATGGTGCAGCTCGCCAGCAAAGCGATACCCGAAGTCTTAGTCAATGAAAATCCTGATTATGCGATGGGGATTAGCACCGAACCGTATAAGCAATTGCAATCCTGGGATGGCTTGTATCGCGATGTCTATGCGATTGATCTGAACAGCGGTGCGAGCAAACCAGTGGCACAAAAGATGCGTTTCATGCCCAGCTTGTCACCAGCCGGTCAGTATGTTTTGATTTTTGATCATCGCAAGTATCAATGGTTGGCTTATCAAACCCGTGATGCCAAAGCGATTAATCTGACTGCCCACATCAAACAAAAATTCGAAGATCATAAAGACGATACGCCGCAACCGCGTTCGGCTTATGGTTATGCTGGCTGGACTGAAAACGATGAGGCGGTGGTGCTTTATGACCAGTATGATCTCTGGGAAGTGGCGCCGCGCAGCTTGCAAACAAAAAATCTGACCGCAGGTTATGGTCGTAAAAAACAACTGGAACTGCGTTATCTGAACATTGATGACGACAAGAAAAATCCCATGCAAGAAGAGCCAGGCCCGATCGCCGATGCCAAGGCCTTGCCGAAAGAACGCTTGATACTGGGGGCGACTCACGAGTTTCATCGTGGCACGGGGTTTTATCAATTAGCGCGTCAGGGTGGCGAGCCGCAACGCTTGCTGCAAGACGAGAAGGCTTTCGGCAATCTGCAAAAAGCCAAACAGGCGGAACGCTATGTATTTACACGCCAGAGTTTCACCGAGTTTCCTGATTTGTGGGTGAGCCAGGCTGATTTCAATCAGGCTAAGAAAGTCAGTCAAGCCAATCCCCAGCAAGATAACTACCTCTGGGGTAAGCAAGAAATGATTAGCTTTACCTCGGCCGATGGTAAAAAGCTGCGCGCACTGTTGGCTAAGCCAGAGAATTTTGATCCGGCCAAGAAATACCCGCTGATGGTGTATATCTATGAAAACATGACTGACAATATGCATCGCTATGTCGCTCCTGCGCCAGGGCAAAACATCAATGTCACGCGTTACTTAAGCAATGGCTACATCGTGTTGCGTCCGGACATCGTCTACACCACGGGGCAGCCGGGTAAGAGTGCGTATAACGCGGTGATTCCAGCAATTAACAGCGTCGTCAAACAAGGCTATATCGACCCTAAGCGCATAGGCATACAGGGTCATAGCTGGGGCGCTTACCAAATCAATTATTTGCTGACACGCACCAATATTTTCCGCGCCGCTGAAGCGGGTGCTTCGATGGCGAATATGACCAGTGGCTATGGTGGTATACGCTGGGGCACGGGTATGAGCCGCGCTTTCCAATACCAAACCGGACAAAGCCGCATGGGTGGTGCACCCTGGGATAAAACCGCGGCGTATATAGAAAACTCGCCCTTGTTTCATATCGATAAAATCACCACGCCTTATCTGACTGTGCACAACGACGATGATGACGCGGTACCGTTTTATCAAGCCATAGAAATGTTCAGCGCCTTGCGTCAGCTCGGTAAGGAAGCTTACTGGTTCAATTACAATGGCGAAAAACATGGCTTGAAAGATCGCGATAACGTCAAACACTTTAGTTTGCACATGGCAGAATTCTTCGATCATTATTTGTTAGGCAGCCCGCGCCCGGATTGGATGGATAAGCCAATTCCTTATCTGGAACGCGGTAAGCGTGATATCAGCAACTATTACAAACCACAAGCCAGTAGCGAGAGTAAACAAGCGACCAAATAAGCGTGCTGAATAAGGCATCATTTAGAAAATAAGGCACGTTTGAAACCCGGCTGCAGCGCCGGGTTTTTTTATAGCTGAGTAGATGTTACCGTGTTTAAATTTTTGTACAATCAGCACGTTGTGGATATTCAGTTAATACGCCCGGTGAATTCGAGATCAGGTATGCCAGCGCTTGTAAAGCGCTACATTATTACGCCGATGAAGTGGATGGCATTACTATTATTTACGCTAATGCTGGTCTGGTATTATGCCTATCCGTCCTTGCTTATAAAAATGGTGGGGCAGGATTATCCCGCTCTATGGTCTGAGCATTTGTATACGCTGAATTTTGCAGAAATTCAGGGCAGGCTAGGCAAACCGGATGCTGATTTTGCGGCGAAAGATTTTCAGCAATGGTACAAGGCGACTTGGTGGGGCACCTATGTTTTAACGATCAGTGCCAGTAATTGTTGTGACGCCACCAGCAAACCTGACCAGATAGCGATACGTTATTACCTGCATCACCGTTATGCAGCGATTGGCGTACGAAATCTGCGAAAGCCTAAATGAATGAAACAGTTGGGAATTTTGTGAATGCGCGTTAGTGGCGTAGGGTGGGCACGGCTTGATCGTGCCCACGATTAAGCGCCGCTTACACAAATGTATCTAATCAATTTACCCGCAAATTTCTAGCATTTCGCGTGGGCACAAAAAAGCGTGCCCACCCTACGCGGCTTGTACGTCATCTCGCCTTTTTTTACCTGCTCTACTACCGATAATTTAAAAGCCCGCATGTAATCTCGCTGGCCCCTGAGTATCCCTGTGTCCATCTTACTTTCCTTTCCAGCTCTAGAAAAGTGTTAACTTTAATCAGGACGGGTCATGCAGATAAAAAAGCCGCTCAGTTTCCTTGAGCGGCTTTTTGCTAATTGAATTGCGGACAGTCAGCTTAAATCTTCGTGATCCAGCCAAAGCTATCTTCTTCCAGACCTTGTTGAATATCGTTTAAATGCTTGCGCAAGCGTTTGGCATTGACGGGCTCATTGCCTTGATTAACCTGATAAGTTTCGCCTTGATAGACGATTTCACCGATGGGGGCCAGCACTGCGGCAGTGCCGGATAAGGCGACTTCGCCAGTCTTAATCCATTCCATAAATTCAGTGGCGTGGATATTGCGTTCAGTGACTTTGTAGCCGAGTTTTTCGGCGACTTTTAATAAAGAATCGCGGGTGATGCCAGGTAAAAATTCACTCGACAAAGGTTTGGTCACGACTTCGCTATCGCTGATCAGCAAGCAATTCGCGGCGCCAGTTTCTTGTACATCACCGCCTGGGGCGAAAATTACTTGGGCAGTATTGTATTTTTCTTTGGCGGCCAAAATCAAACCCAAAGCACTGGCGTAATTACCACCGGACTTCACGCTACCAAAATGTGGTGCGCAACGTTGATTCTCGGTGTCGAGCATCACACGCATTTTGGCATCTGCCGCGAAATAATCACCGACTGGCGAAATCAAGACGTATAACAAGGCGGTGCGGGTTGGTGCGGCAGCGCGACCAATGGAGTGATCGGTACCGATTAACGTCGGGCGGATATAGGCCGAACCTGGGAAGGATGGCACTTGATCGCGGTGTTTATCTAAAATACCGATGATCATGGCGCGCAATTGTGCCGCGTCGGGTACTGGCAAATGCAAAGAGCGTGCGCTGTTTTGCATACGGCGGATATGGTCGTCAAGGCGGAAAATATTCACTTTGCCATCGGCGGCACGGAAGGCTTTCATGCCTTCAAAACAGGTGCTGGCGTAATGTAAGACGTGGGTTGCCGGATGCAAGGGCAGTTTATCGCTGGGGACGAAACTGGTGTCTGACCATTTTTCACCATCGAAACTGGCGAGTGTCATTTCATCGAAAAATACGGTACCGAATTCTGCGTTAGCCATGTTCTGCTTTCAAAAAAATTTTCAACAGTAAAAACATCAGGGCTTAGGCAGAGACGAGCTGAACTAGCCCGAGTACGCTTCATCGCCGTCAAATACGGCTCTGGCACCAGGCCAGAACAGTGATTCGTATGCTTAAGCCCTGCATTGTATGCGTCAATCGTTCGGGTCGCGAGCGACTGGTATCAGAGGTAGCACCAGAACCCACGGCAACCGCCTGGAAACAGCAACTGGCTGGATAGAGCACAGCGAGATTCTCACGGCTTAGCCGATTGATAGGGTAAGGATGGAGTAATCCCCGGTTTGGCACGCCTATTTGCCTATTTTATTCCAAAACGACAGCAAATAATTCATTTACTGGTATGGCTAGTTAAATATATCTGCAGACCTGGGCAAATCCGCGCTAAGCCAAAAGCGAGTGCAATCTCTGTCCGGTGTTTTGGGAAGGCCAGATCCGCAGGTCAGCTTCAGTCTCAGATAGCAATAATTTGCTCGTGTGGCTTCAGCCTGCTCAGGCGAGCTGGCCGTGTAAGCCTTTGACTGCACGCTGCGTAATTCCACAGAGCGAGCTGTAAAAGTCTGTAAGCGAGGAGCCTGCTCCTTAGTAACAGGCTGTTATCATCGCTGCTGCAATGAAGACGACTCATCAACCTTACTTTTGCCGGAGTCACTCAATCTATCAATTACATGTAAGCGTTAGCCTGGTTATGCAACTCCATTATTTTGATGATCTTGCTGATTTTCGTGGTGAAAGTGCGGACTGGCTGGGTTTCATCTTATCGATTAAGCAGGCTGGGAAGGCCCGATTACGTGTTAATAGTGCAAGAAATTGGCATTTACGTGTCGTTTTCGATAAGCAGCCCTTGCTTTGGGCGCATATGCCTGAACTCGACTATCAAGTTTTGCGGCTGTATCGTCAGTTACCGCAGCAACTTGAACTCTTACCCAGCATGCCTGCAGCCTATGTCTACCAGGCTCAAGCTCTGGCGCAGCAAGCGCAACGCCAACATTATTTGCGCTGGTTTGCACATCAATTGCAGACCCGGCCAAATTTGTGTCTGCGAGACGGACATGCTGTATTGCATTGGGCAAGTCAGCAAAATTGCCCGGTTCATTATTTGTCGCGTCGGCGCCCATGCGATTGGCAGGCAGCCATGTCACAGCATGAACGGGATTTTAGTCAGGCGGTTTTGTTGGAACTGGATTGGGGTTTGTGCGGCAATGGCAGTATAGTCCCACTCAAGGCCAGTAGCCCAGCCGGGCATGGCCGTTTGAAATGGTGGCGCAAACTAGCCCGTCAGGGTAAGTTGCCACCGATCTTGCTCTGGCGTATCGCTGCATTGGATGTCTGGTTAATTTTGGATGGGCATCTGCGTTTACAAGCTTGTCTGGAAGAGGGCGTTGCACCCGACTATGTCTTGCTGGACAGCTATATTGAACAGCACTATGCGTCGGATACCCGCGCAGCACAACATATCGCCAGGCAAGTCGAATTGCAAGCCGGACGGGTAGCTCAAGGTAAAGCCAGTCCGCAAAGTCTGGCAAACATGCAGGCGCATCTGGCGGCTGCATTTGATGACAGACCTGCGCGTCGCTTTGTCAGCTATGCCAGCGCAGGCTTAAGCGTGACGGTATGGCAGCAAGAAGTTGATAATTTTCTGCAGCAACATCGCGATGCCTCGTGGTTTCAACTGGATTAAGCGTAGTCACGAGGCTGACAGACGGTGTTGTCGATGTGAGAATGGCTGTGTATAAATGCAGTTGTCACAATTTGCCGAGCTATGTTATCTTTCGTCAACTCGATTTGTGGTTAAATTGAGTAGAAATATTTTGTACACGAGGTACTAGTTTTGGCTGTCTTTAGCACAGTCAATTCCCAGTAAGTTAAACACCTTTGTGCCTGTTTTTATAGGCAATGGTGTGCTCGTGGTTCTAACGCTTGTTCCGTATTCATGCCAGCTTGATGCTGGCTTTGGCATTCTGTAACAACGCATCACCCGCCGCTTATGCTGGCGCATTATTTGCTTTACATCGAGGACGTACTCAAGGCGACCTCGATTCGTATTCGTGTCTGTGGCAGTAATCTTCGAAGTCGCTGTTCTCTGTGGTACTGGTGCACCGTGCGCGGTGTGTTTAGTTTGCAGTCAGGTGTTCCTCATGATAGACGTGTCATTGGCATTCATTGCGCAAATTCTGGATCGCTATTTGCGTTTGCAACTGGGTTTAGACCACACTTTGGTGGTGCTGAATAGTCTGGTTAACGCAGACGGCTCGACGCCGGAAAAAAATCAAAATAAAGTCGTGATTACGCTCATCAATCTGGAGTACGAATCGAATCGCCAGTTTTATGGTGCTAATCTGGCCTTTGCCCAACAACAAGTCAGAGTTAATCCGCCCGTGGTATTTAATCTCGACCTGATTATTTCGGCGCAGTTTGATGATTACGCAGAATCCTTAAAATTACTCAGCCTGATCGCTGGCTTTTTTCAAGAAAATCCCGGCTTGTCGCGGAATAGTTTTCCGACGATGCCAGCGAGTCTGCCGAATTTAAGCGTGGAAATAGAAAGTTCCAATTCAAGTAAAACGCATAATCTCTGGACTGCGCTAGGCGCGAAATACCTGCCTTCGATTATGTATAAGGTGCGGCAAGTACCAATACAAGGTAAGCAAATCCAGCTCGCGAATCAAGCTATCCGTGATACCAGCAGTGGGGTGGAGTTATGACGCAAATCATCACCACTTGCCAGTTTCGTCACCCCTATTATCCGCAGGGTTTGTTGCAAGGCTACGAATTAGTGGCCGAGCCTGAAACTGCCGCGTTGATGCAAGCTTATGGCTTGTTTTGGCGTCATCAAGCTGAGGGATTTACTTTGTATGGCCAGCATGCTGATCTGGCTGGTTTGCTCAGCTATTTGCAGGATCGTTACGAGACGCAGCAATTGTGCTGGAAATTAAGCGGTGATAGCGCGCATTTTTTTGAAATTAGTGAATTGACGGATAGCTCATTAGCACATTTTTCTTTTCAGTTACGCAGCGCCGCGACATCACTCACCGATACTCGTTCAGCGGACTGGTTAAGCCTGCAAATGCAGCAGCTCGCAACTGGAAATTATCAGACGGCGATAGCGACCTTGTGCTGTCGCTTCGCTGATTTAGCGCGCGCCTTTACTCATCAGGAGAAATTTGTCTACGAATTTCAGGCACGGAAATTGCACTGGGTGTATTTGCTGATTAATCGCAGTCAACAAGTATTGCATGAGCCAAAAATTGTTTTAAACGATGCAGTTAGTTTCTCCGGACCTGAGTTTGTGCAATTGGAAAATGGTGAAGCGGCACTGCGCTTTAGTGCTTTAGCCGATGCTTATCCCTTGCGACAGATTGAACAACCACAATTCGATTTGCAAGTCGAAGCGAGCGTGGTGATCGATGGTCAGCGTCAAAAGCAAATTTTACTGAAGGGCTTGCCTACGCCTCAGGCGGGTAAGCTGAGTATCCGGCGTTATGCCAACAGTAATCAGGTGTTGAGTAGTGAATTGTATGTGTATATCTAAGTCTGTCGTTGCTGTCTGGCAGGCAGGTGTTGCCGTGTTTGATTGATTAACCCAACCATTCATGCCCGTGGCGAGTTTCATCATCGTCAGTATCTGGGTGTGAGTCGCACTGAAGAGGACGAAACCCAACCATGACCAATTATTTTACGCCAGGCGTTTATATCAACGAAATAAACGGCTTTCCGAATTCAGTGGTGCCGATCGCGACCGCAGTCCCGGCATTCATAGGCTACACGCCCAAGGCTGAATACCAAGGTAAGTCGTATTTGAATAAGCCACAAAAAATCACTTCGTTTGCTGAGTTTCAGGCTTTCTTTATGCTGGATAATCCAGCGCCACCCGCCGATCCGGTCAGACAATACAGTCCCGAATATTATCTGGTGGCGCAAAAAGCGCAGCCCGATAAAGGCGAATACATGCTGATAAATGGCCAGTATTATTCGATCTTGCCAGACCCGAATACCATCTACTATTTGTATAACAGCATACGTTTGTTTTTTCAAAATGGTGGTGGCTCGGCTTACATCGTGTCGGTTGGCTCGTATGGTGCGGCGAGTAAGAAACCCTTGCCCGATCCATCAAGTCCTCTAATCAATCCGAATGTGCAATTAAGCGATTTGCAGCGTGGCCTGGCTTTATTGAAGAATGAACCCGAACCGACCATGTATATCTGCCCGGAAGCGACGCTGTTAGCGCCTGCTGACAATGGTACGCTGATGCAAAGCATGTTGTTGCAAGCAGATGCTATGCAGACTGCGGTCTGTTTATTTGACATCATAGGTGGGGCTCAGCCTGATCCTATCTTGTACACTCAGGATATCCAGAATTTCCGTAATAGTACCGGCAATACTGGTTTGAAATACGGTGCCGCTTATTACCCGTTTGTCGGCACCACGATTATGCAAAACAGTGACATCGATTTCACTAACTTGTTTGGTGGCGATACCAAACAATTGGCACCTATCCTGAATCCTCCGGCAAATCCCAATCCTCAGGCGGCGCAAATTCTGTCCATGATAGAAAACCCGCCAGCAAATGCGATGACGAACAGTCAGTTGCAGGCAGCCTTGTTGATCGCCAGTCCAACTTACACACAGATTATTAAAAATGTCCTGAATATGGCAAATGTCTTGCCACCCAGTGGTGCGATGGCTGGGGTGTATACCGTCAATGACAATACCAGCGGGGTATGGAATGCGCCGGCAAACACAGGCATAGTCGGCGCTGCCAGCTTGCCGATACGCTTGTCTGATAGTCAGCAAGAAAATCTGAATGTAGACGCGGTTTCTGGTAAGTCGATTAATGCAATCCGCTTTTTTAATGGCCAGGGTATTTTGATCTGGGGTGCACGTACGCTGGATGGGAATAGCCAGGATTGGCGCTATGTTTCGGTGCGCCGTACCATGACCTTCCTTGAACAATCGGTCAAGCTTGCCGCGCGCGCTTACGTGTTTGAACCGAATAATGCCAATACCTGGGCTGCAGTGAAAAGCATGATTTCCAGTTTCCTGACTGACGTCTGGAAGCAAGGTGGCTTACAAGGCGCAGCGCCAGCTGACGCGTTTAATGTCAGTGTAGGCTTAGGCAGCACCATGACGCCTGACGATTTATTAAATGGTTTTATGCGAGTCTCTGTGCAAGTTGCGGTAGTTCGTCCGGCTGAATTCCTGGTCATCACCTTCCAGCAACAACAGGCGAAATCGGGTTAAGCAAAATCGGCTTACTCAGTGATTTTTTCAGTCGTTAAATTAGCGATACACCCTATCATTTTACGTATGCACAAAGGATATCTATCATGGCAGATGATGGCAGCAAGCAAAATGCAATTTGGCCCTTACCTAAGTTCCGTTTCGAAGTCGATTTTGGTACGCAACTCAAAAAAATCGCATTTCAAGAAGTATCGGGTATGGATAAGGAAGTGCAAATTATCGAGTACCGCCACAGTAACAGTAATTTGTTTTCGACAATCAAAATGCCCGGTATCGCCAAGTATGGCAATGTCACCATGAAACGCGGCATCTTTGTGAATGACAACACATTCTGGAAGTGGATGGATGAAATCAAAATGAATACGATAGCGCGTCGTACCGTTTTGATTAAATTGCTGGATGAGGCCGGCGAAGTAACTATGCAATGGCAATTGAATAATGCCTGGCCGACCAAAATTACTGGCACCGATTTAAAGTCAGACGGCAATGAAGTCGCGGTCGACACCATAGAAATCGCCCACGAGCAATTGATTATCACGAATGGCAAGTAAGGTCTTATTAACTGGCTTTTACTTCAGCGTTCGCATTGCTGGTGGCAGCAGTGCGAACGATGCTGCGTTTCAGGAGGCCAGTGGTTTGGGCAAAGAAATGCAAACCGAAGACATAGTCAGTGGCGGCGAAAACCGCTTCAAATACCGCTTGCCAAATGGTGTCAGCTATCAAAATCTGGTTTTGAAGCGTGGCATCGTGGTGGAATATTCTCCTCTGGTCGAATGGTGTCAAAACACCCTGGATGGTGGCACCGGTAAACCGATACAGTTAAAGAACATCTCACTGATGTTGTTGAATCAGGCGGGGCAGACATGCATGAGCTGGAGTTTCGTTAATGCTTATCCGCTGAAATGGATGATGAGCGATTTGAAATCGCAAGAAAGCAGTGTGCTGATAGAAACCATAGAATTTGCATACCAATATTTTGATCTCGATGATAGTCGGGATAATCAATATGCGGGTATTGCTAATTTATTTTCCTGAGACACTTAAACCTGAAGTTGACTTATGCCCGTAGAAATTCGTGAACTCATAATAAAGACGCAGATCACCGGCTCGGCACCGGAGTTACCTGGACTCGCCGAACCTGATTTGCAAAGGCTGAAGCAAGAAATCCTGGCAGAATGCCTGCGTTATTTACGTCAGCAAAAATCGCCGCAATCAGCTTCCCCTTTTGAGCGCTAGGAGCCGCGATGGCGAATATGAAAATTGTAGCCTATAGCGATGAAACCTTTTCGTCGCAAGTGGGTGAATACGAGTTCATGCTAAATCCTGACAAAATGCAGTGGGGGCGCAGCATACAATACAATCAGGAAACGGCGCTGGCGGGCGAGGCCTCAATCAAGTACAGCAAAACCGCGGCGGAGACTCTGAGTTTTGAGGTGGTGCTGGATTGCACTGGGGTTGTTGATAGCAAGCGGCTTGATTTGCCGACGGAAATGGCGCAATTATCGAAAGTCAGTTATGACTACAATGGCAGCATACACCGCCCCAACTATCTGATAATTAACTGGGGGGGAGGGCTGGCGTTTCGTTGCGTACTAACGTCGATGAGTACCAGTTACACCTTCTTTAAACCCGATGGTACGCCTTTGCGAGCGCGCCTGAGTCTGGCATTTTCATCCTACACCGATTTAAAAACCCTGGCACGCAAAGAAAACAAACAATCGCCCGATATGACGCATCGTATCAGCGTGATTGAAGGAGATAGTTTGCCACAGATATCGCAGCGGATTTATCAAACCCCCGCCTATACCGTGCAACTGGCAAAGTTTAATGGCTTGAATAAATTTCGTCAGCTGCAAGCTGGACGCAGCCTGATTGCGCCACCTTTAATCAGTCAGGGAGAATAAGCATGGCCGATGTTACCGGAGGCGGTGTAATCAGTTATGAAGTCACAGTGAATGGTTCACCTATACCTGGCGATTACCAGATATTTAAATTGAGTTGTGAACTGGCTTTGAACAAGATTCCGACTGCACGAATTACTCTGTTGGATGGCAATCCATCGAGCGAGAATTTTACCATCAGCGCTTCAGCGAACTTTGTGCCAGGTGCTGCAGTCAGTATCAAAGCAGGTTACAACGGTGTCACTAGCTTGATATTCAGTGGCATAGTCACTAAGCAAATTATTCGCGTTGATAATCAACACGGTCCAGTACTTGATGTTGAATGCCGCGACAAAGCGATTAAGCTGGTGGTGGGACGCAAAAGTCAGGCCTGGACTAAGAGTAAAGACAGTGATGCGATGTCGGCCATAATTAGCGCGGCAGGATTGAGCGCAGAGGTGACCGCAACCCAGGTTGTGCATGAAGAACTGGTGCAATACTATGCCAGTGACTGGGATTTTTTAGTCATGCGCGCAGAAATTAATAGCATGGTGGTCAAGGCCTTAAATGGCAAACTCAGCGTGTTTAGTCCAGTCAGTCAGACTCAAGCAAAGGCAAGTATCACCTATGGCGACGACGTATATGCATTTCAAGCCGAATTAAATGCCGTCACACAATTAAATCAGGTTAAGGCCAGTGCCTGGGATTACCCAAATCAAAAAATTCTGAGTGAAAGTGCCAGTAATGATTTACCAGGCCCGGGCAATCTGAGTTCAAAGAAACTTGCCGGCGTGCTTGACTTAGCTGCATTCGAATTGCAAACCAGTGCGGCTGAAGGCAGTGCGCAACTCAGTGGCTGGGCTGCTGCACAGCTATTGAAGAGCGAATTATCGAAAATACGCGGCATGGTCAGAGTCCAGGGGCGTAGCCAGATCGTGCCGGGAGATTACCTGACTTTAGACGGTTTTGGCACACGCTTTGATGGCGATCATCTGGTCTCTGCGGTGCAGCATGAATTAGAAAATGGAAATTGGATGTGTGAGTACCATTTTGGCATGCCCTTTGAATGGTTTGTCGAAACTCATGCCGTGCAAGCGGCGCCAGCCGCGGGTTTATTACCAGGTATGCCGGGCTTGTTTAACGCCACGGTCAAACAAATTCATAGCGACCCCGATAATGAATACCGGATTTTGGTGGAGCTTGCTTTGTACAACGATAAACAACAAGGGGTCTGGGCCCGATTGACGAATTTTTATTCCACCAATGGTCAGGGTGCATTTTTTTTACCCGAAGTCGGTGATGAAGTCATCCTTGGTTTTTTAAATCAAGACCCGCGTTACCCGATTATTCTGGGTAGTGTGTATAGCCAGAAAAACAAACCTTATAGTGAATTTGTACCGAATGCTGAAAACAGTATGAAGGGCATAGTCTCAAAAAAGGAATTACGCATACTGTTTAACGATAAAGATCAGATACTCAGTATTGTGACGCCGAATAACAATACTATGGTGTTCGACGATAAAAGCGGCACGATAAAAATTGAAGATCAAAACAGTAATTCCATGCTGATGTCCTCATCAGGAATCAGCATTAAGAGTCCGAAATCCATCACCATAGAAGCTCAGCAAAATGTCACGATTAAGGGTAATACCGGCGTGAAGGTAGAAAGTTCAGCGGGTGATGTCAATACCAGCGCCCTCAATATTAAAGAGAGTGCTAACCTGGAGTACGCCGCACAAGGCAGTACCACCGCGTCGGTTAAAGGCGGTGTGCAATTGACGTTGCAGGCTGCCATGGTCATGATTAATTGAGGTGAAAATGCCCCCCGCCGCACGTCTGACAGATTTTCATCAATGCCCTATGGTCACCCCCGGCGTGCCACCAATACCTCACGTTGGTGGCCCGGTGAGTGGACCATGTATGCCCACAGTTTTAATTGGCAAGTTCCCAGCAGCCCGGGTTGGCGATATGGCGATTTGCGTTGGGCCACCCGATACCATAGTGAAAGGCTCATCCAGCGTCATGATAGGTGGCATGCCCGCTGCCCGTATCGGTGATACGACAGCGCACGGTGGCACCATCATGCTGGGGGATTTTACTGTCATGATAGGTGGTTGACGTGGATAACTCTGACGATCCTGGGTTCTTGGGACGGGGCTGGAGTTTCCCACCGCGCTTTGATCGTGCCAGTCTGAATGTAAGCATGAGCGTAGGTGCGGATAATATCAATCAAGCCTTAAGACTGCTGTTGAAAACGGAAAAAGGTAGTCGTAGTTTTATGCCTGAATACGGTAGTGACTTACGCCGTTTTTTGTTTAAACGCATCGATGCGACCCGTGCACAGGAAATCATTGCGTCGATCAAGTTCTTGCTCATGAATGGTGAACCTCGCATCGAAGTGATCGACGTTGCGGTTGGTTTGAGCGCGGATGCACAATTAGCTGAAATTCAAATTCAGTACCAAATCCGGCAAACGAATAGTCGCCATAATTATGTTTTTCCGTATTCAGAAATCGAGGGTAGTAATTTGAATAAAGGTGACTATGCATGAGGTTTAACGATGCCACTAGCACCTTCGCCAAGAATCTGGGACAGCAACTAAGACCGGATTCGGTCGAAATAGATGGTCGCGATCTACGTGATCAACTGGCATTTGTCGCACAATTTTCGCGTCTGGTGTTGTATTACAATCCGCAGAATCAGCAACAAGGTGACTGGCAAGACTTTTTTTTAAAAGACCCGGCTATCTTACTCGCGGCGATCAGTAAGACCGATTATGCGCATTACCACGCCCAATATTTGCAACTCAAACAGCAAATCCCTGAGCACACTTTGCCAGACAGCGATTGCCTGAACCGTTTGTGCATGTTGCTACAAAAAATGTTTGCGAGCTTAAATTTGTGGTTGCGGAATATGCGTAAGCATCACCATAAATTCGATTTGCTGAGTTTTTTAAGTCAAAAAATACAAACGCAACTGGCATTGCAATTAAATTTATTTGTCCTGATACAGCAAGCCTTAAAGCTCAAAACTTATCCTGAGCTGGTAGTGCTGGATCTCGCCAGCTTAAGTTTATTTGAGCGCGAGTGGCAATTAAGCACAGGACAGGGTAGCGCACTCGAGCCAGTACACAGTGAGATACAGATAGCTGAGTTGATACGGCAACTGGCCGGAGTGTTTGAGCAATGCTTTGATGTCATGGTGCAGGTCTGTGATCAGGCCGGGCGAGACTTTTATAAGTTGGAGCAAGAGCATTGCGACTTTCCCGATACAGCCTTATTGCGTGCCTGTTTGCGCTTGCTGGAGCAACAGCGCCAGATCAACAATAATTTGAGTCAGGCACATCTGCAATTTTATTATCGGGATATTTTGCATACCCAACCAGCACCAGCTGAACTGGATCAGGCCTTATTACGTTTGACGCTGAATCCACAAGTTGCCAGCTACGTGTTACCGGCCAATAGTCAGTTTATTGCAGGCAGCTACGCCGATAAAAGCCCGGTAGTATTTGTTAATCAGGATGCCGCTTATTTAAATCAAATTCAGATCGCAGCGCTCTACACCGAGTTATTTCGACCACAAATTTTGGCCGCAGATACCACGTGCTACAGTGCCTGGCAATTTTCGCGTATCGAATTGAGCGATCAGGTGCGAACAAATGACCTGGCCGAAGTTATTGATTTTCCTTGCTGGGGCAATCGTGATGCTGAGTCCGTTCCTTTGGTGCTGGCGCTGGCGTCGCCCATGCTGGCCCTGGCACAAGCGCAGCGTCGCATACGATTGGAATTTGACTGGCTTCAGGATTTCGATGCCAGCACACTCTTTACACAAGCTGGCTTTTATCTGAGTGTTGCGGATAGCTGGCAAAACGTGACTGCATATCTGAGTCAGGCAGATCGAAGCGGTTTTCAACTCGACTTACCGTCCAGTGTCGCCGCGATTACTGCGTTTAGTGCTGGCAGCAAGCAGGCCAGCAGCACCTGGCCTATGTTAAAAATCGTCTTTGCGAATCACACGGACATGTCGATAGTCCGGAAATTTACGCGATTAAAGCTGGAAACTCAGGTGACTGGCATGACGCAATTCACGTTAGCCAATGACTTAGCAACGCTCGCTTCGAGTCAGACTTCACCCTTATTCGCAGCCCCGGCAGCAGCGGGCGCGAATTTTTACGTGCATGCGCCCGAGTGTTTTGGCAAACCCTTAGTTTATCTGACGCTAACGCTCAACTGGGATAAGCTGCCAGCTTGTCTTTCGACTTATTACGCCAGCTATAACTACTACCTGGCAGGTTTCCCCAAGCAGTTGCAAGCAGCCGACTATGTGATGCGCAATTCTGCTTATACGGTGCGTTGTGAGGTCAGACAAGGTGATAGCTGGCGCGACTGGAGTGCGCACTGCGCCAGCCTGGCAGGCCCGCCGAACGCGAGCTATTGCATTATGCCGGGTACGCAAAATGAATTAGGCTTGTTTGCCACCACCCGACCCGCGCCAGCTCAGCAAGACCAGGATAAGCAAGTTGATTATGAAAATTTGCCAGCCAGTCAGATTAGTTTGATTAGCCCCGCCGACTTTCAGGCACAAGCCGATTTAATCCAGCCCGCCGTAGCGCCACCAGCTATGCCCGCTGCGGCACACCTGCGCCTGAGCTTAGTCGGCCCAGCCCAGGGTTTCGGTGCCAGCCTTTATCCAGAACTGGTTTCTGCGCTGAGCTTGAAAAATGCCCAGGTCTTAATTCAGCAGGCTAAGGCAGGTTTGCTAAGTTGGCTCGCAGAAGTGCTGATCAAGGGCTTAAATAAATTAATGACTGGCTTTAAAAAGGTACTTGGCGTAGTTGTCGCGCTGATTAAAATTTTGCTGGCTTTTATCCGCCGCTTGTTTTTTGGCACACAAAACTTACACGATGAAACTGACGAGGCTGACGCAGATAATCCATCATGTTGTACAGCGCAAGCTTTATCATCCCTGTGTGATGAAAAGGGTTTGTTTAAGTTACCTGCGACGCCATTGCTTCCTGGCTATTCGAGTGTCACGCTGGATTATCTGGCGCGCTATACCTGGCAATCAAGCGCCACGCAGCAAAATCAGAAGCTCAGCGATAATTCTGACTATCCCTTTGAGTTGTTTCACTGGCGACCTGGCGGTTGGCAACGACTCAATAGCGAAGCGCAAAACGCGCAGCTAAATGCACCATCAGCCTTGGATTTAATTGCACAGCCTGAGTTCACTAATGCCTGCTACCTTGCTTTAAGCAACCTGGTTTTACCCAGCCGATTACGCGTGGGCTTTGAAATCAGTCGCTTGCAGGATGCCCCCGGCGATACAGAATTGCAACTCGTATCGTATTTACTGACACAACCGCAAAAGACGGCCGTGACGATATGGCGCGATGAAACCAATGGCTTGCGTCAAAGCGGCCTGATCGAATTTGATTTACCAGCACTGGATGCGGCCTCTGAATTCGTTGCCACAACCGATAACACAGTTTGGCTCGTGCTGGTCGCACCGCAAGCGCAGACGGAATTACGTCTGGCTTATCTGGGTACACAATGTGTGCGCGTCGTACGCCAGCCATCGGCTTCGATGCCGCAACATGAGCTACCGCAGATAGCGCCAGCCAGTATCACCAAATTAAGCCCGGCTCAGGCTGCCGTCAGCACGATTTATCAGCCTTTTGCCAGTTTTGGCGGGCGTCAGGCCGAACAAGTTACTGAGTATGAAGGTAGTCATAGCTACCCGTTGCGATTAGCACAGCGTTTAGCCAATAAAGACCGGGCTGTAAGTCTCAAGGATTACCTAAGTCTGAGTCGGCAAGCACTACCGGATTTATTCAATCTTATCGTGTCGTCTCCAGTTAAAGGCAGGATTCATTTATACCCGGTACTGTGCTACCAGAATCAGAGTCAGCGCCATGCCTTACGCCCCTGGCTGGATTTTGATCAAATAGCGGCCTATACGAATTTCATGCGGGCACGCAGTTCGCCAGTTGTCACCCTCAGTGTCGCAAATCCGGCACCGCAAATTTTGCAGCTGGCAATCGAACTCGTGATAGCCAGCGAGCTGGTTACGACAGAGTTTAGTGTGATGCTGAATCGTCGTTTGCAAGTGTATTTGTCACCCTGGATAGCCAGCACGCAAGTGCAGCGCCAATTTGGCGGATTGCTGACGCAAAGTGCGCTGATGCAGATGCTGGCTGCTATACCCGGTGTCATTGCGGTGGAGTCGCTGCGCTGGCGTATGCTGGTTGATGACAGCCAGTCCGCAGCAGAGGTGGAGTTTAGTAGCGGCCAGGAATTGCCCGGTGATAGTCTGACTTGTGATCAGCAAAGCTTACTGGTTTCCGCTTTTTGCCACCAAATTCTATGTCAAAATAGTGCGCTGGCGTCAGCGGCATCGAATCAGATTCCGGTATTAGCGCAAAAGCAGGAGTTGAGCCTTGGACTCCACTAATAAAAATCCTGCGACCCCCGACTTTATCAGCGATGCGGCGTTGCCACCGAATCTGGATTTTTTGCAACTCAAACAAGCTGCATTAAGCTATATCCAGCAAGTCAATGGCCATGTCTGGAGTAATTTCAATGAAACCGATCCCGGGGTCACGATACTTGAACAAGTTTGCTATGCGATTAGTGAACTGGCGTATTGCAATGACTTTCCCATCGCGGATATTCTGACTGCTGAAGACGGCAAGATCGCGCTACATAATCAATTTTTTGAAGCCGCTGCGATTTTGACGACGAATCCACTGACTTTGCGGGATTTTCAAAATTTGATTTTTGATCGCTACAGCGCAGTGCGGGCAATATATCTGCAAGCGGAAACGCTGGCACCGTCGGCAACTGATCAATTTACCGGGCGTTATCAAGTCGCCCTGGTGCTGGATCAGAGTAAAACTGAAGCGGGGCAAACCGTGCAGCACTTAAGTGCGGCAATACATCAGTGTTTAAATCAACATAGAAACCTCGCCGAGTATTTTTTAGCGCCCACGCTCTTGCAACCCCGTGTGGTTAATCTGAGCGCTACGGTGCATTTGCAAGCAGGGAAAAATGCCGCCACCGTGCTGGCTGAAATTCAACAAACCCTGCGCGACTATGTCTTACCGCGTCCTGTGCAATTTGGGTTTCAGCAGCTCAGCGCAAGCGATCTGAGTACGGAAGCGATATTGAATGGGCCTCGTATGCAACATGGCTGGATGGCTGCAGGCGAGCTATTGACGCCAACGGTGTTGCTGCGCATAGCAGATATTAGTTTGCAAATCAGTCAAGTGAGTGGTGTTGCCGCTTTGCTGGGTTTGCAATTTCAGGATTTTCCCGGACAACCAGTGCTTGCAGTGGCGAGCAACGAGTATGCTGAATTGATACTGGGTGCGGACTTTGTCTTGATGGAAAATGGATTGCGCCTGACACACGAACAAGGCCCCTATCAGAGTCAGTTGCAATTAGCGGCACTCAAATCGCAACATGCGATACGCGGTGTCGAAGCGCAGCACGATCTTACGCCCGCTTTGCCGCAAGGGCGTTTCCGCGACATTGCAAGCTATTACTCGATACAAAATACCTTTCCGGATAGTTATGGCGTCGGGCCAAATTCATTAGAGCAAGCGGCACCCGCTTACCGGATCGCCGCAGCCAGGCAGTTAAAAGCTTATTTGCTGGTGTACGATCAAATCTTGGCAAATCAGTTTGCCCAGACTGCTCATCTGGCTGATTTGTTTGCTTTTACGCCACGTCAAGCACAAGTCAAAACACCCGCAACTGAACCCGAAGCGCGGCGCTTTGCACAGACTTATTATTGGCAATGTCTGTATCAAATTCCCGATGTGCAGAATTTACTGCGGGGGCACGAACACTATGCTTACAGTTTCGAGCAAAAGCAAACCCCGTCGTCACGTGAAAAGCAAGCGTGGAAACGCTTTACCAGCAGTGCTTACAACGAATACGTCTATGGTTTACAACAAGCTTGCGAAAGCGAACAAACGGCTGAGCAAAGACGTGAAGCGTTTTTAAATCACCTGCTGGCAAGGCAAGGTTACTTTATGGGGGATTACGACGTGTTATTGCAAGCGCCAGTGCGCTACGGTACGCCACGTCGTAGTCGTATCATCGCCAAAACCATCTGGCTGCAAAACGAACAGCTCTTGTCGTATGCACGTTATACCGGATTTGATCCTTTGGCGGCACGCAAGTTGAGCGATCTTGCGAGTTATGACAAGCAACAAAATCTGGCGGCACAACAGCGTAATGCCACTACCACCGGGTCTGCAGTAAAATCGTCGTCAGAAACAGCAGCGACAAGCACGATTAATGGCGTGCCCGATTTGCCGCGTATCTGGGCTCAGCACAAAATACGTCAGCAAGATCTGGCTGATTGCAGCAGTTTTGAATGCAGGCTAGATCAATTGCTGGGCTTACGTGAGTATTTGCAGCAATTAATACATAGCCTGGAAAGGGTGTTGGCAGATCCCAGTTTTATGTCCTGGCTTTTGCGCGACGCAGCGACGACCAGTTTGTATTTGCCTGAGGCAGAGCTAGTGTTGCAGGCGGGCGAGCAGCACGATCTCCTGGCGTGGCGGCAAGGCGATCAAAGTGAAGCGATCTTGCAAATCAATTGGAGTGCAGCAGGCAAGGCGAGTTTAGCGGATTACCATCAAATCTTATTGCAATTACGCTGGTTATCGGAACAGCGCCGCGCCTGTTTGCTAATCGAACCGATTTTATTGCTAGACCCGGCACAGCCTGTAACGCTGGAAAACTATGGGTATTGTCTGACCGTATTTTTAATCTTGCCGGATTATGTGATGCGCTTTCGCAGCCTCGCTTTCCAGCGCGATTTACAGCAACTGCAGCAGCAGTTTTTTCCTTTGCATCTGACGCTGCAAATTAAGTTATACAGTCCGGTGTTGTTGCGCGCCCTAATACACAGTTATACCTTGTGGCACAACCAGGCGCAAAGCGCGACGCTCAGGAATAAGTATGCACGCCAATTGCGACGCTTATTGCAATTACCTGATGCCGATGGAGCACCTCATGTTGAATGAACACAGGATAGCGCGTGTAATTTGGGATACCGGGCTGTCGCAGGCCAGTGCGGTGCATGAGTGGCAAAATCAATTGAGCCGCTATAGCAAACAAAACTTATCCGAGTTGTTGAATGCGGTTCTGGATGAATTTTGTGGCGCCTCAGGGTATCTCCAATTTGAGCAGATTGAATTGGATTTAGGGCAAATTCCCGCTGATATCTTTTGGCAAGAGTTACCGCGGCGTTTGCGCCAACAATTGCAAACCTGGTTGCAACAGTGGTTGGTTGTAGCGCCAGCCGAACTTAAACAGCAGGCGCACACGGGCCTGCCTTTGGTTTTGCAGCGTGAATTAGCGAGTCTGGCCTGGTATTTACGTTATGCCAGTTATCCCTGGTGGCATCAGCAAGCCAGCGCAACCCAGTTAATGCAAAACCTCTTGCGGAAGCATGCGCAGAGCTTACGTAGTCTGTTGCAAGAACTGGCGCAGCAAAGCACGGTGCGCTGGCGTCTGGTGTTGCAATTTCATGCGGAATTTGACGCAATTCTGAATTTGCTTGAACCTGGTCAGGCCAGTTGGTTACTTGATTACATACGGCATCTGCTCGAGTTGCAACAGCAGTATGAATTGTTAGTCATGCCACGCGATGAATTTAAACAAAAGCTCTGCTATGTGGTCTTGACTCAAGTCATCTGTGATCGTGGCAGCTTATTTAATCAGGCGAATTTTTTACAAGCAAATTTGCAACTGCTGGCGCAGCAAGTCGGGTGCAGCTATGCCTATTTGCTGGCGACACTTTGGCAAGTGCTGGCATTTGTCGAGCGACGAGGTAAGCCGGCACACCGCTGGTTCAGCACGCTGCACTACTTGCAGCAACAGCAAGCGGCGCATTTCCCGGCGCGCGGCGGGCAGGGTTACACTTTATCCTCTTCGCGCCGTGCCGATACTGAACAAGAGTCTTTAACATGGCTAGGCTTACAGAATGCCTGGCAACATTTACGAGCACGCCAAAAAATTGGCGAAACAGAGTGGCAGCTTGCCAAACTCTTAGTCTGGGCTACGAAAACTAATGCTCAGCGCCTGGCGCAGGTGTTACGGACAGGTGGCGATGTTGATGCGCGTAGCCAGTTTTTAATCGAGCAACTAACTAAGCCGGAACTTGTGCAGTTGCTACCGGTATTAGCACCCAGCGATCATGTATTTATTCACGTCCATATACAGCAGCAAAGCCTGATGGCCAGAGAAAAAAACTGGCAAGAAGAATCAGGCTGGCGTGTCGTACTGGGTTATTTACTGAGTAGTAGCGCGAGTTATTTCAATCGTCGCCAATTTGTTGCCTTAAGTCTGCATAAGACCGCCAGGCGTTATGCCATTGACCTAGGATGGTTACTGAATTGGATGATCGCGAGTTTGCAAAAACTTCAACCGGTCGCCCATCGTTTTGAATTGCTGATCATTTGTCGCGAATTATTTAATTCACAGCGACAGCAAGCATTGAGCGCGCAAGCGCGCGAGAACGACGGAGCAGCAACACTCGTTTTGCCAGTTACTGAAGCGTACCAGCCAGTCAGCCATGTCAGTGCGGCGTATCCTGCATATTCTGCCGAAGCCGTACCAGTTTATTTGCCTTCGGGTACGCCATCTTATGTCGCCGACAGGCAAAGCTCGCCCGCACTTCTTATGGGCAGCCCGGCGTGCGATAAACCAGATTTGATAAGCGAAACGAATTGCTCGCTAACGCCGATGACTTGGCGCGCTTTAAGTCCAGCCAGTCAGCAGGCAATTCTGCAGCGCTTAATTCAACAATTCAAGTCTCAGATGCGCATAGTTGATGCCACGCTGGCGCAACAAATGCAGTTTTATTTTGGGAAATTGGGTAAGGCACAAGCGCATTTAATCTGGCAACAACAATTCTCAGCGTTGGGTGGGGAAGTAACAAGCTGGCTCGCTGATATGCGCGAGCTGGCGCAGGCTATGCGGGCACAACGCCAATTGTATCGCTATTGGCGCAAGCATTACCCCAGTCTTAATCAGATTAAGCTGAGTTTGACCCACCTGGCTTTGAACTGGCCAGACGATAGCCGCGCCAGCAATTCGCAACTGAGCCGGCTAGTGATGGAAAAAGTTTGTGCATCCTTGTTTGCCGACAAGCCGGGCAGCGCCAGTCAGCAGGCGCTAGTTCAGGCACAAGCCAGTCAGACCGGTCTACGTGCCTCCCCCGATTTTTTTCTGCGCTTAATTGGCACGCCCTGGTATGCTGATCTACGTGCGCATTTGCTGTTGCAGGATCAGTTTGAAAAAGCTGAGTTCAATTCAGGATTCATAAAAGCTCGCCAGAGCACAGGCAAAACCTTGCCTGGACTGACACTGCAAAAGCACCCGACGATCTTGCAAACTGTGCGAAATTCGCAAAAACCTAAGCGCATCGCTATAAATGCAGCATTAAGTCAGCGTAATGCTGATTTGAATTGGCCAGGCTTTTTTGCCCATCACCCGGCTTGCCGTTATCTACTGAATTATGCTGCGCACGCAAATGCTTCGGCAATGCGCAGGCAATTACATTATCTGCCTGCCAGCTTAAGCTGGTTTGATTTGCTCTCAGCGTATTGTGCCAGACGAGTTGGGGTGGGTAGTCGTGGGCGGGGTGCGCAACACGAATCAAATCGACAGCGCTGGCAGCACGGTGGAAATGCGGCAGCTCAGGGGCAGTGCCGAGCTTGGTACCGCAACAAATCAGCCAGTTTGCCGCGGCTTGTGAGGTATGGCAGTGAAGCCAGTTTATTTCGCGCTTTGCAATTTCCAGCTTTCAGCGTTCACAGCCCAACCCGGCTTAGGCAATTACAACGTTGGCTAACTACGCTGACAAACCGCCCAGCCAGTTCTGCACAAGCGCAGAATGTGTTGCGAGAAACTTGGCTGGCACTGGCGCTTAGTTATCGACATAAAACTGTAAGTGAAGTTGAATTTTATCGACATCTGCTGCGTATCTTAGCGCAAGACTATGCGTGGGACAGCCACGCTCTTCAGCAGGCTTACCAACAAGATAGTGTGTGGCGACAAGATAAGTTCTGGGCCAATGTTTTCGATGCGAAGCCGCAAGCTAATTTCAAAACAGGCCGGATATCGCAATCCTATGCCAGCACACGTCAAGTTACGCTAGGTCTGGCTGCGATGCCAGGCCAGTTCACACTGGAGCAGGATTATCAGGCAGCCTACCTGCAGCATGCCTTATGTGCCAGCGTCATGCAGCATTATGTAGAACACGGTGGTTTACCACCAGGCTTAAGCAATGCCGGGGCGTGGTCAATGCGACGATTTTGGCATGATGCAATAGCGCAAGGGTATGACCTGCGCGGCCAGCTACTCAGACATTGCCGTTTCACCGAGGAAAAAGTGCAGCGGATTTCTGCATTTTTAAACCCGCAACAGGTACAGAAATTGCTTGTTACAGCATCGGGAATCAGTCGCGAGCAAGCACGGGCACTGCAAATCTGGCAGCACCATCTGGCACACCTGGGTTTGGCTGAACACGACAAATTGCGCTTGCAAGCCCACTGGCAAAGCTATTTACTCAGCGCTTGGTGGCGCGGTGATAAGCAAGCCTTTAGTGCTGAGCGCTGGCTGCTGAGTCTGCAGCGCTTTATACAAAGTCTGAGTGCGCGTCAGCGCTTGACTATACAAACCGGTTTAGTGCGTTTGAGTTTGTCGCTGCCGCAGACCTGGCGTCAGGCTTTGCAGCTAGTGCTGGGGCAAACGCCGGGTTTGACCCGACAGCAGCAGGAAAAAAACAGTGCTAACGTCAAGCAACTCCGGCAAATAAACCCGGCACAAGTAAGTCAACACGGAAAGCAGAGATTCGAGCAAACACCCGCGCAAGCGAGATTAACTTCTGAAGAAACCGCGATGCAAGAGCGACCAATTAAACCTGACTTATCGGCCCAGCAGCACGCTGATTTAAGTTTGCCTATCTTGATCAGAAATGGCGGATTAGTGCTGCTGCAAAGCTTTTACGGCGCCTTATTCCATCGTTTGAATTACACCGATGGTGAGCAATTTTTAAGTCAGGAAACCCGGCAACGGGCGGCGATGGTATTGCACTACCTGAGTACAGGTGAAACCCAGGCCGACGAAGCGGATTTACTACTGAATAAATTATTGACAGGTATGACGCCGACCATGAACTTACCTGCGGCAATTGAATTAGAGCAATTTGAAGTGGATGTGTGTAATAGCCTGTTGCATTCGGCGATAGATTACTGGAGTGCGATAGGACGTAGTACGGTAGATGGATTTCGTGGGAACTGGTTGATACGCCATGCCAGCATAAGCGATGCAGGAGACCATTGGCGCTTGCTGGTGGAAAAACGTGCTTATGATATTTTGCTGGGACGATCACCATTTTCTTATTCCGTTGTACGTCTGCCCTGGATGGCAAAAGCGATTTATGTGACCTGGCCCACTTAAGCGCGAGTCAGCGGTTACGTTTAAGTGCTTATTTTGTAGTTTTCTCTCACCTGTTAAAGGAAAAGGAAATGAATACCTATAACGATAATTTGCAGCAAACGGTGATTAACACGCTAAGTGCATTGGCGACCCAGCAAGTCAAGCTGGATTCGCAAAATACCAGTGCTAAATACAATTTGTATTATGCTCAGGGTGCTGAAATTACCGCCAGCGATAAGTTGGCAGATACCAAAAAGTCCACCAAGTACGCGGATTCCGTGAATCAACAAGGGCGCTTGAATGACTATCAAGCCGTCAATCTGCTTGCCACAGTGACGGGATTTAATGCCGATGTAACGGCTTCGCGTGCAAATAGCGCAACTGCGGCAGCGAACATACAAATCGCGTCGAACGCGATCGCATTGCTGGCATCGGATTTAGGCGCAGCCATGAATATCGCGTCGGCTTCTTTATTTAATACCGACACGTATTACCGTATCCAGGAAGCGAATGCCTATGTTAATGAAGTCGCCAATGAGGCCAAGGCCTTGTCGTTTAAAGGTATGGAAGCCTCGGCTCTGAGTTCTGAAATTATTGGCACCGATTTATTGAATCAAACTACTGCGGTCAAAGCGAAGCTGGATCAATTATTGAGCGCAACGCAGGCCCAGTTCGATCAAATCTCGGCATTAATAATTACCGAAAGTCAGACCCTGGGTGGCGCAAGCAAGGCCGAGCGTCAGGCTGAGGGTTTGTTGAATGACGCAGATGCGCAATTGCACTCGATTAACGAAGCCTACACCAACACAAATCAGCAATTAAATTACGATTTGAAAATTAGTAATAGCAGCCAGACAGGTTTCACTGCCAGCTTTGCCACCTTGGGTGAACCTCATCCACGTTTTCAATCGGCAGATGCCAGTAAAATAAAAATTCCCGCCAAAGCTGGCTTTCCGCGTTATTTTATCGCCCTGGTACCGGAAGATAAGAAAGCCTTGTTTTCCAGTGATCAGGCTCAACAATTGTTCGCACAATATGGTGGTGACAGTATCTCGGATACTGGGGCTGAAAATCAGCGGTTTTATCAGGTGACCCAATTCCAGGGGCAAAGCGCGCAGCAAAGCTTTACCTATGTGGGCGATGCCTACGGCATGGCGATAGAGCCGGGTAAAAATTATGTCGCGTATTTATACATAGAATTATCGATGGAATACAAACGCTTCATCGGTAATTTTTGCGATATCTTATCGGCACCTAGCCAGGTTTTTGTTCCGGCCAATTCCTTGCCAGAAATTCAGAAGCGCTTTAGTTTCCGTAATTCTGTCCTGCAATTTAATGCCAAAGGCCAAGGCCCCGCTGCACTTGAATACCGCTGCATACTGGTCGAAGTATCACGCCCTTACGAATTGAATTTACTGGTGGCTGACGATGATAATGATGCGCCCGTCAAACTGGAATTGCAGATCAGCGGTTCGGCGGCCCTGGAAGAGACCTTGCAAGTGCATATCGAAGCACCTGCGTCGAGTCAGATCAGTGCGCAAAATGCTGACGTGCCGATTTACTTCGATACGACTATCGCTGAGCAAGTTGCTCCTTCCAACTTCACGAAGGCGGTATCACGCAGCTTGGGGGCATCCGCAACTGATGTCACAAGTGATGCGGCTGCCTGTCAGGATAATGCGATTTATTCCTACGAAGTCAGTTTTAATCAAACCACCACCGATAACTTCGGCAATAAATTGCGCAGTAATACGCGTTACAAACCCTATGTGCTGGCCATTGTTGATAGCGATGAGGCCGGCGCTTACCTGACTAGTCTGACTGAATTCGAACCCATCATCGTGAATGCCCAATAATTTGTGGATACAAGGAGAATAGTATGACGACCGTAGCGACAGCCAGCTATTTAGTAACGGGTATTGCTGATCAAAAGAAAGCCGAAATCGATTTGCTGGGCGAATTAGTGAATCGCGCGCAGTATCAAGTCAATCAGCAACAAACTATCGTTAATTCTTTAAAAGCCAAAGCCGATCAATTCAATGGTTTTTTGAATCAGGCGAATCAAAATAAAAACACGGCCTTAGCCAATCTGGATCAGGTCACGGATGCGTTTAATCAGGTTGGTAATTTGCATCAGGCAACCATCAAAGCACAAGCCCAGACCGATAAAGCAACGACGGCAGTCTGCGTTGGCTCAAAAGGGGTGGCCGAACTAATCAATAAGTTGATTTTTTCGGTGGAAATCATCAATAAAGTCGCACAATTAATTACCCGGCAAAAAGCCATTAACCCGCTGATTCCCACCGAATTAATCAGTTTCATGACCAAGGCAGGAACCGATGCCAATAATGCAATAGCCCTGACCTTAACTGCTTTGCAAAGTGCGTATGCTGCTGAAGCCAGTTTGCTCGGCGCGCAAGGCTTGAATGAACTGGCGTTCGGGCAGGTTAGAGACTTGTCTGAGCGTATGACTAAAGGTTGGGATGTGCATTGCAATACGCTGATTTCGCCCACGCCGATATTGGGACGCGCAAGTAATAGTGATGGCATCGTCGCGTTATTAAATCGCGCCTATCAAATCGCGGTGGATACTTATAATCAGGCTTTGTGGAATAGCAATAGCGTCAACAAGCAATTGAGTTTTGCTGAAGCGCAGCTGGCGCGCGCCTCGACCCGTTTGAATTCGTATCAATCGGGTCTGGCCGCTGCCACAGCAGCAGCTTATGCGGCTTGATTGCAAGCTGATTTTGCGACGGAACAGGGCGATCGCTAAGCTGCTACAGATCGCCCATCAGGAGCCATTATGTCAGAGTATGAGTTTGCTAAAGCGTGTTATTTGCGTACGGGCTGGATACCCATGCCCGAATTGCAGCGCAGTGTCGCGGTTGGTGATGTGCTGCAAATTCAGCGTCAGCGGGTGTTGAATTTAGTCAGCTTGCCGGCGATTCATTTAGCCCAGGCGGCGCAAATTAGTCCGGCACTGGGACTCTCAATCTATGATTTTCAATTAAACCACGGCGTCAGTGTTAAAAGCTTTCAGCGTTGCAGTTACGACCAGGATGATCGGCAATGCTTTAGTCGCTATGAACTCGATTTTGCCTGGCCCGGTAGTTATCTGTTTCAATGCCAGGGCGTGCAAGCGCAGTATTTACTGAACTGGCATCAATTGCGCGATGATTTTTTGCTTAAGCTTAGCCAATTGCATTTTCATTTTCGTGATGCAATAGTGGTCACGGCAGTCGCGCGTGCAGAAAACTGGAATCTGTGTATAGCGGCAAATGGCGGTGCCAGTTTGCATTACAGCGCCAGCCATCCAGATCAAGACCTGTTTGCCTCGCTGGCATGTCCGGAACGGCAATTTGAAGCTAGTCGTGGCCTTGCTATTCATCAGAATTCGACGCAGTGCGCCGCTCATTTTATTCAGGCAAAACGGATGATACTGAGTGAAGCTGCGGCCGATAAAATGCTGCAAGGCTTAGTCGAAAAGCAAGCTGGAATGAGTGCGGTGGAGCGGGCAAATTGGTTGCGTGCAGACTGGATTAACTTACTTAAAAATCCCGAGTTATCGATCAATACCTGCAAAGATGTTTTTTCCTGGCGGGACTTGAATCTTGATGATCTTGCCCGGCTCAACCACTAAGCCGGAATCAGCTTAGACATCGTCGCAACGGTGAATCAGCAGCAAGCCCGGCATTCCCCGGATTGCTGTGTGAAGTTAATCTGCAAGTTAATATTGAAATCCAATTAGCGAGGTTGGTTTAGACGCTGCGCAGCCAAATCTGATACCTGTGATGCTTGCTTAGTCCTGGCACAGCAAGCATCACAGGTACCCAGTTCTAGCGAATTCGCCTTTATGCAGATCTCACTATCAATAAAATTCGCTCGTTCGTCCCACGATGCGGTGATGATCGCACCCTGGTCAGTTTCTTAAGCCTTAGCCACTAGCTGTGCCTCGTATTGTTGAAAGCCATTTTCTATCGCCGGAATTACGTCAACCAATTCAAAGTAAGCTTGTTGAAAAATCGGACTATCACGTAAAGTTTCGATAAAGTAATAGGAAGCGCGTAAATCCTCTGTTTCTATCATCATAATGTCGCTAAGTTTGCCGTGAAATGCTTCAGCATCAAAGAACCGCATACGTAAATTGGAGTCACCTCCAAAATGCACGGCAACATGCTGTTGAAACATCTCAGCGCGTTGTTGACGGCTAAGCAGAAGCCATCGTTGATGGGCTTTTACAAGTAAAAATATACTAAATATCATCATCGTTGTCCAAATAGTCAAAGGCAAAAATTTGCACCTGGTTAAATCAAGGTTTTGAAATGAACCTCGCAAAGTTTGAAAAATCACTCTGATTGCAATAACTAGTTCGCTTCATTTCACAAAGTAGTCCGGGCGGTTAGACTTCAAGAATGGGTCAATGCTCGTTTCACTACCCAGGGTGCAACTCGTAGCAAAAAAGGTAAAAATCGTGCCTTGCCCAAATAGATGGTGCGGTGGCTCGCTTCATTGAGGCTATCAGCAATGCGCTCGGCTACATAGTCAGGGCTGAGCTTATCCTTACCCCGACCTCGCGTCATAGGCGTATCAACCAAGGGTAAAATGAATTCCGTCACGACGATTTTTGTTTGTCTCAGTTGCAGCCTCAGACTCTGCACAAAGGAATGCAGCGCTGCTTTGCTGGCACAGTAAGTAGCAGATTCTGGTTTCGGCATAAAGGCTAAACCAGAACCGATAAAAATGAATTGCGGACGACATACCTTAGTAGCAAGGCTGATAAAATGCGGCAGGATGGCACGTGTTAATTCTAAGGGTGCAAGCAGATTAGTCTGTATTTCTTCGTGGAGTTGGTGACTGGAGTAATCTGAGTTATCGAGTCGGACTGCATGTTGAATGGCCGCGTTATGTATGATGCTGGTAATGACATGACGATTAAGTAGTGCTTGCACATTCTCAGCCAGTGCTTCGGTTTGCTGCAAATCCAATGGCAGAGTCAGGATCTTTGGATTGAGTGAGCTCAAACGGGCAAGTTGTGTCAGATTGCGGCCGCAGGCGATCACAGTGGCTCCGCGTTGTGCCAGCTCGAGTGCAAGTGCATAACCGATGCCCGAGCTGGCGCCAGTCAGTAATATGGTTTGCTGATTAAGTGTGTGTGGTCTATGCATGATCAGTGGAGCACTAAGTTTGACAGGTTTCCATCCTAAGTCGGTGGCACATCACGAGCATTAACCGAGGTTAATTTCAGGAGTAAGTTGTGGCGTATCCGTTTTTTTATAGTCAGCAATTGTTTGGGCATTTATTAGGTGCTGACCTGACAGATTTTGCGGCACTGGCGCCGCATATACAAAGACAAACCCTGACACGTGGTGAGGTGGTATTTCAACAAGGATTAATCCATCCCTATGCCTATGTGGTCGTCAGCGGCTTGGTTAAACTGGTCTACTTGCGCGACGATGGCGAAGAGTGGATTAAATCATTTTGTGAGGTCGGTGAATTTTTTGCCAGTATTGCAGCTTTGGAAAAGCAGGGGAAAACCAGTTTCGCAGTGTATGCCTTAGAGACTACCGTACTGGAACGTATCGATTATTTTCAACTCGAAAAACTGGCGACGCAGTATCACGATTTTGAACGTTTATTGCGTCGAGCTTTTCAAGTGTTTGCCGCCAAAAAAGAAAAACGCGAACGTGAATTGCTGGTACTGACACCACAACAACGCTATGAAAAAATGCAAAATGATGAACCCGGGTTAATCCAGCGCATACCACAAAAAGATTTAGCCCGCTATTTAGGTTTAACCCCGGTTGGTTTGAACCGGATAGTCAAACGCAGCCGTGAGAAGTCGGGTTAAGGCAGGTGAAGCTAAAATGGGAATTGACTTCTGACGAATTATTCGAAGTGGAAATATTGGATAGCTTAACCGATTCATAATGGCTGCGAATAGCCATTCTTCCTTGCCTGATCCCTGCTATGGCTATTCGTCCAATTCGGTAGGACTCTATAGTCTGTTAATAGGACTGATACCCAAGCACTACTAATTCAGGTGGAAATTCCTATTCTCCTGTTGAAAAACTGTTGAGCCGAAATACCATGGGTATAGAAAAAATTCCCTGATAACTCACCATGAAAATGCGTAAAAAAGCCGATTTACCCAGCAAGATTTGCATACACTGTGGTTTGCAATTTACCTGGCGAAAAAAGTGGCAGCGTGATTGGGAGCAGGTCAAATATTGCTCAGAGCGATGCCGTCGTAGTTATCAATTCAGGCGGCATAGCCCTGCAAGTTAATGTCAGCCAGTGATATATATTTTTTTGAATTAAAACTCATCGAGCAAGTTTACCCCTCATGAAAACTATGGCTACTTTGGGATATCGTCGCTTACGCCTGATTCTGGGTGACCAGTTAAATCCCTTACACAGTTGGTGGCAGCAGCGTGATGCAGAAACTTTGTATGTGATGATGGAGGTCAGACAAGAAACTGATTATGTGCTGCATCATGCGCAAAAAATTTTGGCCATTTTTGCGGCGATGCGTGAATTTGCCCGGCAGGTGCAGCAAGCCGGCCATGCACTGCATTACTATCAGATTAGCGACCCACATAATCAGCATCAGATTGTGGCAAACTTACAGCAGTTAATTGCACGTTATGCGATTAGCGAATTCGAATGGCAAGACCCTGATGAGTGGCGTTTAGATCGTTATTTGCACGAGGCTGCGGCACTGTTTCGTCAGCAAGGCATAGCTTGCCGCGCCGTCGATAGCGAGCATTTTTTAACCGAGCGTGGCGATGTCGCTGCGGTGTTTGCCGGTAAACAGCGCTGGACTATGGAAGTGTTTTATCGCGGCATGCGGCAGCGCTATCAAATTTTATTGGAACAAGGTAAGCCGGTCGGTGGTAAGTGGAATTACGATCACGAAAACCGGCAGGCCTGGCCAGGCCAGCCTGCCGTCAACGCAGATCAACGGCCCAGCCATGATCACAGCGTGCTTTGGCAAGAAATTGTCGCGGCCGGTGTCGCCAGTTTTGGTGAGCCTTCGGCCCAGGCTTTGCGCTGGCCTTTGAACCGTCGTGAAGCGCGGGCGCAGTTACAGGATTTCATTGAGCATGGCTTGTGCCATTTTGGTCAGTATCAGGATGCCATGCACAGCCAGGAATGGCGCTTATTCCACTCGCTATTATCGTTTGCCATCAATTGCAAAATGCTGCACCCGCTGGAAGTGATACAGCAAGCGCAGCAGGCCTGGCGTGAAGGCCGGGTCGAGATCGCCGCTGCCGAGGGGTTTATCCGGCAAATTTTAGGCTGGCGCGAATATGTGCGCGGCGTGTATTGGACGGAAATGCCAGCCTATGGCGGGCAAAATTATTTTCAACATCAACTCGATTTACCCGAATGGTTTTGGCATGGCCGAACCGGTATGCGTTGCCTGGCGCTGGCGCTACAGCAATCGCTGCAACATGCCCACGCCCACCATATCCAGCGCTTAATGGTGATAGGTAATTTCGCCTTACTGGCCGGGCTTAATCCTCAGCAATTGCATCGCTGGTATCTGGGCATCTACATCGACGCCTTTGAATGGGTGGAGCTACCGAATACCCTGGGGATGAGTCAATTTGCTGATGGCGGCAAACTCGCCACCAAGCCCTATGTGTCGAGCGCCGCTTACATCAATAAAATGAGCGATTATTGCGAAGGCTGTGGTTACCAGAAAAAGCTCAAAACCGAAGCAAATGCCTGTCCTTTTAATGCCTTGTATTGGGATTTTCATTTGCGGCATCAAGATCGCTTAAAAGGCAATCCGCGTTTAGGCATAGTTTACCAACAACTACAGAAAATGCCTGAAGCGCAAAAGCAAGCGCTACAGCAACGTGCCATCTGGCTGAAACAACATATGAATGAATTGTGAGCGGACTATGACAACGACTCGATTTCCTGACAATTTACGCGCCTTAATCATAGGCTCCGAAGGTGCTTTGGGCCAGGCATTTTGTGAGTTGCTGCGCAACCAGTATCCGCAAGGCGAGGTCGTGGGCTTGCACCGTCGCTCTGATCCAGCGCTGGATTTATCCAGTGAAACCAGCTTGCAGCAAGCCGCAGCCAGCTTTGCCGGGCAGCGCCAGTTTGATTTGCTGATTTATGCGGCGGGCGTCTTGCATACCGCTGACTTTATGCCAGAGAAAAAACTCGCGCAATTGAATCAGGCGCAACTGCAACACACGCTGATGATCAATGCAATCGCACCCGCTTTGGTGCTGCGTTATTTTCAACCCTTATTAAGCGAGCAGGGTAGCATGGCCTTTTTATCGGCCAAGGTCGGCAGCATAGGCGATAATCGCCTCGGTGGCTGGTATAGCTATCGCGCCTCGAAAGCGGCCTTGAATATGTTAATCAAAACCGCGGCGATAGAAATCCAGCGCAGCCGGCCGCAGCAAACCGTGCTGGCGCTGCATCCCGGCACCGTGCAATCACGTTTATCACAACCATTTCACGGCGGCGCGCAAGCGCGGCCCGCGAGTGTCGCGGCGGCACAATTGCTGGCGGTGATAACGCAAAAAGGCTCAGCGGAAAGCGGTGGTTTCTTTAGTTACGATGGCAGCGCTTTGCCTTGGTGAATCGATCTCAGAAGCAAAGCTTTATGGCTTTTGCTTAAAGTAAGGCTGCTTCAGTTCACAGCGACCATCGCGACAAACCGGCTCAACTCGTAAGCCTAGAAATGTCGAAATTTGATAACGATGGCGGGCAAATTTGCGATATAAGAAATTTAAACCCGGCAGTAAAAATTTCACACTCAAAGGCGCCACCAGCCAGGCTTTATTCGCGGTTTGGTAAGCTGCGCGTATCGCATCCAACCCGACCAACATGCGACCATCACGCGTTTGCGCATGCAAGGCCGCATCCATTTCAGCCAGACTGACACCCAGAACAGCCGGATCAAAACTGGTTGTACTAATGTCGATAAAGGCCAGTTTTTGTGCCTTATCCCAGCGTGCCAGTTGCTGCATCTCTTTTAAACAAAAGGCACAGCTGGCATCGTAAAACACCGTCAGTTCAGTGCTGGAAGTAGGGGCGCGCATGATCTTACTCCTGTTAGTAAAAAGGCCGCAATCGCTCATTCAGCGAAGTCGCACCTGTACCGACACGGCATGGTTTTCAGCCGACTCAAAAGCTGAAAACGGTCCGTGCCAGTCCGCTCAAATCACGCAATGTTGTTAATATCAGGCTCAACTTAAACTGTATTTGCATTAATTGCGTAAATTTCTGTATTGACGGAAATAGTAGAATTAAATGCTGGGAAATGCAAGTGATTTTAGTTGGGGCTTAACTCGATGAGTCCCGACCTGGAGTCAGGCTTAGCTTGTTAACTTGGAAAAAGTGGCGTAAGTTGCGCCTGCCGCCATTTCAGTACCCAAGCTACCTCTGCTAACCAATACGACCATTCGATGCGCCTTGTCAGCCTGAACCAGGCGCGATTGCTTTGATGCACGAGAGGGTTTTTTGATATGACTTTTCTAAAAAAAACTAAAATGGGTGTCTTTGTGGTCACCCGATCGCTCACCAGTTCAATATATGGACGACTGGATGAAGAAACAAAATCAAGAGAAACTGGCTGCATGATATTCACCTCATGGTGAACTAATTATCGAGGGAAGCTCAAACTGAGGGGGTTCAATACGCTGACCCGTGAGCAAATGGAGTATATTGTGCAAGACAAGATAGGATTAGGTAATTTACAGCCATTGCCAAAATCATTTAATTCATTAAAAAATCTAAATTGGACTGGGATACGTACAAGGGGCAGGCTTTGGAAGCGGATTATGTACAGAATTTAAGACGTACTCAAGATAGGATTCAAATTGATATTCAGAGACAAATCAAAGAGTATCAAAAAATTTATCGCAGTGGAGTGTAAAATGCTAAAGCCAAATTCCTATCAATATGTTTGTACGAGTTTATGTGAAATTCCCTCACAAGCAATTTCTGAAATTCGCTCAGAAATTTGCGCGGCATTAGGACAATCGGTTGGTGATATGTTCCCCGCTTTTAAGAGAACATTTCCACTAACAGTGAATGCAATGGAAATTCATTGGCCAAAACCAATAGCGGCATTTGATCAACGCAATACGCGGTGGTACAGTTATTTATTAATAGAAAGAGTCGATGCTAATTTGTATTTCCACATCACGCTTCCTGAAACTGATTTAGATGGGCCATATTTTGATCAAGAACATGCTATGTTGCCATTGGCGTGGCGTGAGTTATATCGTTGGTTTGAATCATTCTCACTTACTGATGAATCTATTCGACCACTTACTTGGTTGAATACTCTGTCAAGCTATTCAGGACGAATGTCATTAGAAGAATATCGTCAAGAACTAGGTATTGGCAAAAGCAAAACCCGCGACTTTGCCAGGACAATCGGGTCGGATCAGTTGATGTGCTGGATGCGAACCGATGCGGGTGATGCTTTGTTTTTGGATGAAAAGCATTGCGATCATAAGGTGTATCACGTGCGAGGAGCCGCGTTGGAAGATGTCTACGTACTGCCAGACCCAGCGGGAATCTTAGACCGATATTTGGCGCATTACCTTTCTGGTAAATCTCCTGCGCAATTTGATTTTAGAGGGCCGTAGATACGAAAGAGCGAAGCGAATTCGTACGATTTCGTTGCACATTAACGTAATTCAGCGTGTGTAAAAGGCTATGCTTTTCCAAACAATGCAGATACCCTTCCTGACTAGCTACTCCCCAGGCTAGGTTTTCAATACATTAAGTGCAGGATGAATTGCGCAGGTGTCCGTTCGGAACCAAATCCACCTGGGTTCGCCACCATGTCGATTTGATGCGCGGTGCCAGTTTTTGCGGGGCGAACAAACACCCATCCCAACTAACCCAATAAGCTAAATGCGTAACTTGAAATAGTGCGTGGACTCCGACTTCAGGCTGCAACAACATAAATTTTTGTTAAGCCAATTAAAATGCCGTATGATTTGATTTATAAACGATAAGCTCGTTAGGCACAAAATTTGCATCATCTGAGATTCCGCTTTTTTAACTGTAAAGTGAGTTCTGTCATGAGTAATGCGACCATGCTGCAGCAACATAAAAAGACCACGGTTGCCGATTCTCAGCAACTCAGCGCTCCTTTACAGGCGAAAAATCAGTCAGATGCTAAGCGCTCGTCGCCACATCAGCTGGTCGATCACCGTCCGCAAACCCAGCAACTACTAGCCTTGCAGCGGCAAATAGTGGATAGCCCGCGCGCCAGCCAACTCAAAACCATGCAGCGTATGTCACAAGCCTCTGCAGCCGCTGCGCAATTAAACGCTGACGCCAGTTCGTTTAATCATGCCGTCTTAGCTGGGGCTGGCGAATCCGCGACTGTGCAAGCAAAAGCGGAACAAAGCAGTGTCGCCAGCCGTAGTAGCGAGGCCGCTGCAGCTCAGGCAAACCAGACAGGCTTGCCCGACAATCTCAAAGCGGGCATTGAATCGCTCTCTGGCATGAGTATGGATCATGTCAATGTGCACTATAACTCGCCCGAACCTGCGCAATTGAATGCCCATGCCTATGCACAAGGCAGCGATATTCATGTTGCACCGGGGCAGGAAAAACACTTACCGCATGAAGCCTGGCATGTTGTGCAGCAAGCGCAGGGACGGGTGAGACCAACCATGCAGATGAAGACTGGGGTGGCGGTGAATGATGATGCGGGCTTGGAGGCTGAGGCGGATCAGATGGGTGCAAAAGCCATGCAAATGCAGAGTACGAATAAGCTACTTTCCGCACAAATAAAAGACCACGCTAGAGCTGGGGCGAGCCAGTTGCAAGCACGTTCAAATAATAGTGAAGTGGTGCAATTGCTTGCTCCAACTGGAAACTTCGCTACCTACGATGCGGCAACTCTGGCTGTTAATGGGCAAAATGGCGGTGCCAACCCGACCGACGCTATCGTCAGAAACTCTGGCACACAGGGGCCAGCATCGAATCCACCTGACCCGGGCGGTTGGGCCGATATGATACAAAATGAGGAGGATATGCGAGACCCGTTCGGCGCGGTACCTCTCATCGAACGTACTAGCTTTAAAATAAATGTCAGGATCGATGGTGCGAATGGCCATAATTATACAAAAATGCACGCGGTGAATTCGTGGTTGGGTTTGGGAACCAATCATGCCAATAATATTTTTTCTGGCCGACAAAGTTTTAATCTTAGCCACAATGATCGTATAGAAGGTACCGCGAATGGATTTTTAGATCACCAATCTTGGATCGCCACAGCGGGTACTAACCTAAACAATTCACTCAATGCTGTTGACCAAATCGGACGAAATGGTGCGGGGCAAGCGTACTATAAAGCAGGTGCGACGAATGCATTTCCAGTCGCCTTTTACAATGCCGGTGTGAACGTGGTCGGTAATGATGGCAACAATTATCCTAGCTTGAATGAAGATGTAATGGATCTGAAAGGCTATCTAATCGAATACAGGGTCAGGCCTACTTATGCCTTAGTTCACGGCACAGTCGCGAATAGTATCGTGAATTACGGTATGAACAGGTATAACAACAATCGCCCGAATGCTGCTCATGGTGGAGAAACGTTTGACATTGCCCCAGGTAGCGCTATACATACCGCTGTTGCTGCGCTTTGCGATACCTATGCGACTTCGTTGCGCATTGAATTAACAACCTATGCACCAAATCCAGCTGATATCGGCAATGGTGTCGATGTCGCTAGCGATGCCTTGCCCTGGACTACTTATAACACAGCTCCTGTCGTGATGCATGCACCTGAACCAGCTGCTGAAATGGCACTTAACTACCGTAACAATAGTAATAAGCGGACTGGCTTAAGGTGGTATGGACCATTTGTGATTTAAAGCCTGAGAATAAAAACAAAGATAGAAAAATAATTTTCTTGAAAATAAACACTAAATTCCCTTGCTAGTAGTTTTTCGTATTTTGAGTTGGTGTTTTTTAAATTCTCTCGCGAGTAGGTCTGCCTATTTTTATGAGTAATTTAATCCTAAGTCCTCCAGCGTTATGTGTAAAAATTGCCGTGCTCAAGGCCTTGCTGCGAGGGCTGGTTTTACTTGTGTTTTCATCCAGCAGCCTGACTGCTATTGCCACCACTGACAACACTCGTCTGCGTCAGTTATACCAGGCGGATCAGGCCGAGCGTGCTGATACTGCACTGAAATGGCAAGACGTGCTGGAGCATGACAGAAGCAGGGCGGCGCAGGTTAAGCAAATGCTGGCGACGGGGCAGCTTAAAACTGCAGACGATTTTTTCCATGCTGCGGCAATCTTGAATCACGGTGCTGATATTGATGAGTTTCGTTTAGCGAATGCGATTGCCGCTATCGGTTTGGCGCGCTTCCCTAAAGATGCGGCGTTGATGCGGGTTTATGCCACTAGTTGGGACAGAATGATGTTGGCGCAAAATCGCCCGCAATGGTATGCCACCCAATACACTCAGGATGCGCAAAGTCATTTGTGGCAGTTAGAACCTGTTGATGAGCAAGTCAGTGAGCGGGCACGCTTAAAGCTGGGTTTGCCTTCCTTAGCTGAAATGCGTGAAAAAGTTGCCAGCATGAATCTCGTCAAAGCAGTGCCAGCTAAGGGATCAAATACAGACGCAAATAAAGCAGCAAAATATTCCGCCACAGTGTTTGCCGCCAAAGACCCTGAAACCATAAGCTTACTACTGCAAAAGAGTACGGCGCTGGCGCAATTTTGGTGGCGCCTGGCTGAATCGGGTTTACCCGTGGCATTGCAAGCGCAACAAAAAGTCAGCTTGCAAATGGGGTTTCATGCTTTGACCAAAGATGAATTTTTAGCGCTGATGGCGGGCGATAAAGCCTATCCCAAACCACAATCGAGTAGCGATGCTTGTTTTGTCGAGGGCCATGCGATTGCCAATGCCGATACCACATTGACGCTTCATTTGGGCATAGATTGCCAGGTCAAACCTGGGCCGGTGCTCAGCATTAAACCGGATAAATTCTTTGATTTGCAATTAAGTGGTTTGGAGACAGATTTGAAGGCGGGAACGCTACGATTAATGTCGTTAACCGAAGTGAGTAAATGACGGTAGTCTGATAGCCGACTCACGTAATGCGTCATGGATATTGCAAGGCGTTGAATCACCTACGAAACCTCGGAAAATTCAGCAAATCAGCTTAGGTTGCCTGCTTAGTTGTGAGTCACAGCCCACTGAAATCCACCTCAGGCAAAGACTCAAAGCCGGGTTTGGCGAAATAATAGCCTTGCATTAAATCCACCCCCAGATCGCGCAGGAATTGCATTTCTTCGCGAGTTTCTATGCCTTCGGCCAGCGGCGTGATACTCAAGTCTTTAAACATCGCCAGGCAATTTTTAATAATGATTTGTCGCACCGGATCGCGATCGATGTGGCGGATTAATTCCATGTCCAGCTTGGCGATGTCGGTTTGAAAATCCGCCAATAAATTTAAGCCTGAATAACCTGAACCAAAATCATCGACTGCGGTTTTAAAGCCCAGATTTTTATAGTATTCAACAATGTGTTTGATGTGCTGGTTTTCGCGAAGTTTTTCCACCTCGGTAAATTCAAACATGATTTGTTCTATAGGAAAGTGGTAGGCTTGCGCCGCTTCTATCGTTGTCCGTATGCAGCGCTCGGGTCGATACACTGCATTGGGTAAAAAATTGATGCTGACCACGCTCGTGATTTTGAGTTGAGCGGCCAGCGCGATTGCCTTAATCCGGCACAGCTGATCGAAGCGATAGCGGTTGTCGTCATTGACCTGGGAGATTACAGAAAGCGCAGATTGGTTTTGCGGGCCGCGAACTAAGGCTTCGTAGCCAAAAATTTGTTGTGAGGCGCAGCGCACGATGGGTTGAAACGCCATCGTAAAATCAAAACCCAGATCGCGGCTTTCTAAACATTGTTTGCAAGAGAACTCGCGATAATCGGCTGGCTTATTCATGGTCTGCATACCCTTTTACAGTCGATGTGACGGTTGGAACGTAGAGCAGGTCAATCTCAATGCTACTTTGTGCCTTGAGTATAGCTGATTGCCAGGATGTTATCTGAAAGAAAATATCGTGGCGGGTTATTTGCTGCACGCCCGTGAGAATAGGCTGGTTTCCCCCTGATTAGGCCCAGATCGCCTACAATACCGCCTTTGGCGAGCCTGTTGCCCGCCTGTACTGTAAAGCTTGCCATGTCTGCACCTCTCACTTTCGATACCCTCCCGCTACAACCCGCCTTACTGGAAAATCTGGCCAGCCTTGGCTATGAAACCATGACGCCGATTCAGGCGGCGGCTTTGCCCGTGATTTTGCAACTGCGCGACTTAATTGCGCAAGCCAAAACCGGCAGCGGCAAGACCGCTGCGTTTGGGCTGGGCTTATTGAATAAACTTAATCCCACCTATTTCGCGGTACAAGGCTTAGTCATTTGCCCAACGCGCGAATTAGCGGATCAAGTGGCGAATGAATTGCGCCGTTTGGCGCGCCGTATAGAAAATGTCAAAATCGTCACGCTGACGGGTGGCATACCGATGCGCCCGCAAATCGCGACGCTGGAATTTGGTGCGCATATCGTAGTTGGTACGCCGGGGCGTTTAATTGACCACATCAGCCGTGGCACTCTCAAATTGAATGCGATTCAAACTTTGGTCTTGGATGAAGCTGATCGCATGGTTGATATGGGCTTTTACGAGGATATTTACCACATCGCTGCGGCTTGTTCACCACGTCGCCAAACCTTGTTATTTTCGGCGACTTATCCCGATGATATTCGCACCGCCAGCGAACAATTACTCAATCAACCCGAAGAAATTCAAGTTGAAGTGCAACACAGCGACAACCAGATACAGCAATGGTTTTTCTTAACCACGCCAGAACAACGCAATGCCGCGGTAGGGCGCTTGCTGCAACATTACCAGCCTGCTTCCAGCATCGCTTTCTGTAATACCAAAATTCATTGCCGCGAACTGACTGAAGAATTGCATGCACAAGGCATCAGCGCGCTGGCTTTGCATGGCGACATGGAACAGCGCGACCGCGATGAAGTGTTGATACGTTTCGCCAATCAAAGTTGTTCGGTATTGGTGGCAACCGATGTCGCGGCGCGTGGCCTCGATATTCAAAACCTGGGCGCAGTGATTAATGTTGATGTCTCAAAAGACAGCGAGGTGCATGTGCATCGCATAGGCCGCAGCGGCCGCGCCGGTGAACAAGGCTTAGCGCTGACGCTGGCAACGTCAGGTGAAAAAAAGTGGGTACGCAATATCGAAGAATACAGCGGCATCGCCGCGCAATGGCTGGAGCTGGATAGCCTGGACGTGAATAACGACGCGCCTTTGCAAGCACCTATGCAGACGCTCTGCATACAAGGCGGCAAAAAAGATAAATTACGCCCCGGCGATTTACTCGGCGCACTGTGCGCTGATTTAGGTTTGCAAAAAGCCCAGGTCGGCAAAATCAATGTCGGAGATTTCGTCACCTTCGTCGCCATCGAACGTAGCATCGCTGAAGACACCTTAGACCGTTTATCCCGCACGCAAATCAAAGGTCGCCAATTCCGTATGCGTATGGTGGGCTGAGCTGTGCTGGGACAGCAATTTCTATCATTGGCAGCTTAGGTTTAAGTCACCAACCCAACCACCAAGTGTGCATGCCGTTGAAAAAAAGAGACCCTGGATTGAAGCGTTACCTACAGTTAATTTTCGCTGCTGGTCTTTTAATGGCGAACAGTGCTGTTCTTAGTGCCACGTCCACGCCTCTGGCCACCAAGGCGATAGTGAACGGACAGCTAACCCCGCCAGCTTTCAAGGTCGATAGTCTGGGGTTTCCGGAAGAAGTCGATAAAAATCAGCGTTTATCACTTGAAGCAAAGTTATTCTACACAACGCTACTTGGTCGACCTGTTGGCCTCAGCAGTGCTGAATTGGCCTTCGATAAATTACCTCGAAATTTATCCTATGCAGGATTTAGCTTCGCGGTGGCTGCCCGGCAGGCCTTGCAACTTCACAATAACGGCACAGGTTCGAGTATTAGCTTTCTCAACGAATTTTTGTCTGGAACAACCGAGCCTTACCCTATCAAAGACTTACCTAAAGACTTGCCCCAGGGAATGCACGCTGATGATCTTGCAATGCTGCATATATACGCACTGGTGATGTCGAATCAAACCGAGAGCCTTATACAGCTACTCGAAAAGCACCTGCAAAGCAAAACTGATTTCACTCGGCACTTTGCGATCATGGCACTTCGTAGTATAGGCACGGATCGCGCGCGCGAACTGATCAAGTCACGGGTTTCTGATGCTATCGACAGTGTCATGGCGCGTGATGCGCTGGGCTTCGTTGTACCGAATTTCTTTGAACCTAAGCGATTCGCTGGGGATGTCCAGGTAACACAGCGCTTCAGGCAAACCATGTTGGCGCAAGCCAAACAAACTACTACCGCCTCCATATTGCCGACCTTTTTACTCGCCTTTGTTGGCGAAGATGAAGAACCACAACAATTGCAAGCAGAACGTGACTTCTTCATGGATTTATACAAGTCTGCTGACAACGCGCTATGGCGTAAATATGTGTATGGCTATGCAACCTTGGCCTTCCGGTTTAAGGTTCCGTATGACCATTGGGTAAACATGTATACCAGCGATCAGGATCCGTTTCGGCGCGCGTTTATCCTGCGTTCTATGGCAAGACAACATCCCGATCAATTTTTTCAAAAAGGCTTGAAATTATTTGAGAAAGAAAAAAATGGAAGTGTCCAATTGGAATTTTTCTCCCTCTATTCAAACCTGATCGAAGGTGGTCAACTCACCGGCCCATATGACGCTATTTGGATGCCAAATTTACGCTATCGTATCACCTATCCCTGGAAGAAGAGTGGGAGGAAACGCTCAACAGCGCCTATCTTTGAGGCCTGGGCGAATGGAAGGATTGCAGAAGATACGCACTGGCCGGTTTGGATGGCAGACCTGATGGGCGCTAAAGATGAAGCGAAATTTCTACTTGGATATTTAAGGATGAAAAATCGCGATGCTTATTCCGCCTACGCCTTAATGCGACTGAAGGATAGACGGATGTTGCCAGTGATGCGCTACATAAAAGGTGTTGAGAAGGTGGATGAAGTTAAAAAAGCAACCGATGATGCGATAAAAAATCTTGAGGGTGAAGACGACTCTGCCAGCACTTCATGCTGCGACGCTAACGACGCTTGTCTTCAACAGCTAATTCTTAGCACCGCGATCAGCAAGGCAAAAGTGACTACGATGCGCGAAGCGCAACATTACCTACGTCATTTGCCACCAAAACAAGTCAAACTTGAATTCCTTGATGCCTTGAAAGAGCGTGCAAAAGTGTCGGGATCTGGAGCAAGCGCGACAGTTTGGGAATATCAGCGGGGTTGCTGGCGACCAGTAACCTCCGACAAGCATTAACATGCGATTATGAATGGTCGTTATTCAGCTATCCGTTCTATGTGAAAACCAGCGTTGAAAAAAGCGCTGGCGATACGCAGAGAAACAAGTTTCAAGTGAAACGTGGCATGTCGCGACGAGTCGGCAATCTTGCTTAGCTACGACTACAGATTGGCCTGAGACTGGGTAAGTTTCGGGACTGGCTTGCGTTCCAAAAAAGCAGAATGGCAAGGCTAATCCTGGCCAAGAAATAATCTTTGCAAAGAGTGGCTTACCATGATCGCCACGTTGATTGGATGCGTGCAGCAAAGAGCGGCATTACTGGTGCATGGACAATACTAGCTTTATAGCGTTGTGGAGCAATTTTCTTAGGACTTACGCAAAATTGTGCTGACGAGGCGTGAAGCCGATGACAGTACCAAGGTACGGCAAGGCGAAACAACGACATCAGCGTCTGTTTTGCGTAAGTCCTATTCTTCTAAAGATCGCATCATATTGATGCTAAGCACATACTCCAGGACAACATCAAGCTAATGCCGCAGGCCCTGCCTTTTGTATAAGCGATGGACGGCAACAGCTTAAAGTGAGCTTTTAAGACAGCCGCAGCGAACATTCAAGACCCACAAGATTGAAGACACAAGCTCTATTTGCAAGCGCCGATGACGCCCAGCCTACGTGCCGAACTTATGCTTGGTCTGGCAGCGCTATGGGCATAGATATCTAAAAATTGGAGCCAATACTCTAATCAAGAATAAAACTACACTGTGTAGTGTACTTAATGCGTTTTTCGGTTAGAATTAAGTTGCTGAATCAACTTACTGCCGACGTATCGGGCCAGGCAAGCTTGACTTAGCGTTGAGGGCTTAGCTTAGAAGCAACCTCTGTACAACTTACTGCGCGGCCAATTTTGACGCCAGTGATGCTCGCTGTGCCTTGGCACTGGTGCACATCTCGACATCAACGTTGACCGCCCGCGTCTTTGTGCAGAGTTCTCTAAAACTAGCTTGGTCAGCGGCAATGGCCGCAGTAAAGCCATAAAGCAAAACGCCGCTGGCCAGGTTGGGATAGCTCCCTCCTAACTGAACGGGCGTAAGTGCAGTACTGAGTGCAGCCTGGCTAAACCGAACTCACTTTACGTATTTTTTGAATCACGTCAAAAAATTTGAGATGAAAAACTTAGATCGTCGTCCTATTGATACTCGTTCTTCACTTACCATACGCCGCTTTGCGGCCTGGTTAGCAAGCACCCCAGTCACACCAAATGGCATCTCGGTATGCAGTCTGATACTGGCGATTACAGCAGCGTCTGCCTTACTTTACTGTCCTAAACCCTGGGGTTGGATAATTTGTGCTGTCGGCATACAGCTGCGTTTGCTATGCAATTTACTGGATGGTTTAGTTGCCGTCGAAGGGGGCAGAAAAACCGCTTTAGGTGATTTATACAATGAAATTCCTGATCGTATTTCCGATGTTGTTTTACTGCTCGCACTGGGTTACGCCGCGGAATTAGGGTGGATGGGCTGGCTCGCCGCGCTACTGGCATTGATGACAGCCTATATTCGCTTGCTGGGTGGGGCATTAGGCTTGGCTCAGGATTTTCGCGGGCCTCAATCGAAGTCTCAAAGAATGGCGCTGATGACAGGTGCTTGTTTGTTGGCGTGGCTGGCTTATGCACTGAAAACCGATTGGCCGATATTGAGGTATGCGCTGCAGCTTATCACGGCAGGCACAGCATTGACTTGCATACTTAGAATACGGCGGATGGCGAAACAACTTAAGTATGATGCGCAACGGGGGTAATTACATGTTACTTGTCAACTTTCTGGTTATGCTGGTTAAATTATTGGTCGGTGCGGCACCACGTTGGATAGGCTGCGCACCTGCAAGCAGGCAGCGTATCTATTTTGCCAATCATACCAGTCATATTGATACCCTGGCAATCTGGGCTGCATTACCTGCCACGGTGCGCGCCAGGACTCGTCCGGTTGCCGCCGCAGATTATTGGGGTAAGGGTGGTTTGAAGTCGTATATTGCAAAACAGGCCTTGAATGCCGTCCTGGTTAACAGGAATCGCAGCGCGCAAACTGACCCACTATTACCATTGCTTAGCGCTTTAGCCGCGGGGGATTCGCTAATTATTTTTCCGGAAGGTACGCGGCGGATACAAAGGATACCCGGCGAATTTAAATCGGGTTTGTTTTATCTGGCGCAACGTTTTCCTGAGGTCGAACTGGTTCCGGTATATCTCGAAAATTTTCATAGGGTGATGCCAAAAGGCAGCGTTTTGCCAGTGCCACTATTATGCACCGTACGGTTTGGCCGCCCCATTAACTTATTCGAAAACGAAGCGAAGGAAGATTTCCTATTTCGCGCACGTGCAGCTGTAGAGGAATTAGCATGAATCAATTAAATCAGTTTAGTTATTTGTTGAGTGGTGTGTTCGTTTTACTGGTTTTCGCCTCGACCGTGACTTGGTACTTAAGTCGCCATGCAAAGAATGAGCAAGCGCGTGCCACCGTCGAGAATTTAAGGCATAGAGTGAATGCCTGGTGGGTGATGGTGATAGTCGCCGCGGTTTCTTTGCAATTGGGGCCAAAATTTACGATAGGCTTATTCGCTATCATGTCATTTTTTGCATTACGCGAATTTCTCACACTGACACCCACCAGGCCAGGTGATCACACTGCGATGGCGATGTGTTTTATGTTTGTGTTACCCGTACAGTATTTATTAATAGCGTATGACTGGTATGGACTATTTGCGATTTTCATCCCAGTTTATGTATTCTTGCTATTGCCTTCACTATCTGTCATCGCTGAAGATACTGGCAATTTTCTCGAACGTGTTGCGAAACTTCAATGGGGGGTAATCGTGACGATTTATTGCATCAGTCATGTACCTGCCTTATTGAGCTTAACTATTCCTGGTTACAGTGGACAAAATGCATTATTAGTATTTTATTTATTAACCGTTGTTCAAATTAGCGATGTCTTGCAATATGTTTGCGGCAAATTATTTGGTAAGAATAAACTGGCTGCAGTTGTCAGTCCATCGAAAACCACGGAAGGCTTAGTCGGAGGTGGTTTGCTCGCGATACTGGTCGGTACTGCATTGTATTGGATCACCCCGTTTTCGCCTGCGCAGGCCACAGCAATTTCCAGCGTTATCGTCGTGATGGGAGCGCTAGGCGGATTAGTGATGTCTGCGGTAAAACGCAGTATCGGCGCGAAAGATTGGGGGGATTTAATTTCAGGCCATGGTGGCATGATGGATAGGTTAGATTCAGTGTGTTTCGCCGCCCCGGTTTTCTTTCACATCGTCAGATATACCTATATGTAAATACTCGCGACAGCTTGCTTGCAGGCTGTTAGCCCTATATCCCGCCAAATATGGCTTAACAGAATAAGTGAGTGATAGGATTTGAAGCCGCTTAGCACCGCATGCTCTGACAGCGGTGCTTGGCGTACATCAATCCTCGAGCGCAAATTAAAGTCACCACCAGATTTCCAGCTGAATAATGTCTACAGCTTGCTGTGTCAAATAAGCAGAGGGGGTGGCTGATTTACTGTACAGACAATGGGTAGCGGAAAAATCGTGTTTTCAATGGCCCGCGGTGGGTATATGCATCGTTAGAGTTCTCTTCATAGTATTGAATCGCACCGTAGAGATAAGTATCAATTTCAGTTAGTTTTGGTGATAGCTTGGCAAAACCTGGCTCGTGATCAAACTCTGCTACAAGTTCGACTTGTATAGCGCTGAACATAGGTAAATTGTGAAGCTATTAAGTCGTACTGATAAATTGCATGGCAGGTGCTGATTTGCTGGTAGCGAGACAGGTCGATTTGGTTTGTGGTTGCTTCAATAGTGCTGACTTTTGCACTGGCAATCAAGTAGCGTTGATTGATAAGACTTAAATTGTTGGGTGGAACTTTCCCAGTGAGTTGTGTGAAATGGTAGAGTGGGCGAGATTTTGTTGATGAGATTTCAAACAAACTACCAAAACCATATTGTCCGCCCAGCCTAGTCACGCCATAAACATTCCCATTTTGAGCATTCAGTAATGCACTGTGTCGTTCACCAAAAATATTGGCAGCTAAATCATAATACAGGTTCGCTCCTACCTTGTTTTTTCATCGATATCAAACTTAGCCTTGCCAGCTTGATAGGGTGAGGCTCGGATAGTTCAGATTGGCTTGGTGCATCACCGCCTTAGTCACCGCATTTGTCGCCAGCACATTTTACAAGTCATCAATTTATTACGTGTAAGTTGACATGTCTGGTCGGGCTTTTCGATATGCAATGCGGCTCTTTATCTATAAGCTTGCACGAATAAGCTGGCATAGCCTTTGCATGAGTGCTGTGCTGCCCAGCTCTGCGCTACACCGTCAACGCGCCCAGTGAATGCGCCAGGCTTGGGTTTAGCAGCGCGCAGACGCCCCATAACGACCGGAGATCTTGAATGAAATCGTTTGATAAAGTACGCAAGCCTACTCACGCTGAAGAAACATTGATTGCGAAGATAAATCGCGAATGGCGGCGTGATTATGCCTTGGCTGAATTAAAGTCAGCCTTACAAACCGCTGTCGAGATAGAGTTGGCGACTTTACCGATTTACCTGTATAGCTATTATTCGATAGATCGTTTGCCCAAGGGCTTGGCCGATACGGCTTTAGCGCGCTTTGCGAACAAGGCAGGGGCGGTGGTGATGAGTGTCGCGGTGGAAGAAATGCTGCACATGTCGCTATCGTCAAATATTTTGTTTTCGCTGGGGCAAATGCCGGAATTGTATTTAAAGTCGCCGGGGCCGTTCCCGAGTAATTTGCCGGGTCATGCGCGGTTGGGGCCAGACCACAAAGCGATGTCGTTGTCACTGGCGAAGTTTTCTGAATCTCAGCTTTGGCAATTTTTGGAAATTGAATGGCCAGCCACAGCCGATGCGCCACCTGAAGGCCAGCAATGGCAAACCATAGGCCAGGTTTATTCATATATACGCTGCATTATTTTGTCCGAGCATATTTGCGATGAAGATTTTCGTCAGGGCGCGCGTTTGCAACAAATCCAACCCGGTAATTACTCACCCAATAATATCGATACGGTTTTCCCTAAGCATGGCTACGACCCGCATAAAAGCGTGCCCGAGCCACATTCCGCCGCCAAGGCTGCGGCCTATGCCAGCCGTGAAGACAGTCATGCCGGGCGCTTTGAATTGCTGACGGTAGATAGCCGCGCCACCGCCTTAGAAGCGATCCAAACGATCGATGCCCAGGGCGAGGGTTATGGCCCGCATAAATGGGATGATCCCAGCCATCAAGAACTCTCGCATTATTATAAATTTCTGAGTTTGCAAGCGCAGTTGGCGGGCTATGATCCCAAACATCCGGCGTTGAATCGCTTACCGACTCCGCCCGCATCCGCCAGTGAACCAATTACCGCAGCAGAGTTAGCGCAAGTGGTGTTTAACTTTCCGGATAATCCGGTAGCGGCAGCTTATCCCGAGGGCAAAGCACAACTCGCGCAAATCGTTTCGGGTTTGTACCAATACATGTTAATCATGACTGAGAGTATTTTCTTGCAGCCACCACAGCAGCAAAAGAAATACTTTAATCAGGCTTTGCATCGATCGATGATCTGGATACTCGATAAAGTAGTGCAAGCAATGCGCGATGTGACGCTGGAGTCAACCAGCAGCAGTCCAATGGCACTACGCCTGGCTCCGACCTTTGAAAATCTGAATCTGGGACCGCGCGCGCAAGCCTTTGCGAATTTGAGCCAGATGTGTGCAGAATTTGATAAACACTACGGCAATCAAAGTTGGTACACCAGCGATTTGCAATACTATATTCGCATGATTCCTACTTTGCCCGATGTCAGTAGCTTGTGGCGAAGCCAGCCAGCTACGCCAGAGCTGCACAAATTTAAGGGCGTACCAAAGTTTCCGGCGGCGCCACCGGCAACGCTAGCTAGCGACGAAGAGCGCCATGCCTGCATGGGTTTGAATAGTTGCAAAAATCAAGGTCGTACCCGCGATAATGACTGCGCCGGACAAGGTTATTGCTCGACCGCGCTGGCTTATAATTTTGCTGACCCCAGCAAGCCTGGCGTCGCTGATCACACCTGCCATGTTAAAAATAACTGCGCCGGACAAGGTGGTTGCGGCTTATATGGCACAGGTGAAGAGCAAAATCATCCCGCTGCAAATGACTGCGCAACACTGGGTTCGTGCGCCACGCCTATAAATGCCGAACGCTTTTCTACCGATGGCCCGAATCAAGGCAAAAGCGTCTGGCTGCGTGCGCGCCAGGTTTTCGCAGAAAAAAAATGGCAAGAGTTGCGCGAAAAAAATCCAGCCTTGCCGGCATGCCCACCCGATCTGCCGCATCACGACTTATTCCGCTATGGCCCGACTATGGAATGGATAGAAACCTATAGCGGTGAAGGTATCACAGCTTGCGGTGCCAGCGGCATGAGTGGAGCACACAGCTGTGTCTGAAGCACTGACCTGGCAAAGTCTGGCTGCGCCATTAGGGATAGGCGTGGGTTTGCGCAATTGTCATTTCGAGACGATTTTGCGTGAGCGCCCGCCTATAGACTGGTTTGAAGCGATTTCTGAAAACTTCATGGATTCAGCCGGCCGACCACGGGCAGTCTTGCGGAAATTGGCGCGAGATTACCCGCTGGTCTTGCATGGGGTATCGTTGTCACTGGGTAGCGCTGATCCACTTGATCAGACTTATTTGCGCAAGCTTAAGGCGCTGGCGGATGAAATTCAGCCGCGCTGGATCAGCGATCATCTGTGCTGGACTGGCGTGCTAGGCATTAACAGTCACGACTTGCTGCCTTTGCCTTTGAACCCAGGCACCTTAGCGCATTTGACACCGCGCATACAGCAAGTGCAGGATTATTTGCAGCGCCCCTTGGTGTTAGAAAACCCCAGCACTTATTTGCGCTTTCGCGATTCAACGATTTCAGAGCCCGCCTTTTTACGCGCCTTGTGTGAGGCTACAGGCTGCCGTTTATTACTTGATGTGAACAACGTCTACGTCAGTTGTTTTAATGCCGGGCTAGACCCTCAGGCCTGGCTGGCTGAATGTCCGTTTGAATACGTACAGCAATTTCATCTGGCCGGGCATAGTCATTGCGGCAGTTATATCATAGACACCCACGATGCCGCCGTGAGTCGTCCGGTCTGGACGCTGTTTCATCAAGCCTGGCAACAGGCTCAACAGGCTTCGGTGCTATTGGAATGGGATGGTGAAATTCCCTCACTCGAGCATGTGCATCAAGAAGCCTTGCGCGCGCGCGACTGGATGCAAGCCACGCCGCTGGCCGAGAATGCAAGCGGCGCGGCGAATCTGCCAGACATCAACGCAGCGAGCAAGTCGACCAACGCGCTTTCAACGCCGCTGCAATTTATGTTGCCCGATATTTTGCATCCACCTGAAATTACCACTGAATTGCGTTGAGCCTATGTTGCAGCTTCATTTTAAGGAACAGCGCCATGTCGCTAACTGATACCGCCATTGCGACCTGGCAAGCCGAATTTCTGGGTTGGCTCAGACAAACTGAGTCACCGGATGCCAGCCAGCTCGGCACCATACTCGATGCGGCTCAGCTTGATGCTGCCGCTTGCCTGACGATCTACCGCAATAGCTACATCTTGCGCTTGCGCGAATGCCTGGCGCAACAATTTCCCGCCAGCCGCTATGCGCTGGGCGCAGACTTATTCAATGATTTTGCCGACAGTTATTTGCAAGCTTGCCCACCGCACAGCTACACCCTGTATCAGCTAGGCGATCGCTTTGTTAATTGGCTCGCGCAAAACCGGCCTGATCGTGACTTGCCTGAAACTGAGCGTGAATCCTGGATAGATTTCATGCTGGAGCTGGCCAGCTACGAATGGCGCTTGTTTCAACTGCACGATGCGCCCGGCGGCGAAACGCTGCCACTCGCAGATAGCGCGACGCCCGAAGCACACTGGCGTTTACAACCCGGTATGGAATTGCAGCGCTATCGCTACCCAGTCGCCTGGTATTACCACCAGATACGCGCCGGTGCCAAACCGGATTTCCCTGCCCCTCAGCGCATTCAACTAGCCCTGCTAAGACAAAACTACCGCGTCATAAACTACCCCTTAAACCCCATGCACTATGAATTTCTGCAAAGCCTGCAACAAGGCGCCAGCATCAACAGCGCCTTGCAGCAACTGGCGGAAATACGCGGACGCAGTTTGGATGAATTGACGCTGTCCTGGCAAAACGAAGTACGCGATGCCTGGCTGGCGGCTGGTTTTTTTGTGGTGTGGGGAGCTTAGCTTACAGTCGAACTAAAGTAGGCGAGCTTTTACTGTCGCAATGATCTTCTAAAAGTCATAATGCCCGTTGATGTGTCTTAACCCAGCTTAGTTACAGGCTGGGGATTGTCTAGGTGCAATAATCAAAAAAGTAAGGCTAAAGGTGATGCGACCGACCAGGATTACAAGGACAGGACTTACGTATAACAGACGCTGATTTCGTTGTTTCCCCTTGCCGTACTCAAGTACTGTCTTTGGCTTTACGCCTAGTCCACGCAATTTTGCGTAAGTCCTGAAAAATTAAAAGCGAATAGCAAATCCCAGTCCGGCGGCGATTTTTGGTGCGGAATCGGTCAAACCTTTAGCTAGCCAGGCATCGATTTGTATATCATTTGAAATCAAGTGTGATACGCCAATATCGAAGGTGGCGAGATTGCCGCCATTGGTGCGTGACTGAAGTTGCCGGCCAGATAGCTCTATGAAACCGCGCCAGCCTGCGCCAATAGGCTGGCTATAAGTTGCTGCCAAGATGCCCATGGTATAACGTTGACCCGCATCATTACGCATTTGAGCAATACCGGGCATCAAGCCAAATGATGCGTCACCATCTAATTCCCACTCAAACACGGCACGTAAGGAAGGGCGGGTTCCTTGCCCACGGAATTCTTTTGAGCCACTCGCTAAGTCGGCATGGAATAGCCACGCAATCGTTGGTTTTCCCTCAGCGCCATCTTGCATTTGCCACTTGACACCGACGGCCGTATCGCCAAATCCGTTAACCTGGTTTGAAACACCCGGCCCCGAGCTGGTGGCGCGAATAAATCCTGCGGTTTCGATACGGAACTCCCAGGTTTCACCTGCACCGAACCGTAACAAAGCCGAGTTGCTCAGTGATTTAACGGTGATGCCCTCGGTTTTACTGCGTTCGAAATTGATACCCGTTTCAAACTGGAATCGGCCCCGCCCAACCACTTGGCCTGATTCGACAAAATCGGGACGATCGGTCGCAATGGGTTCGCTCTTGACAGGCTGTTGCGCAAAGACTGAAGTAGCAATACCTAAGCTGAGTGAAAACAAAGCAGTTACAACACGAGTCACTTGGCATATTGCAGCCCGATATCGACGATTAAGTAACATGGGAAGTCTTCCTAACAGGTCAAGAGACGATGAATGTCGCGCGAATACTTTGGAGAGGTAGTGCAATAAATATAATCCATGGTTTTCAAAGCCTCAAGTAGAGTCGCTATTCCGTGGTATTTCCCATCCAGTATCGTAAGTACGATAGAGCACAACGAAATCGTAGGCATCTGCAATTGCCTGGATAAAGATTGACCGCCGCCTTATTTTATTCGACTAATTTTGCTTCATTACACCGTGCCTATATGACGTCTATGGTGTTTTGAATTGCGCCATAGCTTGTTGACGTTAGCATGAAATTGCTGTGCTCATTCACAGCTACGAGTCAGGCGAAATAAGCCTTGTAATTGTGATTAGTATCACAATGATATAATTGAAATAATGTATAATTTGTTTAAATAAACAGTGATTTTTTGTAATGTCAGCGTGTTACTTAGCGCGTCACGATATTGCACGAACAAATTTACAGTATGTCTGGTTTTTCTCAAGCGTCGCCTGTCCCCGCCTCATCATCGCACTTCACTTATCGGCCTGATGTTGATGGACTCCGTGCCATCGCTATTCTGGCAGTCTTAATTTTTCATGCCTTCCCGCACTGGCTGCCTTCAGGGTTTATTGGCGTCGATATTTTCTTTGTGATTTCAGGTTTTTTGATCACGTCAATTATTCAGCAAGATATTCAAACTGCGAGTTTTCGTCTTAGTGATTTTTATAGTCGTCGCATACGACGGATCTTTCCTGCTTTAATTTTGGTGATGTTTTGCACCTTGTTGGCGGGTTGGCAAAGTCTGTTAGCTAGTGAATACAAGCAACTCGGCAAGCATGTCGCCTTTGGCGCCGGCTTTAGTGCGAATATTGTGTATTGGCTGGAAAGTGGTTACTTCGACGTCAGTGCTCAGTTAAAACCTTTATTGCATCTCTGGTCCCTGGGTGTGGAAGAGCAATTTTACGTATTTTGGCCGCTGCTATTATTAGGTGCGGCAAAATTACGCATGCGACCGTGGATTCCGGTTGTGCTGGTTTTAGCCATTTCTTTTTTCTTGAATATTTATTTGGTAAAAAGCGCGGCAACGCAAACTTTCTTTATGTTGCATACACGCGCCTGGCAATTAGCCGCAGGCGCAATTATTGCCGTGCTTAGCGCAAATCAAGGTTCTCGTTTTTCGTTTGCGGCTATCTCCCGTTTAGTGAGTCGGACGGGAATGAAACCTGGCAATTTTTGCGCATTTTCTGGCCTGGCTTTATTAGTCGCAGGCTTTGTTGTGATACGCAATGAGCAAAATTTTCCAGGCTGGTATGCGATCTTGCCGACGCTGGGTTGCGCATTGCTGATTGCCGGCGGTGCAGAGAACATGCTGGCGAAATACCTGCTCTCGAATCGCTTATTGGTGGCACTGGGTTTGATTAGTTTTCCCCTGTATTTGTGGCATTGGCCCTTGCTTTCATTTGCCATGATTTTGGAGGCGGGAAAACCCAGCGACAACCTGAAATGCTTGATGCTGGTGTTAGCGCTGGTGTTTGCCTATTTTACTTACGCTGGCTTGGAAAAGCCGATACGACGTTCCAGGCATGCGCAAAAGATCGTAGTGAGTTTATTGGTGATGTTAAGTGCGCTGGCCTATCTTGGCTATAACATATACAGTCGTGAAGGACTGGGCTTCAGGGCGCCAGATTTCCAAAAAATTTCGGCGTCCCAGGGCGAGTGGGAATTTCCCGGTGAATTAACGCGCACAGAAATCGCGGGCGTAAGTATTTTTGCTCAAGCTACCAACAATAGCCAGACGACCTTATTTGTTGGCGACAGTAATCTTGAACAATACTATCCACGGATTGCTCAGCTGATACGGCAAGACAGTCAGACTAATAGCGTGCTGTTTTTAAGTGAGGGCTGATGTTTGCCGATTCCGCACACCAAGTCCAAACAAAATCCGATCTGCAACGGCGTGGCGAATGGTGTCGCCGCGATTTTGGATGCGCGTCCAGCCATACGCAAAGTCGTCATCGCGGCGCAATGGTATGGGTATTTATTCCATGAAAGTCAGGCCGCGAGGTTTCAGCAAAATGGCGAAGACTTGGCAATAGGACTGCGAACTGCCGGTTACCAAAAAAGTTTGGCGGCGCTCGAAGCTGAGATTAAGATGTTGCGCGCAAGAGGGTTAGAGGTCTATTTGATTTTGAATATTCCCATTGGTATTGAGTTCAATCCCTCGTATATTGCGAATCGCTCTATGGCGAGCATATGGGCGGGGTTCAGCATGCGCGGTGGCGGTTTGCGCTTGCATGAGTTTGAAACCGCGTTTGCCGACATTAAACAGGACTTAAGCCAGCTAGGGCTGCGAGCTGGCGCTAAATTACTTGACCCTACTGAAGTGATTTGTCATGCTGACGTTTGTGCTAGTCTGGATCCCGTGTATGGTCCCAAGTACAAAGACAATGGTCACTTGCGCCCAGGCTATGTTCGTAATGCTATCCATTTTCTCGATGACGCTGTGCACTAGCTAAGTCGGGGAAGGAGTGTAGGTAAAATAGAGCGCAACGAAATCATACGTATTGGGAATTGCCTGGATAAAGTTGAATTGTATTTTGTAACGCCTTAGTTTATCCGACCAGTTTCGATTCAAATTTTCGTATGATTTCGCTGCACTCTATTGTGTCTACGAGCTGCAAGCTTGCGATTACCCCCCGCCAAAACAAACAGCCCCGTTTTCACGGGGCTGTTTGTTTTGATGCAGAGTTTATGCCGTAAGCGGCGAAGTCAATTACTTCTTAAACTTCGCTTCAGCAACGCGGTCAGCCACGACGCTGGTTGGTAAGCCGTCGGCGTCGGCCTGGGCGAAGATTTCGCTGAGGGTGTCGCCGATGCGGCGTACGTGGGCGTCCAAGCCATCTTCTGGGGTGTTTAAGTATTCGTAGCACACTTTGATAATGCCGCCGCCGTTGATGACGAAGTCAGGTGCGTACAAGATGCCTTTTTGACGCAGTGCTTCGCCGAATTCCGGGCTGGCTAACTGGTTGTTGGCGCCACCAGCCACGATTTTTACTTTGAGGCGGTTTAAGGTGTTGGCATTGATGGTGGCACCGAGTGCGCATGGCGCGTAGATGTCTGCTGCTGCGTCGTAGATTTCATCGACGCCAACGATTTGTGCGCCGAATTCTTGCTTGGCGTTTTCTAAAGCTTGCTGATCGATGTCGGAAACGATTAATTTTGCGCCAGCCTGGTGTAAGCGACGTGCATAGTCGTAACCCACATGGCCCAAACCTTGCAGGGCGACAGTCAAGCCTTCGAAGCTATCTTGTTTCAAGTGATGTTTAACCGCAGCTTGCGCACCAACGAAGCAACCTAAAGCAGTGAAGGGTGATGGATCACCGCGCTCGCCCAAACCTGCCACGAAACTGGTTTTGCGATTCACATTAGCCATGTCGGCTGGCGAAGTGCCAACGTCTTCCGCTGTAATATAACGGCCACCTAAACGTTCCAGTGCTTCACCCAGGGCTTCAAACAAGGCTGGGGTTTTATCTGTTTTAGGGTTGCCAATAATGACACTCTTACCACCACCGATAGGCAAGCCAGCGACGGCGTTTTTGTACGTCATACCGCGCGACAGGCGCAGTACATCGCGGACTGCTTCGGCTTCGTCGGCATAATTCCACATCCGGCAACCGCCCATGGCTGGACCCAGATTGGTGTTATGTACCGCGATAATGGCTTTTAAGCCTGATTTGGCTTCGCTGGCGAACACGACTTGTTCGTGGTTGTCAAAATTGATTTCGTTAAATACAAAAGCGGTCATGCTTATGGCTCCGCGCGGAGAGGTCATGGTATCGCTGAGTAGCGGGCTGGACCAAGCCGCAAAAAGGTTTATCAAAAATGAGGAGAGGCGCAAGCCTGGCGCGGTTTTAGCCAGCGGCAAACCATGTTTGCACAAGCATGTGTCTATCCTGAGTTAAATCAAGCTATTGTGCGGCCCCGGATACTGAGCCAGACAAGGGGCGGTAAGCAGGTTCTTGTCCTTACTACCACCCCAGTGCGCACAATTTTGTTGTGCGCTGCGAAGTATAAGGGAAGGGGGCGCGGAACTCAAATGTCCGCACTTCGTGGAAACTACGTAATACCCCGGGTTTGCACGGCGTATCGTTTGAGCATACGGTGTCAGCACAACCAGGGTTCAGGCTGCCAGGGCGGGCGTCGCGAGTCTGCAGCTGGCGAGTTCAGGCAAGTCTTGCACCAGTTGTTCGATATATTGGGTGTACAACTTGGCTTGATAGCCTGCCGAGTACGAATTCATAAAGCCATGGCTGGCCTGACGCACCAGTTCAGCTTGATGACCACGACGACAAAGGTCGAGTACCAAGTCCTTGGGGTCAAATGCCGCTTCTTTTTCAGCGAAAATTAAACGAGTGGGGCAAACTGGCTGAACTTCGCGTAACTCGCGTATGCGTGAGCCATAAAATAACACCATGCCCTGGCAAGTTTTCCAGGCTTCGAGCCCGCTTAAGGCCCATAAGGCGCTGGCGCCTGCGCTAAAACCCAAGGCCATCAGATAATTACCGCTTAATTGTTTGGTTTGTAATTGCTGGGCAATTTTTTCGCTATACGCTGCAACGCCGCCATTCGCCACGAAATGCGTATATGCCTGTTGTTCAGATTGAAAGTGCTGCCCTTCAAATGGCGAAATTAATTCGCAAGCATAGGGAAAATGCCGGGCCAGTGTGGCGACTGCCGGGGTCAGACCAAACACATCGGTGGCGATCAGAATTTTGCGGCCTGTAAGCGTGCTGCTGGATGATGGGGTGTTGTTACCTGGAAACACAAGTGTATATCGTTGATGAAGGCTAAACCTGAAGGGCGCGCAGCTTACCTTGTTCTGCGCTGGCTGGCAAGTTGTGGTTGTTGCGGCACGTTTTTCTATAAAATTTAACAAAATCGACGACAATATGACAATCAGCTTAAGCCTGAGAAACAAATCGGCAAGTGTCGTTGCTGTTTTCTCGAGTCAGGATGTCGTGGGGCAAACGGCTTGAGCCAGGTGTAAACAACGAGTTACCACGATTTGCAAAACAGTAATTGTAAAAAGAAGATTATTAGGGAGTCTGCAATGCGAAGTACACGTGTATTTTTGATGGTAATTGCCTTGATATTGGCTGCGTGTGGAGCCAAGCCCGAGGCGCAGAAGTCTAAGGCCAGTCAAACCAGCAATAAGCCGCTGTTGATTACCCAGGAGGATTTACTCAGTGTACAAAATGCTGAGCTTGCTTCAGGGCCAGTGATCACTGGGTCGATACAACCCGAACGAAAGGCGGATTTACGCTCGGAAATCGCCACCACGATCTTGCAAGTATTAAAAGAAAATGGCGAGTCAGTTAAAAAAGGCGAACTCTTGGTGCGTCTGGATGACACCACGCTGCGCGATAACTTGCAGTCGGCGGAAGAGGCGGCGCGAGCCTCATCGCAAACTTTAGAGCAGGCAGAACGGCAATTGCAACGCCTAAAAACCCTGCGCGCTTCAGGCATGACCTCGATGCAGCAACTCGAAGATGCCGAGGTGCGCCGTAACAATGCCCAAAGTGATCTGGTCGCGGCCAAGGCGCGTGCGGTTTCCGCGCGCCAGCAATTGCAACGCACCGAAGTGCGCGCTCCATTTGATGGGGTGGTTAGTGAACGTAAAGTCTCGCCCGGTGATACGGCCTTAGTCGGCAAAGAATTGGTCAAGGTCATCGACCCGGCCAGTATGCGTTTTGAAGGCTTGGTTGTTGCCGATAAAGCCACGGGCGTGAAAGTCGGGCAAAAAGTCAGTTTTCGCGTCAATGGCTATGCTGATCAGCTATTTAGTGGCAGCGTCAAACGCGTTGATGTGGCGGCAAACGCCACTACGCGCCAGGTGGAGGTGCTGGTGGCCTTAGATCAGGCGCAGCAACCCAGGATGTCGGGTTTGTATGCCGAAGGCCGGATCGAAGTGGCAACCAGCAGCACCTTAATGCTGACAGGTTCGGCGATTGTTAAAGAAGGGGATAGCAGCTTTGTCTGGCGTGTCAAAGATGGCGTCGTCAATAAAGTGGCGATTAAATTGGGGGAGCGTGACGCGCGCCGGGGTGATTTTGTGGTGCAGTCTGGCTTGAGCGTGGGCGATAAAGTGATACGTAATCCACTTTCCAGCCTGAAAGAGGGACAGCAGGCGCAAATGGTGGCGAGTGCCGGTGCGGCCAATGCCAGCGCAGCACCAGCCAATAACAGTGCCGCTGCCAACACGAATCCGGCTAAACCTTAATCTGAGCAGGTGCTCCAGGCTGTCAGCCAGTCTCAGGCTGAGCTAACGAGCACGACCTCAACTCACTTGTTTCTGGAACCCAGTATGTTTCTTTCTGATTTCAGTATTAAACGCCCTGTGGCGATGGTGGTGATCATTCTGACGCTGATGTGCGCGGGTTTGCTGGCCTTGAATAAACTCAAGGTTAATCAAATACCTGACGTCGATCAGCCCGTCTTAAATATTGCCATTCCCTATCCCGGCGCTTCGCCTGAAACGGTAGAGCGCGAAATCATCAATCGTTTGGAAAAATCACTGCAAAGTATTTCCGGGATTTATCAAATGCGTTCAACCGCGAATGAAGGTTCAGCGGTGATCACGATGATTTTTAATTTTGATAAAAACATGGTGATTGCCGCCGACGAGGCGCGCAATGCGATTGCTGCGGTACGCTATAAGTTGCCGATAGAAATGCGCGAACCGGTGTTTGAGCGTATCGATCCCTCATCGCAACCGATTATGCAATTAGCGCTGAGTTCGGACACCTTAAGTCATGCGGAAGTGTCGCGGCTGGCCGAAGATCAGTTATCGGACAAGTTTCGCGGCATCGACGGTGTCGCTACCGTATCGGTCGAAGGTGGCTTAAAGCGTGAATTAAGTGTGCTGTTGCGCGCGCAAAAGCTGCGTGAATTCAATATCTCGGTGGCTGAAATGGTGGCGGCAATACGCAATCAAAATACCACGGCCCCAGTCGGTAAGGTTAAGGGCTTGCTGGATGAAAAAAGCATACGCTTAATCGGTCGGATAGAAACCCCGGCGGAATTTCAAAACATGGTGATTAAGCGCCGTGGCAATGATTTGGTGCGCTTGGGGCAGGTCGCTGAAATTGCCGATGGTTTTGCGGAATTACGTGGCTTTAGCTTACGCAATGGCAAGCCGAATGTGGGTTTATCGATTACCCGTTCGCGCGTGGCCAGTACGGTTTCCGTTGCGACCAGTGTGCGTAAGCTAGTAAAGGAAATTGAGAAAGATTTGCCCAAAGGTACGCATTTGGAAATCACCCAGGATGGCGGTGAAAATGCGCAGAGCAGCTTGAATAATGTGATTGAAGCGCTGATTTTTGGTGCCGGGCTGACGATTTTCGTGGTGTATGTGTTTTTGAATTCCTGGCGTTCGACCTTAATTACTGCACTCAGCTTACCCACTTCGGTGATTGCTGCGTTTATCGCAGTCTGGCTCTGTGGTTTCACCCTGAACTTCATGACCTTGCTGGGCTTATCTTTAGCCATAGGCGTGTTGATTGATGACGCGATTGTGGTGCGTGAAAACATCGTGCGGCATATGGAGATGGGCGAAGACCGGCGTACTGCGGCCAGTGAAGGGACTAAGGAAATTGGTTTGGCGGTGGCTGCCACCACGTTTTCGATTATCGCGGTGTTCATCCCGGTCGCCGTTATGCCCGGGGTCTCGGGCGAGTGGTTCCGGCCGTTTGCCTTGACAGTCGCCAGCTCGGTCATGGTCAGCTTATTCATTTCATTTACGCTGGACCCGATGTTGTCGGCGTATTGGGGTGATCCACCGGGCCATCATCACGCGCCGAAAACCGGCATCAGTGCCATATTGGCGCGTTTCAATCACTGGTTTGATGGACTCGCCGATACCTATGGTCACGTGATCGCCTGGGCCTTGCATCACCGGGTCTGGATGGCGATTATCGCGGCTTTAAGCTTTGTTGGCGCGATTGCCTTCCATGCCAAGTTTGGTGGCACCAGCTTTTTGCCGCCATCCGATAGCGGCATGTTGATGATAGACGTACGCACACCATCAAGTACCAGTCTCGATTACGGTCGTTTAAAAGTCGAGAAGGCGGCTGAATTAGCGCGCACCATCAAAGAAACCGAAGCCACCAATAGCCTGGTATTTGCCAGCGGCGGCCGGGTTTATGTCGATATCGGTAAAAGCACCAAACGTAAACGCAGCGCCGCTGAAGTGGCGACCGAGTTACGCGAAAAAGTCGGGCAAATCATTGGTGCCGAATATGTGGTGCAAGACGACTTGAATAACGGTGGCCGCAAGCCGGTGCAAATCCAGTTTTATGGCAGCGATATTCGTAAGCTTTTGGAAATCACCAATGACTTCATGGCCAAGCTGAGTAAAGTGCCTGGTGCAGTCGATGTGGGTTTGTCGGAACAAGACCCGATGGATGAATTGCAAATCGAAATGAATCGCGGCCTCGCCAATGCCTTGGGGATTTCAGTCAACGACACGGCGCAAGCCTTGCGCGTCGCCTTTGCAGGTGTCGAGGTCGGTGACTGGGTAGACCCGACTGGTGAATCGCGCGACGTCGCGGTGCGCTTGCATCCGGATGATCGTATTAGTGCTGAAAACATCGAGCACTTGCCGATCGCCGTCAGTGGCAGTGACAAAATGGTGCCACTTGAGCAAATCGCCAAAATCACCATGGGCAAGGGGCCAGCCAAGATACAGCACTCGGATGCCAAACGCATGATCGCGGTCTCGGCCAATGCCCAGGGCCGTTCTTCGGGGGAAGTAACGGCAGACGCCTTGCAAATCGCCAAATCGATTAATTTCCCACCCGGTTACGGCCTGGAACTCGGTGGCGCTGCACGTTCACAAAAAGAATTGTTTTCGCACATGACAATCGCCTTGCTAACCGGGATAGGCTTGATGTACTTAATACTGGTGATGCAATTTGGATCGTTTACGGCACCGATTGCGGTGATGCTATCGCTGCCTTTAAGTTTGATCGGCGTGGTGCTGGCCCTGAAACTAACCAATGGCACACTGAATTTGATGAGCTTTATTGGCATCATCATGTTAATGGGCTTAGTCGCTAAAAATGCGATCTTGTTGCTGGACTGCGCGCGCAAACGCGAGCAAGAGGGCTATGAGCGTGAAGACTCGTTAATGCATGCGGGGCGTATGCGTTTGCGGCCGATCTTGATGACGACCTTTGCATTGATCGCCGGTATGTTGCCAGTGGCAATAGGCGTGGGTGAGGGCGGGGAGTTTTACCGGCCACTGGCGATTGCGATCATCGGTGGCACGATTACCTCAACCTTGCTGACCTTATTAGTCGTGCCGACTTTTTACGACAGCATAGAAATCAGCTACGACCGCATGATCGCGAAGTTTAAACGCCGGGAAACCCGCTGGACAGCGCTCCCCGCGTTTGTCCTGACCTTCATTGAAGCGATACTGACCTTAGTAATGCTAAGGCTGGTGTTCCGCTTACTGTGGCGTTTGCTGAGCTTAGGTCGTGCAGGCAAACCTGGCTAAGGTCTGATTTCCAATTTCACCCACAAGCTCAGCCGCACAGCGACTGAGCTTTTTTTACGACAAGAATATTAACAAAAAGGCTAAGTGTTGATGCTTGGTTTATCTTGCCTGTAATTTGTTCAGGTGCGTCATGATAGTCTGTTGCCGAAAGTTGCTGAAATTTGTCAAGACCTCTGCATAAGCTGTCGTGCAGCCAAATTTACAGCCCGTGATGCTCGCTGTACCCTGGCACAGCTACGCTTCTTGGCCTCAACTTTGAACGTTCGCGCCGGTGATGTTGTGACCTCTGGTCTGGAATTGTCATGTGGTTTTATATTACTTAAATGATATAAATAATGAGGGCTAACTCAGGCCAGTGTAAAAAGCGCCGTGGATTGTGGTATCTAGCTTGACGTTAACCTGGCATTTCAGGATACTGCGCCCACCTGCCTGTAGCCTGAAAAAAACTATCCTGACAGGCCAGGTGGCAACAGCTTGGTGGCATATGCAGAGGAGCAGAGCACTGACTGTAGAACTCAGTCCAGCCCGGCTTAACCGGCGCTGAAAATAACAGTGGACTTACGCATGTATGCTGACGCGGTGTGACGCCGACGACCGTACTGAGTTGCGGCAAAGCGAAGCAACAACGTCAGCATCTGTTTTGCGTAAGTTCTGTAACAGTAACTGGAGAGACAATGACACAAACAGTGGCGGTCAGCGGGCAGCCGAAAATGCCGCGTCAAATCCCTTTTATTATCGCCAATGAGGGATGCGAACGTTTTAGTTTTTACGGGATGCGGAATATTCTGACATCCTTTCTGATTACCAGCTTACTTTTATCCATGCCCGAGCATTTACGCAAAGACATGGCGAAAGAAGTGTTTCACACCTTTGTGATCGGCGTGTATTTCTTCCCCTTATTAGGTGGTTGGTTAGCCGATCGATTCTTCGGTAAATACAATACCGTGTTTTGGTTAAGCCTGGTGTACTGCTGTGGCCACGCCTGTTTAGCAATCTTTGAAAATAACATCAATGGTTTTTATGCCGGTTTATTTTTAATTGCACTGGGGTCGGGCGGGATTAAACCACTCGTGACCTCGTTTGTCGGCGACCAGTTTGATCAAAGCAATCGTACCTTAGCGACCAAGGTATTTGATGCCTTTTACTGGATCATTAACTTTGGCTCTTTCTTCGCCTCGCTGTTAATGCCATTTTTCTTGAAAAAATTCGGTGCCAGCATCGCCTTTGGTATTCCTGGTATTTTAATGTTTATCGCCACCGTGATTTTCTGGTCGGGCCGCACCAGCTATGTGCATGTGCCACCGAGTGCGCATAATCCGCATTCGTTTTTGAATGTGGTGAAAACCGCCTTATTTGGCAAACACACGGCAGGTCAGGCTGGCGCGGGTTTTGCCATCGCCATGCTGGGGTTTGTCGCAGCAGTTGGCAGCTTTGCGCTAACCAGTAAGATTGGTTTCGTCGCCGCTTTCTGTCTGGCCTTAGTGTTTGTATTGGGTTTTGGTGGTTTTGGCGCCTGGTTGCAACTCGAACGCGCGCGTGGTGTGCATCCCGATGAAGCAGTTGACGGTGTGCGTTCAGTCTTGCGTATTTTGGTGGTGTTTGCCTTTGTGACGCCATTCTGGTCCTTGTTCGATCAAAAAGCCTCAACCTGGGTTTTGCAAGCGAATGATATGGTCAAGCCAGAGTGGTTTGAACCTGCACAAATGCAAGCCTTAAACCCAATGTTGGTGATGATCTTAATCCCATTCAATAACCTGGTTTTATATCCTTTGTTGAAGTCGATAGGCATAGAAATGACCGCCTTGCGTCGCATGGGCTGGGGTATCGCATTCTCGGGCTTTGCCTGGATCGTGGTCGGCTTTATGCAATTGGCGATGGATGGCGGTCATCCGTTAACCATCACCTGGCAAATCCTGCCTTACGCTTTACTGACGTTTGGTGAAGTATTGGTGTCGGCAACCGGTCTGGAATTTGCCTATAGTCAGGCACCGATGGCCATGAAAGGCGTGATCATGAGCTTTTGGAATTTATCAGTCACGATAGGTAACCTCTGGGTTTTGCTGGCTAATTCCAGCGTCAAGAGCCCGGCAGTGACCGACTACATCAAAACCACAGGCTATAGCGTCACAGCATTCCAGATGTTCTTCTTCGCTGGCTTCGCTTTAGTGGCAGCTATCTGTTTTGGCTTGTACGCGCGTAACTACCAGGTCTTAAATAATTACCGCAAGGCGTAATTTTTAAGTTAAGCGAGTAAAACAAAAGGCAGCTGCGGCTGCCTTTTTTCATGGATTATGCTTAGTCTGTTTTAGTCCTTAGGTGGCTCTAATTCCTCGATGCGTTTGCTAATCCCTCCAGCAATTTTTGCTTACGCCCTTCTTTAGGCCAACCTATCACACTGCCCTTGAGTACACCATCTTTGAATATAAACAGGCTGGGAGTAGCGATGTCACTAATGAAAGGCCAGGCACTGGCTTGGTAACTGAGTACATGGTGAAATTCCGGCTGGGTCTGATTCCATTGCCACAGCCGGGCAATAGGGGTGTCGCGGTTTGCTGGCGCGAGCCAGAGTGTCTGTTTCGGGAAGTGCTGGCGTAATTCGGGGTCTTGCTGCAAGGCTTGAAATAAGCGGCGCGAGAAATGGCAATCAGGGTGAGATAAAACCACGACTTGCACGCCCTTAGCAAACTGCAAGTTTGCCCCGCGCAATTGCAAATCGTTCAGACTCTCACCCGCGATCTGCCAAAAACTAAACGCACTGCCTGGCTCGGGCGGGTGACTGATGCTGGGAAGCCGGCTTAAGTTCGCCTCAGGAAACGCCAGTCGTAATGCCTGAGCTTGCGCAAATTGGTTGGTGCTGATCAAGCTGGCATCGACCAGTTGTATATCGGCAGCGCTAGCTAATTGGCGCGCCGCTAACTCATACAAGGCCGCGTACAACTGCTGCACGATCCCTGGCGCATCGCTATAAAAACTGGCCTTGGCACTCAGCGCAAAAAACGCCCGCAATTCACCGTCGCTGACTTCTCGCCAGGCTGGGTGCGTGGCAAATTGCTGTAAATAGTCTTGTGAAATGCGTCGCGTTTGCTCGCTACTGCTGAGTTCCGAACGTGAAATTTGCTGTATCGCCGAACTTAAATACTCAATGCGCTGGCTCAGTGAGTCGGCTTTCGCAGCTTGTATGCAGGCAGTCAGTACGATCACTAAGCCAATTTTTCGCAACACAAGTCGAGGCAACAGCGGCATAGTTTTGTGCTTTCAGATAAAGTGTTAAGTATCCCCAAAATTACTAGTAAGCCAGCCAAGAGGTTGGCGCAGCGAAGGTCAGACGAGGTTCAAGTTAGCTGACTCTACGTGCATAACAAGCAGTAACAACGGAGCCGTCTGCTGCTGGTATTGGCTTGGGTAGTATAACGTAGTTGCTGCGGTTTACACTGCAAGCTCAATTGCGGTGAGCGCTGAGGTTTGCCAAGCTTGATGGGTTGAATGTTTGTACAAATTGGAATAAGTGGATGAAATTAAAAAAAATTGTCTTAGTTTTTAAGTTGTTCTTGCTCTTTTTTTCCAGCAATAGCTACGGAAAAGACTTGAGCGGTGAAAAGAGCACAGTCACGTTTAATCAAGTTTTTTATTTTTTATTGAATGAATTGAAGGGGCCAACAATCGAATTTCAAGGCTATGAAGTGTTATCGTTGGCTCGCGAAAGTCGGTGCTACCGTTTTTCATTTCTTAAAGCAATTGAATATGATAGAAAAATTGACTTCGACGTTTATTTGGAATCCGATGTAAATGATCAGGTGCAAGCGATCGCGATTCCCGATGTGCCTTACTTAACTATTGACTCGAAATTCTTAAATCTTGAACCTGTGTTCAAAAACAATGTCGATGGACTCAATTTCAGACTAGGGCTACTGAGAAGAAAAATGCACGAAAATTTTATGCGATCAATCAGTTTAACTGCCAAATGTGTACATTTATGATTAAGCCCAGTTTGATGATTGGTTTTTTATGCGCCCAAGCTTTAATTACTTCGATTGCTTACGCTGATCAACCGATTTTATATACAAAACCCGCCGAGTATCTGGTAGTGAAAATGGACGAACAGGACTTTAACGTTCGGATAGCCAATCTATTTGAAAAGAATGGCTTTAGAAAAAAATTCGAAGGGCTCACTCATAAAACAGGAGGAGAAAATTCAGCTTCACGATACCAGGTCGAATATATTTTTACTCCTGCCAGCGATAATCGACTGTCGATATTGAGTGCTCGCTTAGAGCTTATGATTTTTGCCTCAGGAGACCCAATTTATTTCGAAGAGTTGGAATTCAAAAAATTTGTATTTGAAAATAACGAAGGTAAAAGAAAAGCAATCGAGACGGTTTTTGAGGCGAAAGAATTGATATTGAAAAATGCCATCAGAGAGCTATTCCAAGCACAAAAATAGGAGTCAAACTATGAGCCGACTTACGAGATTATTACCCAACTTAATTTCAGTATGCATTTTGTGTTTCGGGATTGGCTGCATCGGTATTAGTCATGCAGAAGTATCAAAATACGAAAAAATCAGGCGGTGTTTAGATCGCTTACATGCCGCATTGCAACCCGTGGTGCAAAATCGACTGTCGGTTTTTGGTTGGAGACATGTTTATGGCGATGAGTTTTATTCTGATGAGATGCTCGGTACACAAAAAATTGTAATCCGTTTTGAACGATCTGAGCCAAACCAAGTTCTAACTAAGTTATCGCTCCATTTCAAGCTTTCGACATCAAATTCAACTCCAGTATTTGAGGAGGCATTGCTTAAGTATGTGCCAAACAACTTGGGCTGGATTCAGAAAAGACCTGGCAAAGAACTTGAATTGGAGGAAAATGTCTTTAAAGTAGTTCAGGAAATCAAGAATTCGCGCGAGCGTATTTCTTGTGATTTGTCAGATCCACAGTGAAGTATCCAAAATCACCGTAATGTCCAGACCAATAATAATGGACATCCATCTTAAAAAACGAAAGCTGGTGTGATTAAAAGCCTCACGCCAAGCTCTATGCCTGAACAGTGGCAACTCTCAAGCTCGCACCGATAAAACCTGACTCTGCGGTTTTGAACTTAATTTGAATTCAGCTTGCAGTCGATTTTCGAAACGCAGTATTGATGCGGGCAAGGACATTGTTTTCCTTGAAAACCCGCGTCTATACTGCGTTTTCTATTTTTGAAATTCACTGACTTCAGTTCCAACCTGAATGCCCATAAGCCCGGCTGAGACCATTACAAAAGTGACTTAAAAAATAATATTACCCAGATATAATTGACATTCAAATTTAACCCGGGTAATATTATTTCCAGTTAATTTTATTTGAGGTGATTATGAGCAGTTATACGGTTTTTGCCGGGCAGCGTAAGCTGGCGCACGGCGATTTGGTGAGCCTGGCGCAGTATTTAAAGCGGGCGTGTGATGAGCAAACGCTGTTTCAAGGGCAATTTCATGTGTTTGCGGATCAGACTGGGGCGGTGCTGGATTTGGATTTGCGCGGCGATTTGGCAGCGGTGACGGCGCGCTATAGCGTGGCGACAGCGACGATTAGCGAGCAGGTTAGCGAACAGGAAAAGGAGCCGGATGAAGTGCCGCGTGGCCGTGGTCGGCCTAAGCTGGGTGTGGTTTCGAAAGAAATCACCTTATTACCGCGTCATTGGCAATGGCTGGCGGCGCAACCGGGTGGGGCCTCGGTGGCCTTGCGCAAGTTAATTGATGAAGCGCGCAAAGCTCAGGGCGATACCGAGCAAGTGCGTCAATTACAAGAGCGGACCTATAAAGTGATGGCTGCCTTAGCCGCCGATTTGCCGGGCTATGAGAGCGCGATCCGGGCCTTGTTTGCCACCGATAAAGCGGGTTTCGACCGCGCCATGCAAGCCTGGCCTGCGGATTACCGTGATTATTTTTTTCAATTAGCGGGCTTGACGCTGGGCGTTGAGGATAAGGCGATGGTGTCAGGTCATGAGTGAGTCAGCGCAGCGTCAGCAATTACGTCAAACTTATTTGCAGCAAAAAGACCGTGCTGGCATAGTCAGGGTCGTCAATCGGGGCAATCAACGATGCTGGCTCGGTGCTAGTGTTGATACCACTGCCACTTTGAACCGTTTGCAATTTGAATTAAAAATGGGACAGCATAGAAATACGCAGTTGCAGTGTGACTATCGACAATTTGGGTTAGCGAGCTTTGATTTTGAGGTAGTTGAGAAAATTAGCTTGCGAGATCAGCCTGGCTGGAACTTAGACGAGGAATTACAAATAAGTTTACGCCTTTGGCAAACCGAGTTTCAGCAAGCGCTGATTTTGTAAGCTGTCGATTTTTCTAATTGAGGGCAGTGAGATGAGCTGCCCGGTTCGGATTAAACTAAGGCTACGATACGGTTCAGTCACTGCAGCATCACTTACATTATCTCGATTGATAAACCGCGTTATCAGCACACATTATGGCGCAATCAAAGCGGTACGCACTGCACGGTGATAGTGGCCTGCCGTACTAAAAAGAAATCTGCGCAAGCCACTGCACATTCGCGGTTTGTGTTTGCAATACTCATAGCGCACTAGTACTGCTGTGCTTCTCAATAATTTAATTTTAGCGCTCGCGACAATTGTGCAGTGGTCAGTGGACTCAAATTCTGTCTGGCTCAGGCCGTCAGTATCAGATAAACAGCGTCAGCCGCGTTCATTTACCTGACTTTGCATAACATTGTGCCGACGAGGCGTAACGCTGACGAGCTGTGCAAGCTAAGTTCAGGCTCAACAATGAGGTCGCATTCGCTTTTCGTAACTTCATTTTACATGTCAATGTTGACGTGTTTGGCCGTGTCGAGCTAGTCAGGACGCCTCGCAAAGTAAGGCTCGATCTGGCGCAGTTGAGCATAACTTGTGCGCTACGGCTGGGCATAAACTACGCCTGATTAACTGGCATACCTATTGCTGAAATAACTGAACGCGATGTCGATTTGCGCCATTTGCTAAACGCCGCGTAGCGATTTTTATGGTCGGTGTACCAGGTTTTTTTACGACCTCCAGCGCGCACGGATTCATGTTTGGCGCGGGGGCGCATTACCCAACTGACCGCAAACAGTACCGCCTAGTCAAGGATTTTAATTGTTTATGTATTACTTGTGAGTTAATACCAGTTTTCAATTTGAAATGATTTCTTGCGTGATTAAAGCCACTGGCCGGCAGATAGCTAATTCAGGACGTAGTGCGTTAAAGGCATGTTTTTACTTCAATGTGTTAGGGCTTATCAAATCAGCTTAAATGGCCTTGAGCAGCGAATTGATCGGGTTTAAATAAGTCGCGTTCAGACCCGTGAAACAGTTCAGCGAGCAAAAATGATTATGCATTTTTGACTGCATGAAAAAAGCAAACGGATAAATCGGGTGACTGGATGAAAAGCCGCCGTGCAGTCAGGGAAAAATGCTTGTTTAGTAAAACAACAGAAAAACCACTTGTTAGGTTGTTTGTGTGAACCATAATTTTCTCTAACCAGTATTACCTGAAGGGTGTTTAAAAAAATCAACGATTATTCAATTGGGTGACAGGCAGTTTTTCCAAATCGGCCTGACCTGGTAGTTATCTGTTAGTGGGATTCAATATGAAGCTGAAACATAAACTTATCGTGCTATCAGGTGGTTTGCTCCTGCTGGCGATAGTGGTGGGTGTAGTCGGACTGTCTGGCATGAAGCAATCCAACCTGCGTTTAAAGACGGTGTATGAAGACCGTACGGTGGCTTTAGATCAGATCACAAGGATTGAGCGCGCCATGCTACAAAGTCTGGCGGAGGCTCAGCGTGCTTTCACTCAAAACGATTCCCGTGCCACGGCTTTAAAAAAAATCCAGGATTACGAGCAAGTGATTCATGTAAATTGGACCGATTACATGGCAACTTATCTGACCCCGGAAGAAAGCCGATTGGCCGCTAAACTTGAAATTTTACTGAAAGGGCCGTATCAGAATTTTTATAAATCGATAGACAAGGCGTTTCGAAGCGAACAACCACGAGTGGTCGCCGGGCTACTCACAGTTACTGACGCGGCGCAAGCTGATGCCCTGGTGTTGATCAATGGCTTGCGACAAATTCAAACGGATGTCGCGAAGGCTGAATACCTCGCTGCAAATGCCCAATATGCTGACTTTACTAATGGTTTGTCCGGGATATTGCTATTGGGCTGTTTGCTGAGCCTGGTGGTGGTCAAGTTACTGATTTCCAGTATCTATCGGGAACTTGGCGGCGAGCCAGCTTATGCAAATCAGGTAGTGAAACGGATTGCTTCGGGGGACTTAAGCGTGACGGTGACTGTCGCGCCGAAAGATCAGCTAAGCCTGCTGAATGCCATGAGTGAAATGCGTCAGCAGCTGGCGAAAAATGTCGGCCATATTTTGAGTGCTTGTCGGGGCGTGGAGTTGGCTTCGGCTGAAATTGCGACAGGGAATCAAGATCTTTCCAATCGTTCGGAAATGTTTGCCGCCTCCTTGGAGGAGAGCGCTGCCTCGCTGGATTCCTTAAGCGACGGCTTAGAACAATACGCACAAGATGGACTGAGCCTTAGTGCGCGAGGTGAACGAGCTCAGACCTTAGCTAAGGATAGTCAGAAAGTGATGAATGATGTGCATGCGAATATGAACTTGATTCAAATGTCATCCGTTAAAATTACCGAGATTACAGGCATCATTGATACGATTTCATTTCAAACCAATATTCTTGCCTTAAATGCGGCCGTTGAGGCTGCCAGGGCTGGCGCTCAGGGGGCAGGGTTTGCAGTAGTGGCTAATGAGGTCCGTGCGTTAGCACAACGATCCACAGCAGCGGCAAAAGAAATTCGCCAATTAATCAATCAAACCGTTAGTTATGTTGATAAGGGCGCTAGCTTGATACAGGTCACGAGTGGCAACATGCAGAAAATGATGGAATCGATTGATGACATGGCCGCCTTGCAACGAGATTTCACCGAGCGTGGTCAACAACAGGCATTTGATCTGGCACAGTTAAGCAAAGCCTTTAAAGAAATAGATCTGCATAACCAAAACAATGTCGCTTTGGTGGAGGAGAACTCTGCTGCCGCCACAGTCTTGAGTCAGCAAACTAGTGAATTACGGCAAATTGTGGCCAGCTTCAAAGTGGAGGCGGCCGAAGTTAGTAATAAGGTGCATCATTCCTACACCTTACGATCCGTTGCCGAAACGGCGAATGATGTGGATGATGCTTGTAGCGCGCAAGAACAAGTATTGCTGAATTACGGCTGAAGCCGGGTGCCTTGCATCTCTGTTGGGTAGACGCAAGTACTCGTCTAAGTGCGGCAGCTTTCGTTCTGCCACCGTCGATGGCACCAAGTGCTTTGTTGATGGACTGTAAATGCGACACTAATGCGACAGAAATCAGAGCCATTTTCGTTGAACAGCGTTAGCGAAAGCTAGTTGAAAGCTGACTCTCCTTAGCATAGTCAAGCCTCAGGGCAAAACTTAGGAGAGTGTTATGACTATCAATAAAAAAAGCCTGGCGTTTTTGCTGGGTAGTGTAGTTACGGCGTGGTCGGGTAGCGCGGGTGCGCAAAGCAATGTCGCTATCTATGGCTTGATCGACGCCAACGTCAGTGTGTTTAATCATGCTGATGCGAATGGCAATACGGTGTATAAATTAAACAGTGGCGGCATGAATACCTCGCGCTGGGGCTTGCGTGGTACCGAAGACCTGGGCGGTGGTTTGAAAGCACGGTTCCAGCTTGAAGGCGGCGTGGTATTGGATACGGGCAGTGCGGATGGTGATGTGTTTGGGCGTCAGGCAAATGTGGGCTTACAAGGTGATTTCGGTCGCGTCATAGCCGGGCGTTCGTATAGTACGACCTATGATTTTCTACTCAAGTTTGATCCCATGGGCTATGCGCCGCAGTATTCCTGGGCCACTTCTGCAGGCGCTACCGGTTCGCGTAAAGATGGCATGCTGACTGGCGTATCAAATCTGATCAAGTATCAATACGATGGCAAGGGCTATAAAATTGGTGCCAGTTACGGCTTCGGTGAAACCGCCGGGAATACCAGCGCAGGCGCTAAATACATTGTAGCGGGCAGCGTGTTCGATGGCCCCTGGGCGGTGGTCGCAAGCTATGAACGAAATAACGCAGCGTTAGCCAGCAATGGCCAGTATGACCAAGGCACGGCCTGGCATTTGGCGGCTAAGTATGATTTTTCTGGCGTGATTGCCTATGCGGGTTTGCGTAGCTACAAAAAATCGTTGGCCAGTGGCGCAGCAGAACAGCAAAGCACGACCTATTGGTTAGGCGCTTCCTATGTGCCCGCGGCAAACTGGACGTTGACCGCAGCCTACTACTACCAAGACATTAAAAACATGGCACCCGGTAAAGATGCTGACCCTGGTATGTTGTCGCTGCGTGCCAAATACGCCTTATCGAAACGCACCGATATTTATATCTCGGCCGCACAAGCGAAAGCAAAAAATAATCTGGCAGTCGGTGTTTCTCGTGACGACCCGGGTTTTGGTTCCAGCCAAAGCTCAGCAACGGTCGGCATACAACATCGCTTTTAATTATTTTAATCAAGCGCCTTGTAGTAAAAAACCTGGCTTAGGCCGGGTTTTTTTATGCGCTGTGTGGTGCTTGGCAACCAGTATAAAAAAGCCGGTAGTCAACCGGCTAAAGACTGAAGAAAAATTGAATTAATTAATCAATACAACCACAAATCATCGGCAGCGAATTGCAACCAATATTCGCCCGCTGCCAATTTGTAAGGGCTGTATGCGCGGATTAATTGTTCACCGTGACCAAACAAACATTCCCAGCGGTCGCCCAGATACATGCAGGTGCTAAGCGCTAAGCGTATGGCGTTGGCGCCAGCCTCATGCAAGACCTTCACTTTTTCTAAGCGTATCACGGCGTGAGCATTCGCACCGACTTGTTTGCCGCGCACACTGGCTTGCAAGCTCTGACCAAAAATACTGACGGTGGCATACGCAGCATTTTGTGATTGCAGTTCAGCCTTGAATTTATTATTGCTGCCCATGAATTCGGCGGTGAACAAAGTTTGTGGGGTTTCATACATGCTTTGTGGTGTGCCTTGCTGTTCGATCACACCATTATTGAGCAATAAGATACGATCTGAAATCGCCATCGCCTCAGCCTGATCATGAGTCACCATCAAGGCTGACAATTTCATTTCAATGATGAGTTCACGCAAGAATGCACGCGCTTCTTCACGCAATTTGGCATCCAGGTTCGAAAGCGGCTCGTCGAGTAAAATCACTGGCGGGTTATAAACCAGGGCGCGCGCGATTGCCACGCGTTGTTGCTGACCACCCGATAATTGGTGGGGGAAGCGTGCCGCTAAATGAGCTAAACCAAGATGACCCAGAATTTGTTCCACCCTTTGCTGAATTTCAGCCTTAGCGACTTTACGCAATTGCAAACCATAAGCGACATTTTCTGCCACGGTTTTGTGTGGCCAGAGTGCATAGGATTGAAATACCAGGCCCAGATTGCGATGCTCGGCTGGCAGCTCCAAGCCTTTGCTGCCATCGAACAGGGTTTGCTGACCGAGCTGGATGCGGCCATCTTTCGGTGATTCCAGACCCGCAACGGCGCGCAACAAGGTGGTTTTGCCAGAACCGGATGAACCCAGCAAGGCAATCACTTCACCGCGTTGCAATTCCAGCGAAACGCCTTTTAAAATTAAATTGGCGCTGGCACCGCTACCATATTCCAGCGTCAGGTTGTGTACACTTAAATCAGACATGTTCTTCCTCATCACTTAGTGGTTGAGTTTGACGCCAAAGCGCAGCGCTATCGCTAAACCGCAGGCAACTAAACAAATATTGATAAACGATAATGCGGCCACCAGATCGACCGAGCCACCCGCCCAGAGCGAAACGATGAGGGCACCGATTACTTCTGTGCCGGGCGAAAGCAAATACACCCCGGTTGAATATTCGCGTTCAAAGATCAAAAAGATCAACAACCAGGCACCGAGTAAGCCATGCTTGACCAGGGGCAGAGTAACGTGGCGTGTGACTTGCGCTTGCGCGGCACCGACCGCACGGGCAGCTTCTTCGAGTTCGGGCGCTACTTGCAAGAGCGCGGCTGAAATCAAACGCAAGCCATATGCCAGCCAGACCACGGTGTAAGCCAGCCAGACTGAAAATAAGGTCGAGCGTAGTTCGCGCAAAGGCTGTATCAAATGTTCGCGCAACCAGCTGGCGTTGGCGGGCAGGGCTGCGTCTATCCAACCCGGCACAAATAAAAACACCCAGAGGAAAGCCAGACCTGCTAATAAGCCTGGCACGGCGCGCGGAATCAAGACGCTGTAATCGAGTAATTTTGCCGCCCAGTCCGATTTTCTATGCATTGCCAAGGCAATCGCGGCATAGCAAGCGACGGTGAAGCCACCACCGATGACGCCGATTAAGATGGTATTCAAAATCCCGCGCATTAAGGAAGGTTGTTCGAGAATGTCGCGGAAATGCTGGGTGGTGAAGACTTCGCTTAATTTCACCCCTTCACCCCAGTACGATACAAAGGCGCGCAAGGCGATGCCTGAAAGTGGCAGGATAATGGTGACCAGCAACCAGAATAATAAAATCGCCAAAGCCAGCCAGCGCCATTTACCCAGTGGTATGGTTTTCTTGCGCGTGACCTTGCCCTTGATCGTGACATATTTATTCGAGGTTTTGAGTAACCAGCGCTGCACCATCACTAGCGGTAAAGTCACCGCGATTAAGCACACTGCCGTTGCCGCCATTAAATGGTAAGACGGTGTGCCGAGTTTATTGGTGAGCTTGTACAAGTAGGTCGCTAACACCAAATGCCCTTCAGGATCACCCAGCACCAACACCAGCCCAAATACTTCAAAACCCAGAAAAAACACCAGCACCCCGGCAAACGCCAACGCCGGGAAAATCATAGGCAAAGAGACTTGTAAAGCCACGCGCCAGGGCGAAGCACCACAGCTGCGGGCGGCTTCTTCGACATCGGAGCCGAGATTTTTTAAAGCCGAAGCCGCGTACAAATACACATGCGGCACATGGGTTAAACCAGCGATGATGACGATGCTGGAAAAGGCATAAATATTCCAGGGCTCGATACCCAAAGCTTGTTTAAGCCAGACAGTATAAAAACCCACTGGCCCCATCGCCACCACATAACCAAAGCCCATCACCATCGGTGAAACAAAAATAGGTACCAGAATTATCGGTTCTATCCAGCTTTTGCCGGGTAAATCGGTCCTGACCATGATGAAGGCCAGCAAAGCGCCTAGCGGTACCGCAATCGCCGCTAGACCCGCCGCCATAATCAAGCCATTGCGGAAGGCGACCTGAAAATCCGGGTCGCTAAAAATAAACTCATACGAACTCAAACCCCAGTTTTTTACTGGCGCGAAAAATGGCGCGTCGAGCAAGCTTTGAAATAAGATCAGACATAAGGGCGTGAAGATACCCAGCACGCTGAATGTGATCACGGTGGCGCGCGGGAGTTGCGCCAGTTTTCGGCCCAGTAAACCAGGCACAGCAAGTGTAGTCATAACATTAGCAGCATAAAGTGAAACGACAGAAGAGCAGGCCAGCGTTTACGCTTAGCCTGTTCCCGAAAAAGTGACTTACTTCTTAGTGACTTCTTTCCATTGTTTGAGGAAGGCCAGGCGTTTGGCTGGATCGAGGTATTGCAGCAATAGAGGGTGAACTGGCAAGGGTTTTAAGGCCGGGCCTATCAATTTCGTTAAGGCTGCTGAAGTGGTTTCACCAGTGACGTCGGCGCGTATTGCATACAACTTGGCTTCATTCGCAATCATGGTTTGACCGCGACGTGACAGCAAATAATCGAGCCAGAGTTTTGCCGCATTCGGATGTTTGGCTGATTTACTGATGAAAGCCACGCGCGACATCACCCGGGTATAGTCCTGCGGAATTTGTACGCCGATAGACGGGTCTTTCGCGGCGCGCACTAAGGCATAGGAACCGAGGATGTTGTAACCCAAGAGGTTTTCACCCGAGGATATCCGCTCTAACATCGTGCCAGTCGAGGATTGCACACGCAAACCGGCATTGCCAAAGGCTTTGGCGAGATCCCAAAACGCCTGGTTTTCACGCGCATCTTGTGTGATAAACATAAAGCCAACGCCGGATTTCTCAATGTCGTAAGTAGTGACTTTGTTTTTGAATTTCTCGGTTTTGCTATTGAGTAACTTGACCAGTTCGGCATGGGTTTTCGGCACTTCATCGGCACTGACTAAGCGTTTGTTATACACAAACACGGCAGGTTCAAAGGTCGTACCATAAGCCTGGTTATTCCATTGTGCTCAGCCTGGCAAATGGGGCACTTCGGGCGAGGCATAGGTCAGGCTATAGCCATCGGAAACCAGTTTGACTTGCAAATCCATCGACGAGGACCACAAAAAGTCGGCGCTATTGCCACCCGCCGCCATTTCTGAAATAAAGCGGTTATACAGTTCAGTGGAATTCATGTCATTGTATTCAAGCTGAACTTCGGGATACATGGCGCGGAAATCTTTGATCAAAGGCTCGACTGCCTTGGTATCGGTGGCGCTGTAAATCACGATCTTGCCTTCTTTTTTCGCCGCCTCAATGATTTTATTGTAGTCAGCCGGGTAAGCCGGGTTGGCTGTTTGCGCCTGGGCAAAGGCATTGTGGTGGCCCAGCGCAAGTAACAGGCTCGCCAGCATGAATTTAAGTTGAGTGCGACGTTGCATATAGTCTCCAGTTTATTTGACCGGGATTTTTCCACTGCATGCGGAGTGATCCCGGTTTGTTGAAAAGTTTCAGGCAAAGCCTGGCCAGGACCGCAGTGTTGGCACATTGCGGTTGTTATTTAAACGGGTGAATCCGGGTTTTTTTAACGTATCAAGCCGAGTTGCTGGGCTTGTTGGCGATAGTTATCCATGGTTTTGCTCAGGTAGTCTTGTAACGCGGGGCCGGTCAGCGTAAAAGGAAATAAGCCATATTTTTCGCGCAATTGGGCATAAGCCGGGTGGTGTAAATAGCGTTCGAACTGACTCAGCCAAAACGCGTATTCGGCGTCACTAATTTGCGGTGGCATATACACGCCACGTATCACTGGCCAGCTTAAGGCGTAACCTTGCTCTTTGGCGGTGGGTATGTCGTGCATCACACCCGGTAAGCGCTGATCAGCCAACACCGCTAATACACGGATTTTGCCGTGCTGGGCATGCCAACGGGCTTCTGATATGTCGCCCGAAACGATTTGTACGTGATTCGCTTGCAAGGCAGTAAATGATTCACCACCGCCTTCAAAGGCCACGATTTTCAGGTTGCGACTATCGATGCCTGCAAGCTGGGCCAGATACGCCATCTTGATCCAATCCTGACTGCCGACGGTACCACCCGCCGCTATGCTTAAGTGTTCAGGATTTTTCTTTAAGGCTTGCAATAACTCTTTCAGACTGCGATATGGGGAATCGTGCTTGACTGCGATCATGCCGTAATCAGCGCCTAAGGCTGCCAACCAGCGCACTTGTTTAATATCGGCGCGACCAAATTTTCCCTCGGCGATATTCAATAAGGAGCCACCCGAAAAGGCAATCAGTATATTGCTGGTGTTTTTTTGCTGGGTTAACACGCTAGTCCAGGCCACGGCACCGACACCGCCGGGCAAATACTGGATTTGCGTTTCGCTTTGGTCGATTTGCTGCGTGCTGTTGCGGATTAACTGACAAGTTAAATCCATGCCACCACCGGGTTTGGCGGGCACGATGCAGCGCAGTTTTGCGCTCTGGCTGACAGGCTCGGCCTGTAGCCAGGTACAAAATAAGCATAAGCCCAGCAGGCTTAAATTCCAAAGTCTCATCCTAACCTCGTACTGATTGCGGTCTGTTAGGTTTACCAGGCCGCAGGTCTTCGTTTTTCTGCTCAGGTCAATTCGTAGCGATCAACCTGGCCTCAGGCGTGCATTATTGTGATTTTGTAATGTTGAAGTAATCACTGCAATTGCGGACTACCCTAACTTGCACTTTCTTGTTAGCTTAAGCATAGTGGAGGCTGGCTTTCAAACAGCTTTCAATCTGAGAACTTCCTGATCTGTGTGTTTTTTACCAAACACGCGCCTGCCGAATAACTAAAGTGCAGTGCAGCGACTTCAGGAAAGTAAGAGCAAGAACTTCAAATAATAAGTATATCGGAGAACTAAGCATGCGAATTTTACTGGTCGAAGATAATCTGGAATTAGCCAGCTTAATCTTACAAGCCTTGCAAGCCATCCGTTTGCAAGTAGAGCATGTAGCAAGTGGCAATGCTGCCGATAGTCTGTTGCTGACTCAGGATTATGCCTTAGTGATACTTGATTTAAGCTTGCCTGATCTGGATGGCATGGAGGTGTTAAAACGTTTGCGTGCGCGTCATCGTGCGGTACCGGTATTGATTTTGACTGCGCGTGGTTCTTTGCAAGATAAGGTCGCGGGTTTAAATGCCGGAGCTGACGATTATTTAGCCAAACCGTTCGAACTGGCCGAATTGGAAGCCCGGGTTAAAGTCCTGTTGCGGCGTGGTTTGCAACAAGAAAGCGTGCAACTTACTTGTGGCGAACTGCGTTTTGACACGCTAAGCCGGCAATTTTATTACGCAGAGCAATTGCTTTCGTTGACGCCGCGTGAATATGCCGTGTTAGAAATTTTAATCAGTAAGCCAGGGCAGGCTGTCGCTAAAGATAAACTGTTTTCCGGCGTGTTTACGCTGGAGGACGACGCCAACAAAGATGCAATCGAAATCTATGTACATCGCTTGCGTAAAAAACTCGATCAATTAAGTGCGGGTAAGGTTGTCATCGTCACCTTGCGTGGCATCGGTTATTTATTGGAAGCGCGAGCATGAAAGCGGGTGTGGCCGCCATCTCATTTAGCGCCGGCAGCTTGCGGCGACGTTTAATCATCTGGCTGTTATTGCCTTTGCTCTTGCTGGTCGCTTTAAATACCTGGTCGATTTATCGCAATGCCTTAACCGCGGCTGATTTAGCGTATGACCGCTCGCTGCTGGCAACCGCGCGCGCCCTGGCCGAGCGCATCAGTGTGGTAGAAGGAAAACTCAATGTCGATGTGCCTTATCTCGCACTGGATAGTTTTGAAACCGATACCCTGGGGCGTTTGTACTACAAAGTCACTGGCGTGAATGGCGAATACATTGCTGGCTATGAGGATTTGCCAGGCTTACCACCTCGCTTGCCGCGTTCTAAAATTTACCCGGCGCTGGTGCATTTTTTTGATGCCGATTACCATGCTCAGGCTTTACGCATCGCCGCCCTGCATCAACCAGTTTACGACGACCAGATGCGCGGTATCGCCTTAGTGCAAGTGGCCGAAACTATTGATGCGCGGCGAGGTATGTCGCGGCAGATTTTGATCGATACCTTAAGTCGCCAGGCCATCTTAGTGCTGGCGGTGTTACTTTTAGTGCTGGCCGCCTTGCATTACACACTGAAACCTTTGCAGCAATTGAGTCGCGATGTGGTGGCACGCTCCAGTGATAATCTGAGCGATCTCGATGTCAACCTGGCGCCGCAAGAAGTCGGGCCACTGGTGCAGGCCATGAATACCTATATCGCGCGGCTCAATACCCTGATACAAGGGCAGCGCCGTTTTATTGCCGACGCTTCGCATCAATTACGCACGCCGTTAACTATCTTAAAAACCCAGACTGAATTAGCACTGCGTAATCCAGCAGCAAGTGCCTGGTATAGTGCCTTAGAAGCGAATGAAAAAACCACCGATCACGCGATTAATCTGGCCAATCGATTGCTGACTTTGGCCAGAGCCGAGCAAGCCACGCAAGAAATGCAGTTGCTGGATTTAAAGCTGATCGCCGCTGAAGTTTGTCTGGAATTTGCCAGTCAGGCGGTACGTCGCGAGATTGATTTATCACTCGAGGCTGAGGGCGAATTTCTGGTGCGTGGACATGCTTTACTGCTACATGAAATGCTCAGTAATTTATTGGATAATGCGCTACGCTACACGCCCTTGGGGGGACGCGTTGAATTGGGTTTGCAGTTGCATGCACAGTCGCCGCAAGGCGTGGTTTTGTATTTGCGGGACACTGGCCCGGGCATTCCAGACTCTGAGCGACACCTCGTGTTTCAGGCATTTTATCGTGGTCAGCAGCAAGCCCATCAAAGCGGTAGCGGGCTGGGGCTGGCCATCGTAGCTGAAATTCTTGCACTGCATGAGGCCAGTATTCACTTGCATAAGGCCAATGATGCGGCAGTCTTGTCAGCATTGGCCTTAGCGCCATCGCTGGCTGATACCGGCTTACTGGTGTTGATACGCTTTAGCGCCAGCCCGACTTTGACACCTACTACGCAGCTATAAGTGGCTAGGGTAAAACCGCGTATTTCGTCGTTTATATCCTGGAATTCGTGCCCGGTCAGATCGCGCTAAACAAGCGCCGTGGGTTTCAATAGACTCAATTCATCACTTTACAACAACAAGGAAATGATGATGTGGACAGAACTTAAAAACCGATACCAGCAATGGGATCAACAAGTTGGCGCGGCCCTGGCCGATCCGCGTACGATAAGCGCAGACAAGCCTGGTTATGTACTGAGCTTTATCGCCAAACTCAGTACCATAGAGCGCTTGCAGATGCAACAATTTATGCAGGGGTTCCGCGGTAAAAAAGTGGTTTTCACTGTACTCATGATGAGTTTGTTATTTAGCTTAGTAGCCTTGCCCTTGCATTGGTTAAAACCTGCTAAATCGGTGCTGACTTTACTGATTATCGTGAATTTTACGGGGTGGATGGTGAGTTTTGCGTTGATCGGTTTGTGGTTTAATTACCGTAAAATTATCGAGCGGCCGTTCCGGATTTTAGTCGGTTCATCATTCGCCGTGATGCTGGGTTTCGTCGGTGCGAATTGGCTGACCTCGATGAAGCAGGGGACTTCGCTGATTGATAATCTGACCCGGGATAAAACCAGCCTGTTAATCATCTTGGCGACAATGCTGACATATAGCCTGATACTCGGTGCCATCGCGATCTGGCGTAACAAAGGCTATGAAAGCTTGTTATTGCAACTCGAGCTGGATGCCGAGCGTGAACGTCATGAACGCAAATTGTCCGATGCAAAATTGCAATTGTTACGGGCTCAGATAGAACCGCACTTTTTGTTTAATACCTTAGGCGCCGTACAGCAATTGGCCGAGCAAGGCGCACCGCAAGCCGCGCGTCTGACCGCGAATTTAATCACCTTTTTGCGCAGTAGCATGCATGAAATCCGCAATGATAAAGTCAGTCTGGCGACGGAATTTCAATTGGTGCAAGCTTATCTGGACGTGATGAAAATCCGCATGGGCAGTCGTTTAAGTTTTCAGTTTGAATTACCCGAAGACTGCGCCACGGTAATGATACCGGGTATGTCAGTGTTGACGCTGGCTGAGAATGCGATTAAACATGGCCTGGAACCAGCCTTGCATGCGGGCTTTATCCGGCTGACGGCTTATCTGGAAGCGGATCGCGTGCATATTGGGGTGCAAGACAACGGCGTAGGACTTGCCGAAACACCGAATGCTGGCGTCGGTTTGCAAAATATCCGCGAACGTTTGCACTTAATGTATGGTAGCAAGGCCAGTCTGGCGATTTGGGAAAGCGAGCAGGGTGGGGTGATGGCAGAAATTGTCGTTCCTGCCAAGGCAGAGTGAGGATTTAATCGGTATGGCAAAGACTGGCTTAGCCAGTTATCTGAAAATAGAGCAGCGCACCGGATGATTGAGTGCGGCGGCAAACTGAGGCAAAGCCCAGGCAGAGGCGCCATGCTGAAGTCTGGGCCAGCTTATCTAAACTTGCTGTATCACGAAGCTGCGTCAAGCCAGAATAAAACGAGGAGTAGACGATGAAAATTGTAGTGGCAGAAGATGAGCCCTTGATGCGTGAACGCTTGCTGGCGCAACTCGGCAAACTCATGCCCGAGGCCCGCTTAGTCAGTGTGGTGGAGAATGGCAATGACGCCTGGGATGCCTGTCTGGAGCACGAACCTGATTTGGTGTTTCTTGATATACGTATGCCTGGCTTAACCGGTTTGGAGGTGGCGCGTCGTATTGCTGGTTCCGCACAGGTGGTGTTCATCACCGCTTACGATGATTATGCAATCGAAGCGTTTGAAGCGGGGGGGGTAGATTATTTATTAAAACCTGTGGAAGAAGCACGTTTGCAAAAAACCTTGCAGCGTGTGCAAAATAAAGTCAGCGTGGCACAACACGAGCTGGATCAGGTTTTACAAAAACTGCAGCAACGCCTGGCACCGCAAGCCGTCAGCCGGCCTAAGTGGTTAAAGGCCAGCGTCGGTAAGCAAATCAAATTGATTAATATCGATGACGTGTTATTTTTTCAGTCGGATAGCAAATACACGCGGGTGGTATTAAGTGACTACGAAGCCTTAATCCGGACACCCATCAAAGACTTGTTGCACACCGTTGATGATCAGCAATTCTGGCAAATTCACCGGGCTACCATAGTCAATGCCAATTTTATCGCCGCCGCCGAACGGATTGATGCGGAGCGCATGCAAGTGTTGTTGAAGGGGAATAGCGAGAAACTGGCGGTCAGTCGCAATTTTACCCATTTGTTTCGCGAATAAAAAAACGCCAGAGTGATGATCTGGCGTTTTTTCTTACACTGGCGCACCGTTTGATTGTGCGATCTGCATATTGGGGCTTAACGCAAAATTTCGCCGAGTATGCGACCTTCGGCTGCAGCGGGAGAGCGCAAACGCAGGATATGCGCCAGGGTTGGTGCTAAATCCTGAACTTCAGCACTTTGGCTGTAGTTGCCCGGTTTGATCCAGTTTTTACCCATAATCATCAAGGGCACATTGGTGTCATAAAAATACGGTGAACCATGCGAAGTTCCGCTATTACCTTCACCAAAATACCAGAATGGTTTAGTCACGAGTAACATGTCCGGCGAGATTTGTTTATTCCAGGCGCGTTGCATTAATTTCGCCATACGCGTCGTCGGAACTAAGCCATTTTCCAATTGCGTGCGGCTGTAGATATTCGCGATACCCTCTTGTTTCAATACATAGTCACTGATCAAGGCTTCGAGTTCGTCGCGTTTAATACCTTTTTGCGCCACCAAGTCCCAGTTGATTAATAAGCCGGGATACGACCATTTACTAATCAGTTTATCGCTACCGTACTTACTGTTTAACAGCTCATTCAAGTTCTTCAGCATGGTCTTGGTGTCGAAGCGTTGCGCGTTTAAATTCATGCTTTGCGAGAATTCTGGCACATTTGGGAAACCGTGATCGGCAGTCAGGGTGATAATGACATTATCTAAACCGATGCGTTTATCGAGGTAGTTGAAAAACTCGGCCATCATGCGATCGAGGCGTTGCAAGTGATCGTGTGACATCCGGCTTTCCGGGCCAAAGCTGTGGTTCACATAATCGTGGCTGGACAAGCTGATGCCCAGAATATCAGTCACCCCAGCTGGATTTTTACCCAGGTTTTCAGCCTCGATAGCTGCGCGTGCAAATTCCAGCGTTAATTGATCAACGTAAGGGCCAGTCTTCAGTTTTTTGTAGTAACTGGCGTCTGGTTTGCCACTCTCGCTGCTGTAAATGAAAGGGAAGCGATTAAAATTCTCGCTCTTAGGATCGGCTTTGTCTGCCTTGGTGACGAGATCGTCACTGGCATCGGCCTGGTAAGCTGATTCGGGTAATAATAAATTCCAGCGCTGACCGTAGAATCGGTCTTGCGGTTTTGCAGCATTGTATTTGTTCACCCAATCAGGATGCTGTTTCATGTAGTAGCTGGAGCTGGCGAAATTACCGCTGCGCTCCATGTACATATACGCGGTCCCGGTTTTCCCTGCGAGTAAAATCGCGCCCCGATCTTTACCCGAAACCGTCACCACTTTGGCTTGTTTGCCAGTGGCGTAGCGTAATTCATCACCGAGTGTGGTGACGCGTAAATTTTTGGGAGATGTGCCGTCATCCTTTTTGGTTTCTTCACCCAGATACTGATGCTCGGTATCGGCTGTGCAATACATATCTTCCAGGGTTTTGGGTACGACCCATTTGTTGCTGATAATACCGTGTTGATAGGGATAGGCACCGGTCAGCACCGCAGCATGGCCGACCGCCGTCACAGTGACACCATGACCTTGATGAGCTTGACTGAACCAGGCACCCTGATCAAGTAAGCGTTGGAAACCACCCTGAGTAAATTGCTGGCGATAGCGCACCACTTGTTCGTGGGGTAAACCATCCACCACCATTACCACCACGAGTTTAGGCTGCGCTGGTTTGGCGGTTTCCGCATGCACGCTGGTTATCAAGGTCAATGCACTGGCAGCAGTAATACAGGTACGCAGCAATAAATGCCGGAATGCGTTTGGAGAAGTCGGGAATTTCATAATCTAGCCTGGGCTAAGGGTAAAAAAGGTCTAAGTAAGTGTAGAAAGGCGGGGCAGGGTAGCGCGACAACAAAGTCAGACATTGTATTAAGCTTTTTATAGCACCGCAATCGCTGTGGAAACTTACGCCGGAAATATGTCAGCTTGATGAGTTGAGTGCTTTATGACTTAAGTAATTTGTTAATTGTCGCGATGGAATACTTATGAACCGCAGGTGTGTTTCCAGGATTAATGTAAAAAAGGTAAAATAGCGATGTTTCCCGAGCTTGAAATCATTAGAATCAGCGCTTACGCTGCTATTCGCCGACGCCTTGTGTCGCCTAAGCATTACCTTGCGACGGCAAGCCGCACCCGACTATGCCAGTATCGATTTTGCCTGAGCCCTGAAAATTCAAGCGCCTGACCTGGCGTATGCAAAGAAGTGGAATCATGCGTGCAACTGCGCTTGAGGATAGTGACTCAGCGCGGCTTATACGTGCCGAATGAACAAACTCAGTCGTGCTAAACCCTGACGCTTGCCACTTTAGCCTGCCTCCCTATTTTGAAAATGAAGTAAAACCATGAAATTTATAATTACCCGCCAGTGCTTGTTGGGCGCGGCGCTGCTGTTTGATCTTGGTCAGGGCGCGATGGCCGCCACACGGCATAAAAAAATTCCGACTAAACAATTTAATTTGTATATCGCGGGCGATATAGGCGATTGCCGTAAGCGTCCGGCAGCCGAGAGCATGGCGATGCGGACTGCAGAATTAATCAACGCGCAATTGCAAAACGATAAATTAGTAGATAAACGTGGGCTGCAAAGTTATGTCCTGACCCTGGGCGACAATACCTATCCGATCGGCAAGCCTGAGGAATTCAGCGAGTGTTACGAGCCTAGCTGGGGGCAATTCAAAAGCATTACCTTGCCAGCGCCGGGTAATCACGATTATGGCGTTCCTAAGGCGTTGGGATATTTTAATTATTTCGCGGAATTGGCCGGACCCGAGCGGCGCGGCTACTACGCCAGGCAATTGGGGAATTGGTTAGTCCTGTCTTTAAATAGCAACATTGATGGAATTGCCATGCAAGCGCAAATGAGCTGGTTAAAACAGCAACTGGATCAGAGTAAAGCGAGCTGTACACTGGCGTTTTGGCATCATCCGGTCTTTAGTTCTGGCGGGCATGGTAATAATGAAATTATGCTGCCAGCCTGGAAGCTGTTGGCACAAGCCAAAGCGGAGCTGGTGTTGGCTTCGCATGACCACAATTACGAGCGATTTGCCGCCATGAATGGTGATGGCCAGCGTGACGATAAAACCGGCATCCTGAGCTTCGTCGTGGGTACAGGTGGGGCAAAATTGAGCCCGATGTTTTTGCAAAAAGAACATACCCAAGTCAGCGACAACAACAGTTATGGCGTCTTGAAGCTGGTATTAAAAGATAAATCATATGAATGGGAATTTCTTGGTTTGCCCGGACAAAAATTTAAAGATAAGGGAAATGGTGTATGTCATTAAGGTTATCTGAGTGAACTAAAGCTTCATTTAGATGCGCTCAGATATTGCTAACTGGCTTTTTCCATGGCAGGATTAATCAAAATTATTAAAAAACAGTCGTTTTGTTTAGTGAGGTCGAGGAGTTATGAAGTCAGTTGTTTTGGCGCGCCCCGTTGCGCTTATCGTTTGTAGCGTCGCACTCTTGAGTGCCTGTTCCAAAAGCAGTGAGCCGGAAACGGCAAGCGCTCATGTAGAGGCTGAGGCCAAGAAAGATGCCCCCACCGGCTTAGTCAAAAATGCGGTTAAACACGGTGAAACTGCCGACGTGACCCGTTGGATGGACATGGCGGGAACCAAATCGGCCGCACAAATTGCGCGTGAAGAAAAAGCGGCCAAAGAAGCTCAGGCGGCCAAAGAAGCGCAAGCTTTGAAAGAGGCGCAAGCTGCAAAAGAAGCCAAGCTGGCGCAAGAGCGTGCGCAAGCCGCAAAAATTGCCGCTAATGCCAAGAGTAATACCGTGGCACCCGCTGCAGTGGCACGTCCAGTCGAATTACCGCCAGCGGCAGCGCCTGTTATTGCGGCAGCTAAACCGACGGTGGCTGCACCTGCCGCGACCCCAGCGCCGACACCTGCCCCTGAAAATAATACCTTGCGTTTAGTCAGCAGCGTCAAACCTAAATTCCCTAGCAATGCGATGCGCGCAGGGGTGAGCCAGGGTGTGGTCAGTGCGCGTTTGCATGTGGAGCCAGATGGTCGCGTATCCTCGGTCGACATCGTCAAAGCGACGCCACCGCGTCAATTTGATCGTGAAGTGATCGCCGCTGCCACACAATGGAAATACGCACCGATCACCAAGGCGCAAACCACCGTTGTTGAATTCGCTTTTAAAGCGGAAGAATAAGCGCAGGAACGGGCATGTTTTTGCTGTTGAAATATGCCCTGAGTGCGGCCATGGTGGTACTGATTTCTGAATTAGCCCGGCGTAACGATAAAATCGGTGCGCTGGTTGCGGCCTTACCCCTGACCACGGTGCTGGTTTTGATTTGGTTGCGCGTCGAAGGGCAGAGTGAAGCCAAAATTGCCGCGCACGCCTGGTACACCTTCTGGTACGTGATTCCAGGCTTACCCGCCTTCTTACTCTTTCCTTTTTTGATGCGTCAGCTGGGCTTTTGGCTGGCCCTGTTAGCCGCTATTGCGATTACTGCCGCCTTATTCTGGTTGTGTTCTGTGGCACTGAAATACTGGGGCATACAGTTGTAGTCAGGCCGCGCACGTTTTGCGATACGCTGCCCAAACGCTGTCACTGAGCAGGCGTTAGCCTGATGAGTTATCGTGAGAAGTTACTCGGTACGGGTGGTTTCTGATTGTTCCGGCGCGGGGCGCAAACGATTCAAGACATGCGCCGCTGCACGCAAACCAAACGACGCTGTTACCACCACGCTGGAGCCAAAGCCCGCGCAATTAATGCCGCTTAAAGCTGGGCTTGCGGCATGGTTATCAAGTTCCGCATCAGCCGCTAAGTCGCAGGCAGGCATGCCTTCTGGCACTTGCAAAGCTTCTGTCGAAAACACAGCATCTATCCCAAACTTTGATTTCGCGCCGCGCGGAAAGCCGTGCTTTTGCCGCAAACGCTTACGCACCAGCGCTAATAAGGGTTCTTGCTCGGTGCGCGATAAATCTCGCACTTCAATTTTGCCCGGATCAATCTGACCACCAGCAGCCCCTATCGTTACCAAGGGAATAGTGTATTCACGGCAATGCGCGATCAAGGCCACTTTCGCCTTGGTTTCATCAATCGCGTCGATCACATAATCAAAGCGGCCTGCCGGTATTAAGCTGGCGAGATTGTCAGCACTTAAAAAATCCTCGATTAAATTAACCCGGCAAGTTGGATTGATTTCGGCAATGCGTTGCGCCAGCGCCTCAATTTTCGCCATGCCAACCGTGCTGCTCAAGGCTTGAATTTGCCGATTGATATTCGACTCAGCCACATTGTCCAGATCAATCAGCGTTAATTCACCAATTGCACTGCGTGCCAGCGCCTCCACCACCCAGGAACCCACCCCACCCACGCCGATCACGCAAATGTGGGCCTTCGCATAGACTTGCAATGCTGCCGCGCCATACAAACGGGCGACACCGCCAAAACGGCGTTGATAATCGATATCGTGTTCAGAAACCATAAAAACCCTTGCTAAATCAGCAAAATTTCAGCACTTGCTGTTTGAATTTCGCGCATTGTAGCGGTTTTGGCGCACTTGGTGCAGCAGCACCACAATTTGGTGATAAATTTGTCAGAGGCTGAGCTTGATTTCACGCAAGCGCAACCTATATGGCTGTAGCATAATGCTTGATAGTAACACCTGGGAGGTGAGTAATGCCAAATCTGATCGATGCAGCGCCGGGTTTCGATGAACCCTTGGCTGTTTTGAAACATTGCCATGACCGCATACGGCGGCAACTCAAAACGCTGGAGCGCATGATAGAACACTTGCGCGATTACGGTGCCGATGAACAAGTGCAGCAGGCCGCGCATTCGGTGTTACGCTATTTCCAAAAAGCCGCGCCGCTGCATCATGAAGATGAAGAGCAAGACTTGCTGCCGACGCTGCAAGCCACGGCGCTTGCCGACGACGCCGCCTTATTGCAGCGCATCGTGCCCGAAATTTTGCATCAGCATGAAATGATGGCGCAGTTCTGGGAGCAACTCGAGCCTCAGCTGGATAAACTGGCGCACCAGAATGGCAGCGAACTTGATGAAACCCTGGTGGAAGAATTCGTCGAGCTCTACCAGGCCCACATGGAAATTGAAGAACAACAAATCGCGCCGATGGCCAAGCGCATATTCAGCGCGGCACAAATGGCGGCTTTAGGCGCAGCCATGGAAGCGCGCCGCGGAATTAATCAGTAACTTTACGACTTACACAAAACAGTGCTGGCGAGGCCTGCAGACCAAGGCAGTACGTCAGTACGGCAAAGCGAAACCCGGCTCAGTATCGGTTTTGCGTAAGTCCCAAACTAAGGAAAAACACCATGTCGATTGCCGATATACGCACCGATTACCGGCGCGCCAGTTTAAGTGAAACCGAATTAGCCACCACGCCGATGGCGCAATTTGATAAATGGTTTCAAGAAGCGCGTAAAGCCGAAGTCACCGAAGTCAATGCCATGACGCTGGCGACGGTCAACCCGCAAGGCCGCCCCAGCAGCCGCATCGTTTTAATTAAAGAATACGATCAGCGTGGCCTGACCTGGTTCACCAATTACGACAGCGCCAAAGGCCAGGATTTAGTCAGCAATCCCTATGCCTGCTTATTGTTTTTCTGGGCCGAACTGGAACGCCAGGTGCGCATAGAAGGGCGCGTCGAACGCATCAGCGACACAGAAAACGACAGCTATTTCTACAGCCGCCCACTCGGTAGCCAGCAAAGCGCCAATGCCTCGGCACAAAGCCAGGTTATCGCCAATCGCGACTTGCTGGAACAAAAACTTGCAGCGGTCATCGCCGAACACGGCGAGCACCCACCACGCCCCGCGCACTGGGGTGGTTATCGTTTGATTCCTGAACGGCTGGAATTCTGGCAAGGCCGCGCCTCCCGCTTGCATGACCGCCTGGTGTATCAGCTCGATCAACATGGCCAATGGCAAATTCAGCGCTTGCAACCCTGATGTGAAACCAGCAGGTAGTTGGCTGGAGCTGCACGAGGGCTTAAGCGGCATCTGCATTCGGCATCCCAACCAGGTGAATTGCCCGAAATAGTACCTGAAGTAACAAGCGCCCGCTGGGCGCTTTTTCTATTCGTCTCAGCCTTCTGCCAATTTGCTGGCACGTTCATTTCAACTGCTACTGTTTGCCTGCGACTCAGCACGCCAGGATTTTTAATTTGAAATTTAAAATGAAAATCATCCCTGCCTAAAACGCAATGTTCATGCGGGTTTTCAAGGCAATGGGCTGAAAAGGCGCACGCAGATTGCGTCATCGAGCAGCTGCCATATTAAATTTTTTCGTCGCTGTTGAATGAGCAGGGCAAACGTTCAGCATCACGGTGTGGGCAAATTTTTGTCCACGCGGATTTTTCGAATACGATGTTTTTCAAGCTGGCGAGTTGATTGCCATTTCCAACGACGCGCTTTACAATCGGCCATCGCTTTTTAGCCTGGGGCAGGGTGTTATGCGCTTTTGTTTGCCCAACCTGCTCACGCCATTTTTATAGCAGATCGCCTGAGGTGACTGCTGAATTTACACCTTAGCCCTGAATATGGATGCCCCCGCAATTCACTTTGAAGAACAATTCCTGAGTGGTTCGTTAGCGCTGTTTCAGCAGCTAAAGGATACGGTCATCTGGGACGAAAGAATGAAAGCTCGCAAGACCGCCAGCTTCGGCGTCGCTTACGATTATTCTCAGATTACCTACCCTGAGACTCCGATGCCTGCGACGCTTCAGCAGATATGCCTGGAACTTAAGGAAACACTGGGATTCCTGCCCAACAATTGCCTGTTGAATTATTATGAAGACGGTCTTTCGTCGATGGGCTTTCATGCTGATTCGAGCGAAGAACTAGCACCAGGAACGGGCGTCGCTATCATCTCGCTAGGCGATGTGCGCACCATTACCTTTCGCAGTAAATCAGATAAATCTGTGGAATTTAATTACCCACTTCCTAGTGGGTCTTTGTTGTATATGACAAAGCAGATTCAAGATCATTGGCTGCACGCCATCCCCAAGGCAATCAACGCTGGTGAGCGTATAAGCCTGACGTTTCGGGCTATTATCAAATGAGTGGCTTACCAGTGAAATTGGGTCTTTTACGGGTTAACGCTCCAGTCAATTGGGCAGCCCCAAGCTTTGCCTGGGATTCGCTCCGCTGCTGCGCAACTTCGGTTGCCAGTTACTTCCAACCTTAGGATTTTATTTCTCTGGAGAGCAAATGAGGTTCATGGTGACACTTGACGGCATCCCTATTGGATACTCTGATCTAGATTCAACCGATCCTTCAATGGGTATGGCTTTTGGGGCGTTTATGCCAACAGATGCTTATTACCAAGTTCAGCATGTTTTTCTGCTATTTGCTGTGGGGAAGTACTCCGAATACTACTCAATGCGTGACACTCTCAATCTCGAACTGCTCACTAGTTTTCAACGGATCGTTCCTACAGACTGTATCCATATTGTCGACTTCTCCCAAATAATTGGCGACGGAAATATGGAGCTCGAAGTTCGCCTTGCAGATGTCAGCGCTTGGCAAGAATTTGATCTGGGTGATGCAAACGACTAAGCTTAGATTGTGACGCGAAGTCGCGTAGGGTGGGCAAATTTTTGCCCACGCGGATTTGAATTAGTTAAATTCGACTCGTGCTTGAACTGTGTTGGTGCATGGGCACGAAATACCGTGCCCATCCTACAAAGTTAATAAAATGTGCATAAGGTGCATGCAGCTTGCACTTTAAGACAGATTTGATCTACAGAAAATCACCGCAGTAGCAAGCGCAAGGCAGCGTCGCTACGCCAATTCGCGCCGCAGGCCGCAGAGTCAACGCCTCACAAAAAATCAAGCGGACTCACCACGCCGCGCCCCCCTTTATTCAGCACATGGGTATAAATCATGGTGGTGCTGACATCGGCATGGCCGAGTAATTCTTGCACCGTGCGGATATCGTAGCCACGTTGCAGTAAATGCGTGGCAAAACTATGACGTAAAGTCGCGTAGGGTGGGCAAATTTTTGCCCACGCGGATTTGAATTAGTTAAATTCGACTCGTGCTTGAACTGTGTTGGTGCATGGGCACGAAATACCGTGCCCATCCTACAAAGTTAATAAAATGTGCATAAGGTGCATGCAGCTTGCACTTTAAGACAGATTTGATCTACAGAAAATCACCGCAGTAGCAAGCGCAAGGCAGCGTCGCTACGCCAATTCGCGCCGCAGGCCGCAGAGTCAACGCCTCACAAAAAATCAAGCGGACTCACCACGCCGCGCCCCCCTTTATTCAGCACATGGGTATAAATCATGGTGGTGCTGACATCGGCATGGCCGAGTAATTCTTGCACCGTGCGGATATCGTAGCCACGTTGCAGTAAATGCGTGGCAAAACTATGACGTAAAGTATGCGGCGTCGCGGGTTTGCTGATTTCGCTGGCTTGCAAGGCGCGTTTCATGGCCCGCTGCAACAACTTTTCATCCAAATGATGACGGCGCTTCGCACCACTGCGCGGGTCCAGCGTATGTGTTGCCGCTACAAACACATATTGCCAGCACCATTCCGACGCTGCATTCGGGTATTTGCGGGCGAGCGCATCGGGCAGATACACCTCAGCCTGGTTCGCCGCCAGATCATCCTCATACAAACGCCGCCGCCATTGCAAATGCGTGAGTAAGGCGGGCGCCACCGCTTGTGGCAACATCGTCACCCGGTCTTTCGCGCCCTTGCCATCGCGTACCACAATTTCAAGGCGCTCAAAATCCACATCTTTAACCCGCAAACGCACGCACTCCATGATGCGCATGCCACTGCCATACAGTAAGCGCGCCATCAGGCCATGCACATCGCTCATGCGCTCCAGTATCGCCAGCACCTCGCGCTCAGTCAGCACCACTGGCAAACGCGCCGGACGCTTGGCACGCACCACCTGCGACATCCAGGGTAAATCCTGCTGCAACACCTCGCGATACAAAAACAGCAGCGCCGACAACGCCTGATTCTGCGTCGAAGCAGCCACTTCACCCTCAACCGCTAAGTGCGTTAAAAACGCCTCAACCTCAGTCGCCCCCATGGTTTTCGGATGGCGCTTGCCATGAAACAAGATAAAGCGCCGCACCCATTGCAGATACTGTTGCTCAGTACGCAAGCTGTAATGCCGTAAACGCAAGCTCGCGCGCAGCTGATCCAGTAATTTGGGTGGAGGAGGGGTGCGTACAGGTGTACTATCCATAAAAACCTCAGCTAAATCCTTGATTTACATGAAGCTTAGTTTTAATATCCACCTTTTACAACCTGAGTATACACCTGCATAGGTGTATACTATACGTTAGGCGGTGTGCTGATTTGGCGTGTTTTTCGTCCTTCAGTAAAATCATCGACTACAAATTTTTCCACGGGTTCGCTGTAAATTTTAGGTTTCGCAATCAGTGCACGTCGCGCAAGTTCGTTGCCATTTCCATCGCCGCGCTTTACAATCAATCATCATTTTTTAGTTTGGGTTCAGGGTGTGTTATGTGTCGTCGTTCATCAAGCAGCCTAACCCGTCGTTGCAGCGGATCGCCTACGGCGCCCGCTGAACTCACACGTTAGGCGGTGTGCTGATTTTTGGTGTTTTGCGTCTGTCGGTAAAATCACCGTCAACAGTTTTTTTACGCCGAGGTCGCCGCAATTTTTAGGCTTCGCAAACAGCACGCATTGAGCAAGTTCATTGCCATTTCCATTGCTGCGCTTTACAATCAGTCATCATTTTTTTAGTTTGGGTTCAGGGTGTGTTATGTGTCATCGTTCATCAGCCAGCCTAA
>JAYSEN010000011.1:0-133237 GCA_041913845.1 Undibacterium sp.
ACGAGGTGTAGCATAACACCTCTTATCAGGTGGCCAAATTCAGTATGCCACTACAGACAATAAAGAACTTAGCCATAAAACTGGATAAATTACACCTAGCCATGAACCCCGAATTATTCTCCAAATTCCTAAAGGGGATAAGAAAAATGCGCAGGTTATTTTTAAAAAATTCATTTATATTTCCATCCAAAATCTCTGCCTTATTTTTACTGTATGAGTAGATTGAATACGGCTTCATTGTATCCATGTGTACTCGTTGATTCGCAAAATTTCGCACCCTACATTTTCGAAAATAAGCGCGGGGGTAAAAATTTTCCCACGCTACATGACCTCAAAAAATCAAATCAGGGTATTCCTTTTTGAGTGCCAATAAATCACGGTATACTTTTCCTCGTGATTTTATAAAATCTATCGATTGTTTATATAACGCATCATTTTCAAAAATGTGAGAGAAAAGCAGGTTTTCCTCAATTGAGAAGAGCGCGCCTACCTCACCGTCTTCCCCGACTACGACATAATTTTCCAGAAGTGTACCGTCCTTGACTAATTCATAGATCAGCTCATCTGTAGTGTACGCTCTAACTATTTTCATCTAAATATAAATCCAAGTTATTCCTTGCACCTCTAAGCTTGCTGCATAGTGATGTGGTGCAGATACGGTTTCATCGCACCAACGTGCATACGCTATTCCAGATCAGCGCACATTCTACATTTTCAAAACATACTATCGTTAGCAAAAAATCCTGTCCACGCTAAGCAATTTAATCAGCTAGAACTATTATTCACTTCGCTAAATTTCTAAGAAATTTTCCAAATTCGCTTAGGACAATACTTTCTAATTTGAAAATCACTGAGTTGTTCCTCCACATCAGATTGAATAACAAAATGATAGATGACATTGACAATCTTTTTCCCGACCACGACTTTCGCTTCTAACGTATCTTTTCCGAAATAGGTTTCATTAGGACTATATTTCCAACCTCCAAACGGATCATTTTCGATTTTTACGATTTTTCCGTGTTGAGGCCATTTCGTGATTGAAACTAAAATGGGTATATCCCCGTTTAGAATTGATCTCTCGGAGATTTTTATGCCTTCGTATTGGCTCAGATAGTGTTGAGCGATAAGTCCAAAATCGGCACCTCCACCGAAGCCGTGTTCTATTGGAGAACAAACACCAACTTTGCCTTCTTTGGCCGATTGATTCACGACTATTGAAACGGCGCTTGAGGGCAAAAAACTATTTTCAGACGCTTGATAAATATCCATACTTGCCTTCCTGTTGCCACAATCCAGGGAAAAATCTTGTTTCAAGAAAATTGAGTAGACACGACTTCATCATGCCCACGTGCATGCGTTGATCTAGATCGGCGCATATCCAACATTTTCTAAAAAAATCACGTGGGCAAAAATTTGCCCACGCTACGCTGCTTTAGCTACTTACCCAGGCAGAGTGGCTTGATAACTCTGCCTAAATGAAATGGAAACTCATATTTTCCCCACTGCTCTACACTCACGTGTTCTTCTTGTTGACAAACTCCAGGCTTATCTTGTCGCGTTAGTTTTAATCTGAAACTGTCTGGCATTTGGCTTACTCGAAGAAAGCTATTGAGGCTATCTACAATTAAAGGAGCAGCATCACGCTCGCCTCTGAGATAAGCTTGCCGCGCTAAAAAGAAAGCGAAAAGGTGATTTTCTTGAAATCGAAAATGTGTTTTTCTTTGTTTTATCAATGTACTCTTCGTACGATTCAGAACCTGCGCAGCCTCAAACAAAGTTTTGGCACTCCAGAGTACATCTTCTGCCATTATTTCATACAGTCGGGCTCTACGTTGGCTATCACCGATACGTTCTATAGTCCGGTTAAATATCATCTCTTCTTTTCTAAAAAGACTGCCCGTCTGTTGGTCTGCAATATATAGCTGATTAATTTCGTTATCCCGGATTGCTGTGCGAAGCGAATCGGGCAATGGATCTTCGTTTTGGCCTAGGTATGAAGCGAGCAATGCAAATGGAAATCCACGTTTCATACGCTCTGCATCTGAGATGGTATTGAGTGCTATTGATGGCTGCTTCAAGTCTTTATCTTCTGTCCAATTAACATCGAGCTCTACTGGGAGGCCCATTACACGACAATATCGATAAGGCCCCAAAAGAGCTCCAGGCTTTCTTTGGACAAGACGTGCATGTTCTTTGTGTAAAAAGAAGGTAAACAGATGCATTTCTTGAGAGCGGTACTCTTCACCGTCATCGGGTTCGTTCTCTGTATTTGTGTGTTGAAAAATGATGCCAGATTGGCGCAGGCTTTCTGCAGACCAAGGTAAGTCTCGCGAGATTGCTTCAAACACTTGCATACGCTGCTCAGCTTCGGAGTTCTCACCAGAGGCATTATTTCCCTTTGTGCTTCGGACTTCGATGAATTGACGGAAGCGCACAGTTTGCGATGCGACTGACAAATTTTGGATACTAATCAAAAATAGAGCGAGAAATAAAATGACGGCGTTGTTCATGCGATGATCTCACAATCAATTTTGCTGGCTTCAGCCGCTATGGTATTGAGCATAGTCATAAGGCGTGATTACTTAAGATTTCTTTTTGCAGCTTCTTAGTTAATCCCGACCATGCTTTTTGATACGACCATGTGATCAATTCTGTCAGGTAGTCTGGACTGATGGAGGCAACCTCAACCACTGTGACCCAATGAAAGCGGTGCATATAGCGCGCGGGCTTGATGCCAGGCTGATCGGTGAGTTCCAGAAAACGCTCTGGCGTCACCCGAAAGCTAAAGCGCCAGCGCTCTGGCTCGCTGGTCTTGAAGTAAGCAAAAAATTTGTCACCGACGTAATAGGCTAGTACGTTAGATGGTGCGCCCGATTCTTTTGCGACTGTCCCTGGAAAAGCCAGGCAAAACGCTTTGACCGCTTCTGTATTCATATTTTTCGCTACGATAAAATGTTAGAAATTCCCTGCATGCTTGCGGAACATGACAGCGATTGTAGCATTCAACGTTGGCAATAATACATGAAAAACAGAGCTAGTCAGGCGCGGTCTTATGGTGTTCACCTACTCGGTTTTCCCCAAAATAATTCTCTGGCGTAGCGATTGAGGAATGGCTGAGTGGGCAATAAATTGCCCACACTACGTAACTCACAAATTTGAAAGCCTCAACTTTACCAATCACTACTCAGGCCGCTGCGCTAACAACTGCGAGAGCTGTTGCAAAGCGGCTTGCAAGTGGCTGCGCGTTTTAATGCTACCCAGGCAAATTCGTATCGCATTCGGTGTTCCTTCCGCGATCGCAAACGCGAGTGCCGGAGTCACGACCAGTCCTGCGTTGGCGGCGACTTCAGCAAATTGACTTGCAGGCCAGGAGCTGGGCAGGTTTAGCCAGAGGTGCAAGCCCTGGACCTCGGCATGGCTGTATCCGGCCAGTATCGCGTGCGCCATGCGCTGACGCTGGTTCGCTTCTTCACGCACTGCTGCCAGCAAGCGCGCTGCAGTGCCGTCGCTTAGCCATTGCGTTGCCAGTGCTGCTGTCAATGGTGTCGCCATCAGAGCAAAGGAACGCAATGCGCGCAAGAACGCCTGACGCAGGGCGGGCTTGGGCAGAACCACATAGGCCAGACGCAAACCCGGTGTCAGGCATTTGGATAAACTGGTGATGTAGCAAACCTGTTGCGGAGCCAGCGCCGCCAGCGCAGGCGGTGGCTGATCTGCCAGCAGCCAGTAAGGATCATCTTCCACAATCAATAAATTGTGTTCGGCGGCGATGCTGGCGAGTTGCTGGCGACGCACAGCTGGCATGGTCCGTGTGGTGGGGTTTTGTAGAGTGGGATTCAGGTAAATGAATCCGACCTGATGTTCACGCAACGTTTGTAGCAGGGCCGCTGGCAACATGCCATGCTGATCGCTGGCGACACTGACTAGCTTACGGCCAAATTGCTTAGCCGCTGCAGCCAGACCCGGATAGCACACCGGCTCCGCCAGTATCACTTGATCAGGCCCGCTTAAACTCAGGATTAGTGCGGCCAGCGCGGCTTGCGCACCGGGACAAACTACGATGCTTTCGTTATCGACCTTAGCGAGTATCGGCATCAGCCATTGCGCACCAGCCAGACGTTCGGCAGCGCTGCCGCCTGCCTGGTGATAAGTCAGCAATTGCGTTGTATCGGTATGCAGCAAGACTTGCGCTACACCTCGCTTAAGCATGTCATCAAGATGCAGCCCTGCGGGCATGGGCGGGGTATTCAGACTCAGATCAAGCGTGGCCGTGAATTCAACTTTAGCGGCGGCGACATAGCTGCCATGAGCACCACGCCCTTCGAGTAAATGGCGGCGACGCGCTTCTTCATAGGCGCGCGTAATCGTGGTCAAATCCAGGTTCAAGGCTTGCGCCAGACGACGCTGTGGTGGCAACCTGTCGCCTGGTTTCAGCACACCAGCGGCCACTGCGGCTTGCAAAGCATCGGCGATTTGCAAAAAGCGTGGGCCGCCGTTGACATCAATGGTTGGCAACCAGATTGCCGAGGTTTTAACTGCTTGAGGTGTTAACTGGGACATTTTGTCACAATGTATGGAAATTGCTTTCGAGTAGTATGCGTTAATCCTGGCGGCAAGGCTATCTTTGCAGAATACTGATTTGTTCGTGCTGCTGAGGCGAATAACGTACAGCGCATGGCGCGGCTGCAGGTATGCAGTCAGCCTTTGTTTGTAAATTGGAATAATAAAATGGATTGGGTACCGATAGTTTTAGTGATTTTTAAGCTTGGTGTGTTTGGCACAGGCATGTTTTATGCCATCAAATGGCATGCGGATAGGGAAAAGGAAGAAAAAGAAAAACGCGAAAAACGACAAAAGGAAACTCAGGATTTGAAAGAATAGTCATGCAACAATCTGACTGATAACCTGATGCATTCGTTAGTAATTAAACCTAAGACTTCAATGCAAGGATAGATTTACCAGGTGTAGATAAATGCCGCTGTCATGTAGCGTCGCACTCATCTAGTGTCAGATTTTCGTTTTAGTTTCGCCATCCTGATATAGCAAACAAACGCGATTGACAAGCACAGAGAAGGCGTCGACTGGTTTTATCAGCTTAAGCGCAGCGATTTTGAGAATCTGCTTTTCTTGTTGATCTGAGTTTTTACAGCGCAGAGAAAATCCAAATTCACATAAAATTAGCCGCGCAAACCTCAAGGCATACGCGGCTAATTCGATCCGAAAAATTCTGACTTAATCGATCATTTTCACTTCGGATTTATAAATATGCTGGCCAACGGTAAACTGACCCTGGCCTGTCCAGCCAGAATCAAGCGCAAAACTTGCCGTAAATGGCGCGAGGTAAGTACCAATTTGTGGTGGCGTTACGGATACGGCGGCTTCGCCGTGAACTGCGCCAACCTTAACGACTGGCCCCAAGCCTGTGCTATGCATAGCGCCTTGCACATGGGCGACGAAATTTTGTGGCGATTGTGTACCTTCTAAAATCGTTCCCAATGCCTGACCGCTAACTGCACCTGTCACAGCATTGACTGTCACTGCCAGCGTCATATTGCCAGCGCCAGTAACGCCAGCAGGTGGTGTAAAGCTTAACTTCAAGAGATACAATCCTGTTTCTGCCATGATAATCCTCCATGAATAGCCTGGTCATCAGCGAAGCGACTGAAAACCAAATACACAATGCCTTATTTCAGCTTCAGGCGTTTTTCAGGAATGATGCGAATTCGCAGGAACTAAAATCATTGCAAGCTCGACGTATTAAGTCTGCCGCCTTGTAAGACACAACGCTAGCAACAAGAATAAACGTGAAAAAAGTTATGGCGTGATACGCACTGCTTTACGAGAGCCGAGGCAAAGTGTTTTTGCGGCTGAATTTAATCTTAAGTTTGTTAAATATAGTAAGTAAAAAAATTTTTTCAAATGATTTCAGAAATATTTTGAGTCAGCTTGATCGTCTTGACCGAGCAAAATTTTCTGGTTGATTTACAGGCATCAAACTGAGAAGCTAAGCCCATTGATGCAACGAGCTTAGTATTGAGCAACGTTACGCTGATGCTACTCACTCATCCCAATCATCAGTACGCCGCATTTTATGCAAGCGCTGTTTGGCTTTACGCCGTTCGCTACGTTGTTCGTTGTAACTGCCATGCGCCCCGGCATTGCGTTTGCGGGCAGCCACAGCTAAGGGATTACGCGGTTTAATGGTTTTATCAAAAACTTTCATACGCTGTCCTTTATTTTTTATCCTTTGATGCAAATCACTTGACGCAGCGTGTGCAGCACTTCGACTAAATCGGTCTGATGCGCCATCACCTGGTCGATGTCTTTGTAGGCCGCCGGGATTTCATCGAGCACGCCACGATCTTTGCGACACTCTATGCCCTCGGTTTGTGCGGCTAAATCAAAGCGATTGAACTTACGCTTGGCTTCGGTACGCGTCATCTTGCGACCCGCGCCATGTGAGCAAGAACAAAACGAGTCAGGATTACCCTTGCCACGCACGATGTAAGAACGCGCCCCCATACTGCCAGGGATGATGCCGAGTTCACCCGCCTGCGCCGAGATTGCGCCCTTGCGTGTCAGGTATATCATTTCATTGCCGATACGTTCTTGCGTGACGTAGTTGTGATGGCAATTGATGGCTTCACCAATGATTTCGAATTGCGTGGTGTGCTGCGCTAACACAGCTAAGGCCCGACGCATCATTTCGGCGCGGTTGATATAGGCATAGTCTTGCGCCCATTGCACCGCTTCGAGATAATCCTCAAACCAGTCTGAACCGGCGCTGAAATAAGCCAGGTCTTTATCGGGTAAATGAATTTGATGTCGTTGCATATCCTTGCGTGCGGCAGCAATGAAATAGCGGCCTATCACATTGCCTATGCCACGCGAACCCGAGTGCAACATAATCCAGACCCGTTGCTGTTCATCCAGACACACTTCGATAAAGTGATTGCCACCACCCAGCGTGCCTAGCTGACAAATCCAGGTTTGTGCAAATTTGTTTTGCATCTTCATCAAACCCTTGTGCTTACCGACAATGCGATCTAAGCGATCATTTAAGGGTCGGCCAGTTCTGACTAAGGCCGAGCCTCTGACTTTGCTCCATTCATGCTGATCGAAACCAACCGGAATTTCTGCTTCGAGTGCGGAACGCAAGCGCGCCAGACTGTCGGGTAATTGTTCAGCTTTGAGGCTGGTGCAAACCGCATTCATGCCACAGCCAATATCGACCCCGACCGCCGCCGGTATCACCGCGTCGCGGGTCGGAATCACGCTACCAACGGTGGCACCGATACCGGCATGAACATCGGGCATCGCCGCAACATGCGGATAAACGAAGGGCAATTGCGCGATATTGAGCAATTGATTAAGGGCGCGGTAATCGATCTCGTCGGTGTAAATTTTGACCGGGACCTGACCCTTGTGTATTTCTTTTACGATAGGCATATAAATAAAAACTCCATGCCATGAACCGTGCGTGCCCAAACCTGGCGGCGTGTTTGCACAACGCTGCTACTCAGGCAAGAGAAAAAGACGCATCAGTTCATGGTGATGGCGAGCGCGAAAAACGCTGGCTCAGCCATCGTGATGAAACAAATGCCGGGGAAAATTACGCGTCAGCGCAAATGAAAAACCCCAGCGCATAGGCCGGGGTTCGTCGTGAGAATGAACGACCGGCTCGGTTAGCCCGAGCCTGCAAGCTGGGGCTAAGTATTGGACAATTTGTTAGCCTTAGCGGGCATGGTCGCTCCTTTCTGATATCTGGGTGGATGAAAAAATCTGAGACAGATTCTGACAGCTGGAAATTTTTTGTGGTGTGATCGCGATCACAATTTTGCAAATTTACGAAAACTTAAGTTCATTTTTTTGTGGGCAAAAGTTCAGACAAAACATCCAGCATCGCAGCGGTTTCTGCATCAGGCTGACCATCGAAACGGGCTGGGCGGTATTTAGTTTGAAACGCGATCAAGACATTTTTAGTGAGCTCATCCCAGCTACCAGTTTGCGGCAAAAAATAACCATAGTGCGCCAGCTTCTTTTGAAACCACAGCGCATCGGGCAAACTCTGTTCAAATTGCGGCAAACGTTCGGCCACTTTGATGGCATCGGGCCAAAGTATCAAGCCCGCATCAGCAAACTGCTTCCACGGGAATAAGGGACCCGGGTCGGATTTGCGCGTCGGGGCAATATCGGAATGGCCAACCACGTTTTCCGGTTTGATGTTGTGACGCTTAACGATGTCTTTAGTCAACGCCAGCACTTTATCGATTTGCTCTTGCGGGAATGGAAAATACTGACGCCCTTGTTCATTATCGCGATAACCGAGGTTGACAATTTCTATGCCGATAGAACTGGCATTCAAACGATTATAACCACGCCAGTCACTAACGCCAGCGTGGTAAGCCATATTGGTTTCATCGACTAATTGCCAGACCTTAACCGGAGTTTTATCACCCACCAGATAATGGCTGCTGACTTGTTGTTGACTGAGTACACGCAACGAAGCGGGTTCATCAATTGCGGTGTAATGCAAAACCAAAAACTGGATGCGGCGCTCCTGGCCGATGGCGTTAATAGTTTTATCGATATCGCCAACTTCCGCTGCCGTGCTATAAACTCGGTAATCGAGCGTCACCCGGTTATCCGGCGTAGTAATCCGCGGCGTGGTACAAGCACTTAAAACCAGGCTTAAACCAAGTAAAGCCAGGCTATTTTTGCTTAAACAAACTATCATGCAAACTCTCTCAAAAATGACATGCCGCATCCGGCAAACTAAAGCGAACGCGCGGCCAGACGAGCTGCGGAAAAATGGGCGCGGCAAGTGCTTTGTCTGAAACTGATCGTTGCAGGCAAGGTGGCGCGCAGCGATTCGACAATTAAGGGGTGCAAATCCTGCACCCGTCCGCCTAAGGCAATTGGCTTGACGCCAAAACGCTGACACATGGCCAGCCCCAGCCGCGCTAATTCTTCACCAGCCTGACGTAAGATAGACTGGGCTTGTAAATCCTGATTATTCGCGGCACGTGCCACCGCCAGCGCCAGTTTCCCGATTTCGCCACGGTTTAGTTGATAAATAAAACTGCGATTGCTATCCCAGTCACTGCCACCCATCATCTGAAACATCTGCTGCGCCAACACCGAGGTTTGCCAACTACCCGGTGCCAGATCTTCCTGGCGCCAGATTGCCCGCAGCGCCTCGCGCGCTATCCAAAAACCGCCACCGCCATCATCCAGCAAGAAACCACGCCCACCAGCCCGATGAAATTCACCATCCTGGTCGATGTAGGCGGCAATCGAACCGGTGCCGGCGTAAATCAGATAGCCTTCGCCAGGTTTAAAAATATCTTGATAGGCAATCGTAATGTCGTTACTGATGGAGATTGCAGCTTCGGGCAACTCGAAGATTTCAGCGATTAAGGCCGGCAAGGCTTGCATATCCCCGCCATAACCCGTGATGCCGGCACGAATATGCCCCACCCTGCCATGACTGGCAGCCGTTGCAGCAAGTGCCGATAATAAGTGACGCAGGGTGAGTTCGCCTTGCTCATGTTCGAGTTGCAGCGCGCTCATGCCGGCTGCCGTACCATTGGCAACGATTTGCTGCTGCGGATTCGCTAAGGCCCAACGTGTTTGTGTGCCACCGGCATCAATTCCCAGCCCCAGTTCCGGGGTAAGCTCAGACACGTCAGCTTGCACGCGATTCTCCAAAGTATCGGGTAAATAAGGAATTCGCCAGATTTTGTCTGGCATGCACAGGCGAATTTCGTTCATTTTACCCAAGCCAGCTGCACTGGTGGAGAAAATGACTGCATCAGACATAACTTTTTTCTATGTTTCGGTTGTAAAATTTCACTCGCTCAACTGCTGCTGCCACGCCATGATGGCTCAGTCCGCCACAGCAAGGTTACGCTGCGTCGCTACTGTCACTGCGCTGGAACTCAGCATTGGGGATGAGCAAAGCGTGTGCCTGCGTTTGTGCAGAACACGCCAACTCAGCGCCTGAGCCTGACCTTACCTGAGTTTTACTGAGAATCGCCCATGTTAAAAAACGCCCCGAACTGGAGTTGGATACCCAGTTTGTACTTTGCCCAAGGCATGCCCTATGTGATCGTGATGACGGTTTCGGTCATCATGTATAAAAATTTTGGCTTATCGAATGCGGATATTGCCTTATACACCAGTTGGCTAAACCTGCCCTTTGTCATCAAGCCGCTGTGGTCACCCCTGGTCGAACTGTATAAAACCAAACGCTTTTGGATTATCAGCTTTGAATTGATACTCGGTGCCTTGTTTGCCGCTGTAGCCTTGGTGATTCCCGGCTCGGCCATGCTACAAGCCAGTTTTGCGCTGTTTGCCTTGATTGCATTTTGCTCAGCCACCCATGATATAGGCATCGATGGCTTTTATATGCTGGCCTTAGAACAACATCAGCAAGCGGCCTGGGTTGGTGTGCGCGCGATGTTTTTCCGTATCGCGATGCTGACCGGACAAGGTGCCATCGTGTATTTGGCTGGCAGCTTGCATGATTGGCGCGGCAATCTGGCATTTGCCTGGTCAGCGGTGTTTTTTATCCTGGCGGCTTTGTTTATTGCGCTCTCCTTGTATCACCGCTGGGTCTTACCTAAGCCTGAGAGTGACCGCGAATCGACTCAGCCCTTAAATTTCGGTCACGACTACGGTAAAGTTTTTCTCGACTTTTTCAAAAAGCCGCAAATCGTTATCTGTATTGCCTTTTTATTGCTGTATCGCTTTGGCGAAGCGCAGTTATTAACGATCGCCAAACCCTTTTTACTCGATCAAATCGCAGCGGGTGGCCTGGGCTTAAGCAATCAAGCCTTTGGTTTAATTTATGGCAGTTTTGGCATGGTGGCGCTGACAGCGGGCGGAATCTTAGGTGGCGCGGCGATCTCACGCTGGGGTTTAAAAGCTTGTTTGTGGCCGATGGCGTTGGCGATTAACTTACCGCATCTGGTCTATGTCTGGCTGGCATTGCATCAACCTGAGAATTTATGGCTGGTGGGCATCGCCGTCGCATTTGAACAATTCGGCTATGGCTTTGGATTCGCCGCCTACATTTTATTCATGATAATGTTAGCCGATGGCCCGCACAAAACCGCGCACTATGCGATTTGCACGGGCTTTATGGCAGCCTCCATCATGTTACCCGGTATGTTTAGTGGTCATTTACAACAATACCTGGGTTATTCACATTTTTTCATTTATGTTTGTGCGGCGGCTTGTGCCACATTTATTGTGTGCGCATTGGTACGTATCCCCGCTGACTTTGGCAAGAAACATCCATCATGACTTCTCTTTCTAACCCGGATGCTGCGGCAGTGTCATCGCCCACTTTGTATTTTGAGAGCCAGCAATTTGTCAGTCACTTACCAGGCCCGGCCATCATCATCACGGGTGCGGTTCATGGCAATGAAACTTGCGGCACCCAGGCAATACGTCGCTTCGTGCGTGAAGTGCAGGAAGGCAAGTTGCGTCTGCTGTGCGGCAAAGTCAGCCTGGTTCCGGTTTGTAATCCTTTAGCCTATGCACGTGGTGCGCGTGAAGGTGAGCGCAATCTGAATCGCAAGTTAATTCCCACCGAAAATCCTAGCCAATATGAAGATTATGTGGCGAACTGGTTATGCCCATTGCTGGCGCAACATCAGGTTTTGCTCGACTTGCACTCGTTCCGCTCGCAAGGCGAAGCCTTTGTATTAATCGGTCCGGAAAATAATCAGGGTGCGCTGGAACCTTTTGCCCTGGCTGAACCCGAATGGGAAATGGCGCGCCGTTTAGGTGTTAAGCGTGTGGTGCAAGGCTGGCTTAGCACTTATGCCGATGGCGTGACTCGTCGCCAGCAATGGTTTGCCGAACACGCTGCCAGTCATCCTGGGGGCTTGCCGTACCAAGCCGACCCGGAATTCGGGGTCGGTACCACCGAGTACATGCGTCGCATGGGTGGGTATGCGATGACACTGGAATGCGGTCAGCACGATGATATTCATGCACCAGAACTCGCTTACCAAGCCATACTCAGTAGTTTGCGCTGGCTCGGTATAGTGGATGGCGAGCCCTTGCCTGCACAAGAAATGGAAATTTTGCGCATGGTCGAAGTCATCGACAAATGGCATGCCGACGACAGGTTTGTGCGCGACTGGATCAGCTTTGATGAAGTCAGAGCGGGTGAAATTCTGGCACTGCGTGCTGACGGCACGGAAATTCGCGCCCAGCGTGATGGTCGTGTGATTTTCCCGGACGCCAATGCGGCCATCGGTGAAGAATGGCTCTACCTGAGCTATTACCAGCCTGCGCCCGAATTTACGCTGCAGCCCGATGCTGAATAATCCCCTCAGCCCGCCTCCTACTTTTTTGCACTTATGATTAAAACTGGCATAAAACCCGTTTCACTGTTCCTTAAATACAGCCTGACAGCGCTGACGCTTTATCTGGGATGCTCAGGCACGCTGTTGCAGGCTAGTCCGGTTAAAGTTCAGGCTCAAAAAGTGTTGCATGTCTTATTGACCTCACCCGAAAGCAGCTTCGACCCGGCGCTAGCTTCAGACATCAATACCATCAGCATTAACGAGAATTTGTTTGAACCTATGCTGCGCTATGATTACCTGGCCCGGCCTTTGCAAATGCGCCCGAATACTTTGCAAGCGATGCCAGAAATCAGTGCTGACGGTAAAACCTATACCATGAAAATCCGCCCGGGTATTTTCTTCAGCGATCACCCGGCCTTTGCTGGCAAGCCCCGCGAACTGCAAGCCGAGGATTACCGCTATAGCCTGCAACGTTTATATGACAGTCGCTTAAAATCACCCTGGTTGTTTTTACTTGATGGCAAAATTCTTGGAGAAGCCGCCTTAAAAAATCCTGCGGCTGGCAGCGACCCTGCCAAATTGAAAATTCCGGGCATTGAAGTTTTGGATAAATACACCTTGCGCATACGCTTACAAAATCCGGAACCCAATTTTCTGTATATATTGGGTACCGTGGCAACCTCGGCTTTGGCGCAGGAAGTTCTTGACTATCATGGCAGCGAAGCCGGTAATCATCCTATAGGTACGGGGCCGTTTACACTGGGTAACTGGCAGCGTAGCTTTAAAATTGAATTGCTGGCTAATCCGCGCTATCAACGGCGGTTTCACGACCAGGGACACGATCCCAAAACCCGGGCGATTGCCAGCGCATTAAACGATAAAACGCTGCCCTTAGTCGATAAGGTGGAGATCAAGGTCGTGGAAGAGCAACAGGCGCGCGTGCTGGGTTTTTTAAACCGTGAATTTGATTACCTCGAACAAGTGCCGCCACCACTTTCGACCATGCTAATGGAGCAGGGAAAATTAAAACCTGAGTTAACAAAACAAGGGGTAAATCTGGCTTTATTTCCGACGCTGCAGATTTACTATGTCTGGATGAATATGCAAGACCCAGTGATAGGCGGCTATAGCAAAGAAAAAATCGCTTTGCGACGTGCTATCGCCTTAAGCTACGATGCCGCCGCCGATATCGCTTTGCAAGAACGCGGCTTGGCGATGCGTGCCAATAGCCCATTACCACCGCAAGTCAATGGCTATAGCGAGAGCTATCGCAGCCCTGTGCAATATAATGTGCAATTAGCCAATGCCTTACTCGATAAGTTTGCATATCGCCGTGCTGCCGATAACTACCGCCGCTTGCCCGATGGCAGCGAGTTGCACTTACAAATGCATAGCAAGGCCAATACCGATGGCCGCATTCGTGACGAAGTCTGGCGCAAATCATTAGAGGCAATCGGCATACGCATCAGTTTCAAATCGGATAAACATTCAGAAATATTGCGCGCAGCCCGACTGGGCAAGGTGCAGATGGTGGAAGCTGACTGGATAGCCGATTTTCCAGATGCCGACAATTTTTATCAATTGCTCTATAGTGGCAATATAGGACGTGCCAATTACGCGCGCTTTTCCTTGAAAGAATTTGATGACTTGTATTTGCAAGCGAGGGGCAGTCACAATCTGGCAGAACGGCAAAAATTGTATGAAAAAATGGCGCAAATTTTACATGCCTACAACCCCTGGGTTTTACGCACACATCCCTTGTCTGCTGATGTCAGTTGGCCTTGGGTGAGAAATTATCTGCGTCATCCGGTTGATTTTACCAATTGGCGTTATCTTGATGTTGAACCCCGGGATAAGCTGGCCAACTAAGCCTGAAGGTGGCTATTCCTGCGAGTTATAAGCAGGCATACAGCTTTCATTAGTAAGACCAGGCTTGGCAAGGCTAAGCTAAAACCATACCGACCCAGTTGAGGAGTAAGCCCAGTGCAGTGTGAATTATTAGACAGCCATCCCGATTACTGCCGACTTTCGGCACTACCTGGTATTGCGGTTGATTTACGCTATGCCCGCGCCGATAATTTTGTCGGCTACGCCTTGTACCAGGACATCGATTGTGACTGGATACACCGTGAAGCAGCCGCAGGTTTGCTGGCTTCTGCGAACTGGCTGAAACGCCATTTTCCTGAATACCGGATCCTGGTGTTGGATGCGCTGCGTCCCAATCGCATCCAGGTAAAACTCTGGGACTTTTTAGCGGGCACGAACTTACGCATATATGTCGCCGACCCGGCACTTGGCTCGATCCATTCCTATGGCAAGGCCATCGATGTCACACTCATCGATCAACATGGCATAGAACTGGATATGGGAAGCGATTTTGATGAATTAAATGAAAAATCACACCCGGTTTTAGAAAAGCAATTACTGCAAAACCAGCAATTAAGCTCGCACCATTTGCATAATCGTGGCATCTTGCGTGATGCCATGGCTGCCGGTGGCTTTCATGGCATACGCAGTGAATGGTGGCACTTTAATCATGGCGACCCAGCGTTTGTGCGCGCCAGCTATCTGAAAATCGAATAAGTCTGGCGTTGTGCAAATTGTCTGCGCTGCGCCGTTGGCGCCCACACACCTCACAAATTGGTGGCGCGTTGTTGCAGATAACTGGCACTGAATTTCAGGTAATCGGGAACACAGGCCAGATGTTCTGCAGGTTGCGCGCTGCAATTAAAGCTTTGCAGTAAATTACCCAAACCGCGTTGATTCATTGCATTCTGCAGGCTACGTGTGTTTGCATAAGGCACGGTGCTGTCGTCCACACCATGCAGCAAACCCAAAGGTGTACTGAGATTCCAGTCATACACATCGCTTTGTGCCGCGATCGCTGCCACATCATCATTCAAATAATTCGTCAGAAAGCTGGCATCAAAGCGGATATCGGATTCGCTGCCGGCCACTAAAAACAAAATCAGACGACTCAGATTTGCCCGGTCATTTGCCCCCAGCCGGCTCAAAAATCCCGGAGTCAATAAAAAAGCGAGTTGTGGATTTTGTTGTTTAACCTGATCCAACAAGGCATCTAAGGTCAGCTTGACATTATATGGCCCGGCACCGATAAACCCGGCATCCACACGTGGCCCGGCTTGCTGACTGAGTTGCTTGAGTGTCGCCAGCGTGACGTATGCGCCTTCCGAATAGCCTGTCATAAATAGCTGGCCATTATCATTGGCGCCGCGTGTTTTGCGCCAGCGGCTACTGGCCGTGAGTAAATCCAATACCGGCAAGGCGCTGGGTTTGGCTAATAAATAGGGATGGGTGCTACTCTGACTGGCCGCATAACCCACGTAATCGGCCGCGTTCACTATATAACCAAGTGACGCATACCAAACTGCGACCTGATCCGGATTCGCCGCATTCGAGGGCGATTCAGCGTTTTGCTTAATCGTAGCGTGTTGATAACTGAGTAAGGGGCTAAGGCTGGCTGTGCCTTTTTGCGGGATCGCGATCAATGCCGAGGCCACGACCGGATTACCATTTGCATCGCTGCTGCGGTAAGTCAGCTTATAGGTGTCGACAGCATAGCGTGGACGAAAATCCGCCCCCAATTGTGCGGGCAAGGCACGACTTATTTCCGCGCTCGGAATGGTTTTCAAAAAATTCGCTGACAGCCATTGTCCTGCGCCAGGTGGATTCGGGTCTTCAACCACTTGTGTACCACCAGTGCTAGTGCCAGAACCGCCACCACCACCGCAGGCACTGAGTAAGGTAAGACTGGTAGCCGCAACCAGCATAAATCGATAACAGGATGTGATACACATAGCGCCTCCGATGACGGTGCAACTCAGGGTAATAGCCAGGTGCACGATACTGTTGCAGTTTGGGTTTGCCGATTTGCGCGATCCGGCATGTCGTCGCGCGTTTTCAAGTTAGCCGCGCCGCAGCTCGTGCTAAGGTTTGTTGAAATAAATACCAAGTATATACCGAAGCAAGAGCAAGCCTTCGGTACGCAGCAGTACAAAAGATCGGGCTAGTCTGACGCCACCCCGACGTGCTGTAAAACGCGCCCCGAGTGTCTTATTGACTGCTTACAAACTCGCTCGCGACTTGCCGTAAACAATCGACAAAGGCCCGCGCAGAACGGGATAAGGGGGTATTTTTTGCACTCAGCAAATACAATTCCACGTGCACTTCCGGTTGCAAAGGACGTGCTTGTAATTTCGCGCGATCCGCACTGGCGCTGGTAAAAGGATCCAGAATAGCCGCACCCATGCCCGCTTCAACCAGAGATTTCGCCAGCAAATAGGTTTGCACTTCAATTTCAGAACTGAATTGCACGCCTTGCTGTTCAGAAGCATCCATCACTTGTGAAACCAGGTGATCAGACAAATCAACGCTGATTAAATTTTTGGGTAATTCGCGTAAGGTAATGCTTTGGTGCGCGAGTTGCTGGCTCCAGGTGCCAGCGGGTGCGGCCACCATCATGCAGGCTTTGATTAAGCTTTCGGATTGCAAACCCGGGTGACAAGGGTCGTACAAACTGATGGCAAAATCAATTTCGCCCAAGACCAGGGCATTGACGATTTCCTGAGTGTGATTAGCCGCCAGTGAGCAATGAATCTTGGGGAATTTTTTGCGCCAGGCAATCACTGCGGCCGGTACGATGGTGGCTGACAAGGTCGGCGTCGCCGCCATTCTGACAGCTTCATCGGGGTGATGCCGCAAGTTAAACGCCAGGCGTTTAACGGATTGCAGATCGCGATTCAGTTTATCGACTTCCACATACAATTTGTGCGCTTCGGGTGTAGGATGCAATTTCCCCTTGATGCGCTCAAACAGCTTAATCCCCAGGTGCAATTCACAATGCTGCAAGACCTTGGTTGCAGCTGGCTGTGAGATATTCAAGAGTTGCGCCGCACCACTGATCGTGCCCGCTTGCATAATGGCATGAAATACTTCGATATGACGCAAACGCATAACACCCTTTCAGTAAGACAGTAAAGCGGCGCTGACTGCGCAGCGCCAATTCCAGCCGTTACGACCACATGCCAGGCACTGAGTTCCCGGCGTTAGCCAGAGAATTTTCAGTGAATTTGATTAAAAACAATGTTCCGGTGCCGGAAAACTACCTTGTTTCACTTCACGCACATAGGCGCGTATCGCTTCGCCTATCGAGCTATTTCCTGCCATATAGTCTTTTACGAAACGCGCTTTACGGCCCGGGAATACCCCGAGCATATCGTGCATCACCAGAACCTGACCCGAGCAATCTGGCCCCGCGCCTATTCCCACGGTAGGAATACGCAGTGATGTGGTGATTTCTTTACCCAGCGTGGCTGGTATCGCCTCCAGCACCAGCATCGCCGCGCCAGCTTCCTGCACTGCCAGCGCCTCGACCTTCAATTGCTCAGCGGCCGCGTCTGACTTACCTTGCACTTTGTAGCCACCAAATTGATTCACCGATTGCGGTGTTAAGCCCAGATGGGCGCAGACGGGGATCGCACGTTCGGTTAAGAAACGTATCACTGGCAGGCTCCAGGCCCCGCCCCCTTCGAGTTTGACGGCGTGTGCGCCAGCTTGTAACAATTTGACTGAGCTGTGAAAGGCTTGCTCAGGCGTGGCATAACTGCCAAACGGTAAATCGCCGAGTACCAAGGCGGTTTTATTGCCGCGCGCGACACTTTGCACGTGGTAAGTGAGTTGCTCCAGGGTGACGGGCAAGGTCGAATCCAGCCCGGCACAAACCATGCCGGCCGAATCACCGACCAGTAAGACCTCAACACCGCATTGATCCATCAGGCTAGCGAAGCTGGCATCGTAACAAGTCAGCATCGTGATTTTTTCACCGCGCCGGGCTTGCTCTGCCAAACCGGGTAAGGTCACGGCCTTACGATCTTGCAAATACTGCGACATACTCAACTCCTTTTCCAGAAACACAGAATTGCCGATGCAATTCTTTTTCAAGCACCCTTTGGAAACGAGCGTGTTTATTAGCTCTTCAGCCTATCAACCTGAAAAACCGCATCAATACTGCGTTTCCAAAGGGCACACAAATAATTTTTAAATCTGGCACATCAGCTACGGAAAATGAAATACACGGCGCCGATTAAGCACAAACCCGCCCAGACAAAATCCAGCTTGAAGGGTTGATCCATATACAGCATCGCAAACGGGACAAACACCAGTAGCGTAATCGCTTCCTGTAAAATTTTTAACTGCGCCAGACTGTAGCTAGTGTAACCGATGCGATTAGCAGGTACCTGGAGCAGGTACTCTATGAGCGCAATGCCCCAGCTCAGCACCGCAGCAATCCACCAGGGTTTGCTGGCGAGGTTTTTTAAATGCCCATACCAGGCAATCGTCATAAAAACATTGGCGATAACTAATAAACCCGTGGTTTGAACGATAATGGGTAATTGCATAAAACTCGGCTTCCGGTTAATCCGCGTCTGGCGCGATCTGGGTGAAGATTACTGCGGCGCTGCGCTGGCGCGGCGATATTCTACGATATTACTGCCCGCTAAACGTTGTATCGCTTGCCCGGCTAATTCGGGCAGATGCTGGCTGACTTTACTGGCATCGGGATAACACAGCGCAGGCGCCAGTTCGCATAAGGGTAGTAAGACAAACGCGCGCTGCTGCATGCGCGGATGTGGCACCGTCAAGCGCGGATGTTGGATAACTTGCTGCTGATACAGCAAAATATCCAGGTCCAGGGTGCGCGGCGCATTCAGATAGGGGCGTTCTCGCCCATGTTGCAATTCCAATGCCTGCAAGCGCTCAAGCAAACTCAAGGCTGGCAAACTGGTCAGGATTTCCATCGCCGCATTCACATAATCGTCGCCCGATGAATCAATAGGCGCACTGCGATAGCGCGACGATAAACGGGCCTGGCTGACCTCAGGCCAGGCGGCGATCGATGCGGCGGCGCTCAGCAGGGTTGCTTCGGCCTGGCCCAGATTGGCGCCCAGTCCCAGATACACTAAACCGCTGGCAGGCAAATTCTGCGTTGCTACAGACATAGCTTGATTCGGATAAAAGTTCAGCACTCAGACTGCCCAGCGCAAGCTGCATCAAGCTGGGCTGGGCACGAGGTTTGCTGTTTGCGTTCATTCAGATACGGGTCGGTTGCCAGCTCAGGAAACCAACCCGGTGTGATTTATTCGGTATCCGCGCCGTCAGTTGGTGCAGATGACTTAGCGGGATTACGCCTGCGCGGACGACGGCGGCGTTTGCGTGGCGCGCCAGTCTCATCCAGTTCAGCCTGATCGTCGCCTGGCGCCTGACTGGCAGACGCCGGAACTTGCGCTTGCAAACCATCGAGTACAGCCGGCGCTTCTTGCAAAACCATTTTTGCCGCCGAACGCGCAGCAGGTTTGGCGGCTTTCGGTTTGGCTTTGGCTCCGGCTTTGGCACTCGCCTTAGGGCGCTTCGCTTGCTGCAAGAGTGCTTCACGCTGACTATTATCGCCTTCGTAAAAGGCAGTCCACCACTCGCCAAGTTCGGCATCGATTTCGCCCGAGGCACAGCGTAACAACATAAAGTCGTAACACGCGCGGAAACGCGGGTGCTCGAGTAATTTGTAGGCAGTTTTGCCAGCACGCTTATCAAAACGTGGTTGGCTAGCCCAGATTTCACGCATATCGGAACCGATTTTGCGCTGGATTGCCAGGGCGTCGGTTTGCCGTTCTAACACATCGTCAGCGGCTAAATGCAAGGCAGGTATCGGGAATTCGCCACCAGCCTGATAGGCTTGCCATTTTTCCAAAACCTGATGCCAGAGCAAGGCCGCAAACAAAAATCCTGGCGAAACGGGTTTGCCCTGATGTATCCGTTTATCGGTATTTTCTAAAGCCAGCGTGACAAACTTTTCACCCAAAGGCTGTTCCAACACCACATCCAGCAAGGGCATTAAGCCATGATGCAAGCCTTCTTTACGCAGTTGCTGCAAACACGCCATGGCCTGACCACTGGTCAAGAGTTTCAGCGTTTCATCAAACACCCGCGCGGCTGGCACATTGTGAATTAAGGGCGCCATGACTTTGATAGGGGCACGGGTGGCGGCATCAATCTTAAACTTGAGCTTGGCAGCAAAACGCACCACCCGCAACATCCGCACCGGATCTTCGCGATAACGCGCTTCCGGCACGCCTATCATGCGTAAAGTTTTGGCGCGAATATCGGTCATGCCGCCGTGGTAGTCATACACTTCCTCGGTACTGGGATCGTAATACATGGCATTGATGGTGAAATCACGCCGCGCCGCATCTTCGTGTTGCTCACCAAAATGATTGTCACGCAAGACCCGGCCATGTTCATCCTTGGGCGCATTGTCATTCCCGGCACCGCGAAACGTCGTGACTTCGATTAAGTCGTGACCAAACATCACGTGCACGATTTGAAAACGTCGGCCTATGATAAAGGCACGTCGGAACAAGCGTTTAACTTGTTCAGGCGTGGCATTGGTGGCGACGTCAAAATCCTTAGGCTTAACACCAGTCAGTAAATCACGCACCGCGCCGCCAACAATAAAGGCTTTAAAGCCATTTTCTTGCAGGGTTTGCGTCACGCGTATGGCATTGTGCGAGAGCCAGCTTTTATCTATGCCATGCTGCGATTTTTTCAGTATGGTGGCGTCTATGCCCAGGGGATCTTTGACCCCGAATAACTTGCGTATAAATTTCTTAATCATGCTTAAATAATTCTAATACCGGCCATCCCTTCGCTTCGGCATGTGCGCGTAAGCGTTGATTGGGATTGGTTGCGACCGGATGACTGACTAACTCCATTAATGGTAAGTCATTGTGCGAATCACTATAGAAGTGCACGCTGTGAAAGTCATCCAGTTTTTGCTGGCGTTGTTGCAACCAGTTTTGTACATGGTGAATTTTGCCCTCACCATTGCTGGGCACACCGACTAATTTACCGGTGATATTCCCCACAGCATCTTGTTCAGGTTCAGCGGCCAGCAAATGCTGAACCCCCAGAGCCTTGGCAATCGGTGCGGTGACATAACGATTCGTCGCCGTGACGATCGCCACATCATCCCCGGCTTGATGATGTTTATCGAGTAAATCCAGTGCCACGGGTAAGATCGCAGGTTGCACCACCTCGGCCATGAACTCCTGATGCAAAACATCTAACTCGGCACGCGGAAAACGAGCCAGATTACCCAGAGCGAACTCCAGATATTCATAGGGATCGAGTGTCCCCGCCTGATATTGATGAAAGAAAACATCATTGCGGCGCTGGAATTCTGCCACATCCACCGCCCCTTTACGACATAAGAAGCGCCCCCATTCGTAATCCGAATCCAGCGGTAACAGGGTGTGATCAAGGTCAAACAAAGCTAAACGGCGCATAATAGTCAAATGGTTTGCAACATCAATTCACGTAACAGCGGCAAGGTAATGGGTCGTTTGGTTTCTAACGAATACTGATCCAAACGGCCTAACATCGCACTCAGGGAACTCATATCGCGTTGATAATGAGTAATCAGATAGGGTAACACGCCAGGCGCAATTTGTATGCCTTTGAGCTGGGCCTGGATTTCTAAGGCATTGATCTTTTCCTCATCGGATAAACCATGCAATTGATAAATCAAGCCCCAGCCTAAACGTGTGCGCAAATCATCGCGCACATTCAAAATCATCGGCGGTCGGTCGCCCGCCGCGACAAAAAAGGCCTGATGTGCACGCGTTTCATTAAAAAGATTAAACGCCGCAATTTGTTGCAGGGCTGGCAACAACTGGCAGTCATCGAGCAAGTACAGCTGGATTTCGGGGCTGAAATCGAACGCCGATTCGTGAGCAAACGGTGGAATATAACGCGCCGCAGGATGATTGGCCAAGGCGCGCAGTAAATGACTTTTACCTGCCCCAACCTCACCCCAGAAATACACTGAGCGCTCGCCGTAAAAGCTGGTCTTGCCACTGGCAAACCAACTGAGTAACTGAGTCAGTTCGGCATTTTGCCCCGTCACAAAGGTATCCAGCGTGGGGATTTGCTGCGCATCAAATTCCAGCAATAATTGCTTCATGATTCCAAATATACAATTCAACAAGGTTCAGGGCACCGACCAAACTCGCTCAAACAACGTTAAGCGAGCCAGTGTCGTGTTGCTCCTGCTTTATAGCTGGTTATAAAAAGCACTATTGGCATAGGCATGGCGTATATGCTTGACTGCCACTGCCAGCACCGCTGATGCAGGCAAGGCCACCAGAATGCCAACAAAACCAAACAATTGCCCAAAAGCCATCAACGCAAAAATCACCGTTAAGGGATGCAAACCGATACGCTCACCAACCAGACGTGGCGTCAGGTAGAACGATTCCAGCATCTGACCAAAGCCATAAATCACAGCAACAGCGGCTAATCCATGCCAGCTATCAAATTGCAATAAGGCACCAATAATCGCCAAAGCCAGGCCCAAACCATAGCCCAGATACGGTATAAACACCAATAATCCAGTCAGTATACCGACTGGCAATGCCAGATCAAAGCGCGCCAGCGCCAAAGCCAGTGAATAAAAGACCGACAACGCCAGCATCACGAGGATTTGTCCACGTAAATATTGCGCCAGTATGTCATCCACTTCACGTACAAAGCCCACCGTTTGTTGCACCCAGCGACGCGGGATTAAATTGCTCAGACGCTGCACCAGGCCATGCCAATCCACCAACAAATAAAACAATACGATGGGGATTAACAATAAATTGCCCAGCATGCCCAACACGGCCGAACTCCCCACCTTGAGCGACGCAAACACCGCCTTACCTATGACTTCGCCACTGTCAGCCAGATGCTCGGTCAGCAAGGCTTTTAAACCAGCACTATCCAAACGCCCTTGAAAACCAAATTCAGCCAGCTTAGGTGTTAAAAATACATCAATTTTGGTAATTAAGCGCGGAATCTGATCGCGCAGCAAAGGAAGTTCCTTTTGCAAGACAGGCACCAGGATCAAGGTCAGCAATAAAACTACCAGGATAATTGCACTGACCACCAGGGTCGCAGATACGCTACGCGAGCAAGTCCAGCGCCCTATCTTCCAACGACTCAGCTTATCCACCCAGGGGCTTAATACATAAGCAAGTATTGCTGCCACTAAAAATGGCATCAGTACCGGACCAAGTAAGCTCAATAACAATACCAACGCGAAGGCGACACTCAGCCAGACCAAGCTTTGTTTTTGTTCTGAAGTCAGGTTCAAGGGAAATCCTTTTTAAAATTAGCAAGTATGTCTGCGCGCATTCTACGTTGTTCTTTGCCTAAATCAGTCGCAATTTTTCAGGTCAGATGGGCGTTTTCGCGTAAAACTACGCTTTTACGAGCCATGCGCAAGCCGATTTGTTAAAATAGCGTTTTTACCGGACTTTCCGGCATTTCCGCTATTTTACCGCCTCAAGCCTTAATTGCTGAATATCATGAGCTCAAATACCCCTGTTTCACTCTCTTACGCCGATGCTGGTGTCGATATGATTGCTGGTGACAACCTCGTCGAAGCAATCAAACCTTTTGCAAAACGGACCATGCGCGAAGGCGTGATGGCTGGCATAGGCGGCTTTGGCGCCTTATTTGAAATCAGCAAAAAATACCGCGAACCCGTGCTGGTTTCTGGCACCGATGGTGTTGGCACCAAACTGAAACTGGCTTTTCATCTGAATAAACACGATACCGTCGGGGTTGATCTGGTCGCCATGAGTGTCAATGACATTTTGGTGCAAGGTGCCGAACCTTTATTTTTCCTCGATTATTTTGCTTGTGGCAAACTCGACGTCACTACTGCAGCGACGGTCATCAAAGGTATTGCTGCGGGTTGCGAACAAGCGGGTTGCGCCTTAATTGGTGGCGAAACGGCTGAAATGCCATCGATGTATCCCGATGGCGAATACGATCTGGCAGGCTTTGCCGTGGGTGCAGTAGAGAAATCGGCCATCATCGATGGCAGCAAAATTCAACCGGGTGACGTGGTATTAGGCCTTGCTTCTTCAGGCATCCATTCAAATGGCTTTTCTTTAGTGCGCAAGATCATCGAAGTCGCGAATCCTGATTTACAAGCGGACTTTGATGGCCGTAGCTTAGGCGACGCACTGATGGCACCAACCCGTATCTATGTCAAACCGTTACTGGCTTTGATGCAAAGCCTGGAAGTACGCGGTATGGCACATATCACCGGCGGTGGCTTAGTTGAAAACGTGCCACGCGTTTTGGGTGACAAGCTGACTGCAATCTTGCACAAAGATAGCTGGCCTATGCCTAAGCTGTTTAGCTGGTTACAACAACATGGTGGCGTGGCTGATGCAGAGATGCACCGCGTCTTCAACTGCGGCATCGGCATGGTCGTGGTGGTGAGTAAAGAAAACGCTGCGGCTGCGCTGGCACAATTGCAAGCTGCGGGTGAAACCGTCTATCAAATCGGTGAAATCCGTGCCCGTCAGGGTGATGAACACCAGACACAAGTGGTTTGATATTCACCAGTCAAAAAAAATCCTCGCTTCAGCGAGGATTTTTTTTTAGGCACACCAGAAAAATCTGGTGGCATCAGTGGTTTCAACGATTATGCAATTTGATTTGCCGCCAGACAGGACTACGCAACTCTTTCTCGCTGACCTCGCTACTTTGTCCCGGCGCTGGACTAAACGCTGTCGCAGGGCATTTACCCGTACGGGCATAACTCAAGGCAGCCGCCAGTCGCGTTTCTGAGGTCGTACCTAAGGCGTGCTCAAGATCATCATTGGTGTAGCACTGCGGTTTAAAGCCATTAGCGTAATCACCCTGTCCCTTGGCATTCACCCCGGCAAACTGAATCGCAAAATACGCGGTTTTGCAGTTATTCTTTTGGATAAATCCATAAGGTTTGCCACAGGTATCCTGACCTATCAAGACCACTTGCACAAAAGGTGATAAACCATTGATGATGGATTCACTGGCCGAGCAAGTGCCACTCCCCACCAGCACAAAAACCCGCGGTAAGTTCAGATAAGGCAGGCTGCGGTAAGTGCTATCGGTATCGTAAAAATAATCGATGTTTTGCGCCGTTTTGTCCGGGTATTTATCGTTGAACTGCAGTTGCTCGAAAACCTGGTTATACGTCACCTTACCGCCTATCATCGCGGCTAATTCATTCGCAATATACAGATAGCCACCGCCGTTATAACGCAGATCGAGAATCAGATCGTCGATTTTCGCAGCCTTAAAGCGTGTCATCGCATCATACAAAGGCGATTCTGCGGTGCGTATGTGATCGGTAAACAATAAGTAACCATATTTGCGACCATCGACATTCAGGATTTGCTCGTTTTGCACTGGCGAAATCGTAACCTTAGAGGCATTCATGCTCACCGTGCGTGTCGTCGAACTACCCTGATCACGAATTTCAAAGCGATGTAATTTATCGTCATTGGGATACAATGCATCGATGTGTGCTTGTGTTATGCCGTTCGCGGTTGAGCTACCATCTATACTGACTATGGTCGCGCCACGACTCAAGCGCGCCATCTCTGCCGGTGAACCTGGCTGCACATAACGTATGCGCAGGCTACCGCTTTGATTGACAAAAGATGCGCCGTAACTGACATCCGTTCCTGACTGAAAATAATCATCGATGCCGCCCTGATCATCGGTAAAACTAAAACGATCTTTGGAGCGCACCAGCAAGTCTTTGAAATACTCGCGCGATGTCGCATAACGCGCAGGATTCACCTCGATAATTTCTTTGTACCACAGATAAGCATCGTCAAGGTGCGCGCGCGCCCAGGATTTTTCGACATCAACGTTACAAATTTCCGCTAAGGAATCGGGTGATCCTATGCTGGCCAGATTCAGCTTACTATCTTTAATATCGATTAAGGCCAGGGCTGCAGCGGTCGATTTATCCGTGATGGCGGCTGCAATCGCCGAAGTCTTGGTGATCGTATCCTGATTTGTGTTGTAGCTGATACCTTGCTTAACGGCGAAAAAATGCCCGACTTCGATTTTATTGTAAAGTAACTGGCTTACCCAGCTCCAGGTCGCGTCATTGGCGTACTCATACGCCGCTTTCAACATCACCTGAACCACTTTACCCTTAGTCATCTGACCTTGATTTAATTGCTTGGCCCAATAATCCACTTCGATTTGATTCGGCGCGTTAGCACCACTGCGCCCTAATACATTTTTATAGACAATACGAATAAAATCTTCATTACTCATGTTGGCGCTGTAGCCAACTTGCGCAGGATAGCTTAAGGCCGCGATGTAAAAACTTTCTGCGATGTTTTCCAGCTTCATGCCGCCTTTGAATTCTTTGATCCAGTAAGCCAGGCCATCGGAATCCGGCATGCGATTAAAAAAGGCGATATATAACTCTATCAATGCGCGTAAGTCAGTCACCTCGAGCGAATTTGCCAGGTCTGCCACTTCGAGATTCACGCGTAAATCAGTGAATTGCAGCTTACTGACGCCCCCCACCTTGCTGGATTTTGTTGGTGCGGATAAGTCGGTGACCAGGTAGCCCTGATTTATTTTCGAGATCACATATTGATTACGCGGACCATCAAACACGATCACGTCTGCCGCTGTAGCCAAGGGTGCAGCGGCTGCAGGCGATTTCTCCGCTTGCTGCGGGGCGGTGGATTCGCCGCCACAACCGTACAATACCGTCAGTGCGCTGAGTGCCAGCACCATTTTAGAAAAACCAAAACGACTCATACTACTATGCCCCCTCCAGGATGTATCTGCCACGAACAATTTTCACCGTGGCATCTTTGAACTTAAAACGATTTTATAAAAATAGTTAAATTTTTCACTGACTTTAACATATAAGTTTAGTTATATAAAAGACCAGTTACGAATATTTTCTGAATTTCTGGCACAATCTGAGTACTGCCACTAAATCTATTCAACATGAAACGATGTGCCTGGGCTAACCCCAACAACCCACTCTACCTTGCTTACCATGATAACGAATGGGGCCAGGTTTGCCACGATGAATTGCGTTTATTTGAGATGTTAAATCTAGAAGGAGCTCAAGCAGGGCTGAGCTGGGAAACTGTATTAAACAAGCGTGAAAATTATCGCCTGGCATTCGATCAATGGGATGCGGAAAAGATCGCCTGTTACGATGAACACAAAGTCGCTGCTTTATTAGCAAATCCCGGCATTATTCGTAACCGGCTGAAGATTGCTGCCGTCATTAGCAACGCAAAAGCCTATCTGCAAATGCGTACTGCGGGCTTAAGTCTGGATAGCTATTTTTGGTCTTACGTAGAGTATCGCCCCATCGTCAATAATGGCGCGCGTATCATCACAACGCCGATCTCGGATCAAATTTCCAAGGATTTAAAAAAGCGCGGCTTCAAATTTGTCGGTTCGACGATTATCTATGCTTATATGCAAGCCATAGGCATGGTGAATGATCACGAAGCGGATTGTTATTGCAAACAACAGATAAGCGCTTAATTTTGCAGTTAACCTGCAGAGTGAGCCGGCTTAGTGTCAATGCTGAGGCCTCTTGTATCGAAGCCTGACATGCGCTGACTACACTTTTTACCTGCAAAGAACTCCATTAGAATTTCACTTTATCAAAACTTACGCATGTGTCCAGACGAGGTGCAACAACGACCGCAACGTCTATTTTTCGTCAGTTCTGTTGATAATCCAATCGTCCTGTTCTTAATCTCCGTTCAGGCCAGTCCTGTTCTGACTTTGCCTGACAGGATGATCTTAACTCGGTGTAGTAATTCCATGCCAAATGGCGGAGAGCTGGCGTGGGGAAAGTGTCAATGAATAACCGGATTGCGCTGCCTGACTTGCAAATTCAATTTTTAGGCAAATTTGAAATTCGTGGCCGTGATGGCTTAATCATCAATTTGGCGTATGACAAAGGACGGGCCTTGCTCGCCTATCTGGCTTGCCAGCCTGAAATCAGCAAACCGCGCAACCAGCTCGCCCAGCTATTCTGGCCAGATTTGCCGCGAGAAGCAGGTTTAACCAATCTGCGCTTAGTATTGCATGACATCCGTCAAAAGTTAGCGAGTCAGGCTGGCATCACCGACTTGTTACTGACTAGCCGCACCCACCTGGGTTTTAACAAACGGTATCTGGCACAAATCGATTTTCATCGTTTGCATGAATTCAAAATGGATACTGCTCAGGCAACAGAGCAACGCCAGATTTCAGAAATGCAAAGCATCGTCCATCATTATCAAGGTGATATGCTGGCCGATCTTAATCTCGAAAATTGCGATGAATTTGACGAATGGCTGAGCATAAAACGAGAAGCCAGCTTAAGAAAAGTCTTGTCAGTGCTCGAACCTCTGTGCGAATTTTATCAACAACAAGGCAATTACCAGCAAGCGCTGACGCTGGCGAATCGCTATTCTGAACTTGATCCCTGGAATGAGGCTGGCCATCGCTTAATCATGCGCTTGCACATGGCTTGCCAACAAACAGCCGCGGCGCTCGCGCATTTTGATTATTGCAAGCGCATCTTAATGCAAGAACTGGGCGTAGCACCAGCCAAGGCTACGGAACAATTGGCCGAGACGATACGCAACGGACAATTTTCCCTTGATACCGCTGAACATGAATTCAGCCGGCTTGAACGACGTCAGGTTACCGTACTTTGCTGTGACTTCCACGCCAGACCAGAGCTCGACCCGGAACAACAATGGGAACAATTGCTGACTCCGCGAGCCGCCTGTATCACTCTATTGAAAGAAGCTACTGCGCATATTGCCGAGCATCAGGGTAGTTGTCTCCTGGCGTATTTTGGCTATCCGCAAGCACAGGAGTTTGCCGCGCGTAATGCCATCGAAACCGCCTTACGCATACTTGATCTGAACTTTCCTGATTGCCGCTTTAGCCTGGGTATAAATACCGGTGCCATCCTTATAGAAAGCAAGCAAACCATCCCGGAACCCATAGGTATTACTAGCGAATTGGCACTGCGCTTACGCTTGATTGCCGAACCTGGCGAGCTGGTTATTTCCAGACAAACGCAGTTGTTAACACAGGGTTACTTTAACTATGAAGATTTAGGTGAACAGCACCTACGTGGCTTGCCACAAGCAATTCATGCCTATCGCATTAAAGCGAGAAACCAGGCGCGTGATCGCTTGCAAGCCAGTGTCACACTCAGCCCCTATATCGGGCGTGAGACTGAACTCAGTCTGTTAGAACAGGCTTGGCAAACCTGTTTAGCAGGAAAATTTCGTGTCATTGCGATACAAGCAGAGGCCGGTGTAGGTAAGTCTCGTCTACTGCATGAGTTTCTGCGGACTATACCTGACCAGGATATGAATTTTCTGGTACTGCGTGGTTTACCTGAACATCAGCATAGTTCATATGCCCCGTTTATCCACTTACTTGAGCAACAATTAGGCTGGCACGAACACACAGAAATTCAACAAAAGTGGCAACAATTGAGTGAATATGCTCGCTTACTTTCTACGAACTCTGACGACGCTGCCATAGAAAGCAGTTTGACGCTGGCCAGCCTGATGCAAATACCCGTGCCGCCCGGACACACCGAGTACGCGTCCTCACCACAGAAATTAAGACAGGGGGTAATCGAGCTGGCATTAAACCGGATACGCATGCTGAGCGCGGATGCCGCACTGCTGTTATTTCTGGAGGACTTGCATTGGTTTGACGCCAGCAGTCTGGAAATCATTCAGCAATTACTACTTCAGGCGGATTTATCGTTGTTATTGATCACGGCTAGTCGTGACAGCTTGCCGCCAGCTTTTACACAAAATGCCACGACACTCGCAAGCAATCTGCAAACAATACAGTTAGCACCACTCGACCAGGCTGAAACCAGTAAGCTGATACAACAAGTCAATCCTGCACTTACGCCAGAACTGGTCACGCAAATTTATCAGCAATCTGACGGTATCCCTTTGTTCGCCGAAGAAATTAGTAAATTCTATGCAAGCGGCATGACTGTTCCGCAAACCTTACAGGATTTACTTGCCAGCAAGCTCGAAGGTCTGGGTGAGGCTCGCTTTCTTGCACAAACTGCCGCAACACTGGGTCGCGAATTTGAGGTTGGATTACTCGAACGCTGCTTCCGGGGCACGCCGCTGAATATCCCAGCAAGTCTGGCGCTGCTGTGTCAGGCTGAAATTATTGTTGCCTCACGCCCTCATCACTTCCGCTTTAAGCACGCCTTGATACGAGACGCGGCTTATCACACACAAAGCAAGTTGAGTCAACGCCAAAGTCATGCGCAAATTGCCGGGGTATTAGAGCAAACCGCAGTAGACACGGGCAACTTACATGCCGAAGTGCTGGCCTACCATTTTGAACAAGCACAACACTATGAAAAGGCGATCGGGTATTGGTTTGACGCGGGCATGGTTAATCTGAAATTGTTTGCGAATCAGGAAGCGCTCGATCATTTTGAACATGCGCTGAAACTCTGCTCAGAATTGCGTGAGCTTGAACAGATAAACAGCTGGCGCTTGCGCCTTTTGCTGCAAATTTTTACTTGCCAGCGCACGCTCTATGGTTATGGTTCAGAATTGGCAAACGCCTCACTGGATCAGGCGATACAATTATCGGATCAACAATCGGATCATCCTTATTTATTTCAAGCGATCTGGAATATCTGGAGTAGTTCCAGTACGCGCGCTGGTTATCAGTCCAGCCTGGTTTGGGCGCAACGCCTGTTGCAACTGGCTGAGCAGCATCAAGATCCCGTGCAGTTAGAGCAAGCCTGGTACACCCTCTGCAATACACTGATGTGGTTGGGACGATTTACCGAGGCACGCCATTATGCCGAAAAATTAATGGCAAATTATCAGCCCGAGCACGATGCCGTGCATCGCCAACTCTTTGGCGAGAATCCCTACATCAATGCGGGCGCGCATTTATCCTGGATACTCTGGTTTCTGGGCGATATTGATCAGGCCTTTCAACTCAGCACTGACATCGTCGCGGCGGCTGAAAACTTAAATCATCCCTATAGCCTGTGCTTTGCCCTGTGTTTTGCCAGCGTACTGCAACGCTGGGCGGGATCGGCTCAAGCAGCCCATGAGTTGGCCGAACGAGGAATGCAATTATCAACGCAACACGGCTTCGCACTCTGGCAAGCCGCTTGCGTCATGGTGCATGGCTGGGCCGGTTCCTGTCTGGGAATTGAGGGCGCGTTGGCACAATTACACGGCAGCATCGATGCGATGCGCGCTGTCATGGGAGGCGTTGCGATTGGCTTCCTGACACCGCAGGCTGATGCCTTGCTGCGTCAGGCCGACTATGCGCGGGCGACGCTAGTTTTGCAAGAGGCTTTGGGCTTAGCACAGCATATCAGCGATGGTCACGCCACAGTTGAATTACTGCGGCTGCAGGCGTTATGTTACGCACAGCATCCTGCACAGAGTCAGCAAGCCAGCGCCTTACTGGAGCAGGCACGGGAACTCGCAATCGCGCAGGAAAATCACGCTCTGGGCTTACGGGTGGCGCTCACTCAAATGCAAATGATGCGGCATACAGCGCAGGCGGATATCTATGCGCAACAGTTAAAGCAAGCCATGCAAAAACTTCGATGCCAGCGTCAACCGTCACCCGACTTACAACTTGCCGACGAATTACTGCAGAGGTATCAAGCCTGACGTATCTGATCCACCAGAGTTTGCGTGGTCTCTGTCTCAGCCGGGGTCAGAATACTGACCAGATAAATGGCGAGAAAACCAGCCGGAACCCCGAAAACACCTGCGGAAACTGGGGCAATCTGCCACCATTGCCAGGCTGGATTTCCGCCGAATTTGGGCCAGCACAACAACATGTAAGCGACACAGACAAAGAATCCTGTGAGCATGCCCGCCACCGCACCTGCACGATTTGCACGGCGCCAGAAAATCGCGGCGACTAACACAGGAAACAAAGTTGAAGCGGCAACTGAAAAAGCGGCGCCTACGGTGGACAGGATGTCGGCAGGCTTTTGCGTGGCAACAAAAGCAGCAAGCAAAGCCACCATTAACAACGACAATTTAGATAAGGTCACCCGGCGTCGGGTACTTGCTGCCGGATTCACTACTTTGAAATAAATATCGTGTGCCAGTGAATTAGAAATTGTCAGCAATAAGCCATCCGCCGTTGACAAGGCCGCAGCCAGCGCACCTGCGGCCACTAACGCGGCAATCACAAACGGCATGCCAGTCATTTCTGGCGCGGCCAATACCAGAATATCGCCATCGATCATGATTTCAGCTTGCTGCACAATGCCATCAAAATTAATATCCTGTATCTGTAATAAGGGGTTTTGCTTATCCAGGCTACTCCAGTGTTGCACCCAATTGGGCAAATCAGCAAACGAACTACCGACCAGGCTGGCATACAAATCGGCCTTCAGTAATATCGCCAGCACAGGCATACTCAGGTACACCAGGACGATAAAAAACAAGGCCCAACTCACCGAGGCCCGACTTTGTTCAACCGAACGGACGGTATACGAGCGTAGCAGCAAATGCGGTAAGGCAGCCGTACCCAACATCAGACAAAGAACTAAGGCAATGAAATTATTTCGTTTCGAGCCTGACTCGGCGGCAGTTGGTGCGGAATACGGTAAGTAATTGAGATAAGCTGGCTGCGATTTAAGCAGGTAATTTTGTCGGAGATCTTGCCAGCGCTGCGCCGCTTCAAGTGGACTACGCGGATAATTTGCGTAAGCACGCTCGGCGCGCCGGATCGCAGCCAGCGGCACATCTGCTTTTTTGAGGTCTTGCAACTGCTTCAACAAGTAAGCCTGACCTTGCTGCCATGCCCCCGGTAACTGTTTTATTTGCTGTTCCAGCCGGTCTGCCCGTTGTTGATAAATACTGCGTACTTGCAATTCGGTGGCGTCATTGATGCGCTGTTTTTCTTGATTGAGTAATTGTGGAAAGACCTGAGCATAGGCTAATTGCGGGATATAGTGACCACTCAGCTTATGCGAAAGCCAGATTACTGGCGTGGTGAATGCAACCAGGATCAAAATGTATTGCAAGGCCTGAGTCCAACTCACTGCACGCATACCACCGAGAAATGAACACACCAGAATACTAGCCAGACCAAGAAAAATACCGAAAGAAAAATCGACCCCAATAAAACGCGACGCGATCAGACCGACGCCATAGATTTGTGCGACCACATAAATAAATGAGATAAAAATACTCGCGAGGACAACCAGTATCCGGACCAGATGACTTCCCTCTGGCCCGGCAAAGCGTGCCCCGAGAAAGTCTGCCAGAGTGAATTGTGCATAACGTCGTAAATAAGGCGCAACCAGATAAGCCACCAGACAAAACCCGCCAGTCCAGCCTATCAGATAAGCAAAGCCATCAAATCCTTGCAGATATAAGCCCCCGGTCAGACTTAAAAAGCTCGCCGCCGAAATCCAGTCAGCGGCCGTTGCCATGCCATTCAAAGGCGCGGGGATCACTCGCCCTGCCACATAGTATTCGCTAATGTCTGAGGTGCGCGCGACTAATCCTATCGCCGCGTAGCACGTCACGGTAAATGCCAACATCGCATAAACGATAAAGGAACGCGAGTAAGCATGTTGCTCTAACCAGCTCAGCAACATCACAAAGCAAGCAAACACCAGAGATAAGCCTGCGTAGCTCAAGGTATAACGCCAACGCTTCATTCGATAACTCCAGCGTGACGTCGCCGCAAGCGCTTAATCAAAAAATTGTAGCCAATTATAAGCAGCAAATTGGCCAGCATCAAAGCTTGCGCCAGAACATAAACCGTCAATGACCAGTTACTAAATTGGGCGATTTCGCGGGCAAAGAATAATACGCCAAAGTTCAGTAAGAACCAGAGCAGACAGGCCACCCCAGTTAATCGACGGCTCGCCTGCCAATAAGGTGTTTCATGCGTATCATCCCTTATTTTTGCGTTCATAATCTGACCCCGGTCTGATCGCTTAAACCTGGAAACTCGATACGAAACAGAGTACCTTTAATTTGCCCCATTTCATCGCGGCCATCCTGAATAAAAATTTGCGCCTGATGTTGTTGCACGATTTCTTTGACTATCGCTAATCCCAGGCCACTCCCTGAAACTGAGCTGCCCAAAATTCGATAAAATCGCTGAAACACACGCTCGCGTTCAGCCGGGGCGATGCCCGGACCATTGTCTTCCACTTCGAGCACGCAAAGCCGACGTATATGATCATTTCTGACACGTACCGTTACATGTCCGGACGGTGGGGTGTAATGTAAGGCGTTGTCGATCAGATTCCCCAGCATTTCACGTAACATCAAGGCATTGCCTGATATTACTGAAGGTTCGTCAGTAAGCTCGATACCCAAATCTATCTGCTGGGTAAACGAAACTGAAATCCAGTCTTGCACAACTTGCCGGACTAATTGATTTAGCTCTAAAGCAGTTTGGTTACCTGAAGACTGACTCTGGTTTTCTGCTCGCGCCAGACTGAGTAATTGATTGACCAGTCGCGTTGCGGTTTCTGAGCTGTTTGCCAGTTGCTGTAATGATTGCTGTACCTCATGTAAATCGCTTTGACGCAAGGCCAATTCTGCTTGCATACGCATCCCCGCTAAGGGCGTTTTCATCTGGTGCGCAGCGTCTGCGATAAAACGCTTTTGCAGAGCGATACTTTGTTCAAGCCGCGCTAACATATCATTAAGCGAGTTGACCAGAGGCGTAATTTCTTCGGGAACCTGCAAGGTATCGATAGGACTAAGATCGTCCGGGCGGCGGCTCCGTATCCGTCTTTGTAATTCACTTAAAGGCGATAAGCCACGGCTTAAGGCAAACCAAACCAGGGTCAAGGCAATCGGCAAGATAATAAACTGCGGTAAGACCACCCCCTTAATAATTTCGGTCGCCAATTGATTGCGTTTCTCCAGGGTTTCAGCGATCTGGGCTTTCAAATACTGTTTTTCATTTGCCTGCGCTCCCGCATACCATTCGAGTTGCGCATATGCGATACGAATTTCATCGTCATGATATTTACTCTGTCGCGTATATAAAATACCTGGCGTCAGTTTTTCCTCTTCTTGCCAAGGTAATTCCGTATCGCCAGCAATAATCTGTCCCGTGCTACTGCGGATTTGAAAATACAATTTATCCTGGTCATCCGCTTTCAGAAAATCCTGGGCCGCCGCCGACAGCTCCAGCTTAGGCTGACCAGCGACTATCTTCACGTGTTGTGTCAATACCTTTAATTTATCCTCGAGCGCGCGGTCAAACGGTTGGTTGGCGATAGCCTTGGCGACCAGATAGGTGATCGCGATACTCAAAGGCCAAAGCAATAAAAGTGGCGCCAGCATCCAATCCAGAATTTCACCAAACAAGGAACGTGCGCCACGTTCCTGAATCGCAGGGCTGGGCATGTTTTATTTTTCTGCAGGGAATTGGCTTAGCAGCTGTGGTGCCGTGGTAATTTTTTCCAGACAATAGCCCAGGCCACGTACCGTCGCGATACGCACTCCATCCCCTTCGATTTTTTTTCGCAAACGATGCACATAAACTTCAATCGCATTATTACTGACTTCATCGCCCCACTCACACAAATGATCAACCAACTGTTCTTTAGAAACCAACCGGCCTGTGCGCTGCAATAAGATTTCTAATAAACTGATTTCACGCGCTGATAAATCCAGCATTTGCTCATGGATATAAGCAATTCTGCCAACCTGATCGTAACTAAGCGGGCCATGTTTAATCACGGTTGGCCCCCCTCCCACACCGCGCCGCGTTAATGCTCTGACGCGCGCTTCCAGCTCAGATAATGCAAAAGGTTTGGCCATGTAATCATCGGCACCTAAATCTAAACCTTTGACGCGTTGTTCAATTGAATCCGCCGCCGTTAAAATCAATACCGGGATATGCGAATTTCGTGCGCGCAAACGGCGTAACACTTCGAGCCCCGTCATCCTGGGCAATCCCAGATCTAATATGAGTAAATCAAAATCTTGCGTCGATAAAGCAGCATCGGCAGCCTGACCATCATTGACGCAATCGGTGGCATAGCCGGATTGTCGCAGTGAGCGGGTCAGGCCATCGGCCAATACACTGTCGTCTTCAGCTAATAATATGCGCATTGTTCATCCTCATCACCTGACCAGATACTTTCACAGCTAACCTGACATCGACCGCGGCGCTAAGTGCTGCAAGATTCTGGTTAATTTTGTCGTTGTGACTGCAACTATATCAATATTCAGGCCAGCATCAGTTTGCAGTGCAACAAACAAGTCGCGCCCTTCACCGCTTTTTCCTCTTTTTATGAACGGGATAGTCGCTTGCAGCGCCATTATGTTAGCGCTCGCTTAAGGATTTATCGCCAACCCATAACATACATGTAAGACATGGGCCAACATTACGTGATTTGTCCATCAAATTTTCTTGAATGAGAAGTTAAAAATATGTCGATGGCGCGAGCGCATCGTAACTCTTAGACTTTTTCACGTCATCCTGAAAGCGCTTGCTCGCCCAGCACCGCGAACCTGTCATCGTTTTGCAAGCATGCTCAGGCCTGGCATTTTGTCCACCCCACTGGCCTCTGATTATCTAGCGACCATCTTGCCCTATCGTGCAACGATACTCAGTGACCAGTCTGCCACCAAGAGTACAACAATGCATACAAGAAAACCGATTAAGGAGACCGTCATAGCACGTGCGCTATGGCTGGCATTTGGCACGTTTTGCTATAGCGCGGCGTTGTCAGCGCAAACGCTCAGCAACACAAACCAGGAAACCGATAAAACCATACAAAAAGTCGAGGTTACAGGGTCCAGTATCAAACGCATCGATGCGGAAACCGCTTCACCTGTGCAAATCATTAAACGAGAACAAATTGAGCAAATGGGCGCGAACACCCTGGTGCAAGTGCTCGACAATCTGACTTCGGCACTGCCCGATCTGAAAGACAGCCGTAGCTTCTTTACTGGTACCGATGGTGCTTCCAGTGCCAATTTGCGAGGTCTGGGCGCACATGCCACCCTGGTTTTATTGAATGGCCGGCGTTTGTCAAATTTTGGCCAGACCATGAATTTCCAGACCCAGTTTGTGAATATCGATAGCATTCCAGTCGAAGCGATAGAGAAAGTAGAGGTGCTGGCCGATGGCGCTTCGGCGATATATGGCTCGGATGCGATAGCCGGGGTCATCAATATCATCACCAAAAAAAACTATCAAGGTCTGGGTTTAAATGCCAGCATCGCCAAATCGCTGGAAATTGGTGCGCGTCAGGAACATAACGCAGCCATCAGTTATGGCAAAGGTAACCTGGAGCAAGATAAATACAATGTTTTTGGCAGTCTCAGTGTGCATCAACGCAATCCAGTGTATTTGCCAGACATACTCGAACATATCCCCAGTGCTTATTTTGACTATCACCCCAATTACCTGACTAACTTCCGCATTAAAGATGGTAGTCAACCCGGTCAAGTCAATCCAGGCACCTTGTTTGCTTTTTCTAAAACGGGTACCTTGCGCGCACCGGCTAAGGGTTGCATCAGCCCTGTTTCTTTGGCCGCAAATGGCAGCAATACTACCTGTGCTTTAAATACCCTGAATCTGGGTAGTAATCTGGCACCCGGCAGCAGTCGTGTGAACGCATTTGTGGCAGGTACTTTTGATCTGGGAGATAAGCTCGAAGCGTTCGCCGAAGTCTCCTTAAGTCATATCGAGACACGTACCCGGGTATTGCCGCCGAGCTTTAGCAGTGGCGATTTGCCTTCCTGGTATGCACGTAATACGGGCATCAATTTAAACACCATGACACGGCCTTATTTATCGCCGGATAACCCTTATAACACCTTACCTAAGGAATTATGGGGCAATATGGGTGGTGTCGCGGGTTTATCACGTCGCTTTATCGAAGCGGATTTCTTAGCCGAACAGCGCAGTGAAGACGACGAGGGACGCATCGTTGCTGGTTTGCGCGGAATCTGGGGCAAAGGGGACTGGGAAAGCGCGTTGACTATGGCTGGTACTCGCAGCGTGTTGAATCAACGCGGCAGTAATCCCAGCGTCTCTGGCTATCTGGCAGCCTTTGGGCCGTATCGGATAGACCCGACGACTGGCTATACCTTGATGAGCGACAAACCAGCGTATCAATTCGGCGTCGATACCCCAGCCAACCGCGCCTTGCTTGAGAAAATGTACCCGAATGTGCGTTATCCAGGCTGGGATCGCATCATAAACTGGGACGGCAAACTGAGTGGAAAAATCGCCAGCCTGCCTGGTGGCGATGTGATGCTGGCGACGGGAATTAATCTTAATTATGAAAATTTTTATAGCCCCGGTGATCCCGCTGCTGCTGCGGGCGATATCTGGTGGCAAGGTGGCACCTGGTTTAAAGGATCGCGCACAGTCAAGTCGGTGTATGGCGAGGTATTGCTACCATTCACGAAGAATTTAGAAATGGATCTGGCACTGAGGGATGACAAATACCCGGGATTTGCGAATCACTTAGCGCCCAAAGTCGGCATCAAACTGCAGGCATTGGATCAGCTTTTGTTACGTGGCACCTATTCCACCGGTTTTCGCGCCCCCAGCCTCGCTGAATCCGGTACAGGCGGTATGTATGCTGTGCGTTATGTGACTGATCCTGTACGTTGCGAACAAACCAATGCGATCGCCAATGTTTTACTGAAATCAAAGAATGAAGCCGATGTTAAAACCGGTAAAACGCTGCTCAATACCGAATGCGGCCCGTATACGATAGGTGGCGTAACGCAGCCCAATCCCGATTTGCAACCGGAAACCGCAAAGATCGCGACACTCGGCATGGTAGTGCAGGCAAGTCGCCATTTCGATTTTTCCTTCGATTACTACTACGTCAATCGTCGCAATGAAATCGCGGCAGAACCCTGGGATCAGATTCTGACAAAGTTAATGACACAATATGGCCGGGAAGTCAGTAACGTACCCGGGCGTTTGATACGTGTTGCAATTACTCCGCAAGATTTGGCTAACCAGGGTCAGGCAGCGGCGGTCTGTGCAGCTAATCCCGGATTGTGCAGCAAGTTACCAAGCTACAGTGTGGGTCAGGTTGGCGGCATGGTGGGGTCGTATAAAAACCATTCGCAAACCTTGATAGACGGCTTTGATGTCAGCGCCAATGGCCGATTTAATCTGGCCGACTATGGCAAGCTGAGTCTGAACTTACAATCAACTATACAGCGCCGGAATATCACGCAAGAGCCGGGTGGCGATTGGAATGGTAACGCTGTCGGTACCTATGGCAACCCACGTATCACAGCACGCTTAAGTGGAGTCTGGAGTTATCAGGCTTTTGATCTCGCCTTGTCAGGCAAATATACCGGCCCTCAAGCCTTGTATTACGCCGCTCCGTATTATGGCGAATACGGTCCCGAAGATTGCCCGTCACGCAGCGATTTACCCAGTTCTTTGTGCAGCAAAGGATTAGGGGGCTTTACTAACTGGACCATGAATCTGGCCTGGAAACCAAAAGCCAATCTGAAACTCGACTTGAATGTACAAAATCTCTTGAATCACAAACCTGAATATGATCCACAAGGCTGGAATGGCACAAATGTATTCGATAGTTACTATGGCCGCGTCGTTCGTCTGACTTTAAATTACCAGTTCAAATAAGCGCCATAAAAAAAGTGTCTTAACTTTGCGCTAAGCCATAAAGCTTTAACAAAGGCCGGTTACACTCTGTAGTGTGTAACCGGATTTTTGCTTTCCGTGGTTGAAATTTTCACCTGCTTTTTCCACTTTTGCCTGCCGATATCACTATGACTCATTACTTACGTCCCACTCATAAACTTCAGCAACACTTGCATAGCATGCCGCTGGTCGCTATCTTACGTGGCATACAGAGCAGCGAAGTGCTGGACATCGCTCAGGCGATTTATCAACAGGGCTGGCGTTGCATAGAAGTCCCCTTAAACTCACCCGACGCTTTAACCAGCATACAATTACTGGCGCAGAAAATGCCTGCAGATTGCCTGATCGGTGCGGGGACGGTTTTGCAGCTTGGACAAATCAAAGCGGTCGCAGAACACGGTGGCAAGCTGATAGTCATGCCGCATTGCGATCCCTTGCAAATTGAAACCGCGAAAAACTATGGTTTGTACACCTTACCCGGGGTTGCAACTATCAGTGAGGCATTCGTAGCGCTACGCGCTGGAGCCGACGCACTAAAACTCTTCCCTGCCGAGTCAGTTCCACCTAGCGCCCTGCATGCCTGGATCACCGTCTTACCTGAAGATACCCTGTGTATGCCAGTTGGAGGCATACGACCTGACGATATGGCGGCCTATTGGTTAGCTGGTGCGCGGGGATTTGGTATCGGTAGTCAATTATTCCGCCCAGGTGACCACCAACATTCGGTCGCTGAGCGTGCACGTCAGTATGCAAACAGCTTGCAACACTTAAAGCAATTGCAAAGTTAAGACGCTCATCGCAAACTCGGGTAATTACCTTAAACGCATAGTGGCTAAGCTGGCTATTCAGAGAAAAAAATCGACCGTATAGCAGGCTTAGCCTTAACGCCAAATTTCCAGTCTCCGCTTAGCGAAGCAGTTGCCCAAGTTTTTCAACTTGTGCTCCCCGATTGCAACAACATGCGTTGATACACTTCTGCATCTAATTTTTCCATGATACGTTCTGGCGTTGCAGCCGCTTGATAGCCGAATTTTTCATACAAGCCATGGGCATCACGAGTGACCAACATACGACGTCGCAAAGACTGCAATTCCTCATGCGTATCAAGTTGAGCGACAAGTTGACGCGAGATGCCTCGGCCTCGGAAATCAGGCAAGACATACACGTCGGCCAGATAGGCGAAGGTTGCGTAGTCAGTAATCATGCGCGCAAATCCAACGACTTTATAGCCCGGACTATCAGGTAATAAAGCGGCCACACATAACGAGTTATCGAGTGCTTTTGCCAGGATATCAAGCGGGATATGGCGCGCCCAATAGGTCTGTGTTAAGAATTCATGTATCTGCTGTTTATCCATTAATTGCTTGTCACAGGTAATGATTAACTGCCCAGTATTCACGTCTTACTCTCCATTTGGTTTCCTTTAATTTGTCCTGTATTTCAACCGCGCCTTCTATCTGCCATTTAGAAGCCAGCAAGCGTAAAGCGGGACCAACTCATCCTTCATTCCAGCATCCTGCCCCGACATTTTGACATTTCGTCGCAGACCGATAGCAGGTGCGGCTCTGCCGCAGTAAAGTAACACCATCAAGTCACGTTGAAAAGGAAAAAAAATGAATACCACCGAAACTTTAGACAGTCTGATATTACTCAGCATCGTCTTAATTTTTATTGTAAAAAGCCTCAGCAATTTACTGTTTTGAGCTTTGCTTTCACGACATCCGGCAAATTTAAAGGATAGATATCATGAAGATAGAAAAAAGTTTTGACAGCTTATTTGATGCGCTGATTTTGAGCACCATTGCTGTCATCTTAATCAGTAAATTAATGCAGCAATTGTTTGCCTGAATTGGCGAGAAATTTAACTTAGGAGAAAATCATGTCGAGCTATGAAATTTTGGAATACTCAGTCATTCTTATCATTAGCGTAGTGAGTAGTTCGGGCTTAATCAACGCCCTGCTCTGATAGCTAAAACTGTTAGTAATGACAAATTCCGGAGCCTTACGATGATTAATGTGATAAATAAGAAAAAACGCTGGCCTGAACTACCGCGCCAGCGTCATCAAGTTCAAAACTTATCGCAGCTTAAACCCGATTAAACACCTCAATGACTTCATCGATATGTTCATCAACTTCATCCTGGCTAACGCCTAAAAAATGACAAGCCAAGTCGCCACCTTTCAACCATTCGTTGCTTGATTCACAACCCTGATAGCGCTGTATCGCATACTCAGCCATGAGTGACAATGCAATCAATGCCCTGATCAATTCTTCCGTAGCATTATCTTCGAGCACATCGTAATCGTGATGCAATAAGATTCCCTGAGTAATCACCTCAGGTAAGCCCCAGGTTCTAGCCATCAAAGAGCCCAGTGCTGCGTGGCTGGTCATATAATGCTGCTCTTCGATATCGGTGAATTTTTGATCGCGGCTCTGGTATGCCTGCTCCAATACTATATGGTAATCATCAAAGCGATTTAATAATAAAGGAATACCAATATCGCAAAATAAGCCAAAGGTGTAAGCCAGATCACCTGCGCAAATACGCATGCTTTGTGCCAATCGGGTCATCGCATGGGCACGACGTGTCGAAGTTGACCAAAACTTTTCCAGTGAATGATTTTCGCTGGGTACACTTTGCCGCAAAATTATGCCGCTAATAAGCATGGCGCATTGATTCATACCCAGCAAATTAACCGCATGCACCACCGACCGGGCTTGTAAGCGCAAGCCAAAGAAAGAGGAATTGGCGAGTTTCAGCAAAGACGCGGCCAGGGCAACGTCGTTTGCTATCAAGGCCGCAAGCCTGGCAGGTTCTGGATCCTGATGTGCCAGTTCTTTTTGCACATCCATCAACATCGCTGGACAAGGCGGAATTTTAATTGTCTTAATCAGGGACTCTGCTGTCTGACCAGGATCTATCTTGGGTCGGTTAGTCGCAATCATCGCAATTACTTCAAAGGTATAGGGAGGGATAAATCAACAGGAACCGCCGTCACACTATTTTTGGGTGAGCCATCGATCAATTTATCACTATATGTCAGATAAACCAGTGCATTTCGTTTTTTATCAACCATACGCACGATACGCAACTTTTTAAAAAGTATCGATAAACTTTGATTAAACACTTCCTCTTGTTGTTTGAGCGGTCCGGCAAAGCGTATCACACCCACTTGACGACAAGCGATAGCTGCCTCTGCCTTATCTTCGGCTAAGCCCAGACCACCACTTATGCCTCCTGTTTTAGCGCGTGACACATAACAGGTTATACCCTCGACTTTGGGATCATCATAGGCTTCGACCACCACTTTGTGATCTGGCCCTATCAACTTAAATGCGGTATCAACACTGCCTATTGTGTCAGCCCGGCCTGAAACCGACGCTGTAACCACGACAGAACAAAGCATGAACTTGAACAGTTTTTTCATTACCTTTACCCGACTTATTTATTTAAATTCGACTGTTTGCGACTATACAAGAAATAAGTGGCAACTGCGATCAACATCCAGATGATAAAAACCCAATAAGTCGCTGCGGGTAAATCCTTGATGATATACAAACAAGCAAGAATACTCAGGCCAGGAATCAGATAAGGGCCAAAAGGTACGCGGAAACCACCACTATCAGGCAAAGAGCTTAACCGACGACGTAATACAGGCACCGATAACGATACAACCATAAAGGCAACCAGAGTTCCCATGCTAACCATATCCCATAACAAGGTTGCATCGACCAGGCCCGATACCAAACCAACAACGATACAAACCAATAAGGTATTCGTTACCGGAGTGCGGGTTTTGGGATGAACACGCTGGAAGGATTTAGGAATCAAACCATCCTGGCTTATCGCAAACAAAATCCGGGTTTGACCATAGATCGTGACCAAAGTAACACTAAAAACTGAGACAACGGCACCTGCCGATAATACCAAGGCTGGCCAGGATTTACCTGTCACATTTTGCAAAATAACCGCCAAACCAGCTTCCTGGCCGGCAAACATGGCAGCTGGTTGCGCCCCCATTGCAGCAACCGCAACCAGCAGGTAAAACACCGTGACTACGAATAAGGCCACCATGATACCCAATGGAATATTGCGCTTAGGGTCTTTAACTTCTGCCCCGGCCGTAGCTACCGTATCTAAACCAATGAATGAAAAAAATACGGTACCTGCTGCGGCGGTCACGCCCGCCATTCCCGCTAAACCTTTACTATTGTCTGTAATGAAAAATGGTGAAAAGTGTGCAGCATTAAAACCCTGGAAAGCAATCACGACGAAAAAACTCAGGATCGCTAACTTAATCAACACCATAACGGTATTGACTGTGGCCGATTCTTTGGCACCTCGAAATAATAAAAATCCGCAAATCGACACCAAAACCATGGGAGGCAGATTAAATTGACCAAGATGCAATTCAACACCTTTTTCTCCAGCGACGATCATGGGCGAGCGCAACATTTCGGGTATATGCCAGGCAAAAGCATTGCCTAAAAAGTTGTTCAGGTAAGCCGACCAGCCTATCGCCGTGGCACTCGCTGCCAAGCCATACTCAAGCAGTAAACACGCAGCGACTACAAATGCGGCAAATTCCCCAACGGTTGCATAAGCGTAGGAGTAGGACGATCCAGATGCTGGAATACGTGCAGCTAACTCGGAATAGCACAGCGCGGTCAAACCTGCGGTAATCGCTGCAATTAAGAAAGAGAGAATAACGGCAGGGCCTGCCTTGGGTACTGCTTCGACCATGGTAAAGAAGATCCCGGTTCCTATCGTTGAACCAACGCCTATCATAACCAGCGCTGTCAGTCCCAGAGAACGATGCAGACTGTGACCACGGTCGTCTTTGATATCTTCGTTTAAATCGATTTTCTTGATGCGGGTCATTTGCTGACCCAGGCTGAAGTGTCTCAAGATGATTCCTTATAGTTTTAACTTATGGATGAACTACTCTGTGCTCTGGCAGATAGGTATAGTAAATTTATCCCCTGCCCTTATCCAGATTGCGTCAATGTTGAGATTTTGCATACAATTAACCAGCCTGCTGGCTAGCTTAGTCGTGCAGCTTAACACGTCCCGCCCTGCTTAACCAGATTTGCAACTCAGTCCGGCTTTACAATTTCGCGCAGAATAATCGCTGAATTTATTAGTAAAACTGCTTGCAACCGCTTCAATAATTAAATAAAAGTTGATCTGCTAGCAATCCCAGAAATTTACAAATAAGCACTACTTCAACCTAATTAGCTCAAGCGCGCGGGTACTACCGAACTCTAAAGATTCGGGCAAAATAATGGCAACAGCGCGACCTTCTTTAGATCCTGGACCTATCAAGGTGTATCACTTAACTTAAATTGCAAACATTTGGCTATTCAATTTGCTTACACTTACTACCAGGTAGCCGACAAATTTGTGCGGTTTCCCGGGGCTTTAAATCAAACCAAGACCTAAGGCAGACTCAAAAGCCAGGCAGCATGGCATAATCACCTGTAAGTAAATGTCTTACCATCCCCCTCTTTAAACCATAGAAAGTTTGGCGTTAGCGCAAGCAGAATGTTGTTTTGGAGAATTACCCATGAGTTTAGCCTTGTCCGTATTCATTAAAGCACTGGTGGTTGTACCAGTAACCTTATTACCGATCGTCAATCCTGTTGCAATTGCACCAATTTTTCTTTCGATGACCACATCGCTTGATGAGGCTATGTCTAAAAAACTGGCGAAACGGATTGCCATAAATTGCTTCTTTTTACTTATGGGCGCGATTTTTGTGGGTTCCTATGTGCTGGACTTTTTTGGCATTTCACTCCCTATCGTAAGAATTGCTGGCGGTATCGTGGTTGCCATGGCCGGATGGAAGTTATTAAATGACCAGGGTCAGGATAAATTACTAAATTCGGTTGCGGCGCAAGGTGGGAGTTGGAGCCGGGAGGATTTACGGCGCCGCGGTTTTTATCCATTCAGCTTTCCACTTACCGTTGGCCCAGGCACAATTGCGGCCTCAATCACACTGGGAACGCAATTACCCAAAAAACCAGTTGATTGGATTTTGACCAGCGCTGCTTCAGCAGTTGGTGTCTTAATTACCAGCTTGGTTATTTTCTTATGCTATCGCTTTGCACGTAACTTCCTGAACATTTTGGGTGACATTGGTGCCACCGTTTTATTACGCCTATCCGCGTTTATCTTACTCTGTATAGGCATAGAAATTGGCTGGGCAGGCTTATCTGAATTAATTGGCGACATACACTAGATCACTTTCCGGGGCAGTTTTTTTTAGGAAACTTACCCCGGAATTATTCTACTTACTCCGGTTGAACATTCAGGAAACTGGCTGAATCGGGTGTTTAACCGGTTTGATTCTTATCGCCCCCCAAACACCAAGGAGTAAGCATGCTATACCTGCTAGTGTCAGATACTCAGGTAAAACTCCACGTAACAAATAGGCATAGCATAACGCTGCCAGAGTCTCAAAGACGATTAGCTGCCCCACAAGTGCCGTAGGCAAACGTTGACTTGCCTCGTTCCAGCATAAGGTACCTAGCCAGGACGCCAATAAGCCTATCGCCAACATCAACAAAACAAAACGACCAGGAGTTGGCCCCAAAGGCATCGCAAACTCACCTGGACTCATGCTCGCATAAGCCCAAATCAGGGCATAGCCAATCAATGATATAGGGAGACCAACCAATCCTTGGGCCGTAGCCCATGTCCGGGGGTTGCGTTCCGGATGTGCACGCAACCAATCAGCATTACTCAATGGATACCAAGTCCAGCAAATTAGCGCGGCGATTGCAAACAAAACCCCAGTTGCGTAGCGCACCACATCATATTGCTGCTGCAACAGGCGTTGTAACTCAACCTGATTTACACAAGCCAGTCCCAGCAAGATCATTGCCAATGCGGGGAATAAACGTCGCCAAGGCAAAGTCCCATCACGCTGGCCATTACGTAAATTTGCACAGATCGAAATCAGTACTGGCAGACTGCCTATGATCATCGTAGGTAAAGGAGCACCACTACGTTGTATCGCACTGGCAAGGCAGATGTAGTAAATAAAATTACCGACCAAAGCAAGTTTAAATGCGGATTGCCAATCAGCGCGACTCAAACTCGTCAGATTACGCCGATCAAACCAGGCTAATACAACGGCGATCAAACCAAATGCCAAATACCTTCCGAACGCCAACAAACTGGCCGGATAGTCTGGTAATAATATGGGACCGACGAAAACTAAACCCCACATCAGACCCGCAGCTAATGCAAACGACACTCCTTGCCACATTCATTTCTCCTTATGAAGGTGGCGAGTTTAATCACAAACAATGTTTTCGTCTTGTACCAAATTGCTGTGCAGTTGTTTTTATTGACCACCCGAAATTTACCTAAGCCGTACGCACCACAAATCAGGTAATAAAACTGGTGCTGTAAATTGCCATGCGCGCTGCTCAAAAAAATACCAGGTTTACGCCAAGAGTTTGCGCTGACTAAGCGCTTACCAGGTTCAACTGACTACCAGCTTGGGGACAATACGACAGAAGTATTCGGGTATAGGAAAAAACTCAATGAGAATTTATCTGCTTTTGGTAACGAGCCGGAGTAACGCCGTAACGCTTGAGAAATGCGCGCGTCAAATGCGCTTGATCGGTTAAACCTGTGTCTAAAGCAACTTGTGCTGCTGTATTCCCATCGGCTAACAATTGCTTCGCTTTGAATAAACGCAGAGACATCAGCATTTGTTGCGGTGTCACATGATACTGCGCCTGGAAGCTACGCAGAAAATGACTGGGACTCAATCCGGCAAGATTGGCTAATTGATCCAGACGCAAACGTTGATCTAAGTTTGCATGTAAAAAATCAAGAACATGCTTAAATCGAGCTTGTGCCAGTGTTTGTCGATCGGTCTTTTCTTTTACAAATACCTGGAAGACCTGGATCAGTTGAAATAACAAACTTGCTGTTTCCAGTTCTTCACTCGCACGCCATAGCGCGTCCAGCAAATAAGAGACATAGTGGGCTTTCGTCCTATCAAAAACCAAAGCCTGGGAAAAATACCAATCGTGCCGTCCACTTAGTTGTACGACCAGTTCAGGATTCAGATAAGCCATACGATAACGCCAGCCGTCAGGAGTCTCAGCACGTCCAGTATGTAAAACCTCGGGATTCATCATCACTAAGGATCCAGCAGGCGCAAGCAATTCTTCACCTTGGTAGCGAAAACGCTCAACGCCTGACTCTATCGAGCCCAAGCCAAAAGCCTGATGGGTGTGAGGATCAAAGCTATGTGAAATGATATGCGCACGATACAACTCTATGCCAGTTATCGATGCAGGGCGGAAAAATTCCGCACGATCACTCACTGAGTCAAAATTTTCGGGGACGCCCTGCATCGCTTATTTATCTTAAATTGGACATCCAAAATTTAGCTAAACAACAAATAATCGTAAGCCGTTTTTTCACTTTAATGATGCAAGTATCGACTACACCAAGATCAGCGACTCGGTTTCAGAGACTTTAACCTCCACCAGAGCAAGCTAACCTCAGAATAAAAATTAACCAGCATCAGTATGTTGCTCATCTTTGGCAAGCGATTCTTCCAGCATGAGCGCATGCTCAACATGAGTAGATTCATCGCCTATCTGACTTTGCCACGCCCGGAAAAAATACTGTTTTTCACGCGCTGTTGGCGCACTGTGCCATATCACCATCAAGGTGCCACGGTGATCGTGTAACTTCGCAATTTTGTCTATACATGCCGTATTTCTATCCATGTCAGCCATAGCAATTGCATAACCATAGACACGCCATAATCGTTCCAAGCGGTCTGGTTCACTTTCGCTATTGGTTGCTGAAATCTTTGGATGATCCAAATACATAATACAACTCCATTAAAAATGTACGGCAAGGGCACGAACAAGAGGGCTCAGGGTTTTGTCTTAATTGCAGGCAGTCTGACTTTCAGCATGCATACACAACAAGAGTTCAACGCGAGCGTTTTTCCCATTTGCACTCTTGGCGCGTCAATACTTTACCCTGATTATCAACAGTTTCAAGAAAAACGTCAAAACCCCACAACCTGGCAACATGTTTTAACACTTCACCGGTTTGATGATTCAATGGCCGGCGCTGATACTGGCTATGTCGCAAAGTCAGTGAGCGATCGCCTTGCATATCAACTGACCAGACCTGGATATTAGGCTCGCGATTGCCCAAATTGTATTGACCTGCTAATTGTTGACGTAAATAACGGTAACCACTACCGTCGTGGATAGCCGATACCATCAACTTGTCGCGCGCATCGTCGTCGAGTATCGAAAAGAAATGAAAATCACGTATTATTTTGGGCGATAAATACTGTGCAATAAAGCTTTCATCCTTGAAATTTTTCATAGCAAATTGCAAGGTTTCCAGCCAGTCAGACCCAGCGATATCAGGAAACCACTCCTTATCTTCCTCGCTGGGATTTTCACAAATACGGCGTATATCCCGCATCATCGCAAACCCTAATGCATAGGGATTAATGCCGTTATAAAATTTACTACCAACTGGGGGTTGGTAAACCACATTAGTATGGCTTTGCAAAAACTCCATCATAAATCCATCGCCGACGATGCCCTCTTCGTACAATTGATAGAGGATTGTATAGTGCCAAAACGTTGCCCATCCCTCATTCATCACCTGAGTTTGGCGTTGCGGATAAAAGTATTGACTGATCTTACGTATAATCCTAACGACTTCACGTTGCCAAGGTTCTAGCAGTGGCGAATATTTTTCGATGAAGTAAAGTAAATTCTCTTGCGGCTCTGCGGGAAAGCGCTGCTTGACCTCAGTTTCAGCCACCTCGGCGCGTTTGGGAATGGTTCGCCACAAATCATTAACCTGAGATTGCATATAGCGCTCGCGTTCGGCTTGTCGTTCGCGCTCCTCTGCCATAGAAATACGCGCTGGCCGCTTATAGCGATCTACCCCATAATTTTGCAATGCATGACACGAGTCAATAATTAACTCTACAGCCTCCATGCCATAGCGACGTTCGCAATCGTTGATGTAGTTTTTTGCGAAAACCATGTAATCAATGATCGCCTCTGCATCAGTCCAGGTGCGAAATAAGTAATTCCCTTTGAAAAACGAATTATGCCCATAGGCTGCATGAGCGATAACCAAAGCTTGCATGGTCAGCGTGTTTTCTTCCATCAGATAGGAAATGCAAGGGTTAGAATTAATGACTATTTCATAAGCTAAACCCATGTGCCCACGCTTATAACTTTTTTCTGTCGCCAGAAAATGCTTACCGAACGACCAATGATGATAAGAAACGGGCATACCAACAGAAGCATAGGCATCCATCATTTGTTCAGCCGTGATGATTTCTAATTGATTCGGATAAGTGTCTAATTTAAATTTTTCTGCTACCCGACGAATTTCGCTGTGAGCTTGTTCTATCAATTCAAAAGTCCACTCCGATTGCTCTGGCAGTGCACGTGGGTTTCTCACTCTGGGGCGGTCACTGGGCTGCTCCATAATGAACCTCATTTAGGTTGTTTTTTGAAAAGCTCACGAAAGACTGGGTAGATGTCAGCCTGATTCTCAATCTTTTGCATGGCAAATTGGGGGTGCTGCGATGCCACTTTTTCATACTCTAGCCAGAGATTTTGCGGCTGCCCTTCAGTGATTTCCACATAAGCGTAATATTGCACCAAAGGCAAAATCGCATTAGCAAGAATTTGTCGGCAACTAACCGAATCATTATCCCAGTTGTCGCCATCTGAAGCCTGCGCAACGTAGACATTCCACTCACCAGCTGCAAAACGCTGCCGTATCACCTGATTTAATAAATTCAGCGCAGACGATACGATGGTCCCTCCCGATTCACGCGAATGAAAGAACGCATTTTCATCCACTTCTTGCGCAGTAGTGTGATGACGGATAAATACGACCTCGATCTTTTCATAGACCCGAGTCAAAAATAAATACAGCAAAATAAAAAATCGTTTCGCCGTATCTTTCTTTTGTTCATCCATGGACCCCGAAACATCTAAGAGACAAAACATCACACATTGATTCGCAGGCTTAGGAACCTTAACCCGGTTGCTATACCTGAGATCAAACGGATCCAAAAATGGTATGGCCATTAAACGAGTACGCAAATGATGAATTTCTGCCCGTAATTGCGCAACCTTTAAATCATATTTTGCAGCGCCTTGCGCGAGCAACTCGTCCAGCTCTGCCTCGGCTTCTTTTAATCGCCGTGCAGATTTTCCACCCACCGCGATACGCCGCCCCATCGCCCCACGCAAAGAACGTAGCACGTGTAAATTTGCGGCTGGCCCAGACATCTTGTAACCAGCTCGTTGATTTTTGAAATCAGTCGTGGTGGTGAGTTGCGTCTTCACCATATTGGGCAACTCTAGGTCTTCAAAAAAGTAATTGAGAAACTCTTCACGACTTAGTTGAAATGCAAAATCATCTTCAGTGAGCTCGTCACTATTGCCTGCCTGCCCTTTGCCAGCCCCACCCGCACCACCCTTGGGTCTGGCAATCTGATCGCCGCGCTGATATTGTTCATTTCCGGGGTGGACGCTTTCCCAGACGCCACCGTGCGTATGTCCGAATGTTGGTTCATTAACGTCTTTGACAGGAATGGCAATTTTCTCACCACTATCCATGTCGGTGATCGAACGACCTTTGACGGCTTTTGCTACCGCTTCTTTTATCTGATTACGATAACGCCGTAAAAATCGTTCGCGATTGGGTACCGACTTGTTTTTACCCTGAATTCGCCGGTCTATCAAATGCACCAAGATCATCTCCTCCAGAAGACCATGACACCGGAAATTTACGATGACTTCCTGACGCGTAAATACCATTCACAGAGTAAGCGCACTTGTTTTGCGGTATAGCCTTTATCGACCATACGCTCGACAAATTCCAGATGTTTATTCGCATCTTCAGCACTTGCTTTGGCATTAAACGAAATAACCGGCAACAGCTCTTCCGTATTCGAGAACATTTTTTTCTCGATCACTGTGCGTAATTTTTCGTAACTGGTCCAGGCTGGATTTTTACCGGCATTCTGGGCGCGTGCTCGCAACACAAAATTCACGATCTCATTACGAAAATCTTTAGGATTAGAAATACCTGCTGGTTTTTCGATTTTTTCCAACTCATTATTCAAAGATTCGCGATCAAAACTTTCACCGGTATCAGGATCACGATATTCCTGATCTTGTATCCAGAAATCGGCAAAGGTTACATAGCGATCAAAAATGTTTTGCCCATACTCTGAATAACTCTCTAGATAAGCGGTCTGAATTTCTTTACCGATAAATTCGGCATAACGCTGCGCCAGGTATTCCTTGAGATATGAAATGTATTTTTGTTCAGTTTCGGCAGGAAATTGTTCACGTTCGATTTGCTGCTCCAAGACATACAGCAAATGCACTGGGTTAGCGGCGACTTCGGTATTATCAAAGTTAAACACTTTAGATAAAATTTTGAATGCAAAACGTGTGGATAAACCAGTCATCCCTTCGTCAACCCCGGCATAGTCTGTGTACTCCTGGCGTGACTTGGCTTTAGGGTCGGTGTCTTTCAGATTTTCGCCATCATAAACCAACATTTTACTGAAGATGCTTGAATTTTCTGGCTCTTTGACACGCGATAAAATAGAAAACTGCGCCATCATTTTTAGCGTACCAGGCGCACATGGCGCGGCTGATAAGGATGAAGTACGGATTAGTTTTTCATAGATTTTTATTTCGTCACTGACGCGTAAACAATACGGTACTTTAACGATGTATATCCTGTCCAAAAATGCTTCGTTATTTTTATTGTTTTTAAATGCCTTCCATTCCGATTCATTGGAGTGCGCCAGAATTATGCCTTCAAAGGGAATTGCACCGAAACCCTCGGTTCCTTTAAAGTTGCCTTCTTGAGTCGCCGTCAACAAAGGATGCAATACTTTGATGGGCGCTTTGAACATCTCAACAAATTCCATCAAACCTTGATTTGCCAGACATAAGCCGCCCGAATAACTATAGGCATCCGGATCATCCTGCGCATACTCTTCGAGCTTGCGGATATCAACCTTACCAACTAATGAAGAAATGTCCTGATTGTTTTCATCACCGGGCTCGGTTTTCGCCACGGCGATTTGTTTTAATACCGAGGGGTAACGTCGCACAACCCGAAATTGGTTAATATCGCCATTGAATTCATGCAGACGTTTTACCGCCCATGGGCTGGGGATACTTTTCAGATAACGTCGGGGAACACCGAAATCTTCCTCTAAGATCGCACCATCCTCATCTTCGTTAAACAAGCCAAGGGGCGACTCATTGACTGGTGAACCTTTAATGCAGTAAAACGGGATTTTCTCCATCAACACTTTAAGCTTTTCAGCGATCGACGATTTCCCACCGCCGACTGGCCCTAATAAATACAAGATTTGTTTGCGTTCTTCCAAACCTTGAGCGGCGTGTCTGAAATAAGAGACGACTTGCTCTATGACTTCTTCCATGCCATAAAACTCGCGAAACGCCGGATAAATTTTGATGATTTTATTGGAGAATATCCGCGACAAACGGGGATCATGCCGGGTATCGATTAACTCTGGCTCACCTATCGCTGCCAGCATACGTTCTGCAGCGGAAGCATAAGCCAGTTTATCTCGTTTGCAGAGTTCCAGATACTCTTGCATCGAGTATTCTTCTTCGCGGGTTCTTTCATACCGTGCAGCATAGTTGTCAAAGATATTCATCCTGACCTCCTTAAAAAGCTGTCTTAAAACAGACTACCATTATGGAAAACGCTGATGCAAAGGCTAGAAAAAATTGCCATCCAGCACACTCAACTTTAGTGTAGTTGAAATTTACGAAATGTGCTGAGTAAAATAATTGAAAAATACTGTTAAGAAATGCAGTATCTGGGGTGATGATTTATTGCATGGAGAATATTAAAAGTGCGACGTATAAACTTGCTTCAAGCTATTTGCAAATGCAGGTTTAGCGGTTTGGCTTGAGACATCGATTGTTGAATTGCAAGTAAGAGAGCTTCGAGTTGCGCGACTTCCAGCGGCTTGTTGTAGTAATAGCCCTGGTAAAGGTCACAACCCAATTGGCGCAAAAATGCTTCTTGCTGCTGACTTTCGACGCCTTCGGCAATGATTTCGCAATCCAATAAATTCGCGAGTGAAATAATGGCTTTAATTATCAATTCGCTTTTGGGATTAATACCGATCTGGGCAACGAAAGTACGGTCGATTTTTAAGCTACTGGCAGGAAACTGACTTAATTTAGAAAGCGACGAATAACCTGTGCCAAAATCATCGATCGCTATCGCAAAACCCGCATTTTTTAGTGCATGTAAATGTGTGATCGCTACTTCTTCGTTCGCAATCAAGCCGGTTTCCGTGATTTCAAATTCGAGTAATGCGGGGGCGATTTGATAGTGTGCACAACGGTCATGTATCAATTCAGGCAAATCATCTCGCGTCATATCCGCAGCGGACAAATTGATAGCGACGACGGGACTGTAAGCAAACTGGTTCAGCCAACTTCGTATTTGCAAACAAGCGCGATCCAGTACAAAATCGCTGAGCAAGCGTATCAAATTTGCGCGCTCTGCGATTTCTATGAATTCCGCTGGTGCGACCACTCCCAATTTTTCAGAAGTCCAGCGCAATAAAGCTTCCACGCCCACCATCTCGCCCTGACCATTGTACTTAGGTTGATAGAGCAAGCGAAATTCATTTTGTCTGAGGCCATTCACTATGCCAACCTCAATTTCTACACTACGTTTGATTTGTAAGGCATCCTCTTCGTCAAAGAGAGTAACGCTTTGATCACTGGAGCGACGCGCTGTATCTAATGCCACTTCGCAACGCCGTATCAAGTCATCGGGTTCAAGATCATCGGCTCGGACCAAGGCAATCCCGGCAGAAAATCTAACCAACATGGAAATGCCATTCACCTCAATTTCCTTAGGCAAATCCGCACGGATTTGCTCTACCAGTTTGATAATTTCGCCAGGAGACCAGTTTGATAATTTCGCCAGGAGTACGCGATTGTTCAACCACAAAAGAAAACACTATGCTACGTAAGCGTGCACAAAAACAATTCTTAGGCAATACTTTGCTTAACTCTTCGGCAAAACGGCGTAATAGCATGTCGCCCATGTGGGCGCCAAATTGCTGATTGGCATGGCGTATGCTATTCAAGCGAAACGAAACCAGTGCCTGTACCTTGTCGTGCGATTCGTGGTGGCGTGTATCGAGGACATGCTGCAAATGCTGGCGCATTAATTCGCGATTGGGCAAATTCGTGACTTCATCGTAGCGACTTAAAAAGGCTTCACGCTCACGGCTCATTTCCAACGCGCTTTGCATGGAATGCAAACCCGATACGTCACGCATAGAAACGATAAAATGCTCATTCTGAGTTTGCGCTATATGTTCGAGCGCGATCATCTTACCATCGCGATTCCGGTAGGCTGATTGCCGTAACTCATCGATTTCTTCTGCATGGCGCAAACGCACGCTGTCGTCTAGTGACAACCAGTCAAATAATGGCGTAGGGCGTTTATCTTCTTCAGCACGTCCGAGCAAGGCATTCGCTAAATTATTCGATTGCAAGATACGCCCTGAAGCATCGGTCAAAACCAGGGCTGTGCCCGCATTTTGAAATACTTCCTGGTATTGCAGATAACTGCTTTCCAGCGCCCGGCTCGCTTTAACCACTTTCAAGCTGGATAGTTCCAACTCATATAACAATCGAAAAAAGGCTAAGGGCAGGCAAATATTAAAGAGTAAGAACAGTAAAGATTGTATATAGAGGTGGCTAAGCGGTATCGCGTTACCAACGAATTGCGGATGCAATACAGGTTGATTCCACAACATCAGGGCGAATGGAATCAAATTTAATGCCATCACAGCCAAAGCGGGTATGACACCCAAAAACAAGCGTACGATAATCGGCGTGATATAGATAAGGATATAGGCGAAGCGGGCTATTTGAAAATCGCTGGTGTAAATCACCAGTAAAATCGCGTTGAGATAGATTGAGCTGCTTAGTAGCACGGCGGCACGGCGCGGTCGCTTGCCGGACCAGATCAAACCGAGAATTTTGGTGCAAAAGAACACCGCAGCCAATAAACCAGTCACGGGTTCAATAAAACTCATACCGTGAGCCAGGCTGTACATAGCAATCATGGCGTCGAGTGCTATGCCACATAGCAAGATGATGCGTAGTGCTGTTAACTTCCAGGCAGCATGCTCAGCCGGCGACAACCCATCTTCACTAAAAAATAGCCAACGAAACATAAAGCCGCATAGAAAGTTAACACCCGGGTTTTGCATGCGTAAAATTTGGTTGTCAATTTGACTCTGACTCTCCAAAAAGCAGGTAGTATTATTACCTCGCACAGCGAAAACCAACCAGGATTCAATGATATATTGTCTATTAATACTGCTTGCATTTTCTCACAATTTGTCAATTTTACTGAAACATCCCCGACACTTTTTCAAAAAAGTGCAGCAAACTTACCAAATCGTTAGGATTTATAGTTTTCAGGCTATTGATTTATTGCCTGGGCAAATCAATATGAAATACCTGGCAATACCTATAAATGACGACAATTACCATAGAGTCCGATTCACGAACGTGTCCATTTTCAGACTCATTTTATCGAGACGGCTGCAGCAAGTTGCACGGTAATCGGCAACACGCCAGGCTGGGGTAAATCGCAGCAAGAAACTTAGTTTTATTACATGATGCAGCCTGTATCGAGGCACTTGCCCGGCAGGATCGCGCCTTAGCAGACTAAACGTTTTGGTTGCGCGTGTTCATTCCTAAGTAATTTCACGCCCCAGCTGTCAGCCCGTTATAATCGTGGCTGGATTGCTTAGCGGTGAAAATAAATGATAGTTCTGGGAATTGAGTCGTCTTGTGATGAAACAGGTTTGGCCTTGTATGACAGCCAGCGTGGCTTATTAGCGCATGCCTTGCATAGTCAGATTGCTATGCATCAGGAATACGGTGGCGTGGTACCCGAACTGGCTTCTCGCGATCATATCCGGCGCGCCCTGCCCTTATTGCAAAGTTGCCTGGATCAGGCTGGCCTCGATAAACATCAGATCGATGCGATTGCCTATACTCAGGGCCCTGGCCTGGCGGGTGCCTTATTGGTTGGCGCTGCCGTTGCCAATGGCCTGGCATTAGCCCTCGATAAACCTGTCATCGGTATCCATCACCTTGAAGGGCATTTGCTTTCCCCCTTATTGGCCAATCCAGCACCGGAATTTCCCTTCATAGCTTTGCTGGTTTCTGGCGGCCACACCCAGTTAATGCGGGTGGATGGTGTGGGTCGCTATGAATTACTCGGTGAAACCCTGGATGACGCGGCGGGTGAAGCGTTTGATAAATCCGCTAAGTTACTCGGTTTGGCTTACCCGGGCGGCCCGGCAATATCTCAGCTCGCATTGCAAGGCGATGCCAGCGCCTACCAATTCCCACGCCCTATGTTGCATACTAAGGATTTTAATTTCAGCTTTTCGGGTTTAAAAACTGCCGTCTTGACTGCCGTTAAACAGCATACGGGCGAACTCAGTGAGACCGATAAAGCAAATCTGGCACGTGGCTTTGTTGATGCAATTGTTGAAGTACTGGTCAAAAAATGCACCAATGCAATCAAACAAAGCGGCTACAAACGCCTGGTAATTGCTGGTGGCGTGGGTGCGAATCAGCAACTGCGCGCGGCTTTACAGGAGGCGGCGCACAAACGCCGTTTTCAGGTGTATTTCCCCGATTTACAATTTTGCACCGACAATGGCGCGATGATTGCCTTTGCCGCCAGCTTGCGCTTGCAGGCGCAAGCTGATCTGGCGCAAAAACAGTACGGCTTTAATGTCAGGCCGCGCTGGCCGCTGGATGAATTGAGCGCCGTATAGAGCAACCTCGCGACGCAGCTTAGTTTGTAGTCAGTTCGCCTTATTTTGTCTGCTTGATTGGCTGCTTGCCTGTCTCCCCCTGGAATTCGCCCGCCAAAGCGTCAGCCTCTCAAAAAACTTTCGGCTTGCTGAAAACATGGCTTTGCGGGCAGCACCTTATTATTTAAGGACGAGGTTGTTGCAGACTGGCGGCATAAGTCGACGATACGAAATAGAATAATTTTTGCCTGCTTGTCCCGTGGTCGCTGCGCTAAAGCGCCGCTGGCTATTTGCTATTTATATACTCCCCCATCCGTCACCTTGCAAACGCAATTAAAAAGCGCGTGATACACCTATACTCCCGCAGTGTTCACAGTTCCAGTAAAAATCATGCTGGCCAATGGCCGTCAATCAAACGGGCATGACGAGCAATGGCAAGCCAGCGTCACGAGCAGTTTTGGCCAGCGCTTCGCTGTTATTTCGCTTAACCAGCGACCAGTCGGCCGCTCGCTAGAACGGCATGCCTTAAAGTGTAGGCAAGCAGGAAAAGGCTACGCCCGGTTAGCAATTATTTTTGCGCGCGAAAACGTACTGGTTTCCAGAGGTTAATGGGCTCAGCCATTCAGGCGTAGCTAATCAGGGCATGTTGTATCCACTGCAGGATACGCGTGGGGTCAGTCGATTCATAGTGTGCCACAGGTGTCTGCCAATCGAAATCATCAATAACCACGACACGATAGCGCGTACGGTAATATCCGAGATCGAGTAAGCGCGAAGGATGTTGGCGATGCCGCAATTGCAAGAGATCCTCGACCCGCTCAGCCTGCGCTAAAGCTTGCGGGTCTGACAAAATCCCGTAAGGATCGAATTCAGCCAGCCAGGCATCCAGGCCTGGCTGCTCAGTAAGTGGCAGTGACACGGTGACACCGGCAGACTCAGGCTTTTTTCTTACTGCCGAGTTTTGATTCCTTACCCTGCATCAAATTCGCAATGTTTTGACGATGGCGATAAACCAGTAAGGCACTCATCACAAACACGCTGCCCAGCATGGCGTCCGGGCCAAATAACAAACCATAATAAAATGGGGCAAAGATCGCGGCGATTAAGGCTGCCAAAGAGGAATAGCGAAAGGCATAGGCCACCACAATCCAGGTGAGCAGGGTCGCCAAACCCAGCCAGATATTAATCCCGAGTAAAACGCCCGCAGCCGTTGCCACGCCTTTGCCACCAACAAACTTAAAAAACACGGGCCACAAATGACCAATAAACACAGCAATCGCAACTAGCGCGATAGTGCCGCCATCAAAGCCAAATTGTGCAGCAAAATGTTGTGCCAGCCAGACTGCCAGCCAGCCTTTGACAGCGTCACCCAGCAAAGTCAGTACCGCAGCAATTTTATTGCCACTGCGCAACACATTTGTGGCACCGGGATTTTTTGAACCATAGGTGCGCGGATCAGCCAAGCCCATGCCGCGACTTACTACCACAGCAAAGGATAACGAACCTAATAAATAAGCCAAAATAACAGCGAATGCGATAGTCATGTTTTCCCTTATCACGGGTCTCCCCGTTAAATTATTGCTCAGACGCGAAGTGCGTCGTTTTTTCATTGTGCCGACTCGATTATCAGTCGTCTAAGGCGCATTGCACCAACTTCACCTTCAGCACCTGACTCAGCACAGCGGGCGCTATACCAAGTAAGTAACCACGCCGGCCGCCATTGATATAAATTTTATCGAGCTCAAGTATGCTGGACTCAACAAACACAGGCATGGCTTTACGTGTCGCAAAGGGCGATGTGCCTCCCACCAGGTAGCCCGAATGCTTATTCGCGACTTCAGGTTTGCAAGGTTCTACGCTTTTGCAAGGAATCTGACGCGCCAGATTTTTTGTCGAGACCTTGCAATCACCGTGCATCAAGACGATCAGCGGTTTGGCGGCTTCATCTTGCATAATCAGAGTTTTCACCACCTGATGCTCATCCACGCCCAATTCTCGCGCTGAAACCGTGGTGCCGCCATGTTCTTCATAAGGATAAGGATGCTCGGTAAAAGTGATGCCGAGTTTGCGCAACAACTGGGTTGCCGGGGTTTCTGAAATATGTTCTTTTTTTGCCAAGGAATTTCTCCGGATAGCAAGATGACTAAGGCCAGAAAAAATGCCAGTTCGTCATTCGCAACGTCAAGCCAGCGGCGATTATAGCGAGGGCTAAGGTCAGGCGCCAATTTTACCGCGCGGATGATGCTCAGCGTGCAAGATTTTCAACCTGGCTTTTGCCACATGGGTATAAATTTGCGTGGTGGTGATATCGGCATGCCCCAAAAGTAATTGCACCACGCGCAAGTCCGCACCGTGATTCAATAAGTGCGTAGCAAATGCATGACGCAGAGTGTGTGGCGACAAGTTATCGGCAATGCCGGCATGCAAGGCATAACGCTTAATCAAATGCCAAAACATTTGCCGCGTCATCGCTCCGCCTCTGGCTGTAACAAATAAATCGTCACTTTGCTGGCCTTGCAAAATATCAGCGCGCGCCGAACTCAGGTAACGCTGCAACCAGACACGCGCGGTTTCGCCAAAAGGGACCAGCCGGGTTTTATCCCCCTTCCCCTGTATGCGTAACACACCATCATTCAAACTGACCTCAAATTGGCGTAGTGCAACTAATTCCGTCACACGTAAACCACAGGCATACAGTAATTCCAGCATGGCTTTATCACGTAAGCCCAGACTCAGACTTAAGTCCGGCGCATTGAGCAAAGCCACAACCTGTTCTTCACTGATCGCCTTGGGCAAGCGTTGACCTTGTTTAACCGCCTTGATTTGCGCACAGGGATTTTCGCTAATTTGTTTTTCTTGCAGCGCCAGATTGTAAAAGCGCTTAAGTGTGCTGCGCATGCGATTTTGCGAACTGATACGACTGTGCTGCTGCTGACTCGCCAAAAATTCGCTAAGCTGGGCTTTGTTCAAGGGATACAGACTCAGCAAACCTTGCTGTTGCCAATACAGCGCAAACTGGCGCAAGTCCTGACGATACGCTGCGAGGGTGTTATCGGCTAAGCCGTCGCTAAGCCAGATCGCATCACAAAATTGTTCGATTTGCTGATGTAACTCTGGGTGTAATTCGATGAGTTTGCTGGCGTCCTTTAACACAATAACTCCTGTTGTACGCCATAACCAGCAACCTGTTCATGCTGCAACAACCAGCGCTTAACGTGTAAAAAGTAATTGCTCTGATCATCGGTATGCGCAAACCCGCCCAAGCCCTGCGCTGCAGTAACCCGGTGACAGGGAATAATTAAGGGATAAGGGTTTGCACCACATGCTTGGCCGACTGCACGTGGTGCCGAACGCAGCGCCTTGGCAACCGTGCCATAGCTGAGCACCTGCCCGCGAGGGATGGCCGCGATGGCTTGCCAAACGCGCTGCTGAAACGGCGTCCCTGCAGCTCGTAAGGGTAAGTCAAAGATGAAATCCGGGTCGGCACAGTACGCCAGCATTTGTTGCATGCAGCGTTCAGCCAGCATATTTCTGGGTGTAATCGGCTGATCTTGAAAAACTGCCTGCGGTAAATACAAACACTCGATGATCTGGCCAGCTTCGGTACGCACACCCATGGCGCCAAAGGGCGTGGCAAAACTGGCGCAAAAATAATTTTCGGGAAACATGAAGAGGCAGCGCGAAGTTATTCTGAAAAACGGATTGTGCCAAGAAAAAAGAAAAGGCGCATCCACTGGATGCGCCTTGGTAATTGTGCGCGTTTCTTGCCATTCTGACTCTGGGCCGCGGCATTTATTTAAAACGCGTGTCTCCTCACATCTACGGTATCGATTTACCGTTATTTTGCTCTACCGCCTATTAATCCTGCTGTACGGAAAACTGCGCGCCGTAACAAAAACTGGCGTGAATATAGCATGTGATTTGTGTAAGTTTCAAACCTTGGATGCGTAAAACTACGTAGGTGTTGTAGTTTTGACGCAACCATCGCCAAGTGATAAAAAATGTGATAGGCAAATAAAATTCGCCACTTTTGGTTATAAATTAATTTTATATGGAGTAAAAAATCAATCACTTATCGCGTAAAAATCGCGTCAATTCGAGGAAAAACATAAGTAAAAGGTAAATTATTTAAGCTCATACTAGTTAACATACACGGAAAACTCAGCCAAAATTTCCTGATTGCAATCATCGCACAACTCGCTTGCGATTCACGATGCGGTCACATCACTGTGAGTAATCTGGCTAATTCACCTTTTTTAATTCCAGAAGTGCTTTCCAGACCGATTATCACTGGCGAGAACGACACGAATAAAGTAGCATCACGTCTCTTTGCGATACCTCAAAACTGATTGCTCCACTCTTAGTGACAAATTTGGCTCAGCAAGTACCGTGAAAACGGCTTTTCAAGGGCGTCACGCGTAGCGCTATTCAACGGGTATCAAGGTGCATCCCTAAATATCGTCCTCATGTTTGCAGCATTATTTTCAGGTTCAAACCCGCTTATCAACTCGCCAGTACGATGCTCGCTGAAACAACTCAGTGTCATTGCGCTGCTTTTCCTCAGCGCTTGTGCCAGTCAGCACGAAGCCGGCAAAATTCCAGTCAATCCAGCTGGCAGCGTGCAGACGAGCACCGTGACCGCGCCGAGTAATGTGGTGCAACCCGCTTTACCTCTGAGCCAGCAAGCTCCCGCCCTGCCACGTGAATTTCGCGCGATCTGGGTCTCGACGTTCACCAATATCGATTGGCCTAGCCGACGTGAATTGAGCGTGGAAAAGCAAAAGGCTGAAGCACTGGCGATACTCGACATGGCGCAGCAAATGAAACTGAATGCGATTATTTTGCAAGTGCGTCCCGCCGCTGACGCAATGTACGCATCAAGCATAGAGCCATGGTCCGAGTTTTTAACGGGCGAACAAGGTCGTCCGCCCTCGCCCTATTACGACCCTTTGCAATTCTGGATACAGGAAGCGCATGCGCGTGGCCTGGAACTGCATGCCTGGTTTAACCCCTATCGCGCCCGCAGTGCCAATGCCAAATCATTTATCGCAGCCAACCATGTCAGCCGCACGCAAGCTGGTGTCGTGAAAAGTTATGGCGAATTACTCTGGATGGATCCGGGTGAACCGAATGCGGCACAACAAACCCTGCGTGTGATTAATGATGTGGTCAAACGCTATGACGTTGATGGCATACATATTGATGATTATTTTTACCCCTATCCAGTCAAAAACAGCAGTGGTCAGGAAATCGATTTTCCCGATGAGCCATCCTGGCGCGCCTACCTGCAACAAGGTGGCAAACTGGCGCGTGCAGACTGGCGCCGCGATAATGTAAATCGCCTGGTACAAACCATTTACAGCTCGATACACCAGGAAAAGCCCTGGGTGAAATTTGGTATCAGCCCGTTTGGTATAGGCCGTCCAGATCGTCTGCCTGCCGGAATTACTGGCTTCAGCCAATACGACCGCCTGTATGCCGATGTCGAATACTGGTTGCAACAAGGCTGGCTCGATTATCTGGCGCCACAATTGTATTGGCCAATTAATCAAACCGCCCAAGCTTTCAATGTCTTGCACGATTACTGGCGCCGGCAAAATCCGCAACAACGCCATATCTGGCCCGGTTTATTCACCAGCAAAATTGATTTGACAGAAAAATCCTGGCCTGCCGATGAAATTCTGAATCAGGTCGATGCCATGCGTGCCAGTGGTGGCAATGGTCATATTCATTTCAGTACCGTCCCCTTATTACAGAATCGTCGCGAAATCCGGCGCTTGCTAAGTCAGGATAAATATCTGAGCCAGGCCTTAGTGCCAGAAAGTCCCTGGCTGGAGCCTCAGATTACCAATCCACCGCAATGGGAAATCACTGCAGATCGTAAATCGCTCAAGGTTTTGCAAGTTGGCGAGCGCACCCGCTTACTGGCGATCTGGCGTCGCACTGAGCGGCAATGGCTGTTCAGTGTGCAGCCTGCCAGCAACAAAAGCATAGACTTAAGTGATGACGCCATGTGGGGACCAATACAGCAAGTGACAATCTCAGCAATCAGTCGCACTGGTCAGGAAAGCCCGCGCACATCAATATTATTGCAACAAAAACCACAATAAGCGGGTAAATTACACAATATGCGGGCATAGCCAAATGTTATCCAAGACACATTCTTTTTCATTTGCTAAAATTCAACATTAAATTTTAGTCTGCTAAGAAAAAGGAAACGATAACGATTTTTAGCTAGGAAGCAGTGCCAATTGTCCCCGTCGCTGATTAGCTGTGTCTGGCTAATCTGTGCCAAGCAACTTCACCCTGCCCCACCTGTCGCACTAGAAATTCCGCATCATCATCCCAACCGGGGAAGCAGCAATGCTTTCCCGGCAGAGCTTCGACGACCTCAACCCAACTAAGTACTTCAAGCACATCACCAGGAGATCACTGTGAGACTTACCCCACTGGCCGCCAGTCTTGCCTTAATCGGCTTTGCCAGCAGCATGCCGGCGCAGGCGCAACAACACAATGAAGTTCAGCATAAAGTCGAAATCACCGGGAGTAGCATTAAGCGTATCGCCAGTGAAGGCGCTTTGCCTTTAGAAGTCTTCACGCGCAAGCAAATTGAAACCGCGGGCATCGCCACGGCGGAGCAATTCATCGCCAATTTAAATAGTAATGGCAATGGTTCAGACAATCTGGCGAGTAATGCCGACGTCACCACCGGCGCACAGCGCGGCAATAACGGCGCCTCCAGTGCCAATCTGCGCGGTCAGGGTGCCGATAGTACGCTGGTTTTATTGAATGGCCGCCGGGTAGCGACTCACGGCATGAAAGGCTCAGCGGTTGATTTAAATTCGATTCCTATGGCAGCAGTGGAACGCGTGGAAGTCTTAAAAGATGGCGCTTCAGCGATTTATGGTACCGATGCGATAGGCGGGGTCATCAACTTTATTTTGAAACGCAATTACCAGGGCATAGAAGCGCAAGCGTTTACCGATGTCACGCAACAAAGCGGTGGCAATATCACGCGGGTTTCGCTGACCGGTGGTTTTGGCGATTTACAAAGCGATGGCTATAACGTTTTAGTCACCGCGACTCATAGTGAAAACGAAGCCTTGCGCGGTAATCAGCGTAATTTCGTGAATACCTTCCAGCCACAACGCGGTTTATCAGTGGATACCCGTGGTACGCCCTACGCGACGGTGTTTGCCACCAGTCTGGCGAATACCATACTAAGTAATAAGAGTAATAATGGCCCGACCTTACCCGGCCAGACGCAAACCCAAAACGCGATTAATCCCTTGAATTTACCGGGCGGTTTGGGTTGCAATTCGATTGATGGTCAGGCGGCTTACGATTATAAAATCTGGGATGTCGCCAGCTCGCAATATGCTTGCGCCTGGGATACCGGTCGTGCCGCGGTATTACAGCAACCGGTTAAAAACAATAACGTAACGTCGCGCGCCAGTTTTAAAATTGGCGAGCACCAAGTGTTTGCCGAATTAGTTGGCTCGCAAGTCGACGTCGCCAAACGTTTTTCACCGAACCAAGTTTCGCCCGGCGCAAACTTCCCCGCTGCTTCGTTTTATCCCAACACAGGTTCTGCGTATAACGAGGTATTCAATTCCATCGCCGCCGTTTTCCCCAGCATCAAATCGAATTACGGTGCGCCAATTGCTTATCGCTGGCGTTGTATGGAATGCGGCAATCGTGAAATCACCACCAAGACAGAAGCCGCACGTTTATTAGTCGGCGCCGATGGACAAATTGGGCAATGGGATTACAAAGTCGGCTTATCGCGTGCTTACAGCCAGTCGGAATCGCAACTTGGTGATGGCTATAACTACACCGTCGCTTTTGCCAATGCACTCGGTACTGGCATCATCAATCCCTTCTTAAAACCGGGTGAAAAACAAAGTCAGGCTGCACTCGATTTAATCAATAGCACTTCTGCCAAGGGCGTGGTCTTATATGGAGGCAAAACGATTTTGACGCAAGCCGACGCAACGATTTCCGGCGCGATTTTTGATTTGCCAGCGGGTAAAGCGATGGCGGCGGTCGGCACCGATATCCGCAAAGAAGAATACCGTTTTAACGGCGATGCGCGGGCTGCGGCGGCACGCCCCGCCATTTTGAATGCGCCGTTTGATGACAGCAATGCGCTGGCCCAAGTCAGCCGGAATATTTACGCGCTGTATGCCGAAGCCATGCTGCCTTTGTACAAAGGTTTGGAAGTGACACTGGCAGTACGGCGTGATCGCTATTCGGAAATCGGCAGCACTACCAATCCCAAATTAAGTTTCCGCTACGCTCCGACTGAGATCTTGTTATTCCGTGGTTCGTATAACACCGGCTTTCGTGCGCCTTCCTTCAATCAATTATTCAATGGCATTACCGATTCACCGTATTCGGGCAAGGATTTGGCTGACCCGGCAACCTGCGCTGGTTTGAAAGTCGATAGCACAAAACCGGGTTGTGGCTCGATTACACCGAATATTTTGACTGGCGGCAAACGCGACTTGCAACCGGAAACGGCCAAGCAAGGCACGGTTGGTCTGGTGTTTGCACCCAATTCGCAATTCAGTATGAATCTGGACTGGTGGCGCATAGAACGTGAAAACACCATCACCGCGCTGGACTTGACCACCATGCTGCAAAACTATGACTTATTCAAAGAACGCTTTATTCGTGATGCCAGCGGCAACCTGGCCTTCATCGATCAGCGCTGGATTAATGCGGGCTCGGGTATTACCAGTGGCGTCGAAGTCGGTGCTAAAGCGAATGGCCAAATCTGGCGTGGTAAATGGAGCGCCTCGATTGATGGTTCTTACCTGATCGAGAAAAAATCGCGTTCACGCGCCAATGCCCCGTATGGTGCCAGCGAAGTCGGTCGTTTTACTTACACCGGTGACCTGGGTTTGCGTTGGAAACACACTGCCTGGCTGAATTACAGCGAGGGCAATTGGAGTACCACGCTGACACAAATTTACCGCGCTGGTTATACCGATCAAGTCTTGCCTGGTGTTGCGGCTAAACTGGTCAGCCCAAGTAATTACGATCCCAAGGTTAAGCCTTACATCACCTACAACCTGAGTGCCAGCTATAACGGCATCAAGAATCTGACGTTAACCGCCGGGATAAAAAACCTCTTGAATACCGATCCACCGTTTGCGATTACCTATGACAGCAATAGCGGTGCCGGTAGTTCCTGGGAACCGCGCGTCGCGGATCCACGTGGTCGCTCATTTACTTTGTTAGCGAACTATAAGTTCCGCTAAACCAGGCCTTTGCACGCCTGCTCTGAAGGCGTGAACCTCAGGCTGTGCCAAAGTCTGAGCAAAAAAATCCCCGCTGACTTGAATCCAGCGGGGATTTTTTATCTCCAGCAATTTCACTTAAAAAAACGCAATAGCAGCAAGCTTTTTCAGCCATTTCCAAGCCACAAGGCGCAGCCAGATTGCGTTTTCATTTTCGAAATCTAATCCAGAAAGCACTTATTTAGCCTGAGGATTTTGCAAAACACCGGCAAATAAAATCACGCCAGTTTCACGATCACGAATTAAATAAATAAAGGCTTGATCCAGCTTCACCACCACGGGTGCTTGCGGGATACTGGTGACGCCGACGACCACGCCAGTCGCAGCGGCTGCTTCGCTACCGGTTTCATCGACCTGGATAAAGGCTTTATGCAAAATATCGCTAATCACTAAGCCTTTCGCGCCTGTCATACCGGATAAATCAGCCTGGCCGGGAGTGAAAGCCTGTGTCATACCAAATTTTTGCAACACCGGTTTAATTTTGGTGTCAGCGCTATAACTGAATTTGGGCATGCTTAAAGCAATACGACTCGTGGCCTTTGTTAAACCCTGACTTAATTGCGCTAGTTTGTCGGCATCCAGATCATTCAACACGGCTTGCCATTTACCGCTTTCAGGCAGTATCACCAGCATACTGAGCTGGCCACCTCGATAGGCTAAATCGACAGCTTGATATTGACTGGTTTTAAGATATGGGGCATTCAACACCGCTTGCATGAAGGTGGTGTTAACGCTAGTGCCATTTAGCAAGCGAAAACTTTGCGTGGTGTTTTGTTCGGGTTTAAATTGCTCAGCCCAGCTACCTTTAAACCAGACTGCATTACTTAACACCAGACGAGTGTCGCTGGTAATCGAATTGGGTGGGAATAAATCGTTGATGCGGTCTTTGGTTTGTTGCGCGACCCACTCATTCATCGCAACACGGGCGGGTTCAGCCTGAGTCATGAAATCCAGGGTTTGCACGGGTGCGCCATAGTGTATCGCCAGGTTATCGAGATAATTTGGTGCCAGCGAAAATCCTTGCTGTGCCCACAGCGCATTCGCGGCACTAAACACGGGTTGATCGCCACCCTTGGTTTTAGCTGCCAGCATTAAATCCAGCTTATTTAAAGCGGGCATCATTTTTTCTTGCGGAAACGGATAAGACAAGGCCTTAGCCATACCTTGCAAGGTTTCGCCATTCGCACCCGCTGCGGTCATGGCGAGCGCATAATTCAAGCTATAGGGCGAGAAAATCAGATTACTATTACTGCCACTGAGTGCGTTTAAGCTTTGCAACGCAAACTGATTTTGTCCTTTGGCGACGGCTAACACCTCAGCATTGCTGGCTGCGGGTTGAGTGTTGCGACTAAGCGTAGATTGCACCAGCTTAGGACTGGCCTTAAGGCTGCCAGCGCCGGTGCTGTCGCCACGACTGAGCGTGCTGCCCGAACCGCCACAGGCAGTCAAATTCATCAATAAACCCGAGCTAAGTAAAAGATACAGGCTGTGCTTTAACAAACCCGCTAAATTGTGGTTGGTGACATTGTGCTTCATTCTTTTCCCCTGTGTTTTGCAAGAAACTTTAAGTTGCTGAAATCGACCCATGGAGTAAAACGGCGCGCTTATCTTAGCCAGACTGGTGCGGCCTGAGTGCCGGGGAATTGCCATCAATTTGTCTTTAATTTGTAAGCCAGCGTTGAGCAAAGGCGGGCATACCAACCAGTTATGGTCTTAAGACGGGCTTTCATGTCTGCCTGGCAGCGACTCGCTCTATACTGACTGGATCTGTTTAGCTTGAGGTCAGTATGCAAACCACAGAAAGTCGCAGCATGGAGCATTGCGATCTGGATCGCTATAGCAATGCACAGTTAATTGAAGCCTTGATTACCGATCAGCAAGCCGCAGTGGCAGCAGTATTAGCCAGCCAGGCTGATTTAGTAGCCGCGCTCGATGCTGCGCTGCCCCGCGTGCTGGCTGGAGGTCGTTTAATTTATGTCGGTGCAGGTAGTTCTGGTCGGCTTGGGGTGCTGGATGGCGTCGAACTCAGCCCCACTTTTTCCTGGCCGCAAGCGCGTACTATCGGGCTCTTAGCAGGCGGCCCTGAAGCCATGTTCATGGCTGTCGAAGGAGCAGAAGATGATGCCAGCGAAGGTGCGCGTCAATTAACTGATTTGGCGCTCAGCACTCAGGATGTGGTGCTGTTAATTGCCGCTTCAGGCAGCACGCCGTTTGTATTAGGCGCCTTAGATGCGGCACGTGCCGCCGGCGCATTGACTATAGGCCTGGCCAACAATCCTGGCAGTGCCTTACTGCAACGCGCTGACATCGCCATACTTCTAGCCAGCGGTGCAGAAATTATCGCTGGCAGTACCCGCTTAAAAGCGGGTACTGCGCAAAAGATTGCCTTGAATAGTTTTTCCAGCGCCTTAATGGTGCGCTTAAATAAAGTTTATGGCAATTTAATGGTGGATGTAAAACCCGCCAATGCGAAGTTACGACGGCGCTGTGTGCAGTTACTCATGCAAATTGCTGAGTGTGATGAAGCACAAGCGTTACGTTTGCTTGAACTCAGCGCTTACCAGGTCAAGCCCGCGGTCGTAATGCACTATAAACAGCTTGATCTCGCTGCCGCGCAAGCCTTGCTGGCACAACATCAAGGTAGCTTACGCAGGGTGCTGGAGCTGCCGAATTGAAACAGTAAATAAAAAAGGGAGGAAGACCTCCCTTCAACTCAGCCATCGCGCCTCGCTTATTGTATTGCGGCGATCACTTTGACACTCGAATCCACCGCCGAACGTTCGATATAACCTATCCCATTCGGTGTTGCCGCAATGGCTTTTTTAACCTCGGCCTGATTGTGGTATTCCTTAGGTGCACTGGCTTTACCGGTAAACACCAGTTTCGACCAGATAGCCTTCACTTCAGATAAATCTTTATCACAAAGCTTTTTATAAAACTCAGCGCGCAACGCCGAATTTTCGGGCAAATCGACAGGCACAAACATTTGTGACTTACCCAGAAAAAACTGCGCTGCCTGGATCGGCAACATACTTGTTGCAGGATTACTTGGATTAACAATAATCACCAGATCTGCCGCTTTTACTGCATAACAGCTCGCGGCTAACACTAGCCCGGCGGCGAGTTTTGTGAGTAAGTTGTAGCTCGTGTTTAAGGTCGCTTTCATCACAGTCTCCTCAAAACACAAAGTCAATACCAACTGCCAGAACATTCACCGGGCCTTTAAATCCCGGTTTGGGATTCACAAAGGTACCAGCACCGTCACGCGGAGAAATACGATCAAACTGCACTTTCAGGGCCGCAGCTTTATGAAAATCCCAACGCAAGCCTAAGCTATTACTCGATTGTATGGCGGCATTCGAAGCATAGGAATTTGCTCCTGCACTTAAGGCGGCAAGAGGCCCGCTAGTTGGTAAATTGGCGAAACTGCGCGGTGTATCCTGGCTCACATCGGCATGCACAAAATACGGTGTAAATGCGCCATATTTATAGCCGACCAGGGTGTACCACGAAGTGGTGTCCGGCAAACTGCGGGCATCGGATTTACGTTTGCCATATTCAGCCTGTAACAGCCAGTTTTTGTAATTCAAGTTAGCCCCGACTGAAGTAAAAGAAGCGCGCGTATCTTTAATTCGCAAGGTGTCGGCCACAGAACTAAAGCCAAATCGGCTTAAACCTGCGATGACGGCATTCAGCGAAACCGAATCGTCGACACTGAAGTCGGTACGGATATGGCCAAACCGCAAAGTCATGGGACCGCTATCCCAAACCAGATTCAGGCCCATAATGTTGCGAAATTTAGCAGTATACGAATTGCCCGCCCCCTTAGTTTCGGTGCGGCCATAGACCACTTGGCTAGTCAAGGTCGAGTCACCAATGTCATGCCGATAAATTGCATCGATACCATCCACCGACTGTAAAGGAACCTGACTATACATTTCTATGGGGGGACGCAAATACGTATTGGCATAACCCAGATTAAGATAATCAGAAATCATGTACACCGGTATGCCCATACGTCCGACCCGGATATCTAATTGATCGCTGGCCTTGAACTTGGCGAAGGCCCAGCTCAGTTCCGCGCCGAATTCATCGGTGACACGTTTGCTGACCAGACCTTGCCCGGTCAGGCTAATTTTATCGTTGAGTTTATAACTGACTTGCAAGCCCAGATTCGAATCAACCCCAAATTTGGCCGAATTTCCTGCCCCATTTAATTGCGATTCGCGGGCAAATTCAGCCATATCAGTATTGGCACGCGTCAGGGCTGCGGTACCAAAACCACTCAAGGTAAAGGCATTGTCATCGGCTAGCGCTTGCTGTGTGAACAGTCCAGCCAAAACACTAGCCACAAGTATTTTTAGCTTCATAAAGTCTCCTTTAAAGTCGATGCCCTCTGCCAGGCGAGCGAACCAGGTAAATCAAGCAGCTAAGGGCTGCGGGCAACTCCTGTTCAAGTTATGCCAGCGTGTTACAGAGTCCAAGTTAATTCCTGTGACAAACGCAGGACGTGGCAATTTCCCAACATGGCTTTTTACGCATTTAGCCATCTGGACTTGCTAATTAACAAACATTGGAATTTACACAAATTACAGGCTGATTTGCTTTTGCCATTCTGCTGTAGGAACTCACCTCTTTATTAAAACTATCATGAGCAAACTCACTGCTGGCTGTGCTATTTTTTTGAACCTAATCGCTTGCTCCTTGGCGCAAGCTGATAACAGCGCTTTACTCAGTTTAAGTAACTCCGAGACTTTGTCTTATCAAGGTGGAATCAATGAAGCTGGCTATCAGGAATTTAAGGCGAAGTTAGGCCCGGAAATTCGTCAGTTAATTATTAAGTCAGAGGGCGGAGATGCCGCCAGCGGCTTAAAAATGGCGACCTTAATTCAGCAACACAAGCTACGCGTCGTGATACGTGATTATTGCATCTCCAGTTGTTTCAATTATGTGTTTTTGGCTGGTGCAGAGAAAAGCTTGTTGCCAGACAGCGTACTGGGCTTCCACGGTTTTCCTATCCAAAAACCAGAAAAAACAAATGCTTCCGAGGCAGATGCTGACCATACAGCATCGAAGGCGCTTGAAGTACTCGGCCAGGTTAAAGAGTCGGGTTATCTGCTTTTGCAACAGCAAGGGATTAGCGAAGACTTGCCTGCACAACTGCAGCAGCGTTTGGAACTCGCTTTCCCTGACCAAGCCAAACAAACCCGAGTCGCAAAATTAAGCCTGGGGGGCAAGACGTATAGTCATGCGGCTGACGACAAACTTCCAGCCTGGTTAGCTGGCCTAATTCAACAACAGACTAAAAAGCACAAAGCCCAAGGTAAGAAAGGCACCGTGCCCTTTTCCTTAACGATAGAAAACCTGTTTGGCGATCAGGCCTATTTCCCGAGTCAAACTGAACTGGAAGCGCTGGGTGTCCGAGGGATACGTGACTATCCCTATCCTGCAAATGCCGACGATTTTAAACGTTTTATCGATAAGTTTAGAAAGCGGCATGGCTTAGAAAAAATCGGTATTGCCGGGGCAGATTTACCCCCAAGCAACAGCCCGGCTGAGGAGTCTGCTAGCCCGAAATTGCAAAGGCGCAAACCTGAACCGCAAGCACAAATCAGATCATTGTTGAGCTAATCCAGCTGAGTTAGCAAATTAAGCTGGTAGCTCAGCTATATGCCAGCTCGCTGCGCCCTGAGATGACGTTTGCTCATAAAGTTCCAAAGGCAAATCATCCGGATCAGCAAAAAAGAAAAAGCGTTTGCCGGTATATTCATCCGTTCGTATTGCTTCTGGCTGCACACCTTGAGCCGACAAATGTGCATGCCAGTCGGCTAAATCGGCGACACGAAAAGCCAGATGGCGTAAGCCGCAGGCTTCGGGGCGCGAAACTCTGGCTGGTGGATGAGGGAAAGAAAACAACTCGATTTGCGCACCATCTGGCAAGAGTAAATCGAGCTTATACGAATCACGCTCGGCCCGATAATGCTCGGCCAGAATCTTCAAGCCCAGTGTAACGGTATAAAACTGCCGCGATCGCGCGTAATCACTGCAAATGATCGCGGCATGATGTATGCCCAACAGGCGCGGAGGCTGCGACACCCGCTCAAGCCTCTTGATAGCGCTGCAAACTTAATTGCGAATGTTGATTGAGCATTTCGGCGTCACTGATCGCCATGCCTAAATTTGACAACAAACCATCTTGCAAGCCATAGACCCAGCCATGGATAGTCAGACTTTGACCACGTTCCCAGGCATCTTGGACGATGGTGGTTTGGCAAACGTTAGCCACTTGCTCAATCACATTTAATTCACAGAGGCGATCACTGCGCTGTTGTATAGGCAGGGTTTCGCCCAGGTATTTTTCATGCTTTTGATGCACATCCTGCACATGACGCAACCAGTTATCGGCCAGACCGACACGACGACGTGTCAATGCAGCATGCACGCCAGAGCAACCGTAATGTCCACAAACGATGATGTGTTTTACTTTAAGCACATCAACAGCAAATTGCAAAACCGACAAACAATTCAAATCGGTGTGCACCACCACGTTGGCGATATTCCTATGCACAAACAATTCGCCAGGTAATAGCCCCAGCAATTCATTCGCAGGTACCCGGCTATCGGAACAACCTATCCATAAATACTCGGGACTTTGCTGTGCTGCCAGAGTTTTGAAAAATTCACTGTCTTTGGCATTAATGGCCGCTGCCCAGCGACGATTATTTTCAAACAATTGCTCAGGGGACAAATCCATAGTTGTTGTAGTAGTCATAACTCGCCTGCTTATTAAAATCAGGCGAGATTGTACCTATAAATTTGAGCACAGACTCTAATAAACCCAGAGAATTTCGGCTTATCGTGTGGCCCGGCTATCCTCCTCACCCAGCCAGGCTCGCTTCAGCCCCGAATCCGCTGGTTTTTCACCGAGCCAGATGCGTAAAATCGCGTTAAAAAACGCCAGATCGGGATAGGGTTCACCCAACTTTTTACCATTCAAATAAACAATAGTTCCTGTGCCAGGCAAATAGTCACAAACCATCACATCGCCTTTTTTAACTTCAGGGACGGAGGCAAATAATTCACCAAACCGCAGAAATTGATTCGTCAGACGTAATTTTTCAGATTTATCGGTATTTTGTTGAATACCATTCATAAAACCACGGCCAAAATCCTCATTACTCACTTCACGTAACATTGTGATACTGACACGACGAGGGCCATCGGCCGCTAAAATATCAGCAACGCTGCTTTTCTTTTCTTTTAAATACAAGGCCGCCACATAGACCTTGAAAATTGCTTTATAGCGTATCCCCGCACCGTTTAACTTCAATTCGGTATCGGCTAGCTTAATACTGGGTTCTAACTTCACCCCTGCCACTTCAGTCACGGCCCAGGCCGGCGTCGTCAAGACGCAAAGCGTCATCCAGCCACAAAGGCTGAGTTGTTTTAAGAACTTCATAAGTCTCCCCAACTTGGTTTTTGTAGGTACTCAAGTGCGTTGCTGGCGGGCCATAACTCAAAGAAAACTTGCTATGGCGAAACGTCTTGTTAATTCGCGTTGTAATAGTTAAAACTCATGCGCAACAAAGTCAACTGAGCTTAGCCAGCTTACCTGAAGAATTTCGAATAAGTATTCGAAAGGCGGCAAGCAGGCTTATTCCATGCACTAAACCAGACAGCGCAACGTCACTCTTTCAATTTAGCAAAGCTTTTCACTTCCGCAATGAAAAACTGCCGCAAGAGCGGCAGTTAAGAGCTAATTTCCGGTGTATCAATTATTCAAAAAATTTCTTGACCTTATCCATCCAGCTCTTGCTTTGCGGATTGTGCTTGGGGCCGCCTTCGACAGTTAATTGCTCAAATTCACGCAATAAGTCTTTTTGTTTCTCGGTCAATTTTACCGGCGTTTCCAGCACCACGTGGCAGAACAAATCACCCGCATAACCAGAGCGCACACCTTTGACACCCTTGCTGCGCAAACGGAAGGTTTTACCCGATTGTGTGCCTTCTGGGATAGTAAAGCTGGCTTTACCGCTTAAAGTCGGCACCTCAATTTCACCACCTAAGGCGGCTGTCACAAAAGAAATCGGGATTTCGCAATGCAAATCATCGCCATCGCGTTGGAATACCGGATGTTGCTTGATGTGGATTTCCACATACAAATCCCCCGGTGGGCCGCCGTTTTTACCTGGTTCACCGTTACCCGAAGAACGGATACGCATGCCATCATCAATACCTGCTGGTACTTTGACTTCCAGGGTTTTATTGCGTTTGATACGACCAACGCCCGAGCACGTGGTGCAAGGATCAGGAATGATCTTGCCAGTGCCATGACATTTCGGGCAAGTTTGCTGTATGCTGAAAAAGCCTTGCTGCATCCGCACCTGACCGTGACCACCGCAAGTAGTACATGTCGTGGGTGAAGTACCAGGCTTAGCGCCCGAACCATGGCAGGTATCGCACTCATCCCAGCTTGGTACGCGTATCGTGGTGTCAAAACCATTCGCTGCTTGTTCCAGCGTAATCTCGAGGTTGTAACGTAAGTCAGCGCCACGATATACCTGTGGGCCGGCATTGCGACGACCGCCACCACCACCGAAAATATCACCGAAGATATCACCAAAGGCATCGGCAAAGCCGCCATGCGCACCAGCGCCACCCATATTCGGATCGACCCCAGCATGGCCGTAGCGATCATAGGCTTCACGCTTCTGACCGTCAGAAAGCATCTCGTAGGCCTCTTTGACCTCTTTGAACTTTTCTTCCGCGGCCTTGCTATCCGGATTGCGGTCCGGATGGTATTTCATCGCCAGTTTGCGGTAGGCTTTTTTAATTTCTTCATCGCTGGCGTTTTTTGCCACGCCAAGGATTTCATAAAAATCACGCTTGCTCATGCTTGTTTTACCTGTATGTTGAGCGCAAACGCCGGGCTGTCGTTACGCTGTTTATTTGTGATAACAACGTCTACGAAAGACCCGGCGCTGCAGGCGGCTAACCGCCCGAACTGGGATTACTTGTCTTTTACTTCTTTGAAGTCAGCGTCAACAACGTCGTCGTCTTTCGCTTTCGCGCCTTCAGCGGCACCTGCTGCACCCGCACCAGCAGCGCCTGCTGCAGCTTGTTGTGCTTGCATATCGGCATACATTTTTTCACCGAGTTTTTGTGCTGCCGTCGACAAAGCCGCTACTTTGGTGTCAATCTCAGCCTTATCACCGCTCTTCAAGACGTCTTCGAGCTCTTTGATCGCTGCTTCGATTTTCTCTTTTTCACCCGCTTCGAGTTTGTCGCCGTGTTCACTCAAAGCTTTACGGGTCGAGTGCACTAAAGCGTCGCCTTGATTGCGCGAATCCGCCAGGTCTTTGACCTTTTTGTCTTCTTCGGCATTCAATTCTGCGTCTTTCACCATTTTCTGGATTTCTTCTTCGGTCAAGCCAGAATTTGCTTTAATGGTGATCTTGTTCTCTTTACCTGTGGCCTTGTCTTTCGCGCTGACGTGCAAGATACCGTTGGCATCGATATCGAAAGTCACTTCAATTTGTGGTGTTCCACGCGCTGCTGGTGGAATACCTTCGAGGTTGAATTCACCCAAAGCCTTGTTACCAGCGGCGATTTCACGCTCACCTTGGTACACCTTGATGGTAACCGCAGGCTGATTGTCATCCGCAGTCGAGAATACCTGGCTGAACTTGGTTGGGATGGTGGTATTTTTCTGTATCATCTTAGTCATCACACCACCCAGGGTTTCAATACCCAGCGACAATGGTGTCACGTCTAACAACAACACGTCTTTACGGTCACCCGACAACACCGAACCTTGAATCGCTGCACCTACCGCAACCGCTTCATCAGGATTGACGTCTTTACGTGGATCACGACCGAAGAAGTCTTTGACCGCTTCTTGCACTTTAGGCATACGGGTCATACCACCAACCAGGATCACGTCATCGATGTCAGAGGTTTTGATACCAGCATCTTTGATCGCTTGGCGGCAAGGATCGATAGTTTTTTGGATCAACTCTTCTACCAGCGCTTCCAGTTTGGCGCGAGTGATTTTCAAGTTCAAGTGAACTGGTGCGCCATTCGCCATGGCGATGTAAGGCTCGTTGATTTCAGTTTGTGCCGAGCTCGAGAGTTCAATCTTAGCGCGTTCTGCCGACGCTTTAATACGTTGCAAGGCGATAGGATCTTTAGCCAGATCCAGGCCATTGATTTTTTTGAATTCGTCGATGATGTAATCGATGATGCGTTGGTCAAAGTCTTCACCACCAAGGAAGGTGTCGCCGTTAGTCGACAAAACTTCGAATTGCATTTCGCCATCAACGTCAGCGATTTCAATAATCGACACGTCGAAAGTACCACCACCGAGGTCATACACGGCAATTTTGCGATCGCCTTTTTCTTTTTTGTCCAAACCAAAGGCCAGAGCCGCTGCAGTTGGTTCATTGATGATACGTTTAACTTCCAGACCAGCGATACGGCCTGCGTCTTTAGTGGCTTGACGTTGTGCATCGTTGAAGTAAGCCGGAACGGTGATGACCGCTTCAGTCACTTCTTCGCCGAGGTAGTCTTCGGCAGTTTTTTTCATTTTGCGCAAAACTTCAGCCGAGATTTGCGGTGGCGCGAGTTTTTTATCGCGTACCGACACCCAGGCATCGCCGTTATCGGCTTTGCTGATGCTGTAAGGCATCAGACCGATGTCTTTTTGCACTTCTTTTTCTTCGTATTTACGACCGATCAAACGTTTGACCGCGAACAAAGTATTTTTCGGGTTAGTCACGGCCTGACGTTTAGCAGAAGCACCCACCAAAATTTCGCCATCTTCCTGGTAAGCGATAATCGATGGCGTAGTACGCGCACCTTCTGCATTTTCAATAACTTTTGGTTGACCGCCTTCGAGAATTGCAACGCAAGAGTTGGTCGTGCCTAAGTCAATACCGATGATTTTTCCCATGATTTCCCTCGTAATCAATATTTTTGTTCAATAATTTTGGGCTAAGTGTTTCGCCCTTCTGGCTCGGATATAAGGTGTTCTATTCCGTTTTCAAGCGATGTTTTTGCTTTTTTTACGGTTTTTATGCAAAAAACCGGGATTTTTCACACTAACTGGCAAAAATCACAAAAAAGCAGGCATTTCGTATCAAAAACAATAGCTTATTTACCTTGAGCAACCGTCACCAAAGCCGGACGCAATAAACGATCTGCAATCGTATAGCCTTTTTGCAATACCGTCACCACCGTATTGGCCTCCTGATCGGCAGGCACCATAGAAATGGCTTGATGACGATTCGGGTCCAGTTTTTCACCTTGTACAGGATTAACTTCCATCAAACGGTTTTTCTCGAACGCAGAACTCAATTGTTTCAAAGTAACTTCCACGCCTTCTTTGATTGACTCTACGGTAGGTGCATCCGTTTTCAGTGCCATTTCCAGACTGTCTTTGACTGGCACCATCGCTTCGGCAAAGCTTTCGACTGCAAATTTGTGCGCTTTACTGATATCGTCCTGGGCACGACGACGAATATTTTCTGCGTCGGCTTTGGCGCGCATAAATGCATCTTGCAATTCGGCCACTTTTGCTTGCAATTCTGCAATTACTTGCTCTGCACCTGGTGTTTCTGGCAAAGCCGCTGCTTCAGCAGCAATCGCATCAGGATTCAGATTTTGTGCCTCAGCATCGGCATTCAGACTGGCCTCACCGGCTTGCTTTTCTTGTTCTTGCATACGGATTCTCCCATTCAAATTCAAATTGGCGCTGTAATTGGGGATGAAACCCGGCATTTCAAGGCTTACCGACTTACATTTTGCTACATCTCAGTGACATTTCCGTACCTGCCGACGCCGAATCCCTCCTACTATTGAAGTATCTGCTCAGCGCCGGGATCGTTTATTGGCTTAGCCTGATCAGATCATGGTGTTTTGCTTAAGCCTACAGGAGTTCAACATGAAGCTCACTTTGATCAGTTTATTCATCTTGCTCTATACCGTGCTTACTGTTGCCTGGATTTGCCTGACTTCAATTCTCGACAATCCAGGATTGCCAATTAATTAATCTGATACAGCCTGGTTTTCCTCCAAGCATCAACAATTACGGCTACCCGAATTTCATCGCCACAGCTTTAGCAGTCACACTTTCCGCTTGAGGTATGGCCTTCAGGTAGCGCAATTTCAGGACTAAGGCAAACAAATGCCAACCTGATACTTCATCTTGTCAGCGTACACACACAAGGCTCATCGCTTTTTTGCAATCTGAGTAAAATCACACGAAGTTATCACAAGTACATCCATATTCAACTATGACCAGCACATCTCAAGTAAAATTCTGCTTTTGATGTCTGCCTAACGTGGAGTAACCATGATATTTGTGACGGGTGGAGCTGGTTTTATTGGCTCGAACTTTGTATTGGACTGGTTTGCACACCAATCGGAAGCCCTGCTTAACTTTGATAAGCTGACTTATGCAGGCAATTTACAGAATTTAGTCAGTCTGGCGGGACGAGAAGATTATCAGTTTGTTCAAGGCGATATAGCCGACGCCAATTTGCTGACTGAGTTATTTAAACAACATCAACCACGCGCCATCATCCATTTTGCGGCGGAAAGTCATGTGGATCGCTCGATTCACGATCCCGCAGCGTTTATCCAGACCAATGTACTGGGCACTCAGGTGTTATTGCAAACGGCCCTGCACTATTATCGTGGTTTAAACGCGCAAGATCAGGCCAACTTTCGATTTGTCCACATTTCGACCGACGAAGTGTATGGCAGCCTCTCAGCCAGCGATCCAGCCTTTAGTGAAACCACCGCGTTTGCGCCGAATAGCCCGTATGCTGCATCGAAAGCGGCGTCTGACCATCTGGTCCGGGCCTATTTCCATACTTATGGCTTACCTGTACTGACGACCAATTGCTCGAATAATTACGGACCCTATCATTTTCCCGAGAAATTGATACCCCTGATGATAGTCAATGCGCTAAATGGCAAGGACTTGCCTGTGTATGGCGATGGTCAGCAAATCCGCGACTGGCTGTATGTTAAAGACCATTGCAGCGCGATACGCCGCGTACTCGAACAAGGGCGACCTGGCCAAACCTATAACGTTGGCGGCAATAACGAAGTCAGTAATTTGCAAGTAGTGACGCTGATTTGCCAGACTTTAGATCAACTAAGACCCCGGGCCACTGGCAGTTATAGCGAGCAAATCCGCCACGTGACTGACCGCCCCGGCCATGATCGCCGTTACGCAATTAATGCTGAAAAAATTCAACGTGAACTGGGTTGGCAAGCGCAAGAAAGTTTTGCCAGCGGCTTGCGCAAGACCATAGATTGGTATCTTGCCAATCCCGACTGGTTGGCGCAAGTTCAAAGTGGCGCCTATCGTCAATGGATTGATCAACACTATCAAGCGGAAGAAAAGGTATGAGCCAAATTGATTCGACACGTAAGGGCATCATCCTGGCTGGCGGCTCTGGAACCCGTTTATATCCTGTTACGCAGGCAATTTCCAAGCAATTGCTGCCCGTTTATGACAAGCCCATGATTTACTACCCACTCAGCACACTGATGCTGGCGGGCTTGCGTGATATTTTAATTATTTCAACACCACAAGATACGCCACGTTTTACCGAGTTATTGGGGGATGGCAGCCAATGGGGTTTGAATCTCAGTTACGCGGTACAAGCCAAACCCGAGGGTCTGGCGCAGGCGTTTTTAATCGGTGAAAAGTTTATCGGCAACAATGCCAGCGCCCTCGTGCTGGGCGACAATATTTTTTATGGTCACGACTTTCAGAGTCAATTACGCCAGGCGAATCAGCGTGAGCAGGGTGCCACGGTCTTTGCCTACCACGTCAACGATCCCGAGCGCTATGGCGTGGTGGAATTTGATGCGCAACGTCAGGTGATCAGCATAGAAGAAAAACCCACTCAACCGAAATCGAATTACGCCGTGACGGGTTTGTATTTTTACGATCAGCAAGTCTGCGAAATAGCCAAAACAATCCGTCCATCCGCGCGTGGTGAGCTAGAAATCACCGATTTAAACAATGCCTATCTGGCACAAGGTAAGTTACAGGTTGAGTTGATGGGGCGTGGTATGGCCTGGTTGGACACCGGCACCCATGAATCCTTGATGGATGCGGGACAATTCATCGCTACCATAGAGCGGCGTCAGGGTTTAAAGGTGGCCTGCCCCGAAGAAATTGCGTACAACCGTGGCTATATCAGCGAAACACAATTAGCGCGACTCGCCGAACCCATGCGTAAAAATGAGTATGGCCGCTACTTACTCAGCCTACTGACAAAGTCGCCCCTCTGAATTATTTGGATCAGGCATATGAAAAGCATAGCAACATCACTCGACCAGGTGTTAATCCTGGAACCCCAGGTATTTGGCGATCAGCGCGGTTTTTTTTACGAAAGTTTTAATGCCCGTAAATTTCAGGAAATAACGGGCCGGGAAGTCAATTTCGTGCAAGACAATCACTCGCGCTCGGCACGCCATGTTTTGCGCGGCTTGCACTACCAGATTCAGCAAGCTCAAGGTAAATTGGTGCGTGTGATTGCTGGTGAAGTGTATGATGTGGCGGTGGATATACGACGCAGCTCGGCCACTTTTGGGCAGGCGGTCGGGGTTCATTTATCGGCGGAAAATCAACGGCAACTCTGGATCCCTGAAGGCTTTGCGCATGGCTTTGTGGTGTTATCCGAGTATGCCGAATTTCTCTACAAAACCACGGATTATTGGGCGCCACAGCATGAACGCTGCCTGCTTTGGAATGATCCGGCGTTAAAGATCAACTGGCCTGTTGACGCCGAACCCCTGTTATCGGAAAAAGATAAGCTAGGCAAATTACTTAGCGATGCCGAGGTATTTGCATGAGGATATTTTTAACCGGCAGCAATGGTCAATTAGGCAGGGCCTTAGCGCAGCAACTCAAAGGCAGCCCACATCAAGTCCATGCCCCGCAACGCGATGCGTGTGATCTCGCTAACCCGCTGCAATTGCGGGCGCAAATTACCGCATTCCAACCAGACATCATCATTAATCCAGCGGCCTATACTGCCGTCGATCAAGCGCAGAATGAGCCTGCGATGGCATTTGCCATCAATGCCCAGGCATTAGAAGTGATGGCGGATTGCGCCAAAAAAACGGGGGCTGCAATCTTGCATTACTCCACCGACTACGTCTTCGATGGCAGCAAACACGATGCAGATGGCAATTACCTGGGCTACAACGAAAACGATAGCTGTGCGCCCTTAAATTGCTACGGCGAATCTAAGCGCGCTGGCGAACTGGCCCTGGCTGACAGCGGTGTCGCGCATATCTGCCTGCGCACCAGTTGGGTCTATACCTGGTATGGCAAAAACTTTTTCCTCACCATGTTGAAGTTGGCGCAACAACGTCAGGAACTCAGCATCGTCGCTGACCAGTTCGGTGCGCCCACCAGCGCTGATTTTCTGGCCCGCGCCAGCTTACAGTTACTGCCACAACTGCCGCCTGCCAGCGCCAACAACTGGTGGCAGGAACATGGCGGCATCTATCATTTAACTTGCAGCGGACTGACCACCTGGCATGGCTTTGCCTGTGAAATATTCGCCCAGGCTAAACAAGCGGGTTTGTTGACGAATAGTCCAACCTTGCAAGCGATTCCAGCACGCGATTACCCCACGCCAGCGCAACGCCCGTCTAATTCGCACTTAAATTGCGCCCGCCTTCAAGCAAAATTCGCCGTGCAGTGCCCCTCCTGGCAACAAGCCTTAAGCGAAGTGATACAAAACTACCGCCTTAGCCTGAGCGGCGCTTAAACTCAGGCTAGCTGACCTCAACCAGGGCAAGTATCCTGCGATAACTGCCGCGGGTGTTGAGGCCAGCACAAGAATCACAACAATCAGGTAGTAAGCTTTATGACTTTACTCAAAACCAGTCTGTTAAATGCCATCGCGGTTTTCGTGCGTATGCTCAGTCTGTTTGGCTTAACCAAAATTCTGGCAGTGTATGCCGGACCGGCTGGTTACGCCGCTTTCGGTCAGTTTCACAATATCGTGAACATGGCGTTGGTCTTTTCGACTGGCGCTACGTACAATGGCGTGACTAAATACACCGTGGAGTATGCTGGTAAAACGCAGCTACAGCAAAGCTTGTGGCGCACCGCGAGCAAAATTATTTTTACCTGCAGTTGCTTTACGGCCTTAGTATTGGTGTTATTCAATCAGTATCTGGCGCAACGCTTCTTAGGTGATGTCCACTATGCGCACTTATTTAACTGGCTGGCTCTTGGCGTATTTCTGGCTGCCGCGAATAATTTTTTACTCGCGATCCTGAATGGTCATAAGTTAACCCTGAAATTTGTCGCAGCAAATATCGCCAATAGTCTGGTGATTTTACTCACCAGCTTTGTCTTCGCCTATTTTTGGGGCTTGTATGGCGCCCTGCTATCGCTCGCCATCAGTCAGGCTATCGTGGCGTTTTTGACCATGTATTTTTGCTTGCGCCAACCCTGGTTTGACTGGCGTCAGTTATGGGGCAAAGCGGATCCTGAACTGGCTCGCAAACTCTGGCGCTATGGTCTCATGGGCCTGGTCACAGCGTTAATCGTGCCCGCTAGTCAAATCCTGATACGCGACCATGTGCAAGTGAGTTTTGGCGCCAACTCTGCAGGTTATTGGCAAGCCCTGATACGCATCAGTGATATGTATCTGATGGTGATTACCACCACGCTCACCGTGTATTTTTTGCCGCGCATTGCTGAAATTCGACAACGCACAGAATTATTTGCCGAAATTTATAAAGTACAGCGTTTCGTCCTGCCGCTGACCTTGCTTGGTGCCATACTGGTCTATTTTTTACGCGAATTGGTGTTAGTCCTGGTGCTGACCGAGGATTTCCGTCCCATGCTGGACTTACTGGTATGGCAATTACTTGGTGACGTTTTAAAAATCGCGTGCTGGATTTATTCGTTTGTCTTAGTCGGTCGTGCCATGACGCGTGCCTATATTGCAACAGAAATCATCTTTAACCTGAGCCTGCCTGGTTGGACTTATCTGTTAACACCCTATTTTGGCATGCACGGCACGGTCTATGCTTTTTGTCTCAATTATTTAGTGTATTTACCCTGCGTAGCCTACCTGGTGCACCGGCATGCTTTTGCACAAAAAAACCCGCTTGATTAGCAGACCAGTCAGATAAAACCTCATGCTTTTTTACTGCGTTGAGGGTGTTTTTTTAAGATATGAGGCAATACCAATTTGTTTAGCGGGATTAAAAACCAAGCGCCAGTCTGGTAAAAATCCGTAAAATTTGCTGCGCTGCAAGGTTTTTTTAGCCAAAAAAGCCAGTAAAACCACGAGACTTATCACTAGCAAATGGGCATTCTGTGAGAAAATCAAGTCCGAGTAAGAATGACCGTAGCCAGTTACGTGAGCAAAATGCTAAGCTCTGCCTCAGCTAAGCCCAGGTAAAGGCTGCGCGCACCAACCAATTTCGTTTTCTATGATACATGTCGCTATTGTCAGTCACGGACATCAGGATTTGCTGATACAAAGCCGCCTCGGTGGCTTGCTGGATGCCGCCAGTGCCACTGACTTACGCATCTGGGTTAAGGACAACCGCCCTAGCCCAGCCCTGGCTGAATTCTGCCAACAAAATCAGGTGAATTACACCGATGCCTTACCCGGCATGGGCTTTGGCGAAAATAATAATTACTTATTTGAGCAAGTTTGCAGTCATGCTGCGACTCAGGAACAGGATTATTTTGTTGTCATGAATCCTGACATCATCATTGATTTTGCAACCTTGCGTGAATTAACCCAGGCGATGCGCCAAGACCAGTTTCCTATCGCCACCTTGAATCTGTTCCGGGATGCAGAACGTACACAACCGGACGCCAATGTCAGACGCTTTCCAAATTGGCGCTCTTTGTTGCGGGTACTGGCAGTGCGTTCGATTTCGCAACCCTATAATAAAACCCAAATTACCCAGGCCTGCAATCTGGATTGGGCTTCAGGTGCCTTACTTGCGTTTGATCTGAATCATTTTCGCAATTTGCAGGGATTTGACACACGCTACTTCATGTATTTTGAAGATGTAGATATTTGCTATCGCTCACATAAGCTGCTTGGCAAAGGGATACGTTATTACCCGCATCTAATCGCTACACACAAGGCCGCACACCAGAATCGCAATCTGATTTCACCGCACGCCAGTTGGTTCTTCCGTAGCTTTCTGCAATTTTTAAGCCTGCGCTATCGGGTTTATGACCGTCAGCGCAGTTTAAACCCTAGTCCCAGTAAATCGATCAGTAAATGAGTGCAGGAATATTATTAACAGGCGCCTCTGGCTTTGTCGGACAGGCGCTGTTACGAGCTTGTCTGGAACGGCAAGAGTATGTGTTATGCCCGGTGCGCCAGGCTTTATCACAACAACACAGTTTGCTGGAAAGTCGCGAGTTTACTGGCCTTAGCCCAGAATTTGACTGGAGCGGCTGGTTTAACGACATCGATTGTGTGATACACAGCGCAGCGCGCGTGCATGTGATGAAAGAAAATGTCGCCGATCCGCTGGCCGCGTTTCGAGAAATGAATGTCGCCGCGACGCTAAACCTGGCACGTCAGGCGGGGCACGCCGGGGTCAAACAATTCATTTTTATCTCCAGCATCAAGGTCAATGGTGAAATGACTACGCAACAGCCATTTCGCGCCGATGATGCGGTTGCACCGCAAGACCCCTATGCCATTTCCAAATACGAAGCGGAACAAGGTTTATTGGAAGTTGCCGCCGAAACGGGGATGGCGATTACCATCATACGGCCGCCGCTAATTTACGGCCCGGGTGTCAAAGCGAATTTTCTGAGCCTGATGAAAGCCGTCAAGCGTGGGCTACCTTTGCCACTGGGGGCAATCCAAAACAAGCGCAGCCTGGTCTACCTGGGTAATTTGGTGAGTTTAATCCTTTGCTGCTTGCGTAATCCCAGCGCGTATAATCAAGTGTTTTTAGCGGCAGATGGTGTCGATCTGAGTACGCCGCAATTAATTCGTGAGATTGCACAAGCGATGCGACGTTCGCCACGCTTACTCAGTATTCCGCCAGGCTTATTGATTTTTGCTGGCAGTGTCTTAGGTAAGCGCGCCGCGCTGGAAAGATTATGTGGCTCTCTGCAAGTCGATCCACGCAAAGCGCAACACGTGCTGGGCTGGCGCGCGCCATATACCCCACAACAAGGGCTGGCCGCTACGGTCGCCCCTTTATTACCTGTGCTGGAAAATAGTGAAATTTATGATCAAGCGTAGTTTCGATTTTTTATTAGCTTTATTTGCCGCGCTGATTTTGGCGCTGCCCGTGTTAGTGGTGGCGCTGGCAGTGCGCCTGACTTCGCCAGGGCCAGTGTTGTACTGGTCGGACCGGGTTGGTCGCTACAATAAAATCTTCAAGATGCCCAAGTTCCGTTCTATGCGCATCGATACCCCTGCGGTTGCGACCCATTTGCTCGACAACCCCGATCAGTATTTAACGCCCATCGGTTCGTTTTTACGTAAATCCAGTCTCGATGAATTGCCGCAACTCTGGAGTATCTTAAACGGCGACATGAGCTTTGTCGGGCCACGTCCTGCGCTGTTTAATCAACACGACTTAATTGAACTCCGAACCCAGCACGAAGTGCATACCTTGCCACCGGGCTTAACCGGTTGGGCGCAAATTAATGGCCGTGATGAATTACCGATACCGCAAAAAGTCGCGCTCGACCGCGCTTACTTCGAACAACGTGGTTTTTGGTTTGATATTAAAATCATCATCCTGACCTTCGTTAAAGTGCTGCGCCGCGACGGCATCACCCATTAAGGATGACTATGCAACGAGTCTTAAATTTGCCACGTCTGCACAAACAACTTCTTGCCGCGGTGGTCGATGCGATTTGTTTACCGCTGATGTTTATCGTCGCGATCTGGTTACGTTACGAAGGCTTTAACCTCGGTTTATTTCAGCATTACCAGGCCTTAATTATTGCCGTGCCATTTATCGCCATTCCTATTTTTATACGCATCGGTCTCTACCGTGCGGTGATACGTTTCATCGATCAACGGATTATCAGCGTGGTGATGTTTGGTGTCAGTCTGGCGGTGTTATTACTGGCCTTTGTCAGCGTGATGCTGCACATCACCCCTTTGTCGCGGGCGATTTTTGGTTTCTTTTGGGCCGGTTCGATTTTATATGTCGGTGCCAGTCGCTTTTTGGCGCGGGCCTGGTTATTGCAAGTGGATCGTGAAGAAAACGCCACGCGGATTGCGATTTATGGCGCCGGTCGGGCCGGCGCGCAGTTGGCGATAGCCTTACGTTCCGGCACCGATGCAGTCTGCGTCGCCTTTATCGATGACAATAAAAATTTACAAGGCTCGACGATTGCCGGGATCAAGGTGTATGCACCGCAAGCGCTGGCAGACTTAGTGGCACGCCATGAAATTTCCGAAGTTTTGCTGGCCATGCCCAGCCTCTCTAAGCACAAGCAAAAATACATACTCGAACAAATCGAAGGCTTGAAAATCAAAACCCGCGTTACGCCCTCGATACAAAGTCTGGTGAATGGCGAATTGCGCTACACCGATATTCGCGAAGTCGAGATTGAAGATTTACTCGGACGCGACCAGGTCAGCCCTGATCAGCGTTTGCTGGCCTCTTGCATCGCTGGTAAAAACGTGATGGTGACGGGTGCTGGCGGCTCGATAGGTTCAGAACTCTGCCGCCAGATTTTGCGCCAAAATCCGCGCCAACTGGTGTTATTTGAAGTTTCAGAATACGCGCTTTACGCGATCGAACAAGAGCTTAGCCAATTGCGCCAGCAACTAACTATCAGCTGCGAAATTTTACCGTTTTTAGGTTCGGTGCAAGATCAAAACCGGCTAGAAAAAATCATCAGCCAGCGTCAGATCGACACCCTCTACCACGCCGCCGCCTACAAGCATGTGCCGCTGGTTGAACATAATCCGCTTGAAGGCATACGCAATAATGTATTTGGTACACTGGCGGTGGCGCAAGCAGCAATGCGCCAGCACGTCAAAAATTTCGTCTTGATTTCGACCGATAAAGCAGTGCGTCCGACCAATGTGATGGGTGCGACCAAACGCTTAGCGGAATTGATTTTGCAAGCCTTGGCGCGACAACAAAAAGCCACGCGTTTTTGTATGGTGCGTTTTGGTAATGTACTGGGTTCTTCGGGTTCAGTGGTGCCACTATTTCGCAAACAAATTATGGCGGGCGGCCCGATCACGCTGACCCATCCGGAAATCACGCGCTATTTCATGACTATCCCCGAAGCCGCGCAATTGGTTTTGCAAGCAGGCGCGATGGGTGAAGGTGGCGATGTATTTGTGCTCGACATGGGTGAACCCGTGCGTATCCTCGATTTAGCCAAGCGCATGGTGCATTTAAGCGGCCTCGAAGTGAAATCTGAAGCGACACCTAATGGCAGCATAGAAATTCACCACGTCGGCTTGCGTCCCGGTGAAAAACTCTATGAAGAATTACTGATAGGCGATAACGTTGAAGGCACTAGCCACCCACTGATAATGCGGGCGCAAGAAAAAGAACTCAGCTGGGATGAATTGCAAACTTACTTGCAGCAACTGGATCAGGCTTGCCGCGATTTTGATTGCGCGCAAATGCGCCAGGTTTTATTAGCCACCGTCGCCGAATATCAGCCACAATGCGGCATCGAAGACTGGCTGTGGTCTGAGCAAGTGGCAGCAACCGCGCACAAGCACAGCGATTGCGGCAAGCTTGACGACGAGACTAACGACGAGACTGATAGCGCCGCAAACAACGAGTTTAGCTCCCCGAATTTAAGCAGCAGCAGTGCTGCCCCCCATTCCTTACATTAAGCGAGATCCTATGTCCCTACTCTCTCCCAGCATTTTTAAAGCTTATGATATCCGCGGCATACTCGATAAAACCCTGGATGCCGATGTCGCTTACCAAATCGGCCGCGCTTTTGCCAGCGCCGCGCAAGAAAAAGGCGAACAAACGGTAGTCATAGGTCGCGATGGCCGCTTGTCTGGCCCGGCCTTATCGCAAGCCTTAGCACGCGGTTTGCAAGAAGGCGGCGTCAATGTGATAGACCTTGGCATGGTGGTCACGCCCATGGTGTATTTCGCTTGCAATGTGTTGGCGGCGCGCTCCGGCATCATGGTTACCGGCAGCCATAATCCCCCCGATTACAATGGCTTTAAAATGGTTTTGGCGGGTGAAGCGATTTATGGCGAAGCGATACAAAACCTGTATCAGCGCATCGTGCAAAACCAATTCAGCAGCGGTAATGGTAGCTACAGCACTTACGATATCAAAGCCGAATACATCGCCCGCATCAGTGGCGACGTCAAACTGGCGCGCCCTTTAAAAATCGTGGTCGATTGCGGCAATGGTGTGGCAGGTGCCTATGCCACCGATTTGTATAAAGCCATGGGTTGCGAAGTCACTGAATTATTTTGCGAAGTCGATGGTACTTTCCCAAATCACCATCCCGATCCGGCCCACCCAGAAAATTTACTCGATGTAATACGTCAGCTCGCCGCAGGCGATGAAGAAGTCGGTCTGGCCTTTGATGGCGATGGCGATCGCCTTGGCGTTGTGACTAAAGACGGACAAATCATTTATCCCGATCGTCAATTGATGTTGTTTGCGGAAGAAGTCTTAAGCCGCAATCCTGGCGCTGAGATTTTGTATGACGTCAAATGCACGCGCCATATCGCCAGTTGGGTTGCCGCTCGTGGTGGCAAGCCGCTAATGTGGAAAACCGGGCATTCGCTGGTCAAAGCCAAACTCAAAGAAACTGGCGCACCGCTGGGTGGTGAAATGAGTGGTCATATTTTCTTTAAAGACCGTTGGTATGGTTTTGACGATGGCTTGTACGCGGGTGCGCGCTTACTCGAAATCATCAGCCGCGTCGCCGACATCAGCGCCACTTTAAATAGCTTGCCACAATCACCGTCTACGCCCGAATTGCAATTGAAATTGCAAGAAGGCGAAAACTTTGAAATCATCGCCGCAATGCAAGCACAAGCCAGCTTCCCGGGCGCGACGCAAGTCATCACGATCGATGGTTTGCGTGTCGAATACGCCGATGGCTTTGGTTTGGCGCGTTCATCGAATACCACGCCTGTCATCGTCATGCGTTTTGAAGCTGAAACTCAGGAAGCTTTGCGACGCATACAAACTGCCCTGGGCGAGGCGATACTGGCAGTAAAAGCCGATGCGGTCTTACCCTATTAAACCCCGGTCTTTCCCCCTTTCAATCTGTTAAATATATACTCCACCCGGTATATTTTGAAAACGCCCGATACATAAGCGTAATCGGGCGTTTTAATTAAAAAAAGACGGGAGTATCACAAACCGTGAAAATATTACTCATACGCGTGTCCTCTATGGGCGACGTTTTACACAATATGCCCGTCGCCAGCGATTTGCATCAGTACTTTCCTGAAGCGCAAATTGACTGGGTGGTCGAAGAAGCCTTTGTGCCGCTGGTGCAATTGCATCCGGCGATTAACAAGGTGATTCCCTTTGCCTTGCGACGCTGGCGTAAAAGTTTAAGCCAGGCTGAAACGCGTGCAGAAATTCGCGGCTTTTTTAAAGAACTGCGGCGCGAGCGCTATGATTTGATTTTAGAAACTCAGGGCTTGTTTAAAACCGGGCTGATCTTGGGCGCGGCGCTCGCCACTAGCAAGTCTGCGAAATGGGGCTTGGCGAATGGCACTGAGGGCTCGGGTTATGAAGGCATATCGCGGTTATTTCATCATCATAGCGTAGCCGTTGAAAAACGTACTCATGCCGTGGCACGAGGCCGGCAAGTCGCTGCCGCCGCTGCACTCGCGTATAGCCAGCAACATCAGCGGCCCCTGCCACACGTCGCCGCGCCAGCAGTGTTTGCATTAAATGCACCAGCCAGCCGTCCGGCGTGTTTGCCTGAGGGCGATTATCTGGTGTTTTTCCACGGCACCGCTGGTCCCGCCAAAAAATGGGCGGTGGCAAACTGGCGTGCGCTGGCCGAGTATGCGGGCAGCCTGAAGCTGCCAGTACTCTTACCCTGGGGTAGCGCCGTCGAACAACAAGCCGCGCAAGAGATCGCCGCTGGCATCGCTAACGTCAGCGTCCTGCCCAAACTCAGCATGATGGACGCGATTGCCCTGGCTTACCACGCCAAAGTCGCGGTCGGCGTCGATACCGGTCTAACCCACATCGCCGCCGCTTACAATAAACCGACTATAGAAATCTACTGCGCTTCACCACGCTGGAAAACCGAGGGCAATTGGTCGGGTAACATCATTAATCTGGGGGATGCTGGCGAGCCACCGGAACTAGAAGAAGTCAGGCATGCGCTGCAAGGAAGTTTGGGGCAGGCTTAAGTTCCAACCTCCACAAGCAAGCTGCCATGCGATGATTTACCAACAGCTTTAGCTTCTGGCGCGCTACTTTTCGCCTTATCAATGTCGTTCGACCTTGAGGTGTTCAATGCTGAGCCGAACTAAAACGTATCATCGAACTAGTACGACCAAATAAAAAAGGGCAAGGTATGCACCCTGCCCTTTCCACAAAATGGAAGCAAAGCGACTCAGCTAGCCGCCTCGCCAACTTATGATTTAGTACGTAAACACCAATTCCGATGAGTTGCCAGCTAAATCCTTCAGACCAACTAAGATCAGCGCCTCGCCACCATACGAGGGCCAAAGAGAAGAATAGGCCCCTACTGTAATTGTTAGTACAGTACCATCGGCATTCCAAGCCATACTGGCATTTCTACCAAAATCTGCTGACTCAATCCGATAATGAGAAGTGGTATGCAAAATATCTGCAAAACTGATATTTTTTTGCGTAGGCTCGTTAAAACGCAAGGTGAAGGTATCGCCGACTCCAGATTTACCCGGCAGATGAACATAACTTATCGGATTTGCAGCAGCCAGATCGGGGCCAAGCAAATCAGCATTTGCGGCTATAGTTTTTTCCAGCTTTAGGGTACTCAAATTGACGCTGCTGGCATTCGCAAAACTATCACTTAAATTCAAACTCACTTTACCTTCATTGATTGAATTTAAAATTGATGCTGCCAAGTTTGAGTCCAGGTTAAACTGCACCACGCTATCACTCTTTGTTATCGTGGTGTCGCTGGCGATTTCTTTGCCATCTAAAACCAGGCTGGCCTTCCCTCCGTGCATTTGCCCAGAAGTTATGCCCACCATCAATTCTTTAGTTCCATTGGCTTTATCTAATAGCCAACCCTTCACAGGCTGAGAGGGTGCGCGGAAATCCATATCAACGTGCGCCAACTTAGCGACACTAGCCTCACCGGCTGCATTAAACAGCAACACTTTGAAGTCCATCCCCTGAAACGAGCCTGACGAGAGCGACTTCAACTTTACATTACTTACTTCGAAATTTAAGGAAGTGCTACCGACCTTGATATCGTCCAAAGTTGCCAAAGCATTGCCTATGGTGTAACCGCCTCCGTCAAGCCTGTAAAGTTCCCCTCGTACACCCGGCTCTGTCGTCGCCGGAATATCTGCCTTAACGCTAAAGCCCGTATTGGAGGCATTTAGTTTATTTGGCACAACTATGCCACCGACTCCATTAAAACTGACATTGCCCGGCGCGACTGGCGATAAATCTTGCTGAGCGCTACCCAAACTGGTCCACGATCTATAGAGACTAGGCGTAGCCTCAATAACCTGGCCAGCCTGGTCATAAAGTTTGATCTTAGCGTCCTCCTGAATCCATCCCCCCAAAATCGGCGTAAAACTAAAATCAATGACTTTATCACCTTGTTTAACACTATTATCAGTCGCGATTACCTTGTCATTCAGCAGCAATTCGGCTTTCGCCACATTTGCTGGCAAATTATCGGTATACACATGAGTTTCTTTAACAAATTGCTTTGTTTCAGTGTGCGTTGGATAGAGTTTCATCTGCACGACCCCATAAACTAACTTGTACATTCCAGACATGAATGGCGTGAAAAAGTTATCGGGCAAATTGATCAAACTGATAGTGAAAGGTAATTTGCTCTGACTTTCTGCAGTATTTCCCTGACTATCGTAGATGCTCACACTCAACTGACCTGACTTCAGATAATAATCAGACAGAATTTTTCTGAGTTTCAGATCTTCTTTATACAAAGAAAAATCAACCGTGGTATCGCCAGACTTAATTTGTGTATCGCGAGCAATCACCACACCATTGAATTTCAATTCAGCGTAACCATTGCTTGCCTGCCCCGCCGTAATTTTGGCTTGAATCGCAACTTCGCTGCTAATCAAGTCAGTCCAAGTTCTTATATCGGTTTTAAGGGCGGGATTGAATACCCGAATATCACTCGGCGCACTCAGATCATTCCCCGCATTGGCAACTGACGTCTTGTAATCGACTTTGAGCATGGGATTACTGGTACTAACTAAGCTAGTGCCAGCTTTGGTATTTAAGGACACTGATAACACACCACCATTGCTTATGGCTTTTTGCAACTCCTCATTCGATTTAAAATTGACCTCGAAGCTGACTTTGTTGTCGGTGGCACTGATATCATAGTCATAGGCGATAGCTTTGCCATCCAGACTCAGGTAAGCTTGCTGGCCATTTGCAATACCCACGGGTATATTTGCCGTAACTTTAAAACCGGTATTACTGGCGTTGAGTAAATTGGCTTGTTTGACGCCACCCAGGGTTTCTATAATCAGGTTATTCACCCCCTGTTCAGTTTTCGGCACTTCAGGCTTGGATAGTGAGACATTCAAGTTTAATTGCAACTCATCTTTTAGCGGCGTACCGCTACTATCAAGACTACGCACTGCCAGCGTTTTTAAGCCTTCCTCACCCCAGTTCTGATTCGCAGGAATCGTGAACTGAATGGTTTTCTTAGCCAAATCATCCAGGCTCAGGGTTTTACTCAAACGTACTGGGAACGAACTGCCACCCAGACTCAATTCCAAGGTGTCACCCAGCTTAGCATTTCGTAAGTTTAGCTCGGCCTCGACCGTCATCTCTTGCGTGATATTCTCCGAATTCACGCCACTCACTCCATTTGCCAGCATCAGCTTAGTTACAAGGCCAGTGCCGCCTGAGCTGGCGTAAAAATCCTTGCCAACACCCGATAAGATGGTTTTCGCATCAGTAAAATTTTGGCCGTCCTTATAACTGGACTCCTTACCATTCACCGCCAGATTCAGCGTAAAGGCCTCGGCGTAACGGGTTTTATTCGTGATGATCTGGCCATCTTCGCTCTCGGGCTTAGCGCCCTGCAAAATGGCGAGTGCTACGCCACCTAACTGCAGCTTATTGCTGGCCAGCTCACTGACCCAATAATCCAGACCTGCTTTATCAGGTTCACGCCCAAACAAATTTTTATACAGATTACTCACAATCTCACGATTATCTTTGCCCGCATAATTCTTTTTGAACTCGTCTTGTTGACTGAAAGATTGCGCCAGATCACCCAATGTGATGCGATTCGCATTGACTTCATCAAGCCAGTATTTCAAGCCAGCGACATCGGCTGGACGATTAAAGTAAGCGATATAAATTTTTTGAATCAGACTGGTATCGATCGTCATGCTATTGCCTTTGCAATCATTTTTTGGTTAAAAATAAAGGGCTGCAATTATAGGTGAGTTAAATTTATTTAACAAACTTACCCAGGACAATAAGTAATTCCCAGTTTAAGCCGATGAAATAAGAACAAGCTTACCAAATTAACATGTATTTATTGCAATTTTATTTATTTTTAATAATTTTTTTATCCTGAGTAACAAAACCGACTTATCGACCAAATAAAAAAAGGGCAAGGTATGCACCCTGCCCTCTCCACAAAATGAAAGCAAAGCGACTCAGCTAGCCGCCTCGCTAACTTATGGCTTAGTACGGAAACACCAATTCCGATGCGTTGCCGGCTAAATCCTTCAGACCAACTAAGATCAGCGCCTCGCCACCAAACTGATGCGAAAGAGAAGAATATGACCCTACTGTAATCGTTAGCTCAGTACCATCGGCATTCCAATTCATGGAAGCACGTTGCCCAAAATCCGCTGACCGTATCCAACGAGTATCATCGACCTGTAAAATATCTGCGAATCCGATATTCTTTTGCGTAGGCTCGTTAAAGCGCAAAGTGAAGGTATCACCGACGCCCCACTTACCCAGTTGAACATGACTTATAGGATTGGCAGCAGCCAGATCGGGGCCAAGTAGATCAGCATTTGCGGCTATAGTTGTTTCCAGCTTTAGGGCATGCAAATTGACACTGCTGGCATTCGCAAAACTATCACTTAAATTCAAACTTACTTTACCTTCATTGATCGAATTTAAAATTGATGCTGCCAAGTTTGAGTCCAGGTTAAACTGCACCACGCTATCACTCTTTGCTATCGTGGTATCACTGGCGATTTCTTTGCCATCTAAAACCAGGCTGGCCTTCCCCCCGGGCATTTGCCCAGAAGTTATGCCCACCATCAATTCTTTAGTCCCGTTTGCTTTATCTAATAGCCAGCCCTTCACAGGCTGAGAAGGTGCGCGGAAATCCATACCAATGAGTGCCGACTTAGCGACACTAGTCTCGCCCGCTGAATTAAATAGCAATACTTGGAGGTTTACTCCAGACAACGCCCCAGATGAAGTCGCCCCCCGTCCTAAATCGCTTACTTCAAAATTTAAGGAAGTGCTACCGACCTTGATATCGTTCAAAGTTGCCAAAGGCGTGCCTATGGCGTAACCGTCGTTGTTAAGCCAGTAAAGTTCCGCCCGTACACCCGACTCTGTCGTCGCCGGAATATCCGCCGTTACACTAAAGCCTGTATTGGAGGCATTTAGTTTATTTGGCACAACTATGCCTCCGACTGCGTTAAAACTGACATTACTCGGCGCGACTGGCGATAAATCGAGTGCCGCGCTACCCAGGCTTGTCCACGCAAAAAAAAGACTAGGCGTAACCTCAATAACCTGGCCAGCCTGATCATAAAATTTAATCGCAGCATAAGGAGTAATCGAACCATCAAATATAGGCGAAAAGCTAAAGTCAATAACTTTATCACCGACTTTAACACTGTTATCAGTCGCGATTACCTCTTTATGCAGCAGCAATTCAGCTTTCGCCACATTTGCTGGCAAATAATCGGGATACACATGGTATTCTTTAATAAACGTGGATGTTGTAGTACGCGTCGGTTCGAGTTTCATCTGCACTTCACCATGCACGAGCTTGTTAATTCCAGTCATGAATGGTGTAAAGTAATCAGCGGACAAATCGCTCAAACTAATAGTGAAAGGCAATTTGCTCTGACTTTCTGTGACATTTCCCCGGCTATCGTAGACGCTTACACTCAACTGACCTGACTTCAGATTATTATCCAGCAGAATTTTTCTGAGCTTCAGATCATATTTTTTCAAAGAAAAATCAACTGTGGTATCGCCAGACGTAATTTGTGTATCGCGGGCAATCACCACACCATTCAATTTCAATTCAGCGTAACCATTGCTTGCCTGCCCCACTTTAATCTTGGCCTGGATCGCAGGATCACCACCAATTGAGTCAGTCCAATTGCTTATATCAGTTTTATGGAAGGAGTCGTATACCCGGACATCACTCGGCGCACTCAGATCTATCCCCGTATTGGCAACCGGCGTCTTGTAATCAACCTTTAAAGTAGGATTATTCGAACTAACCAGGGTCGCGCCGGTTTTAGTGATCAGGGTTACCGAGAGTACGCCGCCTTTGGCGATACTGTTTTGTAATTCGGCATTGGATTTAAAACGCAATTCAAAGCTGACTTTATTATCCGTCGCACTGATTTCCGAGTCATAGGCAATAATTTCACCATCCAGGCTTAAGTAGGCTTGTTCGCCACTGGCTACGCCAGTCGGAATATCGGCCGTGACTTTCAAACCTATGTTGCTGGTATTGAGTGAATTGGCTTGCTTCACACCGCCCAGCGCTTCGATGACGACATTTTTTACCGCCAGCGTGCCGGGATTATTACCGGTATTACTACCAGGGTTAGTACCGAGTAATGCAGGATCAACTTTTAAGCTATAGCTTTCTTCACTATTGATCAAATTATTGTTGTGGTCTTTCAGTGTGACGGTCAGTGCGCCACCTGATTTAATCAGCGCGAGTAAATGCTTATTGCTGCTGGCGCCCAAATCAAAACTCACAGTTTTATCGGTCGCATCGATTTGTGTATCGCGCGCAATCACAACGCCATTCAAACTCAGCGTGGCTGAACCATTAAAGGCTTGCAAGCCATTAATTTCAGCGGTGACCACTAAGTTCTTGGTTTGCGCCATTACCACGCCTTCGGCCTCACTGCCACCGACGAACTGGACTTTGATATTTTTAGGCGCTTGCGCTGTTACATAGCCGACTTTATGTGTAAAGCTACCATCGGATAAACTTGCACTGACTTTATTACCTGCACCATCTTGCACACTCAGGCTGAGTTTGTGCGCATAGTATAAGTCGTAGATTTGCTTGCCTAAGACAGCATCAAATTTAAACTCAGCAAATTTATCGCTGGCATTGACCTGCACTTTGGCAAGTTCAACGTCACCATTCTTGAGGCTGATCCAGCCATTTTTCGCTTTACTGGAGGTCAAATCGAATTTTAAATTACTAAAGAAACGGTTTAATCCGCCCTCTTCGTCCTTACTCCAGGAGGTAGTCCATTCATCACTTTTCGGTAATTCTGGTTTCGACAACGATACATTGAGTGCTAATTGCTGCTCAACTTTGACAGGTTTGCCATTTGTATCGAGACTGTTGACGGAAAGTGTCTTCAGACCTTCCTCACCCCAGTTTTGGTTGGCGGGAATCGTGAACTTAATGGTTTTCTTAGCGAGGTCTTCAACACTCAGCGTTTTACTCAGGCGTACCGGAAAGCTGCCGCCACCCAGGCTTAATTCCAGCGTGTCGCCAACTTTGGCATTACGCAGATTTAACTCCGCCACGACCGTCAATTCTTGCGCCAGGTTGTCCGAATTCACACCATCGGCACCATTCGCCAAAGCCAGTTTGCTCACCAGCCCCGCGTTTGCAGCGCCACTATCGGGCGTCGCATAAAAATCTTTACCCACATTCGACAGAATGGTTTTAGCGCTGGTGAAGCTCTGACTATCCTGGTAGCTCGACTCTTTACCGTTGACCGCTAAATTTAAAGTAAAGGCTTCGGCGTAGCGGGTTTTATTGGCGATAATCTGACCGTCATCACTTTCCGCTTTGGCACCCTGCAAAATCGCCAGTGCCACGCCACCAAGCTTGACCTTACTGCTATTCAGTTCGTCCACCCAATAATCTAAGCCCGCTTTGTCAGGCTCACGACCAAACAAATTTTTATACAGACTACTCACAATCTCACGATTATCTTTGCCCGCATAATTCTTTTTGAACTCGTCTTGTTGACTGAAAGATTGCGCCAGATCACCCAATGTGATGCGATTCGCATTGACTTCATCAAGCCAGTATTTCAAGCCAGCGACATCGGCTGGACGATTAAAGTAAGCGATATAAATTTTTTGAATCAGACTGGTATCGATCGTCATGCTATTGCCTTTGCAATCATTTTTTGGTTAAAAATAAAGGGCTGCAATTATAGGTGAGTTAAATTTATTTAACAAACTTAATTGATTAGGTAATGTTTCCTATTAAACCACGTTAATTACCAGAAAACCAACTTATCATTAATTAATGACAAGTTAATTAATGTTTTCACCACATTTTTTTCCAAGATACGCGCAAACGACGCGTATTTCTGCAGCAGCACGTGCCTCAATCAAAAAAAAAAAGCAGCCTCGGCGAGGCTGCTTGCTGGATTTTGATGCAGATCAAATTTATTTAGTTTTGATGAGTAGCGCCATTCAAGGCGTAAATACCAATTCAGCCTTATTGCCGGCCAAATCCGTGACACCGACGACGATGAGTTTGCCGACATCATTTAAGAGTTCAAAATCAGCCAGGTTACCCAGGGTGATGCTGCATTCCGTGCCACTGCCATTCCAACTGAGGCTGGCACCCTGACCAAAATTGGCGGTCTTGATGCGACCGAATTGATCCATGCTTAAAAAGTCGCTCATAGCCAGTTGCTTCGTCGTTGCTTCGCTAAAACGCAAGACTAAGGTGTCACCGATACCATAGGCATTATCCGCGGCGCGGGTGTGCGTGTAGGCATTGCTTGCCGCCAGACCAGGTGCGATTAAATCGGCATTATTTGCCAGGCTGGTTGCGACATTTAAACTAGTTAGATTGAGCGATGTACTATTACTGAAAGCATCACTGAGTGTCACACTCAGCTTGCCTTCTTGAATGCTCGTCAAAATCGTCGCATTGTATTGCGGGTCAAGCTTAAAGCTGATTGTGCTGTCATTCTGGCCGATGACATCATCGCTGGCAATTTGCTGACCATTTAAGTTCAGACTAGCCTTACCATTGTTTAACTGCCCGGCCGTGATGGCGATGCGTAATTCTTTAGCCGATGCGCCATCAAGTAACCAGGCTTGGTGCGGCAAATCAGGAATGCGGTAATCGGCTTGAAGTGGCTCGCTGCGTACGGTTTTTGCGATTTCACCCTGAGCACTGATCAACCAGACTTCAAATTTTGCACCGGGCGTCAATTCATTGGCAAAAGCGTGCGCTCCTGAATTACTTAAATTAAAACTGACTTCGCTGCTACCCAATTGTAAATTACTCAGGCTTGCTATCGCCCGGTTACTCGCATCGGAAAATTCTTCGGTGATGAGATGCAATTCAGCCCGCATACCAGCTTCGGCGATGGCAGGGATCAGTGCTTTGACCACCGCCCCGGTATTACTGGCATTAAATTGCCCGGCGTGGACCACCCCACCCGTCGCATTAAAGCTGATGCTGGAGCTGGCAACCGGATTTAAATCGGTGCGATGGGTGCCACTACGTAACCAGACTCCCAATAAATTCGGCGTTTGTTCCAGCAAACCACCTTGTTGATCATAGAGTTTGACGCTGAAGCCGGTATACGCCAAGAAGCCTTCAAACTCTGGCGTGAAACTGAAGTCGATAGTTTTATCGCTGGCGCTAATCTGGCTATCTGTGGCGATCTTTCTCTCACCGATATACAACTCGGCTCTGCCTATCGTCGCAGGCAAACTCGCCGTTTGTAAATGCACTTCTTTCGCAAACGAGGTCGGGTAAATATAGCCTGGGGTATCGGGCTCGAGAATTTTTTGTACTACGCCGACATCGAGAAAACTCAAACCCATCATAAACGGGGTGTAGTAAGCGTCATTTAAATCACTTAGTGCAATACTCAATACCGGATTTTGCTGACTCGTCGCCGCATTCCCCTGACTGTCGTAGAGCGTGATGCTGACTATGCCGAATTTCAAATTATTATCGGCTAATAGCTTGCGTAATTCGTAATCGTTTGAATTCAACTTAAAACTGACACTGGTGTCACTGGCACTGATCAATTTATCCTGCGCGATTTGCACTCCACCCAGCTTCAATACGGCATAACCATTGCTCGCCTGGCCAGCCACAATTTTTGCCTGTACCGTAATAGAATCCTTGGTTTTATCCCAGTTAGTGATAGCTTGTTGCGTCGCACTGTCAAAGAAAATAATCTCTGTAGGCGCCGTTAATTTCGCTGTCACCGGTGTTGAGTAAGTAACGGCGAGCAAAATTTCATCGCTACTGCTCCAAACCTTACCGTCGGCCGTCACCAGGTTAGCTTTTAAACTCCCGCCTTTGGCAATCGCATTTTGCAGTTCGGCATTGCTGGCGTAATTCAATTCGAAGCTGACTTGTTTATCGCTACTTAAAATCGTGTTATCCGAAGCGATTACCCGCCCATCCAGACTCAGATAGGCATACACCGGATTCAGTACGCCACTCTTAATGTCCGCACTGACGCGCAATCCTGTGTTACTGGAATTTAAGGTATTAGCTTGCTTATCACCACCCAGTGCGCTGAATTGCAGATTGCTTAAGGCATTCCCTGCCAGCACCACGGTGCCGCTGCCACCTAAGGATTTATCGACTTGCAAATTCAGCGTTTCCTGACTCGGCACCAGATTATTCAAACTGTCTTTGAGCGTCACACTGAGTACACCACCCGCTTTAATGATGGCCAGCAAATCTTTATTGTTCGCGGTCTTTAAATCAAAACTGACTACTTTGTCGTTGACCAGAATCTGGTTATCTCTGGCGATAGCGACACCGTTCAGGTATAAAATCGCTGAACCAGAAAAAGCCTGCAAACCATCAATTTCAGCCGTGACGATTAAATTGGTGGTGTCGGCATTAACCAGGCTGCCGCCATCTTTATTGCCTTGCAATTGCAATTGAATATTTTTCGCTGGTGACGGCAAGACGTACGAAAACTGGTGTGTGATACCCGAGGAAGAAATATTGCCACTGACACTGCCACCTGCGTTATCTTGCAACGTCAGACTCAGACCGGCGCTGGCGAATAATTTATAGACTTGCTTGCCTAATACCGTATCGAATTTAAACTCGACAAAATCCTGAGTTGCAATCTCTGTTTTTGCCAGAATCTGATCGCCATTTCGCAAGACTGCGATGCCATTTTTGATTTGCCCCGCTTGCAATACGAATTTAATTTTCGAGTAATAGCGTTCGATAGTACCATCCGCATTTTGCAACCAGGCTGAATAAAATTCATCGCTTCTGGGCATAGTTAAATGACTGGCCTGGGCTTCGATGTCCAGCTGGTGCTCGACCTTGATGACCGCACCAGTACGATCAATACTGCGAACTATCAAAGTCTTAACTGCATTATCATCCCACAACGAGGCCGTTGGGATACTGAGTTTTATGCTGCTTTGTGCCAGGTCTTGCAGTGTCAGCGTTTTAAACACGCGCCCAGGAAAAGCCTGATCACCCTTAAATAATTCCAGGGTATCCCCCACTTTTGCTTTACTCAGATCGAGTTCGAGCTGAATTTCCTGAGTCAGTCCACCCGCGCCCGTTTCACCTGTTGGCGCACTATTTAATAAACTCATCTGACTGACAGTATCGGCATTCCCGGTGTCAGCGCGCGTATAAAAGTCTTTGCCGACTTTCGCTAAAATCAGTTTGGCCGCATTAAAATCCGCGCTGGTTTTATACTCTGCCTCGCGCTCACGGCTGGCCAGATTTAGCGTAAATTCATCTGCATAACGTAATTTATTGGCGATGATTTTTGCATCATCACTCTCAGGTTTCGCGCCTTGCAAAATCGCCAGGGCGACTGTCCCCAGACGCACAGTTTTGGCAGTTAACTGCTCGACCCAGTATTGCAAGCCAGCGCTGTCGGGATCACGTCCAAACAAATTGCTATAGAGACTGCTGACGACGGCACGACTATCTTTGCCTGCATACACTTGCTTAAATTCGACTTGCTCACTGAAGGATTGCGCCAAATCAGCCACGCTGATTTGCTTAGTCTCCAACTGAGTGGCCCAATACTTTAATCCAGCAACATCGGCAGGGCGATTAAAATAAGCTATATAAATTTTTTGGATTAAATCGGTAGTCGCACTCATGAGCTAAATGTTTCCAACAAGCGAAATTGTGTAAGAATTGATAAAATTTTTTCGTGGGGAAAGATTATATTTGGGGAAAATCCACTACCGCGGCAAACTGTGTAACTATTCCCGCAGCTCAAAAAATCCCCAAAAACCACCGAAAAATCGCGCCAGCGCTGGATTCCAACACACTTACTCGTACGCAATGAATTGCTTCACATATATTTAACGAAGCACTCAGCAACACTTTGTCACCATTAAAAACACATATTACCTGGCTTGAACACCCGCTCTAATCCGGCACGATGACAAATCTCCAATCCCTTCTTCAAATTCCTAGCCTTACACTCAACAATAACTTTGCCATAGCGCCAGCTCAGCCTGATTAACTCACGCTTCGCTGCCAGGTTGATAGCCAGGCAATAAACCCTGACTGCAAAAAATCGCCACACTTACTTCTTCTGCGCGCTGCTTTATGCATGGGGTTTACCTGATTTGGCTTGCGTAAATTTGCTTGCAAATTACATGGCAGCATCGCCCGTTTTACCAGGGTCTGCAGTTCACAAAGATTTCACTTGCAGTAGCTGCTCTGCGCCGTGTCAGAGATTAATTGGCACTGAACACAAAGTTGTGGCACAGGACTTGCATTGACTGAGGTGGATATCGAGCCAGGTATCCATTGATAGCGGTTATACCTGAATGCAATTTTTACTGTCTTTTGACCAAGGAGAATTTGCGATGAAACTGAGTAAAACCATAGTTAGGTTGAGTGGCCTGTGTGTTTCGCTGACAGCAGTTTACGCTTATGCTGGTACAGCTTACACAACCCAGCCGGCCAGCAATATCACGACAAACTCTGTCACGCTGAACGGCTATGCCGCTTCAACACTGGGTTTGAGCGGGGAATTTTTCCAGCTAGGATTAACCAGTAATTACGGTTCGAATTATCTGGCATCGCCTCAAGGTGTGAACGGGCCAGTGAGCGCCAATGTAAGTGGGTTAAACTGCAACACCACGTATCACTTCCGTTTTATTGGCGACCCCAAGCCGCCGCAAACTACGCTGCAAGGTGAAGACATGAGCTTCACGACAGCCCCCTGCAGCATCCCGCCTACGCTGGGTTTTACTGGCAGTTTTGCACCCAATTTGTGGACTCAGGGACAAAATCCTCAAGCGAATCTGATCAATTTATCGAATGTGCCACAGAGTATTACCCTGACGAATTATTCAGCCTGGTATTCAAGCGGGGTCGTCATGCTTTATCAACAAAGTCACGCCACCGGTACAGTCAGCTTTAATTACACCAGCAATAACACCAGCACAATTTGCCCAGCCACGTATTCGGTAAATGGCACGCAAATTAAATTAACGACGCAAACTGGCAATGTCAGTTTTAAAGTTGCCGCAAATGCCAGTTTCGGCTTTGCTTTGAATGGTGAAAATTTACCCAATGACTTTGCCTGTAAAAGTCCAGGGCAGTTAGTCAGTTACACCATATCAAATTTTGTGTTTACACCTGATTAATTCACTCCAGACCTAACCTGAACCAAGCGACTTGCACTGAGGGTGGGTCGCTTTGCACTCAGGTAGTATGCACGCAGCGCACCGCCACATTTTGCAAAGCAAATTTACAACGGTAGTTACGGCTGGAATATCCTGCGCTCACCCGCACTTAGCCGGCTTTTTCAGGTATAGTCGCGCCTTCCACTTGCAATTACCCCTGCTGCTTGCGACCATGTCTGATCAACATCGCCCCTTGGATAGCACCGCTGTCACCATCATGCTCATGCTATGCCTGGCCTGGGGATTGCAACAAGTCGCCTTAAAGCTCAGTGCGCCTTACTTCTCGACTGCCTGGCAACTCGGCTGGCGGTCCGCCATAGCGGCGTTCTTAGTTTTTTGCCTGATGAAATGGCGCAAGCAAACTATCTGGCAAGCACAACTCGCCAAGCCAGGACTGTTAATCGGCACTTTTTTCGCTCTAGAATTTGTCTGTATCGCCGAAAGCCTGCGCTTTACCAATGCCGCACACTTATCTGTATTTCTGTACATGGCGCCGGTCTTTACTGTGCTGGGCTTGCATGCATTAAACCCGCAGGAACGATTAAAAAAATCACAATGGCTGGGAATTTTGCTGGCTTTTTCTGGCATCATTGCGGCCTTTGCGGGTGGCTTGAATCAAACTGGGCACCAGCAAAGTCAGATGTGGCTGGGCGACCTGTTAGCCTTAGTTGCGGCCTTACTTTGGGCTGCCACCACGATTACTATACGCGCCAGTCGCTTAGCGCAGGCTGAACCGGCGCAAACTTTGTTTTACCAACTAGCGGGAGCGGGCCTGATCTTACTGGCGCTGGTGGTCTGGCGCGGGGAAGCCCTGTTGCCTGCGACATCGGCCTGGAATTGGCTGAGCGCGGCCAGCATGTTATTTCAAACACTGGGCATCGCCTTCGTCAGTTACCTGGCCTGGTTTTGGTTGCTACGACGTTATCTGGCTTCACGGCTGGCTGTGTTTTCTTTTTTAACACCTTTGTTTGGTGTCAGTGCCAGTGTGCTGATTTTGCATGAAAATTTGCACGCAGGCTTTATACTGGGCGCTTTGCTGGTTTTTGCCGGCATCGTCGTCGTTAACAAATAATTACCAAGTCGTGCATCGCGCTTGCAATGCACCACGACCATTGCGAAGAATTCCTCACTCATGCGTTTGCTTTATACCCTGATCTGGATAGTTTTTTTACCATTTGCCTTGCTGCGTTTATATTGGCGCGGCGCTAAAGAACCTGGGTATCGTCGTCATATCGCCGAACGTCTGGGACGCTTCCCAGCTTATGCGAAAAAACCCACAATCTGGCTGCATGCCGTATCAGCAGGTGAAACCCGTGCCGCCGAACCTTTGATACGGGCATTGCTAAACACCTATCCAGAGCATCATCTGGTGTTAAGTCACATGACCGCAACTGGCCGCGACACCGCCGCCAGCCTTTTGCGCGACGTCAAAGAGCGGATTACCCAAACCTGGTTACCGTATGATTTAAGCTGGTTTAGCCAGCGCTTTTTACAGCACTACCAACCGCAATGTGGCATCCTGATCGAAACAGAAGTCTGGCCAAACTTACTTGCGGCAGCCCAAGCTCATCATGTGCCGATGACACTGGTGAATGCACGTTTATCTGAAAAATCCTTACGTAAAGCCTTACGCTTACCCGCCTTGTTTTTACCCGCAGCGCAAAGCTTAACCGCAGTCGCTGCGCAATCACAGGATGATGCCGCGCGCTTGCAGCAACTCGGGGTGACTTCGGCGGGCGTGACAGGCAATATGAAATTCGATGTGCAACCACCTGCGTTGGCTGAAATTCGCGGGGCCAACTGGCGACGTGCTTTTGGTGAACGCCCGGTATTTTTATGCGCCAGCACGCGTGAAGGTGAAGAAGCGATTTTGCTCGATGCATTGGCGGAATTTTTACCACTGTATCCAGAAAATTTATTGGTAGTAATTACACCGCGCCATCCGCAACGTTTTGATCAGGTCGCGAACTTGCTCACGCAAAAACAATTTCGCTTTGTTCGCCGTAGCGAATTTGACGAGCAGGCCGAATTGCGTATTAGTAAGGACATCCAAATTATCCTGGGCGATAGCATGGGTGAAATGTACCAATACTATGCAGCTTGCGATCTGGCCTTTGTCGGCGGCAGCATCATGCCTTTGGGTGGCCATAATTTGATTGAAGCCTGCGCCATGGGTAAACCCGTCATGGTGGCTCAGCATACCTTTAACTTTGCCGAAATCACCGAACAAGCCATTGCCACTGGCGCCGCCTTGCGCGTTGATGGCGCCCGTGAATTACTGCAATTAGTCGAGCATTTACTCGCCCATCCAGAAAAAATCGCCAACATGAATCGCGCTGCGCTGGCATTTTTCCAGCAACATCAGGGCGCGACTCAGCGTACGCTGGACATCTTAAAACCCTTGCTACAAGTCAAATAAATCCCCCGACTTAAGTCTGGTCTGCCTTGCGTTCAGATCAGACCAGATTGCCCCAGCTAGCGGCAGTCTGATTCAGCCCTTCCCCCTTGAAAAAGCCCGCCCGGCCTTGATCTCACTCGCGCTTGCGACTAACCACACCCTGCATTACCAGCTTTCCCCGTTTGCAAATCGATAGACTGATTCGTCCCGTGCTGACTTGAGAATTACCAGGCACTTCAGTAAGCTTATCGTTTTACTCACACCACTTTATCATAGGACTTACGCAAAACAGACGCTGCCGTTGTTGCGTTCGCCTCGCCGTACATTTGTACTGTCTTCGGCCCCGCGCCTAGGCAGCGCAATTTTGCGTAAGTCCTATATCAATGTCATTTTATCGACATCGTTACTTCAAAACTTTCTGCCTTACTTATGACACACGTAAAACTAGCCGCGCGAATTATTCACAAACTGGCGAATTACTCGCTCCTGCTCATTTCCTTAATTTGCTTATCTAGCCTGGCTTTAGTGCCCGCAAGAGCCCAGACGCTCCCGTCAGAAGGCAGGTCTTTAAGTCAGGAAAAAGCCCAAACCTTACTCGATTTCGCGAAAGTCTGGCGTGACCTAAAGTATTTGCACACTGGAGCGAACTATCAGGCGCGAGACTGGGATCATGCCCTCATTACTACCGCGGCACAAATCAAGGCCGCAAAAAATAGCGCAGAACTTAGTAGTGCCTTAACAGAATTTATGACTGGGCTAAACGACCCGGCATTTAGCGTATCCCTGCCACAGGCTGCGCCCAAGCACTTGGTCCAGCGTCAGCTACAACTACGTTGGTTAAGCACAGATACCGCTTATTTAAGCCTGCCCAAGCTGGGCGAATTACAGCAAGAAAATCCTGCCTTGAACGAGGTGCAACTGGCGCTGAATAAATCTGCTAAAAATCTGATTCTCGATTTACGCCCGAGTGAATTTTCTTATGAATTTGAAACCCAGCTTGCTGATTTTTTAAGTCACTACATTAGCCAAAATCTGCCGTTGCCGCAGAAGCAATCGCGCTGGCATATCGGTTATGCTAGCCAGACCCGCGCTTCCAGCGGTGATTTTTCCAGTCGCATCATGACAAGTTCGCCTGTAGCCCTGGCAGCGCGTGGGCAACGTGATCTGAAGTTCGTGTTTATTATCAACCCCAATCTCCCCCTTCCTGCTGTGCTGCTGGCCTTGCGTCAACGCGGACTTGCTGCGATTCTCAGCATAGGCGATGCCAATTTAAGTAAGGTAACAGACCTGCAATACCGCTCCATCGCAAGTTTGCCAGTCATCTATAGTTTGAGCCAGCTACGCTATAGCGGCAAGCATGACGGCAAAGTCTATGATCAAAAAATCAGCCTGGCAGAATTTAAAAAAATGAATCAGGCGCAATTAGATCAAGCGGCTTCGGCGCTATTTGCTTATCTGCCTAAGTCCGCCACAGCGCAGAGAACCTTTCCCGCCATCGACGATGAGCCGAAAGCCATGCCAGCGGAATCAGCCTATGCTGAGCAGAATTTACCCAATTTGGCCTTACGTGAATTAGCAGTGCTGAAGCTGTGGGCAGTGATGGATAGCTTTTTTCCCTACATGGATTTAATTCCAGTCTCTAGCTGGGATAACGCAAGTAAGCAAGCTTTAATCGAAATGCAAAACCTCACAAGCCGTCAACAATACGAGCAAGTGATTAAACGCATGCTAGCATCACTGAGTGATTCCCACATCGCGATACGACGCCTGACTAATGAGGATAGTCAGCGGGTCTGGCCGGCAATCCGTTTTGCTTATGCTGAATCTCAGGTTGTGGTACAAGCAGTTAGCGATAAGCAAACCTTGTTGGCTGGAATACGGCCAGGCGACGTGTTAACCGAAATCAATCATCAAGCAGTTCAACTGCGGCTCGATGATTTACGTACACGCATCAGTGCCTCAAGCACAGCGACTTTTCTGCGCGATGCCTTATACTTCTTATTGGTCGGTGATGCGGGTAGCACGGTGCATCTGACATTTCGCAAAGCCGATGGCACACTGAGCGAACTCGAATTAACGCGTGTAGCGACAGCGATCAACGAAGACGATAATTCAGCAACGCATTACCCAATTAATCAACAACTCGCCTACATCAATTTAAAATCGATTAGCACAACCGATTTTTCGCAAGCTCTAGCCAGTTATAAAAACCACGCAGCACTGATACTCGACCTGCGCAATTACCCAAATTTATTGCCACATACCTTAGGAAAAATCTTAGGCGCGGCTGAGCCTAAAACGATGGCCTTATTTCGTACCCGCGTCTTGAGTGCGGATATCGCAGCGGGTGACAAACTGTTACGCGAAACCCAGCAAAAAAATTATGGGCTGACAGGCCTAGCCTGTCAACAAGCTAAAATTGTCTTAATCAATGAAGAAACCCAAAGCCGTGCCGAACATCTGGGACTATTTATCAAAGAACTATGCCCAACCATCTTTATCGGCCGCCCCAGTGCGGGCACCAATGGCGACGCAACTTATACGCTATTACCGGGAAATCTAGAAGTTCAATTTAGCGGCGCCGCGGTGTTTCATGCGAATGGTCAGCAATTACAGCGTCTGGGTCTGCAACCCAGTGTCCTGGTTAGCCGCAGTCTCGCCGATCTGGCTAGTGGTATAGACGCCGAATTAGCTGCCGCCATCAACTACGGCATGCAAAATTATGGCTCGGGTGCATTAAACAAACAGCGTCAGGCTGGCCATTGAGCGCCTTCAGGCTGGCGAACCAGGCGAAACCGTCATTCGCTGGCTGAGTCCTGAAAATCCGCCGCAATTGCCGCATACAGCAAGTAATCGCGCGGTGCGCCGCGCACTAAGCGGAAGTGACGCAGGCGGCCTTCGTATTGCATGCCTATACGCTCCAGCACGGCGATCGAGGGCAGATTTTCGGGTAACACGGTGGCTTGGATGCGCAGCATTTTTTGTTGTTGAAAACCCCATTGCATTAAGGCTTGGGCGGCGCTGCTGGCGAGGCCGCGATGCCAGTGCGCCGGATGCAAATCGTAGGCCAGTTCTGCGCTGCGGTTAAGCGTATTTCTGCTGTGAAAACCGATAGTCCCAGCCAGTGCGCCCGTGCTTTTTACTATCAAGGCAAAACGCCATTGCGCTTGCTCACCGGGCTGATTGCAATGGGCGAACACGCTTTGCAAATCGGCCGCACTGTGTAAATTCCAGCTAGTGTGTTGATAAACCTCGGGCATCGCCAGATACTCATACCAGGCGGTGCTGTCGGCAGGCTGTAATAAGCGCAAAGCATAATCAGGATGAGCGAGTTCGGGTAAGTCGGCCAGGAAAAAACTCGCCGCAGCGGCTCGATCAGTTAGCAGGCTTGCGCCAGTTTTCTTGTCAATAAATTGTGTCATATCAACCAATAAAATAATTCAGTAGCGGCACCTTGAGCAAGATCGTAATGCCTGCTTGGGCATCGCTTGCGCTGTTGAGTTTGCCTTATTACACGAAAAATTATCAGCTTGATTTTACCGCTTATTAACTTTCATGCTAAGCAGGAAATAAGCGCTAAAAAAATCCGCAAAAACGCTAAGCGACTGCTGCAAAGCCTGGCGTTAGCTGTTAGAATCGCCGCCTTTTCGCGCATTCGCAAGCCAGCTTTAATCACTTGTCTAGCTTATCACTTCCTGCTTTTATTATCACACGCCACGCTATCCTGAGCCGTATCAAGGAAGTCATTTGCACAAACTACTATGATGTCTGCGCTGACGACTTACGCGCAGCACAGTCCCGCTTTGCGAGCAACTGGCAGAATGCGCCAGCCCGATTTTGAGTTGAGCCCGGTTCAGCTCACCCAACCCTAGCCTATACTGTTTGCATACTACTATGAACGCACCTGATTCTATTCCCGGAGTAAATCTCATGGCTCCTCAAGAAATTTCGCTCGACGTCCTGTTAGAAAAATACGCCAAGGGCAATGAAACCAACATCCATGATGTGCAAACTCGCGTCGCCCAAGCGCTGGCCAGCGTAGAAAAACCGGAATTTCAAGGCTATTGGGAAGAGCGCTTTATCTGGGCGCAAAAACATGGTTTCGTTCCCGCTGGTCGTATCAATTCGGCGGCAGGGATGGATTTACACGCCACCTTAATTAATTGCTTTGTGCAACCGGTTGGTGATTCTGTTTCTAACCCGACCGATGGCAAACCTGGCATTTATGCTGCCTTAGCCGATGCTGCCGAAACCATGCGCCGTGGTGGTGGCGTGGGCTATGACTTTTCTTCGATACGTCCCAAAGATGCGCTAGTGCGCGGCACCCGTTCACGCGCCTCGGGCCCGGTTTCATTCATGCATGTGTTTAATGCCTCGTGCTCGACGGTGGAATCGGCGGGCGCACGGCGCGGTGCGCAAATGGGCGTACTACGTGGCGACCATCCCGATATTTTGGAATTCATCCACGCTAAAGATAAAGGCGAGCTGACTAACTTTAATATCTCCATTGGCGTTAGCGATGAATTCATGCAAGCAGTGGCACACGATGGCGAATTTGAATTAGTTCACAAAGCCGAACCCGGCGCTGAAAAAAAAGCCGCTGGCGCTTATTTGCGTAGCGATGGTTTATGGGTTTATGAAAAAGTGCGGGCGCGTGATTTATGGGATGCAGTGATGCGTTCGACTTACGATCATGCCGAACCCGGCATCTTATTTATGTCGCGCATGAATCAGGAAAACAATCTGTATTACTGCGAAAAAATCGAAGCCACCAATCCTTGCGCCGAACAACCCCTGCCCGATTACGGTTGCTGCTGTTTAGGTTCGATCAACCTGACCCGCTTTGTGCGTAATCCATTCAGCGAACACGCGCATTTTGATTTTGAAGGCTTTGCGCAAGTCGTCGCGGTAGCGATGCGTATGCTCGATAACGTCCTCGATGCAACTTCCTGGCCACTCGCCAAACAACAGGCTGAAGCCATGGCCAAGCGCCGGGTTGGTTTAGGTTTCCTCGGTTTAGGCAGTAGCTTAGTGATGCTGGGAATACGCTATAACAGTGTCTTGGGTCGTGAATTTGCGCGTCAGGTTTCTGAAAAAATGCGCGACACCGCTTACCTCGCTTCAACCGAACTGGCGCAAGAAAAAGGCGCGTTTCCACTGTTTGATGAAGCCGCTTATTTGCAGGGCAAATTCGCGCAACGTTTACCTGCTGAAGTGCGCGCCGCGATTGCCAAACATGGCATACGCAATTCGCACTTACTCTCGATTGCACCAACCGGCACGATTACGCTGGCGTTTGCCGACAATGCCTCGAACGGCATAGAACCTGCTTTCTCCTGGGTTTATTCGCGCAAAAAACGCATGGCTGACGGCAGCCAGCAAACTTATGAAGTCGCTGATCACGCCTGGCGCCTGTATCGCCACATGGGTAATGATGTCAGCGATGATAGCAAGTTACCGGCCGCCTTCGTCACCGCGTTGCAAATGTCAGCCTCTGAACACATGCAAATGCTGGAAGCGGTGCAACCGTATATCGATTCCTCGATTTCTAAAACGGTTAACGTCCCGGCCGATTACCCTTATGCCGAGTTCCAGAATCTGTATATGGAAGCCTGGCGCGCTGGCTTAAAAGGCTTGGCGACTTACAGGCCCAATTCGGTGTTAGGCAGTGTGCTTTCTGTCAGCAAAGAAGCCGAAGCCAAACCTGTGGTGGCGGATGATGATTTACTGCGCAAACAATACGATGGCCGGCCGTTTGGCGACCTCGAATCGATCACTTCAAAAATTCAATACACCACCTACGAAGGTCGCAAAACCGTGTACCTGACGGTTTCGTTCATCCACGTCAGCGGCATGGTCGGTGGCGAGCAAGTGACGATAGAACGCCCCTTTGAATTCTTTATGCCGGCCGGACAAAAAAACGATGGCCAGCAATGGATATCCGCCAGCATGCGTTTATTATCGATGGCAGCCCGTTCGGGCGGTTCTATCGCCAAAGCCTTAGCCGATATGCGCGAAGTGGTGTGGGATAAAGGCAGCGTGCGATGTGGCTTCATCAGCAAAGAAGATGGCAGCCAGGCGCCCTTATTCCATGAATCAGAAGTCGCAGCGATAGGTTATGCCTTGCAACGCATGTTAATGAAACGCGGCTTGCTCGATGCGGCGGGCAATCAAGTCCCGGTTAAATTACTGGCCGAACGCTATCAACAAGTACATCGCGAATTTTTACTCGACGAGGCGATAGCCGCACCCGCCCACGACGAAGCCAGTCATTTATTGCAACCCCAACCCGGTGGTAAAAAATGCCCGGATTGCGGTGCCTACGCCGTGCAAAAAGTCGATGGCTGCAGCCGCTGCGTTTCCTGCGGCTATGTTGGCGCTTGCGGTTAAATTGACGATTGAGCTTAGGTTTGAGCTTACGATTAAACTTGTGCAGATTAACCTAGCGTATCGCTTAATCTGTGCAGTTTAAAAACTCATCTGACGCCCCCTGAAAACGCCCTGTGTGTGCGCCTTTCCCGAGCATTAGGCTGGAAAGGCGCATGGATGGGGCGTTTTGACGTGCACCGTTTTTGCTACCAAAAACTCACCAAACTAACACCACAGGCAAGCTGCCTATACGTTATGTTATAGCCAGTGCTGATGGAGACCAGCCAACATCAAATCGGTAACGATGAAAAATGTTCGGTTGAAAATTCTAACTAATGACGGTTAATACTTCAACAATGGATGTTAGAATAAATATCACTTCCATCCACCTTGATTGCACCGCGATGACAACTGCATTCCTCACAAACAATCTGAGCAATACCAGGAAAGTTTTCAGTCTGTTTTTTCTTACTGGATTATCCTTGCCACAAATTGCGCTAGCGTGTAGCTGTGTTCCCGAATTTAATGAAAACCTGAAATTTGTCAGCGCCAACTATCTGCCAGCGGATGCCAAAGGGGTTTTATTAATGCGTAAGACCCCTGAAGACTACAGACAAGTTTACATCGCGCATCAAACGATTATCGTCGCCAGTCGTCCTCCTGTATTGAGCGAACAATCTGCATTCATTCTAGATAAAACCAGTAACAGGACTATTCCTGCAAAAATACACAATATCGAGCTTCCACAAATCTGGCCTCAAAAAACAGGTTTACGCTACCTAATGTTTAAAGAAGCATTGCCACTTATGTGTTTTAAGAATTGGGAAAGAGTTAAAGAAAGTGTATGTAATCCGCTCAAAGAATTAAACAATGCGCCTGAAGAAATCGCTAAGCGAATAGAGCAAGGTTTACTGATTGATGTTAGCTCCACAATGAGCAAGTCCTTTGGTCTATTTCGAATCGAACCCATTGGCGGATTCACGGAAAATCATCAATACGTGTTCAGCCTGCAGCCCGAGATACGAAAATTCTACAAGGGCGATAAGCTTGACGAAGAGGAATTCGGCAAATTATCTGCCGAGCTTGCCGCAAATCTTCGCGATCAAGAACGAGAATACAGTTTTGGTGTATCAAAATCGCTAGCCGTAAAAATCGGCCCAGCTGTGGGCATGCCTAAGAGTGCTGATTTTCAGATAGAAAAACTTGGTCAAGTTCAGGCCAGAACGATCAGCCTGCCCTCGGGCGGTGGAAGTTGCGGTGAACAAGCCAATTTGCCTGTACAAGATCTAGCTTTTGTGATTCCGGATAGCTATCAAGCTTACGCCAATTCACTGCAATATTTTTGGCAAAGACAAAGCAATAAGCTGCCATTCCGCCTCTTCCAATACCGATCTGGCAATTGCTCTCAATCTGGCTTTAATCAAAGTGAGCTGCCGCGTGGCAAAGAAATGCTTTACAAGGAAAATAACTCTTACCGGGTCAGAGGCTATGCTGGCTTTTTAGAGTTAGACGATCAATTGCACCTAACCCCAGAAATCGAAGTCACACTGCAAACCCCAACAAGCAGCGAGCAATCCGACAAAAAATAATGCCGCCAGGCTGCAGCGGGTGCTTAAATCAGCAAGTACTAGCAAATTGCACCGCAAGTTGCATCAGGTGCGACGACGATTCTTCGCGAATGGATAGACGTCTCGCACCGGCTCATACCCAGCCTGGCATTGAGCCGCGCTCATCCTGCGTTTGCCCTAATCCAGCCGGCCATCGTACCCCCTCTCAAAGATTGAACCTGAAGTAGCTATCGAAAAAGAGCTAGCCAAAGCACTTGCTTTATTGTTATTCTGCCCGGTGCATGAAGCGTACCCAGATATGCTCATCGCCACACAAACTTATTGGAGACCCCATGAAATTCAAGGCTTTACCACTTAAACCCTTAGTCTTAGCCTGTGCCCTCGCCCTGCCGGTATTGAGCAGCTTGCCCGCCACTGCAGCCACAGCGGCTGCCAGCACGCTCAAAGCCGCCACCACGGTCGAAGGGATTAGCGAATACCGCCTGGCAAATGGCATGCGCGTGCTGTTAGCACCCGACGCCTCGAAACCGACCACCACGGTCAACGTCACTTATCTGGTCGGTTCGCGTCATGAAAGCTATGGCGAAACCGGGATGGCGCATTTGCTCGAACACATGGTATTCAAGGGTACCAAAACACGTGGCAACATCATGGAAGAGTTGTCCAAGCGTGGCATGCAATTCAATGGCACGACCTTTTTCGACCGCACCAATTATTTCGAAACTTTCCCCGCCAATGACAGCAATTTACGCTGGGCCTTAGAAATGGAAGCCGACCGCATGGTCAATTCCAAGGTCGCACGGGTTGACCTCGACAAAGAATTTTCAGTCGTGCGCAATGAAATGGAAATGGGTGAAAATAACCCCATGATGGTTTTGTGGAAGGAATTATCGGCAGTCTCCTTCGATTGGCATAATTACGGCAAAAGCACAATAGGCGCGCGGTCTGACGTCGAAGGCGTAAAGATAGAAAACCTGCAAAATTTCTACCATAAATACTACCAACCTGATAATGCGGTGTTGATGGTTGCCGGTAAATTCGATACTGCGGCGACACTGGCCTTGATCGAGCAAACCTTTGGCAAAATCAAAAAACCGGCACGCACACTGGAAGCAACCTGGACCCGTGAACCCGAACGCGATGGCGCACGTGAAATCACCGTACGTCGGGTTGGCGACCAGCAAATCGCGGCGGCTTTGTACCCGGTTTCGGCCGGCAGTCATGCTGACATGGCTGCGCTCAGCATACTCTCGGATATTTTGACGGCAACCCCGAATGGCCGGATGTACAAACAACTGGTCGAAGGTAAGCTCGCCGTGGGTGTGGATACCTGGGGCTTTGATCTGGCTGAACCGGGTTACATGATGTTCGTCGCCAATCTGTCGAAAGATCAGGATTTGGCCAAGGTGAAAACCGTCTTACTCGACCAAATCGAAAACTTTAGCAAGCAACCAGTCACCGAAGAAGAAGTCAAACGCGCCAAAACCAATTACATCAACCAGCTAGAAAAAGTCATCAACGATCCACAAAAACTTTGTGTCGCGATGTCAGAATCAATTGCCCAGGGCGACTGGCGTTTATTCTTCCTCGCGCGCGATAGATTGGAAGCCGTTAAACCCGCTGATGTGATGCGCGTCGCGACGAATTATTTTACCGCCGATAACCGCAGTTATGGCCAGTTCGTACCGACCGAAAAACCCAAACGCGCTGCGATTCCAGAAACCCCGAATGTCGCCAAACTGGTTGAAAACTACCAAGGTCGTGCCGCCGTAGCGGCAGGCGAAGCTTTTGATGTCAGCCCGGCCAATATTGAAAAGCGTACAGAAAAAGCGCAACTCGCGAATGGTGCAAAACTGTCTTTGCTGGCGAAAAAGACCCGTGGTGAAACCGTCAATGTGCGCGTGCAATTGCATTACGGCGATGAGCAAAGTCTGTTTGGCAAAGGCGTGACACCTGACCTGGCTGCCGATATGCTACTGCGTGGCGCAGATGGTTTAAATCGCGATCAAATCGACGCCAAGTTCAGCGAACTCAAGGTTAAACCACAAATCCAGGCGCGCGGCCAAAGCGTCACCATCAGCTTCGATACAGTACGTGCAAATCTGCCAGCGGCACTCGATTTACTGCAAAAAGTGCTGCGTAAGCCTAGCTTCCCGCAAAGCGAATTTGATTTGCTGATCAAAGAAAATGCCAGCCAGATCGAAGCCAGAATGCGTGAGCCCGATACCATCGCACAAGAAGCTGTGCAAGCGCTGGGTAATGTCAATTACAAAGCGGGTGATATACGCTATCAACTCAATAGCGCTGATGCGTTGGCGGCTTACCGCGCTGCCAAACTCGCCGATGTGCAAAGTTTTTATCAGCAATTCTATGGCGCAAATAATGCAGAAATCGCGATCGTCGGTGATTTCGATGCCACCGCGACCAAGCAACAACTCGGCAAGCTGTTAGGCGATTGGAATAGTCCGGCCAAGTACCAGCGCATTGCAATGCTGAATCAAACTCCGGCACCGCAAGCGAAGAACTTTGAAACACCGGACAAAGCCAATGCGTTTTATTTCGCAAATCTGCCATTTACTTTGACAGACACCGCGGCAGATTACCCTGCCTTATTACTCGCTAACCGGGTTTTTGGCCAGGGTCCCAAATCGCGCTTATTTGAACGTCTGCGTCAAAAAGAAGGCATCAGCTATGGCGCTGGTAGTTTTGTTTCCGTGCCAGCCTTATATAGCAATGCCAACATCGGTATGTATGCGATTTACGCGCCACAAAATCTGGCTAAGCTCAAAACTGGTGTGGCTGAAGAACTGGCACGCATCAACAAAGAGGGTGTGACTGCAGAAGAATTGGAGATCGCAAAACAAGCCTACGCCCAGGAAGCTCAGGTCGGACGCGCACAAGACAACCGTCTGGTCGGCACCCTGGCAAGTCAGCGCTTTATCGGCCGCAGCATGCAATTCTCGGCTGAACTCGATGCCAAAGTCGCGGCTGTCAAACTCGACGAGGTAAATGCCGCGATCCGCAAATACTTTAAACCCGAAGCCTTTGCGCACTTCTATGCGGGTGATTTTGAAGCCGCTGCCAAGAAAACCGCAGCCAAATAAACTCACTTGAATTGCACTAAATTGGCGCGACTTAGTTCGCGCCTTTTTTATTGTTTTCAAGTCAGCGGTTCAGCTAACTGGCAGGACCAAAGGCAGTGCTTGGAAACGCGTACTGGAAGCTCGCATCCAGCACATCTGGCTGAAAAGGCGCGCCCACAGCGCGTTTTGACGATACATACAAGGAAGATCGCTTTGCAATTCAATCGTGTCGCGGCAGGCTTTACCCGACTGGTTAAGAAGTTTTCAGTGCTGCTTTGATCGTGCTAAGCGGCTGCTGAAAACATCAACACAAATCACCATCGCACCCAACACAAAAAATATACTGGCTGGCCCCAGCTTACCATGTGATTCATACAGTGCCTGCATCACTGGTGGCAAATTCAGCGATACTTTGACACGTTCAATTTCGCTCAGATAAAACCAGAAATAGCCACCGATTCCGATTAAGAGCAGCCCTAGGAGGGTCAGCCTTTTTCCCTCTATGGCTGCTAATTGCTGATTGCTACGCTGAATTTTACTACCGTCGGCTTGTTTTTTCCTTAAATACCAATCGGTAAGCCAGGCTTTGAACTTTTTTGTAGCCTGCCAAAAAACCACTCCCAGCAACACCACGGCAAATAGCGCCAGCGCTGCTGCAGACTCTGGCAAAAGGCTGAGGATAAAGACTAAAGCGTAGCCATAGAGGATGATGGCAGCGATAGTCACCAGCAGTATCAGGATTCTGAGCACAGGCTCATTTTTCACTTGTTGGTGGCGCGCTTTTTGCGCAGCGCGCTTTGCAGTTTGCGATTCTTTTTTCGAAGCATCGCGATTGAGGTACCAGTCTTTAAGGCCTTGTCGGCTAGCCCGCAACAACCACCAAAAGAATAGCGCGTCCAGGCTAAACATCACGGCTTTGGCGATAGTTTTCGTTTGCCATAATAGATTCGCCAAGGTCAAAATCGATATCAGGAACCCTGCCAACACCAAGCGGTGGAGTAAGCCCAGGTAATTATGAAGTTGCGCATCGTCTGCTGCGTTTTTTTCTATTTGAGCTTTTCCCTGCTGAGCAGTTTCTTGCGCGGCAGATGGCGTGACGTGCGCAGCTTGAGCAGCATTCAACTTGGGCTCAGCGCCAGGAATTGCCTGATAGCCACTGACTTGATTCGGCAAACGTATAGCTTCACCATGCCTTTGTCTGGCAAATTCCAGCCACTCATCGAAAATGTCTTTTGGCCATAGCTGCCAGGGGGCGACCATTACTGTGCCAGCACAATGCTCGCTGATCAAAATCGGTATCAGCGGACTGCATAAGGCATAACCGGGGAAGTCGATTTCCGCATTCAGCAAAATACTTGACGCTCTGAGCGTATATGGACACAAGCTGGCCGGTGTTTGCCAGTCGAAGATTTGCGTGGTTTCAGCCCGTAAATGACTGACATAGCGTTGCACTTCAGGATCGTTGAAGTTATCTTCCCGGGCTTGCATTAATTCATGCGCAAAATGATGCAAATCTATCCGGTTCATACGTCCCTCGGGATCGTACATGACTTCGGCTGGCGCGATTAAATCGGGGTGAACCTCATACAGGTAACTATTTGCTTGCACGATCGCCGCCCAAACCACGCGGCCACTGCGTAACAATTCCGGCGCATCTTTTTGCAATCGGCGAAAGCCAGCGCACTCAACAGGAAAATCCTGGGTCAAGGTCGTGATCCACTGTTTATGTGGCTCGGTCAAAGCGGATTTTTGATAACGCAGATAAAAATCAGGAATCAGATTTTGTGCTGCCAGGGGTTCGTAAGGCTTGGCCAGATTTACCGGTGTTGTTAAATGCATGCCAGCGCTGTGGGCCACGCTACGATCTGGCTCCTCTGAAAATAAGCGCGTACAAATCGAAATTAAGGGTAGAAATTGAGTCGTACCCTGCTCAATAATTAATGCGCTATGAAAGCCTGATCCATACTTGGCTGCCGCAGGGTCGGCCGCCAATGCCTCATCATAACTCAGCCAGTTTATAGGTTTGCCACTCACGCGAGCACGCAATTCACCCACGTAAAAAGCCAGCAAGAGTAATAAATTGACTTGTTCTTGCTTAGTTAAGAATTCGTCGTAATCTGGTTTGAGTTGCTTGCGCAAGGCATCCAGAAAATGGTCTAGCCTATGCAAACTCGCCCACGAGTAATCTAAACGACATTTACGCAATTGCGCTTCCCAGGCTAGTCCGCCCGCAAGCGGCAGATTTTTTTCCCAGGCGCTCAGGTAGCACAGGGCTTGAAAATTAAGTGACATAGTCTTTGCAGGGCTCACATTCGGGTTCAGAACAGAGGCTCAGATTTAGCTAATCTTGCCTTTACAACATGTAACTATGCCATAAATTCCTTACCATATGCCTGTCACGATGAAATTTGGCCGCAATAAAACAGGGCTAAGCAGACGACAACAGACAAGCAGATCAAACTGAATCAGACTGACGTTGCAACATCGCCTCGAACACTTGCGCCAATTCGCGTGCATCTTCGCCTGCATGATGAGTATGCGGCAAGTCACTTAAACCCAATTGGTATTTGATTTTGCCTTTGCGGCTGGCTACCCATTCACAGCCAGTTACCCCCATCCAGTAGCTGCGCAAATCTATGCCTGAGCCAGTATTCCCAAATGGACTTTTGCCAAGGAAGTTGATGAAATACCAGTGTACAAACATGCCATCCCACACCGCTGGGCCAGCCAGGAACACTGGTCGGCCTATGCGCCGCAAGCTATTGATCCAGTCATACGCGGTTTGCATGGCGAGTCTGGCTTCCGGTGCTTCTTGCAATAACTTTTGCCTATCCAGGCCAGCTACCGCCAGAGCCGCAGCGACATAGTTGTCTGAGATAGGTTTAAGCTCGGTATAAAAACTCAAATCTTGCCGCCCCACTACCGCCATGCCCAGCGACAACATACTATAAGGCCCAGGAATAGGGCCATCGGCTTCAACATCCACAGCGATGTAAATTTCAGGTAAAGTAGTTTCTTCGTTCATATTTTATGATGATAATCCAGGTTTATTGACGGATGCCATGCGAAGGAAGGTTAGCCAGTATGGCGCAACGCAATTGACTGAACACCATCGCCAGTCAGTAAATTGACTTATGCAAGCCTGTCCATCGTTTTCACTCACTATGCCTATAGTAAGCAATTTCAGTCATTTCACTTGCCAGGCGCTGGGTGAGACAGAGCGTAATAATATCCTGCAAGACGCAGCGCCACATCCTCACTGACAACAATTTTTCGCTTACTTACAAAGGCAAAATTCGTTTCCGAGCTACCTGCTAAGCCATCCAGCTTACCCAGCCTATGTACTGCGTCTCCCTAGCCAATTCATGCACGAATCCACTGAAACGCATTTTGTGTTATTCGCTTACGGGCAATTCGTCGCAATACGCAAAACCGAACTGTTTATCGATCAGTTGCAGTTTCACGAACTAGCGCCGCAATTGCAGGATAAACAGCAGGAATTGGAAACACTCTTTCTCGATGCCGCCAGCCATTTCTGTCGCGCTGGCACTCAGCCTGATCAGGCCTCATCAAGCGCAAGCTGTGTAGCTGACCCAGTCTTTGATCAGACACCCTATTTTGAAGCAGCCAGGAGTAACCAGCCCCTATGCTGAGTGCGCATCTCCATGCTTAAATCCAAGCTGGCCAACTCGTCAATAATTTCAACAGGATAAAACCCGATGTACCATCTACAAGCACTTAACCCCAGTCATGCACTGGCTATTGCTCAACTTTGGGCGGTGGGCGCCAGCGAAAGCGCGAACGCCGAACAATTATTCACGCCAGCCATCAGTAACGAATCTCATGCGCAACTGATCGCGCAACAATTGGCGCAGCAGGCGCGTTTAGCCTGGGGCGTGCTGAATGCTGAAGGGGAATTATTGGCCTATATCACAGCATCTCTGCATGAAGCAGAAAGCAAGTATGCCGCAGAACGCTATTTAAAAATTCATGATCTGGATGTCGCAGCAACTGCACGCCGGCTCGGGCTGGGACGCCAGCTCGTGCAGCTGGTGCGTGATTATGTGCAAAGTGAAAATTTGCAAGCCATAGAGGTTAGCTGGATACTCAAGGATCAGGTCGCCGATGCATTCTGGCGTAGCCAGGGCTTCGTACCGTTTTTACAAACGGCACGCAGCCCGGGCTGACTAATACGCCCGGCTGACTTAGCCACCATCCTGCGCTGAGATTGGCGCAGGATGGCGCGCTGCCATCAAACCCTCAGCATCATGCCAACACCAGAGTCGTGATTTTGCCATTGCTGGCTTTGGTGCTCGCGATAGCGGCGAATGCCCCTGGCATAGTCAGGCGACTGGCGCTGGCCAGCGTCAAGGCAAATGCACTTAACACCCAGGGCATAGTTTGCTCATTGCCCAATGCCGTTTCACTGGACACGGCGGCGGGTTTCAGATCATCACTGATTTTTTGCAAGACCCCAAACAAGAGATGTTGATTAATTTCTGAAACCGCTTGGGTATTGCGCAATAAATCACTGATCTTTGCAATGTCAGCTTGCGCTGCTACCAGGCCATTGACTAACCGGGCAATTTTTCTGACGATCAAGGCGCGGTACAAATTCGGGTTCGAGGCGATACTGCCCGAAGTCGGAGCATCTGGCGCCAGCTTATATAAAATTTGCGCCAAATCATTTTCGCCACTAAGCCCAGCGATAAATTCATAGTTGCTCAGCGATTGTTCCGCAGCCGCTTGTTCGATTAAGTCCGAAGGCAAATCGTGCAAGAAGTGCAGACTGTTGTGATAATAGGCGTCCGCCATTTCCAAAGTCAGCTTCGTGGCGATCTGTGGCAAATCCTGATTTTGCGTAAATTTAATCATTGCTTGCGGCGACAAGCTGATCGGTAAAATCAAGTCGAGATCGTATAAGCTTTGCGCATGTCCCGCAGAGGCGGCACTGGCTACTCCCAGCTTATCGAGTAAATCCGCCTGGGCTGGCAAATCACAGACATAGCTTAACGAGGCCAGCGTGCGATCCAGGTTTTGCGGCGACAGGTTTTGCCCGGCATAGGTAAAGCTGGCTTTAAAGCTGAGTTGATAATTCGCACCGTCTCGCATCGGCAAATAACTGAATTCACAACCCAGCTTAGTTTGATAATTACCAAACCAGGTTGAGGTCGTGCCAGCCGCCGTGGCATTACCAGCCAAGGCGATTAACTCCCCGCGTGGCGTACCTTGCAAGTTTAATTTCGCACTGGCGCTGCTACTCCAGCTCAGATTCAAACCAAATAAATTTAAGTCCAGCGTCGCTTGCTGCAAGCGTGATAACTTGCTTTGCAGTGCGCCACCCAGCAAGGTCACGCTGGCTTCGGCGGCTTGCAAATCGCTGACCAGATTATCAAGTCGCCCTGCGAGCAAACTTGCATACAAATAGTTAGCCGCATGCTGGTCTTTTTCACTCAATCCTGACAGAGGGTGAAATAAAAGATCAAGCATGACATCATCTTCTTCGATCAGATTGACATTGTTTGCAAAATTTAAGGCCAGCTTAGCATGCGCGGCATCGCTTAATGCGTTTAGCCATTTCTTACGCAAGTCAGCGTACACTTGCAAACCTTGCTTGAGTAAATTGAGTAAATTGCTTTGCTCCAGCGTGGCATTCAGATCGACGATTTTTTCACGCAACACACCACCAAATGCACCCAATTCTCTGACTACATCCGCATAGCTGGCGTTCGCAACAAATTCCGCTGCCAAGGCTGCGGCTTTGTTTTGGATTAACTGTTCCAGATCAAGACTTTGCGCGAGTTCATGCAGAATTTTTTCTTGTTCCTGATCGGGCACCGCATGTTTGACCAACTCACTTAAAGCCTGTTGCAATTGCGTAGCTTGCCCGGCAAAGAAAGCGTGCACGGCCTGATCCAGGCTGGTTTGAATGGCGCTACTGATACTACTGCCATCTTGCTGGTTGAGTAGTTGTAAGATGACTTGCTTCAAACGCGCATCGCTGATGTTTTCTTCCACCAGCTTATTCACAACTTGCAAGAGCGCCTGAGCTGGCTCTAACAATGCCAACAATTTTTCCTGGTATTTTTCAGGATTGGGCAAGGAAGCCGCGACTAAACCGGCCACATCTTTTACTACCACGCTGAAATCAGCTTCCGCACCGAGTTTGATACCGTAATCGCGACTACGTTTACGCTCTCTTTGCAAACGCAAGCGTATGCCACCGCTATCGCGCATCACCGCCAGGTGGAACAAGCCAGCCAATTGAACTTTGACATAAGCATTCAATCCAAAATTTACCCCCACAGGCAAACTATTATCGCCATTCACGGTCCAGGTTTTACCGGTGGCTTGTAAGCCGCCCGTTAAATTCACCCCAGCTTGCAGTTTGCCATCGGCTTCGATACGGCTTTGCTGCCATTGCGGCTGCTCTGCCAGGTGAAAAGCGTGTGCCAGTGTAAATGGCAAACTAGCCGCAGGGGCACAATCGATAATCGCCTGGCCCAGGGTTTTGGATTGAGCCTGGTAAAACAAGCTGGTCGCGCGAATTTCTGCATCAGCCTGAGCATTCGCGCCCAGCTGAAACACGGGATTAAGCGTCGCACCAGCTTTTAAACTGCTGCTGAGTTTGCCAAACACCGCCAGTGTCAGCACAGCCGAGCCAGCGGGTGTCGTCAATTGCAGTGCTTGTGCTTCGTCCTGATTTAATACGTCTACACTTAATCCTGCTGCCAGGTTGGCACTGAATGCCAGCTTGGCCACATCCTCAAACGCGAGTTCGACAGGCGCGCTGAGTCTGGCTTGCAAAGCAGATTCATGCTCTATCATCGCCAGAGTTTGTGCCAGCTTTGCGGCACCCAGATCATTCTTAGTTGAAACCAGTACTTCTTGCATCGTTGACATAGTGATTCTCCAAATTGGGTCAAAGTCGAACAACATCCTGGCGCACCGTAAACTTACGGTGCAGTAAGCGCAGCAAGTAACAATTACAAAGGTCTCTTCAGGTCGGTCGCTAGCCCTTACCAGCCATGCCTGGCGCACCCGTCCTGATCTCAACATAGGGCGCGAAAATGTCAGCTTGATTACATTGCTGCTAACGCACATGCAAATCAGGACTTACGCAAAACAAACGCTGACATGGTGGTTTCACCAGCCGTTTCTGCCCCAGCAAGCTGGCTCACCCAGTTTCCTTGCTCAGTGCGCAGCATTTGCTGACAGCGCACAAAGTCATCTAGATGTCACCTGCTTGTCATTTTAGCCGCTTAAAGTAGCGCCAGTTCTTCATCACTTAACTAGTCTGGATTTAAGGAGTTGGCCATGTTGTTGTCGAAGTTGCTGAAACCCTGCCTCGCCGCATTTGCATTGACTTGCGCAGTCGCTCAGGCAGAAACCACCCTGACGGTTTATACCGCCTTGGAAGCCGATCAATTGAAAGCCTATCAGGCGCAATTCGAAAAAGAATACAGCGATATTAAAATCAAATGGGTGCGCGATTCGACAGGCATCATCACGGCCAAATTGCTGGCTGAAAAAGCTGCGCCGCAAGCTGATGCCATCATGGGTTTAGCCGCCAGCTCTTTGCTGATCTTAGATAAAGAAGGCATGTTGCAACACTATGCACCCAAAGATGTCGCCAAGCTGAGCAAAAATTACGTCGATAGCGCCAATCCACCTTCCTGGGTAGGGATGGATGTCTGGGGGGCGACGCTGTGCTTTAATACCATCGAAGCGGCCAAGCTGGGTTTAAAAAAACCAGAAAGCTGGAAAGACTTACTCAAACCTGAATACAAGGGCAAAATCGTGATGCCTAACCCGGCTTCGAGTGGCACGGGATATTTTGATGTGACGGCCTGGTTGCATTTGTTTGGTGAACAAGAAGGCTGGGGCTATATGGATAAATTGCACGATAATATCGCGCAATACACGCACTCGGGTTCCAAGCCTTGCAAGCAAGCGGCCGCTGGCGAATTCCCTATCGGCATCGCGTTTGAATACCGCGCTGCCAAACTCAAAGAATCGGGCGCACCAATAGACTTAGTATTTCCTAAAGAAGGTTTAGGCTGGGATCTGGAAGCCACCGCCATCGTCAAAGGCACTAAGCATATCGAGGCTGCACGCAAGTTTGCCGATTGGTCGGCTTCGAAATCAGCGAATGAATTGTATGAGAAAAATTTCGCGATTGTGGCTTACCCTGGCGTCGCCAAACCGAATCCGCATATCCCAGCCAACTATGAACAACTCTTGATCAAACAAGATTTGCGCTGGGCCGCTGAACACCGTGAACGCATTTTAAAAGAATGGACTAAGCGTTACGACGGCAAATCGGAAGCCAAACCAGTCGCGAAATAATTCGCTGCACTGACACTACTCATTCTGCAGCTACCGGCTAGCCACATGGCTAGCCTGTTTTCTCACTCTCGCTATCATGCAATTACACGACTTACCGCTGGCGCCCGAGCAAGCCAGTGCCTGGCTGCGCTGCCAGGGCATTAGCAAGCGCTTTGGCAATAACAGCGTGCTTGATCAGGTTGATTTAGCCGTGCACAAGGGCGAATTTGTTTGCCTGCTGGGGCCATCGGGCTGTGGCAAAACCACGCTATTGCGTATCATCGCAGGCTTGGAGCAACAAAATCAAGGCCAGCTGCTGATGGCTGGGCGCGATGTCAGCCAGCTGCCACCAGCGGCACGCCACTATGGTATCGTGTTTCAATCTTACGCCTTGTTTCCCAACTTAACGGTCAGTGACAACATTGCTTATGCCTTGCGCGATAGCCGTGTGGGCAAACAAAAACGGGTTGATGAGTTACTCGATTTAATCGGTTTGCAAGGGATACAGCAACGCTATCCGGCGCAACTCTCAGGCGGCCAGCAACAACGGGTGGCCCTGGCGCGCGCACTCGCCACCGCCCCGGATTTACTCTTGCTCGACGAACCCTTATCGGCACTTGATGCGCAAGTGCGCGATCATTTGCAAAGTGAATTACGCCGCCTGCAAGAAAAGCTGGGTGTCACCACCATCATGGTGACGCATGATCAGGATGAAGCGGCAGCACTGGCCGACACCATCGCCGTGATGCATGCCGGTAAAATTATACAAACTGGCAGCCCTGAGCAAATTTATCTGCAACCTGCGACGCGCTTTGTCGCCGATTTTGTTGGTCGCTGCAATTGGTTTAACGTGCAAGCCGATCAGCAAGGGCAAATTAATCTGGCAGGTTTAAATTTAAGCTTGCCGCACAGTGCGATCAATAGTCAGCATTTCGGCAGTCGTTTGCAAGTGTTTTGCCGCCCCGAAGATGTACTGGTGCGCGAACAATGGCAATACCCGGAAAATTCCTGGATGGCGATGGTGGAAAGGGTAGACTTTTTAGCGGGGCGACGCCGTGCTTTACTCTCGCTTTGCCAGCAACGCGAAATCCGGCTTGAAGCCGAACTCAGCCCGCGTGACGCTGGCTATAGCAAACTCATCGCCGGACAAATGGTGCCCATCCATATTCCTGCGGCGAGCTTGCGCATTTTTACGGAGGCAGCATGAATGCCGCCAGCCAGCGAGCACTGCCTTTAATCAGCCTACAGCAATTTTTACAGCAGCGTGGCTGGCACTGGCTGGGGCAACTCTTATTAGCCAGTGTATTACTCAGTTTGCTGGTATTTCTGGCCTGGCCGATGTGCAGCATTTTGCAAAAAGCATTGCAAGATACGCAGGGCAATTGGATAGGTCTGGCAAACTTCAGCAGCACTTTTAGCGAAGCACGCATTTGGCAAGCTTGTTGGAATAGCATTTGGCTGGCACTGACGACGGCAGCCATCGTCTTACCGACCGCCCTAGGTGCAGCCTTTGCGCTGGTGCGTAGCCGCTTAGTGGGACGCGGCTACTTGCGTGCAGGCTTACTCTTGCCGATGTTGTGTCCCTCTTTATTGCCCGCGATTTCGCTGGTGTATTTATTCGGCAATCAAGGCTTACTTAAAAGCTGGTTAGGCGGCGCGAGTATTTACGGCCCGCTTGGCATCATCCTGGGTGAAGTGTTTTATACCCTGCCCCATGCGATTTTGATTTTAAGCACCGCCTTAGGCGTTGCCGATGCCCGCCTTTACGAAGCCGCGCAAAGTCTGGGCGCGAGTCGCTGGCGGCAATTCATCAGCATCACTTTGCCCGGCATACGCTATGCCTTGTATTCGGTCGTCTTACTGGTTTTAACCATGGTGGTGACCGACTTTGGCGTCGCCAAAGTGATAGGCGGTCAAACTCAGGTGCTGGCACTGGAAGCGTATAAGCAAGTCATAGGCCAACAAAATTTCGCACGTGGTGCAGTAATCGGTCTGGTGTTACTGGCACCCGCCTTATTTAGCTTTGTGCTGGAACGACAAGCGGCACAGCGGCAAGATAGTGTGATTAATGCGCGTAGCCAGGTTTTACACATCAAACCTAACCGCTGGCGCGACGGTGCATTGGCGATACTCAGCCTGGCTTTACTGAGCTTTGTACTGGCGATGTTTGTGACTGGCATCGCCGCTGCCTTTATCAAACTTTGGCCTTATCAAATGAGTTTCAGTCTGGCGCATTTTAAGTTTGATGAGGTCGATGGTGGTGGTTGGGCTGCATTTGCAAATAGCTTGCAACTGGCATTCTGGACTGCGACATTCGGCACAGCCTTATTGCTGGCGGCGACCTTTTTGAGTATCAAACTTTTGCCACAGCATCGCTTTAGCCGCTGGATACAACAACTGGCCTGGTGGCCGATGGCGATACCCGGCATGGTCTTGGGTCTGGCCTATATTTTTTGCTTTAACCAACCCAGCCACCCTTTGCATAGCTGGTATGGCAGCATGGCCTTGATGGTCGCCGCCACCATCCTGCATTTTTTCACCACCGCCTATCTGACGCTGGCAACCAGCTTGCGCAAACTCGATAAAGAATTTGAATCTGCCAATGCCAGTATGGGGCGTAGCTGGTTGACGGCATTCTGGCGCGTCAGCTTGCCACTGTGCTTGCCAGCGTTGCTGGATGTGTTCCGCTATTTCTTTGTCTCGGCCATGACCACGGTCAGTGCTGTGATCTTTTTGTATAAACCCGAAACCGTGCTGGCCTCAGTCTCGGTCTTGAATATGGATGATGCTGGCGACACAGCGGCAGCGGCGGCGATGGCCAGCCTGATCGTGCTGACCTCGCTGCTGGTGAATATCGTCTTGCATTATCTGGCCCGCTTTTTACAACGCCGCCATGCTGGCTGGCAATCACCCACTTAACTGAAGAATATCATGCGTGATCCTATTTTATTAACCCCCGGCCCTTTGACGACCAGCTTGCAAACGAAAACCGCGATGTTGCACGACTACGGTTCCTGGGATGCGGATTTTAATGCGATTACCGCCCGCGTTTGTCAGCAATTGCTCGCCATCATACACAACCAGGGTGATGAATTCGCCTGCGCGCCTTTGCAAGGTTCGGGCACTTTTGCAGTCGAAGCCGCGATCGGCACTTTGCTGCCACGCAGCGGCAAATTACTGGTACTGGTCAATGGCGCCTATGGCAAACGCATGGCACAACTGACACAAATGATGGGCCGCGCTTGCGAGGTACTGGACTTTGGTGAAAGCGCTGCGATTGATGTCGCACAACTGCGCGATAAGCTCGCAGCCGATACCAGCATCAGCCATGTTGGTGCGATCTATGTTGAAACCAGCACCGGGATTTTAAATCCACTGGCAGAGATCGCCGCAGTCGTCGCTGCCGCCGGGCGCGAATTGATTATTGATGCCATGAGTGCATTTGGTGCTTTGCCACTCGATAGCCGCAGCCTGCGTTTTTGTGCCGTGATTGCCAGCAGTAATAAGTGCCTGGAAGGCGTGCCTGGCATGGGCTTTGTGCTGGTACGGAAAACCGCCCTGTTAGCCGCCGAAGGCAATAGCCCATCTTTGTCACTCGATTTGCATCAGCAATACACTTACCTGCAACGCACTGGCCAATGGCGTTTCACACCACCGACTCATGTCATCGCCGCGCTGGCTTGTGCACTCGAGCAATTCCATCAGCAAGGTGGCGCACCCGCCCGCCTGGCGCGTTACCAGACCTTATGCGAGCGCTTAGTGGCAGGTATCACGCAACTCGGTTTGCAATCCTTTTTAGCAGCAGAAATTCAGGCCCCGATCATCGTCACCGTCCATGCCCCAGCCCACCCCAATTGGAATTTCGCCCGCTTTTACGAATTGGTAAAACAACGTGGCTATGTGCTGTATCCGGGCAAATTAACCGCGGCAGAAACTTTCCGCATCGGTTGCATCGGCGCGATTGGCACTGCAGAGATAGACGGTGCCTTAGCAGCGATTGCAGCAAGCTTAAAGCAGATGGCGATACCGTTAAACGCCTTGGCTGATAAGGCCGACCAATAAGACTGGCTAAGCACCATCCATCCCAATTTTTGTATAGAAAGCTTCAACATGACGACCACAACAACCATCATCCGCCCCACTTACACTTACCGCCGCCGCTACACCGGCAATATTCAAGCCGTGATATTTGACTGGGCTGGCACCCTGGTGGATTTTGGCTCATTCGCCCCCACCCAGGTGTTGGTCGATGCCTTTGCTGGCTATGGCTTTAGCATCAGCCTGGCGGAAGCGCGCGTGCCTATGGGCATGGCGAAACGCGATCACATCAAAGCAATTACCCGTATCCCGGCAGTGGCGCAGCGCTGGCAAGCGCAATACGGCAGCCTGGCGAGTGAAGCGCAAATCGACCAGATTTACCATGCATTCATGCCGCTGCAAATCGAACAAGTTGCGGCTTACTCGGCACCAATACCCGGCGCAGTCGAAACGCTGCAGCAATTACGCCAGCAAGGCATCAAGATAGGTTCATGCTCGGGTTATCCGCGCGCCGTTATGCAGCGCTTACTCAGCCACGCTGCCGAACTCGGCATCGCCCCCGATCATAGCGTAGCCGCCGATGACTTAGCCGCCGGTGCGCGCCCCGGGCCGTGGATGGCTTTGCAAAATGTGATCAGCCTGGCGATTAGCGATGTTGCCGCTTGCGTCAAAGTCGATGACACCGTGCCCGGCATCGCCGAAGGTTTAAATGCCGGTATGTGGACCGTCGGTTTATCTTTATCTGGCAATGAAGCGGGTTTGAGCCTGGCCGAATACCAGGCGGCAGACGCCGATTTATTGCAGCAAAAACGTCAGCACGCCACCCAGTTACTGGCACAAGCAGGCGCCCACTATGTCATCGATAGCATTGCTGATTTAATGACTGTGCTGGCCGATATACAAAAACGCATCGCGGCTGGCGAACAAGCATGAGTCTGTCGCAATCAGCCAGTCAGGCCCAAACTGGCCAACTCGCCATCGTCGGCGCAGGCATGCTGGGCTTAGCCCATGCCTATGCCGCTGCCAGGCGCGGTTATCAAGTCACGGTGTTTGAACGCGATAGCCGTGCCATCGGTGCTTCGGTGCGCAATTTCGGCCTGGGCTTATTGCTGGGTCAGGCTCAGGGTGAATGTTACGAGCTGGCGGCCAGCACACTGGCAAGCTGGCGCGAATTACTGCCCAGGCTGGGGATTTGGCATAAGCAAGCAGGCAGCTTAATGCTGGCACGCAACCGCCACGAAGCCGCGCTGTTAAGCTGCTTTCAAGAACTGTTAGGCAGCGCCTATCAAACCCGGTTATTGAGTCAAACCGAGCTGGCGCAACAACAATTTCAAGCCGAATCTGGCTTATACAGCCCGCACGAAATCGGCTTTGCGTCGGCTGAATTAATTCCGCGTTTCAGCCAGTATTTGCAACAAGAATTCGGTGTCACTATTCACTACGGTTGCGCGGTGCATGATGTTGAACAACATCGCTTGCACACGGCGCAAGGGTGCTTTGATGCCGAGCAAATTTTAATTTGCAGCGGCCATGAATTTCGTCATTTGCTGCCTGAGTTGTATCAACACACTGGTTTGCAACTCTGTAGCTTGCAAATGCAAAAAGTCAAAATTCAGCCGCGGCAAATCGCCCCGAGTTTGCTGACCGGTTTATCTTGCCTGCACTATGCCTCGTTTCAGCAGCATGCTGAATTACGCGAGTTGGGCGCGGCTTACCAGGCCGAATTACAAAATCAATGCCCGCGTTTGTTAGAGCACGGCATACATTTAATCGTGCAGCAATTAAATGAGCCTGGCTATTTACTGATAGGCGACACCCACCGCTATGGCGACCATGCCGAGATTTGGCAAGATGCCGCCAGCGATGCCTTATTACGGCAACTGACCGCCGACCTGTTGCGCTGCGAAGTTCAGGCTTACCAGCATTGGCAAGGCGTGTATGCCAGCGGCCAGCAGCCCTATTATGTGCTGGATGCCATGCCCGGCGTGCGCGCTATCCACATGGGCGCAGGCATAGGCATGAGTCTGGGCTTAGCGCTGGCAGCCAAGGTGGTAGAATCGCTGAATTAAACGCTGCAAAGGCCATACACCGCGGGCAACAGCTAGCAAGCGCAAACGCAAACCCTAAAAACGACAGCTCATGACAAACCCAACCGCCACCACGTTTAAACGCGGCCAAGGCACACCCGTCTGGCGCCAGATCGAAGAAATCCTGGCGCAAGATATTTTAAGTGGCCAGTTGCAAGGCCGCTTAAGCAATGAAACCAGTTTATCTGAACGCTTTGGCGTGAATCGCCACACCATACGCCAGGCCGTCAAAGCGCTGGCCGAACGTGGCTTACTCGAAGTCGTGCATGGCAAAGGCACTTTTGTGCGCGAAGAAGTAATCGCCTATGAACTCGGCTTACGCACCCGCTTTGCCCACAGTCTGGCAAAAGCGCGTAAAGTCGGCCGCAGCCAAATCCTGGCTGACCAAATCGTCGCCGCCAGCACCAGCGTCGCCGAGATGTTGGCAATCAGTACCGGACAAAACGTTTTGCAAATCGATTCGCTTGATGTGGTCGAAGACAAAGTACTCGGCGTCTGCACCCAATACTTCCCACTGCCACGCTTCGCAGACTTCGCGCTGCACTATCGCGAGCTAGGCAAAACTCACCTGGCCTTAGCCGCCTGCGGCGTCAGCGAATTCCAACGCCAACTCAGCCGCGTCAGCGCCCAACTCCCCGACAAACACGTCGCCCGCCAACTGCAACAATCCAGCTCCAGCCCTATCTTGTGCGTGGAAAGCGTGTATCAAGACGCCGCAGGCGTCGCGATTGAATATGGTATCTCACTGCTATCGGGTAGCTCGGTGCAGGTGTTGATTGAGCCGTGAAGGATTGGCAGGGTGATCAAGCGGATTTGACTCACTCGCCAGCGCAAATTCTTGAGTCGGTAGCGCGCATGGAAGTGATCTTTGCACAAACAGGTAGGGTGGACACGGTTTTATCGTGTCCACGTCACCGCTTAGTGGAGTAAGAAGTAAATTGGTTTGATCTATAGAGGGGAATGCCTTAGCAGGTTGATTTCCACAGCTAACGGCGTGGACACGTGGTGTCCACCCTACAGGACTCACCATTTGAAAGTTAAATTATGATCAAAGGGTTTGATATTTTACTCAAGAGAAAAGCTACGGCTGAAGAACTAACTTCTGCTTTGGCTGGAGCTTACAAGATACTGTTATCCAAGTCAAGCAGCGTGAAGGCTTTTATCAAAGATTTTTCCTG